>CAZLGW010000039.1:0-55307 GCA_964559125.1 uncultured Cytophagales bacterium
ACATACTGATCCCGAGTTCCATCATGCAAAAAGTTGTAATTGTCGTATAAACCTGTTGCAAAAGTAGCAAACCTGCAGGAAGCATTCATTGATTCATGATAAGTAAGGAGCTGTTTGCAGCAAATGATTTTTCGTCAGGTAACCGGCCGGCTATCAGAACCGGACGCTGATACCCGTGTTCAATATCCCTTTGTAACCATATCCCAGCTCAGCAAATATGCCGACGGTTTTACCGCACCGTATGCCTATAGGGCTGATCTGCATGATCATTAGCGGGGACCTGCTTTTTTCGACAACGCCTGAAGCAGCGGCGGAATTTCTTTCAAAGGCATTGCCCACACCTCCGCCTGCCATGCTGTACAGGCACCATATCGGGCCGTCGAAATAGTGAAATTGTGCTTCGGCAGCAAACAGGGCGGAAATGTACCGGTAATCGCCGGACTCAGGGGAATATCCGAAAAGAGACTCGTCGGTGTTCAGCAATGTCGCTCCCGCCGTAACCCCAGCCGAAAATCTACGTGAAATCCTGTAGCGGTAAGTGCCATAGAGGCCATTACTCCGTTGGTAAGGCTTGATAGTCTCTCTTAATAAAAACATCACAAGAAGGTTGGCATAGCCTTCAACGGCCGCATATTCGGAAGCCCACAGCCCGGCGCTGAGCCGGACTTCGTGTCTGTAATTTTGCTGCGCGTTGCTGCCTATAGAGAGCAGCAGGCATATAGCGGAGGTTAGAAAGAGCTTTTTCATGGGAATAAAGTAGTGTTAAATATCCTGTTTTAAGGAATAAAAACTTCTCAGACAAGTTCTGAATATTTTTTAGACTGTTATATTGTTGTCAGGCAAAGCCCTGTCTTGTTCTGCGACAATATATTTACTTGTCGTAAGACAACAAGGCGCTATCTGAACAGTGCGTATGTGCCGGTCCTGATACTTTTATGCGGACTCCGGGCTCTTCTATATAGAAATTGTATAAACACAGGCAGGCCCGAATATTTTCCTCCCTTTTTTTGTTACTTAGTTGTCCGATTGGATTCCAATAGCAAACAGGCATAGTCAGGATTAAAAGGTAATCAGGTATCGTCGATGACATCTCAGGAAGAAATAAAAAAACAGGTAGCACGCTACGGGTATGTGAATGAAGCGGTGGCCGGCACGATAGACCTGGCGGCTGAAATCACCCGGCTGAAGAAAGAAAAAAATGCAGTACTGCTCGCTCACTATTATGTTGACGGGGCTATCCAGGATCTGGCAGATTTTATAGGCGACAGCCTGGGCTTGTCGCAGCAGGCCGCCTCTACCGACGCCGACCTTATTCTTTTCTGCGGAGTGCATTTCATGGGAGAAACCGCAAAAATTCTCAGTCCGCAGAAAAAAGTAGTAATACCCGACCTGAATGCAGGTTGTTCCCTGGCCGATTCGGCCCCGGCCGACCGCTTTGCCGCCTTTAAGGCACAATATCCCGATCATATCGTCATCAGCTATATCAACTGTTCGGCAGAAATAAAAGCGCTGACGGACATTGTGTGTACATCTTCCAACGCGTTGCATATTGTTAACAGCCTGCCGGAAGATCAGAAGATTATTTTTGCGCCGGATGCCAACCTGGGGCGTTATGTAGCTCACAAAACGGGCCGCGATATGGTGCTTTGGGACGGAGCCTGCATTGTACATATCGATATCTCGCGGGAAAAGCTCGCGAAGCTCATGACCGAAAACCCGGACGCGCTTCTGATCGCGCACCCCGAGTGTAAGGAGGATATCCTGATGAAAGCAGATTTTGTGAGCTCTACTACCGGCCTGCTGCGTTTTGTAAAGGAATCGCCGCATCAGAAATTTATCGTCGCTACAGAAGCGGGGATCCTGCATAAGATGAAGGAATCGGTTCCGGAGAAAAAGCTCATTCCCGCGCCGGGCAATGACAATAATACCTGCGCCTGCTCGGAATGCCCCTACATGAAAATGAATACGCTTGAAAAGGTATACAATGCGCTCCTTTACGAGCAGCCCGAGATTTTCGTGCCGGAAGATATTCGTGTCAAAGCATATGAATCGGTAGCAAGGATGCTGGAGCTTAGTAAGGGGATCTGATGGGTTTAACCGGGAGCTGGTGCCGGATTTTAGCCGATACAGAAAGTTGTAGCAGTTAAAAGCCAGGGAACACCTGATTTCGCAGAGTTTAAATTTACCATTTTCAGGTTCCGGCTAAAAGTCGCGCTGGTAGTGCCCAGATAAGTAGCGATGTAAACATCCGGTATACGTCGGAAAAGCGACGAAGGCTGACTAATATAGTGTGCTATACGTTTTTCGACCGACAAAAACTTAAAGGTCTTGATTCTTTCTCCGAAACTGATCAATTGCTCTTCCAGTAACCGGATGGCAATATCGGCAATTTCCGGGTCCAGTTTGGCCAGACTGCGATAGTTTTCGTATGAAAGTGAGCATACAGTACAATCCTCCAGGGTTTCCAGGATCTCTTCCGAGGGCTTTTGACGGAAAAAACTGGCTGCTATACAAACGGCTTCTCCGTCTGAGATCAATAATGAGGTGATATCTTCGGAGCCTCGCGTATAATAGATTCGCATCACACCTTTTACAATGAAGTATATGGTCGGGCTTACCTGGCCCTGCGTCACCAGTACACGTCCTTTAGGTATTACGTAGGGGCTAAAACTACCGAGAAGCGCATCTTTTTCCGGAGAAGCCTGTACGGCTTCTATTGCTCTCAATATTCTATTGAGTGGTTTCATAGTCGGGGGAATAGGATTGAAAAAAGTAATTTACAAAATTTCAAAATATTACCGGGTTCCTTCTTCATAATTTGTGGCGACGGTTTTAAAAATCAATTGATTCTTATCAACAAAAATTATTGTCGGCCGACAAGCCGGTTCTTTAATCTACAACAATATAGCTATCCGGTGAATCCTGTTTCCTTTACTCATTGTTTTTCCAACCATCCCCGCTACTATGAAAAGATCACTACTAATTACGCTCTGGATGGGAATGTCCATCCATGCATTCGGTTACCTGGAGTATCGTATCGATCCGGAATACGCAAAAGACTCTCTCCAAAAGGTACAGGCAGACTCCGCGCATATCAAAGAATTAGCTGCTCCCCGCATTTTCGGCGCATTTTCAGTGATTGGTTCTGTTGCTTCTCACGTCATGTTTTGGAACTATTTTTCAATGCCTTTTGACCCCCTTCCACTTATCGGAGTCTCCTTTGTGGTGGCTGTAATTTCAGGAATTGCCGCCTTTTCCATACGGAAAAAGCTGCTTCGGACCACCTTTAAGAACCACCCGAATGCCCGTCGGTTACGAATGGGACAATGGTTGGCAGGGATCGGGATAGGGATTTCTGTCTTACTGATCGTGATGATGTTCAATTTATAATAATCCTGGGAAGGTTGTGGATCAAGCCTATTTCTTGTGGAGGTGCTTGTCTTATTGATATAGCTGGATTCGGCATAGAAAGAGCAGGGCGATCCTACCGGATCTTCTCCTCCTGTCTACCAGTTTGGTCGTTCCTTCAGGGGGGCAATTCATATACCCCTGAAAAAGATAAAGCCGCCTCATGTGAGACGGCTTTATGCTGACTATTCCTAAACCCTTAACCTTTTCTAAAGAAAACTCAACTTTACTTGTGAATTGCCCTTGTGGCGCTTCATTATTATGACGTAAAGTTTCTGCCGAAGTCACTCAAACTGCTCATTTTATTTTTTCTTCCGCCTCATTTGATCAACGACAATGCAAAGGTAGATGATTTTTTTTAATTATCACGGTTTTGTTCAATTATTTTTTCATAAATGGTTTTTGTATAATTTGTTATGCATGCATATCTATCTATTTGATTGGTAGATTTATGTTATTTTATTCTGTTTTATGCATTAAAAAAGAATATTATTTTGATTTCTGTGTAAAAACATTTATTAAATTATTTTTAAAAATAAATATGGGATTTTGCGAGTTTCTTTCAAATTCATTTAAAAGTACAATTAACGATTAAAATTGTTCATGGTTGCCTGTAGCCCGTGCAAACAGAAAGAACAGATCATTTCCCCGGCCTTATCCAGGTAGCCGGGAAGCTCTTCCATTTCTTCTTTACCAAACATACCCAGTACATAATCTACCTGTCGTCCTTTCGGAAAACCATTGCCGATCCCGAAACGCAGCCGGCAATAATCCTGGCCTCCCAGGCTTTCCTGCAGGCTTTTAAGACCGTTATGCCCGCCGTCTGATCCCTTGGGCTTGATACGGAGGGTTCCGAAAGGCAGCTGGAGCTCGTCTACTATCACGAGAAGGTTTTCTTTGGGGATTCCATATGCCTGTAAGTAATAAGCTACGGCTTTACCGCTGAGGTTCATATAGGTAGTGGGCTTAATGAAATGCAGGGTACGGCCTTTGTATTTCCAGACGGCCGTGTAGGCCAGTTTCTCAAAAGAAAACCGGAAATCCTCCTGTGCCGCCAGCCGGTCTACCACCATAAACCCGACATTATGGCGTGTTAAAGCGTATTCCGGTCCTATATTTCCCAACCCGGCTATGAGATATTTCATAAATTTGTAAGGTAGTTAATGTTTACAGGGTTAAATTGACTCCGAAATTCCAACTTTTATTTGAATGGCCCAAAAACGACTGATTCTGGAGAGTCCATTGCTGGAGATTATGACCAGCAGGTTTTGCCAGCAATTAATAGAAAATCATCAGGATTTCAGCGAGTCTGTTATCCTTGGCCTCCAGCCAAGGGGAATCCATCTGGCAGAACGGATCGTAAAGGAATTGACAGTATTGACCGGTAACGAAATCCCGCTCGGGTATCTCGACGCTACTTTCTCCAGGGATGATTTCCGGAGGAGGGAATCTCCGTTATTGCCCAATAAAACGCAGGTGCCTTTTCTCATTGAGAACAAGAAGGTGATCCTGATCGACGACGTGATGGCAACGGGCAGAATGGTAAGAGCTGCTTTGGATGCTATGACCGCTTTCGGACGTCCTACGCTGGTGGAACTGCTCGTGCTCATCGATCGACGTTATAACCGGCATTTGCCGATCGGCCCTGACTATGTGGGTATGAAGGTAAATACAGGCGAAGAACAGAAAGTACAAGTGGAATGGAAGGAACAAGGGTTTGACTCTGACCGTATCTGGCTCGTCGGCTGAGAAAAGCCTTTATATGTTCTCTGAATGAATCCCAATATCGGAAAACTGGTCATAGGCGCCGGCGTGCTGCTGATCCTCGCAGGCCTCGTGATCTATTTTGCAGGCGATAAGCTGAACTGGTTTGGCAGATTGCCCGGCGACATAAGAGTGGAAAAGGAAAACTTTCGCTTCTATTTCCCGGTGACTTCGCTTATACTCGTCAGTTTGCTGTTGAATCTGCTGATTTTTTTTGTGAGGAGGTTTTTGAATTGACCGAAGTGTCAGACAAAGGGATCCCCGTTTCCGGGTCGACGTGGTAGGTCAGCTTGGTAATATAATATACCTCCTTTTGCGATCCCGGAGGAGCATTTTCCGGTTTCTGCCTGCCGAAAGCCATGAAATACCTGTCATACCATGCGGCAAGGCTTGCATTTTCATTGTAAAACATGCTTCTCGATTTGGGCTGTATTTCGTGTTTTTTGCTTTCAACCACCACCTTCTCTCTTTTGATTACTTCGGTATGGATGTTGCCTTCGTCGGGATAAGCCAGTACCCAGTAGTCGCCGAAGCGTGAGAGCTGGACCATCTCCTGGAGTTCATAGCTGGTCAGGTTTTTTATTGCGAAGCTGTTGTCCCACTTATATCGCCCGTTCTTATCGAAACCGCAAACGATGGCGTGGGTATAACGAAACCCTTCCTGCGCCCTGATAGAAGAACCCCGCCCGAAACTGTTCATACCATTCCCCACAGTACTATAGCTCCTGTAGTTGGGGTAGTAGACTTCAGCCACCAGCAGGATCTCGGTTTCCGTTTCGATGAGGTTATGAAGGAGCAGCCTGTAACGGAACTTGTTTTCTTTCCCCAGCGATTTCCGTTTCCCGATCCGGGCCATCATCCTGGCTTTCCGCTTAGGACTCATATAGTTGAAGAAATTCTCCAGTTCGGAAAATTCAATATATTCCAGCTTTTCCGGTTCCGTATCTATGATATGAGAAATGTAAAGCCCCTGGGAAAAGGGAGTGCACCCGACCGAGTAGTTCCCGATCAGGTAAGAGTCGTTTTCATTGAGCGGTACGATCTGTCCGGAAATAATGCTGTAATCTTCGTCGGTTAGCGTAGTGGTTTTTAATAATTTCCCCTCGTAGTTGTAAGTCTTGATCTGGAAAAGGCACTGGCGTTTCCGGAAGGCATACGTGATCACGTTGATCAGTCCGTCGTGCTCGTTGATGTCGACCCCGTTCAGCTCGGAGTTCTTTTCATACAGCCCGGGCAGTACCCTTGTCGTTTTGTCAAAAAAGGAAAACACCACCACTACCGGTCTCGCACGGTGATAACCTGCCAGGATCGCCTTGCTTTCCATTACCTTGAAATGATGAATGTCGATGTTGGCCAGCAACTTGCCTTCATGCACGTCGCTGTAGCCCGTCTCCAGGTTTACCTGCAGGAAGAGGAATTTATCCGTATCCGGTTCGGCAAACACCCAATAAGCATAGGCGTCATTCTGGTAGGCCATTACCGGGACATACCTGAAACTCAGCTCATAAGTGCCGGTCCAGACCGACTTAAGATCGGTATCCAGCTTCACAAATTTCCATTCCTCACCACGATTGCCGAAAACCCCCGTCCTCACCAGGACCAGCGATCCCTGCTCACCCAGCGGAAATACCTCGAACCGCTCGTCGGCCGTCGACGATGCAAGGAATTCCACGTGCTGTACTTTTTCAAGCTGAGCGTATGATTCCGAAGGAAAAAAAAAGATAGAAAGAAAAAGCAATGAAATACAGTATAGCCAGGGATACCGGGGAAAGTGATACGGGCAAGTTGCGATCAGCATTATTTTATTTCCTGGAGACATCGTTTTCAAGGCTGAATGCTGGGTATAATCCCCCGCACATATTGGAAAGTTACGAAAAAAAGAAATCAACTCATCCTGCATGCCCGATTTAATACCTCCTGTTTTCTGGCTTGCCCCTTATTTTCCCTTATTTTTGCCGTTGTTAAAAAGTCGAACCTATTTTATGCATTTGGAGCAGATTATCAAGGAAGAAGTAGAAAAAGCCATTCATGCCTGTCTGGGCCTGGAAGATCAGGAAGTAACCCTTCAGCCCACCAGGAGGGAATTCGAGGGGTACTATACCTTTGTTACCTTCCCGCTTTCCAAAACCCTGAAAAAAGCTCCTGCAGAAATTGCCGGCCTTCTTGGAGAATACCTGAGTGCAAACAGCCCGTATATTTCCTCTTTCAATGTAGTACAGGGATTCCTGAATCTCAGTCTGAAGGACAACGTATGGATAGATGTATTACAGAATGCATGGTCTGACGCGGGTTTTGGCAGCCAGCCCGACTCCGGCAGGAAGGTCCTTATCGAATTTTCATCCCCCAATACCAATAAACCGCTTCACCTCGGACACCTGAGGAATAACTTTTTAGGTGATTCCGTGTCGAGGATACTCTTCGCTAACGGTGACGAGGTCATAAAAGTATGTCTTGTCAATGACCGCGGGATTCACATCTGCAAGTCGATGCTGGCCTATAAAGAGCTGGGTAAAGGGGAAACTCCGGAGTCGTCGGGTCTGAAAGGAGATCATTTTGCAGGTAAGTATTACGTTGAGTTCGACAAGGCCTATAAACAGCAGATCGCTGAGCTGACCGCGGCAGGCCAGACTCCGGAAGAGGCTGCGAAAAATGCGCCGTGGATCGTGGAAGCGCAGAAAATGCTGGTAGATTGGGAAAACGGCGACCAGGCTACAGTTGACTTGTGGAAACAGATGAACCAATGGGCTTACCAGGGGTTTGACGAAACCTATCGACAGATCGGGATCTCATTCGATAAAACCTACTACGAGTCGGATACCTACCTGCTAGGGAAAGACCTGGTGGAAGAAGGGCTCGCGAAGGGAGTATTCTATAAAAAAGAGGACGGCTCGGTATGGATCGACCTGACAGAAGAAGGGCTCGATCAGAAGCTTGTGCTGAGAGCTAACGGGACCTCCGTTTATATTACCCAGGATATAGGTACTACCGAGCTGAAATACCGTGAATACGGTGCCGGACAGATGATATGGGTGGTGGGCAACGAGCAGGATTATCATTTCGAAGTACTGTTTGCTATTTTAAAAAGATTGGGCAGAAGCTACGCAGACGGCTGCTATCACCTCAGCTACGGAATGGTGGATCTGCCTTCGGGTAAAATGAAGTCGCGGGAGGGAACGGTGGTAGACGCCGACGAACTCGTCGCCCAAATGGAGCATACCGCCGAAACGCGTACAAAGGAGCTGGGAAAGATAGAAGATTTCGAAGATGAAGAGGCAAAACGCCTGTACAGGATGCTTGCCCTCGGTGCGCTTAAATATTTTCTTCTGAAAGTAGATCCCAAAAAAAGGATGCTCTTTAACCCCGAGGAATCGATCGATTTCCAGGGGAATACCGGTCCTTTCGTGCAGTACACCCACGCGCGGATACGGTCTGTGATCAGGAAAGCAGCTCAGAACGGGGTGGAGGGAAAGCTTCCCGGCGCGGACTACGAGCTGAAGCCTGCAGAACGGGATATCATCTTCCTGCTAAGCCAGTACCCGGATAGGGTAGCGGATGCTGCACGGGCTTACTCACCGTCGCTCATTTCTATCTATGCTTACGATCTGGCTAAAACCTATAACCAGTTCTATGCCGAGCTGTCTATATTTTCGGATCCTGACCCGCGCGCCGTATCGCTGCGGGTAGTGCTTTCCGAATGTGTGGCCCGGACGATCGCCCATGCGTTCGGGTTGCTCGGGATAGAGGTTCCGGAGAGGATGTGATGAATTTTTTTGGTAAATTTACCTTTTTATAAACAAGAGTTGTTTCACGCGTTAAACAACATTCGAAATGGAATACTTTAAAACAGTTTTGATAATGCTCGGGAGCCTGATCAGCGGCATCTTTGCCGATAAAAGTGATTTTAATACCATTCCTGATGCCAGTACGGCAAAAGGCTCGCTGTATGAGTTCAAAATGGTGCCTCTGGAAGGAGGGAAGCCGGTTGATTTGTCGGTTTATAAGGGTAAGAAAGTTGTGCTGCTCAACACCGCATCCAAATGCGGCTTTACCAAGCAATACGCTGATTGGGAGGCCTTTTTCGAGAAGCATGGAGATAAGGTGGTAGTGCTGGGTTTTCCTGCCAATAACTTCGGAGGCCAGGAGCCGGGCACCAATGCGGAGATAGCCGAGTTTTGCCAGAAAAACTACGGGGTTTCGTTCCCGATGTTTGAAAAAATAGAAGTGATCGGGGAAGACCAGCATCCGCTTTACAAATGGCTGTCGACCAAATCGCTGAACGGATGGAACGACAAGGCGCCCACCTGGAATTTCTGTAAGTATGTGGTGGATGAAAAAGGGAACCTGACACATTTCTTTGCTTCCAAAATAAAGCCTGAAGACAAGGAATTCCTGGAAGCCATCGGCTTATAGCCTTTTACCTGTAGTTTTTTTCATGAACCACTGGATTGCCGCTGCCAGGCCCAGGACTCTGCCCCTGGCGCTTGCCAGCATTATCATGGGAAGCTTCCTGGCTGCTACCAAAGATAGGTTTAGCTGGACTGTCTGCCTGCTGAGTGTACTGACGACCGTGCTGCTGCAGGTGCTTTCCAACTTTGCCAACGACTATGGCGACGCCGTAAACGGTAAGGACACCGACCTGCGCCAGGGCCCCGACCGGGCGGTTCAGAAAGGAGTGATATCGGCAAAGGGGATGCGCGGCGCTATTATTCTTTTTTCTGTTTTTTCGCTGGCTTCCGGTATTTCGCTGCTTGTTATTTCGCTGAAAAATGCACAACCCGGAGCTTTCTGGGGATTTCTCGCGCTGGGTTTGCTTTGTATACTGGCCGCCATTACCTATACCGCCGGTAAGAAACCCTACGGGTATATAGGGCTCGGAGATCTTTCGGTGTTTGTTTTCTTCGGGTGGGTCGGCGTGTTGGGCAGTAATTATCTTCATACGCTGCAATGGGATTGGCAGCAGGTGCTACCTGCCACCAGTTGCGGGTTGTTTGCCGTAGCCGTGCTCAATATCAACAATATCCGCGATATAGAATCGGACATGGCTACCGGTAAAAACTCCATCCCTGTGAGGATCGGCAGGCAAAATGCGGTAAGATACCATTGGGCTATTCTTATCCTGGGAATGCTTTTCACCCTGGTATATGCTCTACAGACTGCCGTATCGGCATGGGAGTATCTGTTCCTGCTAAGCTTCCCTCTTATTATCGCCAACGGACTGGCTGTCAGTCGAAAGCATTCTCCCGGAGAGCTCGATCCCTACCTGAAGCAAATGGCGCTTTCTACGCTTCTTTTTGTAGTCCTGTTCGGGACAGGCGCCTGGCTTTCCATACATTAACCCGAATAAAATGTCCCATTCTTTACCTTATGCTGCTGCCCCTTCTCCCTGCTTTATCCTGGAAGAATCTCTACTGAGGAAAAACCTGGAACTGATCAGTTCGGTACAGGAATTGTCGGGCGGCCGGATTATCCTGGCGTTGAAAGGCTTTTCGATGTTCAGCGCCTTCCCGGTAGTTAAGGAATATCTCAGCGGGGCTACGGCCAGTTCTCTCAACGAAATACGACTGATCAACGACTACCTCGGCTGTAAGGCCCATACCTACATACCGGCTTACCTACCACATGAATTCCGGGAGGTAATGGAAAGGAGCAGCCATATCACATTTAACTCCCTGAATCAATGGGAGAGGTTCAGAGAAGAGGTAGCTCTATACAATGAGCAGTATCCTGCCGAAAAAATATCATGCGGGCTCCGGGTAAACCCGCAGTATTCCGAAGTGGAAGTCGATATGTATAATCCCTGTGTACCGGGATCGCGCCTTGGCGTGACACGAAATCTTATAGGTGATGTATTGCCTGAAGGAATCGAGGGCCTGCACTTCCATACACTCTGCGAAAACGATTCGCATACCCTCAAACGGACCCTCGATGCGCTGGAAAGCCGCTTTGGGGATCTGCTGCACCAGGCCCGATGGCTCAATATGGGCGGCGGCCACCTGATGACGCGGGAAGGATACGACACCGCGCTGCTGGTCGACCTGGTAAGGGCAGTAAGAGAAAAATATAACCTCCGGGTCATTCTTGAACCGGGCTCCGCCATTGCCTGGAGAACCGGGGTGCTGGTAGCCACTGTTTTAGATGTGATCGACAGCCAGGGGATCAACGTAGCAATACTGGACACTTCGTTTGCAGCTCATATGCCCGACACCCTTGAAATGCCTTACAAGCCCTACATAAGAGGAGCGTACCACGAGCCGGTCGGGGGCCTGCCCACTTACCGCCTGGGAGGAATGACCTGCCTGGCGGGGGATTTCATGGGCGATTATTCTTTTGACAAGCCTCTCAAAGTAGGAGACAGGCTGGTTTTTGAAGATATGATCCACTATACCATGGTAAAGACCACGACATTCAACGGTGTGAACCTGCCGTCTATCGGGATCCTTCAAAGCGACGGTAGCTTCCGCCTTGTTAAATCCTTCGGTTACGAGAGCTTCAAAGACAGGCTTTCTTAAAAAAATATTAGCTGTCAGGGACAAGGCGTGAGCCAGGTAACCACTGACAGCTAATAACTGATAGCTTAAACCTTATTACCTTATCTCTGCCGATATGACTCCAAGATACCTGCCAAGCCAGTAGGGGAGCAGCCAGATATCGCCCGCACTGTGCTCTCCATTGCCGTTACCGTGCCGGCGGTCGAGCGTAAACATGTTGGCGTTATGTCTCTGGATCTGCCTTTCATCGGGAGGAAGCACCTCTTTCGTAGTCTGTTTCCGGAAATTGAGTTCGACCAGGTCGATATCCTTCCGGTGACTGTTTTCTATGCTCCAGTTAACCAGGTCGAGCGGATGCTCCTGCAGGTACCATACCGCTTCTTTGAGGTCAAACTCACTGGTGCCGGTCAAAGCGGTGAATATATTCCAGAGTCCTTCCTTTTCGGGCCGCTCTGCCTCCCAATGGTCGATGATGGCATTTTTGTAATGAGTTTTCAGCGTATCGTTAAAGGCGTAGCGGTACAGGCCCCAGTAGCCGAGGAAGTACATTTCGTCGTCTGAGTGATTCCAGCCGTCAGAAAGCAGCTTGCTGAGCTCGTCGGCATCGGCAGTCTTTCCGACCATTTCTATCGGCCTCATCAGGTTTTCGAAATACCCATACTTATGCATCAGCTCAAATGCCTTGGTTTTATATTTTTCCTTTTTCGTGAAATGGTAGGCCGTCTGGAGCATAGCCACGATATTGGAAGAGTTCAGCTTGCGGTCTCCTACCGATAAAGGGAAGGAATTAACATAATCCGGATGCCATTTTCCCCACTGGGTAGGCTTCCCGTCAAAATCGATCAGGTACATATCGTTGCTGATGATATGGCTCATCAGCGTGTCGATAAGCATAATGGAGCGACTCCTGATATCCTCGTCGTCGATCAGCTCGGCAAGTACGCCGAATACAAAAGCATGTCCTATGGCTTCATCACTGCTGGTAGTAGCTTTCCAATCCCAGTCGGGATACGCACTGCGCTGCCATCTGTCAGGGTCTGACAGCTCTTTCATATGTCCTGTACGCTCGAATGAACGGGCCGGGAAGCCCGGTACCGGATTGATGCTGTAGAGCCTTTCCATTGCATCCAGCGACTCGCGGCAGTTTGCCAGCGCTTCAGGATCGCGGGTTACCGCATAACGGAAAGCTTCGCCTCCCAGGTACATGGAAGTCCACAAACCGTCGTTGTCGGAGTCGTCGAGATACCCGGTATTTACATTTCCTTTCTGCATACCACTTAGTGTCGAGTTGAACCCGTTGCGGATATGCCTCGACCGTACCTGCCTGTCGTAAAAGGCTGCCTTTTCCTGTAAGGTCCATTGCCTGAATACAAGCTGGCTCATTCCTTTGGGGGTCAGCAGGAGTACGGAGTTACCGGGGCCGGCAGAGACAGACCTGACATTGTTGTCTAGGATCCATCTTTCGCCGTTATAATAGTCGAATTTCCCGTCTTTCCTTAATGCAAACGCTCCCCGGGTAGTTCCGAACCAGGTTTTGTCACCGATCTGGGTTACCGAATTGATCTCTGTCCAGGGAAGTCTTTTATTAATAGGACCGTCCTGCTCACCGGTACTGATATTATAGGCTATATAGCCGTCGCGCGTACCTATTATTACCTGGTTTTTGGCGGCAGCTATGTCAAAAGCAGTAAAACCGGCTCCTTTGAAGACCTGGTTCAGCGTTTTTGAGGAAGGAGAAAAGACGTTAAGCGTATTCTTTCCAAGTATCCAGAAAGCATTCGCGTTTTCCTGGTAGCGGATACCGATGACATCGTCGGACTTGAGATTGCCCTTCCAGAGGATTTGCGAATCCTTTACAAAATGCAGTGATTTTCCATCCGATACCAAAAACTGAAAATCCTTTCCTCCGTCGAAAAGTACCGCATTTTTCAATCCGTGTTCCGAGTAGAGCTTACCGGCCCAGGCGTTACTGAATACTACTTTATCTGATAGGTATACAAGTTGTCCGTCGTACTGCAGTACATTTTTGATGGCCTTGTCCTTCATGAACCGGTAGCTGTTGTCAACGATCAGGTTACCGGGAAACAGGAATTCCCCGTCATTAGGATGAAACAGGGCCGAGTTGGCCACTATCTGTATCTTCCCGTTACGGTCTGCCGCCGCTGCGACGAGGGGTTGGTTAGCCTGCGACCACTCGTATTTAATACTATGCTCCTGTTCAAAAGACTTGTCATAGTGAACCGGTTGCTGGGCCTGACCCTTTGTTGCCGGCAGGAGGGATATCAGCCATAAAATTGATAAAGAGATTTTTTTCATTCGAATAAAAATTATACCTATTTGTTTTTCTTAGTTATTTAAATCTGACCGGTGCGAAGCGTCTTTTAAGATTTTCTCCGGGTCTACCACGACATACCTGATAGATTTCTGATCTTTCTGCCGATGAAACGAGTAGGAAATATGAATAAGCCCGTCATTTCCTGAAATCATTGAAGGGTATGAGTAACCGCCTTCGTCTTTCTTCCTGTCCTCCAGTCTGGCTTTCCATTTCCAGGTAGCACCTTCATCGTCAGATAGATAAAGACTCAGCCTGTAGCGTCCATCCAGGATATCATTACCTAAAAAGGCCCATTTCCCGTCCTGCAGTTTAAGAACTTCCACGCTGGCGGTATTGGGAATATCGGTTTTCGCGGAAGGTGTCCAGCTTTTGCCCATGTCGACGGATTCACTGATCTGTACCATGGTAGGGGCGTCACCGCTGTCACGCATATAGGCCACGAGAGTCCCGTTCTTCTTTTGAATGAGAGCGGGCTGGATCGGACCGCGCCCCACCAGCGGAAGCCCGGGAGTCCAGGTTTGTCCAAAGTCGTCTGAAATGGCCATCATCGAAAAGTTAAAACCGTCGGAATACAGCGGAAGGATAATACGGCCGTCGGGGAAAGTAAGCGGTTTAATCCTGGTCATCCAGCCGGTAGTCCTTTTTTTGGGATCTTTAGCCGCCTCGACTATCATTTTGTCATAAGCAGGAGCGTAGGCAGCCCATCCGTGATGCAGCCGGGGCATTTCTTTTAGCTTTTTTTCTACTTCGTCCTCAAATTCCTTACCAGGGTTGAGGAGAATGTTATCCTGCCAGTCCCACCGGGGCGCGCCCGGTTTTAAAAAATCTGAGGAAGTCCGGAACCTCAGTATCGAGTTTTCCCATTCGTTTGCCTGGACTGCAATCCATACCAGGAAAAGCTTTCCTTTCTGGTTCAGGAAGAGAACCGGATTGCAATCGGGCAGGTTGGGGGTATCGGCCATCAGGAACGGGGCGCTCCACTGGCTCTTACCTTTTTCCAGCCTGGCACCCATAATAACCACATCATCGGCACGTCGCTCGCCGCTTCCCTGGAACCAGGCAGCCAACATATCGCCATTGGCAAGCTTAACGATGCTGCTGCCATGGACATGCCGGGGCTGCAAAGGAAAGATCAGCGAGCTTTTTACTATGAAATCCTGATTCTGAGCCCCCGAAGTAAACGCAGTTAAAATAAGCAGGAGGATATGTAGTGACCGGGAGATCTGCTTTAGCATATTATAAATGAATGTTACCGATGGTATTAGGTAAAAGAGCGTCGTCGTGACGGCCGGGTTATAGGTAACCCCTCTTCCGGCAGGTACTCCGATCCTTGTATAAGCATTACGCCGGGAAGGGGCGTCAGGACTATCCGCAGGTTACCGAAAAAGCGTAGTATTATGTTCAGAATGTTAAATCTGACTTGTTTGCGGAAAAAGAGGATTAATTTACGCAAAATACGACGACTAGAATAAAGAAGGCTTGTAAATTTATATCCGAAATATAAATCGTACAAAAATGTTTTTGATAGTGTCTCTATAAAGCAGCTTAGCCGGTGGACAGATAAAACATGGCCCCCTATTTTTCCTTCGGCTGACAGTATCGGGATGCAAAAAGATGCGGAAGGGCCTGAGGTGCTAAAAGTTAGAAAATCCAACTCCTTAATAAAACATATATGAACGAAGTAATTCTACAACAGGTGATAGAGGGCGACAAGGCAGCATTTACTGTTTTGTTTGACCATTACAAAGGGCCTGCCATGCGTTTTTGCTATACGATAGTAAAAGACGAAGCGGAGGCTGAGAACATGCTTCAGGATGTATTTATTAAAATTTGGGAGCGGAGGCATCAGATTAAGCCTGAGCTTAACTTTAATTCCTATTTATATACCTGCCTGAGGAATGTTTCCTTCGATTTCCTGAAAAAAATGGAAAAAGAGCAGCTTCTGCGCCAGAAATACTTTGAGCGGATCGAGCAGATCGCGCAGGATGAGAGCCAGGAGTACGAAATCCGGATGTCCCAACTGGAATGTGCTGTCGACAGCCTGTCGACGAAGAGAAAGCAGATCCTGAAAATGAGCCTTGAGGAAAACAAATCTTACCAGGAAATAGCTTCTTCTCTGCAGATATCGAAAAACACTGTAAAGAACCAACTGGTGAAAGCGCGACAGTTCTTAAAACATCAATTGGAAGCCAAATACTCTATCGGGTGATGCATGCACGCACAGGAGGTAATTAATGTATTTTAACCGGCCTGGAAACAACAAAAACGGCTCTTGAGACAAAGTCTTTTGAGCCTTTTTTGTTGTTTCAGAGGTCGCTGGGTCAGCTTTTCCCGGCTTTTGCCAATACGTCTGCCAGCTTGACGGGTATTCCTCCCTGGCGCTTACTTTCGTCTGCAGCCTCCATAAATGCGAAGATTTCTATGGTTTCTTCCGGAGTGACGGGCATTTTACCCGTTTCGAAATATTCAATGATATCTTCAAGCAAAGGATCGTAGCCGGTATGAGGACCCATTGTGATGTTGCCGTCTGTCGTATAAATAGTACCACCGTAGCCGGCCTTTCCGGTGCGTGTACCCCGGAAAGTACCGACACGTCCGCCTTCCCATACGCCCACTACGACATCTGTTCCGTCGGTATGTACCCTTGTTACTTGCTTACAACCGGTTCCCATTACGGTAAAGAGGCTTTCCACGCCGTGTATCCCATACCAGAAAAGGTCGGGATGCGTCTTTTCAAGGCTGGCAGGGCTATAGGCATCGGCGCCTACTACCTTCTTTTTGTCGAGCCCTTCGACACCCTTTATGTAGCGGAGCGAAGAAGCAGAAAATAAGGGGACATTATATTTTTTTGATGCTTCAAAGATAGCCAGTGTATCTTTGAGGCTAGCTGCGATAGGCTTATCGATAAAAACGCGTTTTCCAGCTTTAAGAACCGGGATCACCTGCTCAAGATGCAGGCGGCCGTCGTTGGTCTCGAGCAGCACTACGTCGACCTGCCGGAGAAGATCGGCTATAGAATCCGCTATTTTGACGTCCATCTTTTTGACATCCTCGATATAGCCCGGAATCCGGCTGGAGCTGCTTTCTATCTCCCTGCTTCCGTACGGATATGCGGCTACAACCTTATAACCTTTGTACTTGGGTGAAGGCTCGGAAGCGTTGAGTTGTTTCACGAATGCGATGCTGTGAGAAGTGTCAAGCCCGATGATCCCGACTCGTTTACCGTTTGCCTTCACGGCAGAAAAGGATTCGGACGGGTCAAGCAGGGCGAGGCCCAGGGTTCCGGCGACAGCCCCGGAAAGGAATTTGCGGCGATTAAGGTTTAAATCCATTGGTTTCTATTTTTTGAGATCGTATTTATGACGTTTTTATTGTTATAATAATCTATTTATGACGTTTTTATTGTTATAATAATCTAACAGACTTCCGGATGCTGGCAAAGGTTTAATCATCGTCAGCAGCCGGGGACCGGGCGTGCTCCGCCGGTATGCGCATATATCAGGCGCTGCTTTCAATTCCTGTAGTATTCATGATTTTCTCGGGTTATAATGTCAATGGGCATGAAGTGTTCCCTGGGCACCTGCTGCCCGAGTACCAGGTACTGATAAAGCGACATAGCAGCGCGGTATCCCTGGTCTTCCGCCTGGTGACAGATCAGGAAGTCGATCGTTCCGTTTTTCAGGTACCTGATATTCTCCGGAGTGTAGTCATATCCTATCACCGATACGTGGCGCCGCTGGCTGTTGTATAAAAACGATGCTACGGTCGATACCTGGGAATTGGTAACGAATACCGCCTCGATTTCAGCATGAAACATGAATACATAAGTAAGGTACCGGGCTACGGATTCATACTCGGTGTCGCGGATATCGATACGTGTGATCTCGCTGGTAAGGCTGTTTTCCCTGAAGTATTTCCTGAAACCGTTTTCGATCTGGAGGTAATTGAAGCTGTCAGACTCCGTAGCGATATTTACCACAAGCAGCTTACGGCTTTTTTTAAGCAGGCGCGACATGAGGGTTGCAGCGACATAGCCGCTTTGAAAATACGGCGGACCTATATAGGAAAGACTACTTTGATCGGGAATATTTGAATCCAGGAACACGAAAGGAATTCCCTTTTTCCGGCATTGTTCGAGGACATACTTACTCTCTTCAACAAATGAAGGAGCCAGTATGACGCCGTCATAGTCAGATTCCGTTACTGCTTTCGCCATAGAGCTGAAGCTGCTCCGGTTGCTGGGATTGAACAGCATAGGGTCGATCCGTACCCCGAATTGCCTGATTTCCTTTTCGGCACGTTTCAGGCCGTTAAGAGGGGCAAGCCAGAACTCCGATTCTTCGGTTACCTGCGGAATGATAGCAGCCAGCCGCGTGACTTTGCCCAACGCCAGCCTGCTGGCCATGAGATTGGGAAGATAGTCGAGCTCCTCGATAATCTTGTTGATCCTGGCTTTGGTTTTCTCCGAAACGCCCGACCTGTTATGAATCACCCTGTCCACCGTAGCAATCGACACGTTGGCCCTCTTGGCAATTTCCTTTACACCCGAAAGGCTTTTTTGCTGGCTGTCTGGTTTCGAAACTTCTTTCACAAGACGGGCTTACGGTTTGGACAAAAACACTGCTTATCTTTCAGGGGGTACAGTATATCCGGCGATTCGGCCGGCTCCCTGGAACATTCTTTTATTAAGATGCCAAAGGCCTGCAAAAACTACTCACCATTTGTCAATTGTTTGGGTGCCTGAGGCCATATAGACTCGATGATCCATGCGAAAGCAATTACCAGCACACATCCTATCAGGTTAAGCCAAAGGAATGCGGTCAGGTCTTTGATATAGCTGGCAACGACAAAGATCTCACCGATGACTGCACCCAGGAAGACAGCGCGGGCACCTATTTTCCGGAAATAGAAAGCAACGAGGAAAATGCCCAGGATGACCCCGTAAAACAGCGATCCGAGCACGTTTACCGCTTCGATCATGCTTCCGAAGCGGGAAGCATACTGGGCTACTATCATACAAAAGACTCCCCAGCATAACGTAGCCCACCTGCTGGCGGCTACGTAGTGCTGTTCCGGCTTGTCTTTTGCAAATATGCGTTTATAGAAATCCACGATAGTAGTCGACGCCAGCGACTGGTATGCGGAGGCGACCGATCCCATACAGGCCAGTAATATCACGGCAATGAGAAGCCCGACGAGGCCCGCCGGAAGGTAATCGGTAATGAACCTGAGAAAAATATAATTGACGTCGTTGGCAGTGGTGCCCGTGGCTTCCGTGAGGAGATTTCCGGCTTCCTTGCGAAGCTGTTGCAGCTCCTTTTCAGCAGCGGAAAGCACCTGTCGCGACGCATCGATCCCGGCCTTGTCCTGCACGTCAAGCGCTTCGCTGAGTTTCATTACTTCTGCCCTTTTGGCAAGCTGAAGCTGTTCGTGTTTTTCCTCAAGCGCCTGATAAGTAGCAGAAAACTCCGTGCCCTGTATTTTCTGTACCGGGAGCCGGTCGAAATGCAGTGGTGGAGTCTCATACTGGTAGAAGGCAAATACCAGGGCTCCTACCAGCAGGATGAGAAACTGCATCGGTATTTTCAGCAGCCCGTTCATGGCCAGTCCCAGGCGGCTCTGACCTATGGTGCTGCCGGTCAGGTAGCGGCCTACCTGCGACTGGTCGGTGCCGAAGTAGGAGAGCTGGAGGAAGAATCCCCCGATAAGCCCAGACCACACATTATAACGGTTGCTGAGATCGAAAGTAAAGTCGATCACGTTAGTTTTTCCCATTTTCCCGGCTACGTGCAGGGCATCGGTAAAAGACACGTGCGGCGGCAGCATTTTGACCACCATGTATCCGGCTGCTACCATGCCGAGGGTAACTATACCCATCTGCAGCAGGTGGGTATGCGACAAGGCGCGGGCGCCGCCTATAACCGTATACAACAGTACCGCCGAGCCGGAGAGAATATTGGTATGCAGTATGTCCCAGCCCAGGATAGACGACAGGATAAGGGCCGGCGCATAGATCGAAAGACCCGTCGATAATGCCCGTTGTAAAAGAAAAAGAAACGAAGTGAGGCCCCTGGTCCTGAGATCAAACCTTTTCTCGAGGAATTCGTAGGCTGTGACCAGGTTGAAGTTATGGAATTTCGGTACGAAAGTGATGCAAAGCACTACCATCGCGAGCGGAAGCCCGAAATAGAATTGTACGAAGCGCATCCCGTCGGTATAGGCCTGGCCGGGTGCCGAGAGAAAGGTGACTGCACTTGCCTGCGTAGCCATTACGGAGAGCGTAATATGGTACCAGGGAAGCGACCTGTCGGCCAGCAGGTAGGAAGACATCGTCGTATCGCGCTTGCTCCGATAGATACCATAGCCGACGATCATAACAAGGGTCAGAAGCAGGACAATCCAATCTAGCCAGTTCATTCAAACGTTACGGTAAACCAGTAAAACAAAGCGATTAAAAGAACAAGCACTGCAATCACCAGTATATATAGCTGGCGCCAACTGCTTACAAATGGGGGTAAACCGTCTTCGGGTTTAGTCATACGGGCGGTTTTTGGATGATACTGACCTCATGTTAACAACACAAAGTAAAGGTATTTCCGTAGTTTTCCTACTTTTGCAGCTTATTGATTGACTTATGAGATTAGTGAAACACTTATGATAGTAGTAACAGGAGCAGCCGGTTTTATAGGGAGTTGCCTGATAGCCAGGTTGAATGTAGAAGGATACAGGCACATCATAGCCGTCGATGACTTTTCAAATGAAGAAAAAGCCCGTAACCTGGCGGGGAAAGCCATAAAGGAGAGAGTGGACAGGGACGATTTTTTCAAATGGCTCGACGGTAATCACCAGGAAGTGGAATTTATTTTTCATATCGGCGCCCGTACGGATACGACCGAATTTGACCGTTCCGTTTTCGACAGGCTGAATGTAAATTACTCGAAAGAAGTGTGGAAACGATGTGTAGCTTACCAGATCCCGCTGGTTTATGCCTCGTCGGCCGCTACTTACGGGTTGGGAGAGCTTGGTTATGCAGACGATGAATCCCTGATCCCGGTTTTGCACCCGCTGAACCCTTACGGCGATTCGAAGAATGAGTTCGATATCTGGGCGCTCGGGCAGGAGGAGAAGCCTTTTTTCTGGGCCGGCCTGAAGTTCTTTAACGTCTACGGCCCCAATGAATATCACAAAGGCAGGATGGCATCGGTGATTTTTCATGCCTTTAACCAGATCCGCACTACCGGCGGCATGAAACTGTTCCGTTCGCACCGGCCCGATTTTAAGGACGGCGAGCAGAAGCGCGATTTTATATATGTGAAAGACGTTGCCGACGTATGCCTGTTCCTGATGCACGAGCGCAGATCTTCGGGTATCTATAATCTCGGCAGCGGTACGGCCAGGACCTTTCTCGACCTGGTCAATAATACGTTCAGCGCCATGGGCGCAGAGCCCCGGATTGAGTTTGTCGATACACCCGCCGACATCCGGGACAAATACCAGTATTTCACCGAGGCAACCATGGAAAAACTTAAGGGCATAGGCTATACGAAACCTTTCACGTCCCTGGAAGACGGAGTCCGCGACTATGTGACCGGCTACCTCAATGATTCAAAGACCTGGTAACCCAAACTATCCCGAGATGAATTGCTCCGCGTTTTAACGCGGCCACCCTATTATTTGAAATTATTTGTTATTTTTGGAATAAATCAAACTCAAACAGTTTTGGTTTTGTTCTACCTGTGTCAGAGCAGTAGTTTTAATTTTTTCTGAAGCGTTTAGAAAAGAGCGCACTAATAATATTTATGGGAAAGGAAGCAGAACTGCTGGAAGAAATTACCAGCTCGGAATATAAATACGGTTTTGTGACGGACATAGAGGCGGACGAAGCGCCTCCCGGCCTCGATGAGAATATTATCCGCTTTATTTCTGCAAAGAAAAACGAGCCCGAATGGATGCTTGAATGGCGTCTGAAAGCGTTTCGGCTCTGGAAGGAAATGTCGGAGCCGAAATGGCCCAATGTTCATTATCCGCCCATCGATTTCCAGGCAATTAAGTATTACTCCGCGCCGAAAAAGAAGAAGACGGTCAAAAGCCTCGACGATATTGATCCTGAACTCAGGAATACTTTTGAGCGCCTGGGGATTTCCCTGAGCGAGCAGAAAAGGCTTGCGGGGGTGGAGGAAGCTACGGAAGCCATTGAAGGTAATGAACCCCGGGTGTCTTCTCCGCCGGTAGCAGTTGATGCGGTGATGGATTCCGAATCGGTAATCACTACCTTCAAAAAGGAGCTGCATGAAAAAGGGATTATTTTCTGTTCGATAACAGAGGCGATCAAAGAGCACCCCGAGCTGGTGAAAAAATACCTGGGCTCGGTAGTACCGCCCAAAGATAATTTCTATGCGGCGCTTAATTCGGCTGTTTTTTCAGACGGATCTTTTGTCTATATACCGGAAGGAGTAAGGTGCCCGATGGAGCTGTCTACCTATTTCCGGATCAATGCCGCCGGTACGGGCCAGTTCGAGCGGACGCTCATTATTGCCGATGCCGGGAGTTATGTAAGCTACCTTGAAGGCTGTACCGCCCCGATGCGCGACGAAAACCAGCTTCATGCCGCTGTGGTCGAGATCTTTGCCCACGAACGTGCCGAAGTAAAATATTCGACCGTGCAGAACTGGTACCCGGGTGATAAGGACGGCAAAGGCGGGATCTATAATTTCGTTACCAAGAGGGGGATATGCGACGGCGCTTCTGCCAAAATCTCCTGGACGCAGGTGGAAACCGGTTCTGCCATTACCTGGAAATACCCTTCGGTCATATTGAAGGGTGACAATTCCATCGGTGAATTTTATTCGGTGGCCGTAACCAATAATATGCAGCAGGCCGATACCGGCACCAAAATGATCCATGTGGGTAAGAATACCCGGAGCCGTATCGTCTCCAAGGGAATATCGGCAGGCCGGAGTCAGAACTCTTACCGGGGCCTGGTCGATATTATGCGGCGGGCAGAAAATGCGAGGAACTTTTCTCAATGCGATTCTCTTCTGCTGGGCGACAAATGCGGCGCCCATACGTTTCCATACCTGGAGGTGGCCAATACGACCGCTACGGTGGAGCACGAAGCGACTACCTCCAAGATCGGCGAAGATATTCTTTTTTATTGCAACCAGCGTGGTATACCCACCGAGCAGGCTGTCGCCCTGATTATCAACGGATATGCGAAGGAGGTGCTAAACCAGCTGCCCATGGAGTTTGCGGTCGAGGCCCAGAAGTTGCTGGAGATCAGCCTGGAAGGAAGTGTCGGGTAGTGGCGTGTGCTTTTGCCTGTATTTCGAATAAAATTTAACCACATAGGTACATAGAGCAGCTCCTATGTACCTATGTGGTTAAAAATATGGATATAAGCATAAGCCTGTACAATAAACCTTTGACGGTGAAGGTTGTCTTATAACCGGATTCCGATATTGGAATGTATCATTAACCAAACGGCTAATTCAATGAGAATACTTGCAACGGCCTTTCTTTTGCTGACGGCTTCTTTTACCACTTTCGCACAAAACAAGATAACAGTCGACAGTGTTTTCAATAAGTATTATGAAGCTACCGGCGGGAAAAGCAAATGGGATCAGGTCAAAACATACAGTTTCAAGCGTAAATATACCTCTACCAATGTAGCGAGCTATGATGCTGAAATAAGCGGATCTTTCGCAGAGGCGGCGCTTTACAAAAATGAAATCATAAAAGGAAGGGGGTTTATTTATGGAATAAAGGGAAATGAGGCATGGAGAAAGGTGCCGCTGGGAAGTTCGGATAAAGTGACCAAATACCAGGTGAGCAACCTGAGCACAGATGCACAGGCCAGTATGAAGCTGGAGCTGTATGATTTTCTTGCTCCTTTTCATGACTATAAAAAAAGAGGATTTATTGCCACACTTATCGGGGCGGACAAATACAACGGGAAAGCGGTTCAGAAAGTAGAACTCCAGAGCAGGGAGGGACGTTATACGCTGCTTTTCGACGATGCGACAGGGCTCCTGCTTCAGTCGAGGTTACTGGCAGGGGGAGAAGAGACTATCAGCGATTACAGTAATTATGTAAAGTCTGATTTCGGTATTCTTTATCCTTCGAAAATAGAGCAGAAAGAGGTCAAGCGTAAGGCCAACTATACAATTTCCTCTCAGCTGACCGTGAACGGAACCATCAATCCGGATCACTTCAAGAGATAGGCACACATTTTTGCAGCAGGGCGACCGGTCGTCGCCCTGCTTTTTTATAATTTGTGCATCCGGCACAGAAACCTTCAATTCAGGCAGTCTTTTTGAAAAGGGTAGCATCGATACTTCTTATTTTACTGCTGACGCTGTTACTCCTCGCAGGAGTAGTGTTGTTTGTATTGCTGACGCCGTCAGGGCAGCAGTTTATGACCTCCCAGGTGAACAGGTACCTGAAGAAAAAGCTGAATACCCGTATTGAAGTAGGCCACATACGCCTGCAATGGCCGAAGGAGCTTGGGATCGAACATGTTTATATCGAAGACCTGAAGGGAGATACGCTGCTGGCGGCCGAAAGACTGCAGGCCGGGATAGATATGTGGGGCGTACTCCGCGGGAAAATAGCAATAGACCAGGTAATACTGGAGGGAGTACGCGGTAAAGTATACCGGAAGGCGCCCGAAAAGGACTTCAACTACCAGTTTATCATAGACGCATTTTCTTCCGACGGTCCGGCAGATACCACCGCGGGGACACCTCTCGATATGAGCTGGAACAAGCTTCTTATCAAACAGGTACACCTGAGCTATTATGACGATGGCTCGGGAATAGATGCAGATGTGAAGCTGCCTGATGCAAGTGTCGGTTTTGACGCCTTTAACCCGTCTTATTCCCGGTATCATCCTACCGCGATAAAGCTGGCAGGAGCCGGTGTGTCGCTTCATACTTTCGAAGCTGCCGACCTGGGCCTGCCCCCGGAAGTTCCTTCCATTTCGACTGATACGCTTGACCTGAAGCTCGGCGATGTCGATTTCCGTGATGTAAAAGTATCGTACAGTGATGCCGAAAGCGGAATGCATACCGAGCTTTCTTTTCCCAAACTGCTGGCCATGATCGACCATGTATACCTCGACGGGCGCAGGGTAGGGGTAAAGGAGCTTTCGATAGCGGGAGCCCAAACAGTAGTCCTTTTTGAAAGCAGGGAAAAAATGCCGGCAGAAGAACCGGCGCCGGCCGGTGCGGAAGATACCGGAGGCTGGCGGTTTACTATGGGGAACCTGGATTTGTCA
This sequence comes from uncultured Cytophagales bacterium, assembly GCA_964559125.1. Classification (GTDB taxonomy): domain Bacteria; phylum Bacteroidota; class Bacteroidia; order Cytophagales; family Spirosomataceae; genus Ravibacter. The sequence continues at coordinate 25,271 of CAZLGW010000039.1, forward strand.
GAAAATGAGGTCCGCTATGACGACCACAACGTGCAACCGGCTCCCAGAGGGTTGGATTTTTCACACCTTCATCTGCGGGGTTTAGGAGGAGAGCTTAAGGAATTTATATTTTCGCCCGACAGTACGGCTGGAGTGCTGAAAAATCTCAGCTTTGATGAAAAAAGCGGCTTCAGTCTGAAAGAGCTTTCTTCTGCTTTTGCCTATACTACCCGCCAGGCATTTTTGAAAGACCTGCTGTTTGTCACGCCGAATTCTACTTTAGGAAACAGCGTGAGACTAACTTATGCCAATCCTGAGGAGCTTACCGACGATATAGGGAAAGCCGGGATTGAGCTCAACCTGGTGAACAGCAGGCTCGGCTTCCGCGATCTGCTGCTACTTTCACCCGATTTGGCTCAGACTGCCCCGTTTGATACAAAACCCAACGGGTTCGTTCAGGGAAATGCACGCCTGACAGGTACGGTCGATAACCTGCAGATCGAAAAGGCAGAATTTACCATGCCGGAAGCCGTAAAAATGGCTGTGACCGGAACCATACAAGGCTTGCCGGATACGGAGAAAATGGCGCTCAATCTCGAGGTACAGGAGATCTCTGCCAGCCGGGCCGACGTGCTGGCGCTCGTTCCCCAAGGCGTGTTACCCGACTCCCTGGAACTGCCGGCTGCAATGACTTTAAAAGGAAAGGTGGAAGGCTCCATGGAGGCATTGAAAATCGATGCGGGGCTTGCTACCGATATGGGCAACATACACCTGGCCGGTGATTTTTATAATATTACCGACTCTCTCAATGCTTCCTACAGCGGTACCCTGGAAATGGATGGCGTAAATGCAGGCCGGATGCTCATGCAGCCGGTAGATCAGCTCGGCATCATTTCGCTGAAGGCAGACTTTTCGGGGAGCGGACTTACCGTGAAAAGCGCCGATGCTAAGCTGGACGGAACTCTCGTGCGGGCCGACGTGCTTGGCTATACCTACAGGGATCTGAGGCTTTCGGGAAATATTAAGAATGGCCTCGCAGGGTTTAATGCCGCTATGGACGATCCCAATGCCGATATCAGGATACAGGGGAATGCCGACCTGAACAACGAGTATCCCTCGGTCAATATGGAAGCGGGGATCCGCAGGCTCGACCTCAATAAGCTCAATCTCTATGCGGATTCTATTGCCCTGGCGGGTAATTTTTCCGTCAACCTGCTGTCTTCCAACCCCGACAACCCGGTGGGTACGATAAGCGGTACGGAAGTGGCGTTGGAGAACCGAGGGGAGAAGATTCCGGTAGGGAGCGTAAAGCTCGATATGACCAGTGAGGGCGAAGAAAAGAATCTTCGTCTTGAAAGCCCTTTTGCAAATGTAACAATGACCGGTACGTACGACTATACCGCTATCGGTGAAATCCTGACAGCAGAGATCGACCGGTATATCCAGTTGTCGGATACCCTGGTGCCCGTGCCCGACAAGCCTTACTCCATAGCCCTGTCGGGGTCTCTGGCCGAACACGACGCCCTGAAGGCGTTTGTGCCCGCCCTGACCCAAATGGAACAGGTAAATTTCTCGGCAAAACTGTCTAACACTGCCGACACTACCATAGGGCTGACCGTCATTGCACCCAAGACGATCTACGACTCGACCAGCATTAGCGGTATGACGCTGCAGGTGGCAGGTAACGGGAAAGAGCTTGATTATAACGGAAAGATAGACGAAGTACTGTCGGGCAGTTTCAGGGTTCGTAACCTGAGTCTGACAGGGGGAGCAGCCAACAACCTGGCAAATGCCCGGCTGACCGTAGAGGATTCCGTACAGAAAGACCAGCATATAGTAGGGATCGGGCTAAGGAAAGACCAGGATGCTTTTGTGATGAACCTGCAGAACCGTATCCTGATGAACTACCGGCCGTGGCGTACGGATTCTACGGGTTACATACGCTACGGGAAAGACGGGGTACTGATTAAGGACTTCACACTGTTCAGGAACCGATCACGCGAGAAGTTAACCATCAACTCGGTCGGGGATACCGACGGTGCGGCGCCCTATCCTGACGGACCGATCAGGATCATTGCCGACAGCATCGCCATCGGGGCTATTGCCGAGATGATCACCCGGGATCCTAAACTGGTGAGCGGAAGACTCGACGGTGATATTCATATCCGGGATTATATGGGCGATGCCCCGGCTTTCAAAGGCGATGTGTCTATTGCCAACCTGGAGGTACAGGAGGTTGCTATGGGCGATTTCCAGCTCAATGCCGCCAACGACCGTTCCAAGATCATCGATCTTGTCATGTCGCTGAAAGGACAGCATAATGACATCGGCCTGGAAGGAAAATACAGATCGGGCAATACGGAGCCATTCGATTTTAAGCTGGATATGAACCGGCTTGACGCCAAGCTGATCGAAGCCTTCAGTTTTGGCGAACTGACGGAAGGCGCCGGCAATCTGTCGGGAAACCTCACCATACAGGGGAGTACCGAAAATCCGAAACTGAATGGAGAAATAGCGCTGAAAAATCTTGCTTTCCGTGTGAAGCAGATGGGTGCCCGCTATATTTTTGAAGATAATTCGATCAGGTTTGCAGCACCTGAAATGCGACTCAATAATTTAGCTATACTGGACACGCTCGGCCAGAAACTACAGATAAACGGGACGGTCGCTCTGAACAATATTCCTGACGTGGGATACAACCTAAAGATAACATCAGACCGGTTTATGCTGCTGAATGCAAGCAGGAAGGACAATGACCTGGTATACGGCAAGGTTTTTGCCGGGGCCGATTTGTCGGTTAAGGGCCGGGGAGCAGAGAGCATTGTCGACGGATCGGTGAAGATACAGAAAGGAAGCGATGCGACGCTGATCCTGCCGGATGAAGACGGAGCAGTCAACAGGGGAGACGGGGTCGTGGAATTTGTAACCCGCAGGGAAGAAGAAACCGGGCAGGACGAGCCTCAGAAGCCGGCAGTAGTAGTCGATTTTGCGTCGGAGTTATCGCTGAATATTGAAACGGATCCGGAGGCTGAATTCACTATTGTCCTGGATGAGATGAACGGCGACAACCTGAAAGTCAGGGGAAATGCCAGTCTGAACACCGGTCTTGCCCCTAACGGGCAGCTTTACCTGCTCGGATCGTATGAACTTGAAGAAGGGGCATATGAGCTGACTTTCGAGATCCTGAAGAAACAGTTCCTCATCAGGAAGGGGAGCCAACTGATCTGGTCGGGAGACCCGATGCAGGCAGAGCTGGACATCGTGGCCGTCTATGGCGTGCAGGCCGATCCTTCTGCATTCAGCCCTACCCACTACGCCTATGGGAAAGTACCTTTTAATGTACTTCTCAGGATTTCCGGGAATCTCAGCAACCCCAGGATAGCGTTTGATCTGGAAGTGGATGACAAGGCGGGAAGCGCTTTGAAAAACAAGATTGATGATGAGCAGATCCTGAGTAGTTTCAGGAATGACCCCTCGGAGATGAACAAGCAGGTATTTGGGTTGTTGTTGTTGAATAAGTTTATGGCCGAAACATCCAACGTTTCGTTCGGCGGATTTAATGCGGAGGCCATTGCGCGCCAGAGCGTGAGCAAAATGCTGAGCGACCAACTCAACAACCTGGCGTCAGACCTGATAAAAGGGGTACAGCTGGATTTTAACCTGAATTCGACCACGGGTACCGCCGGGGCGCGTACGGATTTGAATGTGGGGCTGACGAAAGGATTCATGAACGACCGCATTACGGTGTCGGTAGGACGGAATTTCGAATTGGAAAACAGCGGTCAGTCGGCCCAATCGTCGGAGATATTCGATAATATCGCGGTCAACTACCGGGTAACGCGCGATGGCCGTTACGTTTTCAGGGCCTACCGGAAAAACCAGTTCCAGACCGTGCTGGAAGGTTTTATTGTCGAAACCGGTGTCAGCTTTATCGTAACGCTGGACTATGACAAGACGAAGGAGTTTTTTAAATAGCGATCAGCTGAAAGCTGACGGTTTTTAACATCTGATTAGAAAGTGAGTTTTTTCAGTCAATACCGGTTCATTCTTTTTGCTGCAGGCGTGTTGCTGTCCGGCCTGGCCGGGTGCAACGTTTCCCGTCATATCCCGGAAGGGGAAGCGATGCTGATCGGGAATGAGCTGAAGATCAGGAAGGATACGCTGGCGCAGGTCAAAATACATTCAGGGCTGGATACGGAGCTGGAGGAACTGCTCAGGCCGGTGCCTAACAAGACCATCTTCGGTTTTCCCCATAAAGTATGGTTCTATTACCTGATGGGAGAGCCGAAGAAGGAGAAAGGTCTGAGGCAATGGTTCAGGAGAAAACTCGGCGAACCGCCGGTGCTGGTAGCCGCACGTGCCCTGGAGCTGAATAAGGAAGCGCTTGAGGGATATCTCCACAATGAAGGTTATTTCCGGTCGGAGGCTTCCGGGGAAGTAGTACCTGTGAAGCAGAAAATGGCAAAGGCGGCATACCAGGTGTATGTGCGGCCGAGGTACAGTATCGGGGAGGCAACATTTGAACCTGCAGGTGTCGCGTGGTTTGATTCGGCATTTCTCCAGTCGGAAAAGGCTACATTCCTACAACTAGGTATGCCTTACCGGCTATCGGTTATAGAGGCCGAGCGGATACGGATAGACCAGCATCTGAAAACAAAAGGATTCTACTTTTTCAGCCCGGAGCACCTGATCGTAAAAATAGACTCGTCGCTGAATTCCTATAAAGTCAGGATGAACGTAGAAGTGAAGCCGGATGTAGCGCAGACCGCGCTCAAGCCCTACTATATCAGCAATGTGAAAGTATATACCGACTACCAGGGGGCGATTTCGGATTCGCTTAAAGAATTTCACCGCCTGCGCGACGGCAACCAGCTTTACGACCCGGGAAGGCTGTTCAGACCGCGTGTTTTTGAAGAAACGATCGGTTTCCATCCCGGCAGCAGGTATAGTAGCGATGTCCAGAATATTACGCTTTCCAGGCTTGTCAACCTTAAGAATTTTAAGTTTGTCAGGAACAAATTCGAGCTGCTCCCCAGGTCGGATTCGGCTCTGTTGGATGTTTATTACCACCTGAGCCCGCTCAGGAGAAAGTCCATGCGCGGCGAGTTCAGCGGGTTGACGAAATCCAATAACCTGGGCGGTATCCAGGCGATCGTATCATGGAACCACCGGAACCTCTTCCGGGGAGCCGAGCAACTGAGGATCAGCGTCGACGGCGGGCTCGACTGGCAGCTTGGAGGAGGCAAGGCGGTGTCGGGGACTAACTTCTTCCGCTATAAAGTGGAAGGAGAGTTATCGTTTCCAAGGTTTATAGTCCCTTTCTGGAAGCATAACCCGGAGATAGACCAGACCCTGCCCAGGACTTCGCTGCTGCTGGGTTATGAGAACCTGGTCCAGGCAGGGCTCTACACACTCAATTCGATCCGGGGGCAATGGGGATATTCCTGGCAATACAAAAAGACCACGCATACATTCTCGCCTTTCGGTGTGAACGTGGTAAGGCCGAGAAATATAAGCGAAGCTTTTACGGAAATGATCTTCGACAGCCCTAACGAATACGACATCGACCGCTACCTGCGTATTCTCGAAAACAGGCTTTTGCTGGAGTCGTCTTATACCATCGCTTTCAGTCCGGTATCGAATCCCTACAGCAGGCATCAGCTGATGCTGAGCGGCGGCATCAACCTGGTAGGCAACATAGCAGGCCTCCTGGTAAAAGCGGACAAGGAAGAGGGTGGGAGTAAGCAGTTGTTCGAAATACCCTTTGAGCAGTTTACGCGTTTCGACGGCGAAGTAAAGCACTATTTCACGCTGTCGCCTTCGGTGAAGTGGGCCAATCGCTTTATTATCGGCTACGGGTTACCTTACGGGAATTCGAAATCACTGCCGCAGTTTAAGCAGTATTTCGTGGGTGGAAGCACGGGTATACGTGCCTTCCAGGCCAGGACTATCGGGCCCGGAGCTTATCATGCGGATTCTGTGACAAGAGCGATTTTCAGGAATACCCAGTTCGGAGATATTAAGCTCGAGTTCAATACCGAGATGCGGTTCAAAATGACCTCTCTTTTCCATGGGGCGCTTTTTGTAGATGCTGGTAATGTATGGAATTACAGGAAGCTGGAAGAGTACGGCGATAATTCCGTTTTAAGGAGCGATTTCTATAAGCAGCTTGCCATTGGGGGAGGAGTAGGGCTGAGGCTCGACTTTTCTTACCTGATCCTGCGTCTTGACCTGGCTACTCCTTTCCGGAAGCCATGGTATACCTATGAAGAGGAGCCCAGGAATCCATGGGTATTTAAGGAGATCAATTTACGGGACAGGGCCTGGCGCAAGGAGAACCTGGTGTTGAATATAGCGGTAGCGTATCCGTTCTAGGTGGTATTTCACAAGACACAGAGAGCCACGGAGGAAAAATAGAGAACCACGGAGAAATGAAGGATCATAGCTCTGTGGCTCTCTTCATAATCTCCGTGGCTCTCTGTGTCACCCTGGCCTTCTGCGATAGTAACTATTCTTTGTGAACAATCAGCCCTAAGTCTGGCCTCAAAGTATTTAGAAAACGACTCCCCCTCTCCTGCGAAGGAGAGGGGGCCGGGGGTGAGGTCAATACCCGTCGTTCTGTTTGATCACTCCGGGGTTGGATTGATCTATTTCGTGTTGCGGGATAGGGAAATATTTAATAAACGGCTTGGGAGTGAGCGTTACCTCATGCGCAGTCTTTGTGATAGGATTGTACCCCCATTCTACGTGCGACAGCGTCTGGATAAAGCGGTCGGTCCTGACCAGGTCAAACCAGCGCTGGTTTTCCAGAGCGAGCTCCAGCTGCCTTTCGAGCAGCAATACATCCAGGTATTTTTCAGGGTCGGCAATATCTGAAAGCGTGTAATTGTGGGAAGCGCCCTTGAAAGCCCTTTCCCTTACCTTGTTGAGCTCCGCGAGCGCTTCTTCCTTACGATCGAGCCTGTAGAGCGCTTCAGATTTATGCAGGAGAACGTCCGCATAGCGGATTACGGGGATGTCCAGCCCGGATACTGCTGCGCTTGGGGCAATGAATTTGCTGATATAAGGCTTCCATTCCAAAGCATCGTTGGTCCCGGGCGACCGCCAGTATTCCGTAATAGTGGCAGCTTTCCGGCTGTCTTCATCCAGGAACTGCTTATGAAGGCTCCATGCTACGAGTGCTACTTCCCCACCTGTTGAGCTGCTTATGCCTTCGACTCCGAAATAGGGCAGGAAGTCGAGGCTGAGCCTTTGACCGTTTGTACCGCTGATGTACTTTATTGCGAAGACCGCTTCCTTATTGTTTTCATTGGCTTCTTTCCAGAGGTCGGCATAGTTGGGTACCAGTTCATACCCCAGGCCGCTTACCTGGTTGAGGTAGGTATAAGCATTTTGCCAGTCTTTGGTATAAATATATACCTTACCGAGAAGCGCAGTCGCAGCACCTTTGCTGGCGCGACCATAGGCTATGCCGCTTTGGGGAGGCAGCAGATCGACAGCACGTTTGAGGTCGGCGATGATCAGGTCGTAAATTTCCTGCTCGGTAGCGCGCGGTACGTCTTTCGAGCCTTCTACAGTCAGAGCAGTTTCTACTTTCGGAACTCCGCCGAAGGACCGCACCAGGTCAAAATAGAGAAGCGCTCTCATAAAGCGGGCTTCACCTTCCAGCTGTTCTTTCTTGCCGGTTGCGTAATCGGTAGGGTTATTGATTTTATCGATTACTATGTTTGCCCTGAAAATGCCGTTATAGGTGACCTGCCAGAAATTTCTGAAAATGTCGTTCTGAGCCTGGAAATCCAGCGTGTTGACAGCTTCGAGCCCGCCTATAAAACGGTAGGCCGACATGTAGAGATGGTCGGTAGGCATCTCGAAAATAGACCAGTCGCGGGGGAGCCGGGCCTGGTAGCGGCTGTATATGCCCAGCACCGCCCGGTCCATGTCGTCGGCAGTTTTATAGAAGTTCGCTTCGGTGAGCGTTGAAATGGGGTCGAGGTTGACTACATCGCACGAAGCCACGAAGATCGATGTGCAAAGGAATGATACCCTTAAGAATCCTTTCATTGTTTCGTTCGTTTTAATGCTAGAAATTAAGATTTAAACCCAGTGCGAATACCCGGTTGATAGGCTCTGTACCATCGTTGTGGCCCGGCTGGCTGCCGATCCCGTTGATACCGGCAGAAGTGAACCCTTCCGGGTTATACCCTTTGAAATCCTTAGCTTTCAGTATCCAGGCGTTGCTCACTGCCAGGTAGATCCTGAGGTTGTCGATCCGGGCCTTTTTAGTGAGGGACGTAGGGAGGGTATAGCCCAGGTTTATGTTCCGGACAGCCAGGAAAGAGGCATTTTCGAGGTAGTAGTCACTGTTACTGACAAACTCGAGCGATGCCAGCGATGTCCCGGGATTCTTGCCGTCGCCAGGCTCCTGTTCCGACCACCATTGCCCCTCGATCGCAGGGATGTAGAATGCCGATACGGTAGGCCCCTGGTAATAGAGGTTTTCGAGGTTCCACATTTTGGCTCCTATGGATGACTGCATGGCAATGGACAGGTCAAAGTTTTTGTAGGAAAAGTCATTCACCATTCCCATAAAGAACTTCGGCATGAAATTCCCCAGTATGACGCGGTCGTCGGGGGTAATGACGTTGTCGTTGTTGGTGTCCTGGTATTGAACGGTACCGATCCTCTGGTTAGGCATGATGGCCTTGCTCTCCATATCCTCCCGGGTCTGCAGCACGCCCACCTGCTTGTAGGCAAAGTAAGAGAACATTGGTTCGCCTTTTTTCAGGATCCAGCTCATACCGCGCGAGTGCGAGTTCAGCACCTGGTCGACTCCACCCCCGAGGCTGCTCACATGATTTTTGTTCCAGGTAAAATTGTAGGAAGTCTGCCACTTGAACTGATCTACGAAATTGTGGGAGGTGAGCTCCAGCTCTATCCCTCTGTTGACAATGTCGCCCACATTGACAATCGTATTGGTAAACCCGGAAATAGCAGGGATACTGACGTTGTAAAGCAGGTTGTTGGTAGTTTTGTTATAGTAGTCAAGCACCACATTCAGGCGGTTATTAAACATACCGACCTCGATACCGAAGTCGTAGCTGGCAGTTTTTTCCCACTGGAGCTGGGAATTTCCGAATGAGCTCTGCGCTTTGCCCTGCACGATCTGTCCGTCCGGAGCATAGACTGCGTCGCCGATCGTGCCCAGGTATTGGAAATCACCGATATTGAAGTTCCCTACAGCTCCGTAGCTGGCTCTCAGTTTCAACTCGTCGATACCCCTGACGTCTTTGAAGAAGGGTTCCTGCGAGATCCTCCATGCAACCGAAGCAGAGGGGAAGTAGCCCCAACGGTTGTCAGGCCCGAAGCGGGAGCTGCCATCGCTCCTGATGGAAGCCGAAAGAAGATACTTTTCATCAAAGTTATAATTGAGCCTGCTGAAGTAGGAGGTAAGTCCCCACTGGGATTTGGAAGTGTAGCTGTTAGGAGTGATCAGCGCGTTATTAAGCGTCCAGATAGAAGGATGGGCAAAAGATCCGGTCTGGGCGGTCATCATCGCATCCCTTGAAAGGTTATACTGGTAGGAAGCGCCGAGCAGGGCTCCTACATAGTGCTTCCCGAACTGGCCCGAATAGTTCAGTACGTTTTCATTGATCCAGTTGAAATTACGCCTGTCCCTGGCCGAGCCGCTCGCAATGTTTGCAGGTACGGAGGTGGCTTCGGCGTAATTGTCAATCGTTTCATAGTTGACATTGAACCCGAACGAAGTTTTGAAGTCCAGCCCTTTCATCAGCGTGAACTTCGTAAATACTTCTCCCACGTTGTTGAAAGTGTGGGTGTAATTATGTGTTCCCAGCATGGTAGCCAGCGGGTTCACGCCCCCGGAAACTGTCATCCCCCAATAATCTCTCGGAGTCAGGTATCTCCCGTTTTCCTGGCGCTCGGGCGAGAGGAAAGGAGGCATCTTGATCAGGTTCTGAACACCTCCCCCTGCAGCGGTGCGTATAACCGAGTAATTGGGGCTTATCATCACTCCGGCTTTGATCCTGGGCGAAATATCGAGACCGATATTGGCGCGTAGCGAATACTGCTTGTACCTGCCCGTAATCAGGGTTCCTTTTTCGTCCTTTATATTGGCAGAAACATAGTAGTTCGCGTCGTTTCTTTTCCCCGAAACGGACAGGCTGTAGTTCTGGATAGGAGCCGGACCGATCAGGATCTCCTCCCAGTTATAGTCTCCCTCTGCTATTACCGGGTTAACACGGTAGGCAGCCGGGCGCCTTTCGTCGCCCCATAGCGGGAGGGTGGGATCTCCTCCCGACCAGTAAAAATCGCGGTTGATATAGCGTGCGGTATAGTCATAAAATTCCTGGCCGCCGGGAATCCATTTTTTCCGGCCGTGCAGCAACGGCTGAGAGATCCCCACATAGGTGTTTACATTCAGCTTCGGTTTGCCCTGGCTCCCGCTTTTGGTGGTGATGATGATCACACCTCCCGAACCCCGGGAGCCGTAGATGGCTGCCGACGAAGCATCCTTCAATACCTCTATAGATTCCACATCATTCATGTTGATGTTGTTGAAGCTGCCACCCGGGAACCCGTCAATTACGATGAGCGGATCATTGCTGGCCGATATAGATCCCGGACCACGGACCGTAATGGTAGGCGCTGTGCCGGGACGGCTCCTGGTTTGGGAGATGTTGACGCCTGCCATTCGTCCTACCAGCGCTGACTCAGCCCTGCCGGCAGGCATCTGGTCGAGCTTGCGGTTTTCCACTTTGGAGATAGCCGATGTCAGGGAAGTTTTTTTCTGGGTGCCATATCCGACCACAACCAGCTCTTCGAGGGTTTTCTGGTCGGGATGAAGCGTTATCTCCAGGTTGGTCCGGTTGCCGGCAGTAATTTCCTGGCTTAAATACCCTACGAAAGAGAAGATCAGGACGCTGCTTTCCGAAGGTACCACCAGCTCGAAAGCGCCCCGGATATCGCTGGTCACACCCCGCGAAGTACCTTTTATCAATATGTTTACACCCGGAAGGGGTTCTCCTTTTTCATCGAGTACTCTGCCTGATACGCGGTTTTCAGTAAACAGGGACTGCACCGGAAGGTTGACGCCGGGTTGCAGGAACGATTCATTCCGGAACGTTCTTTTTCTTTTCAGCAGGATCTGGTTCTGATGCGCCTCAAAAGAAATGTTAAGCGGGTCGAGGAGCTGATGGAGTACAGCATTGAGGCTTTGATTTTCTGCATAAACAGATACATTCCTTTCCGACCGGATCAATTCCGGACTGTACATAAAGCTGGCGCCTGATATCTTCCCGATCGTTTTCAGGGTTTGCCCTATCTTCTTGTTTTCGATCTGAAGCGTGATCTTCTTGTCGAGCATCTCCTGGCTATATCCCGGATGGGAGAACGCGAGCGAGCCCATCCAAACCGCCAGGAATAACTGTACAGCCGTAATTTTCATGGCCTGTCGTAATAGTTTAGTCCTTTGTGTAGGATTATCCATAACTTTAAAAGTTTTTTAGGTTTTAGTGAACTTTCCAAAATCGGGAAAACAACTCATCGTCGCGGATGGGCGTGAACTCTTTTCCGTGGGTGGGACTTAACCGGGTGATGGTGCAACATCATCCGGTTTTTTTGCTACTGGTGTCTAAAGCATAGGCATTTCGGGTTTTGTTAGTGGCAAGGTTTACCGTTAATGGTAATTTCGTTGTTAGTAATCTTATAGTCTGCTTCCAGAATGGCCGCTATCCATTTTATTTTTGTAAACAGCGGCTCGTCGCTGAGCTGGGCAGTGAGGCTGCAGCCCGCCAGTTGTTCGGAATTATAATTGATGTCAACGCCGTAAGCGGCTTCCAGCTCGGCGAAGACTTCGGCCAGCGGGGTACTTTCATAAACAAAGCTGAGTTTTTCTATCGGAAGCCTTACCGGCATGTCGCGGACCTCAGGCTGCGGTAGCAGTTCAATACCTGACAGCTCGAAAACCGCCTTTTCATTTTTGCTTAATACGGTCACACGGTCGTCGGGATAGGCACTTACATCATAGCCTTCCTTTATTTTATCTTTAAATACCACTACGGTTCCCGATTTTACGTTGACCTCGAGAAGAGGTACGCCCGGTTTTGCCTTGACGCGGAAGCTGGTACCCACCACCTTGGTAATAGCTTCATTTGCGAGTACGTAAAAAGGAGCATTTTTGTCTTTTACAACCTCGAAAAACGCTTCTCCGCTCAGGTGAACTTCGCGTTTCCCGGCAGGGAAAGTTTCGGGAAACCGGATCCTGCTACCCGGTTGAAGGATAACCGAGCTACCGTCTGAAAGGTGAACATGCCGGAGAAGGTTTTCATTATTCTGAATTGTGACAAAGCGGGGGGCAGCGATGCTGCCGGGAGTGAGGGAAGGGCTTTCCGTTAAAGCATGACCCTTACTGCCGTGGTACATATAGGCTCCCCAGCCAAGACAGGAAACAAGCAGGACAGAAGCGGCTATTTTAGCAAAAGGCGCCCACCGGAGGCTTCTTTTGCCGGGTAGGTCGATCCTGTTGTCATTCTCGGCGGAGGAGATGGCCAGGCTTACCTTCTCAAAAATGTATTCTTCTGAAACCGGCCGGATTTTATCCCGGAACGACCGGGTAATTTCCTTTGCATGTTCCAGGACTTCTGTTTTGACCAGGTCGTTACCGGTCCAGCCTTTCCAGAAATCATCCATTTCCGGGACTTCTCCGAGACACCATTCCCTGAAACGGGGCGTGGAAAGAATCTCTTCCAGAAGTTTGAGTCGATCGTGAGTCATAGCTCGGGGTGTATTGGCAAATGGTCTTTACCCCCATTACACATGGCCCGGGAAATCACTACTCAGTTTCGGATGTTTTTTTTAAAAGAAGAAGAATAATATTCCCAAAACCGTCGATATGAAAGAATTGTATGAGGTTTTCGGGGCGCCTTCCCGTATTTTGCTGAAGGCCCTGTGGATGATGTTGCAGACTGACTGGGCGTTGATATTGAGCAATACCGCTATTTCGGGAGGGGTGAGATTCTGGTAGAAACGAAGGTATAGGATCTCGCGCTGCCTGGGAGTCAGGATGCTAAGCAGCGTCCGGACTTTATGCCGGAGCAATTCCGCCGATTCGGTCCTGATCATTCCTTCCTCAACGGAGATATCTTCCTCCAGGCAATCTGTTTCTTCGGTTCTTTCGGCATATATCCTGTCCTGCCTGAGCTTCCTGAAAAGGATATGGCGGTACGACTTCAGCAGGTAATATTTGACCGATTCCGTGGAGTTGACAACATAACGTTTGGTCCAGAGCTTTATCATGAGCTCCTGGAGACAGTCTTCAGCCTGCTGCTGATCGGGCGTAAACTTCAGGCCATAATGCAGGAGATTGCGGTAATGGCGCTGGAACAATTCGGCAAAAGCCTTTTCATCCGCCTTGCGATAGGCTTCCCAAAGGGCTTCATCGGTAATATGTTCAGAGATTTCGCGCAAGCTGCCGGAATTGTTAATAATATTTATAATGTGTTATTCGCTTCTGTTATACTCACCGGACATCCGTCCTGGGCTACAACCAGGTTTCTAATGGGATTTCTACCTGATCATACCGTACCTGGCTTTTGCCTGGGCTTTGGACATGCTGTCGAAATGCCACCATTCGGTGGTGTTGACGATGAAACCGGCCTTTTTCATGGCAGAACGCAGCAATTCCCTGTTTGCTACCTGCTTCGCCGAAAGTTTACCGGCTTTCAGCATTTCCTGCTCCATACGGGGATAGGCCAGGGGACCGAAGAAATCAAAGGGCGTACCCATATCGAGAGGAATGCCTTTTTCGTCTGTTATCGTGAGGTCTACCGCACATCCGAAATTGTGGTTGGAACCGATCGTGGGGTCGGCGACATATTTGGGCTTGTCTTTTTTGGGAATGCCCATTTCGTCGAGGGTATTCCACAAATGGTACTGCACCGAATTGGGCCGGGCTGCATCGTAGACCAGGAACCTGTAGCCCGGTTTTACTTCTTTAAGGTATACATGCGCTTTGGCTAGTTTCTGAGCGGTTTCCTTCTGAAGGTAGGCCCGGCTGAGCTCTTCATATACCTTTTTCTTCATGAAGTTGTCGGTCGTCGCATATTTCAGCTCGACCTGTATGGTCGGATCGACCTGCTGCACATCGACAAGGCCTTTGGCTATGATCTGCTTTTCTATCTCAGGGATCTGCCGGGTTGACTGGGCAGAGAGGTAAAAAGGCAGGATGAGTATGACAAAAAAGAGTAGATAAGACTGACGGGTATTCATAGGGATCGTTCGATGTTGATACAAACTTATTTCAAAGAAAGTAAAAGCGGATAATGATCCGATCTATCTTCAGAAATAAAAAATGAGGAAAAGTAGCTAAAGTGGAAAATAATTTAATAATTGTAATTAGATTTTCAATACAAACTTATTTCTAAACCTTCAACCTTTGATGAGTTGCATTCTGAGTTTTTCAATAGTGCTGAATTGTCGTTAATTCCCGGGAATGTAAATGAGAAAACGTTTGAGGCGATTTACAGGGAGTACTGGCTGCGACTTTATGACTTTGCCCTTGCCAAAGTACATGATCCGGATGTGGCTGAAGAGATCGTACAGGATTTGTTTGTAAACCTGTGGGAAAAGCGGAGAAACCTGCGTATCACCAGCCTTTCCGGCTATTTGTTCGTAGCTGTCCGGAACCGTATTATCGATCATTATAAGCAGCGACTCTTTTCCGACCTGGAAGTCGTGGATGATATTTCCGCGCCGGACTATCCTCTTTTCCTGGATGAGCTGGAAAACGAGCTCAAGCAGGCTGTCGGGAGATTGCCCGATAAAACCCGGGAAATTTTCATGCTGAACCGCCTGGAAGGAAGATCTGTCGGCGAAATATCCGAAATGCTGCATCTTCCCAGGCGGACGGTAGAATATCATATCACGCAGGGGCTCCGTCAGCTGAGAGTTTTTCTCCGCAGCGTTTCCACTTTTTTGCCCCTGTTCCTGGCAAGTATTATTATTTAAGGAAAAATGTCCATAATAATAATTTTTTGTGTAATCTTTCAAAGATTTGTAAAGACGAGTTGCGGAACGGGAGCGTTTTGGAGTCCTTAATTAAAAGGACCAGACTTCCAGAATGAGCAAGCATAATTTTCATACGTTGTTGAGCCGCTACCGCAGTGGTGAATGTACCGAACGGGAAAAGCGCCTGGTAGAACAGTGGTTTTCCATGCTTGACGAAAATATAGCTGAACGAAGCAAGGAGGACAATAAACAGCTGGAAGAGAAGCTGTGGAAGGCTATACAGGAAAGAAAGGACCTTGCAAAGATCAGACCTTCCAGGTTTACCACAGGCTGGAAATGGGCTGCGGCAGCCATCCTCGTCATGGCAGTAGCAGGATGGGTGGTTTACCGTACTCTTCCCGGCCCGGCAGCGACTATGGGCTTAGAAACTAAGATAGATCAACATCTTAGCACGCCCGATTCCCCGATGGAAAAAGTAAGCACCAGCATCGGTGGCAAGACGGTGATCCTGCCCGACGGATCGGAAGTTCAGCTGTCTCCTTACAGCAGCATAGAATACCCGTCGAGCTTCAAAAGCGACAAGCGGGAAATACTACTGACCGGCAAGGCTTTTTTTAAAGTAGTGAATAATCCTGCCAGACCCTTTTTCGTGTACTCGGGCGAGATCGTTACCCGGGTGTTGGGAACCAGCTTCTGGATAGACGGGAGCAATCCTGCAAGGGCGATCGAAGTGTCGGTAGTGACGGGGAAAGTCACGGTTTCGAAACGATCTGAAGCAGATTTTGTTCCGACTGGCCCTGTAAAGGGAGGAGTAATCCTCACTGCCAACCAAAAAGTAAAGTTTTCCGGGAAAAGCGATCTTTTCGAATTAGGATTGGTAGAGGAGCCGGTACCGCTGATTCCCGACGAAAATGAAATACCGGCAGACGAATCGTTTGTATTTGAAGATACTCCTATCGCTGAAGTTATCGAAAAGCTTGAGAACGCTTACGGCATCGAGATCATACTCGAGAACGACGCCCTGAAGGGGTGCCTTTTCCGGGGAGATATTACCCGGCAACCGCTTTTCAACAAACTGGATTTGCTATGCTCAGCCGGGAACGCTACCTACGAGATCCGCGGCACCCGCGTGCTGGTAAGCGGTGAAGGATGCCCCGATGCCGGCTCTCATACTAACATAAAATAAAGAACCTGTCAATTGACTATCTAACATCTTAACACATTAACAATCAATACTTTAATAATAATTTTATACGTATGAAGTAAGCACAAAGAACAAAAAAGAGCCGGAGGTGTTGCGACCACTTCCGGCTCCGGGATTGCCTCTGTTTGCTTGAAAAGCTCTCATTATAAGATAATGAGCCGGAGGAGTTTTGTCAGTTTTTTTCACTCCCTAACAAAACGTACAAACTTAATGAAAAAAAGGATACGCATTCATCCTCTTGCCAGGTATGTTATGAAGATCACGTTTTTACAAATGTTGCTGGTCTGCATAGGCATTTCCTTATGTTGCGCACACACAGGCATTAGCCAGGAATTACTGGACCGGCGCGTCACCCTGATCGTGGAAGATATGAAGATCAGGGAAGCCATCATTCGCATCGAGCGCGAAGCAAAAGTCAAATTTGTTTACAGCCCCAATGTCATAGGTGCTGACCGTAAAGTAAGTATCTCTGCAGTGAACCGTAAGTTGTCGGAGGTTCTGGCCATGCTGTTGCCGCTGAACATTTCTTACCGGATTATCGGCGGGCAGATCATGCTGAAGAATGAGATCCCGCACCCTGCGCCTGACTTTCCTGCCAGCAAAGACAGGAAAGTGGGTGGAATGGTGACAGACAACAAAGGAGAGGCCTTACCGGGTGTCACGGTCAGGTTGCAGGGTACTTCAAATGCACAGATAACAGATCTGAACGGCATGTACTCGATCCAGGTACCTTCGGGACCGGCCAGGCTGGTTTTTTCCTATGTCGGTTTCTCCACCCTGGAGCGCGAAGTGGGCAACGATACCCATATTGATGTTGTACTGGACGAACAATACACGGATCTGAACGAAGTGGTGGTAGTCGGGTTTGGTACTCAGACGAAACTGGCTTCGGTAGCAGCTGTAAGTACGGTTTCGGCGGTAGATATCGTCAAAGCGCCGGTGGGAGACCTGACTAATGCCTTGACAGGACGCATGGCAGGCGTAATGACCAGGCAGAGGCAGGGACGCCCGGGAGCAAGCGAAGCCCAGATTTTTATCAGGGGTCGCGCATCCAACAATTCTGCGGCGCTCATCATTGTAGATGGTGTTGAAAGGGAAACTTTCGGAGATATCGATCCGAACGATATAGAGTCGATCAGTACCTTAAAGGATGCAGCATCTACAGCTTTGTTTGGTATGAAGGGGGCCAACGGCGTAATAGTCGTGACTACCAAAAGGGGCTCCGAGGGACCGACAAAAGTGACCTATAGCGGTCAGGTCGGGTTCAATACGGTCGGTCAGCGACCCAAACCCCTGCGTGCTTACGAAGCGGCTATGATCCACAACGAGGCAGAGGAAAATATGCTTAATGCAGGCATCCTGGACCGGAACAGCTATCAAAAGTTCTTTACTCCGCAGGATATCGAAACCTTCCGGACGGGCAAAGGAGATCCGCTGCTTTACCCGGATGTCGACTGGTTTGAAGAGTTAACGCAGAAAGTCTGGATGAGAACCCAGCACAATATCAGTCTCCGCGGAGGCAGCAAGAAGATAAGCTATTTCGTATCGCTGGGATAATATATGTACGAAGATGGCATATTCAAAAAATTTGATACGCCATTGGGATACAGGACATCGCCTTATGCCAAAAGGACAAACTTCCGGTCGAACCTGGATTACAAACTGACGCCTACTACTACGCTAAGCCTGAACCTTGGGGGAAGGATAGAGAATGAATATACCAACCGTGCGATCAAATACAACCAGACGGCGGCCGTAGCCAACTTCCGTACGGGTGCGGAAGCCGCGTTCAAGTGGATGTATCTTGCTCCGTCGTGGTCGATGCCCTTTGATCGTGAAGCCGCCAAGAGGCGGACACCCGAGGAAATCGCGAAGGATGATACCTACAACCAGATCATCGGCGTAGGATTCGGAGGCGCCCTGGCCTACCAGGAAAACCCCTATATCAACCTGAAAAGAGGAGGTTATACTGCAGGGGAAAAGAATATACTCGAGAGTGCTTTTATTCTCAGGCAGCAGCTCGATTTCATCACCCCCGGGCTGGATATAATGGGGACTTTTTCATATGACCAGAGCTCGGAGTTCTACAGGAATCAATCAGGGGCAGGAGCTAACTATACCGTAAACAGGGAAACCAGGGAAATTATACCGGCCTATGCAAACCCGGCTACTATCAGGATCGAGGACCCCCTCAACAGCAATACAGGCGTAGGCGGCGGGTTGCTCAAAACCAATATCCAGATACAGGCCAATTATAAAAGGAGCTTCGGCAATCACCATGTATCGGGCGCCCTGGTCGCTACCCGTGAGATTAAATACCTGACCGGTACTGAAGCGCCCCGCGCATTCCAGGGGATGGTTTTCAGGACGACCTATAATTTCAAAGACAAGTATTTTACCGAATTCAACGGCTCCTACCAGGGATCTGAAAACTTCGATAAAGGGTACCGGTACGGCCTCTTCCCCACGGTAGGACTAGGTTATACGCTCAGCAGCGAAGGTTTCATGGAAGGGATCAATAAGAGTATAGGCCTGAATTATCTTAAAATCCGCGGGAGTATCGGTACAGTAGGCTATGCCACCGGTAATATCAGCCTGGTAGGCTACAGGACTATACCTTCGCGGTTCCTGTATCTTGATGCATACAGCCAGGGAGGGGGATCGTTTTTGCTGGGCAATCCCACAAGCCCGGTTACTGCCAACGGTTATTTTCACAGCCAGATAGGTAATCCTTTTGCAACTTTTGAAACAGGCCTGAAACGAAATATCGGGATCGACGCCAACTTCTTCAATAACAGGGTCCAGGTAGTTGCGGACCTGTTTGACGAAACGCGAAAGGATATCCTGCTTTCCAGGGGAGGCGCTACGTTTGAGCACTACGGAGAAGATATGCCTATCTTCAACTATGGCAAAAACTATAACGGAGGTATAGAACTCGAGCTGAAATTGAGCAACCGGAGCGGTCCTTTCAGATACGGGCTCAATTTCCAGTTCAGCCATATTAAGAATAAGAGGATCATAATGGATGAGCCCATTAACCAGAAGGGAAACCTCAGGATGGCGGGTAGCTCGATCGGGCAGTTTTTCGGATACGATGTTGAACCGGGGTTTTTTCAGAACCAGGCTGAAATTGATGCATGGGCAAAAATGGAGGGTTTTCCTTTTATGCCGGGAGATATCAGGCTCAAGGATCTCAATGGCGACGGGCTGATCACCCCGCAGGATTATACGGCTATCGGCTACCCGGACGTACCTATAGACCAGTATAGCCTGGAGCCCAACATTTCCTTCAAAAGGTTTTCACTGAGTGCGCTGTTCCAGGCGGTCGATAAAGTCAGTAATGAATTCAACCTGGTGGAGACGGACGCCATCTTTATCATCCCCCAGTATTATGAGCACCAACTCGACCGGTGGACGCCCAGTACTCCCAATGCGAAGTACCCGGCAGTAAGGGCCGCCAATATAGGTCAGAACAGGTTTTTCGGACGTACGGATCTCGCCGGAAACAATACCGGGATCATCAATGCCTTCAACCTGCAGAACGCCAGCTTCATCAAGCTGAGGAATATTTCCCTGCAGTATGCGGTGCCGCCGAAGTTAGTTTCCAAACTGAGATTGTCGGAAGCGACGGTATCGCTTACCGGGTATAACCTGTACACCTGGACGAATTTCGTAGGTCTCGACCCGGAGAACGGGGATGACCTGAACGTAGGTACCTACGTAAACCGCGGGGTGACCTATCCCAACATCAGGACTTACCAGTTGAATGTAAATATTACTTTCTAATCCGCACATTATGAAGATCAGATATATATTATTCCTGCTCTGCGTATCAGGCCTGGCAATATCATCGTGCGAAAACGATTTCCTGAAACGCGATACCGGTGTTGTAACCACCAAGGCAGATGTATTCGCCAATCCAAGGCTTGCTGCCCAGTTTGCGGACCGCTCCTATACTTTTATGGTCCTTGATTATTTCGGATTGGGTTCCGTAGGACAACCGTTCAGGGGGACGATTGCGGAGTTTACCGACGAAGCCGTATGCGGGTTCCTCGACGAACCTTATAAGGCTATGTACAGCGGTGACTGGACCAACTGGGAGCACAGTACCGAATTTGGCTCCAATAAATCAATTTCGGGGCAGCGGCCTCCCTACGTGAAATTCTATGAAGGGATCAGGAATGTAAACGTGTTCCTTGAGGAATATCCTAACGTTCCCTGGCAAACGGAGCCTACCTTAAACGGCGAGCTGATCAGGGCACAGCAGCTCTATTACCGGGCCTATTTTTATTTTGAGCTCGCCAGGCGCTGGGGCGGCGCCATCCTGATGGACAAGGCCCTGGGGCTTAACGATGATATGGATATTCCCCGGTCAGGCTTCGAAGAAACACTGGCGTTTATCGAGAAAGATATCGACGAAGCGGAGACAATATTCAGTACGACTACTTTTGTGGATAATACCGGAAGCAGCCCCCTGCTGATCTATACGCCTGAAACGGGCTGGAATCCCAGCTATTCGCCAGATGTGCCGGGCAGCAATGTGTCGAATAACAACGGCCGGCCCGACCTGGGAGCCGTAAGAGCTTTGCGCTCAAGGGCTTTGTTGCTGGCGGCCAGTCCTTTGTGGAACCCGGAAGGAAACACCGCTAAATGGCAGCGGGCGGCAGATGCGGCTAAGCAGGTGATCGACATGGGTCGTTACAGGCTGCACCCCGACTACTCGAGAATCTTGACAGACCCGATTTCGCACGAGTATATCATGGCCAATATCAAAGGGCCGCGGGTCTCTAACAATGCAGGTTTCTTCAGGGATTACCTGATATCTCCGAGCACCAACGGCTATCTTGAAAAAAGCGGCTCCCTGAACCCGACACAGAACCACGTGGATCTTTATGAGACAAAGGAAGGGCTGCGTATCACCGATCCCGGGTCGGGTTACAGCCTGGCAGATCCCTATAAAAACAGGGATCCACGCCTGGAGTTCAACGTGATACATAACAACCAGACCTGGCAGGCTCCTTCCAAAATGGAGACATGGTATGAAATGACTGAAAGCGGGACAGTGTACGGAAAGGACGTTACCGCGATTGCCGGTACAGGTACGAGTACAAGCTACTATTGCCGTAAGTTGTGGCCGGAAGCGCTGAGGGGAAATGCTACCTCGACCGCCATACTCAATTTTGTCTACTACCGGTATGCTGAAATTCTTCTCAACTATGCCGAGGCCTTAAATGAAGCGCTGGGTCCGGTCGCCGAAGTCGAACAGGCTGTCAACCAGATCAGGCAAAGGCCGACGGTGAATATGCCGACGGTTACCGAGACATTTGCAGCCCGCGGCGCGGCGCGCACCAAGGAAAATATGCGGGAACTGATCCACAACGAGCGTGCTGTCGAACTTGCTTTCGAGCGCGTCAGGTGGTTTGATATTCTCCGGTGGAAAAAAGGACCTGAAATTATTGCCCAGCCGATATACCGCATGGATGTCAGGAAAGAGGGCGATACTTTTATCTATACACCAACCCTGATGACCAGCGGTTATCAGCGCATATTCAGAGACTTCATGCATTTGTACCCGATTCCCCTGAATGAAATAGTCAAAGGGAACAACCTGGCACAGAATCCGGGCTGGCCCGAATAACGGGCCGGAACACTTCTCCGGCACTGCCGGGACGGATAGTGCTTTTCAGAGCCGGCTATACTCCGGACGGAAGTTCATGAATAACAAATCAATAATGAAATGAAAGAACTATATAAAAATATAAGGTTGACGGGTATGTTCCTTTTAATGGGAGTCAGTATACCTTCATTCTCGCAGGAAATTCCGGTGACGCGTACCGGGACCGTAACGGATGCAGAGCATAAAGGCATTGAAGGCGTCATTGTCTCTGTGCAGGAATCAAATGAAAGCGTAGTAACAGATGCATCCGGGAAATTTTCGATTGAAGCCTCAGACCGGGATGTCCTCATATTGAAGAAGAGCGGATTCCTGGCGAAGACCTATGCCATTGCCGGCAGCACCCAGCTTGAGATAGGCCTGGAAACGGCAAAAACCCTGGCCGGTGACGATGACCTTATCGAGATACCATTCGGCGTACGGTATAAAAGATACCTGACAGAATCGATTTCGTCTATTAATACTTCAGACCTCCCGCAGCCTTCCACCAGCTCGCTGACAAACGTACTGTCGGGCAGGCTGGCCGGGCTCAGCGTCATACAAACGGGTACTCAGCCTGGTAACGACATGAGCGTTTACCGCGTAAGGGGGAGGACTTCCTTCAATTTTGTAAATGCGCTGGTTCTGGTTGACGGTATCGAGCGGGAGATGACGGACCTGGATTTCGAGGAAGTAGAAAGCTTTACCGTATTAAAAGATCCGGCGACACTGGCCTGGTACGGTCTGAGAGGATCGAACGGTGTGATCCTGGTGACGACAAAGAATGGAAGCAACACCAAGTCGTCAATCAATTTTACTGCGCAGTATGGCTTTCAAACTCCCGACCATATGATGCCGGCCCTGAATTCGTTCGAGTATGCTTCCCTGTATAATGAGGCGATGTTGAATGATAATCCTTCTGCTACGCCGCGGTATAGCGAGGAGGCATTAAATGCCTACAGGAACGGATCGGACCCGTTCCGGCATCCCGACAATGACTACCAGGGCCGGTTTATTAAATCTGCCGCGCCTTTTCAGCGATACGTAGCCTCGGCACAGGGCGGAGAAAAAAAGGTGAGATACTTCGCCCTGCTGGGATACCTTGACCAGGGCGGGCTTTTCAACGAGACGAAAGGACCCGATTATGACAGTAATAGCGGCTATAAGCGTTTCAATTTCAGAACCAATGTGGATTTTGATGTCAATTCAAACCTGACGGTAGCCGTCAACCTGGCCGGCAGAATTGAAAACCGTATCGACCCCACCATAGGAACGCTCGCTCTGATGGGCCTGATCAACAATACAAGGCCCAACGCTTATCCTATTCTGAACAGGGACGGAAGTTTCGGAGGGACCACCGAAGATCAGAATAATATACTCGGAGCCATTACGGCAAACGGGGTGATCAAGGCCAAAAAAAGGGTAGGGTTTGCCAATCTGAGGGCGACGCAGAAACTCGATATGGTTTTGAGCGGCTTATCGGCCAATCTCCTGGTTTCTTACGATACAAAGGGTGACTATACGTCGGGCTTTACCCAGAATTACCGCGTTTTTGATGCCACAGGCGAGGGCAACCCGATACCTTACCGGACTGAGGCACGGCTTGCCTACCGTAGCGCGGCATACGAAAACGCGTTCAGGTCGAGCGAGATATGGGCCGGGCTGGATTATGACAAAGCTTTCCAGGAGCACCAGGTGAATGTAAGCGTGCGGGGAATGAGATCGGAAGTGATCGATTTCAGGAGCCGTACCGATTTTTCGCAGCGCCTGCAGGGACTTTCCTCGCGGGTTGAATACAGCTATAAGCAACGGTATCTGTTGAAGTTTGTGAGCTCCTATTCCGGTGATGACGACCTTCCCCCGGGAAAACGGTACGGGTTTTTCCCGGCGGTTTCTGCCGGATGGATCGTCTCTGATGAAAAACCGCTCCGCAACAGCAACGTGATCAGCTTTTTAAAACTGCGGGCCTCCTACGGCCGGACCGGGAATACCGAAATAGGGTTTGGAGAAGGTAGTCTCCGGAGATTTCCGTACCAGAGCAGGTATACCCGGAACCTGGCAACCAACGCAGCCGGTTATCAGTTCGGAACGGGTTTTGCACTCACCGGTTCGGCCAATGAGCTGAATATCGGTAACCCCTACATTACCTGGGAAACGCTGACGACAGTTAACCTGGGCCTGGATTTCAACCTTTTCAGGAATGCGGTTTCAGCCACATTCGATGCCTTTAAAAACAGGCGGGAAGGGATCCTTACCAGCGCGTCCATACCCGACATTATCGGGCAGAACTCCGGCGATCTGAATGAGGGGATTGTAGATAGCAAAGGTATAGAAGGCTCGCTGGCCTACAACAGGAACTTCCGCGATTTCAAGCTTGTAGTCAATGCCAATTTCCTGGCAACCAGCGAGAAGATTATCTACCAGGGTGGACAGGGAGGTGTTCCCGATTACCAGAGCACTATCGGATTCCAGACAGGTTCAGGATTGTATTATATATCCGACGGCATTTATCAGAATACGGCCGAGATCGAAGCCGGTCCTAAATCTACGCTTTCCAACCAGATACGTCCGGGCGATATCCGTTATAAAGACATCAATAACGACAATATCATCGATGCGAACGACAGGGTACGTTACTCTTTCGGATCACCCGCCTACTACGGCATCGGGGCAATCCTCACGTACAAAATATTTGATCTGAATGCCCAGTTCCAGGGCACGGTCGGGCAAAAAATGAATATCAGGACGGTTATCGATACCGGGCCGTCGGCGTTTAACCGTGAGAGCCTGAAAAGATGGACGCCGGCTACCGCCGAAACCGCGATCTATCCACGGGTAGGGCTGGCAAACCTGGGTAATAACAGGACAGATTCTGATTTCTGGGTCCGCGATTCGGATTATATAAAGCTGAAGACCGTTGAGTTGGGGATTACACTACCTCAGTCGCTGACAGGAAAGGTCGGTTTTCAAAGCCTGAGATTTTATTTTAACGGCTTTAACCTTCTGACCTTCTCAAAATTAGACCTGGATATAGACCCGGAGCTTCCTTTTCTGGGCAGAGGGTCGACCTATCCTTATATTAAAACCTATTCCTTCGGGATAAACGCCAGATTCTAACTTTTAACTCGTTGTTGGTTATGAACAGATATATAATTCATGCATGCTTCATCGTTCTGCTGACCGGAACTTCCGCCTGTAAAAATGATTTTCTTGAATATGATTATGCAGTGGACGGCACTATCTCGGAAGAGCAGGTCTTTGCCTCCAATGAACACGCCAGGAATTTCCTGAACAACGCTTACCGCGGACTGCTGGCCGGCGGAAATGCCGACTTCCGGTATAATCTGAACGGGGAGCTGGGGCTTGCGACAGGGAGCGACGAAGCGGTGAGCGCATTGCCCGGAGCCGCGATCAATGCACTTAACAACGGCAACTGGAGCCCTACGCTCCTGTACGACGATGTATATGCCCAGCAATACCGTGCCTTGCGTGCCGTCAATATTTTCCTGAAAAATGCGGCAACAAGCGCTTTGATCGACGACGCAACGCTCACTAAAGAAACATTGATAGGGGAGGCACATTTCCTGAGGGCGATGTTTCATTTCGAACTGTTGAAGCGGTACGGTGGCGTTATTATTGCAGACAGGCCCTTCTCTCTTGAAGATAACCTTGACTTGCCCCGGAATACCTTTGATGAAGTAGTAGCCCATATTGTCGCAGATTGCGACCGGGCAGCTTCGTTTATCAGCTATGAAACAACCTCCGATCACGGATCGGCCTTAAAGGGCCGGGCGACCAAGGCAGCGGCTTTGGCACTGAAGTCACGCACGTTATTATATGCTGCGAGCCCGTTAAACAATCCGGCTAACGACATCACCAGATGGCAGGCGGCCGCAGATGCAGCCAAAGCCGTGATCGACCTGGCAGGAGCAAAGCACGGACTTCTCTCTCTGTCGGAATTACCCAATCTTTGGAATTACGGAACCCAGGCGTTTAACAGGGAAGTTATTTTTGCCTCCGAGACCCTGTCGGCCACTACTCTGGATGTGAATAATGCACCTCCGAGCTATACTGACGGAAGAGGACGGACCAATCCGACCCAGGAACTCGTTGATGCATTTGAAATGAAGGCTACGGGTAAGAATATCCGTGAACCCGGTTCAGGCTACGATCCCGAATATCCTTACAGGGGTCGGGATGACCGGTTTGCAATGTTTATCAATTATAATGATCATACTTTCAGAGGTATAAAAATCGATACGCGTGTAGGCAGAAAAGATAACAATCCGCAGGCAGCAGTCGACCGGACCACCGCTACCGGTTATTACATGAGGAAGTTCCTCAACACGACCAACACCGCTGCTACAAGAAGGGTTTATGTCTTTTTCAGGTATGCCGAAATTTTACTGAATTATGCTGAGGCGCTTAATGAAATAGGGGCTGTGCCGCCGCAGGAGGTTTACGACGCCATCAACGCCGTAAGAAGAAGAGGCCTCGCCCCCGATGCAGACGGGCTGGCCGTGCTGCAAAGCACAGATGAGGAAGGAAACGGGTATGTTCCATCTACCAGGGAAGATATGCGGCTGAGGATCCAGAATGAAGGCGTGTCGAGCTTTGTTTTGAGGAGCACCGGTTTTTTGATGTCCGCCGCTGGAAATTAGGCGAGCAATATTTTAACAAGCCTGTAACCGGCGTGAGAATTACAGGAGAAGCAGAGCCCTTTACCTATAACTATTTTACGGTTCAGGACAGGACATTTTCTGATAAGATGTATCGTTACCCTTTCGCTCAGACACAACTGGCAAAAGCGCCTTCACTGGATCAGAATACAGGTTGGTAGGTTTTTTTTGGGGGGTGGATGATCCCTGTTCCCGGCCTACCGGTTACTATACGAGAAAAATTTTGTTTGAATAGTAGAAAAATATACTAAATTCGCTATATAGTTTTCAAACTATTACTAAAATTATTTGCACTTGAACATAAAATCATGTAGCGGAAGGAATTAGATCTGTCCCCCCGGATGCCCTTCCAATACCTGGATTTTATTTTAGGTAAACAACTAAACAAAAACAAAAATGTATCACTTCTTCCCTTCAACGGGGAGGCTCTTTCCGAGCCTGCCCGTGTGTCTGTATTCGTTAGGTAAAAACCGTAACACAGTCCACACTTTCGATTTTTTGCTCTTCCTGGTAGCATTAGTGTTGTTTTCTTCCGGTACGCTTTGGGCGCAGGGCCCCAGTAGTTCGAAAAACAGTAACAGCAATGCTTTTACGCTGACCAAATCGGCGAGTGTATCCCCGTTGCCTGTGGGTGGTGGGCAGGTCACTTACACTTATACTGTAAAAAACAACACAAACAACAGGCTTTACTTCGGTAGCATCAGCGACAACAGGGTGGGTAACCTTGGCACTGCCAGCGGTATGTCGAATAGCTTTTTAACGGGGGCCTATCTGTCTGGAGGGGGAACGGCTACCTGGCAAGTGACCCAAACCGTAACCCAAACCACTACCAACACCGTTACGGCCAATTTTGGCCGATATCCGTGGTACCGTAACGAGTATAGCGCAAACACTCCGATCACCGTAACGGTACAACAGGGCGCCATTTCGGCCAATACGCTCTGGTACAGCTCCGACGACAGGACTAGCGGTACCTGCTCCGAAGCCGGTCGCGACAGGGGTTCTGTTGGTACATTGAATCCCTTGACACAAGTAACCGACGAACGTTATGACATACACCACACAGAAGGATCCAACACCCTGACGGGGTCGGCCGCCATGGCCGTGGATCCTGCCAATCCGCACCTGGTTTACTATATTCCCCGTAATGGAACATCCACTTCGGCTGACTACGGTGGGTTGTACCGCTACGACGCAACGACAAATACTTCTGTGATGGTTGCCAACAACACCAACACGCCCAACGTTGTAAGGCTCACGGTGGCGCCCGACGGTAAAATATGGACGATAAGCAGCGGCGGTAGCGCCTATGCCTTTACCCCCGCCGGGAATGGCGGCAGTTGGTCTGCAGCAAAACCGGTTCAATTGTCCGTGAATTCATGGGGGAACCTCAGTTCAGGCGACCTTGTTTTTGACGGCACCGGCACCATGTATTTTATAGCCGCGTCGTCAGGCACAGGGCATTTGTACAGTATTTCGCCGGCACAACTGGCTGCGTCGAGCCCTGCGGCGTCCTATATCGGGCAAATGGGTACTTCCCAGTTTAATGGTATCGCTTTTACGGAAGACGGGAAGCTGTGGGCCACCGCTAGTAACGGAAACTGTGCCAGCCGGCTTTACCTGGTCAATATACTGACAGGTGTGGCGACACAACAGGGGGGGGACATCAAAAACGAAGGTGGCAAGGGCATCTATGTCACCGACCTGGGCAGCGGCGCCCTCCCTATGCCCGAGCTACGGGCAAACAAGTCGGTCAATGTGACAAGCGCCAAAGAAGATGACGAGATTACCTATACGATCGAGGTATGCAACCTGGGGACGCTGCCTGCCACCGCCGTTACGCTGGAGGATGCAATCCCCACAGGTACATCCTATGTAGCCGGGTCGACCACGCTCAATGGCGCCTCTGTTGGCGATACAGGTGGAAATATGCCCTTCGCAGCAGCCAGCCCCATCAACTCCGTGGGCTCGACCTCAGGCATCATTGCCGCCGATGCCTGCGCCGTTATTACTTTCAGGGTAAAGGTCACGATACCGCTGGGCACCGTTTGTAACCGGGCCACAGTACGGTCGTCTACCGGTACCATTATGTCGGACAACCCCGATACCCCGAACCCGGATGCTACCTGCATACCCGTCAATACCCTCTACACCATCAGCGGGAATGTGTTCCATGATGTAAATGGCCTGACGGACGGCCATGTAAACGGCTCCGGTACCGATGCCGGTGGAACTGTTTTTGCCCTGTTGATAGAAAACGATCTGATCGTGATGACGGTACCTGTGGAAGAGGATGGTACTTTCAGGTTCATCGATATACCAGCCGGCGACTACCAGGTGCTGATCACCAATACCGATGCAGTGGATGACGGCGATCCCGCTCCTACTCCTGCTCCACCCGCCGATTGGGTCTTTACCGGTGAGAACTTCGGGGCCGGGGCCGGGCATGATGGGTCGCTGATCCCCGAAAATACAGCAGATGGCTTCCTCGATATCGGTACTGTGAACAGCAATGTCGATAATGCCAACTTTGGTATCCAGCAGGCGCCTGATTCTGATGATAAAGCTTATACGCTGCCTTCGCCACTAGCGTCGGTACTGGATGTCCCGCTAATTGGCGGCCTGGATAACGCTCCGTTAATGAGCGGGACCGACCTGGAAGACGGTGTCTATACAGGGGATGAAGGGACTATAACTGATCCGCAAGGTGTGAGGATCACTTCCCTGCCTACCAATGGCGCTGAATTGTATTATGATGACGAACCGGAACCGGTAGACCAGGATGATATCGACAATGAGAGGCTGTTTGCGGATCCGTCTAAATTCATGGTCAGGCTTACTCCCGGAGCTGGCATAACAAGCACAGTGTTTAAGTATGCTTATGTAGATGCTTTAGGAGTGCAGGATCCCACTCCGGCAAATTATGTGATTGACTGGGGAGCGCTTCCTGTCAAATGGGAGCGCGTGAGCGTAGCCGAAGAAGCAGGCGCAGCGGTGGTATCCTGGAGTACGACCGAAGAGCTCAATGTTGACCGGTTTGAGGTGCTCTACAGCAAAGATGCTTCCAACTGGAGGGCGATAGGTACCGTGGAAGCCACTAACCGCCTCCGTACTTCGTACAGCTATTCGCACCAGTTCAACGGCAGCGGCGTGCACTACTACCGTGTCCGCAGTGTGGATATCGACGGCAGCAGCTCGCTGAGCGCCATTGTGAGTCTGAAGACCAGCAAAGCAGGCGGAGTGACGCTATACCCCAACCCGGTTACAGGCGGTGAGCTGACTCTCGATGGCCTGTCGGCCGGTGCGAGGTCGGTGAAGGTATACAACATCACTGGTATCCAGCAGCTATCGGCTTCGCTGTCGGGCGGCCGTACGGTCGACATCCGCAGCCTGGTTTCAGGGCAATACGTCCTGCAGGTTACCTACGACAACGGTGAGACGGTTACCAGGACCTTCATCATTAAGTAAGAAGCAACAAATCATAAAAAAAGAGCGGGG
>CAZLGW010000040.1:0-54446 GCA_964559125.1 uncultured Cytophagales bacterium
ATTTTTGGTACATTCCTAATTGCCAATATTGGTACATTGCTACTTACCGACTACATCCCAGGCTTATTCCGGAGTTTGCATAAGACAGGTTCAAATTATCAGTAATTTATATTGTTAAACAAATTGCTGAAAAATAGCAACGCGAGTTTTGGGTATTTCTTCTTAAAAAGTCGATAAGTTATTATATCATTGATTTACAGCTGCTTAATCTCATCCCAAAAAGCCAAAAACGGAATAAGGTGTTGTTGTATATAACAGCGATTTAAAACCTTGGTCAACAATTTACATAACGGGTCAAGGGTTTGATACAATATCAAATAAATTATCCGTCTCTTCCGGCAATTATTTTAAATTTTTCCGTTACCAAAGAGGCGACAGCCTGTGTAGCAGGTGGAAAAACTTTCCGTAAATCTATTTCACAGTTGTCGTTAAGGCTGTATTGCAACGTTTGCATAAAAATATTCTTAATTTCTGTGGCCAGGTTGATTTTGCAAATTCCCCGGCGAATAGAGTCCTGAAGCATTTCACCGGGTATCCCCGATCCGCCATGAAGTACCAGCGGTATGCAGACTGCTTCCCGAATCATTTCCAGAAGATCCAGATCGAGCTTCGGGATACCTGTATAAAATCCATGCGCGGAGCCTATTGCGACTGCCAGGGCATGCACACCTGTTTCTTCTACAAACAGTCTGGCTTCTTCCGGATCGGTAAATCCCACTTTTTCTTTTGATTGCCCCAATTTGGCCACATAACCTAGTTCGGCTTCTACATTTGCCTTATATTTTTCAGCTAGTGTGACTACCCTCTCCGTAACAGCAATATTTTCACGAAAGGGCCTTTCGCTTGCGTCGATCATTACTGAGTCAAAGCCCGCGTCAAGACATTCTTCAACTAGTTCATAAGAGTCGGAATGATCAAGATGTAACCATCCCTCTACCTGGTGACTTTTCAAAGCGGCTCTTGCCATGCTGACTGCCACCGCGAGCCCCATATAGTCAATAGAGCTTTTGGTGAGCTGGAGGATTACAGGCTGACCCGATTCAGACGCTGCGATCAGGATGCCTTCCAAAGTTTCATAATTATAAAAATTGGTAGCCAGCAGACACGATTTGCTTACCTGTAAATTTCGTAGTTTATCTTTAAGCTTCATTTTTTTTTGCTTACGGGGATCTTATAGGAATTGCTGCCGGCAATCTGATTTAGGGATTGAGATTATAATTGTTAGCGGGATAAGGGTAAATAGTAACGCCCTGAACTACGCGGGAAATGATCCCATTGACTGAAGGAGAGTCGGGCTGCAATTTCAGCTGGATCGCTTTGAAAAAGGCTATGATTTGAGCCGGAAGTACGCTGCAAACCGCGAGGAACTCCTCTTCCAATCCTGTATCGCCATTGGATAGTTCGATTTTCAAATCCAGGTTCATCTCATCGTCTATTGATTCGGCAATACCGATACGTAAAAGCCCCCTTTCGGTGTGATGGATAGAATCTACCAAATCTGCTTCATAGCGATGTGTGTAAGCGCTGTTGGAGAATAGGAAAACGATCAGCGTCGTGCTGTCAATGACTACTTTAGGGCCATGCCTCAGGCCTAAAAATGAATCGTATTTGCAGATGACTTTCCCGGAAGTTAACTCCTGGAGTTTCAACTGGGATTCTCTGGCCGCTCCCTGCAATGGTCCTGAGCCGAGGAAAACGGCCCTTTTAAAATCTAATTTTGCTACTTCCTTTAGCTGATCGACCAGATTTGAAAGGAGGACATTCCCATAATTGCAGAGTCGGGCTACCTGGCTTTCATACTCTTCTATCTGAGTTATCCGCGCAATAAGCAGGCCTGCAAGCAGCATAGCGGTAAAACTGCTGGTCATAGCCAATCCTTTGTCGTTGGTTTCAGGCGGAAGCAGCACACATAATGTATTGTCACTGTTTCCCGTATTGGCCAGATCACCATAGGCGTTGCATGTGACAATCAGGTGGTAGGTATATTGATTAAGCGATTCAGCCAGGCGGATAGCAGCCAGGCTCTCAGGACTGTTCCCTGACCTGGCAAATGATATGAGTAAGGTGATATCCTGTTCGTGGAAATATTCATGAGGATGGGTAACCAGGTCTGTTGTGGCGACGGCCCATGTATTTTTATGTGTAAATCTTTGAAAAGAAGGACGAAGAATGTTGCCGATATAGGCAGAAGTGCCTGCGCCGGTCAATACGATATTCAGGGAAGAGTGAGCGTATGCCATTTGGAGAAACCGGTCGATCTCGGGCTTTCGTTCGAGTAATAGCTTCCATGTACGTTTCCAAACCGCAGGTTGTTGAGATATTTCTTCTGCGGTATGTAATGCGCCGGCATTTCTCAGATCTTGAATGCTCATTCCCAATTTGTGCCGGCTATGGTTTTGTTTCAGTGGTGTTCCAGAAAGTTTTTGCATATATCTAGCTTTTGAATCAAGTATTTGCTGCGCCTGTCGGATAGGATTACAAATGTATATATTTTTATTTCCTTTTTATTGAACGAAATATATTTTTATTTCCCTTTTTTTATTGTTTGGTGAAATAACTTTTTGTTTCTTTACACCGTAGGTACTTATCGGGTAGTGAGAGTGGAAGGATAGAGGCTGACTCTTCGGATGCGGTGGTGGTGGAAACGACGAAATGGCCGATAGCCAGCCTTAATCTATCGGGGATGGCTTGGGTTGTCGCTGAAATTATGGGGTTGTTGCTGAAATCAGAGGCCGTTCGTAGTAGTAGCTTTTTTGATTTTCGCAAAATGTATCTATCTTTCAAAACTTTAAAAATGCTTCGAATGAGCGAGATTATTAAAGAAAAGAAAAATACTGTTGACAGAAGAGTCATTATTCTTGAGAAGCTGGAGCAGGAAGGTAAAGTAGATGTAGTTTCACTGAGCCAGGCGTTAGGTGTTACAGAAGTGACCATACGCAATGACCTGGCGAGGCTTGAGCAGAAGAATATGCTCATCCGGGCAAGAGGCGGCGCCTTCAAAATTGACAGGGTGGGGATAGATTTTACGCTTTCTGATAAGAATAGGCACCACTATGAAGAGAAAGCCCGGATCGGAAAAGCGGCTGCAAAATTGATTGAAGAAGGAGATACCATTATTCTCGACTCCGGGACCACTACGCTCGAAATCACTAAAAATATGGAGGTTTCGGGGCTAACAGTAATTACCAATGCGCTCAATGTAGTGAACCAGCTTACGGAAAACGAAAACGTGACCGTGATTGTCCCTGGAGGGGTTCTGAGAAAAAACTCCCTATCCCTTGTTGGGGGTGGGGCTGAAGACAGTTTTAAGAATTATTTCTGCGATAAGCTTTTTCTGGCCGTAGACGGAATCAGCGCCGACTTCGGATTGTCTACCCCCAATGTGGAGGAGGCCCATCTGAACCGCGTTATGATAGGTATTTCAAAAAAGGTGATCGTTGTGACAGATTCGAGTAAGTTTAATAAGCGGAGCCTGGCCTTCATTGCCTCTGTCTCGGAGATTGATGTCGTGGTAACGGACGATGGTATTCCATCTGAGGAGCGAAAGAAGCTGGAAAATGCAGGCGTGGAAGTGATAATAGCCTAGCAGAATACCTGTCCTATCCGGAAATCTATGAAAATTATTCATCATATAGCCCGGCTGGCCTTCAATCCCGGATCTGCCCGTCGGCGTATAACCGGTACAGCTTTTCCAACTCTTGTTGCCCTATTGTCTCATCATGAACGATCAACCGGTACTTCAAGGTCCATCCTTCGGGAGGCAATAACTTTGGAACCCGACCGGGAAATGCCACATTCTGCATGCTTGTTTTCTTTCTTAGTATCCACCATTGCTGCGGCCCCGGATAGGGTGTGTAGCAAAAAGCGGTTATTCCCGCTGACGATGATGTACCGCTGTTAAAAGAGCCGGTGAAATCCATCCAGGGCCCGGCCGTAACGGCCGTCTCCTTTGCGATTACCGCAGCGCCCTGTGAATGGAAAGCCAGGTCGGAGGGTAACTTCAGGCGCAGGCAAAATCCTCCGTACCCCTTGACATCGTCCGAACCGCCCAGGCCAATGCTGTCGATCAGGGGGCTTAAACGAATGTCAAAATCCAGCGCACGGTAATGCGCTTCCGATGGGTATATGGTGATCGTAGTTGTTTCACGGATCAGGTCTGCAAGCGTATCCGAACCGCTCAGGTGCTTCCATAATAAGGCGGCCTGTATTACGGCTTCTTTACCGCTTTGCCTGGTAGTTACCTCTGACGGCACAAACGCAATATTTTCCGATATCCAGCCATCGGCAATATTTTTATTGCCTGCCACGATCTGATGCCAGGCCCAGAATATGCCCCGGTGAAAGGGATGATCGTCAGGCCCATCTTCTGTCAACACATTTCCATTCAAATCGTACAAGGGGTGTACATAGCCGGCCCGTTCATACCGCCCGTTCACCGATTTAGGGAGCGTTTGATAAAACAACA
Organism: uncultured Cytophagales bacterium; assembly: GCA_964559125.1. Taxonomy (GTDB): domain Bacteria; phylum Bacteroidota; class Bacteroidia; order Cytophagales; family Spirosomataceae; genus Ravibacter. The sequence continues at coordinate 4,466 of CAZLGW010000040.1, forward strand.
CTTTCTTCCCGTTTTCCCGGACCTCTATGCCTTCGTCCGATCGATGTACTGTAATGGGTCTGTTACAGCTCTGCAGCAGCAATATGCCGGCATACAAAAAAAGAAAAAACGACCATTTCAGCTGCATACCTTATTTTTCTTTACTATACAATACCCAGACAAACGGAAGCATCAAAAGCATCGGTATAATCCAGATTGCTATATAAGAAAAGCCTTCAAACCAGTTATAGACACTATAGATGTGGTTTCTGTGACTGCCATACAGATCTACAATAACATCTGTAGTATAGCGATCCTGCCTCCCCGGTTTATACTGAGCCCCTACATTGGCATAAAACGGCCGGACAATTTCCTGGTCTGCTTCGATTTCTTCCCTTGAAAAAGGAACATAAATGCCATAGTCAGGATCCAGGATAAAATTCTTATTATCCTTAACTTTGGCGGTTATCACCACATGCCCTCCCAGATCGAGCAATTCGGCTTCAATGTCATTTTCATTGAGTACTCCCTTCACCACGGTGCAATGCGTAGAACAAAGCCCCGTTCCTCGTTTTAGATTTTTCCGGTAATCGCTGAACTCGTATTTCCGGTATTTTTTTGGTTTGATCTGCGCGGCCAGGTTTAACAGGTAGTTTTCCCAAACGGGTACTGTAAGATAGTATTTTTTTACGGCATCATCTTCCCAATAATGCATGAGCCCATCATTAACAACTTTGTTGATCCGTATGGAAAACTCCTTTTCAGATTCCCCATCTTTCCTTTCCAGCTCCTGCAAAACCTGTGGATACCCGATTGCGATATCATTGACCCTCCTTGTCTGCTCCTCATGATACAGATCCGGATTTCTTAAAGATTTAAACAGCCCTGTAATGTTTAAAGCCAATAATACCAGGCCAATGACGAATAAAACTCTTATAACCATCCTAAATGAAGATTATCCGATTTTTTAAAGGTTGCAACAACTTAGTTTACAATATTCTCCTCTACGATTTATGCCAATTCAGAATGTCCCGGGCATTCTCCCTGTAAACGGACTTTAAAACCGACTCGGGTAGCCCTAATCCATAATAAGGCCACCAAACCCTACCGGTTATATATTCGTCATTGCTTTCCAGTAAACGCCACCATGACTGATACATATTTTTCTCCATTCCCAGATCTGTCCCGAATAAAATGCGCTTTTCATACCTTGTAAGGAAACTGGCAGCTGCGCGGGGAGTTCTTCCGATTTCATAATCCCGGGCTGAGATGTCCAGATACAGATTGTTATACTTTTCCATCTCGCTGCTAAGCCTGCCGAGATCATGCCCGAGGTTTTTAAGGTGGCATGCAATAAATGTTGTGCCGGGATGTCTCTCCAATACGCGGTTAAGACTGGCTTGCAACTCATCAAAAGAAAGTCCGTCTTTTTCGTAAACGTTGAAACGCTGGAACACGGGTGTTCGTTCCTGGTATACATCCACCGGCATCCAGGCAGACGGATGATCTGCCACATGGACATTCACCGGGATTTTTAAAGCTCCCGCCTTTTCCCAAAAAAGATCCAGCCTCCCGTCATCCAGGTGCAGCCTTTCTCCGATCATCCCGCTATAGCCCAGCCCAAACCCTTTGTCAGTTATTTCACCAACCCCACTGGCCCCTTTTTCATAACATCTTGCCAATTCTTCTGCAGCCCTTTCCGGATATCCCGGCTTGTAGGTATCGTTCAGAACACCGCAGTATAGCTGAAACCTGTTGGGGTAAGGTTTTAGATAAATTTCAGCCAGGTGATCAAATTCCGCCCCCGTTTTACCGGTCAGGACAACAGACAGGTCAACTCCTACTTCATCCATTGTGTCTACCCACCTTCTTACTTTTTCTGCAGACCCTCCCGGGTAATCATGTACATGTACGTCAATAACTCCATACCGGGCTTTTTCGACGAAAGTCCTTTCTACTATGACCGACGATTTCGGTGCATGGTCTTTCAACAGGATATCGTCCATAGGCCCCGGTTGGGGTCTTCCCGGAGATCCGCCCCAATCGCCGTATTTTACCTGGTGCCACAGGGGATCTTCCTGCAGGCTGGCATCAGAAGATTTTGTACCCGCTGCCGGCTTAAAAAGGCAGGAAGTGAATAGCGGACTTCCCAAAGCCAAACCTCCTGTGATCTTTAACATTTTTCTTCTGTCTGACTTCATCCTGGTTTTCTTATGTTATATAGACTGGTACAAGACATAAAATCTTCAAATTATAATTAATACATTTCCAGGGTACTTTTTTCGACCAATTCAATTGTCTTTGATCTCCGGTCTCCGGCTTTGTGTACTACGACGGTATAGGGTGACAGTTTTTCTTCCTGATAATCGTATTTTTTTTCAACCGTTTCCTCCCTACCATCCGGTTTCCATTCAACCGGACGGATAATACGCTGGGTCAGTACTACCTGAATCTGACCATCCAACCCGGATTTGCCGGTAAATACACTTCTTCCGTTGCTGTCATTAATGAAGACATCTGCTTCCGGAACGGTCTTCAATGTCAAAGTCCAGTCTATGCCGTAATTACTCAGCGACTGTGTGTTACACCAGTAAACATCGTTATATGCAGCTCCACCAGTAAACTTGCAATCGAGAAGCTTATGATTAAAAACCGAATTCCTCCCATCAAAAACAAAGGTATGGTAGTCCGGATTTTTACCCTGACGGACGATCGTACATTCCCTGAACCGGTGATTGCTACCCTGCCCGTAAAAATCGCCGAAGCGGATGTTGCAGGTATTGGAAATAAGCAGATTACGGTTGTAAAATATGGGTTGATGCGCCGATCGGTCATTAAAGGCTCCCTGCGTATTGATACAACTTGCTCTGGTCGTTGTATCTTCCGCTATGATCTTCACAATATTGTCTTCGAAAATAAGGTTTTTGATGGAGTAATCGGAAAAAAATTCGGTTCCCCTTATTTCACTGCCATGTCGGGCATTCCCGAGAATAATGTTGTGTTGATACTTCAGATTCCGACGAGGTTGCCCACCTTTACCATAATTGGTGATCCGCATCCCGGCCAGAACATCCTGCTCACCCCAGGTTTCAATAAGCCTTTTTCCTTTCATGGGCCGCTCGATCATCGTCTTCACACCTTCCATATGGATAAGGTTATTCCCGACCAAAAGGTCCTCATCCGCCCAGAGCACGCCGCATGCATAGTACCCCGTCAGGAACATTTTGTTATTCAACACGCGCCCGCCTTTTGAGGCCGGTTGGATCGCAAATGAATTAACCACCCAACTGTCGACATATATTTCGTTGTTATATATCCGGCCCGCTACATTGATCGCATTTTGCCTGGTCCTTTTAACCAGGTTATGATGTACACGGAACTGGTTTTCAGAGTTCTCTACATTCCGAAGAGGTTGAAAACCCAGCGACCGGGCTCCTCCTGCGCCATGCCTGTCAAACATTTGTGTGCCTTTATCCAAAAAAATATTATGATGGATATCATAGCTGCCGTGCGCGCTGTCAAACCGCATTCCCCATGTCTGGGGAAAGTGGTATTCACTGGTCACCCCGGCAATTTCCACATCCTCAAAGCCGCTGATCTCTATGTTGCTAAATCCCCGGTTTGCATTTTTGGAAAGCCTTTCCCTGCGTTCCTTGTCAGGTCTGAGCATATCCTCTCCGGCCAGGTAGTCAAGGTTATTGAGTGCATTTCCCTGTTTGATAACCCCATTGTATATTTTAAGGCCTGAAAGCGGCTCAGACCCTCTTCTCCGTATACCAATGCCCGAACGGCTGAGCACTGCATAATCAAGGCTGTCGATCACATCTGTGGCATGAACGACCGTTCTACCTCCCAGATCAAGTATGATGCCTCCGGCCCGGATATCGAAGGCGGTTTTACCGGCTACTATGTCTTCGGTCAGCACGTAAGTAGTGTTTGCCTTGTCCAGTATATAGGGTGGAGCTCCCATTTTTGACGATAGATAGATTGTATTGGGATCAGCCGGACGCGTCTTGAAGGTAAAATCCTGTGTCCTGCTTTCCCTGCCGTTCTCATCAATGGAGACGCATCTGTAGTGATATTCTGAAGAAGGTTTCAGGTCTTGCAGATAGTGGATATGCAGATAGAAATTCCGTTCCGGAAGGGAAGTCTTAAATCCATAGCGGGTCGTCGGGCCGTATTCGATGTAGGTTAGGGAAGGGAGCCTGGTTTCCCATGCAATAGTAGCCGATCGCTCTGAACTATATACCCAGGTATTTTCTCCGGTACTGTCTGGCTGCGATGCATAGGTATGGTAAAGTGTATCTCTATGGCTCCCGAAGTAATACCGGCAAAACTGATTAAAAGTAGCATATAGTTTTTCCGGGGGAGTATCAACGCTCAATCCTCCAAAAAGAAGCGCGGTCCTATTCGCAGTCAGGCTGTCTGATCCGGCTTTGCCATTCGATGAATCAGATAGGACTGGCCGGCTACAGTTTGTCAGAAAACACGCAGCAATAATTAAAAGGCAACAGCTTGTGATTTGATTCCTGAACATATATACAAGGTTTTTTTAGGATCCAGGCGGGATGAAATCCTTGCCGGATAAAAATCTCATCCCGCCTGTATCCGTACTGGATTACCCGGTTACGGGGCTACAGGAGGGAACATTCCCTGTCTGGGATGGTCAAATGGAAGCCCTTCTCTGGCATCCCACCACACGCGGCTCATAAAATGGTCTCCGCGACTGCCTAACTTCGCAACAGCCTCATTTACACTTTTTTCGTTTCTAAGGTACTCCTCGGTTGGATAAGTAAGCCTTCTGGGCACCTTTCCGTCCGTATCCCCCTGTTGCTTGCCTACCCAGATCAATGGATAGCCCGTCCGGCGGTATTCAGCCCAGGACTCCTTGGATTGAAAGTAATTGGCAAGCCATTTCTGAACGATGATTTCTTCGAATTTTTTTTCTGCCGAATACGCAGAAAAAAGCTCTGCCTGCTGATCAGTATATTCCTGGATAGCCCCTGCATCGATATTGTACATTTGCATAGCAAGGCTGATACCACTTTTTAACAAATCGACCGGCTGTTCACTGGAAATCCCTGCAAGTGCTGCTTCGGCCCGTAAAAAACTCACTTCGCTTGCGGTAAGGAGCTTTATTTTATATTGAGCCTGATAGAAAAGAGTTCCCAATCGAGCGACCAGTTCCTCCCTGTACATTAAACTATTCCGCCAGGGCTCTTCTTCCAGGTCAAGCGCAAGCGCAAACGGCCTTCCTCTCCACAAATCACCGTTCTCAGGTTCCGGGGCCGGTAATACATAGATGGGCAGACGGGGATCGTTTCGCTTTAAAAGGTTTTCTACGACGGTCGTGGTTGTATACATAGGAATCGTATTGCTCACATAACGGTTGTAGATCGGATTTCGGTTGTTGACATTGGCGGCTTCCGCACCTTCTGTTTCGAGCTGGGCATTCTGGCTGTTGTCTGTAATCAGGGGTTTGGATATGACTTCCCTGATATGTTCTGTGCTCAAACCTGCATCGGCAAATCTCACACGGATTGCCAGCCTCAGCCGAAGGGAATTGGCGAAGCGTCGCCAGTTTTCCACATTTCCGTTATAAATCAGATCCGCTGTCCCGAAAGAGAGTAATCCGCCCGCATCACTCAGTTGCTGTTCCGCTTCTTTAAGCTCATTCAGCATATCCCTGTATATCGTTTCCTGGGTATCGTACTTTGGATAGTTGACGGCCTCATTTACTCCCAATGCGGCTTCGGAATAAGGAACATCGCCATATAGATCGGTCAGTTGATGGAACAGCCAGACTTTCCATATACGGGCAATCGCGTTTTTATTGACCAATACGGGATCATCAGCAGTCAGCCGGATGATCTCCGAAATATTTATGATAAAATTCCTGTAGTCCGAATTGAAAGGATTAGCCCAGTCCCGGTTGCTCAGGGCAATAGTTGCCTGGTTTGCATAATAGCCGCTGAATTCGCTCATGTAGCCGGACTCATAAGACTCAAACACAGCATTTTTTTGTACGTTGGCCAGTATATTGTTTACATCAACACGATCGGATGTAACCAGGGACGGGTTGGTATTGATTTCGTCAAAATCACCGGTACAGGACACCAGCCAGGACGAAAGCAGAAATGAAAGTAAATATTTTCTACGGAAAATCATGATTTTCGTTAGTTTACGACTGACCATATTAAAAGGAAAGTGAAAGATTAAAGCCAAGACTTTTGGTAGTGGGCAGCGTATGGGTTTCAAGACCTTGTGCTGCCGCTGTACTGTTAAAAGCCGATTCCGGGCTTATCCCCATCATTTTGAATTCAGGGTCACGGTATAGGTAAGCCAGATTACGGGCTACCAGCGATAGTTTTGCACTTTTAAACGGGGTCTTTGATAAGAGACCTCCCGGGAGCTGGTATCCAAGTGAAACCTCACGAAGCGCCACGTAATCGGCATCCACTATAAATTCTTCTCCCATATTAGACCAGGCTCTTGGTGCGTAGTAGTTCTGCGGCGAGATCGGCACCGTATTTTCGCTGTAGGTACCGTCGCTGTTCAATATGACACCGTCGACTATCATGGATACCCCATCTCCCCGGTCTTCGGTAAATTTGCCCGTGCCGTTTGCCATTTCATTGTACTTGGTATAGGAAAATATCTGTCCGCCCGTCCTGAAGTCGAGCAGGGCGCTCAATACCAGCCCTTTAAAAGTAAAAGTATTGGTAAGTCCTCCCAGAAAATCCGGCTGGATATTGCCCAGGATCTCCCGGGTAGTGGTCCTTTGCAAACGTCCGGCCTCGGTTACGATCAACCTGCCCTCCTCGTTTCTGAGGTACTTAAAGCCGACAATGTTACCGTAAGGCTGGCCGGGGCGGGCTACAATATCGGCGTAAGTCTGAGTAATCAGCGAGAGCGATTCTACGCCGTCTACCAGCGACACGACTTCAGACTTGTTGCGGGACAGGTTGAGCGTCACATCCCATTTAAAAGTATTGGCAGCTGAAACAGGGGTTAAGTTAAGCAGCAGTTCAAATCCCCTGTTGCGGATTTCGCCGGCATTGATCATCCTGCTCGAATAGCCGGATGAAGCCGAAAGGGGTAGCGGAATGATCTGATTCCTGGTAGAGGAATAGTAGTAGGTAAAATCAACCCCGACGCGGTTGTTGAAGAAACGGAGATCAGTACCAAACTCGTAGGAGGTCGTCAGCTCGTTTTTAAGATCGGTCAACGGGATCCTTGAATTGATGGCGCTAAACTTTTGCCCCCTGAAATTATCCGCAGAAAGACTATAACCTGCCTTTGTCTGGTATGGACTTGCATCATTTCCAGCCTGGGCGTAGGATGCGCGGATTTTCCCGAAGGAAAGCACGTTTCCTGACAAATTCAGTGCATCAGAAAATACAAAGCTGGAGCTGAATGAGGGATAGAAGAAAGAATAGTTATTCATGCCCAGTGTCGATGACCAGTCATTTCTGGCAGTAATATCAAGAAATAGAAAGTCCTTGTATCCCAATTGCGCCATCCCATATACAGAATTCATTTTCTTACGTGTAAGCCCATACCGCGGTGCTACGTTGGCCGCATTGGATATGTGATACACATTATCCACCACCAGGTTGGTTCCGGTAAACCCGGTCACTTCCTGAAAACGGTTCAGATGGTTGGCGCCAAGCGATAGGGTTCCTGTGAAATTCTCAGATAATTTACCGTTTGCGGTAAGAAGGAGATCGCTGTTTTCTTCTCTTACTTTCCAGGCAGTATTGACTACCTGACCCCTTACCGTGGCAGCCCCGGTGGTCCCTATACCGATCCTTTCAAACCTGGCATCATCGTAGAAATCGGTACCTGTCCGCCCCTGAAGCGTAAGCCAGTTGCTGATCTTGTAACGGGCCAGCATATACCCGATCACCCTGTCTCTTTTGTCTTCGCTCAGAAATTCATTGGCTATCCAGTAAGGGTTATGCGGCGCACGTATAATGTAATTGATCATAGATCCATCGGGTCGCTTATAGTTCTTGAGCCAATCCAGATCCACAAACCTGGAAAGCAGGTTTAAAGCGACAACAGGGTTTCCTGATCCGGTCGAGAAACCCAGCTCAGGCCTGTTTTTCCCTTGCTGACGAACATAGTTGACTTTTCCTTCAACAGTCAGCCTGGAGTTGATATCGGAAGTAAAATTCAGGTTGATGGTCTGCCTGTTAAGACCTGTTGTAGGCAATATATGCTTATTACGCATATCGGAGACCGACAGCCTGATGGCTGTTTTTTCATTTCCTCCGCTCACAGCTACGGTATTGGTAAAAGTCTGGCCTACGCGATAAAACTCCCTGATATTGTCATCTGGCTGAGGATCATAACGCACGGGCCCAAACTCAGGCATACCGGCCATCACGATGAGCCTTCCATCCATTTTCCCGCCCCAATGGTCATAGTTGGAGTTCGTCCACAAAGGATAATCCACACCATCCAAAGTGATCTGGCCAAAAGAACTATAGTCTCCTCCGTATCCGCCACCCCATACATTCTGGTATCTCGGCAGCACATTCGGGGTCTCAAAGGTGGCATTGGAATTCAAAGATACACCGATCCCTTTTCTTTTCGTTCCTCGCTTCGTAGTAATGACGATAACCCCATTGGCACCACGGGCGCCGTACAGGGAAGCGGCGCTGGGCCCTTTCAGGACGGTAACGTTCTCTACATCATCCGGATTAATGTTGCCTATCCCATCCCCGAAATCCCTTCCGGCTGAATTGGAGGCTGCATCCAATGTCTGATTGTCGATAGGAACGCCGTCTACCACGTACAAAGGCTGATTGTTCCCGGTGAGCGAGCTGCTGCCCCGTATCACTACAAAGCTGGACCCTCCAGGTCCGGCAGAAGAAGGATTGACATGCACTCCGGCAACTTTTCCTTTCAGAGAGTTGGCAATATTGGCTTCGCGGGCCTCTACCAGGGAGCTTCCTTTCAGTTCCTGTGCCGAATACCCCAAAGCCTTTTTCTCCCTTTCGATCCCCAGAGCAGTCACGACAACTTCATTCAGTGTTTTTGTGTCCACCTTCAGCGCTACGTCGATTATCGTTCTGGCGCCAACCCGGACCTTCATGGGATTAAATCCGATTGAAGAAAAATTCAGAGTATCGGCAGATTCGGGCATTTCAATGCTGTATTCTCCAGCGCCGTTGGTTGAAGTCCCGTAAATAGTACCGATCACAGTTACATTGACCCCTGGAAGAGGTTCTCCCTCTTCATCAGTCACCTTTCCGCTAATAACCTTTTCCTGCGCATAAGTATTGACAGAAAGAGCGAGTAAGCAACAAGGCAACATCATTAAATGAAATAATAGTAGCTTCTTTTTCATAAAAATAAATGTTACGAAAGTTTTACAAAGGATTTATGCTTTCATTATCCATTACAAAACTGATATATATTTTTATTTTTTGCAAATGATAGTTCAAAATTTTTCATTTCGTTATTTTTTCGAAAGAAAAACAGCAAAAATACGTTCGTTGCCTTTCTTTACTTGAGTGGACTGTTTTTATTTGGATTGAATACTCGGCTTGCTCAGCAACGGGCATCGTGAGTACCTCTAGATCATAAGAAAAATGGCTACTATCGCCAGAACCATACCGGAGGATATGACGGAGCCGGGAATGACCGAATAAATTACCAGGGAGAGAATAACGGTTATGACCGGGGCTAACGCTGTGAGAGGGGATACGATGATCGCTTTTCCCTTGCGGTAGGCATATACTAATGTAAGGGCGCCCAGGGCATTCAGGAATTGCACGCCCAGGGCAAGATAGAAGCCATCAGGTCCCCAGTTTACTGATTGAAAATCATCTGTGATGAACAGCGCGTACGGTATCAGCAAAATTCCGCTCAGCATCATATAGAAAAAAATACTCTCCGCTTCAGTCTTCTTGTTTGCTAACTTCATAAAATACCCCTGGACTCCCCACATCATAAATACAAGTATCGAAGATACCAGCCAATTGTACCCAGTAATTAGCTCATTATCAGGGTCTTGATATGACAAGAGTGTGATCGCGATAAGCGACAGCACAATCCCTGCCCATTGTCTCAACAGAGCGGTTTCGCGTAACAACCATACCGACATTAGAATTGTAACTACAGGTGAAAGGGAGATCAATGGAAATACGATATATGCCGGACCGGTTTCGAGAGCCTTGAAAAGTATCAATTGTCCCCCGGCTCCTGACAAACCGATAAACATTCCCAGGCTTATGGATTGTAAATTGCTGCTAAGTTTCCATTGGTTGCGCCAAAGCGCATACAGCGAACAGGGAATCATAGTGATTGCCCAGGCACAATATCCCAGGGTAGCCGGGAAACCCGCTTTTTCGGGAATTTCAATAAATGCCCCCCATATCCCCCAGGATAGTATGGTAATGCCCGCATAAAGTATCCATTTGTTATCTCTCATAGAAGTGGGTTAGGTAAAACGTACTGATCGGGTTCTTATTCTTCGATGGCCTTTAAAAGATTTCGCAAGATATGATGGAAATTAAAGTTAGACAAAAAAGATTATGGAAGATTTTGTAAAAGGTTTTATATGTATTTTCTTTAGTCTCGAAATAAAAAGCAAAAATCAGATTACTTTTGTAGTGTGACATACAGATCAGGGTATGGCGGTGTTCTAACCGGAATTTTGATGATCCGATCTGTTCTGAACGACTTTAACTATGAAACCTTTCGATGTCCTGGTAATAGGTGAACTGAATACGGACCTAATACTCAACAAGCTCTCAGCTTTTCCGGAAAGAGGCCGGGAAATCCTGGCCGATGAAATGACCGTGACCTTGGGAAGCTCATCAGCAATTTTTGCCAGTAACCTGAGTGTACTGGGTACAAGAGTTGCTTTCCTGGGAAAAACCGGGGATGACAATTCCGGGGATCTCCTGGTCCGGAGCCTCCAGGAAAAATCTGTTGATATATCTTACGTGCAAAAGGACCCCCACTTATCCACAGGCGCGACGGTAGTATTGAACTATGGTGAGGACAGGGCTATCATCACTTTCCCCGGGGCTATGGCCCATCTGACTCTCGAGGACGTACCGCCGGGTTCGCTGAGTCAGGCCAGACACCTTCATTTTTCATCGTATTTTTTGCAGCCAGGTATTCAAAAAGATATACCTGCGCTATTTAGCCAGGCACGGCAGTTGGGGCTTTCCACTTCTCTTGATCCGCAGTTGGACCCGGCCGACAAATGGGATATGGACCTGGAACATATACTTCCTTTTACAGATATCTTTTTCCCGAATGAAAGCGAATTATTGCGTCTTACCAAGACGGATTCATTGAATGAAGCACTAAATTTCCTTGAGAAATTCGAAACCATATCTGTGGTTAAACAGGGTGCGAAGGGGTCGACAGTCTGTGCCGACGGTTCTTTCAGGTTCCTGGAATCTTATCGCAATACAAAGGTCGTGGATACGATCGGTGCCGGAGACAGTTTTGCCGCAGGTTTTATACATGAGTTTCTTAAAGGGTCTCCCATTGCATTATGTCAGCAAGTAGGAAACGTGATGGGAGCTGTTTCGACAACAGGACCCGGAGGCACTACGGCTTTTGTAGGTGCGGACTACATTTTTGAACTTGCTCACCGGCAATTTGGCTTTTCCTATGAAAACTCAAGGATAGGCTAAAGTATACCGCAGAAATGGTTACGTGCTTCCTTAAATTATCCCAGGCCCGGAATAACCCTGATCTGAAGGCTCAGGATTTCCCCAAAACCCTGGATGACATGCATTATATGTAGTTGATCAAAAAAGTCATAGTTATTGTAAAACAAAAATCAGCATGTTCCGGATACGTCTATTGACCGTCATATTTTTCATAGCCGCTGCGGCAGGTTGGGCATTCAATGCCGATCATACCGATATCGTCATGTATAACGGGAAAGTCATAACCGTGGACGCTGATTTTTCGATATATGAAGCAATGGCCATTAAGGGTGACAGAATTATTGCGGTAGGTTCAAATGAAGAAATTCTAAATCTGGCGAACCGTCATACGTTGAAAATAGATCTTAAAGATCATACCGTAATTCCGGGAATAATAGACAATCATGTTCATCCGATACCTGCTGCATTGAGCGAATACAATAAAAAGATACCTACTATTGAAACCCTTAACGATCTTTTTGAATGGATACATAAAGAAACGCTGGAAAAGGAACCGGGGAATTGGATTATTCACCCCAAGTTCTTTTTCACGCGGATCGAAGAAAAGCGCTGGCCAACAATTAGTGAGCTCGATTCTATTGCGCCGGATCATCCTGTTTTCCTGAACGGAAGTTATATGGGGATGATCAACACAAAAGCCTTAACTGCTTCAGGAATTAACGGATCGAATGACCCGGTATTGGTGAGGGGAAAAGGTTCTGACCGGCCAACCGGCCTGATCAAACGTTCCGGATTCAGCAAGTTATCCATAACGAATCCCGAAACATTTTGGATGGAAGAAAAACTCGAGGCGCTACGAGCATTATTTCGCAGGTACAATGCAATGGGAATCACGTCAGTAGGAGCCGGAAGTGGAGGACCAGATGACTTGAAAATTTTAAATGAATTAGAAAGAAAAGGAGGATTGACCGTGCGGGTATGTCAGAACATAAGCTTTCCGTTCGATCCAAAGCTTTCTCCGGAAGAAATGAAAAAAGCACTCGGGGAATTTCCCTATAAGACAGGCCAGGGAAATGAATGGGTTAAAGTAGGTGCCTTAAAGGTGGTACTGGACGGAGGTATATTGACAGGGACTGCATTTATGGGGTACCCTTGGGGAGAGAACGCCGTAAAGGTGTACGGTTTTCCCAACCGGGAATACAGGGGAGAATTAAACTTTACAAGACAGGAGCTGAAAAACATCATTATAGTTGCCAATGGGGCCGGATGGAAATTTACAGCCCATGTTACAGGTGGGGGCGGCGTCGATACGTTGCTTGCAGCCTATAAAGACGCGAGCCTGTCGGTACCACTCAAAGGAGGGCGTCATTCCATTATTCACGGGAATTTTTTTTCGGAAAAAGCGATAGAGACTATGAAAGCCCTCCACATCTATGCTGATATGCAACCGATATGGTTTTATAAAGATGCCGATTTGCTCCATGAAGTGCTTGGGGAAAACAGGATGACGCCTTTTCATCCATATCGTACGATGATGGATTCAGCCATCATCGTCAACGGGGGGTCTGATCATATGGTGAAGCTGGATCCGGAGGAGTCGATTAATCCTTATAATCCATTCCTCGCCATGTGGACGGTGATCAGGCGGAAATCGCAAGGGGGCCAGGTATTTAACCCCGAAGAGAGAGTTTCAAGGGAACGAGCTTTGCAGATGTATACTATCAACAATGCATATGCGAGCTTCGAGGAGGAAATAAAAGGAAGTTTAGAGGTGGGAAAACTAGCCGATCTGAGTATTCTTTCTAAAGATATACTTACCTGTCATGAGGATAGTATAAAGGCAATAAAGCCTGTTTTGACGATGGTTGGAGGACGAATCGTCCATGACGACAATTCCCTGAACCCGACAAACGGCCGGAGAAACCGATAAGGACGATATGTCTTCCCTTCGAACCGACCCTTACAAAGCACTGGAGAAATGATAAGATATAATTTTTTGCAAAAAAAATAGATTTATTTTAGGGTTTTTTTACTACTTCTGGATCTTTAGGGGAAATTTAACCAAAGAAAGCCCTGAATGTATAGTTCTGAGACCAGCGACGGACTACTGGTAGATTTACTCAAAGGCCATGATGCGCAGGCTTTTGAAACGATCTATCGACGGTACTGGCATCAGCTCTTTGGATTTGCATATCAGCAGATCGGTTCAAAAGAGGAGGCAGAAGAAATTGTACAGGAGGTCATGCTCAACCTCTGGAAAGGTAGGCACAGATGGCATATAATGAAATTGGACGCTTTTCTGTTTATCTCTACCAGGAACCTGGTAAACCGACATTTCAGACAAAAAGTCAATTTACGTAAATACCGCGAATACGAACTGATGCGGTCTGTATTTGAAAATATTGATTCAGATCATATTTTCGGTGAAATCGATCTATTGGAAGCAATAGAAAGGGCGCTCGATCATTTGCCTGAAAAAACAGCTATGATTTTCAGGCTGAACAAGCTGGATGACCTTTCGGTGAAAGTCATTGCGGCCAAAATGGGGCTAAGTGACAAAGCAGTAGAGTATCATATTACAAAGTCGCTGAAAGTAATCAGGCAACGTCTTGATGGATTTGTTTCAGACAATTAAAGTTTTGAATCGATAGTACGATGACCAGACAAGAGTTTGATATACTTGCAAAGAAATATATAGCCGGCGATTGCACGCCGGAAGAAGCTGCTCTTGTTGAAGAGTGGACTGCACTACACTACAAACGTCATAGTGAGCATCCTTTTTATAAAATGAGGCAGGAAGCGATGCGTCATGAGGACAGGATATGGGAAAAGATAAGAGCGGAGGCAGGAATAGAACAATCAAAAACGAAACCCAGGTGGAGATCGAGCTTATGGCTGGGCGTAGCTGCCTGTGTAATGATTATAATGTTGGGGAGCAGGTACTTCTCAGGTGAAGGCATCCCGAATGAGATTTCTAATACGCCCCCTTCCGGCATAGAGAGCAGGAATGCGACGGTTTTCCAGCAGCGTATTATTCTTCCGGATAGTAGTATCGTAGTATTGGAACCGGGGGCATCCATTGTTGCGAACGAAGACTATGGAAAAAGCACAAGGATGGTCTTTCTTACAGGAGAAGCATTTTTTGAGGTACAATCCAATCCTCAGATACCATTTCTCGTATATACAGGAGAGTTGATAACAGAAGTACTGGGAACAAGCTTTCGTATCAAACCTGAAGACGATAACAAGACGATAGAAGTCACGGTGATGACAGGCAAGGTTTCAATTTATACAGAACGGAACCATCACTTAAAGAAGCGGAACGGGGTTATTATTAACCCTAATCAGAAAGTTGTATTTAATACAGAATCGAAAATGGTACGACAGGACCTGGTCGACATTCCGGAGATGATAGTCCCACCGGTCCAGGGAGCATCATTTTTATTTGACGATACACCTATAGAAAAGGTCCTGGCGCTAATGCAAAAGACTTATGGGGTCGAAATTGTGATAGGAAATATTGCTTTAAAACAGTGCGTCTTCACCGGCGACCTGAACGGGCTGGGTTTATACGAACAACTGGACCACATTTGCAATGCATTGAGCGCATCCTATGAGGTCAGAGGTATTGATGTTTTTATTTCCGGCAATGGATGCGGGTAATCCGTCACGTACAGTAAACGTATAGAATGAGTCATTTTTATTAATCACCCAACTTTATCGTGCATATGGATAGATTCGACTAATTAAATTTTTTATTGAAAAGCCGGCAATGCGTCTACATTACCGGCTGGTTGTGTAGCGCTCAAACTTCCAATTTGAGTGCCTCGGATGATTTCCCGGGGGCTACTACACTTGTTTTTCGAGCTGTTTAACCCTTAAAACAATGCTAAATTATGAACAAAAAATTACAGATCCGTTCCCGGATTTGGAAAATCATGAAAATGACCATCCATCAGCTTATCCTGTTTGCCATTTGTGGTGGGATAGCCTTTGCCCATAGCAGCAAAGGGCAGAGTATTCTGGAAAAGAGCGTTTCGCTTAGCGCGGAGAATGCCCGGTTTAAAGGGGTTTTGTCACAGCTGGAGCAGCAAACACAAGTCCGTTTCATTTATAGCTCAAGCGCCATTGATGTAAGACAAAGGGTAAATCTACAGGTAACAAACCAAAAGCTCAATATCGTACTGAAAGAGCTGCTTCACCCGCTATCCATCGATTACATCGTCTCAGGCAATCGGATTACGCTGAAGAAGCTTGTTGCCGGGCAAGGAGAGAGAGGGGCGGCGCCCATCCTGTTTACAAGTGAAACCCCTGATGCCGTAGCAGACCGGACGGTAAAGGGGAAAGTTACGGATGAAACGGGAGAACCGTTGCCCGGGGTAAGCATTGTGATCAAAGAGACCCGGCATGGCATGACAACAGATGCCAACGGCTTGTTTTCCATTGTGGTACCAGATGAAAATGCGGTGCTGGTATTTTCATTTGTAGGGTATCTTAATCAAGAAGTGATGGTAGGCGCCAGGAGTGCCATTGATATTGAAATGGAAGTCGATGAGAAAAGCCTGGAAGAGGTGGTAGTTGTAGGGTATGGAACACAAAAAAGACGCGATGTGACGGGAGCGATCGCGTCTGTCCCGACGGAGCGTTTGGAGATGGTGCCCAGTACCAATATTGCCCAGGTTCTGCAGGGGTCGGTTCCCGGTGTCCTCGTCCAGCAGTCAGTAGGGGGTTCTAACCCCCAGAGTACGATCATGATACGTGGCAGAAATTCTATTTTGGCCAGTAATGATCCTTTGATCATATTGGATGGGATCCCGTATGCCGGCAATCTTGCAGATATCAATGTAAATGAGGTAAGCAGCATAGAGGTGCTCAAAGACGCATCGTCTACCGCGATCTATGGTTCCAGGGGGGCGAACGGGGTAATCATCATTACCTCTAAAGCCGGCGGTAAGTCCAAAGCGCCCAAATTTTCATATGATGGTAAGTATTCCTTTCAACGGGCAAACAACATGCCCCGTTTCATGACTGCGGAGGAGTTTTATCAGTTTAAAGAAAAAAGGGAGCCGGGCATTATGACGCCTACGGAGCAGCGGGTTTATGACACTAAATCCTGGACAGACTGGTCGGAGGTCGCGTTGAGGGATGGCAAAGCCATGCACCATAACCTTTCTCTGCAAGGAGGGTTTAACCAGACGAATTACTATGTGTCGGGAAACTTCCTGGACGTTGAAGGACAGACCCTGAATGATAGATATAAGCGTTTTAATGGACGACTGGGATTAGGGACTACCGTTTTGGGTTTTATCAAGCTCGGTACTAATATGCAGGTAGCATCTGCCGATTACGGTGGAGCGCCTATCGATTGGGAAGATGTACTGAAAATGAACCCCCTTACCCAGGGTTTTGACGCCTCCGGTAATCAGTTGCTGTTCCCGTGGCCGGAGTTCATCGATATATTGAATCCCCTGGAGCCGCTCAACTATGATTACTCCAGGAAATCGTTTCAATTGTTCAGCAATAATTTTGCCGAGATCCAGATCCCTAAGGTGGAGGGCTTGTCGTACAGGTTAAATTTCGGTTTTCAAAAGACATGGTCCGGGATGAACCGCTATGCAGACAGGAGTACGGGGCTGGGTTATACAAATCAGGGATATTATCAGTCAGCAGATGGCGAAAACGGGTATACGTCTCTTGAGAATATCGTGCGCTACCGTAAAAAAATCGGGAAGCATTCATTGGACCTGACAGGCGTTTATGCCTACGAACAGGGCGAGCGCACCTCATCCACTATGGAAGCCAGGGGGTTTTCGCATGATTTTATCACCAGGTACTCAGTAGCCCAGGCCAACTTTAAACTACCCGGATATGACTATTATAAAACAGTCCTTATCGGCCAGATGCTGCGCTTGAACTACAACTACGATAGTCGCTATCTTTTAACCCTTACCGGCAGGAGAGATGGCTATTCCGGGTTTGGCGCCAACAAAAAATGGGGTATTTTTCCGTCTGTTGCCGTGG
Organism: uncultured Cytophagales bacterium; assembly: GCA_964559125.1. Taxonomy (GTDB): domain Bacteria; phylum Bacteroidota; class Bacteroidia; order Cytophagales; family Spirosomataceae; genus Ravibacter. The sequence goes on from CAZLGW010000040.1 coordinate 22,111, forward strand.
GCTGGAACATAGCAGAAGAGAAATTTGGGGTAGAGGACATATTCCAGGAACTTAAGCTTCGCGCATCATACGGTGTAAACGGTAACCAGGCGGTCAATGCCTATGAAACAATTTCCAGGTTAGGGGAACATAACATGGTCACCGGCTCGACCTCTTTACCGGGTTATATCCCGGTGAAACTAGGCCAGGACGAACTGGGATGGGAAAGCAGTAAAACGATCAATCTCGGGTTGGATTTCAGTATCCTGAAAGGCGCCGTGTCGGGTACGCTCAACTACTACAATACCGATACCTATGACCTGCTGCTCAACCGCACGATCTCTCCCGTACACGGTATATCCAATATTACCCAAAACATAGGAAAGACCAACAACAGGGGAGTAGAGGCGGGGTTGAAAGCGATGCTCGTCACCAGGGATGGCTTCCGTTGGAACCTTGAAGGAAATATGGCTACAAACAAGAACAAAATCGTAGCGCTTTACGGATTGCTGGATGACGAGGGCAATGAGATCGACGACCTGGCCAATTCCTGGTTCATCGGGCAGCCGATCAATGTCAATTACGATCTGAGGTTCGCCGGTGTATGGCAGCTTCACGAAGCGGAAGAGGCACAGAAATTTGGCAACAGACCCGGGGGGGCAAAAGCCGTCGATGTCAATGGCGACTCCATGATCACGCCCGACGACCGGCATTTTATTGGTCAGCGGGACCCCACTTTTTCCTGGGGCTTGACCAATACGTTCAATTATAAGTCTTTCGGGCTATCTGTTTTTCTCCACGGTATACACGGCATTACCAGGCTCAATACACTTATGCAGGATGGTTCGACAAGCGCCGGCGCCAGGCGCAACGTTATCAAAAAAGATTGGTGGACGCCGGATAACCCAAGCAATACCTTTCAGGAAAATTCTACCGTGGTAGCGGGTTACCCTATCTATGAGGATGCTTCGTTTGTACGCCTGAAAGACGTGACCTTGTCTTACCAGGTGAAACCCGGGATCACTTCCAAACTGGGACTCGACCAGCTCAGGTTCTATGTCAACCTGCGTAATATGCTTACCTGGTCGGATTGGAGCACCAATGACCCCGAGCTTACGTTTGGGCGCGGCGCAGCGCTGTTGGCCAAGGAATTTGTGCTGGGTTTGAATTTTAACTTTTAGCCTTTTCAAGTACATGATCATGAAATCGACTTACTACTATTGCATCGCGTTGCTGGTTCTGATTTCAGGAGGCTGCTCCGAGGATATCCTTGTCGAAACCCCTCCCAATTTCATTGCTTCCGAGACCTTATATACAAATTTCTCCGGCTTTGAAGCCGGTTTGAACGGAGTGTATTCGCTTGTCAGGCACAGAGACCAGGGGCTGGCAGGGAGTTCTGCGCTGACCAGCGATCTTTTTATGCTGGGAACCGACAACCTGACCTCCAACCATAGTGTCGGAGGGTTCAACAGTATGACCGTCGGCTGGGGGGCCGGCAATATCGGAACGGCCGTCTTTTATCGCGACGCTTTCATCTGGCTGTACCAGATCATCAACGCGGCCAATACCATTATCGAGTCTGCTGGAAGTGAACAGGTCAATTGGACCGGAGGGCCGGGTTCGGAAGAAGAAAACAAACAATTTGTCCTTGCCAATGCCAGGGCGCTGCGGGCCTGGGCGTACCGGCACCTGACCTTTCTTTGGGGGGATGTCCCGTTGAACCTCAACGTTTCCAAAGGATCCAATATCGTTACCGATTGGGAGCGTGCGCCGGTCGCGGACGTGCGTCGTACGATGATCGCAGACTGGAGGTTCGCTTTTCAGCATATCCCCGTCGAACCGCTCCCCGGGCGTATCTCTAAAGGGGCTGTAGGCCACCTTTTATCGGAAATGTACCTGACGACCAACCGGCTGGATTCGGCGTTGTATTTTGCCGACCAGGTGATCAATCAGGGGGCCTATCGCCTTGTTACCGAGCGGTATGGCGTAGACAGGGATAAGCCCGGCGTTCCCTTTATGGACATGTTCAAGCATGGTAATACGAACAGGGCGGAAGGAAATACGGAGGCATTATGGGTTTTCCAGTTTGAGAGACAGACAGTGGGCGGCGGCGAAAACAGTATCGTGAAGCGGCATCATCTGAGCCGGTACAATGCCATCCAGGTCAACGGCGTCAACCCCTTCCAGTTTACGATAGAGCGTGGCGGGCGTGGACTCGGCCGGAATTCACTGACAAAATTTGCCATAGATCTTTATGAAGATGGAGACGATCGGGGAGGCCCACATGCCTTGCGCAAATTTTTCATACTGAGGAACGCAGAAGATAATGCGCCTGCCCCGGCAGACGTGCTGCCCAACGGTTATGCCTATGGGGATACGATCCACCTTAACTGGGAGCAGGACATTACTCTTACTGCCCGCGGAAGGGTTAATTGGCCATTTTCCCGCAAGGTCGAATACGTGGATCCGGAAAATATCAGCGGGGATCATGATTTTAAGGACCAGATCCATCTTCGCCTGGCGGATACCTATCTATTAAAGGCTGAGATCCTTTTTAAGCAAAACCGAATGGGAGAAGCGACCGAAGCCATCAATGTACTCAGGAGACGGGCCAATGCACGACTTATTTCCGAAAGCGAGCTGAATATCGATTTTATATTGGATGAACGTTCCCGCGAGTTGATTTTAGAGGAAGACCGCAGGCATACGCTACTGCGCACAGGAAAGTGGCTGGAGCGTACACGGAATTATAACCGGAACGGAGGGCAGGCTATCACCGAAAGGGACACCCTGTTCCCTATTCCCCAGGTTGTGATCGATGCCAACCTTACACGTCCGATGGAACAGAATAATGGATACTGATAAAAAAGGGGCCGGATCGATAGTATATCAACTATGAAAAAGTTATCCTTGGGCCTGGGAGTATCCCTCGTCGTAGCCGGTGCGGTCCTGGCGTCGTTTCGTTACGGTAAAGAAGACACAGTATCCCCGCTTTCGTTTTTGTATCCACACCATGTAACGATATCCTGGGAGACCGATCCCAGGTACAGTCAGGCGGTCACATGGCGGACCAGCGACACGGTGCGGTACAGTTATGTAGAATATTGTGAGGCTGCACCTACTCCCTTTTTCCAGGAGCGGGTGCAGCACCTCCGTGCGCAGACCGAAATACATACGGCAGATGACGGTGTTTGGAACCACCACCATGTCAATATCTCCGGACTTCAGCCGGGAACACTTTATTCCTATCGTGTCGGCACCGGGAATTACTGGTCGGAGTGGGCGGAATTCCGGACGGCTTCGGGGAAAAGCGAACCCTTTTCCTTTATTTATCTGGGGGATGTTCAGCGGGATATACAATCGCTGGGCAGCCGTACAATCCGGAAAGCCGTTCTCGACAATCCGGACGCTAAATTTCTGCTGTTCGGCGGAGACCTTGTACATCGGGGGGCTTTGAATAATGAAAACTGGAATGAGTTCTTTCCCGCCGGAGGATGGGTGTTCCGGAATTACCCTGTCCTGGCGACTCCGGGAAATCACGAGTACGCGACGGCCCGTTCGCCGGACTCCCTTACCCGGCATTGGCGTCTCAATTTTACGTTCCCGCAAAATGGGCCGCCGGGGCAGGAAGAGGAAACATACTATGTAGATTATAATAATGTCCGCATTATCTCCCTGAACCTGTGCCGGTATTCCATAGACAAGAAGGGTACAAAGGAAATGCTCGAATGGCTGGAAGCCAGGTTAAAGGAATTTCAGGGAGACTGGGTCATTGTTACGCATCATTATTCCATGGAACAACTTGCCAGAAACAGGCAGCCGGGAATCCGCTTTCCTGAATTCAAAACGCTTTACGAACGCTACAATGTTCCTCTTGTATTGACCGGGCATGAACATGTTTACGCTCGGGGCCGTATAGATGGACGGTTGCCGGTGTATGTAGTAAGCGTTTCCGGGCCTTACCAAAATGCCATCCGCTTTCCGGAGTGGATCGAGCGATCGGGAACTTCACTACAGATGTACCAGGAAATACACATAAGTCCCGCTTCCATACACTATGTCTCAAAAACGGTATTGGGGGAGATCTACGATGAATTCACTATTTCAAAAGGAAAAAAGGGAGGGTTAAAGTTCGTCCCCAACCGGAAGTTAGTTCCTGAATCGCTTGTACCACCCCCCGATTTTGAAAAACGGTATAAAAGAGAACTTGTCGACACTTATATCGCTGATCGGGAAATATATCTTCAAAGAAAAAAATAGTGACAGTGCGATCTATCTATTGCCGGATTTGGAAAATCATGAAAATGACCGCCTATCAGCTTATCCTGATTGCAATTTGCGACGGGATTGCCTATGCCCATATTGGCAATAGGTAGGACGTACTAATTTTATTTAAACGTATAACTATGATTAGCCCTTTTTTTGCACAATTCGCCATAGTATTGAATACTATATTTTTTTTTGGATTTCAGGAACAACACACGCAAATTATTACGCCTAATCAGTTTGAAGGGAATGATACTCAGAGAATCCAGGCGGCAGTCGATAAAGCCGCCCGTACAACAGGAAAAGTAGTGGTCCCTGCCAATAATTCCAATGCTTCGGGAGTGTGGCTGCTTGATAGCGCTGTCCTTTTGCCGGGTAACATAACCGTTATACTGGAAAATTGTACGATACAATTATCGGATAGCAGCCGGGACAATATGTTTCGCAGCAACAATGTGGGATTGGGCATAACAGACCCGAAATGGAATTACAATACCCGTATCATCGGCGTTGGAGAAGTAATATTGAAAGGGGCGGACAATCCGCGTTCAACCGGCGATTCATCTAAAAACTTAAGTATTGATTGTGAAGAAGATAAGGAAAAATTGAAAAAAGCAGGCGGACAATGGGAGTATGATATCACCTATGGCAGCGATGCGGGAAAAGAAGGACGGAAGCAAACAGGTGATTGGCAGAATATAATGATACTTATGGCCTATGTAGACGGGTTTATACTGAAGAATGTCACTATTGAAAAAGCACATGCCTGGGCTGTTAGCCATGAAAGGGTTTTAAACGCGGAGATATCGGATATAAGGATCGATTGCCCCGGCGGATGGGATATGATCAACGGGAAAAAGCAGTATGTCGAAAATCGCGATGGGATCAATCTTCGTAACGGGTGCAAAAACTTCAGGATCAGCAATATATCAGGAGTTGCGGGGGATGATTTCATTGCCCTTTCGATACTGGGGCTGTTTGACCAAAAACATGTCGGAGGCGATATAAATGTTACCATGGTCACTTCCGAAACGTGGCATGGGGAAGAGGATAACATCGAGCGTGTTTTTATCTCGGATATACGGTGTAAAACGCCGCAATGGGGGATTGCCATCCGTGCAAACGACATGGCAGGTATTCATAACGTTTATGTGGACAGGGTATTTTACGAAAGCGCCGGTAGCCAAACCTTTTCCTTTGGCGACGATAAGCGGATTCTCAAATATGATAACAGGTCTGCCGTTGGCAGACGGAATGGGAGCATATATTTTGGAGGAAGGGGATATGGCCGGGATTCCCGGCCGGGAAAAATGAATAATATTCATGCTATGAATATCATTGGCGATGGAGGCCACCTGGTTAATATTGATTCACGCATCGCCAATTGCAGTTTTACAAATGGCATCTATACCGGAAATGGCAATCGCATAATTCTTTACCGTATTGACCAATCTGAAACGACCAATATTGTTTCACAAAATTTAATAAAAGCTCAATAACAGGAAGATTACATGAACCCCCGACAACCTGATTGCTTCAAAACTCTCGTTTATTTATCATTTTTAATCATAGCTCCATTTTATTGGAACGTCGCCAAAGCCCAGCCCTCTGCACAGCACAATTTGACTTTTGACCGGCTCGCTAAAGTTTGGGACGAGGCCATCCCCTTGGGCAATGGAATGATCGGGGCATTGATATGGGAAAAGGATAGTGTTCTCCGCTTTTCTCTCGATCGCGCCGATATCTGGGACTTAAGACCATTGAAAGGTTTGAATCGTGAGGAATTCTCTTTTGAATGGATCCGTCGACAGGTGCTCGCCAATGACTATAAGCCTGTACAGGATTACCTGGATGCTCCTTATGAACGTGAGCCGGCGCCTACCAAAATACCGGCGGGGGCTTTGGAATTCCGGCTCCCTGCCGGTATTAAGGCAAGCTCTGTTGACCTCAAGCTGCCCTTTGATAAGTGGTGGTTAGGAAAGGTATAAAAATTGAAAAGTCCGAAACCGGTTTGTTAACACTTTCCGCAACCAAAAAAGGGAAGATCGTGTTCATTCGAAAACAGGATCCCCTCCAAACAGGCAATTGCCCAATGCCAAGGGAGGAGATCACATTTTTACCGGTATCAATTCCGGGGTTGTTTCTTTTTGTTAAAGGAAGCCGGGTATGAACATTCGAGTACTTTGCTGCCGTTCCCTTCTCTTATCCAGGTGTCAAACTTACGCTCTGCTTCCTTCAGAACAATTACACGTGCGCCGGCTTTAGGGTCGTTGGCGTCACGCATTGTTTTGGTAATCCTTCCGTATGCCAGCGCAATTCCATACTGTACGCCAATGTAGTCGTTTATATGATCGTGCCCCACAAAAGTACCCATCACATCGCCGCTTTCGAGCAGGGCGGCAAACATACCCGTGTTAATTTCGGGGCTGCATTCATCTTCATTTCTCACACCTATCGGCGGATTTAATGTGTTGTTCCAGGCTGCCGTGTATTCCGGTAGCGGGATATGGAAAAAAGCGAGCGCAGGATAAGGTACCCCCCCGTTGGATAGGGTTAGCTTACGGCTTTGTTCACGATACCAACCCACTTGTTCATGCGTAAACCAGCCCCATCCCCCTACCGTGGGTTTGAGTGTGCTGTACGCATTTGAGTCCATAAAGTAAAGCTGGGCAGCCGGTTTGTTTTCTTTGCCAAAAACAGGAAGGATAAAATTGGAATAGCCCACCGTGTTTTCTGCGTTTTTGTTTACACAAAAGGGAAGGGTTTCAACAAATGCCGCCAGGTTTTTGCGGGAAAGATTACCCTCCGAGTCATGGTTGCCAAAAATCACAGCCCATGGAGTTTGGGTTCTTTCAAAAATGGCTACCAGTTTTCTATAGGCGTCCTGCGGATCGTCCGCCGTAACGATGTCGCCGGTAAGGACCACGAAATCAGGTTTTTCTGATGCCATCACTTTTTCAATCGTTGTATATACATCCAGGTTTTTCTCCTGCTTCAGCGATATATGCGTGTCGGTAAACTGAACAATCTTGAGTTCTCCATCTTTATCAAATCGAAGTGAGGAAACAGGTTGAGCGTTCAATTCGGCGCCTGTTATGATAAGAATAAGATACGTAATTGATTTGAAAAATTTTGAAAGGGTGATAGGGTACATAATTTATTTGATTAGCTATATAATTACTGGAAAAGTCCAGTAGGTTCCCCGAAAAACTTATTCCAGGTGCTGCCAGCCCTGTGCATGCAGAGGTACCACATTACCGCTTTTGGTCCTCAGGAGCAATTGGTCTTTATCGGGCGTTATGTAGCCGATGAAGGAGATCTTAGGATTATTCTTAAGCCTGGCGTGATCTTCCTGCCTGATAGTGAACAACAGCTCATAATCCTCGCCGCCGTTGATAGCAGCTGTAACAGGGCCGATATTAAGCCCGGAGGCGACAAACGCCGTCTGGTCATCGATCGGCAGATGTTCTTCGAAAACCACTGCACCAACCCCCGAGGCTTTGCATATATGGTGCAGTTCCGACGACAACCCATCTGAAATATCGATCATTGAAGTCGGGACAACGCCTGCTTCGGCAAGCTCGTACACTACATCCATCCTGGCTTCGGGCTTCAGCTGCCGTTGTAAAATATACTCTTTACCCTCGAAATCAGGCTGCATTTTCTGGTCGGCCAGAAATACCTGTTTTTCTCTCGATAATATCTGGAGCCCTGCATAGGCGCCTCCCAGATCACCGGTTACGCAGAGAATATCATTGGCTTTGGCGGTGCTTCTGTAAGTGACGCGGTCTTTGGCCACCTTTCCGAAAACGCTCACCGACAATATCAGCCCGCTCCTGGAGGCGGTAGTATCGCCTCCTACCAGGTCCACCTTGTAATCTTCGCATGCAGCTTTGATCCCGTGATAAATTTCCTCTACGGCTTCAACCGAAAAACGGTTGCTGAGGCCAAGTGAAACCACTACCTGCTGCGGGATGCCGTTCATCGCCGCGATATCTGAAATATTGACTGCGATAGCTTTATACCCCAGGTGCCGTAAAGGATGGAAAGTGAGGTCAAAGTGGACGCCCTCTATCAGCATATCGGTGGTCAAAAGCCCGTATTCTCCGCCGAGGTCCGTTACCGCTGCGTCGTCCCCGATTCCTTTCACTGTCGTGGCGAGTTGAGGCTCAAAAGGAGCTGCCAGTCTGTCGATCAACGCAAATTCTCCCAACGTGGCTATTTCAGTTCTATTTTCTTCCATAGGTTTTTAAAATTCATCCGGCGGGCACAAAGATACTCTATTTCCGGATCGTATAGCAGATGTATAACCGGTCTTCTAAGGGTATCGCACCTGATTTGACGTCATTGTTGATGAATAGCTATCAGCAGTCAGCTATGTTTAACCAAATGCAACAATTTAATCCAGTTATGAGTTTACCCCTGCTTTCAAGTTCCCTGTTAAAATCAAAAAAAGAGCTTTTGCCTGAATATGACCAGATCAGCCGTTTGCCGGAAAAAGTAATACAATTCGGGACCGGCGTTCTTTTAAGAGGTTTACCCGATTACTTTATCGATAAAGCCAACAGGCAAGGTATTTTCAACGGTCGGATAGTGATAGTGAAGTCGACCGGAAGCGGCGGTATGGATGCGTTCAACGAGCAGCAGAGCCTGTATACCCATGTCGTCAGGGGGATCGAAGAGGGCCAGACCGTAGACGAAACGATTATTAATTCGTCGGTCAGCAGGACCTTGTCGGCTGCCTCACAATGGTTTAATATACTGGAAGTAGCCGCCAGTCCCGACCTGGAAGTCGTCATCTCCAATACTACTGAAGTAGGTATCCAGTTGGTGCAGGACGATATACATGCCTCGCCGCCGGTGTCCTTTCCCGGGAAGCTCACAGCCCTTCTGTACCGTCGTTTCCAGACTTTCGGCAATACCCCCGAAAAAGGGTTGGTGATCATCCCCGCCGAACTACTGCCTGATAATGGTAAAATCCTGAGGGATATCGTTCTGGAACAGGCTCATCGTGCTCATCTGGGGGCCAATTTCCTGAACTGGGTAGAGCGGCATAACCATTTCTGCAGCTCGCTTGTCGACAGGATCGTTCCCGGGAAGCCCTCCGAAGAAGTAAAAGCATCTATTCTTGCCCGGCAGGGATACGAAGATAACCTGATCATAATGTCTGAGCCCTACCGGCTGTGGGCTATCCAGGGCGGGGAGCATGTACGTTCGGTCTTGTCGTTTGCGCAGGCGGATAACGGCGTGATCATAGCTCCGGATATCGACATTTACCGCGAGCTCAAGCTCAGGCTTCTGAACGGAACGCATACGCTGAGCGTGGGGCTGTTTTATCTTTTCGGGAAAGATACAGTCCGCGAAAGTATGGAAGAACCGGCGCTTGAAGACTTCACCACCAGGCTGATGCTCGACGAACTCGGTCCCGCTATTCCCTACGAGGTAGGCGAGAGCCGGTACATCCCTTTCGGAAACCAGGTATTAGACAGGTTTCGCAACCCTTCCATCCGCCACCTGCTGCTCGATATCACGGTGCAGTATACGGCTAAAATGAAAATGCGTAATATCCCGACTTTGCTTGAGCACTACGAACACCGCCAGGAAGCTCCGAAGCTGTTTTCCATCGGGTTTGCCGCTTATCTTGTGTTTATGCGGGCTGTAGAAAAGGAGGGAGATTCGTACTACGGGGTCAGGGAAGGGCAGAAATACCAGATACGGTGCGACTCTGCCGCTTATTTCTTTGATCTGTGGGGGAGGTTCGGAGCGGATACTGACGGGCTTGTTAAAAGCGTACTTTCCGATACGGGCCTGTGGGGCCTGGATCTCACTGCTTTGCCGGGTTTCGAAGAAGCTATGAGCAGAAACGTAGCGGTTATCCTGGAGCAAGGAGTCGCCGCTTTGCTGGCTAACCCCTGACGGTTTTGTTATGGTAAGCTTATTTTATCAACCCGTGAGTAATAAAAGCAGGGAAAGCGCTTTAGTGTTAAATCAGTATTCCAAATTTCTGATGAAGACGAATTCTTTCGTCGGAATGCCCGCTTACCGGCGGGCATTTTAACGACAAAAAAATGTAGTTTTCCGGGTTTATAGCTTATTGACGGGAGTATTGAAGTACCAGTTTCTCGTCATCAGCATTTATTCTGCTAATATTGCATTTTCTATCGAGTTACAGAACCCTATAAACAATGTCAGTAAACAAATTCGATTTTGGTTTGGTCGGCCTGGGTGTAATGGGCAGGAATCTTCTGCTCAATATAGCTGACCACGGCTATTCTGCAATAGCCTTCAACAGAAGTGAAGAAAAAATAGCAGCGCTCAAAGCCGCCGCAACAGAAGGTACCGTAGTAGACGGAGTTACAAATCTGGGCGAAATGATAGCGTGTTTAAAGGCTCCGCGAAAAGTGATGTTGCTCGTACCTGCCGGAGCGCCTGTAGATGAAGTGATCGAGCAGATCCTTCCTCACCTGGAAAGTGGCGATATCATCATCGACGGCGGCAACTCTCATTTTACGGATACGCTGCGCCGTGTAAAATATGTAGAAGGAAAAGGCTTTAACTTCATCGGGATCGGTGTGTCAGGCGGGGAGCAGGGCGCACGTACGGGTCCTGCCCTGATGCCGGGCGGTTCGGAAAAGGCTTATGAAAGCCTGAAGCCTATCCTCGAAGCGGTGGCGGCTAAAGTCAACGGCGAGCCATGTGTGGACTACCTCGGGAAAGGAGGAGCCGGACACTACGTGAAAATGGTGCATAACGGGATCGAATATGGTATCATGCAGCTTATCAGCGAATCATATTCACTTCTGAAAGCGGCCGGCCTGGATAACGCCGAGCTTCATGAAGTTTTCAAAAAATGGAATGAGGGAGATCTTCAGTCTTTCCTGGTGGAGATCACGCGCGATATTTTCCTTCAGAAAGACGACCAGTCGGATAAGCGTCTGCTGGATGTGATTTCTGACAAAGCGGGCTCAAAAGGAACCGGCAAGTGGACTTCACAGGATGCGATGAACCTGCCCGTTGCTATCCCGACCATCGACTCCGCTGTTGCAGGCAGAACTATTTCAGGCTATAAGGATGAGCGTATAGCTGCTTCCAAAGTTTACCCGAGAGACGGCTTTAGTCTGGATATCAGCAAAGAAGAAGCCATAGAACTGGTACACGATGCCTTGTATTTCGGTACGATCATCAGCTATGCCCAGGGACTTTCCATGCTTTACCAGGCATCCAGGGAGCTGGAAATGGATATTCCCCTGACGCGCGCCGTAAGCGTATGGAGAGGGGGCTGTATCATCAGGTCTTCTTTGCTCGAAGTCTTTACCGACGCCTACAATTCTTCTCCCGACCTGCCCAATATCCTGCTCAGCACGCAGATAGCCGGACTAGTAGGGAAGTCAGTACCCAATACCAGGAAAATACTTGCCAAAGCGATAGAAGCTGGTATCCCGGTTGCGGCTCATACGGCTTCACTGGGTTATTTTGACGCGTATCGTACAGAATACCTGCCGACCAACCTTATTCAGGCGCAGCGCGATTTCTTTGGCGCGCATACTTATCAACGTATTGATATCCCTGGTACATTTCACACGGAATGGAACAGCTGAAAGATCATAGTATGAATTCCGGTAACCATCCCCCCGCTTCTATCCTTTTTATATTTGGCGGAAGCGGGGACCTTAATCATAGAAAACTCGCCCCCGCTCTATATAACCTTTTCCTGGATCAGTGGATGCCCGAACAGTTTGTGATTGCGGGTATCGGCCGAAGCCCCTACGATAACGAACGTTTTCGCGGTCACCTCATGGAAGGAGTAGACCGGTTTTCCAGGAGAAAAAACAACGGTGACGGGAAGTGGGATGAGTTCAGCCAGCATGTCGAGTATTTACAGATGGACGGCGATAACGGAGCCGACTATCAGAAAATAGCCGATTTTGTAGAGAAACAAACGGCAGAATGGGGTCTGCAGCCTCATGTCGTTTTTTATCTTGCCGTAGCTCCCCAACTGGTTCCGTCTATAGCCAGCAACCTGAGCAAGCTCGATATCTGCACGGACAAGTCCCGGACCAGAATAGTCGTTGAAAAACCTTTCGGGCATGACCTGAAAAGCGCCCGGGAGCTGAATGCCCAGCTAAGGGCGCTTTTTGCCGAGGAACAGATCTTCAGGATCGATCATTACCTGGGAAAAGAAACGGTTCAGAATATACTGATGATGCGTTTTGCCAATGCGCTCTTCGAACCGCTGTGGAACAGAAACTATATCGATCATGTCCAGATTACTGCTATTGAAAGTGTGGGTGTAGAGGGTCGGGGCGGGTATTTCGAGCAATCAGGAGCGCTGAGGGATATGGTTCAGAATCATATTCTCCAGATATTGTGTATGATCGCGATGGAAGCGCCCGTTTCTTTCGAAGCTAATGAGATACGCAATAAAAACCTGGATGTCCTCAATGCTTTGCGCAGATTCAGCGAAGAAGAAGTGGCGCAGAATACAGTAAGAGGACAGTACAAGGCCGGCACCAATAACGGGAAGCCTGTAACGGCCTACCGCGATGAAAAAGGTGTAGCCAAAGACTCCAACGTGGAAACTTACGCTGCAGCGAAGTTTTTCATCGATAACTGGCGCTGGCAGGGAGTACCTTTTTATGTACGCACCGGGAAAAGTCTGCAAAAGAAGGAAACGCACGTCATCATCCAGTTTAAAACTCCGCCTCACAATACTTTTCCCAACGAAGCGGTAGCTAACTGGAAAGCCAACCGGATGACGATCAGCATCCAGCCTAGTATGGATATACGCATCCGGTTTCAGGTAAAGCGCCCGGGACAGACTATGAACCTCGACCCGGTGGAGATGGCGTTTGACTACAACCTGGCAGGAGACCATGCGCCGGAGGCTTATGAAACATTGCTCCTCGATGCGCTCGAAGGGGATCCGACGCTGTTTATGCGTGGTGACCAGGTAGAAGCTGCCTGGGAGGTGGTAATGCCCATACTCGACTATTGGGAAAAGCATAAAGCAGAAGATTTTCCCAACTACGAACCCGGTAGCTGGGGGCCTGAGGCAGCCGATGAACTGATCCGCAGGGACGACCGGGAGTGGGTGAATTTGCTATAGCTCTTTCTTAAAAATATGACGATATCACTATATACAGCCGCCGATACCCAGGAGCTGAGCCAGGCGTTGGCCGAATTTATCAAAGCGGACATTAAGGCTGTGCTGAAAGCCCGGGACCGGTATACTTTAGTCCTTTCGGGGGGGAGTACCCCCAAAGCCCTTTACCGTTTGCTGGCCCAGGAGCCCTACAAAAGCAGCATTCCGTGGCAAAAGATCCATTTTTTTTGGGGCGATGAGCGGTTTGTGCCTTTCGAAGATCCGCGCAATAATGCAAAGATGGCTTACGATGAGCTGCTTAACCATATCCCGGTTGCAGCTGAGAATATCCATGTGATGAATACCAGCCTCAGCCCTGAAGAATCTTCGGACCATTATACCGGTATTCTCCGTTCATATTTCAGAGAAACCGGGGAGACTTTCGATCTGGTACTCCTGGGAATGGGCGATGACGGGCATACGCTTTCCCTCTTCCCGGGTATGCCGGTGATTCATGAGCAGGAAAAATGGGTAGATTCCTTTTATCTCGATGCCCAGTCGATGTACAGAATCACGCTGACCGCACCTGTTGTCAACCGGGCAGCAAATGTAGTATTTCTTGCCGCAGGCAGGAACAAAGCCGATGTCCTGTACCAGGTACTGAATGGCGAACCCAATCCCGACCTATACCCGTCCCAGGTCATACAGCCATCGGAGGGAGGGCTGCATTGGTTTGTTGACTCCGAAGCTGCGGCTAAGATATGAGAAGAAGCCTGAAAGCGATCAGCTTTCAGGCTCCAGGTCTTCATTTACTCTTCTCACAACCCTTCCTATGGTGAGTCCCTGGACAAAAATGGAGAAGACCACTACGAAATAGGTGATGGAGAGAAACAGTTCCTTGTGAAGTCGGTCGTCAATCGAAAGCGCCAGCGCCACCGATACCCCTCCCCGTAGTCCTCCCCATACCAGGATCCTGATCGTATCGTTGTTGAACTTGGTTTTAAAAGGGATGATTTTAGTGGGCACCCAGATCGAAATCCAACGTGCTAGCAGTACCAGCATAATAGCGATCAGACCGATTTGCCAGTAATCGGTTATATCCGGGATCAGGATCAGCTCAAACCCGATAATGAGGAACAGGGTGGCATTCATGATCTCGTCGATCAGCTCCCAGAATTTGTTCAGGTAATCTCTTGCGTTATCGGTAAGTACGCCCTCCCTCCTGCTCATGTTGCCTACCACCAAACCGGAGGCTACCATCGCCAGGGGGCCTGAAATATGCATAGAGTGAGCCACCAGGTAGCCGCCCATGACAATCGCCATGGTGATGATAGCCGACACGTTGTGGCTGCTGATATTCTTCATCGCCCTTACGCCGACAACCCCCAGGGCTATACCGAGTACAATCCCGCCGATAGCCTCCTTGATGAAAAGCCAGGCAACGTTGCCGAAAGAGAGATCGACGTTTTTGCCCTGCGCCAGCTGCAGCAATACTACAAATACCACAACAGCCATACCATCGTTGAAAAGAGACTCCCCGGCTACCTTCGTTTCAAGCGACTTCGACACGCCCACCTTTTTAAGAATACCCAGCACTGCGATCGGATCGGTAGGGGAGATCAGGGCGCCGAATACAAGACATTCTATCAGCGGCGCTGAAAGGCCTGTCAGCGGGAGGATGTAATACAGCAGTAAGCCTACCACAAATGTAGAAATAAGGACGCTCACCGTAGAAAAAACCATCACAGGGCCCTTTTGTTCCCGCAGATCCGACAGCTTGATATGTATCGCTCCGGCAAAAAGAAGAAAGTTAAGCATGGCGCCCATGAGTACTTCGGTAAAGTCCAGGTTAGAGATGAATCCCGAAAACTCCTCGAATAAATGAGGGTATATCGCCCCGGCCAGTACGACTGAGATTGAAACCACCATAGCCATCAGCATGATTCCTATGGTGGGCGGCAGCTTCATGTAGCGCTCGTTGATATAGGAAAATACCGCAGTAAGTACGATAAGTACGGAAAAAGAATAATAAAGCTCCATGTATTGATATTGACCTCCTTTGACTAACAAAATAATAAGTCACAAAAAAACCGCTTTACAAAAGAAACACAAACAGATTTCCAAAAAACATCTGCAAACTTTTGAAAACAGGTATAAAAAAGGGAAGTACGCGTACGCACTTCCCTTTTTATACAGCTTGCTTTCCGGGCAGATACTGACTTTATTTCTTCTTGGTATCTGTAGAGTCTTTCCCTGCTTCTTTACCGGCCGGCTGCTTTTTCTGTTTTTCCTTGTATTCTTCGTTAAGTCCGTTCAGGACCTTTTCGGTTACATCGAGATCCTTGTTAGCGTAAAGGATACCGCCTCCGCGGGAATATCCCAATACAAACTCGAATTGGTTATCCTTGTTATAACGGTCTATATAATCATAGATCTGGACATACAGTTCTTCATTTTTATCCATTTCCTCCTGGGCCAGCTTCTGGGCTTCCCTTTCCCTGTACTGCACAAAGTCCTGCTGCTTCTTTACCAGTTGCTCCTCTACAGTGCGTCCCTGCTCCATAGTCATCGTGGGCGCTTTCTGCTGAAAAAATGCTATCTCATTTTCAAGCGATTTCCCCCTGTTGGTAAGCTCGTAGTCGAGCTTGTACCTCTTGCTTTCGAGGTCTTTCCGTACTTCCTTGAAATACTCGTATTTACTCAGAAGCGAGTCAACCTGTACGTAGACAACCCGGCGACCACCTAGTGAAGTCGAGTCGGAAGTCAGGGAGCTGCTTTCTCCTTTCCTGCTGCTGAAGTGCAGAAAAAACAACGTAGCTACTGCCAGCGTCAGCAACACATTCCATATCAAAGAGGTATTAGAATTCACGGTAAAGTTTTAATTATAGTTATGATTATTTTGAAAGCCGCAAATATACAGGAATTTGTAGAAACTACAGCGTAGTTGGGGCAAACACGTTTATGCCTTTTTCGCCAGGGTTACTACCTGTTCCAGCAGTTCAGGATCGCTGAACATGACAGAACGCTCGTCAGGCAGCTCTCCCGCCATAGAAACCGTATCGGGAAAATAGGTTTGCCTGCCTTTCCGGAATGCCTTGCCGGTAAGGTGTATACAATCGACGCCCGCCGAAGCAAGTGCCCCTACGTTTGAGAGGCCAACCCCGGCGCCAGCCATTATTTCGATCCTGCCCCGGGCCGCAGAAACAATCTTGCCCAGCGTCTCAATTCCCAGGTTTACATTGGCCTGCTGGCCTGAAGTAAGAATACGGTCGGCTCCTGCGGTTATGATGTCCTCCAGCGCCCGTACAGGGTCGGGGGTAAGATCATAAGCCCTGTGAAACGTTACACCCATAGGACGGGCGGCCTTTACCAGGGAAGCGGTCAGTTCGCGGTCGACGCTCCCATCCGGGCTCAGTGCGCCTAACACTACGCCGTCTGCCCCTGCTTTTCTGACCTCCTCAATTTCGGCATACATGGTTTCGATTTCATAAGTATCATAGACAAAATCGCCGCCCCGCGGGCGGATCATGGCGTAGACCGGGATCGAAACGTATCGCTTCACCAGGGCAAGAAGTCCAGTCCCCGGAGTGGTACCGCCTTCCCCCGGGCCGCTGCAAAGTTCAATTCTCCCCGCTCCGGCTTTCTCGGCGTTGATGCAGGACTCCAGCGAATAAGCACATACTTCTACTAACATCAGGTATCTTTTATGGTATGAAATTCCTTTGCAAAACTAAGATATATTTACACTTAAGTCCTGGTATCCTTACAGATACGTCTACCTGTTTCATCCCGGCCCGAATCGTTTATCGAACTCCCGAAAGCATACTCTGCAAAAACCTCTTTCTCAGTAAATTACAAACCGGAAAGTCAAACTTATTCTGCCCGTGAAATTAATCCTTTAAAAACTGGTCTAAAATTTTGAGGATACATATTTTTTTCTACTTTTGCACACCAAATTTTGAAACATCTCTTAAAGTTTTACCAATATGTACTGGACACTTGAACTTGCCTCTTACCTCGAGGATGCCCCATGGCCGGCAACCAAGGATGAATTGATAGATTTCGCGATCCGCACCGGTTCCCCCCTGGAAGTAGTGGAGAATTTACAGGAGCTGGAAGATGATGGCCAACCCTATGAAAGCATCGAAGAAATCTGGCCGGACTATCCGACAAAAGACGATTTCTTTTTCAACGAAGACGAATACTGATCAAATGAAGACGCCTCTCAGAGGCGTTTTTCTTTGATCCCTCCAAAATTGAGAGGAGCTGTTTTGTAATACGATTCCGGCTGTGTACATTTAATCTGTAACCATTAACCGTGTGGACAGGCTATGGATATCAATCTTATCAGGCGATGGGTATCGAAAGGGGAAGATGAAAGGCTGGAATTCAAGCTTAAAGCCAACCACCCGGAAAAAATCATACGGGAACTGGTCGCTTTTGCCAATACCGGCGGAGGTTATCTCATTGTCGGAGTCAGCGACGACCGGAAAATTATTGGTGTAAAATACCCGGATGAAGCCAGGTACGAGATCAGTAAAGCAGTAGAAAAATATTGCCGTCCTGCGCTGAAACTGGAGCATTTTATACTTACTACGCCTGATAACAGGAAACTCCTCATCTACCATGTTCCCAAAAGCAGGCAACTACCTCATTTTGTTATTGATGCTTCGGGCGAACGGAAAGCCTACTTCCGGGTAGGAGAAAATTCAATTCAGGCCAGTCCCGAGCTGTGCACCATCCTGAAGCGCTCGCGCAATCCCGGGAACACGGCATTTACCTACGGAGATACAGAGCATTTGCTGATGCAGATACTTGACCGCGAGCAAACTGTAACCGTCGATTCTTTTGCCCGTCAGGCAGGGATAAGCCGGCGAAAAGCCGCCGGGATCCTGGTTCTGATGGTACTGGCCAAAGTGGTAAGGATACACCCCAGCGATAACGGTGATAAATTTTCAATGATTCCCGTGACTGCCGCTGTTTCTTCCCATACATACATTTCCTGAAAGGTAAATCGTTATTACGGGAAGAGTTTAAATCGTTATCACGACTGTTCTATCATCAGGTATCCTTATATTTGTTGAGCTTTGGTATCGCTCCTTTGCAGAAAACAGTCCGGACAGCAGCCATTGAAAATGCCTTATAACCGTAATCAACATATTGTAGCCTGTCAACGCAGATTTCAGTACTGCGGCTCTCTTTTATTGCGCTGTCTCCCCTGGAAATTTGTTTTCCTGCTTGTTGTAATAATGACTGCAGGCTTGCCTGCCGACGCACAGAAGAACGGGCGGAAAAAGCAAAAAGACGTTATTGTCCCTTTATCGCCTGAAAACGGGTTTAATCCAAAGGAAGAAGCACTGGTTGTAGATGGTATGAAATACATGATACGCGGGGAAGCCGACCGGGCTCTTTCCGTGTTTGAAGAATTGACGCAGCTGGCCCCGCAAAGCGCAGCTGCCCACTATCTCCTCGCTACTGCCCAGGTAAAGCTGAACAAGCCTGAGGGTGTCGAATCCGCCCAGAAGGCCTACCAACTGGACAATAAAAACGTATATTTCGGAAAGTTCCTGGCTGAAAACCTGGCCCTTCAGAAAAAATACCGGGAAGCTGCGGAAGTATACGAAGAGATCCTTAAGACAGATCCTGCAAACCTGCAGAGCAGTATTGAGCTCGCAGCAGTTTACGTATTCTCGGACAGGCTCGACAAAGCAATAGAAACTTACAACCGCCTGGAGAAAAATATAGGAGTCACCGAAGAGGTTACCAGGCAGAAGCAACAATTGTACCTCCGTCAGAATAAGCTCGACAAAGCCCTGGAAGAGGCGCAAAAACTGATCGATTCCGAGCCCACCGAAGCGTACTACCATGTGGGACTAGCCGAGCTGTATATGGCCAACGAAATGCTGGACAAAGCGATTCCTACGTTGCAGGAAGCGCTCCGCATCAATCCCGACGAAGCCCAGGCGCATATTTTGCTGGCGGATATCTACCGGAGAAACGGTGAAACCGAAAAATGCAACCAGGAGCTCCGGATGGTATTCGGAAATCCGAATTTTGATGTTACCCCGAAAGTCCGGGTGATGTCGGGGTATCTCGAAATGCTGAAAGCCAGTGAGGGGCGCGCGGGTGCCATGAAGAGTGAAGATCGCTCGGAAGCCATGAAACTGGTCAAGCTCCTGATCGATACCCATCCGGCCGAACCAAAGCCCTATGTTCTGTATGCCAACCTGCTGGTACATGCGAATGAGAAGGCAAAGGCACGTGATACCTATACCCGGGCAGCAAGGATAGACGGTTCGGTATACGAGATTTGGGAAGCTATACTGCAGCTGGACGGTGAGCTCAATCAATTCGACAGTCTTTTGACGCATTCGGAAATGGCGCTCGAAGTATTTCCGAACCAGGGAATGTTGTGGTATTCCAACGGATCGGCCAATCTGGTGAAAAAGAACTACGCTGAAGCAGTTTCTTCGCTGGAAGAAAGCCGCAGACTGATTGTTGGGAATCCTGTCCTGTCAAGATATATACATGCGCAACTGGGAGACGCTTATAACGGGACAGGAGAGTACAGCAAGTCGGATGAAGCCTATGAGTATGTATTGAAGGAAGACCCGGAAAACGATCATGTCCTCAACAACTACAGCTATTTTCTTTCCCTCAGAAAAGAAAAGCTGGATAAAGCCAGGGAAATGTCTTTACGGCTTGTCAAAAAACACCCCAATAACGCTACTTACCTCGATACGCACGCCTGGGTGCTCTACATGCTGGAAGATTATCAGGGGGCGAAGGAATACCTGGAAAAAGCGCTTGAAAATCCCGGGAATGTCAGTGCCACTATCATAGAGCATTACGGGGATGTTCTTTCAAAACTAGGGGAAAAGGACCGCGCGCTCGAACAGTGGAAAAAGGCCAGAAGCATGGGCGATCATAGTACAGATATCGACAAGAAAATAGCTTCTGGTACCGTTCATGACTAAAAAAGTAGCCTTTTCTTTGCTTTTCCTTGTGGTTGGTACCGTTGCAGGCTGTAAGCGTCAGAGAATTCACAAGGAGCAGATGTCCGTGCTGGCAAGCGGTGAAGGAGTATTTACAGGCATGAATTCCATCCCCGACAGCCTCAGCGCTCCCCTCAATTTTCTTTATCTCAGTACGCGCTCGAAAATCAGTCTTAAAAGCAGAAAGCAGAATATCGATAACGCTTCTGTTACGTTCAGGATGAAAAAAGACAGCGCAATCTGGATGTCGGCCAGTATGATGGGCCTGGAAGTATTGCGCGGGATTATCTCAACGGAAGGGGTACGCATATTGGACCGGGTCGGCAAGGTATATACTGAAGCTAACTATCGCGACCTGGCAGGCAGGCTGGGTTTCCCGCTTGATTATCAGCTCCTCCAGGGCTTTTTTCTGGCCGATATTCCTATCTACCCGGATCAGGGTTTTGAAGTAAGAAATGATGCTTCAAAAGCGCTTGTCAAACAAAGTGACGGCTATCTTGCGATTTATAATATGGTCGACCGGCTGTTAAGAAAAACAACCGGGATAGAAGCTGTCGACCTTATTACCGGCAACCGGGCGCGTGCCGGTTACTCGAATATTCAGCAGGTAGGCGTCGGGGCCATTCCGTACAATGTGTCTGTTGATCTCTCCATTCGTTCGAAAACAGGAGAACTGAACGGGGATCCGCTCCGGGTATCTCTTTCTCACAGCAGTGTGAGTATTACCGACAGCACGCTTTCATTTCCTTTCCAGGTTCCAATTAACTATAAAAAGGCCTTTTAATTTTAAAACCTGATTAAATTTGCCGAAAATAAAGGAGGTTTCTTATCCGATGCATTTTTTCAAAAAGCTACTTAGCGCCTTTCTGCTGTCTGTCACGCTCGTATCAGGTTTGAGTACCCTGAGCGTTGGGCAAAGCAGCCGCGATCAGTTGGAAAAGGATAAGAAAGCGAATCAGGATAAGATCAATCAGATACAAGGGGTTCTCAAAAAGACTTCGTCTCAGAAAAATGTCAATTTGAAGCAGCTGCAGGTAATCAATTCGCAGATCAATGCGCAGAAAAAGCAGATAGGCCTTTTGAACGACGACCTGAAATTGCTCGACCGGGAGCTGGTTACGCTCGGGCAGGAACGAAGGAAGCTCGACCAGAATATGGAGCGCCTGAAAAAGGAGTATGCCAAAATGATATACGAAGCCTCCAAGCGGACTACTTCCCTGAACAACCTGATCTTCCTCTTTTCGGCCAATACATTCAACCAGTTTGTATTGCGCTATAAATACCTGAAGCAGTATACGGATGCCCGCCAAAGCCAGGCTAAACAGATGGAGGCTCTGAAAGTACAGATCGCTGCTCAGCAGGAACAGATTACAGCCAAAAAGAATGAGCAGAAAACTATCCTGGACGACCGTATGGCCGAAGCACAAAAGCTTTCTACGATGCAGGAGCAAAAGAATACGGTGGTAACTGAGCTTTCCAAGCAGGAATCCGAATTGAGGGCGGAGCTGGCAAAAAGCAGGCAACAGGCTGCCATGCTGGAAAGGAGCCTGAAGGAAATTATCGAAAGGGAGAGGCGGGAGAGACTCGCCAGGGAAAAAGCAGCGCGGGAACGTGCTGAAAGAGAGCGTGCCGCGCGGGAGGCGAGGGGAGAGGAGCCTGCTCCGGTCAGTGAAGCCGAAAAACTCGACCTGAGCGGAATGACCGACGAGGAAGTAAAGCTGGCGTCGTCTTTCACCGCTTCAAAAGCCAGGCTCCCATGGCCTGTGAGGGGATTTGTTACCGAACATTTCGGACGCCAGGCCCACCCGGTCTTGAAGGGGATCATCGTAGATAACCTGGGAGTCGATATCCAGACCAACGCCGGCGAGCCGGTCAGGGCTGTCTATGACGGGCTGGTTCTCGATGTCAATAATATGCCGGGTTACGGCTATGTCGTTGCTATTCAGCACGGCGATTATATGACCGTTTATGCGAAACTGAAAAATGCTTCCGTGCGCCCCGGACAGCGTGTAAAAGTCCGTGACAATATCGGGGTGGTCGCTACCAACGGCGAAGGAACCTCCGAGCTTCAGTTCCAGGTCTGGCGCAACACCACCAAGCTGAATCCCGAAGCATGGCTGATAAGGCGGTGAAATGGAATTATGAATTATGAATTTGAGGGCTGACGATCGGGTCGGAGCTATCTTTGAATGTAAGTATTAAAAAACCAATGTCTGTTCACGCGAAAGAAATCAGGCGTATCACTACGCATATCATACAGGAAATGAAAACCCGCGGGGAGAAAATTTCCTCTCTCACAGCCTATGATTATTCACTGGCCAAACTGGTAGACGCCGCGGGGGTTGAGCTGATCCTCGTGGGTGACTCAGCTTCTAATGTGATGGCCGGTAACGAGACAACGCTGCCCATTACACTGGACCAGATGATCTATCACGCTACTTCGGTAGTACGGGCTGTCAGACGCGCGCTGGTGGTCGTCGACCTGCCGTTTGGTTCTTACCAGGGAAATTCGGAGAAAGCGCTCGATTCTGCCATCAGGATTATGAAGGAATCAGGCGCTCATGCCGTAAAGCTGGAAGGCGGAATTGAGATCAGGGAATCGGTATCCCGTATTCTGAGTGCGGGAGTGCCTGTAATGGGGCATCTCGGCCTGACTCCCCAGTCGATCTACAAATTCGGGACTTACACCGTCAGGGCGCGGGAAGAAGCGGAAGCCGAAAAGTTGAAAGAGGACGCCAGGATGCTGGACGAAGTAGGATGCTTCGCTGTCGTGCTGGAAAAGATCCCGGCTACGCTGAGCAAAGAAGTGACAGAAAGTATCAAAATCCCCACCATAGGCATTGGTGCAGGTCCTCACACTGACGGACAAATACTGGTGCTGCACGACCTGCTCGGGATCAACCGGGAGTTCAAACCCAGGTTTCTGCGGAGGTACGCCGATCTGGGATCGGTAATCGAAAATGCTATTTCAAATTACGTTTCTGATATCAAGACGCTTTCGTTTCCGAATGAGAGTGAGTCGTATTGATGGAATACTCACCTGTACGACGACTCCTCCGCCTCCTTTATCATCCGCTTCGCATTTTCCTTCCCCAGGTAGCCGTCTATAAGATAGTGCGCAATGTAAAGAAGTGGCGTAAGCAGGATCGCTATGGCGCCTTTGTATACGTAGTTGACGGTGCTTACCGAAAATACCTGCTGGAGGCTCCAGTCGCCGAAAATGTAGAAAGCGATGCCGATCACCAGGAAGCTGTCTATCAGTTGTGAAAACATCGTGGAACCCGTGGCACGCAGCCAGATATACTTTCCTCCCGTCAGCTTACGAAGCCAGGTAAACACCGTAACGTCGAGCAACTGACCTAAAAGGAACGCGGTAATAGATCCGACCATAATCCCCATTCCCTGCCGGAAAATCCGCGAAAATGCCTCGTTGATATTAAAGGCGTTGCCTGCTTCGTCGGTGGCGTTCACATCCATCCAGAAATCTGCCGGGGGTAGGGCAGTGGCGATATAGACCACCCCGAACATGTAGACAATAAAGCCGGCGGTCAGGAAAGAAATACGCCTGACGCCCCGCCTGCCGAAATATTCGTTTATGATATCGGAAGTGACAAAAACGATGGGCCAGTTGATCACCCCGGCTGTCATATTGAAATCCAGCTTTTGCCCTGCGATCGGGATCTGGGCCGGCGCCAGGTCCAGCAAAGTCTCAACCGAAAAAATCTTGGACCCCACGATCTCCGCGATCAGGGCATTAGTAAGGAAGATACTACACAGGAAAAGGAACAAACGCTGTCGTTTGCGGTCGAACTCGTTGGATTCCGGCATTTTCAGCTTACGGTTAGGGTTTCCCGGTCAGGGCTAACTCAGGATAATACAGGTTCAGTAACGTGGACCGACAGCTTCCGGCGCGATTCCAGGTACTCCTCTATCCGGTCCATTGCCTCGTTCAACTCATCGATATTAGGCAGCGTTACGATACGGAAATGATTATTATCCCTGATATTAAACCCGTTGCCCGGAACAAGAAGGACCTTCTGTTCTACGAGGAGTTCGTAAACGAACTGTTCATCGTTTTTAATATCGAATTTACTCAGGTCAATTTTCGGGAACATATACAAAGCGCCTTTCGGCCTCATACAGCTTATCCCGTCGATGGCCGTGATCCGTTTGTGAATGAGCGACATCTGCTTGTAGAGGCGTCCCGGGGGCATAACCAGGTCTTTAATGCTCTGGTACCCTCCCAGGGCCGTCTGGATCCCGTATTGGGTAGGTACGTTGGGACAGAGCCTGGCGCTGGCAAGAAAGAGGATCCCTTCGATATAAGAGGCGGCAGATTGCTTAGCGCCGCTTAATATCAGCCATCCGCCCCTGAAACCTGCCGACCTGTAGTTTTTCGACAAGCCCCCGAAAGTAACGCAGAGCGTCTCCTTTACGAGTGTAGCTACCGGGATATGGACCGCATCATCGTACAGGATCTTGTCGTAAATCTCATCACTGAAGATAATGAGCTTATGGGCTTCGGCGATCTGCACGATCGCTTTCAGCGTTTCCATACTGTAAACCGCCCCGGTAGGGTTATTAGGATTGATAAGAACGATCCCTTTGGTACGGGGGGTTACTTTCGAAAGAATATCGGATACATCCGGGTTCCAGTCGTCTTCTTCATCACAGGCGTAATGTACGGGCTTCCCGCCGCTCAGCGATACGGACATCGTCCATAACGGGTAATCCGGGGCAGGAACAAGGATCTCATCTCCCGGGTTGAGCAGCGCCTGCATCGACAGGAGGATCAGTTCGCTGACCCCGTTTCCTATGAAGATATCATTGATGGCGACGTCGGTGATCCCCTGGTTCTGAGCATGGTGCATGACCGCCTTTCTCGCCGCAAAAATTCCGCGGGAATCAGAATATCCCTGTGCATTCCTGATGTTCATAATAATGTCATGAACAATTTCATCAGGGGAGTCGAACCCGAAGGGGGCGGGATTTCCGATGTTCAGATTGATGATCTTAAAGCCCTGGCTTTCCAGCTCAAGGGACTTCTGGTAGATCGGGCCTCTTATATCGTATTTAAGATGTTCGAGACGTTCCGCTTTTTTAAATTCCATTATTCTCAGACAGGGACACTGTGTATTATTTTACAAATGTAGACAATTACTCCCGTCTCCTGTCCAGTCTTTGCAGCAACATATCGTTAAATGATTTTTCTGCGCTCTGGAGCTCGGCCAGTTGTGTAGGTGAAATCACGCTCAGGAATCTCTCCTGGTACTGCTTCTCCAGGTCAACTTCCTTTTGCTTCAATTCCTGTACTTCCTTCAGATTTTCGAGCGCAACCTTATCGGTAAGCCCGCCGTCGCGGCGTTCGG
The DNA here is from genome assembly GCA_964559125.1 of uncultured Cytophagales bacterium. GTDB lineage: Bacteria > Bacteroidota > Bacteroidia > Cytophagales > Spirosomataceae > Ravibacter. Next base: position 47,802 of record CAZLGW010000040.1, read on the forward strand.
CAATGACTTTCCGCTGCGCTCGTCTCAGGCTTCTCCTCTTTTCCGAGAATTCGTTATAGATCGGCCAGAACTTCTCCGACTGTTCAGGGGTAAGCTTCAGGCGATTGGAGATCATGCTCACCTTCGCGTCATGGATCTGCTGCCGCATATCTTCTCCGCCCCGCTCGCCCCGCTGTGCAAAGGCAGCGGCTGAGAAAGCGACACACATCACGCCGGCCAGAAAAAATGTCCTTACAAAATGCCCCGGCTGCGTGGCGATAATCAGGTTATATGGTTTCCTATATAGTTTCATCATAAACAGAATTTTCGAGTAACTGCTCCCTTATCAGGGCATCATCTACATTATCGAGAAATTGTAAAATGGTTGATTCGTCAAAAAATGCCTTTTGCACAACATCCTGGCTTGCCAGATCAAAATAATCGAGATCCTGCGATTCAAGATATTCAAGGATGGCCTCATCGCTGACAGTCGCCAGGGCATCAGGACCCAGAGGTCCTTGTCTGACCGGCAGGGTAAACCAGATAAGCCCCGTAACAAGAGCTATGCTCGCAGCTACGGCCGGGATTTTCCACCACCTGCCGAAGGAAGGAGTATTTTGATGAAGCGGGGCTACAGGCCGGTCTTCCACGCCGGATATACGCCCTACCTTTTCCTGTATCTCTTCCGCCAGGCTTTCAAAATAGCCTTCCGGTACAGTAAACGGATGCTTCCGCTCCAATTCATCCAGTCTGATACGCTTAGGTTTTTCCATGACGTTCCTTTCTCTGTTATCCAAATATCTTCTTTGACTCTTTTCGGATCCGGGTAATGTATCCGATTGCAGATATTCGTAAGACTTTTTAAAAACTGTAAAGTTTAATCCTCACCATTTAAATAATCTTCTATTTTTTTTACGGCCCAATGATAGGATGCCTTAAGCGCCCCTACGGAGGTCCCGGTGATTTCAGCAATTTCCTCGTAAGGCAGTTCTTCGAAATATTTCAGGTTAAATACCAGCTTCTGTTTTTCAGGTAGCTTCAGCAGGGCCTTCTGTAGTTTCAGCTGTATCTCGTCGCCTCCGATCAGCGGATCGGATTCCAGCTTGTCCTCCAGTTCCTTATCCATATCATCCAGCGAAACCTGTAGCCTGCGCTTCTTTTTGTTGAGAAAATTGATAGCCTCGTTGGAAGCGATACGGTAAAGCCAGGTATACAGCTGCGATTCACCCCGGAAAGAATCTATTCCGTTCCAGGCTTTGATAAAAACTTCCTGTGTGACGTCATTGCTGTCGTCATGATCGATGACCATTTTCCGTACCATCCAATAGACTTTCTGATGGTATTTTTTTACCATTTCATTGAAAGCCCTGGTTTTACTTCCTTCTTCCCTGAAAAACTTTAACAGCTCCTGGTCGGTCATGCTTATATATAAACTGCCAACGGAAAAACACGTTGGCAGTTATGATCTTTCGGCAAAGTTAAAAGGATCCGCGGATTATCCTTGTAAAAGTAAGTCCCGGTTATTCCTTGAGCAAAAGCGGGTATTACCCCTTTCTGGCGATAGCTTTTTTGGCTGCATCCACGATATTCTGAGCAGATAACCCGTATTTGATCATCAGTTGGTCGGGTGTGCCGCTTTCCCCGAAGCTGTCGTTGACCGCCACGTACTCCTGCGGTACGAGCAGGTTCCGCACCAATACCTGGGCGACGCTGTCTCCTAGTCCTCCGAGCCTGTTGTGCTCCTCCGCCGTTACCACAGCCCTTGTCTTTGCCGCCGATTTCAGAATTGCTTCTTCATCCAGGGGCTTGATGGTATGAATATTGATAATTTCCGCATCTATTCCTTCCGATTCGAGGATTTCACCGGCAAGGATCGCTTCCCATACCAGGTGACCGGTAGCGAAAATACTTACGTCCGCTCCTTCGTTAACCGTCCAGGCCTTCCCGATTTCGAACTTCTGGTCAGGAGCGGTAAAGACCGGTACGACCGGGCGTCCGAAACGCAGGTATACCGGGCCGTCATGATCGGCTATCGCTATGGTCGCCGCTTTGGTCTGGTTGAAATCGCAGGGATTGATCACAGTCATTCCGGGGAGCATTTTCATCAGCCCGAGATCCTCGAGTATCTGGTGGGTAGCTCCGTCCTCTCCCAGTGTAAGGCCCGCATGAGAAGCACAGATCTTTACGTTCTTGCCCGAATAGGCTACGCTTTGCCTGACCTGGTCATAGACACGCCCGGTAGCAAAGTTGGCGAAGGTTGAAGCAAACGGGATTTTTCCCCCGATGGTAAGGCCTGCTGATATCCCGATCATATTGGCCTCGGCGATCCCGGTCTGGATGAAGCGTTCGGGATTCTCTTTAATAAAAGCGTCCAGCTTTAAAGATGCCACCAGGTCGGCGCAAAGAGCGACAACATTCGGGTTGGTCCTGCCCAGCACCTCCATACCGGCACCAAATCCGGAGCGGGTGTCTTTCTTTTCTGTATATGTGTATTTTTTCATTTCAATCTCTGAAGATACCAGGCATCTGCCGCCTGATTAATGATATATTTTGTAAGACAATAAGAAAGCGGATACCCGGTTAGTAATCCCCGAGCGTTTCCGGTAGTTGGGCAAGCGCCGCAGCCAGCTGCTCATCGTTGGGAGCTGCGCCGTGCCACTTATGGGTACCCATCATATAGTCCACTCCGTATCCCATTTCAGTATGAAGGATAACCATCACCGGTTTTTCCTTTCCTGATGCGGCAATAGCTTTATCCAATCCTTCGAGCACAGCCGGAATATCATTGCCTCCCGGCAGATCGATCACCTCCCATCCGAATGCTGTATATTTGGCTCCCAGGTCACGGTTGTCCAATACCTTCCGGGTAGGACCGTCTATCTGCTGGCCATTGAAATCGATAAAGGCGATCAGGTTGTCTACCTGGTTGTGCGGCGCAAAAGCGGCCGCCTCCCATACCTGCCCTTCCTGCTGTTCGCCGTCGCCCATCAGCACAAAAACCTTCGACGGATCATTATTCAGTTTCTTGGATAAAGCGGCTCCTATCGCAACCGACAGCCCCTGTCCGAGCGACCCTGAAGCGATCCTTACGCCCGGAAGTCCTTCGTGGGTAGTAGGATGCCCCTGTAAACGGGAATCGAGTTTCCTGAAAGTCGCAAGTTCAGATACTTCAAAATAGCCGCGACGGGCCAGAATGCTATACCATACCGGTGAGATGTGCCCGTTGGATAAAAAGAACAGGTCTTCTCCCGCTCCGTCCATGTCAAATACAGGCTTACCATCCTTCGCGGCGAGCTTCATCTTTTCAAAATACAGGGCTACTAGCAAATCTGTACAACCCAATGATCCACCCGGGTGTCCTGACTTGCATCCGTGAACCATCCGGACGATATCCCGGCGGACCTGACTGGCAACATCTTTTAACTGATTGATCTCCATTATAAAAAGGTTACTTTATATTGTTATGCTATTCTTATATGATTCAGATACCTCAGCCGCCGATCTGGTTGGCGTGATCTTTACTCTTTACTTTTGTGATCACTTCGGCGATCCGGCCTTTTTCGTCGATCACAAAAGTAGTCCTAAAAACTCCCATAAAGGTATGCCCGTACATTTTTTTCTCACCCCAGACACCGTATGCATTTACCATACGATGCTCTGTGTCAGCCAGAAGGGGAAAAGGCAGGCTGTGCTTAGCGATAAACTTCCTGTGAGATTTTTCATCGTCTACACTTACCCCTACAACTTTATATCCTTTTGCCAGGAGCTGCTCATAATTATCTCTCAGGTTACAGGCCTGTGTGGTACAGGTAGGGGTGCTGTCTTTGGGGTAAAAATACAAAACCAGTTTTGCCCCTTTAAAGTCTGATAGCTTTACCCAGTTACCGTCCTGGTCTTTTTCTTTAAAATCGGGGGCTTTTTCACCTACCACTGGCATCATTTCCATTGCTATTTAATAAAATAATCAATTCCCGCTCCGGTTCACCGCCGGGTCCGGGATCTGGAGCGTACCGGCTCCGCTATCTTTGCTTTTACTGTATTTACATTTCCTGCTCTGTCAGTTACTTCCAGCTCCAGTTCTCCCTCAAACGGAACGGATTCGTCCGCTTTCTCCGACCAGATATAGTTACTCTTGTATTCGTAGTTCATCAATACCCACTCGCCGTTAACCCGGGCTCTGAAAGATGAGATTCCCGACATTTCATCAACTATACGGGCGCGGATCCGGTTGGGACTACTTTCCAGGATACGGATGCCGGGGGGGACGGAGTCGATCCGGGGATAGAATGTGCCGAGCTCCCGGGTAGTGAATTTTACCTCGCCAGAGTCATCCCACTCTCCGCCGACAAATACATCCTTTCCTTTTATAAGACGATAAATCTGCATCTTTCCTCTAATCGATTCTTCTACGGCAGGTCGGTAGCTTACTTCTATAGCACCGCGTAAAGGCTCAGTAAATTCGTTGATCTGTAATGTATTACCCGCGCGCGACACCTGCAGGTAAAGTGTATCGAACAAACTTTTTTCACCGAATTTAATTGTCGCTTCCGGGCCTTCGTATACCTGCTCACGACCGGGCGCAATCTTATCCCTGAAATAGAGTCTCCTCCCTATCGAACCCACAACTACCGAATCGGGAAGCCCGTTTGTGAGGTTTGAAAGGAAGATATAGTTGTCGTCCTCCAAATAGGCCGGGGCTAAAGGATAACTTTTATGGCCTGAGAAAAGTAACCCGGCCCTTTCCGGCGATTTTACCTTGAGTATTTCTCCCGACACCTCCGTATGAAGCCCGGGGAAAAGGTCTTTACGGGGTTGCTCCTCAGTCATCGGGCCGGGCATTTCGCCTTTGATGATAAATTTCAGCTCACTCCAGTTCTCAAACGAATCGAAGATCCTGATAGCCACAGAATGGAAAAGGGTGTCATTGATGACAAGCTTCCCCCTATTTTCATCTGTCTTATAGATATTGAGCGTATTCCTGCGGGGATTGTAGCATTTGTAGTAACGCTCCCCGTCTTCCACACGTGCCTTATAGTTGATCAGGTAGTTATAATCCCTGGCCACATCGACCGGGAATTTTTCCATATTGAAGGCGAAAATTTCCTGGTCGTCGAGCTTCACCTCTATACAGTTAAGCCCATAGTTGAACCCGGTGCCGTCCATCCTGTCGAAAGCCTGGAGTTCCAGTCCGATCGATCCCGCCGCCCTGATAGTATCTTTTATGAATACGCCCGGGCCGGTCTTTTGCGGAGCGGGCACGAACACCTGCCTGTCGATCCTGCCGTTTACCCGGCTGTCGATATCCAGCGGCGCCAAAGCTATGTTCACAAACCGGGGCGGTGTGGTGTCTTTGATTTCAGGGAAGCCGAAAAACAGTGGATTCAGGCAATTGTCCCGGGAATCCCTTATTTCAAAATGGAGGTGCGGCCCCTCTGATGAGCCTGTATTGCCTGAAATGGCTACGAGCTGTCCCTTTTTTACCTGGAAGCGGCCTTCTTCGGGAGTAAGGCTGATGTCAAATGTCTGGTTCCGGTATTGCTCCTGCCGGACATAATCTCCCAGTTCTTTGCTGAATTCTTTTAAATGCGCATAAACCGTCGTCATTCCATTAGGATGCCTGATATAGAGCACCTTCCCATATCCTGACCTGTGTACGGCAATCCTTGAAATATAGCCTTCGGCTGCGGCGGTGATGGGCAGTCCTTCTTTCCGCTGCGTACGCACGTCGATACCGGCATGAAAATGATTGGAGCGGAGGTCTCCCAATGCGCCCGATAATGTATTGGGCTTGCCGGGATATACCGGAAGTGCAAAATAGTCTTTGGGATAGTTTTCCTTTTGAGAAAAAACCTCTCCCACAAGTAATAGGCCCGAAAACAACAAAATATAAAAATGCGTGCTGATGCCCGCCGGAAATTTGCTCATTTACCTGACTCTCAACCTTAACATTTCATTTCCTTCCAGTCTTCCAACCAGCAAATCGTCTTTTTTTACCGCAGCCACTCCCTTCGGGGTTCCGGTAAAAACCAGGTCACCTGTCTTTAATGTAAAATACCGCGATACGAATGAGACCAGGTAGTCGATACTGTAAAGCATCATCGACGTGTTCCCGTCCTGCCGTACCTCGTCATTTACTTCCAGCGAAAAGTTCAGGTTCTGAAGATCCGCGAATTGAGCCTTGGGAACAAAATCAGAGACAGGGGCCGACCCGTTAAAGCCTTTTGCCAACTCCCATGGAAGGCCTTTCGATTTGAGCTGCGATTGAAGATCTCTCGCAGTGAAATCGATCCCCAGTCCTATTTCATCATAATACCGGTGTGCAAATTTCTCTTCGATAAACTTCCCCATCCTGCTGATCTTTACCACCAATTCTATTTCGTGATGCACATCGTCGGAGAAGCCCGGAAGATAGAAGTCTTCACCCGGCCTTAATAAAGCCGAATCAGGCTTCATAAAAATAACGGGAGCGTCCGGACGGTCATTTTTTAATTCTTCAATATGATCCGCGTAGTTGCGGCCTACACAAATGATCTTCAACGATATATGATGAGTCTGGGTGAAAAACTGGCAGCAAAACTAAGGTAATGTTATTGCTTTATGAAAAAAAAGTACTCATTTTCACAGTTGATCGCAATTTTTCTGGCCAAAGTCGTTTTCTTTATACGA
>CAZLGW010000041.1:0-51295 GCA_964559125.1 uncultured Cytophagales bacterium
CAATCTTGTCAGCTAAGGTTGACAGGTGTTTTACCGCAAAGGCGCAGAGGACGCAGAGACTACACAGAGTTTGATTCTTTGTGAGTTCTTTGCGTCCTCTGCGCCTTTGCGGTGAAAAAAGTACATAGTATACTTGTAACCTTCTGAAAGAATTCGGATTCAGCTGTTTAATTCTCTTTTTGATAATTTTCCAATAATATCCTGTTTATATCCAGTTCGGATATTTGGTATTATGGAAACATCAAAAAGATTCCGGACAATCGTCGTATCGGATATTCATCTGGGTACTTCGGGTTCCAAAGTAAAAGAGGTTACGCTCTTTTTGAAGGAATATTCCTGCGAAAAGCTGATCCTGAACGGCGATATAATAGACGGCTGGCAGCTGAAGAAGTTTGGGGAATGGAAGCGCAAGCACACCCTCTTTTTCAAAGCTATCATGAAAATGATGGCAAAGCATAACACCTCGGTCATCTATCTGCGCGGAAATCACGATGATTTTCTTGACCAGATCCTCCCGCTCAAGCTGGGGAAAAATTTCAGTATCAGGAAAGATTATGTCCTGAAATCCGGTGGGAAAAAATACTATGTAACCCACGGAGATGTTTTTGATTCGGTCATCTCCGAGATGAAATGGCTTGCTTATATCGGCGATATAGGATATACCTTCCTGCTCTGGGTCAACAAGATTTACAACAGGTACCGGGTATGGCGCGGGCGCCCGTATTATTCGCTCTCCCGAAAGATAAAGAGCCGGGTAAAAAGAGCCGTAAGCTATATTTCCGATTTCGAAAGCAAGCTGACCGAGCTGGCCAGGGCCCGGGAGTGCGACGGCGTAATATGCGGTCATATCCATCATCCTTCCATCCGCGATATAGACGGCATTGCCTACATGAATTCCGGGGATTGGGTAGAATCGCTGAGTGCGCTGGTGGAAGACCATAACGGGAACTGGGGACTGCTTTATTTCAGCCAGACCGAATCGGCCGAGACTCGCAAGGCTCCCCGGCCTTTCGATAATCTTTTTGAGGACAGCGAAGAAAAAATGACTGCCTTCACCAGGATTTACCGCTTATCCGCCAACCGTTTCTTTCCGTGAAATTCCTGTTTCTCATACAGGGTGAAGGCAACGGGCATCTCACCCAGGCAGTTTCGCTTTTCCAGATGCTCCGTGCAGAAGGGCATGAAGTGGTAGCCGCGCTGATCGGATCTTCGGCAGGAAACCGGAAGCCCGATTTTTTCTCCAGGTCGGTCACCTGCCCTGTTTATACTTATAAAAGTGCAGGTCTCTCCTACTCACAGAGCGGGAAGCTGGGGCCGGCGTCGACGCTTGCCAACCTTATCAGGGCCGTTCCCGATATATCCGCGTCGCTTCGGTACATTGATTCGGTGGTGAAATCGGCGAAGCCCGACCTGATCGTAAACTTCTATGAAATCTGCGGCGGCCTGTACAATTTCTTTTTTAAGAATACGGTCCCGGTCAGTTGTATTGCGCATCAGTATCTTTTTTTGCATCCTGATTTCCGGTTTCCGGCAGGGAAGACGCTACAGCGTTGTGCGCTGAGCCTTCTGAGCAGAGCTACTGCGTGGGGTGCGCGTGAGGTATATGCGTTGTCATTTACCGATTCGTATGCTGCCGATCCGCGGATCAGGGTAGTTCCGCCTTTACTTCGGCAAGAGGTTACCGGGCTCCGTCCATACGATGGCGACCACATACTTATTTATCTTACCCAGCCCCTTCTCTGCAGACAGATAGAAAAATGGCACCGGAGGAACCCGACGGTGAAACTGCATTGTTTCTGCAACAATCCTTATCAGAAAACAAGGTTTGTCGTTGACGATACGTTGACTTTTCACCCGACCGACAACCGGACATTTATAGAGCTTCTGCAGACTTGCAGGGCGTTTGTCGCCACTGCGGGATTCGAATCCGTATGCGAGGCCATGCTGCTGGGCAAGCCGGTGATGATGGTTCCGGTTCCCAACCATTTTGAACAGGAGTGCAATGCCCTGGATGCGTCGCTGAACCATATCGGGATCGTCGGTAAAAATTTCGACCTCGACCCTCTCTTCGAATACCTTCCCCGTCATGAGTCCAGGGAAACGATTGCCCGCCGATGGCTGGAACAATCTCCGCAGTTGCTTCTTTCCTCTTTAACATCTTCCGTTGCTGCCGTACAGGCCGTTGGAGTATAAGGCCGGTTTGGGCAATCCTGTAAAATTCTTTACTGCTTTCCAACCTTTCCGTTTCCGGGAATATCTTACATTACAGAATCCCTGAACCGACATAACACATACCAGTTCTTTGTCAACTAAGGGAAATGGCTAAATTGTGTTATGCGATGAGATTAGAACAGAAAGAAGCACCCCTTTCTAAAGGATGACATTTGATGAGAAAGAGCTGATAAACGGCTGTCAGGCGCAGGACAGAACCGCCCAGAAACGTCTGTATGAGGTTTTTGGTGGGAAAATGTATGCGATTTCTCTGCGGTATACAAAAAACAGGGACGATGCCCAGGATATACTGCAGGATGCGTTTATCAAAGTTTATGAGCATATACATTCCTTCAGGGGGGACTCTCCCCTGGAGTTCTGGATCCGTTCGATTGTTGTCAATACAGCCCTTAAACATTTAAAGAAGCAAAAAAACATGGTCGACCTGGACGAGGTCTACCGGACCGATAAAGATATGGAAACCGCGGAGCAGTCCCTGGCAGGCTTTCAATGGCAGCAGTTGATGGAATTTATCAGGGAGCTGCCGGCAGGGTGCCAGACGGTATTTAACCTTTTTGCCATTGAAGGGTACAAGCACCAGGAGATTGCAGAAATGCTGAATATTTCAGAAGGGACCTCCAAGTCCCAGTTTGCAAGAGCCCGAACCTTGTTACAACAGAAACTGAACAAAGAACACCGATTCGACAATGAATCAATCAAAAGACAATCTTAACGAAGAATGGCGGAAAGTCTTCGATAAGGCCTCAGAAACACCTCCGCCCGACATCTGGGAAGCGATAGAGCGACGCCTCGACGGACAAAACAGGGCGCCTCTGGCCGTGCCATGGTGGAGAAAAACACAAAGCTGGCTGGCGGCTGCTTCCGTACTGCTTGCTTTGGGTATCGGAGCCGGCTTATTCATGATGAACAGAGGGGGAGATACCGGTACAGAGCATGGCAACCGGGTGACTTCGGCAGGGAATACCCCCGCAGAGAGCACAATACCTGCTGAGAGCACAATACAGGATTCCCCTGACAGGCAGGCTGTTGCCGTCCGGGAGCCCGGAACACGGGAAACCGGTGCGGAAACAGAGGTCGCGGGCGAAAACCGGCCGGAAAAACAGGATAAATTTAGAAAACCGGATAGAGACTATAAAGGTTATCCTGAGCAGGATGCCGGGCTTTTGGCGAAGAGAGAGCAGCAGGTGATGGAAAGTAAGGCTGAAGAAGCGCTGATAGCGCTTGACTTTATTGAACCTCCTGCCCTGCGGGAAATCGATACCTACTGGCAGACACGCTATGTCTTTTTCAATCCTTATGCAGGTAAGACAGAGGAAGAGCAGCCGGCCAAGCCTGAGCCGGGCCCGCTATGGGCAAGCTTTAGCGTGATGCCGGGTGGCTTCAACCCGAATATGCAGTTTTCTCACGAGTCTGTTTACCAGATGAATCAAGCGCTAAATACCGGGACGTCCGCAATCGGCGGAGGGTTTTACGCCAACCACGCAATGGCGTTGGGTAATAACCGGGCCGTCACCGAAAACCGGGACCAGCCCAGAATTTCGTTTCAGGCGGGAGCCCAGGTAGGGTTTAAGCTGTCGGAAAGATGGTCGCTTGAGTCGGGGGTAGCATTTCTCCAGGGGAACGCCACTTCCCGGTCGCCCGGGTTTTTTATGGATTGGGATACAAAGGAGAGAGCAGATCTGCTGCCTAATGCGATGGTATCCGGGAACGCAAACTATCTGGATGAAACAGTACAGAGGATAAAGCTGAATTCTTCAGATGCAACGTCGTCTACAGTGTATATTCCCATGGATAAAAATATGAGCAATAGCTATAGCTATGTCCAGGTGCCGGCTTACGTGGGGTATACATTCAGGCCTGAAAAGAAGCTCAGCTATACGCTCCTGGGGGGCGGAATTACGAACTTCTTTTTAAAGAACAACCTGGAAACTGCCTCGGGTTATACCCTGGAGACGACGAGGGAAAACAATGTATACAATGATCTCAGCGTTTCGGCTGCTGCCGGGGTGAGGATGAATTACCGCCTGAATGGGGCGTGGAATACCAGCCTGACCGCCAACTACCAGCATTCGCTGATGAACAGTTTTAAGGAAAACAGGTTCCTTACTTCCCGTCCGCAGGTTTACGGAGTGTCGTGGGGAGTAAGATATACGTTTCAAAAATAAACAGTCATGAAAAGCTTATCTTATCTTTCAATCATCGCTGCTTTGCTGATCATTTTCCCGGTAGGGTGCTCTAAGGATCAAAACGTACCTGCGCCTGCAGAAGGCAGGCCTGTCAACCTGTCGCCCAGAGTGGCGGGGCAGACGTCGGATTTTGCTTTTGACCTGCTCAGGAAGCTGGATCAGACCGAGCCCGCCGGCGACAATATATTTGTCTCGCCGTTAAGCCTCCATATAGCATTGGGCATGCTGCTCAATGGCGCCGAAGCCGAAACACGTGACGGGATCCTGAAAACACTGAAGGCGGACGGGTCTTCCGTCGAAGAACTTAATCAGGCCTACCAGACGTTATTGAAGGAAATGCCCGAAGCCGACAACAAGGTGAAGCTGAGCATAGCGAATTCCGTATGGTATCGCCAGGGGTTTTCGGTTAAGCAGAGCTTTCAGCAGGTGTTGTCCGAAATATTTGACGCGCAGAACTACGGGGAGCCTTTCGACGCTTCGACCGTCAAAAAAATCAACCAATGGGCGAGCGATCATACCGAAGGCAAGATCGACAAGGTTATCGACGAGATCCGGGAAGATCTGGTGATGTTCCTGATGAATGCACTCTACTTTAAAGGCGATTGGAAATACACTTTCGATAAGAAACAGACGCAGGACTGGAATTTTCAGCTGGCAGACGGTTCTGATAAGAAAGTAAAGATGATGTTTGTGGAGAGTGATTTCCGTTCTTATGCAAGCGCTGAATTTACGGCTGTAGAGCTGCCTTACTCTTCCGGACAGTTCAACCTGACACTTTTTGTTCCTCAGGCCGGGAAAGATCTGGGTGCAATATTACAGGATTTTGATCACGCCAAATGGGAAACGGTACAGGCCGGGTTTGCTGAAGCAGGAGTTAAGGTAGGCCTTCCCAGGTTTACGCTTGAATACGAAATTCAGCTGAAGAACGTGCTTTCTGCCATGGGGATGTCAAAAGCCTTCGAGCCGTCGGGGGAATTTAAGGGTATCAGTGACGATCCCCGTCTGAACGTGGGGTTTGTCAAGCAAAATACTTTTCTAGGGATAGACGAGGAGGGTACAGAAGCGGCGGCCGTTACTACGATAGGAATGGTGCTTACTTCCGTCGGACCGGGCAACATAAGGACTGTCATCGCCGATCGTCCCTTCTTTTTTGTGATAAGCGAGAAGACTTCCAATACCGTCCTGTTTACGGGAAGGATCATGAATCCTTAATGTTTAACACGTATAGGGACGAATGCCTGCCGGTATTTTTTTTAACCTGCTTCCAACCTTGCTCCGGCTTTTGGAGTCCTGTTAATATCGACGGATATAAATACGGCCTGCAGGAGGCTCTCATGGCTATTGAACAGGGGGTTTGAAGCAGAGTTTCGGCAGAGCACGAAACGATACTAAAGATTAAAGTATAGGTATAGCCTGTACTTGCGGGGTGCGGGATCGTCCGGAGGCCAAGATGCTTCCGGCCGATTTTTTTAACGTAGTCATCATTCAAATCGGTAAGCATATGAAATTGAAGCGTTTACTACTCATTCTTCCTGCGCTTCCGTTCCTGGCAGGAAGCTGTACGGACAGGTGTGAAAAGACCCAGATCGTGAGGCAGATCCGCAGCGTGACCTTGTCTGCAGTGGAGGTACGTTCGCAGGTAAAAGTTCAGGCGCCGGCAGATCTCGAGCAGCCGGGTAAGATCTACATCAAAGATCAATATCTTTTTATCAACGAGATCAAAAAGGGGATCCATGTTATTGACAACAGCAACCCTTCAAATCCGCGTCATATTTCGTTTATCAGTATTCCCGGCAACGGTGACATGGCGGTCAAAGACCATATCCTTTATGCTGACAGCTATATGGACCTGGTTGCGATAGATATCTCGAACCCGGCGCAGGCTTATGAGGCCGGCCGGAAGCAGGAAGCGTTTACCAACGGTATGTTTGACGGGTTACCATGGAGTTACAATAGCAATACCGGCGCTATTAATGATCAGGAGGCGTATTTCCTGGAGGAAACTTTTGAGACCAATTGTGAGGGAGTGGTACCCAACCCGGGATACTGGTGGTGGGGTGGCATATACCAGTTCTACCTGGCGGCGTCTTTTAACTCCAGTGCGTCGGGCTCGTCGTCTTACTCCGGAAGCACGGCGGAGTCGGCGGGTACGGGCACCGGCGGTTCGATGGCCCGTTTTACCCTATATGATAACTACCTGTATACAGTAGACCAGAGGAAACTCCAGCTGTTTGATATTTCCAGCCTGATATCTCCTTCGTTTGTCAAAGACATCGATTTAGGCTGGGGTGTGGAAACGATATTCCCTTACCGCGATAAGCTTTTTATCGGAACCAATACAGGGATGCATATTTTTGACAACAGTACTCCCTCCGAGCCTAAGCACCTGTCTGCATTTGCGCATATGCGTGCCTGCGACCCGGTAGTAGTCCACGAAGATGTAGCGTATGTAACCCTGCGCTCGGGGAACGTATGCGGAGGAAGTGTAAACAGGCTTGAAGTTGTGGATATATCCGACCTGTCCAGGCCGCAACTGGTGAAAGCCTATGACATGGAAAATCCGGCGGGCCTGAGCATTAACTACCCGACGCTCTTCGTCTGCGAGGGAGAATACGGCTTAAAAGGATTTGACGTTTCCGACAGAATGGCCGTGGATAAAAATATGCTTTTCCATGAAAAAGGAATGGAGGCCTATGATGTCATTTCTATCGGCAACAACCTGATGATGGTAGGTAAAGACGGACTGTACCAGTACGACGCCTCTAATCTGAAGAACCTCAGGAGTTTGAGCCATATCCCGGTGCGCACACCGGCAGTGATCACTGAGAAAAGGAAATAAAATATGAGGACTTTTATTTCAGCCCTTATGCTTTCCTGTCTTTCCGGAGGGCTGCTGTCTGCGCAAGGCCTTCTGCAGGGAAGGGCATTCACCAACCATACCGAAGTAGGCGGGTTGTTCGGTAATGTCGAATACGTAACCAACCCGTACGGGACACCCAAGAACTATGGGCGTCAGAACAAAACCAACCTGACTATCCAAAGCTTTAACGGCCTGATGCTGACTTCCAGGCTGGCAGGAGGGGTTACGCTGGGGATTGACTGGTACAACGATGCGCTTATTAACCCCATCGCGTTAGGGGCGCGGTATGACCTTATCTCGCGCTACAACGCGCGGCTGTTCGCGACCCTGGATGCAGGATACGGATTTACATGGTTTTATAAAAACCTGAATGAAAACAAACTGAACGGCGGCCTGATGGTTAATCCGGGTATAGGATGGCGGCTGGGGAGGCCCGGTAATGCCGGATTCACCATTGCGGTTACGTACAAAAGGCAGGAAGCTTCAATGAAAATGCCTGTAGACCACGCCATAATAAAGCAGGAAGAATCGCGTCAGTTCAACCGGCTGGCGGTCAGGGTAGGGATTGTTTTTTAGCGATTGTTCCTGTTTTAATATTACTCCGGGATATTCCTTCGTACCTGGTCGAAGAGAATCGCCGGGAAAAAGCGCTTGAGATAAATGGCTGCGACTTCTTTCAGTCCGCCTATGTAAACCTCTTTCTTGTCTTTTCTGACTGCGGCCAGTATCTTTTTTGCGCATTCTTCCGGGGCCAGGCCTGAAGCCTGGTTGGCATCCATCTTCCCGTATTTTTCACCAGATTCGTTGAGGGCGTTCAGGGAAACGTTGGTGCGGATATAGCCCGGACACGCAGTCGTGACTTTGATATGGTCATTGAAGTATTCGGCCCTTAAAGAGTCGAAAAAGCCATGAAGCGCATGCTTGGATGCACAGTAGCCTGAGCGCATAATTGTACCGACCTTACCGGCAACGCTGCTGATCACGATGAAATGCCCTGTCTGGCGGTTAATCATAAAAGGCAGAACCGCTTTGGTGATGGCTACCGTGCTAAAGAAGTTGATGTCCATCATTCTCTGATAGACACCAAAATCGGTATTGTTGATATAGGAGCGCTGACTGACGCCCGCGTTATGTACCACGACATCTATCTGGCCGAATTTGCCGAGCACCTTTGAAGCAAGCTCAGAGGCCTTGTCGAACTCGGTCACATCTGCCGGGAGAACCAGGCTATGCTCATCTGAAAGCCCGGCCTCATTGCGTACCCTTTCCAGTTCTCCGGCCCTGCGGGCGGTCAGCACAATCCGTGCTCCTTCCTTTGCAAATGCTTTCACCAGCGCCTCCCCGATCCCGGCCGATGCCCCGGTTACCCAAACTACTTTTCCTTTGTAAAATTCGTGAGACATATTGCTGTTGAGGTTCATTAAACACTATATCCTGTCGCCAAAATTGAAAATTTTAAACCGGGTTTCATAAATTTTACCTTTGAAAGTGCCTTTCATACACCCAACCGGCAGTGCTTGCCGGATAGTTTTTCTTTGCGCCGGGCTATTTGAAATCATGCTAAATGACACCCTACCGGTTGAACGGAGACACTTACGTCATGCGCGGTAAATCAAAGAATAGTAACTTTGAGATCTGAATTCCTGGCCAATTATCTACATGGATCGTATTCTGTATTTAAATTTCAATAAGCTCAACAGCCAGCTGGAAGGAGAGCTGTTTTACGACGATTCCGTCCTGCATAAAACTCAACGGCATTTGTATGCCACCGACGCATCAGTTTACCAGGAACTACCCGTTGCGGTAGCGATCCCCAGGACTACCGAAGATCTCCGGCTGCTGGTTGCTTTTGCAGAAAAGAACAAGCTTTCTCTTATTCCGAGAACAGCCGGTACCTCGCTGGCCGGGCAGGTTGTCGGCAGCGGGATCGTAGTAGACGTTTCCAGGCATTTCAGTCGGATTATTGAAATCAATGCAGAAGAAAAATGGGTCAGGCTGCAGCCCGGCGTCATACGTGACGATCTCAACAAGCACCTGGCTCCCTACGGACTTTTGTTCGGGCCCGAGACCTCGACGGCATCCAGGGCGATGATCGGCGGGATGATCGGCAACAACTCCTGCGGCCTGCATTCCATTACCTGGGGAGCAACGAGAGATCACCTGCTGGAAGTCAAAACCATCCTGGGCGACGGGAAAGAAGTGCATTTTAAGAACCTGTCGCGGAAAGAATTTCTTGCCAAAGTGGCGGGTGAAGGGATATCCGGCAAAAGAGAACAGGCCATCTATGCCGGTATGTGGGGCATTATTTCCAACCCGGTCGATGAAGAGCTTGTTAAAAAGAACTTCCCCAAAGCATCTATAAGGCGCAGGAACTCAGGTTATGCACTCGATGCATTGTTTGATACCGAAAACGACGACATCAACCTTTGCAAGCTGATAGCGGGCTCCGAAGGGACGTTGTGCCTTGTAACGGAAGCCAAAATTTCGCTGGTCGACGTTCCTCCGGCTGTAGTAGGCGTAGTGTGCGTGCATACCTCCACGCTCCTGGAATCGCTGTATGCCAACCGGGTCGCGATGCGGCATCAACCCAAGGCTTCGGAGCTTGTCGACAAATACATCATGGACTTCACCAAAGACCACCGGGAATATTCGAAGAACCGGTTCTTTATTTCCGGTGATCCGGAGGCACTACTGATTGTTGAATTCTGGGGGGAAAGTCAGGAAGAAGTCATTGCCAGAGCCGACGCGCTGATTACCGACCTGAAAGCCGAAAACCTCGGCTATGCCTGGCCGCTCTTATTCGGAGATGACGCCAATAAAGCCTGGGATATCCGGAAGGCCGGTTTAGGACTCATCAGGAATCTCCCGGGCGATACCCAACCGGTAAACCTCATCGAGGACTGTGCGGTGGACGTAGACGACCTGCCCGAATATATCACTGAGCTGGACCAACTGCTCAAAAGCAAAGGCCTTCATGCCTCCTACTACGCACATGCCGGCGCCGGGGAGCTGCACGTCGAGCCGATGATCAACCTGAAAACCAGCGAAGGGAAGGCGATGTTCCGGGAAGTGCTTGCAGATACGGCGGCGCTTGTAAAGAAATATAACGGCGTACTTTCCGGGGAACACGGCGACGGACGCCTCCGGGGGGAGTTTATCCCGTTTATGATGGGGCCGGAAGTGTACGAGCTATTCCGGCAGGTAAAGAAGATCTGGGACCCTAACGGTTTGTTCAACAAAGGGAAGATCGTAGACTCGCCGCCTATGAACGAATTTTTACGCTACGAGCAGGACAGGCCTAACCCGAAGATCGAAACGGTCTTCGATTTTTCGGGACAGGAGAGTATCCTGAGGCTTGCCGAAAAATGCAGCGGTTCGGGCGACTGCCGGAAAACAGAGCTGACAGGCGGTACCATGTGCCCCAGCTTTATGGCTACCCGCAACGAGAAGGAGACTACCCGGGCGCGGGCCAACATGCTCCGCAAGTTTTATACCGGGGCGTCGCAAAGCACACCTGCCGAAGACCTGGTTTCGGAAGAGATGGTGAAGGAAGTGCTGGATTTATGCCTGTCGTGTAAAGGCTGCAAATCGGAATGTCCTTCGAGTGTAGACGTAGGCAAGATGAAAGCCGAGTTTACACAGCAGTATTACACCCGGCACAGCGCGCCGCTCCGTTCGAGGCTCATTGCCAATTTTACAGGCGAGATGAAACTGGCGTCGGTCTTTCCCTGGGCATACAACTTTATTTTTAAAACTCCGGCGTTACGGAAAATTGCCAACAGGGTAGTAGGATTTCACCCCGAGCGGACCATGCCGCTTCTTCACAACATGACCCTGCGCGGCTGGTGGAACAGGCATAAGCGTTCGGGCCCGAAATCCGGGTTACGGCCTCAGAAAGGGAAAGTATACCTTTTCTGCGACGAGTTTACCAACTATAACGATGTGGAAGCCGGGAAAAAGGCGATCCTGCTGCTTGAAAAGCTTGGCTACGAAGTAGTCGTACCAGAGCACAGCGAATCGGGGCGTTCCTACCTGTCAAAGGGATTTGTGAAGGAAGCTCAACGGCTGGCTGTTGAAAATGTGCAGGCGCTTGCCGGGCTGGTCTCGGAAAATGCACCCCTGATTGGTATAGAACCCTCGGCTATACTCTCCTTTCGCGATGAATACCCTGAGCTGGTGCCTGAAGAGCTCAGGGAAAGTGCCGGGATGTTAGGTAAAAATACCTTGCTGTTCGAGGAATTTATTGCTCGTGAGCTGGATGCGAAAAGAATATCGCCAGATTCCTTCAGCAGGGAGGAAAGACTTGTTAAAATTCACGGTCACTGTCATCAGAAGGCGCTGTCATCGCTGGTTGCTTCGAAGAAAGCACTTTCCCTGCCTGCAAATTACAAGGTACAGCTTATCCCGTCGGGCTGCTGCGGTATGGCCGGGTCTTTTGGCTATGAAGAAGAGCATTATGAGCTATCGATGAAAGTCGGAGAGCTGGTGCTGTTTCCGACGGTCCGCAGCCAGCCGCAGGAAGTGATCATTGCAGCCGCCGGCACAAGCTGCCGTCACCAGATTAAAGACGGCACGGGGCGTATAGCCAAACATCCGGCGGAGATATTGTGGGAGGCGCTTTTGTAGGGATAATCTAGGATCAAGCCTATTTCTTGTGGAGGTGCTTGCATTATTGATATAGCTGGATTCGGCATAGAAAGAGCAGACCCTACCGGATCTTCTCCTCCTGTCTACCAGTTGAGCCATAATCTATTGGATACTGAGAAATGGTATTTAACATAGAAGGCACAAAGGGTACAGAGAATAAAACTTTGTGCCCTTTGTGCCTTGGTTGGTTAATGTGGTGACCGCGCCAGGAATCGAACCTGGATCTAGAGTTTAGGAAACTCCTATTCTATCCGTTGAACTACGCAGTCGGGGATATGCAGACCGGGATCAGGATAACTCTGATTTTCCGGCCTGCAAATTTCTTAAATTTTAAATCATAAAGCAAGTCAGCTGCCAAAATCCTCGTCGGGAATCCCGACCCAATTGGGATAAATGGTAAAATGGCGGGCCTTTACAAGTTTGAAGATCTCATCCCGAAGTTCGTCGAGGTTTTCTTTTTTCTCAGCCGAGATAAACACAGTATGCCCGGCTTTCTGGGCCATGTAGCTGCGTTTCAGCTGTTCGGTGAGCTCTTCGATGGTTAGTTCGGGTGGAGTGGCATCCAGGCCGTCTTCATCCAGGTAATTTGCCGCGTCAAACGGGTTATAATTGTCAATCTTATTAAAAACCAGGATGACGGGCTTGTCGGATGCCCCGATCTCCGCCAGCGTACTGTTCACCACCTCGATCTGCTCCTCGAAGGTAGGGTGGGATATATCCACCACGTGGAGCAGGATGTCGGCTTCGCGGACCTCATCGAGGGTAGACTTAAAGGACTCGATCAACGTTGTGGGAAGCTTCCGGATAAAACCGACCGTATCGGTAAGCAGGAAAGGGATATTTTCGATCGTAACTTTCCTGACCGTAGAGTCTACAGTAGCGAACAGCTTGTTTTCGGCAAAAACATCAGCCTTGGCCAGCCGTCGCATCAACGTAGACTTTCCTACGTTGGTATAACCGACAAGTGAAACCCTGACCAGCCTTGACCGCTCTTTCCGGCGGGTGATGCTCTGCTTATCGTACTTATCGAGCTTGTCCTTCAGGAAGCTGATCCGGTCCTGCACGATACGGCGGTCGGTTTCGAGTTCCTTTTCCCCCGGTCCGCGCATCCCCACACCGGCCTTTATACGGCTGAGGTGGGTCCACATGCGGGTCAGCCTCGGGTACATGTACTGGTATTGGGCCAGCTCTACCTGGGTTTTCGCCTGGGCGGTCTGGGCTCTCATCGCAAAAATGTTGAGGATCAGAAGGCTTCTGTCAAGCACTTTGATGTCTTTGAAATGCCCTTCGAGGTTCCGGACCTGGGAGGGAGACAGGTCATCGTCAAAAATGATCATGTCTACCGGCTCGGCCTGGATGAAAGTAGTGATCTCTTCCAGTTTTCCTTTGCCTACATACGTACGTATATCGGGTCTTTCGAGATTCTGGACAAACTTCCGCAGGGTTTCTACCCCGGAAGTGGCGGCCAGGAATTCAAGCTCGTCGAGGTACTCTTTGGTTTTTTCCGAAGATTGGTTTTTGGGGCTGACGGCTACCAGAACAGCGGTTTCCGGTACTGCTGCCGTCGAAATCATCTTATTTTTATCGATCATATATGGTGTTTTGTTATCAGATTAGTAGGGGAATCATCCTGTTATCTTACGAATTTTCGTGCAAAACGCGGTCTGCTATCCGAAAATACGGGAGACGGGCAGCGTTATAGCCTCCGTCCACGGCATCATGGCATTGAAGAGCCTGATCTGTGTGAAGCTATTGAGATCTTCAGAACGGATGGAAGCCGGGGAAATAATTCCCTGCCGGAGCAGGAACTCTCTCTGCGTACCTTTCAGCAAAGGTTCCGCTGGAGTTAACCAGTTATTATCCTTCAAGAGCGCAATATTACAGACATAGGTATCCGTCAAATAGCCATTCCGCACAATGAGCACATCATCGCATTCCTTTTTTTGGCTATAGATTCTATCTAAATCATGACGTTGTCTGTATTTAAAAGAGTAATCGATCGTTTCGCTATGTACCAGCTGCAGGGAGGTTATCTTTCGCCGGGAATATATTTCCCATTCAACAGATTCGATATAGCGCCTGTAGGTGACCCTGCACTTATACACGTGTGAGGGTAACAAATCGGGTATCTGAATTAGTTCCCGGAGGTCCTGGAAATCGTGGGCATCGAAAAGCGCTTCCCGGGTATGGTGCATACGGCGGTTGTGGAATTCGATGTTTTCCAACCGGGAACGGACACACCTGATGGTTTCGATACAGGCTTCTTTCTTAAAGATCATGGGCACCGGCAGGTCTTTGCAATGTCACAAAATCTGACTGGCAGACCGGATTTTATAACAAAAGAACTACTTTCTCTTCATCAGACCAACTGATTTTCCGAAATACGAATGTCAACGTCCCTTTTTCATTAAGGATGTCGTCTTTGGCATTTAATCGCGTACGTCGGGGAATTGCTTGAGGACAAAATAAAACCTGATGCGCCTCATATATTGATAGAGGCGGGCTACCGGGCCTGAATGGGGATATGCCTGTTTTACCTTAAAACGGAAGTTAATCAGCTTGGTACGAAAAAGTATAGGCAAGCTCATATTTTGTCGGTCCTGATCGGTGATTAGCGTCAACGCGGGAGCGGAGACTGGTTTTACGGGTGTGGGCGCATACACTCCGTATTCCAGGAGGATGGAACATGTGTAATCGAACATGTCTTCTTTTTTTTCATCGATGAATAATTGACGGACTTCTTCCCAGAATGATTGGCCGGAAACTGTATTTAGTATCTCTATATCAATGATCCAGTTGAGGTTATCGCGACTTCCGTCCATGGAGGCATGTAAAAGGATTATAAATACTTCGTAGGGCAATTGAGGCTTTTTGGCTCCGGGGAATAATTTGTAATCGTCTACATGTGCCCATAGCCTTTTTGTAAAGGCCATTGAGGAATATTTACCTATCCGCCAGTGGATATCAATACGCGTATCCAGGAGTTGATGAGCAAATTCTACGGCGTGCATAAAATCCATTGTTAACTGTGGAGCATGCTGTAGACGGGCTTTAGCTTGCCTGTTAGGAATATAGCCTATCTCTTCCAAAAGGGTCATCACTTTAAGCATATCTGCCGGACTGACCAGGATATCAGAATCGCCCATTGTCCGCAGCTCATGGGGTTCATAATAACTTCTCGTGGTAGCACCTTTAATGACAATATACGCGATATTGGCGGCAGTGAGCGTAGCGAGTACCTTATTCAGTTGGTCGTTGATATGCTGGGTTTTCAGCCACCAGTGTTTATAAATTACTTTCAGGCGTTTGTCGTGGCGGGTAGTGATTCCGGCCTGCTGGTTTTTATGGAGAAAATAGGGGATCAGGCGCGAAGAGCTATAGTCGAGGTCGTCTATCGCTACTTTTTCTTCCCACTCGCTGACCCAGCGCTGCTGTTCGGTTTTCGAAGATGCAACACAGGCTTTTACTAATAACTGTTGAGTGGGGTTCAGATCGCTGGTCATATCAGAAATGTTTGATTTCGTCGGCAATGTCTTCGAAGCCGCTTTGATGGCTGATGATCACAATGATCATATTTTTCTTCAGATTGAGCATTTCTCTTTTGATTTCAGCAACAGCGTACTGGTCCAGGTGGTTGAGCGGTTCGTCCAGGATCAGCACTTCGGCGGCGCGCACCAATTCTCTGATGAGTGCGATCCGCTTGGCTTCTCCTCCTGACAAACCTTCACCTCTTTCTCCAACGGTGCGTTCACCGGAGTTAAGGCCGGCGGGAAGCAATCCCGAAAGCCACGTACCGGCAACACTTTCCCATGCTTTCTCTCCATCAGGATGCCCGAAAACCATGTTTTCCCTGATGGTCCCCATGAATATGGGAGAATGTTGATCCAGGAAAGCAAACCTG
This sequence comes from uncultured Cytophagales bacterium, assembly GCA_964559125.1. Classification (GTDB taxonomy): domain Bacteria; phylum Bacteroidota; class Bacteroidia; order Cytophagales; family Spirosomataceae; genus Ravibacter. The sequence continues at coordinate 15,827 of CAZLGW010000041.1, forward strand.
CCTCTCAGCTCTTTCAGACTGCTCCATTCCACCACGATATCGTTGATCGTCAGGCTGGCTTCTTTTGGAGAAAGGAGACCCAGCAACAGATGTGCTGCTGTTGATTTGCCGGTACCGTTATTCCCTTTCCACAGGTAAATCTTCCCTCGTTCCAGGTCAAACTCTGTTTGCAGGAATTCGGCTTTATCAGGGAAGGGAAAGGTAAGATCCCTGACCGATATTTTCCGGATCGGGGCTATCTCAGGGGAAGTCCCCGGAGTTTCTTCCTTTAATTCAAAAAACGCAAGAATACTCTTCAGCGACTCCTGGCCTTCCATAAAACTGTGGAGAGCACCCGGCGCCTGCGTGAGATTACCCTGAATGACAGTGACGATGAGGAAAACAAACAGTAATTCAGATATTGATACGTACTCTTTCTGTACCATATAAATACCGGCAATTAATATGATCACGCGCGCAATGTTGCTGACAAATTGATTAATGTTCCGCCAGTAGGCCTGGCTATGGACCATACGGGCGTTGGAGGCCAGGAAAGCAGCAGTATTGCTTTGATGCGTGCCGAGGGACTCTTCATATCCCCTGTTCAGCTTAATCAGGTCAAACTGATCGACACTTTTGGCGATCCAGTGATGCTGATGCCGCCATGCATTGTGAAACTGCCCGAAATAAGGCCTCGATTTACGCGAGGCGAGAAATTGAACGGCTACGGTGATCAGTAGGGCGCCCAGGCATAACAGGAACAGGGGCGTACTGATAAAAGCGATAAAAAGGGTAAGCACGACGACGATCACCCCATTGACAATGAGGGTTTCCAGCAATGCGCCCAGGCCGGCTCTGAGACGCCAGGTGTCCATCATGATCAGGTCAAAGTAATAGACCCGGTTTTTACTGTGAAAAGTGCGCCAATCCAGGCTTATCATTTTTTTCCAGACCTTCTCAGTAAGGGAGGCCGAAAAGGTCTGGAGGATCTTCAGGTTTAATGTCGATTGCTTCTGGGATACAATAGCCGAGACTATCAATAGCAGAGTGACAGCTGCAATACCCCAAAGCAGCTCTGTTGCAGATTGCTGGTCAATATTTTTAACCAGGTAAAACAGGGTGTAAGGCCATACAAGAGAGACTCCTATCCGTGTTATTCCATAGATAACCGTAAGGACCAGCTCTTTCCGCGGGATAAATTTTAATATGGCAGACCACTTTAAATCTTTAATCTGATCCATTGGCGGTCAGGGTTCTGTTATTTTACGTTTCTCATCCATGTGTATCTTCAATACTTCGAGAAAGGCGTTTTTCGAAGTAGAACCTGTCATATTGTGGTAATGGACCCTCCGGTAGGCGAGCACTTCATCCAGTGTTGCGATTTCTTTTCCGGCTCTCCTGATCCTGCTGAACCATTCGATGAAATCCCCGACCGGAATAGTTTCGTTAAAGAGTCCGAACGTTTCGAAAAGTGATCTTTTGCCTAAAAAAGTGAGCTTTAAAAAGCCCTTTAAAGGCCCGGGACGAGCTTTTGACGTTTTAAGGGCGCCTTCGTCAAAGCTTTCGAATTCCTCCAGCATACAGAAGCTTATGTCTGCACCGCTCTTGTCCAGGCTTTCCATCTGCTTTTCAAGTTTTTGAGGATGCCACAGGTCATCGGCGTCCAGGAATGCAATATAGTCTGCCGTAGCCCGGCGGACAGCAGCATTTAAGGTGGCCGATATGCCTGAATGCGGAAGTTCAATTGGCTTTATCCGGGCATCGGCCTCGCTCAGGCTCCTGATGATTTGCGATGTGGAATCTGTCGATCCGTCATTGGCAATAATAATATTCAGGTTCTGCCAGGTTTGATTTTGAGCAGACGCAACGGCCTCTTTTATAAATTTTTCACCGTTGTAGACGATGATGACAACATCAATCAGGGGCCGGTTCATTGTCTTTTTGTTTGTTTGTGGAGCAACGCTAAAAATTCACGGGTCATGGTTTCTTTGTCCAGGCTGGCATTGGTGCCATGAAACCATTTCTCCAGCAGGAGCTTGTTCACGTTGTCTTCCTTGAAGCCTGCATTCCGGAGCTTTCTGATCAGATCGGTGTCGCTGGCGGTTATAAGCGACTCATCAAATCCGTTTACGCTAAGCAGTGCGTGCTTTCTGATCAACAGAGCACTTGGTATGAAGCTGCGGTGTTCTTCAAACAAGGCTTTTGAGAAGCGGGGAGGCAGCACCACCCCTTCATGGCAGAGAAAGTGTTGGTTGCACGTTACAAAGGCGCAATAGGGGTCCGTTTTTAGGAGATCCCATTGTTCGCGAAGTTTATCGGGCAGCCAGAGGTCGTCCTGGTCCAGGAATGCTACAATTTCTCCGCCGGCCTCCCCGATTCCTTTATTCCTGGCTGCCGCAACACCGGCATTTTCCTGCCGGATCACTTTTGCTTCCGGGTACTGTTGCCTGATATAGTCAGCGCCGTCGTCGGTAGATCCGTCGTCTACTACAATGAGCTCCCAGTTTGTGTAGGTTTGGGCCAATACGCCTTCTATCGTTTTGCCAACCAGGTTTTTCCCGTTGTAAAGGGGTATGATAATGCTTATAAGCGGATCGTCCTGCTGTATCCTGAAGTCTTTCATTTGGGGGATATTCTGGTTGAGAGTCATATTTTTTCTCCGGTTTACCGATTTATGGAGGACTTGCAGGAGTTGCAGATCGCCTATTTGTTTTTCAAACGACATGTTGTTCCCGTGCACGTGATAGAGCAGGGTAGTCGCCTCTGAGATGGCTATTCCGGTATTACTCTCCCGTAACCGCAACCACCAGTCTACATCTTCGCTGAACCTCAGGGATTCATCAAAAAAGAAGCCTTTTTCAAATATGCTTTTCTTTGCCAGGAGGGCACCCAGGTGTACATGCGTGATCCTGTTCTGGTTATCTTCATACTGCATGTTCACCGGCGGAAGCCCCTCGTCGACTATGTATTTTATTTTTCCGCCTGCCACTTCGACAGACGGGTTATCGAAAAACGGCAGCAGCAGGCTTATTTTGTCAGGAGGCCATTCATCGTCAGCATCCAGGAAGCTGATAAAGTCTCCATGTGCCTCTCTGATTCCGGCATTCCGGGCGGCGGAAGGGCCTGAGGGCCTGTCAAGGTGCAGCAGCCGGCATTGCGGGTAGTCGGCCGGCAGTTGCCCGAGAAAGGACAGGTACTGAGTTTCGGAGGCATCGTTAATGATGATGATTTCTACGCTACATTTACCCTCGGTGAGCGCATCCTGGGAAAGAATGCTCCGGATGGCCCGTCCGAGCTCCGGCCCGTTGTTGCGGGTCGGTATAATCACGCTAATTCCAGGACAGCTCATGGGTAGAGAAATCTGTAAATGATGTATTGAAATGGGTCAGATCGTAGCCCAGTTTCCAGTGGTAGGAAGGCAGGGAGGCCGATATTTCCATTAACTTTTTATAGGAAGCCTCGCGGTTATGCGGCAGGTGGTGAAGTGTAGTCGGCGCCATAGCCAGGAGGGCCCGGGAAGAGTTTGTTTTTTCGAATGAGGTATGTTCGAGGCCGCTTACCCGCGGCAGCAAAATCGCTTTGAGCCTGGCTTGCCCGATTCCGGAGCCGGGGAACAGCTCTAATACATGAAAAATGGCTTTTTGTTCCTTGTAAGTATCCTTATTCGTAACAAAGGGGATCCAATCCCGGAAGCGGTTATGAAGATTTTCCGGCTCAACTTTGGCGGTCTGGAAAAGAGTATGAACCGATGGACCGTCATTTCCCTGTTCAACCCAAACGTAATCATCTCCCAGGTATTGAAATCCCCGGCGGAGCAGTTGCAGGCATGAGGTTGATTTGCCGGAGCCGCTTTGACCGGTAATCAATATCCCGGAACCCTTATACGCCAGCGCGCCGGCATGGATTAACTGAGCCGGAAGATCGTAGGTCCAGAAGTGAAACAAGACCCGAAAAGAAAACGTAGACTCCCACCACGGCACATCGTCGGGGGTTTGCGCCCAGTATATTCCCGTGCGTTTCGTCCGGGAATAAAGGAAAAACTGTTTTTGCCAGGGTTGGAAAAATATCTGGATTTCATCCTGTGCAAGATCGGGGTTATATCCCTGATTGTTAAAACCATTCCAGGGAGGCGCTTTTACCTTTGATGCGAGGTTCTGGTTTGTAGCATACCATATGGTGAACTCAGGAATACTCCCGTCGTCCGGACTGATGAGATGAGCCAGGGAAGGTAAAAACCGGTCTCTTAACCCCGGAGACGGCGTTTTTAGATGAACGGTGCGTCCGGCCAGCGATAGCTGGTCTGTATGGAGGGTATCGGCAGAAGTAATCAGCGACAACACCTCTTCGAAGTAAGCTGCAGGAGTCAACCAGCTAAGCCTTTTCATTATCCTTCACTGACCATCCATCTTCATCTACGTCATGTATAGGATCGAGCATCAGCAGGTCCTGCATGTCGGCATAGCGGTTAAATCTCGAGGGGATATACCGGTCGGGGATCAGGGTGGGGTTGGGTTCGCCGGGGATTGAGGCAACGCCTTCCCTGATAATGTCTTCGTTCAGCAGCTCCCGGAAGATGCCGGTAAGCTCTTTTTGAATGGTGTCGGCGTGATCCGGAAGGGCTTCTGCCAGCCGGAGGATAACGGGCTCGGAGGCTTCGAACGGTAGTGCATTTACCAATGCAACAGCCGAACCCTGAATACTGTAATAAAGACCGGTATCCAGGTTTGCGATAATGTATTCACCGTCAAATATATCTGACGCTAGTCTTGGGTTTAGGATAAACATGGTGCATAGAGGAATAGTTAAAACGAATTTACGATAGAAATTTAGAATGAAAAATATTTCTACGTGGTTTCTCAAGTTTTTTTATTAAACGGATGAGCCGTTCAGATACTTTTTATATTTCGCTGCAAAGGGTATTTTCCAATATTTGTTCAGCAGGAGAAAAATGATTCAGTAAATTAGCTCCGTGATTTGTTCTTCAAAACTATGATTCCATTCCGTATCGGGCAGGGCTACGATATCCACCAGTTGGAAGAAGGCCGGGATTTCTGGCTGGGAGGAATTAAGATTCCGCATACCCATGGAGCGAAAGGGCATTCTGACGCTGACGTAGTGTGCCATTCCCTCTGCGATGCCTTACTCGGAGCTGCCGGCCTCAGGAATATCGGCTATTATTTTTCTGATATGGATCCGCAGTGGAAAGGCGTGGATAGCAAGATCCTGCTGGACAAGTCGCTTCAGATGGTCAGGGAGAAAGGCTATGAAGTGGGGAATGTAGACGTTACAATTGTCCTTCAGCAGCCGAAAATCAATCCTTATATTGAAGAAATGAAAAACTGCCTCGCCGGCGTTATGGCAATAGACGCAGATCAAATCTCAATAAAGGCCACTACTTCGGAGCATATGGGTTTTGTAGGCAGGGAAGAAGGGATACTGGCGCTGGCTGTGGCAATGATTTATAAAAAATAAACAACTTTTCAGATTCCCTTAATTTTACCGGGGATATTCCATCAGGTTTGATATGAACAGACTTTCTTTTTTTGCCCTGCTTTTCATACTTATTTCCGGCGTCGGTAGCCGTGGCCAGGACGCTCCGCTGGGGTTCGAAGAATATGATCCCGTTTCGACGCTCAAAGTAGAGGAGCACGTTTTGAAAAGGGCTAAGTTCCCGTTTATAGACGTGCACAATCACCAGGTCAGGATGCCTACCCAGGATCTGAAGGAGTTGCTCAGGCAGATGGATGAGCTGAATATGGCGATTATGGTGAATTTGAGCGGTCGTGGCTTTACCAGTAACCGGGATGAAAGCACTGCGCATCTTAAAGGCGCGATTGCTAATGCCAATAAGACCAATTCCTCGAGGCTGGTTGTGTTTACCAATCTTGTTTTCAGCGATTTCGGGTCGAAGGACTGGTCCGCACGGGCCGTAAAGCAGCTGGAGGATGATGTAAAAGCAGGAGCCAAAGGGCTTAAAATTTATAAAAGCCTGGGCTTTAGCGGTATTAAGGATGAAAACGGTAATCGCGTACCCGTTAATCACAAACGACTGGACCCTGTCTGGGCAAAATGCGGTGAGCTGGGCATACCGGTATTGATCCATACTGCCGACGTAGCCTCTTTCTGGGACCCCCTGGATCGCTATAATGAGCGTTGGCTGGAGCTTAAAACCCATCCGGGGCGTAAACGAGGTCCCAATGATCCGGTACCTTTCGACTCCCTGATCGCGGAGCAGCACGATATTTTCAGGAAACATCCGAAAACTACTTTCATCAACGCCCATATGGGGTGGTATCCGAATAACCTGAAGAAGCTGGACAGCCTGATGGAGGCATTTCCTAATATGGTGGTAGAGATAGGCGCCGTGATAGCGGAGCTGGGACGCCAGCCGAGAACGGCATATAAGTTTTTCGAAAAGCACCAGGACCGGATCCTGTTCGGGAAAGATAGCTGGGTGCCTTCCGAGTATACTACATATTTCCGGGTGTTGGAAACGGAAGACGAGTATTTCCCCTACCACAAGAAATATCACGCTTTCTGGCGTATGTACGGAATGGGATTGCCCGACAGTATTCTGAAGAAGATATATTATAAGAATGCGCTGCGGATTGTGCCGGGGCTGGATAAATCGTTGTTCCCGGAGTGATTTGGTCCCTGCTCTCCCTCGTCTCGGACGATGGGAGGGTGTTGTTTGGTCTCTGACCAATGGACGATTGTTTTAGTCAAGAATTGTGATATGCCGGTCTGAGACCGGCTTTCGCACTTCCACCGTCAGAGACGGGGAAGAGCAGAGTAAGTTTTCAGATCTCTATAGAAATTTTCACTTTTCCGCCCAACCCTTTCTCTACAATATCGAAAAGGGTTTTCAGGGTCAGGTTGCCTCCGTTGTTTTCTACCCGGGAAATATACTCGCGTTTTTTGTTAACAAGACCGGCCAGCTCAGATTGTGTCATTTGTTTTTCTTCACGTGCTTTTTTAAGTAAAAGCCCGACTTTGAAAGACTCAAACTCCCGATCAAGTGTATCTCTTCTTTCCGTTCCTTTGGTTCCGTAAACCGTGTCCTTTATTTCTTTCCAGCTTTTAGTTTCCATTTTCTTTAGCTTTTTGCTGATAATACTCTAGCATAATTTTCTTCGCTTTTTCGATCTCTCCTTTCGGTGTTTTTGCTGTTTTCTTTTGAAATCCGTTTATCAGAATGACTAAGCGTTCCCCGTCAAAAAAGCAAAACACCCGCCATATATTTGATTCAAGTTGAATTCTCGCTTCATACAAACCCGTGGTCCCGGCTATATGTTTCAGATAGTTTGAAGGTACGCGTTCAAGTGTTTCTATTGCCTCTATAATTTTGAAAATTTTATCCTGAACCTTCTGGGGCTGTATTGAAAGGAAATCTTCAAAATAGTGTTTGAACGCAATAACTTCTCTTACTTTCATTAGAATATATAGTATGTTAATGTCTTGATTATAAAGTAATTATAGTATGTATTTGCGTTTCGCTGGTATTAAAAATGCTGTCCGACAGGTGACACCCTTTTTAATATCTGGCGAGCACAAAGGTAACTTAAAAGTTATAACAATCCGAATGCCTTTAATTATTATCACAACTCTTTATCCCCCCTGCTCTCCCTCGTCGGACGATGGGAGGGTGTTGTTTGGTCTCTGACCAATGGACGATTGTTTTAGCAAAGAATTGTGATATGCCGGTCAGAGACCGGCTTTCGCGCTTCCACCGTCGGAGACGGGGAAGAGCAGAGAAATTAAGTAGTATAAATTCTCTCGTCTTACCAGCCTCCGCCGCCTCCCCCTCCGCCGCCTCCGCCGGACGAACCTCCGCCTCCAGAACCGCTGCTACTGCTGCTGTCGGTTGAGGCAGAGCTGAGGGATCGTGTCAGACCGCTGCCAAGACTCTCCCCGATGCTGCCCGGGAAGTGATGCATATCGCGGTTGCCGGAATACCAGCCATGATTGTATTCTGTTGCATTTTGTAGCAGCATACTTTCAAATTTTGCACCCCATATTTTATCGACTCCCAGTACCATTGCATACGGCAGGTATTTCTCAAAAATTTCGGGTGTCATCTTCGGCGGATTGTTAAACCGGATCAACTGGTTCTCTGCGGCGCCCATATACATTTTGAAGCCATCGATAAGTGACCGCACGCGCAGCAGTTCGGGCTCCGGCTGACGGATCAGGTAATTGAAAATGGCAAGTATCGTCACGCTGACGACAAGGAAAAGAAAACAAAGGGTAAATGGATCGACCGTTCCGTCAAACTGGTACCATATATAACCTCCGGCGGCTACTTCCAGCAGCGGTAAGATCCAGGCCCACCCCGAGGTAAAGTTGCCGGCTGAGACAAAAATGAGAAATGAGACAGCCATAACACCATAGAGGATTGCCCCGATAACCAGTTTTGAGTAATCGAAGAGGTGCTGGTAGCTTAGATATAGCCCTGTCCAGTATATGGCGGAAATTGCAAGAAATAACAGGAAAGTCAGTCCCCGGTTGTGCCCTTTGCCGAGCATGGATCGATTCCAGTTGGTTATGCTGAGCATAAAAAGACTAACGGCTGTTGCTACCGAAGAGTTATATTTTCCTGTGAGATCAAGGCTGTTACTGTAGCCAGGGAATAACCCCTGCAATAGTCCTTTTTCCTCAGTACTCAGATCATTACCCTCGTTTTTCAGCTTTTCGATTGTGTAGTGCGTCTTTCCAAGTAAGCCGGTTTTAGGAATTTCAGTTATTCTTATATAGCCCTTCACCGCCATATCGACCAAGGCGGCAGTCAACAGGTTGTTTTTGTAAATGCCACTGGCAATATAACCCATCGAAGCCGGCGACAACCGGTCGGGTATATCGAATTGCGGTACGACAGTCGGGGATTCATGATCTCTTCCATACCGGAACCACAACCCAAACATGAGCGCGAGGAGTACGCCTCCGGCACCTCCCAGTATTTTGCCAAAGGTCTCCGTTTTCAGCCAGGAAGGGGTCTGGGGTTGATTGACGATTCCTTTGGTAAAACCTATCGCAATAGTGAGCCCTTCGTATTCTTTCAGCTCCGATGCCGTCCAGGTGACGGAACCGGGTGCGGGCAGATCTGAGTTGCAATTGGTTTCGGTACTTCCTGCAAAGCCGGTATAGCAGGCATGCTGAAGCACCTTAGCCCCATCCGGAAGATAGATCGCGGCACTTGCTTTTTCGATTTCAAACGACCATTCATTGCCGGTAACATTCCAGTATAGCTCGTCAAAATCGTCGAAATAGCCGATTTGACGCCAGGTTTCATAGGTGATTTCATATTCATATACGTCGGGCTGGAGATAGATATCCTCATCGCCTATGTAAATTGCTAAATGACCGTCTTCATGTTTTGTCTGATATTTCTCTGCGCTGCCGTTTTTCTTCACCGATACGACTTCATACTTACAATTTACCGTACGGCCGGCCAGGGTCCTCGTCAGGGGAATCATTCTGAAAATTCCCCGCTGTATCTCTACTCCCATAGCGTTAACCCTGATCGTCTCTGTGACAGTCAGTTTGGAGGAAGTATCTACTACGATGTCGGAATGAAAAGAGAGTATCCGTTCTTTATCAGGAGTAAAAGAGAGAGCTGTCAGCGGCAATATTGCCAGGGCCAATGCCGGCAGTATTTTCAGGAGGCGACTTATTAACATAATTCATCAGGGGTAAGGGGCTGGTCTTTTTCCTGTCTAGAACTTCACCTGCGGGGTGTTCCGTTGATCGGGGGTGTCAATCTCGAAATACGGTGACTTTTCAAAATTAAAGGCGTTGGATACCAGGTTGCTTGGAAATGACTCCACCACGATATTGAAATCACGGGCGGTACCGTTATAGTACCGGCGCGATTTTTCAATGTCGCCTTCGAGTGCGCTGAGTTGTTCCTGGATATGCTGGAAATTGGTACTGGCTTTCAGGTCAGGGTATTGTTCGGCAATAGCCAGGACATTCATGAGCGCCCTGTTGAGGTTATTTTCGGCAGCTTCTTTCTCTTTTACCGAGGCCGCGCCCAACGCTTTCGAACGCGCCTCTATGACCGATTCGAGGGTTTGGCGTTCGTGAGAGGCATAACCTTTCACTGTTTCTACCAGGTTCGGGATAAGGTCGTATCGTTTCTTGAGCATGACATCTATCCCGCTCCAGGCCTCGCGCACCATATTGCGGAGACGTACCAGCTTGTTATAAATGCCTATTCCGTAGAACAACAGAAGAAGGACTATTGCAACCAATACAAGCGCTGCTATCATAGATGAAGGGAGTGTATATTCCCTGCAAAACTATCGACGCTAAATACTGTTAACAATACCCTAAAAGGGTTATACTTTTCCCGGTTTCGGATGGAGGTTAAGAATAAATCCCCCCGTTGATATTGATTACTTCGCCGGTAATATAAGACGCCTTGTCGGAAACAAGAAAGCTGACGGCATGCGCAACTTCATCCGGTTCGCCGATGCGGCCCATCGGGACCATCTGCCTGATCTGCTCCTGGTTGAGCTCCAGGGTCATATCGCTGCGGATAAAGCCCGGCGCCACGGCATTAACCGTTATATTTCTTTTAGCTACTTCCTGGGCAAGCGATTTGGTAGAAGCAATCATGGCTCCTTTTGCGGCAGAGTAATTGGCCTGGCCTGCCACTCCTTTCAGACCTGAGAGGGAAGAGACGTTGACGATCCTGCCCGCACGCTTCCGCAGCATCTGCTGTATGACGTTCTGGGTTACGTTGAACATACCCTTTACGGAGATATTAAGCACGTCATCCCAGTCTTTTTCGGGCATCCACATGAGCAGGCCGTCGCGGGTGATGCCGGCGTTGTTGACCAGGACCTGGATAAACTTATCGGGATTGGCGTCTTTCCAGGTATTGAGGGCGTTGTCCACTTCCTCTTTGTGTTGCACATTGAAAGGTAACAGTTCCCCGTCACCGCCGGCCGACCGGATAGCGTTCAGGGTTTCTTCGGCAGCAGCCTGGTTGGAGGCATAGTTGATCAGTATGAATAGCCCGTGATCGGCAGCGAGCCGCATAGCAATGGCCCTGCCCAATCCCCTGGAAGCTCCTGTTACAAGTGCACAGTTCATTTATCATTCATAAGTTCTACCTCTACAGTTGTTCAAATGAAGCCAAACTTTGAAATTTCACCAAGTAAACTTTGAAATTTCACCAAACAAATTTTGAATTTGTCCTCCCAATATAGAGTTATAGCGAGATGAAGAGCCACTACGAAAAGGAGAGATATCATCTTTTACATTAACTAAAAAAATCCGAACTCCTTCTCCGGCAGATGTTTCCAATACCTCTTGGGCACATGCTGAATATGCAGCTTAAGGTTGGCCCTTTCTTTGATATTGGTGCTCTTAAAATACTCCTTCCACAGGGAAGTATACAGGCTGTCGTCTTCGTCAGGCAGCATCGGGGTGGGAGTGGCCATTTGGAAGGTATCGGCCGGGACGGGTTCAATCTTTACTTCCTGTACGGAGGTAAGGTCGTAGTAGATCCCATAACGTCGGCGCTGGTCAAATATCAGCCACCGCTGATCGGCGTAGCGGTCACGGAAATGCCCGGCAATAAGCGGCAGCACATTGAAGTCAGGTTCTACCACTGCCGTATAAAGCCCATCTGCTCCCTTTTTGAAGCGGATAAACGCCTTCATACGGTGTCTTTCACGACTGACCTTTTTAGCATAGACAGCGATGGCCAGGACATACTTATTCCCGTAATCCTCCGCCCGCCTGCCGTCGTGGTCAAAAATGTATCTGGCATAGCCGAACATGTGCTGCCAGGCCTCTTTGCTCTCAGAAAGAAAGGCGGTATAAAATTCGTATCGCCTGGTATTGCCGATCCTTTTGCCGAGCCCCTTCCATACTCTCTGCGCCTTTTCGGAGTCTGATTCGATCGAAACCGTAGTGTCGAGGAAGCCGGGCTGGTAGTCTGATGCGGGAACAACGGCAGCCTCTCTCTGACGGGTGGCGTACGATTCAAAGACAGCGGTCAGAAGACCGGGGAAAGTGCCGTCGAATAAATACGTAACCATTTTTAAAAAAGCGACAACTGACCGCTTTGGCCGGTACGGAATTTCCCTGTACCCTGTTGCAGGATCGTCTGCCTGATGATCGCAGGATCTTTTTCGTTCAGTTGTATGGGCGAATCGGCATACCGGATAAAATGCCGGGCCCGGTTGAAAGCGATGCCCATTTTTTTGAGCTGCCATTCATACAGCTTTCCGAACCGGCGGGCCGCTACGATTTTTTTCGCCGAATAAACCCCGATGCCGGGTACCCGCAGGATACCCTGATACGGCGCCGAATTGATATCCACGGGAAAAAAGCCCGGGTTCCGCAATGCCCAGCTCAATTTGGGATCCACTTCCGTATCCAGGTTGGGAAAGCGGCTGTTCAGCAGCTCGCCGACCCTGAAGCCATAGAAGCGTATCAGCCAGTCGGTCTGGTAAAGCCTGTTTTCACGGATAAGCGGAGGGGCCGAACCGATGACAGGCATGCGTGAGTCATGACTGACAGGGATATAGCCGCTATAGTAGACGCGCTTTAATGAATAAGTTTTATAAAAGTGATCGGCGGTATACATCACCTCCATATCGGATTCCGGGGTGGCGCCTACCACGATCTGGGTGCTTTGACCGGCGGGTACAAAAGCCGGTGCGCTTTTGATCACTTTCCGCTCGTCGGCCAGCTCAACGGATTTGTTCCTGACGATACTCAGCTCACGTTTTACCTCTTCATGCGATTTTTCCGGGGCCAGCATTTTCAGACCCGATTCTGTGGGCATCTCGAGGTTGATACTCATCCGGTCGGCATACAGACCGGCTTCCGTTACCATTTCCGGGCTGGCCCCGGGGATAGTCTTAAGGTGAATATAGCCGTGGTAGTTTTCTTCAAGCCGGAGTTTCTTTACGATGCGGAGCATCCGTTCCATAGTGTAGTCGGCATTTTTAAAAATACCTGAGCTCAAGAACAACCCTTCGATATAGTTGCGGCGGTAAAAATTCATTGTCAGCGCCACGACCTCGTCTACGGTAAAAGCAGCTCTTTTTATGTCGTTGCTGCTCCTGGAAACGCAGAATGCACAATCATAAATACAATGATTGGTAAGCAGGATTTTTAAAAGTGAAACGCACCGGCCGTCCTCAGTATAGGAATGACATATACCCGAGCCGGTGTCCCCAATGCCTTTACCGGTATTCTTCCGGTCGCTCCCGCTGGATGCGCAGGAGACGTCATACTTGGCGGCATCGGCCAGTATCCGGAGCTTTTCTTTCAGGCGATCTGACATGATATAATTAAAATATATAATACAACACAAATATAATATGTTTTTGATAAATAAAATTTTACATAACTTGCTTTGGTTGTTCCGGACTGCTACCTTTGAGTAAATCGCCCGGTTTCCGCTACTCCTTTCTTTTAAAGCTATGGGACAGATATCGTATGCAGAGGATCACGACCTCCTTGTTCGTATTGCTCAGGGAGATACGGCGGCTTTTGATACTTTCTATGAGCGGTATTGGAAATTCGTATTCAATGCTGCGTTCAAACGTCTTGGGAATGTTGAGGCTTCAAAGGATATTTCGCAGGAAGTGTTTTCGCAGTTATGGCTGCGTTTGCAATCCGGGCAGGCTCCGGTAGTAGAGGATCTCAGGGCATATCTGTATGTAGCTGTGCGGAATCACGTCTTTAAATGGATGGAGAAGGAACGCAGGTTTGTACCCGTTTCGGATGTTCTTGTCATGCTGGAGAGGCATGGTGATGCGACTGATGCAGGATTATTGTTTGAAGAATTACTAACTGCATACAGGCAGGTTATGGAGCGGCTGCCTCATCAGCAACGCCTGATTTTCCAGCTGCGCTATGATGAGGGAATGAGCAGCAGCCAGATAGCAGATCACCTCCGGCTTTCTGAAAAGACCGTACGTAACCAGCTCGGACGGGCGGTAAGTAAAATGAAAGCCAGGATCGTATGCTGGCTGATATTCCTGCTGATTATTGTCTGAATAAAAAAAAATTAACCCTTGCAGTGGGCGGATTCTGATTTTCCGGAACTGTAATAATAGAACAGATTTAAAACCGCACAACCAGGCATGACGTATGTCCTGGGGAGTGAAACTTTTATGCCCGGAAATCCCGGTTTGATTATGCAGGAAGATTTTTTCATTGATTTGCTGAAACGGTACCGGGAGGGAAGAACGACTCCTGATGAAACCCGCTTGCTGAAAGCTTACTATAAGAGCTTCGATCTGAAACCGGACGTTACGGACAGCATGTCGGAGAGAGAGCTGGAGCAGCTCAAGGAGGTGATACGCCGGGAAATTTTACCCGAAAGAAATGGATTACCCCGAGGCGAAAGGGTCTCGGTGTGGGTTCAATGGAGACGCATGGCTGCGGCTGTTGTTGCCTTATTAATCTGTGCGACGTTTGTTTTAAAGTACTTTGATGGCAATTCCCCTCATCAGGAAGTCGCCCTTCAGTCTCCTGTAGCGCCTGCCGCCCGGACCAACAACCTGGTACAACTTCCGGATGGAAGTGTTGTTATCCTGAGTCCGGGTAGTACCCTGGATTTTCCTGACACTTTTGAAGGGTTGCCGAAACGGGAAGTGATGCTCACGGGGGAGGCCTATTTCGATGTGGAGCGAATGCCGGACAAGCCGTTTATCGTGCATTCAGGCAAACTCCGGACAACTGTGCTTGGGACTACATTCAATGTGAAAGCGCTTCCGGGAGACGCAAGTATAACGGTTACCGTTATCTCCGGCAAGGTGCAGGTGGGTGATGAAAAAGAGACATTCGCGGTGCTGCGCCCGGACGAGCAGATTGTCTATCATGTTGAGGATTCGAAAAAAGATGTTCTGCCGGTAAATGCCGATGCATTGGCCAGTTGGAAGCTGGATGACCTCTATTGTGATGATATAACGGTGGAGCAGGCGGCATTGCTCATCGAAGAACGCTACAACGTTAAAGTGCAGATTACAGATGAGCTTCTGAAACAAAAGCGTTTTACTACGACATTTGGTAAAGAAGAGACGCTGGAAAGCGTGCTGAGCAGTTTGGCATTGTTTAATGAGGCAACCTACTCGATCGGCAAGGATTCTGCCGACAAGCCTCAGGTTATTTTAACACCGAAATAACAGGCTTTACAAATACCCAATATTTTTAAACCTTAAACCTTTAACCGGATGAAAAGAAGAAATACCTCTTAAAAAAAGACACTGCTTTTCGGAATGTATTGGCGTACAAAACCGATCAGCAGCGTCAGACCCCTTAAGGGGGGTTACAGTAACATTATGCTGACCAGCATCTATTACCCTTAACCAGATCAAATGTATGGAAAAATCTGTATTTGACCGATATGGGGCACGCGATCATTTTGCCCCGGTATCGAAAACGACACTAAAAAAGATCATGCGATTTTCGTTGTCTGTCTTTTTGAGCATGCTTATTACTACGCAGTGGATAAGCGCTTCTTCGCTTAACGGTCAGAACCTGGAAGCGGTAAAGGTTTCGTTATCACTGAGCAACGAGACATTGATACATGCTTTCCAGAAGATTGAAAAGCAGACTTCTTTTCGCTTTATGTACCGAAAGGAGGATGTGCGGCATGTCCGCAGTGTGTCCCACAACGGACAATCGGTTTCGCTTGATCAGCTGCTAGGTGATATATTGATACCGAATGGTCTGACTTACAAGCAGGTAGGTCAAAGGATCATGATAATGCCCGGCACGGCCTTGCCGGAAGTTCAATCCTCGGTATTTCCCGGGCTTCCTGTCATGCTGCCTCCGCTGAAAGGACGTGTAACCGATGAGAAGGGGGACGGTCTACCGGGGGTAAGCATCTTGCTGAAAGGCACACAACAGGGGACAACGACCGATGGAGAGGGGAATTTTACACTGAATGTATCCGACGGAAACGCGGTATTAGTGTTTTCGTTTGTAGGATATGTAAGCCAGGAAGTGGTGGTAGGAAACAGGACGTTGATAGAGATTCAGCTGTCGTCGGATATGAAAGCGCTAGATGAACTGGTGATAACGGGCTATTCTGCACAAAGAAAGAAGGATATAGTAGGATCTGTGTCTGTAGTAGATATGGATAAACTCAACCGGACCACGCCCGGGTCGGCACAGGAATCTCTACAGGGGATGGTTTCGGGTATGAATGTTATCAACTCCGGTATCCCGGGCACTCCAAGCAAAATTTTTATCAGGGGCGTTACTTCTTTCGGTAATACCGACCCGCTTGTCCTGGTAGACGGCATCCAGCAGAATCTGAACAATATCAACGTTAATGATATAGAGTCGATCCAGGTGCTTAAAGATGCGGGAGCTGCGGCAATTTACGGGGTGAGGGGCGCTAACGGCGTAATCGTGGTCACTACTAAAAAAGGGAAAGTAGGCAAACCGGTTATCAGTTATGAAGCGTTCTACGGCGTTCAAAACCCTCTACCCGGAAATCCCTATAATGTGTTGAACTCCCAGGAATGGATGCAGGTGATGAACACTGCTTTCCCGGGAAATGATCTGTTTAAAAACGGGATGCCGGATTATACCTACCGGGGGCCTAACGGCGCCGGCGCAGTAATGGCGGGCGATCCGGCAGTTGATCCGTCGTTATACTACTATGAACCCAGGAATACCGGGAAAAACTACATTATCCAGGAGGTGAACAAAACCGGGGAGGATTGGTTTCACAACATATTCAAAAAAGCACCCAGGATAAGCCATAGTCTCACGGGAAGCGGAGGAAATGAGAACTCGAAGTATCTATTCAACCTTTCTTATCTCGACCACAAGGGAACGATGGTTGAGATGTGGGAAAAAAGGTACTCGGCACGGATCAATACCGAATTCAACATCGGTAGAAATATCCGCATCGGGGAGAATGCCAACATCATTCACCGGAATGTTCCCGCTGTCTCCGGACCGTTGACGGCTGCGTTCAGAATGTCTCCTGTAGTACCTCTGAAGGACATTATGGGGAATTGGGCCGGGACTTTCGGAGGGCCTGACCTGGGTGTGATCGGCCAGCCTGTGGCGGTACAGAAGCGCAATACCTTAAAAGATATTAATTCGACCTGGAGTATAATCGGGAACGCCTATGCGGAAGTAGATTTCCTGAGCGATTTTGTAGCACGGACCAGCATTGGCTACAATGTAGCCAATACATACACGCAAAATTTTACCGCTACGCAAACTGAAAATATCGAACAAAGCACCCAGGATAATACACTGAGTGTGGGTAGCAGCTTCGGTAAAACAATGACATGGACCAATACGCTGACTTATAATAAGTTGTTGGATAGGCATAAGATAAATGTTTTACTCGGAACAGAAGCCATTAAGAGTGATTCCCGCGGAGTTACAGGCGGTTCGGCAAGGTTTTTCTCGGAAGATCTCAATTACCTGGTCGTCAATAACGGAACAATGAATATTACCGCGACCAGCTCGATTTCAGCCAGTTCCTTGTTTTCCATATTCGGCCGTCTGGATTATGCGTTCAATGACCGGTACCTGCTCGGTTTTACGCTTCGGAGAGACGGCTCTTCCGCGTTTGGCCCTAATAAGCGGTACGGGGTTTTCCCCTCGTTATCACTGGGATGGAGGCTTTCTGAAGAAGGGTTCATGGAAAACCTGACCTGGCTGAACGATTTCAAGCTGAAGGGGAGCTATGGGGTCTTAGGGTCGCAAAACAATGTAAGCGGCGACAATTCTTTTTCATTGTACCGAAGCGCCCTGGCAAATACCTACTATGATATTACGGGGTCGAGTACATCTATAGTCCAGGGATTTGCACAATCCAGGATCGGAAATTTAAATACAGGATGGGAAGAGAACGTCGTATCGAATTTTGGCTTTGATGCTACTGTACTCAATAATAAGCTCTCCGCTTCATTGGAATACTATAAAAAATCCATCAAAGGGCTTCTGTTTTCCCAGCCGCTTCCCGCCGTGATCCTGGGGGATGCAACAGCTCCTACTATCAATATCGGTGATATTCAGAACTCCGGTATCGATGCTTCCGTCAGGTACCAGGATAACATCAAAGGAGATCTGAATCTTTCTGTGGGATTGAACTTTACTTCCTACAAAAATAAAGTAGTGCATATTCCGGATCCCGGCTATTTCTATTCCGCCTCTCAGTACGCCATCGGGAATATAGCGAGAAATGAAGTAGGACACCCGGTGAGCTCCTTCTACGGGTATAAGATTATCGGGTTATTCAACAGTGATGCAGAAATATCGGAAGCCCCTACGCAAAGCGGTGCTGCGCCGGGACGTTTCCGGTATCAGGATACGGACGGCAACGGGGTGATCGATGCCAATGACCAGGTGCATTTGGGAAACCCAAACCCGGATTTTACCTATGGGTTGACATTGGGCCTGACCTACAAAGGGTTTGATTTTACAGGGATCTTTTACGGATCTCAGGGAAATGAGCTCTACAATAGCCTTAAAGTGTATACGCATTTCATGTCTTCTTACAAAGAGCAGAAGAGCAGAGACCTTTTGAATGCCTGGACGCCCGAAAATACTAACACGACTATTCCTAAAGTGGAAGCTACGCCTTCTTTCAGCACCACCCAGGTATCCAATTCCTTCTATGTGGAAGACGGCTCCTATCTCCGGCTGAAGTCGCTGATCCTGGGGTATAGCCTAAGTCCGGCCGTTCTGCAAAAACTCCGTTTGTCTAACCTCAGGATGTATGCCCAGGCTTCAAACCTGTTCACGCTCACAAAGTATTCCGGCCTGGATCCTGAACTGGCAGGTAGCTCTGCCAGCTTTGGAATTGATTTCGGAGGCTATCCCAATAATGAGACAAGCTTTGTTTTTGGCCTGAATCTCTCTTTCTGATTAGTGGAAACCAGTAAACCATAATAGTTATGAA
The DNA here is from genome assembly GCA_964559125.1 of uncultured Cytophagales bacterium. GTDB lineage: Bacteria > Bacteroidota > Bacteroidia > Cytophagales > Spirosomataceae > Ravibacter. Next base: position 34,713 of record CAZLGW010000041.1, read on the forward strand.
ACCTAATATCCTATTTGTATTCACTGGGTTACTTCTGTTGGTATTGACGCCATCCTGTAACAGGAATTTCCTGGAAATACAGCCGTTTGCTTCCGTAAACGAAGCGACGCTATCGACGAAAGAAGGAGTAAACGGACTGCTGATCGGAGCCTATTCCCTGCTTGACGGAGGGGGCGCTATCGGCGGAAATTATACTTCCGGGTGGACGGTCCTGCTGGCAACCGATGACGCGCGTATCGGAACAGAGAGTGGTGTAAGTCCGATCAACGCCTTCCTGACTGATCCGTCAATGGCTCCGTTTAATGACCGGTGGCGCTTTTTGTACTCTGCTGTGCAGCGCTGCAACGATGTGCTGAAAATACTTCCAAAAGTGGAGAATATCACGTCGGATGAAGCGCTCCAGGTAGAAGCGGAGGCTCGTTTTTTAAGGGGTGTCTATTATCTCTATCTCGCCATGCTTTGGAAAAATGTACCCTGGATTGACGAGACAATCAGCTATTCGGAAGGAAACTACTTTGTAACCAATACAGACCCTATTTATCCGAAAATTGAGGCGGACTTTAAGTTTGCCGGAGACAATCTAACCGAAACCAAGGCAGATGTAGGAAGAGGTAATAAGTGGGCGGCGAAGTCGTTCCTTGTGAAAACGTATATATTCCAGAAGAAGTTTTCGGAGGCTAAGCCCTTGCTGGATGAAATAATCCGTAACGGGCAGACATCGAACGGCAGGAAATATGACCTACTGCCTAATTACGGCGATAATTTCCAGACAGCAACGAAACACGGCCCGGAGGCGGTATTCGTTGTCCAGATGTCGGTGAATGACGGTGCCAACGGGAACAACGGGAATCCGATGGATTTTTATAACGGTACGTTCGGAGGCCCGGCCACCTGTTGCTATGGCTGGTACCAGGCTACCTTTGACCTGGTAGATGCCTACCAAACCGATCCGGCAACCGGCCTTCCCTTGCTCGACACTTATCAGAATACGCCGATTCCCCATGACCAGGGACTGACATCAGACCAGCCGTTTAAACCCTATGAAGGTACGCTGGACTCCCGTCTGGATTACAATGTAGGCCGCCGGGGAATACCCTACCTGGATTGGGGCATTCATCCCGGCAGAGCCTGGATTCGTAACCAGTTTACTTCCGGTCCGTACAGCTCGATTAAGAATATCGCGACACAGGCTAATGTGGCAGCCGAAAGGCAGGGAGGAGGCGGAGGTACCAGCAACCCCTATAACCTTATCCGCTTTGCAGACGTATTACTGTGGGCAGCGGAATGCGAGGTAGAGATAGGAAGCCTGGCACAGGCAGAGGAATACGTTAACAGGGTACGTGCGCGTGCGGCCGATCCAGCCGGTTGGGTACATACCTATATTGATCCTTCAAATCCTACCGGAGGTTTCTCCAACACTCCTGCGGCCAACTATAAAGTAGGTCTTTACAGCGGTCAGTTTGCCGCCAACGGGCAATCGTATGCACGTAAAGCGGTGCGTTTTGAAAGAAGGCTTGAGCTGGCGATGGAGCACCACCGTCTCCTGGACCTGGTACGCTATGATGGGAATGACTTCGATGCGGCAGTGTCAATCAACGCATTTATGAAGCGGGAAGGGGATAGGCCGGGGTTCAACCCTAACAGCAATTACAAAGAGGGTGTTTTTGTGAAGGGTAAGCATGAGCTGATGCCTATACCGTTGCAGCAGATAGAATTGAGCGTGCAGGAAAAAGGAGGAGCATCTGCTCTCACCCAGAATCCGGGATGGTAGTCCATGATCGGCCCGGGGAAGATTACCCGGGCCGATTTTTGGGAAAAGAACATAATTGAATAGTGTTGTCATCATTACTCATTGCAGGTTTATGGATACCCCTGATGAAAATATAGACAGGCGAGAAGCAATCAGGAAAACGGCAGTACTCGGCCTGGGAGGCTCGTTGTTGGGCTCAACCTCTGAGGCTAGCAGAGGCAGACCTGTAAAAAGCAAGGTTGATTTGATCCGGAAGGAGAATGCGAAGAAAGGCTCGGACGATTGGCAACTGACACGGATACGTGCTGATAAGCAAGGGCACCGGATGCCCTGGATAGAAGGATATTGCTCCAGGCAGAGTGTGAAAGCTGGTGAGACTATTGATTTTATGGTTTCTACGAATCCAGTCCGGGAATTTGAGCTTGAAATTTTCAGGACAGGCTATTATGGAGGCAAAGGAGCCAGGCTTGTAAAAAAAATGGGCCCTTTCCAGGGGAGAGTTCAAAAAACACCCGAACCACAGGGCGCAGGCAATCTTCATGAATGTAAATGGGAGGCCTCGGCAAGCCTTAAAATTCCTGAAGACTGGCTGAGTGGGGTATACCTGGGCCGTCTGACGACTTTACAGGCTACCGGCGACGACCCCTATTGGCAGAGCTATATAATTTTTATAGTTAAAGATGACCGGCCAGCCGATGTCCTGTTTCAGTGCTCGGATAATACCTGGCAGGCTTACAACCGATGGCCCAATAATTATTCCCTTTATACCCATCCTGACGGCGACCACGCGCCTTCGGCACACGTCAGCTTTGACAGACCTTACGGAAGACAGGCTCAGTTCATCTCAGTTGTTAACGACCCACTTTCTTTCGGGTCGGGTGAGTTCCTGTCTTTTGAGCAACCTTTTGCTTACTTCCTGGAGCAACATGGGTATGATGTGACCTATTGCTGCAACTGCGACATGCTAACGCCCGAAAGAGCTTTAAAGTGCAAATCCTTTCTCAGCGTCGGACATGACGAATACTGGGATACCCGCCAATATCACAGCCTTACAAAGCTGCGGGACGATGGAGTTTCCTTACTCTTCTTTTCCGGCAATACGTCTTGCTGGGTGAGTCCGTTCAGTTCCAACAGCTTAGGAGTACCAAACAGGGTTATTTTCAGATCTGGGCCATATGGTAAACACCGGGGAGCGGATTTTTTGGTAGAAAAGAATGGTCCCTACCCGGAAAGGGGCCCCGACGAAGGGCTGTTGATCGGTGTTCGTAATGTTCGGCCTGTAAACGGTGGGGGTGACTGGACCGTCGTTAATTCAAAGCACTGGATCTTCAAAGGAACTGGTATTAAGGACGGCGACCGGATTCGCGGCCTTGTCGGATGGGAATATCTCGGAGACCCTCCTCCTATTCCGGGGTTAGAGATTGTTGCTGAAGGAACGGCCTGGGTAGGAGGAGATAAACCGCAGAGATGGTGCTCAACGGTTTATCCGGGCGCAAAAGGAAATTTTGTATTCAGCGCTTCCACTATTTTCTGGGCGCAGGGCCTCAGCATGCCTCCCGGACATACCTTACCCTGGTCGCACTGGAGCCGCCCTCACGGCCCGGATGTGCGGGTTCAGCAGATTACCCGCAACCTTCTGGACAAGGCTATTTCCTGAATGATAACTAAAAAAGTCTTCCGTGAGAGAAGGCGAATAACCTACCAAACCCATGAAAAAAGAAGATAATTCCAGGCTCACCCGTAGAAAAGCCATTAAAGTAGCGGCAGAGAAAGGCCTGACACTTTCTATGGCAGGCTCCCTGATACAGGCACGACCTGGGAAGGACAACCCTATTGTCAGGGAGAATAAGAAACCAGGTTCGGCCGACTGGCAGTTGACGCGTGTACGGTATGATAAAAGTCAGCAACGTACTGCCCTGATTGAAGGCTATTGTTCCAGGCAAAGTTTAAAGGCCGGTGAGAAGCTGGACATCATGGTTTCTACTTCGCCTCAAAGCTCTTATAAACTGGATATCTATCGAACCGGCTATTACGGTGGGCTAGGCGCCAGGTTGGTCAAAAGTATCGGTCCTCTGAAGGGAAAAAAGCAGGAGCGCCCTCCCGCTGGTGATAAAAATATCCACGAATGCCAGTGGGAAGTTTCTACCAGCCTTGTCATCCCGGATGACTGGCTGAGTGGAGTATACCTGGGTAAGCTCCGGACATTGCCGGAAAAAGAGGATGAGCCCTACTGGGAAAGCTATATTATCTTTATTGTGACGGATGACAGGCTCGTGGATCTGTTGTTCCAGTGTTCGGACAATACCTGGCAGGCTTATAACCGCTGGCCAGACAAGTACTCGTTATATACCGACCCCCGGGGAGTTTCGGGACCTTGGGCTGCGGTTAGTTTTGATCGGCCATACGGTCGGCAATCGCAGTACATGGGAATTGTCAATGACCCGCTTTCTTTTGGTTCGGGGGAGTTCATCTCTTTCGAACGCCCGTTTTCTTACTTCCTTGAAAAAGAGGGCTACGATGTAGCCTATTGTGCTAATTGTGATATGATTACGCCTGACCGTGGATTAAAAGCCAGGGCATTTCTGAGCGTAGGACACGACGAATACTGGGATATCCGGCAATTCCGTAGCGTAGACGTACTTAAAGAGCGAGGTGTCAGCCTGCTGTTTTTCTCTGGCAATACCATTTGTTGGGTATCACCTTTCAGCGACAGCGAAAGAGGGGTTGCCAACAGAAGAATTTTCCGGGCAGGTCCTTACGGAGGAGATTTGCCGCATGCACTCCTCAGAGAAAATACAGACGGGCCGTTCCCCGAGCGCGGTCCTGACGAAGGCATGTTGATGGGGGTTCGCAATATCAGGCCTGTCAACGGAGGAGGAGATTGGACTATTGTAAATCCCCGGCACTGGATCTTCAAGGAGACCGGTGTGAAAAAGGGAGATGCTATACCAGGCCTGATAGGATGGGAATTCCATGGCGACGCGGCGGATATTCCCGGGCTGGAAGTCGTAGCAGAAGGGACTGCCTGGCAGGGTGGTCAAAAAGCAACCAAATGGCAATCGGTGATCTTTCCGGGTCCCAAAGGTAACTTTGTATTCAATGCTTCGACCATTTTCTGGGCGCAAGGATTAAGTAGTCCTCCCGGGCATACACTACCCTGGTCTCATTTTAACCGCCCTCATGGCCCGGATGCACGGGTTCAGCAGATCACCCGTAACCTCCTGGACAAGGCCATCTCCTGAATAATATTTAAAAAGTCTTCTGTAAGAGAAGGCAAATACTATAGTAACCCATGAAAAAAGAAGACAATTCCAGGCTCACCCGTAGGAAAGTAATTAAGGTGGCAGCAGAGAAGGGCCTGACGCTCTCTATGGCAGGTTCCCTGATGCAGGCCCGGCCTGCAAAGGATAACCCTATTGTCAGGGAGAACAAGAAGCAAGGTTCGACGGACTGGCAGCTGACGCGTGTACGGTATGATAAAAGTCAGCAACGTACGGCCCTGATTGAAGGTTATTGTTCCAGGCAAAGTTTAAAGGCAGGCGAGAAGCTGGACATCATGGTTTCTACCTCGCCGGCCCGGTCATACCGGCTGGATATCTATCGTACCGGTTATTACGGCGGGTTGGGCGCCAGATTGGTCAAAAGCATAGGTCCTCTGAAAGGGAAGAAACAGGTGGTACCGGCTCCGGGAGAGAAGAACCTGCACGAATGTCAGTGGGAGGTTTCTACCAGTCTTGTCATCCCGAATGACTGGCTGAGCGGAGTGTACCTGGGTAAGCTCAGGACATTACCGGAAAAAGAGGATGAACCTTACTGGGAAAGCTATATTATCTTCATTGTAACGGATGACCGTCCTGTAGACCTACTGTTCCAGTGTTCGGACAATACATGGCAGGCCTACAATCGCTGGCCCAGTAATTATTCCCTCTATACTCATCCCGAGGGAGTTTCGGGTCCCTGGGCTGCGGTTAGTTTCGATCGGCCCTACGGTCGGCAATCACAATACACGGGAATTGTCAACGACCCGCTTTCATTTGGTTCGGGGGAGTTCATCTCTTTCGAACGCCCGTTTTCCTATTTTCTCGAAAAAGAGGGGTACGATGTCTCCTACTGCGCCAACTGCGATATGGTTACTCCCGATAGAGGACTTAAAGCAAAGGCATTCCTGAGTGTGGGACATGATGAGTATTGGGATATCCGCCAGTTCAGGAGCGTAGAGGTACTGAAAGAGCAAGGTGTAAACCTGCTATTTTTTTCCGGGAACGCTATCTGTTGGGTTACCCCTTTCAGCAATAATGATAGCGGTATTCCCAACAGGAGGATTTGTAGGTCCGGGCCTTACGGCGATACAAAATCTTCTTTTGCCCTGGCGATGATGAAGAAATATCCATTTAAGGAAAAAGGCCCTGACGAGGGTCCGTTGATGGGTGTCCGGAACACAATTCCTGTAACCGGAGGAGGAGATTGGACTATTGTAAATCCCAATCATTGGATTTTCAAAGGTACTGGTGTGAAAAAAGGAGATGCGATACCAGGCCTGGTGGGATGGGAATACCATGGAGATGCAGCGGATATTCAGGGCCTGGAAGTAGTGGCGGAAGGCATTGCCTGGCAGGGAGGAGACAACCCGTCCAAATGGCAGGCGGTAGTTTATCCGAGCGCGAAAGGGAATTTTGTATTTAACGCCTCGACCATTTTCTGGGCACAGGGATTGAGTAGTCCTCCCGGGCATACACTACCCTGGTCTCATTTTAACCGCCCTCATGGCCCGGATGCACGGGTTCAGCAGATCACCCGTAACCTCCTGGACAAGGCTATTTCCTGAATAACATTTCAAAAGTCTTCCGTAAGAGGAGGCAGATAACTTACAAACTCATGAAAAAAGAAGACAATTCCGGGCTCACCCGCAGGAAAGCGATTAAGGTGGTGGCTGAGAAGGGCCTGACGCTCTCTATGGCGGGCTCCCTGATACAGGCGCGACCGGGGAAAGACAACCCTATTGTCAGAGAGAACAAGAAGCAAGGTTCAGCCGACTGGCAGCTGACACGTATACGGTATGATAAAAGTCAGCATCGTACGGCCCTGATCGAAGGCTATTGCTCCAGACAAAGCCTGAAGGCGGGGGAGAAGCTGGATATCATGGTTTCTACCTCGCCTGCCCGTTCGTACCGGCTGGATATTTATCGTACCGGTTATTACGGTGGGTTGGGCGCCAGGTTGGTCAAAAGTATAGGTCCTCTGAAAGGGAAAAAGCAGGTGGTACCGGCTCCGGAAGAGAAAAACCTGCACGAATGTAAGTGGGAAGTTTCCACCAGTCTTGTCATCCCGAATGACTGGCTCAGCGGAGTGTACCTGGGTAAGCTCCGGACATTGCCTGAAAAAGAGGATGAACCCTACTGGGAAAGCTACATCATTTTTATCGTGACCGACGAGCGCCCGGTGGATCTGCTGTTCCAGTGTTCGGACAATACATGGCAGGCCTACAACCGATGGCCGAGCAACTACTCTCTCTATACTCATCCCGACGGAGTCCAGGGACCCTGGGCGGCAGTGAGCTTTGACCGCCCGTACGGCCGGCAATCCCAGTACACCGGTATCGTTAACGACCCTTTGTCATTTGGTTCGGGGGAGTTCATTTCTTTCGAACGCCCGTTTTCCTATTTCCTCGAAAAAGAGGGGTACGATGTCTCCTACTGCGCCAACTGCGATATGGTTACCCCGGACAGGGGACTTAAAGCAAAAGCATTCCTGAGTATCGGGCACGACGAGTATTGGGATATCCGCCAGTTCAAAAGCGTGGAAATACTGAAAGAAAAGGGGGTTAACCTGCTGTTTTTCTCAGGTAATACGCTTTGCTGGGTATCTCCCTATTCTGACAGCAGCAAGGGCGTCCCGTTGCGAAGGCTCTTTCGGGGTGGGCCGTACGGAGCCGATAATTATTATGCGGAAGACCGGCAGAAGCTTTTCGGGCCGTATCCCGAACGCGGACCGGATGAGGGCCTTTTGATGGGAGTTCGTAATATAAGGCCTGTCAATGGCGGTGGCGACTGGATCATTGTGAATCCGGATCATTGGATATTTAAAGGAACGGGTGTGAAGAAGCTCGATTACATTCCCGGCCTGATAGGCTGGGAATTTCACGGCGACGCCCCAGATCTGCCGGGCCTGGAAGTGGTAGCTGAAGGCATCGCCTGGCAGGGAGGAGACAATCCTTCCAAATGGCAGTCCGTAGTTTATTCCGGACCGAAAGGAAACTTTATTTTCAACGCTTCCACCATTTTCTGGGCGCAGGGGCTGAGCCGTCCGCCGGGACATACCTTGCCGTGGTCACACTTTAACCGTCCGCACGGGCCGGATGCCAGGGTGCAGCAGATCACCCGGAATTTATTAGATAAAGCAATAGGCTGAATCCCGGTCAGACAACCATTTAAATAATTATTACAGAATGATTCCTAAAACCCGAAAAGGGGTACTTAAGATAGTACCCCCTACTATTATATTGTTTTTTTCTTCTTTCCTGAATCCATCGGTCGAACAAAAAAAACTGGTACCAGGCTTACATGTCCCGGATGGCTTTATCATAGAGCGTGCCGTTGATCCGTCCCTGTTATCCTATCCCATGTTCGCTTCTTTTGACGAATCCGGCCGGTTGTTTGTTTTCGAATCGACAGGAACCAATAATATGGGGACGGCAGAAATGCTGGAAAATCCGACTTACCATATCAGGCTGCTTGAAGACACCGACGGGGATGGAATCTTTGATAAGAGCGGGATTTTTGCCGATCATATCCCGATACCGATGGGTGGTAGCTTTTACCAGGGAAGTTTGTATGTAGCCGAGTCGCCGAACCTGGTCAAGTATACGGATACGGATGGCGATGGCAAGGCGGATACCAGGGAAGTGATTTTAACCGGCTGGGTACTGCATTCCAATGCCGCTACGCTGAGCGGCCCGTTTATAGGGCCCGACGGCTGGTTTTATATGCCCGACGCCCGCAGGGGGTTTGATATCACCACCAAAGAAGGTAAGCAGTTGAAAGGCAAAGGCGCCAGGATATGGCGCTGTAAGCCCGACGGTACCAGGCTTGAATCCATGTCGGGAGGAGGTTTTGACAATGCAATAGAGATCGCTTTCATGCCTTCGGGAGAGACGATCGGTACTATGACCTATTTTGTGAACCCTCAGGGAGGTTACCGCGATGCTTTGATGCACTGGGTAGAGGGAGGGGTATATCCCAAGCATCAGCCTGTTATACAGGAAGATAAATTGAAGCTTACCGGTCCGCTGATGCCTGTTATGAGCAAGACGGCCCGGGTTGCTCCTTCAGGTCTCATGCGTTTAAAAGGGAATGGTTGGGGGTCGGAATACAGCGGCAACCTCTTCAGCGCCGAGTTTAATACAGGGAGGATTATGCGCCATGTCGTGACGGCGCAGGGAGCGAGCTATACCACTGCCGACACCCCTTTTATGACATCTTCAGCGGCTGACAGCCATCCTACCGATGTCCTGCAGGATGCCGACGGGAGTATGCTTGTGGTAGTGACAGGAGGGTGGTTTATTGAAGGCTGTCCGCTGTCGAGGGTAGCCAAGCCCGAGGTATCAGGAGGGATTTATCGTATCCGTAAAAAAGGAAGCCCCGTTATTTCAGATGCCTGGGGGAAAAAGATTGACTGGAGCAGGCAAACGCCTGCGCAGCTTTCCACTCTTTTGAACGATAAGAGGTCCACCGTACGAGCCCGTGCAGCCGAAACATTGATCGGGGAAGTAAACAAGGCAATCCCTTTGTTCAAAAAACAGGTACAGTCTGCTCCGGACCAGGAGATGAAACTGGAAGCATTATTTGCTTTATCCAGGATCGAAAGCCCTGAGGCAGAGGCCTCAGTCAGGAGCTACCTGTTGTCGAAAGAACCTGCCTTGCGTACGGCTGCAGCCCGCGTGCTGGGACTTTCAAAGGATAGTAAATCTACGGATGTCCTTATGAAGATCGTCCGGACCGATTTGCCGCAGGTCCGCCGGCAGGCAGCGACGGCGCTGGGACAGATTGGTGATGCAAGGGCTGTTCCGGCGCTTCTGGAAGCGGCTGCGTCAGTTAACGACCGCTTTGCCGAACACGCCATTATCCATAGCCTTATTGAACTCGGGGAGTCCGGGCTACTGGTAAAAGCTTTAAGCGGAACGCCCGATAAAACCCGGAAGGCCGCCCTTATTGCCCTCGATCAGATGGACCGGTCCGGATTGAAAAAAGAGCATCTTCTGCCTTTTTTGGAAAGTAGCAATGAAGAACTCAGGACGGCAGGCATCTGGGTGGCTACCCATCGTCCCGACTGGACAGATGTAGTTGTGTCGTTCCTGGAGAAAGAGCTGGAAAGCGCATCCGGATCAGACGAAGAATTGATTGCGCTGCGTGACCTGATGGTGACTTTCTGTAAAAGTGCGGAACTTCAGGATTTTTTGGCCCGGCATTTAAAGAGCGGTAAAATTTCTGCAGAACGGAAGCTGCTTCTTTTATCGGTCATGGGGAAATGCGATATCAGGGCGTTTCCTGCTACATGGACGGGGCAGCTGGGCGAATTACTCGGCAGTTCCTCGCCGGAAATCCTGCCGGAAGTATTAAATCTTATCCAGTCCAGGAGGCTGGCGGGGCTGGAGCCCCAACTCTCTTCAATCGCGAACAACGGGAACGCGCCGGAAGGCTTGAGAATCAAGGCCCTGGGAGCTAAGCTGGTTTCGGATCCTGCTATAAAGGATAGCGATTTTACACTTGCTTCGTCATTTCTTTCAAAAAACCATGAAGCCCCTGTCAGGCAGGCGGCAGCCAATCTTTTGATCCAGGCCACGCTTTCTGAAAACCAGCTCGTACAGATTGCACAGCTTCTTCCGGATGCCGACCAGTTTTTATTGCCTGCGCTGGTAGAAGTTTTTGCCGGAGGGAAAAGTGAGGCTGCAGGCCTGAACCTGGTGAAAGCACTTGGCTCGTCTTACGATAGGCTGACCAGTATTTCAGAACCGGATCTGCTTCGGATACTTTCCGATTATCCTCAAAACGTGAAAGAAGCTTCGCATACTGTGATCGCTACTCTTCGTCAGCAGAATGCGGAAAGACTTGAAAGACTGGCGAGCCTGGAAAAAGAACTGCCGGAAGGAGATGTGCTGGAGGGGCGGAAGCTGTTTTTTGGGAAGGGAGCCTGTTCAGCCTGCCATGCAGTGAGCAATGAAGGAGGAGACTTTGGCCCCGATCTTACTAATATCGGCGATATCCGCTCCCGCCACGATATGCTGGAAGCCATCCTTTATCCCAGCGCGAGTTTTGCGCGCGAGCATGAGTCCACTACTGTCGTGACTAAAGAGGGAACCTACCTGGGCATTGTCAAGGAACAGACAACAGACTATATCGTAATCGTACCCGGCCCCGGTGCAGGAGTCAGGATTAACCGTAATGAGATTAGTTCTATCGAGCCTCATAACGTATCGATGATGCCTCCCGGCCTGGATGAGCTGCTGACACGCAAGGAGCTGGCCGACCTGATGGTCTTTATGGAGGCTTTGCCTGATGGGATCAGGTAATTCTCCTGCACAACGAAGAAGAAACCACATCACTATAAAAAGGGGTAAGTTTTGACCCGATCCGGCTTATAGCTTATAATGTACCCCTGGTTTATAGAGCGGGGTACTTCACCCTTGACTTTTTGCGTTTTTTCTACATGTCTCACACCACTAATCCTAACAAACGCAGCATCAGAGCAATCATTAGCGGTTCCCTCGCAAATCTCCTGGTGTGGTACGACTGGTATATTTATTCGGCATTTGCCATTTATTTTTCGGCTTCCTTTTTCCCGCATGGCAGCCAGACGGTCCAGCTCCTGCAGACGGCCGGCGTTTTTGCGCTCGGGTTTTTTATGCGCCCGGTGGGAGGATGGGTCCTTGGGGCCTTTGCAGATAAGTTCGGTCGCCGGAAGTCGATGCTACTGTCCGTATACCTGATGTCGTTTGGCTCTATCCTGATAGCAGTGACGCCTGCGTATAGCAAGATTGGGGTATATGCACCCATTTTGCTGCTCCTGGGCAGGCTTGTACAGGGGTTGAGCATCGGTGGTGGTACGGGGATATCTACCGCCTATCTGACAGAAATGTCCCCGCCCCACAGAAGGGGATTTTACGCCAGTTTTCAGTACGCAACGCTCGTGGGAGGCCAGATACTGGCATTGGGCCTGCTGATCGTGCTGCAAAAATTTGTATTGAACGATAAGGAACTTCACGACTGGGGCTGGCGGATACCTTTTGTCATAGGCGCTGTCCTTACGCTCGGCATGTTTTATCTGAATGAAAATATTCATGAGACGAAGGCATACCAGGCAGCAAGCGCAAAGACCACTGAGAAAAAAGGGATATGGTCGCAACTGATCAGGCACCCGAAGGCCATTATGATGGTAGTCGGCCTTACCATGGGCGGAACGCTCGCGTTTTACACGGCTATTATTTACATGCAAAAATACCTCGTGAATACGGTGGGGATCTCTAAGGAAGACTCTACTATGATCACGTTTGTAAGCCTGTCGGTTTTTGCGCTGATGCAGCCCCTTTTCGGAGCTATTTCCGACAAAATCGGACGCCGCCCGCTGCTGATCGCCTTCGGAGTACTGGGGGTATGTACCACTATACCGCTGATGACGGCGATCAGCAATGCCACTTCAAACTGGGAGATATTCGGCCTTCTTGTGACATACCTGCTGATTCTCAGTATGTACTCAAGCATCAGTGTGGTGGTAAAAGCGGAAATATTCCCAGCGGAGATCCGGGTAATAGGAGTCGGGCTGCCTCACGCCATTACCGTTGCCGTGTTTGGCGGGTCGGCAGAGTACATAGCGTTATGGCTCAAAAATATCGGTCACGAAATGTGGTTTTACTGGTACATCACGATAGCAATTCTTATTTCGCTCATCATGTTTGTCTTTATGAAGGACACAAGGACTAACAATAAAATGGCGGGAGAACCGCATGGATAAGAAGCAATGTGTTCTTAACTTTGCGGTTATTCCTTAAAATATTTTTTGAACCTTAACCATTGCTTATGAATACTTTTCAACCTGAAAACCCCGATACCCGGAGGACTTTTTTAAAGAAAACAGGAGCGACTGTCCTGGGAACCGCTTTGATAGGTCTGGATACTTTTGCCGGCCCGGTATCCGCAGAAAATAAAAATAACGTGCTGAAAGTAGGGCTGGTAGGATGCGGCGGCCGGGGCACCGGCGCGGCCCTGCAGGCATTGAAGGCAGATCCCGGCGTTCACATCACCGCGCTGGGTGACGTTTTCGAGGATAAGCTCAACCAGTCGCTGGCTACCCTTCAGAAGACTGGAGGAGATCGTGTAAAGGTCGATAATGCGCACCGGTTTATCGGTTTCGATTCTTATCAGAAGGTAATTGATTCCGGCGTCGACGTAGTGCTGCTGGCCGCTCCGCCCTATGCGAGGCCGGCCCACCTGGCAGCCGCTATCAAAGCCGGGAAGCATGCTTTTGCAGAGAAGCCGGTAGCGGTAGATGCGCCGGGCGTGCGCAGTATCCTGGCTTCTGCAAAGCTGGCAAAAGAGAAAAACCTGTCGCTGGTAAGCGGATTTTGTTTCCGGTATGATAAAGCGAACCGTGAAACTTTCGGCCGGGTCCTCAATGGGGCTGTCGGCGATATCCGTGCCGTGACGACCTACCGCTATGGCGGGGAATTGTGGTCGTTCCCCAGGCAGGCCGGCTGGACTGACATGGAGTATCAGCTTCGCAACTGGTATTACTATCACTGGCTGTCGGGCGATTTTATTACTGAAGTGTCGGTGCATAGCCTCGATATGATGGCCTGGATGTTGGGCGACCGTACGCCTATCAAAGCAATCGGGATAGGGGGACGCCAGAAGCGCACCGATCCTTTATTCGGGAATATTTACGATCATTTTGCTGTCGAGTTTGAATATGCCGACGGAGTTAAAGGCTATAATTATTGCCGTCAGCACCTGGGCTGTCCCGGCAGGAATACCGTAGAAGTATTTGGTTCGGACGGCAAGGCCGATATCGCTATCTACAAACACTATAAGATCACGGGCAAGAATCCATGGGAGTTCCAGGGAAAAAGCAACGTGATGCACCAGGCGGAGCAGGACGAATTCTTTGCCTCCATCCGGAGCGGGAAACCGATTAACGACGGCGTATGGATGGCCAACAGCACCATGCTGGGCATCCTGGGCCGTATGGTGGCGTATAGCGGACAGGAAATCACCTGGGAAGATGCGATCAATTCGGATGTATCAATAGGGCCGAAATACGAAGACTACAGCTGGGATCTGAAATGGCCGGTTTCCGAGGTTCCTATTCCGGGGATAACGAAGGTTTAGAGGTTCCCGGAATTTTAAGTGTTCCCTTTCAGGGGCTACCCATGATGAGATCCGGGGTAGCATCTGAAAGGGAATTTTTTTAAATTTATCTATAAAAGCATAAGGGTTTTTATACGGGCTGTGTGTCTAAAGAGAAAGGAACAGACGCGAGGTTGAAATTCCTTAATCAATAAATCATGCAGCAGGACGACGGTATAAAAGATTGCAGGGACGATCATACGGATCCGGGAGCAGGAACCCCGGTTTCGCCGGAGACGCCCGAAACTGCTGTCATTGACAGTGAGCAATTTATACGCGGGGCTTTCGAAAAAGACCCTAAGCTGGGCTGCGATTTGTTGTTCCGCAGGTATTACATTCCGCTATGCAGTCATGCCGCGAGGTTTTGCGCTTCCCAGTCTATTGCCGAAGACCTCGTAGCGGAAATCTATTGCGATCTCTATGCCAATAATATTTTCAGGGAAATAAACACATCCTACCGGGCATACCTCTACAAAGCGGTCCGTCACAGGGCGTATAATTATCTTCGCCAGGCGCTGCGCCGGGATGCCGGCCTCGAGGAAGTAAGCTATTGCAGTGTCCCGGAGAATCAGCTGCCTGATGCCATTGCACATTATGAAGAGCTCAGGATAGATATGGAGCAGGCGCTGCAAAGCCTGCCTATGCATCGCAGGAAAATATACCTGATGCACCGTTTTGAAGGCAGAAAGTACCGGGAGATCGCAGAGGATCTGGGGATTTCGGTAAGGACAGTGGAAGTACAGGTTCGCCAGGCGAGCCATCAGTTACGGGACCTCCTACGGGGAAAGTGGATCGAACCGGACATTTAAAGTTTTGTCGGAATGAGGGTTCGTAACGGAATAAAAACATCAGCAAATGGTTGTTAGCAAAGAAAAAATATTTGATTACCTGGACGGAAAATTATCCACGTTCGAGATCAAGCAGATCGAGGCGTGGTATAATAACCCCGGCAACGAAGAGTTATTTTATAACTGGCTCGATGAATGGGAGAGGTTACATCTGACCTATGTTCCCGCTGACGGGAAATTGTCTGAAAAGCGCCGGCTTATCTTTTCGGGGCAGGAGCTGTATGCAAATGTACCGCAAGGCAATGCGGATACAAATGGCGCCGGAAGGATATTTTTTCCCCGAAGGTATATGCTGAAGGCCGCAGCCGTAATAGCGTTGATAGCGATCGCCGGATTTTTCCTACCCTACGAAAGCGTACTAACTAAAGAATTTGTAACCAGAGAAGGAGAGACCCGTAGTCTTCTTTTAGCCGACGGGAGCCAGGTTACGCTCAATGGAGCCACCAATCTAAAAGTTCCGAGGTTTGGCTTCGGGCGTAATACACGGGAGGTGACCCTCGAGGGAGAAGCCCTTTTTTCGGTTGTGTCGACTGAAGACAGGAAGCGTTTTGTAGTGAAAACGGCTAATGCGGCAGACGTGATCGTGCTGGGTACCGAGTTCAGTGTCTTCTCGAGGTCGGATGTTACACAGGTAAAGCTTAATCACGGCAAAGTGCTGCTCCGGTACCAGAATGCAGATAAGCAACTGAACGAGCTCGACATGCTGCCCGGGGAGCAGATCACGCTCAGTACTTCAGGAGAAGTAAAGGTGAAGCAGGCCAAAGAAGAAGCGGCGGTACCTGAATGGGCCATCCGGGAGTTCCGTTTTGAGAAGACTTCCCTTAAGGAAATTGTAAAGCAACTGAATGACAGCTATGGCATGGAAGTAAAGCTGCAGGATGAGAAGATGGGTAAGCTTTCACTGACCGGTACTTACGAAGTATACCGCGGAAATGAGCTCCTGGAAATAGTGGCTGAAGTACTGGGGATTGATATTCATTACAACAAAGACAAGTATATTTTAATTTCCAAACCCGATTAATAAACTTAATCTATCCAAAACAATTATGCGATTGATTTTACCCAAGGGAAAAGCCATCTGTATGGCTTTGACGGGGATGCTTTTTCTCTGCGGTTTTTCACCGGGAGAAACGCTTCCCCGACCGGCAAAGGCAGGCCAGTCCGTCGAAGACCCGGTGAAGCGTTCTCTTTCGGAGGTTCTCAGTGAGCTGAAAGTACGCTATAAAGTACATATCCTGTTCAGCGACCAACAGGTGCAGGGACTTAATATCAATTCCCAGGTCGTGGATTTCAATGCCGGGATAGAGGAAAATCTCCATACTGTACTTAAAGGGACAGGGTTGAGATTCAGGAAAGCTAAAAAGAACTCATTCCTGATTACGGGACAACGTATAAAGGAAGAGTCAGCCCGCCCTGAACCGGTGGAGCCGACAGGTCAGCCTTCATCCTATCGGCTTACCGATCCAGTCCCCCATCTGGTCGTTATACCTGAACAGGAAGTAAACGGGATTGTAAAAGACGAGAAAGGAGACGGCTTGCCGGGGGTGAGTATTTTGCTGAAGGGAACGCAGCAGGGAACAATCACCGATG
>CAZLGW010000042.1:0-44958 GCA_964559125.1 uncultured Cytophagales bacterium
ATTGAAACCCTATATTCTCAATGATTTAAAGATTATTTATGAGCAAGATTAACCCTGATATATTTCGGCTGGAGCATATCAGGGATTGCTCTGACAAAGTCATCGAGCTTGTAAATATCCTCGGCTCCCTGGAAAATTTTGAATCAAGATGGATCGAGCAGGATGCTATGATACGGAACTTCGAAGTCATTGGTGAAGCTGCAAGGCATATTTCAGAGATTATAAAAGAAAAGTACCCGAATATTGAGTGGAATAAAATGAAAGGAATGAGAAATTTTATGACTCATCAATACTTCGGGATACAGTTGGATACAGTTTGGGATACTGCTATAAATGATATACCCCAACTTAGAATACAAATTATCAAAATTTTATCTGATTTACAGGGAAGTTGATTTTCCACTATCTGCTTGAGGATAGCGGAACAATATTACCATATCGTTTGCTCCTGATCACCTTCCCCCTGTCCGTAACAATCACATAACCATACTCCGGAAACCGCTTCACCAACCTGATCCCTTCCTTTTCCCCAAGTACCATGACCGATGTACTGAGAGCATTGGCAAACTCGGCTGATGGCCCGGTTACGGTTACGCTCGTAAGCCCGGTAGACGGGTAGCCTGTTTTCGGGTTGATGATATGCGAATAACGCCTGCCTTCGATTTCGGCATATTTCTCATAGCTGCCTGAAGTGGCTACCGATGCTTCCTTTATCTTTAGAACTTTAACGATTTTATGAGGTTTGAAGGGGTTGTTTATGCCTATCTTCCAGGGCTTTTGATTTAGTTGAGCGCCCCACGCCGAAAGATCGCCGGAGGCGTTGACAATACCACCTTTTACCCCCAGGGATTTCATCAGCTCGCGGCCTTTGTCTGCCGCGTATCCTTTTCCGATCGAGCCGAAGCCGATTTTCATTCCCTTTAAAGATAGGTAGACTGTGGAATTGGTGCTATCCAGGATGATGTTCCGGTATCCTACTTTCTCCACCGATTTCCGGATCGCTTCAGGGGAGGGCATTTCGGTCATGCTACCGTCGAATATCCATATCCTGTCCATCGCCGCAATACTGATATCGAACGCCCCCTGCGATTGTCCGGAATAGGCGACAGCCCGCCGGGTCAGGTCAAAAACTTCGCGGTCTACTCTGACAGGCTGTATACCGGCATTCCGGTTTATCTCCGAGACCTGGGTACCGGGTCTCCATTCGGAGATAAGGTTTTCAATACGCGTGATTTCTGCAATTACCTGGTCGATATGCTTTCCGGCATGGAGCGAATCCTTGTCCACAAGCGTGATTTCAAAGCGGGAACCCATTAAGGTTACCTGCCTGGTGAGCATGGACTGTGCATGAACGTCTGATACACAGGCTATTAACACAGCCGACACGAAACACTTAATAACAATCCGATAAAACCTGCCCATTGTCTTTATAGTGGCTCAGCGGCCTTTTATTTTTCAGCAGGCAGATCTCGTCCAGGATAGTTTCCACGTCTTTATGCATAACGAGCGAGCCGCATATCATAACCGTACCGTTGCTTGCGAGAAGTTCTGAAAAAAACTGTGCGTCCTGCCGGATCAGATCCATCACATACCGGGGTGTTTCTCCCCTGGAGAGCGCTATGTCAAATCTTACGAGGTGTTTTTTTACAATCTCTTCCGATGCAAACCGGTGGTATTGCTGCGTCAGCTCGTTGTCATACCTGAACCCGGCGTAGAGATACACCGGTGTATTCTTGCGGTTGTCCATGATCATGCCCAGGAAAGGCGCTATGCCCGTACCATTAGCTATCATGGCGACAGCGCCCGCTTTTTCGGGAAAATGAAAGCCGGGGTTGCTCATAACACGGGCTTTTATCTGGTCGTTTGCCTCCAACTGGTAAAGATAACCGGATCCCAGGCCGTGAGGGTGAAGTTTAACCATAAGCTGGACCAGGCCGTCGTTTCGTGCGATCGAATAGAAACGTTCCCGGTTGTCGCCGGCAGGATAAATGGCCAGCAGGTCGCCTGACCGGAATGAAGTATTTGATTCCGGCTTCAATAGTATTTTGAAGGTCGGATTGTGCTCGCTGACGCTGGTTTTCTCAACGACTGTCAGCTTTTTGAGCCCGGCTGCTTTCATCTGGTAAAGGGCAGGAGCCGTGGCCAGCGAAACCAGTGATTTTTCACTCCATGCATGAACCCACCTGGTGAATTCTTCGGCAGATTTGTCGTTGACCGTATGCAACTCCAGGAAGCGGGATGCCCAGGGCTGTTTTTCCAGGAGCTGATCGACATAGCGGGCATAGGCGCAGAAATCGGGATAGGCTTCAGAGCCGAAACCGACTACCGAGAACCGGACGTCCTGCTGCTGTGGATTTTTTTCCAGGAGCTGCCCGAAATTTGTGGCATTGGCGGGAGCGACACCCAGGCCGTAAGTAGAGGTAAAGACCAGGATGTGACGGGCGTCGGGGTAGGAGCCGAACCGGTTCATTTCGGTGATAAAAGACCGTTTCCCGTCCGCCAGAAGCTGCTGGTGTACCTGGTTGGCAAAAAATAGCGTACTGCCGTTTTCGCTGCCGGTCAGCACCACGATCTCGGCGTTATCAGCTTTATACCTGTTCCTGATGCGGGTACGCGTACGTCTGAACGTAACCTCAAACCCGGTATAGATAAAAGCGACGATATTCAGGGAGGCGAAACCCAGGATGATGGCCCACAGCACATTGGTGCGGCCGGTATGAAGATCGAGACTCAGCTTTTCCACAACCACCGAGTACGGATAACGGCTTTCTTCCACGACTTCGCCGCTGAGCTGGCTGATGGTGAGGACCCGGTCTCTCAGTTTCAGCACGTAGTGTTCATCAGGATCATCCGGCATGAAGGGGAATTCCAGCTTCTCCACATCCGGGAGATTTGTCTGCTGAAAAATTGCAAATTCACCGGGTTTGCGGGAAGTAGTTTCGTCCGTATCGGCCGGAGCCTGCTCCGTTTGGGAGTTTGTAGTTTCGATGAGCCCGATACGGATCATGAAGAGATAGGTCCCGGTAAGCGCAATGATGATAACAGGGATCAGGAATAGCCGTCCGGTAACGACATGGAAATATTGGGCAAAGAAATCGCGGTTGATCTTAGCAAAGAAATGACGCACGCCCTGCTGCCGTTTGATGATCAGGATCGTTCCGCTAAGTGCGATCAGCAGGAGCAGGAACGATACGATCCCTACGATGATCCGCCCCGTTTCTTTCAGGAATAAAGAGCGGTGCAAGGCTATGTTCCATTGGATAAACTGGCTTTTGGGCACCAATGGCCCTAATATCTGTCCGTCGCGGGGATCTATATAAGCTTTTACGCTGTTCCCGTCGGCGTCGGAGCCGTCGAGGCTGATGAACCCGTTGTGATCTACCGATAATTCGATGATCTCGGGGTAAACCTTGCTCAATACCGGTATGGACTGAGCAAGGCTGATGGATTCAAAATCGTCTATGCGGTATGCGGGCGTCTTTTCATTGATGGCGTCTATGGCTAATATCACTCCGGTGACGGAGAGGATCAGCAGGAACAGGGATGAAATGATCGCCAATGCCAGATGCGCATACCGCCAGATGGAAAGCGTCATTTCGGGTTACTGCACTTTGCTGAGTTTTACAAAACGGATGTAGCCGCTGCCGGCAGCACGCTCGGCCAGGGCTTCGGGCGTGAGAGGAATTTCCACATCGGTAACGTGATATTTTTGCTCCTCCACAGCCGATTCAAACCGCAGCTTATAACCATTGTTAAGCTTGGCGTCTTCTATTTCTATGGTCTGCATGGCCCTGTCGCCTCCTGCTACCGATGCCCCGGTAATGGCGCTCAGCTTCGATCTGGTTTTAGTTTCGAACTTATGCCACTCTTTCAGCGTGTTATACCATTGTTTATCGGGCCCCAGGACATATAAGGTTTTTTCGTAAGCTCCTTTCGGATCAATCAGCGAAATTACCACATAGGCTTCAAGGCCCTGGTAGCTGTTCATCTGGATCATGCACTTGTATTTGCTTGATTGTGCAAAGGAACCTGTCGTAAATAAAGAGAGAAAAAAAAGTGGGAAAAGAAATTTCATTGAATATAAAATTGATTTGCGGCCGGTTGGTTTGTCTGTAGAGACGCCATGCATGGCGTCTCTACAAATGATGTCCTATTTAAGGAAATCCAGTGATATGTTATTGGTTGCCAGGAAATCGTTTTCTTTGGCCAGGTCATAGGCCGTTTCGTCGAATTCGGTTTTCAGCTCTTTTTTTGCACCCATGGCGATCAGGGTTTTCATGATCTTGTCGTCTTTGGCTATCAAAGCAGCTTTGTGCAAAGGGGTTACCCCTTCATTGTCCTGTGCATTGACATCAACTCCGAGCGCTTTTGCCTTTTCGATCAGCTTCAGGTTTTCTTTGGCTACAGCCAGGTGAAACAGCGTATTGCCGTTTTTCTGCGGGGCTGCCACATCCAGGTCGTTGTTTTTCAGGATTTCCAGCTTTTTATCGAAATCGTTACCGCCGGACTGTCCTGCCTGCGCTCCGCCGGGACCACCCATCGGACCGCCTTCCCTGTATGAATTAAACCAGTGGTAGGCCAGGTTATTGCCGTCCTTATCAGCTACCTTGATATCAGCTCCGTTCTTCAGCAGCAGCGCCGCGATTTCCGATGAACCGCCGGCGATTGCTTTGGTGAGCGCTGACTCGCCCTTCTCGTTTACGGCGTTGATGTTTTTTACTTTCGGTAGCAAGGTTTGTATAACCTGCGCATTCCTGCCGGAAGCAGCCAGTATCAGCGGCGTATTGCCTTCGTTATCAGCCTTGTTGATGTCTACGCCTTTATCCAGGAAGTAATTGATAATCTCCATGTCTGGCCTGCGTACCAGATAATGCAATACTGTAGCTCCGTCTTTACTACTAATCGTTTTCGGGTCGAGCTTCAGCGTTTCCACAAGGTATTTATAAGTGTCAATCCCATTGCTCGACATTCGGGATCCCTGCGCTGCAAAAAACATTGCATTGCCTGTCGGCTTTACACCTCTGCTGATCAGCTTCCCGATGAGGTCTTTATTGCCCGTTCTGGCTGCATAATCAGTAGCGGTGCGCCCGTATTCATCTTTATCGGTAAGCGAAAGCCCTTTTGAAATAAAATAGTCGGTGAGCGTAAGATCCGGATCCGCCGCCACGCCCAGCATGAGCACTGTGGTGCCGCCTTCATACTTTGTCTTAGGAGAGACACCAGCTTTAAATAAAGCCTCGTAAACTCCTTTATCCTGGTTTCCATTGGAGGCGGCATTGGCAATGACACTGGTGCCATGACTATCGTTCAGATGCACGTCGGAACCCTTTTCGATCAGGTAATTTACCAGTTCCGCACTACCCCTGGCAGCCGCCCAGTGCAGATATGAAGCGCTGTGGTGCGTTTTTTTCTTTACGCCATTCCCTTCCTGTTCGACCATAAACTTAATGGTCTCAAATGGTGCGCCGTTTAAAATGGCTCTGGCTGTAGGATCCCAGGATGCTGCATCCGGTTTAGACGGACTATTCCCTTTTGCAATTTCTGCTTTTACCTGCTCAATACTCGGTTTCGTTTTCCAGAAATCGGCGCTCATTAGCGAATTGGCCTGCTGGGCATTTGATGAATATATTGCAGAAAGCGACAGTAGTGTTAAAAAAAGTCTTTTCATCGGACAACTGTAAACCTGAATTTATTTGATACAATTCTAAATAAGTTGCAAACTTATAAAAAAGTCAGTGGCTTTCCAGAAAACCACTGACTTTTTTATAAATCAGAATATCCCGATATAGTATTGATCCGCGCCGGCAGTTACCTTTGCCCCGGTCGTACCCCTAGGGCTGGTGGAATTGACGTCAAAGATGTATACATTCCCCTGTATGCCTACCGGGGCCAGTGCTATGTAGAATTTACCATCCCTGACAACCGAGTTCTGGTATTGCGTCATCCACAGGCCGGGAGGAGTCTCCAGGTTTACGATGGTATTATTGTTGAGATCGATCCTGGCAAGGCCCCAGGCAGCGGAATAGGTAGGCTGTCCCTGGGGATTTACACCGATCTGTACCTGTTCGTCACCCACTTTTTCGTAAGGGATATAACCAATGCCGTTACCTGCGTAAAACCAGCCGTTACTTGAAGCCTGCCGCTTCAGCAGCCCGCTTATGCTGTATTTAAATGAATTGTCGTACTGTCCGTTTTTGATCTTTACAATATTCAGTTCTCCCCCGCCGCTGACCATCTGTAGGATCTCACCGGCTTCATTTACGTGCTGGGTGGGCGTACGGAATCCGTTAGAAGCTCCTTTGACATTCGAGGTTTCAATAACCGTGGCATTGGTAAGGGCCGGGTAATCAATAACCAGGGTAAAAGTTTTGTCCGTTTCCGTAGCCTTACCCGTAGCGGCATCCCACTTGCTTACGGCTGCTCCGTAATAGAGCTTATTGCCTGACACCACCGGGCAGTCGATCCGGGAAATGTAGTAGCCTTCGGGGCCCAGGGTTCCCGGGAGAGTCAGGTTGATATCCTTATTGAAATTGGTACCGAAGCTCATCGTTTCCAGGTTGAGGAGGCCGAGGCTGACGGTCATCTTATGGCCCAGGTATTGGGTATTGTTGGCCCCGCCATACTGGGGAGTAGCGCTGATGTAGTGTACGGAGCCCTCCTTGTCGCTCATTTTGGTGAAACGCACAGTTCTGCTCCCCAACGGAATAGAAGCGTCTATCGTGGTGACAGGTGTATAGCTGTCGCCGCCGTTGTAGGTCAGCTTGTCGATAGTGCCGACCGTATAATTCAGGCTGTATACTGTTGAACCGTCGGAAGACAGGAATACGCGCGCCGTACGTGAGGAAGTCATGGAGTATCCTTTTCCGGCATAGGTGATTTCGCCTGTGCTGATATCTGAAAGTCCCTGCAGATAGGTTCCTGAAATGATACCCGATCCGCTTGCAAAGGCCAACTGGAAATCCTTCTTCGCTTCCGGTGGATCGGGAGTCACCGGGTCGTCTTTATCGCACGAAGAAAGCAACGCAATTGCACAAGTGCCTGAAAGAAGCACATTTCTTAACATCTGAAATTGATTACGCATTATGATATGAATTGTTGTTTGTTAATACAAGGTGTAAGTTATTTTGGCGTAGAAAGCCCGGCCAGGCTTCTGAAGGCCGAAATTGTCGAAGATCTGCTGGTTGAAGATGTTTTTGCTGTCGAGGCTGAGCGTGAGCCTGCCAGACGGCAGGGTGTAAGCCAGGCCGATATCGTTGGAGAACTGGGTCGGAATGTAATCCAGGTTTCTCCCGCCAATATTCGACCAGTTTCTTAAAAAACCTTTCACATAGCTGATGTTATAATAGACCGAGCTGCGCGAGCCTTTCAGGAAAAGGTCTTTATGATACCACGACGCATTGAAATTGTATTTAAAGGACGGCTCGTTGCGGATCTGCATTCGATAAAAAAGGTAAGGAGCCCCGTTTGCATCAAACTTCGTATTAAAAAGTACGTCAAATTTAGACACGTTAAAAGACAGGTCCAGCCGGCTGGCGTAATTGTAGAAAAGCTCGGCGTCGATTCCCCTGGTCAGTACGTCTTCCAGGTTTTCAAACTGGGAATACACGAAGCTCCCGGCCCTGATCGACTCGCGGATCATGCCTTTAGTATCGCGGTAGAACAGCGACGTATTCAACCTGACCGTATGTTTACGGAACGTATATCCACGCCAGTTGATGCCGATATTGGCATTGGTGCTGATTTCCGGGTTCAAACTGCCGGAAGGCGGCAGTATGTTGTCGTTCACATTCCCGAACAGTTCGTTTGCATTGGGCAGGCGGATCGCGCGTTCACCCGAGCCCATGAGGTACAGCCTGGGATTCAGCTCGTAAGAAAACGTGATGCCGTAGCCGTTGTGA
This sequence comes from uncultured Cytophagales bacterium, assembly GCA_964559125.1. GTDB lineage: Bacteria > Bacteroidota > Bacteroidia > Cytophagales > Spirosomataceae > Ravibacter. The sequence goes on from CAZLGW010000042.1 coordinate 7,899, forward strand.
TCGACATTCTGAACAAGCCTCCTCATCTGGTAGTCGGGCTCGCCCTGTACCTGGCCGTTGATATAGGGTTCGTTGGAAGTGACTTTTTGGAAATAGTGCTTGTAAAAGAGATTGGTCCTGAGCCTGTCGGAAAAAGCAAGGAGCTCATAGGTAAGGGAAATTACATTCTTCTGCAGATCGCGGGTATTGGCGAGTTTTTGCAGGCCCAGGGGTTGAAGCTCGTCCGAGATCCCACGGACAAAGTTGTTGTAAAGGTAACTGGCATGCAGCGTATGCCGGGCATTGATGGAATAAGAAGCGCTTAGCTGGGATACAAACGTGTTGTCGCTGTTGATGCCCATGGTTTTTGTATTCCCGATCTCTGCTCCGCTGCTATACCTGACAAAGGAGCCGTCGGGATACCTGAGCGGCTTTCCCGACCAGTCGTACATAACGCCTACCGTATCGATGGCCTGCCTCCTTAGATAGGAATAGCTGGCGTTGGCCTTCACAGACAGCCCTGTGGTCAGAAAGTCCTTTTTGCTATAGGCAAGCGTTGCGATATTGGAAGTGCGTCTGGTATGACGGTCCCCATATACGACATCCATGGTGATACCGTGCTGGATCTCCTTGTAGTCCCGCGAAAGGATACCTCCGACCAGGAAACGGTCTGCCCATTTTACGTCGGTAAAGCCCAGCTCCAGCCGTGCGCCATAAGACCTGTAGGCGTCGTGAAAGCGTTTTGTCCGTTGGTTCGGGTAGGTAGCCCTTAAATGCTATGCTTCTTCCCCAAACTTTGTAGCTATTGTCGCTGTAGTTATAAAATGCCGATCCGTCAACGGTGAAGCCGTTGTTTTTCCGGTAGGTGCCGGCCATATTCCACTGATGGGTATTAAACGAACCAGCGGAGTAGGAGGTAACAAGCGTATTGCGCGACTGCTTTTTCAGGACGATATTGATCGCACCGCCCAGGGCGTCCTGCGAAAGATGCCCGGGAACTACCCCTTTGTAGACCTCAATACGCTCGATCAATGCAGGCGGAATACTGTTCAGCGAGAAAGACGAGCCAAAGTTGGAGGAAGGCACTCCGTCGATAAAAATCCGGACTGCGTTGCCCGACAGGCCGTTAATATTGTAATTGATATTCGACCCGAGCCCGCCGTCCTGCCTGATGCGTACGCCTGCCGACCGGTCGAGCAGCTCGTTGGTCTGGATCGATTGCAGCGCCACTTTACGGGTTTCAATAGTGTTTACCGCAAACCCCCTGGTTTCTATCTGCGTTTTTTCCGTTTTGTGGGTCACCATTACTTCTTCCAGGTCCCGGGCTGCGGAGGTTCTACCGTAAGGATAAGCGGCTTGCTGTTTTTAAACCCGATATGGAAGACCTTCGCTGTTATTTCGAGCGATGTGACTTCAACCTGGTAATCTCCGTGACGGATCCGGTCGAATACAAATCTCCCGGAGTCGTCGGTTATGACAGACCGGGCCGACGACCTGATGGTGACTGTTGCGTAGGGGACAGGATTGCCGTCAGTGAGTTGTACAGTGCCTGTGAGTGAAGAGACCTGAGCCTCTAGCGTAAAAGAGAGAATATAAAATAGTGTAAAAAGTATCCCGTACCGCATCGAATAACACAAACTTTTTATTTATACTTAGTAAGAATAAGAGATGCAACAAAGGTAGAATCGTTCCAAATAGCTCTTATGACGCAAAAAGGAAATAGATTATACGAAATCGGTAAAAAAACAAAAGGGCTCCTAGTCCACAGGGAGACCCGGAATATTTCCGGCGGATCTGCTTCTGGCCTCTCCCGGTGTGAGCCGGTAGTATTTTTTATAGGCTGCCGTAAAATGAGTAGTGTGCAGGTAGCCGAGACCCGCCGATATAGCCTCGATGCTTGTAGTGGTATTGAGGAGCAGGTCGTTGACTTTCGCCATTTTTATTTTTCTCTGGTAGGCGCGTACCGGCATTCCAAATACATTCTTGAACTGCTTTTTCAGGTAGCATTCATTTGTACCGACCAGCTTTGCAAGGTCCTGGAGGGTATAGCGCCCGGTAAAATCGGAGCGTATGATCTGTTCGGCGTGGTACATTTTCGCGGTTATCGTCGCTTCCTGAGAACGCCTGAGCTGCCTGCTTTTCCTTTTATTATTGATGACATGCTGGGAAAACTGGAGTGATAAAAAAATCAGCAGCCGTCCGTAAGTGTACACGCCTACGCTTTCGGGTAAAACGCTCTCGGCGTGGAATGCATGAAGATTGTGGCTGATTTCGTCTCCTATGTGCAGGTTTTGTCTGAACATCATCCCGAAAGGGCTCCTGCACAAATCCAGTTTCTCAGCTTGGAAATGCCTTAATATATGTTCGAATAATTCGGAAGGGATCACAATGAGGCGGATCAGCCAGTTCTTTTCTCCGTCCGGCGATACCTCAAATGTACCGGCGCCCAGGTTGAGGATATTCTGTTGCCTCGTGAGTATTTTAAAATCGCTTTCGGAGGTGCGGATTACGACCGGATCACCGTAATTGAATACCATACATATGCCCGATCCTGTACTTTCAAACCGCAGTTCGTCAGGTTCGTTATCGAGGAGGTTGCGAGAGTGAAATATCAGCTCGCTGACCCCTCTTTTATGTCCCCGCATCGTTAAAAAATCCGGCGGTATACCCGGCCTGCTAATCAGCTTCAGCATGATTGCGGTTTCCTGTGTAAATAGTATAACCGGTAAATCAGGGAAGAGATTTTGGAGAAATTCTGAAGGAGACTTTATCTTACCCGTAATCCGCCGGCGGAAAATTGTTAGTAGCCAGCGATAACTGTAAGGGAAAGAAGAAGATAAGTCAAATTGAAGCGCCGTATCTAAAAACCGGGCAGGTGATACCTTAAAATAAATTGGACATGATTTTGCATTTTCAGGTTACTTTATTTGTAGTTTTAAATGTGGTAACCAGCCTGATCGTTTGATTGGGTTAATGCCATGTGCATTTAAAGGCACTTTGTCAACGGTCTTCGCGATACTTGACTTTAATTTTATAGAGTATAGGTTCCTCTCCGAGGGCCTATACTCTGACTATAATGCCTCTTCTGTTTATGCAGATCTCTTTTCATTTCCCTGTTATTGACCTGCGCTATCTGTCTTCCGATACGGAAGGCCCGGCAATCTGGCCGTCGCCTGAAATGAGTAAGGAGGCTTATTCCCGTTTTTTTTCGGCACGCCCGTTCATCAGGAATTTCGGTGCTATCAGGCAGGGAGACAACAAGCCTTATTGCAGGCTCAATTGCGTCAAAATCCGGGATCATGCAAGGGGTGGCTGGTACATAAATAAAAGACGCCAGCCTATATTCGGTGTGTCGGGCCGCCTGAGCTATGAAGGATTCTGCAAGCTTAATGCAGAAATCGGGTTTTATGACAAGCTGGAAGCGGCTTTGCAAGGTTCAGATGACTGTAAAGAAGTCTTTCTTTCTGATATAATTGCCTATTACTCCAAGACCTGGGTAGAAATAAAAGCGCCGGCCGGGAACGGATCCGGCAAACCGGTTTCCCCTCTGGATATTTTTTTGAAAGATGCAGGCCCGTTGATTGCAGAAAACTATCGTGAGGCCACCGCTTTCTATTTCGACGACGATCAGGGAGAAGGAGAAGTTGCATATGGAGATGCGTGTATCACATTGGTATATGGCAGTAGTGAGAAAATTAAGCTTCCTCCTGCTGCTAAGCTGATTGAAGATTACCAACATAATGCACCTTTTAGATTGTGGACTTACCGGATAAATATTGACGGGCAATGGTACAAAGTCTGGATTTTCGAAGTAGCGTTTCTTCCCGGAACAGCGGCAGGCGATCTCAGGCGGACAGTACAAAACCGGTTGGAAAACCTGATTAAGCTGAACGCTGAAAAAGAATCGCTGAAGATATTAGCCCGGCCGAAGCACGTTAATAGAGCCGATCCGGAATGGATAAAAACAATAGGGAAAACCTCTGAAAAAATTCTTAAAAAACAACGATTTGAGTTTAGTCAGGCCGAAGTGGTCGATTTTGCCCTGGAGGGATCTGTCCGGAAGGACGAATCTCTTTCCGAAGAACTACTTCATCTTGTAAAACAGGTCCATGCACTCCAGCTCCAGACACTGCAGGCGAAGATGGCCGCTCCGCCCGGGAAGAAGAAAGTACTCTTTATTGCTTCCAATCCTTCCACTTTTAACCCGATCGATATCGGTGAACAAATCAAATCCATCAGGAAGGCACTGGAGTCCGGCACAGATCGCGATAATTATGATTTTGAAATTGAGCCGGGGATCAATCGCAGTGATTTTTCAGAAATTCTGGATAAATATTCTCCCGACTACCTGCATATTACATTGCATGCATCGGGGGTTGACGGCTTGTATTTCCAGGGAAGTAATAAAGAGGAGGACCCCATGGATGTTGAAGAATTTACTGATTATATCAAGTTGATCACCAGTGGGAAACAAATGGAAGCTGTCCTGTTGATTGCCTGCAATTCAATTGTTTATGCGGATGCAATCAAGAACTTTTGTAAATATAGCGTGGGGACCAGCTATGTTTTCCCGGAGGATGCCGCAATTGTTTATGCGCAACGGTTCTATAAGGCTTTGTTTAATGGTAAGACTGTCGACCATAGTCACGATGCGGCGATCCTGGCTATCAAGTACAGCTCTCCTAAATTTGAGCAAATTGATGAATACCAGGTCCACGAAATTCCAAAACTTATCTTATCAAATTAAACAGACCCGTTATGGCTACTGCTAAATCCCCTCTGACCCAATTTGGATACAATCTCGTCGCCTGGCCAAAGACAGACATCGTCCCGCTATTGCTTTTGTACCAATCAGAACAGGGTGTATCTTCCCTGGAGGCCGGTTTGAGAGACTTATTCGGCACTGGGAATGCTGCTCCGCCTCAGGTAAAAAGAGAAATCGAAGCGGCAGATATCAAAGGTTCGGCTACACTGACTTTTGAAGCTAAAGGAGGTGTTAAGCTTTTGGACTGGTTACTGAACAAGCTGAAAATGGGTAAACTTTCGGTTGGCTTTGAGCTGAACGAAGGGTATGAAGTTACCGTATCGTACAGTAATGTCAGGATTGACAGCGTCAATTTATTGCAACTGGACACCTACCTTAGTGCATCGAAACCTCAAAGGGAGCGATTGAATACTTTCCGGGAAAAGCTGGAAAATAATGAATTGTTTGTGATCAATTCCATTGCAAAAAGCAACGATATCTCGATTCTGATATCGGATAAAAACGGCCAGGATGTAAATCTTGATGCATCGGTTAAGGGAATTGTGGAGGCAAACAGCAGTTTTGCCAGGAAGCGGGACAATTCGGTGGAACTGTCTTATAAAGCAGAAAACCCCTTGATATTTGCTTTTAAAGCACAGCAGATTATCTACAAGAAGAAACGGTTCTGGAGTAACCAGGATGAAAAATTTTATATAAGAGATCAGCAGGGGAGTGTTTTGTTCGGGCCGGAAAAAATACCTACGCATGCCCTGGAGACGGGAGAAGAGCTGGTTGAAATCTGATCCTGCTCAGTTTCCGGCAGCTTATTGGGGTATTTTGTTGAGGTAGAGTCACAGATACCTCACTCCTCTACATTCCTTCACTATGCATTTTTGAGGATAAAAGTTTATCTCAACCCCACGATAATCCCGTTGCAGGCGAACTAAGACATCGTAAACAGGGGTTCTGGCAGGTACTTAAACAGGTGTCAGGGAATAAAAGAGAGCTTCGATAAAGAGCTGGTACACTTTTTTGGATTTTTGTCACCGCGCCTCTATTACCTGATGGACCTGGCTGAAGCTGCCGGTTCATCGGTTTGGATGGTGCCGTCGCTCGTAGGGCTGGTACAGTTTTGTGTTTCCTTCGTAACCCGGTACGAAGGGGGCGCTTTCGGTAAAATTCCAATGCCTGTTCATTTGAACCTGGATATTGTGCTCGGGATTTTCCTTGCCGGGAGCCCATGGATGTTTGGGTTTAATGAGATCATTTACAAGCCTCATCTCTTCCTGGGCTTAGCGCTCGTCCTGATAGCACTGCTGACCAGGAAAGTATCGTTGGGAGGACCGGGTTTCAGGAGAAGGCAACTGCTATAGAATTTATCCACTACTAAAAAAATGACTGATATGAAAATGTTGAAGCGAATATCCGCACTACTATTTACCGCTGCGGCACTGTTGTGCCTGGCCGGTGGTTGCGGCAATAATAGCGGAAAAGACAGCATGACCGAGGATACCGCTGCTTTCGGGCGTGAGCCGGATGTGGTTGAGCCTATCGATACCAATATGCCGGACGACCTCAGAGACAACACAGGAAAAGACAGTTTAGAACTTGCTCCGCCGGTTCCCTGAAAAAAAACAGCTATCTTAAACGTAAGCGGCCTCCGGGATTTTTTATCCCCGAGGCCGCTTACGTTTAAGATAGTGTTTCGGAAAATATTCTGCCACGATCTGAATATCAGCACCATTGCACTCCTGTTGCACTGCTTATTTACTTACCTTCGCCGCTGATGAAATGGTGTGTAAGCATATTAGTCGCCTATCTCCTGGCACTTTCACTGGTACCGTGCGCCGATTCCCATGATCGGTGTGAGGTAACATCGGAAGCGGCTGAGACCACAGGATCCCATCAACATACCGGGGATGATAACGACCATTGCACCCCGTTTTGCGCCTGTGCCTGCTGCGGTATCAGCATGGTGGCGCCCGAATATTCCTTCCCGGCTTTAGAACCTCCTTTTCAATTTAAATCTTCACAGGAGGTTGTCATACACGACAGCTTCGTCGTTTCCAGTTACCTGGGGAACATCTGGCAGCCACCCAAAACATCGTGCTGATCTGACGTAATCCGGCATAAGACGGACAAGGGTTTACACGCGGCGTTTTCCTAACGCCGCCCGGTATCCCGGATTTACATTCATTTACATCACGTTATCCAGGAATTATTTCAATACATCGTGTTAGATAGCATTATCAGATTCAGTATCAGGAACAAAGCTGTTATTGGGTTGCTGACACTTCTGCTGGTCGTCTGGGGAGTGTGGAGCGCTGCCAGGCTGCCTATTGATGCAGTGCCTGACATTACCAATAACCAGGTCCAGGTTTTTACTACCTGTCCGACATTGGCAGGGCAGGAAGTAGAGCAGTTAGTGACCTTTCCCATCGAGCAGAGCATCGCCAACGTACCGGGCATCGAGGAGATAAGGAGTATTTCCAGGTTCGGATTGTCGGTGGTGACCGTTGTTTTCGACGAGGATGTCGATATTTATTTTGCCCGCCAGCTTATCAATGAAAGGCTTAAAGAAGCCCTTGAAAGAATACCGCCGGGCATAGGGTCGCCGGAAATGGCCCCGGTCAGCACCGGCCTGGGGGAGGTTTATCAATACATTATTCACCCCAAAAAAGGAAGTGAACATAAATACGACGCCAAAGAGCTGCGTACTCTCCAGGACTGGATCGTGGCCCGCCAGCTGTATGGCACGCCTGGAATTGCCGAGGTAAACAGCTTCGGGGGGGAGTTGAAGCAGTACGAAGTGGCAGTCAATCCCGACAGGCTCCGGGCAATGGGCGTAAGCATACCCGAGATTTTTACTGCGCTTGAAAAAAACAACCAGAATACCGGCGGAGCTTATATCGATACAAAACCCAACGCCTATTTTATAAGGGGGATAGGCCTGGTGACTTCGCTGGAAGACATCAGGGGGATTATGGTGAAAAATACAGGAGCTGTTCCCGTGTTTATCCGCGACGTGGCAGAAGTGAGGTTCGGCAGCGCGACGCGCTATGGTGCGCTGACGTATAATGGGGAAGTAGACGCAGTCGGGGGAGTTGTCATGATGCTCAAGGGAGAGAACAGCAACGAAGTAGTGAAGCGGATAAAGGAAAAGCTTCCTACCATTCAGAAGTCGCTGCCGGACGATATCGTCATCGAGCCGTACCTCGACCGCACCGACCTGGTGGGACGGGCGATCGGCACGGTCGAGAAGAATCTTATCGAAGGGGCGCTGATCGTGATTTTCGTGCTTGTGATTTTCCTGGGGAACCTTCGCGCGGGGCTGATCGTCGCTTCGGCGATTCCGCTTTCCCTGCTGTTTGCCCTTGGTATGATGAATGTGTTCGGGGTGAGCGCCAACCTGATGAGCTTAGGGGCTATTGATTTTGGGCTGATCGTTGACGGGGCGCTGATCGTGGTCGAGGCTACTTTGCACCATCTTGGTCTTAGAAAGACAACGCATCGGCTTACACAGCAGCAGATGGACGGGGAGGTATATGAATCTGCCTCCAAAATACGTACCAGCGCAGCTTTCGGAGAAATCATCATCCTGATCGTCTATATCCCGATCCTGACGCTGGTCGGAGTGGAAGGTAAAATGTTTACCCCGATGGCAAAGACGGTCGGGTTTGCTATCCTGGGAGCGCTGATCCTGTCGATGACGTATATCCCGATGATGTGCGCACTGTTTTTGCCAAAAATACCCCATAACCAAACGACCTTCAGCGACAGGATGATAGCCGCATTGCAGCGTGTTTACCAGCCGCTGCTTGAAAAAGCCATCCGGTTTAAGTACGCGGTGATTTTTGTGACGGTAACGGTGTTTGCCGTTACGCTGGCAGTATTTAACAGGATGGGCGGAGAGTTTATTCCCCAGTTGGAAGAAGGAGATTTTGCCTTCCATTGCATCCTTCCCCAGGGAAGCTCGCTGAGCCAGAGCCTGGAGACTTCCATGCAGGCATCGCGCCTGATCAGGCAGTTCGACGAAGTGAAAATGGTAGTGGGCAAAACGGGATCGGCTGAAGTGCCTACTGATCCGATGCCGCCGGAAGCAACTGACCTGATGGTAGTCCTCAAACCCCGGAAAGAATGGAAATCGGGGAGGAGCTATGCTGAGCTCGGCGATGCCATCATGGAAAAACTGGAGGTGATCCCGGGGGTATTCTTTGAGAAGAACCAGCCGATACAAATGCGTTTCAACGAGCTGATGACCGGGATCAGGCAGGATGTGGCGGTTAAAATATTCGGCGAAAATATCGATACGCTCGCCCTGTATGCCGAAGATGTAGCCGATGTAATAGAGTCGGTTGCAGGCGCCACCGCGCCGCAGGTGGAGCGGGTAACCGGCCTGCCTCAGATCGCCATAGAGTACGACCGGAATCGTATGGCCAACTACGGGCTTACAGTCAGGGATGTAAACGACGTGGTTAGCACTGCATTTGCGGGCAGAAGTACGGGACAAGTGTATGAAAACGAAAGAAGGTTTGACCTGGTAGTGAGGCTCGACAGTACCCACCGGAGTAGCATACACGATGTCAGGAATCTCGTAATCCCGATTGCCGGCGGCGCCCAGATACCCTTGTACCAGGTAGCTGATATCGACTTCAGGCTGGGGCCGGCGCAGATCAGCCGTGAGGCCGGGAAACGACGGATCGTGATAGGGTTTAATGTTTCAGGAAGGGACGTTCAGAGCGTAGTGGAGGAAATAAGGGAGCAACTGGCGCAGAAAATAAAGTTGCCGACAGGATACTATTTCACTTACGGCGGACAGTTTGAAAACCTGCAGAAAGCCAGTGCCAGGCTGATGGTGGCGGTACCGGTTTCATTGCTCCTCATTTTCATGTTGCTCTATATGACGTTCCGGTCGTTCACGCAGGCTGTACTCATCTTTACGGCTATCCCGATGAGCGCGACCGGAGGTGTGTTTGCCTTGCTGTTGAGAGATATGCCGTTCAGTATCAGCGCGGGGATCGGCTTCATCGCGTTGTTCGGCGTGGCGGTGCTGAATGGGATTGTGCTCATCAGCACCTTCAACCAGTTGGAAAAAGAGGGAGTGACGGATGTACTGGAAAGGATAAAGCGGGGAACGATGATGCGTCTCCGGCCTGTGCTGATGACGGCCACCGTGGCTTCGCTCGGATTCCTGCCCATGGCGATCAGTACGAGCGCGGGGGCGGAAGTTCAGAAGCCGCTGGCAACGGTTGTGATCGGGGGACTTATTACCGCCACTTTCCTGACTCTTTTTGTTTTGCCTTTGCTGTATATGCTGGTAGGAGGGAAAAGGGGAGGGGGGGCTATTAATTAAGGTATTGAAAATCAATAATCTGACAGTTGTGTGCGTATGAAATATACCATTAAAATACTCTTGCTCAGCCTCTGCAGCGTGGTATCTCTCAGAGGGCAGGAGAGGATCGGGATTGAAGAGGCTATTGAGGCGGCGTTGAAAAGCAACCGGCAGTTCCGGATAAACGAAGCCGAGATCAAAAGCGCCGGATATCATGCCAGGGCGGCCGGGGAGATCCCAAAAACAGGGGTGTTTGCCGAGAACGAGGACTTACGTCCGTCGGACAAGGTAGGGATTCTCAAGATAGGCGTTTCTCAGAGTGTCGCATGGCCAGGCTTGTATGCTGCCAGAAAGAATTACTTCAGGGAACTGGAGAAGTATGCGCAGATCAGTACCGGAATGCTGGAGGCTACGGTCCGGAAGGATGTGCGTACGGCTTATTACCAGCTTTGGTACCTGCAGGAAAAGGAGGCGCTTCTTCAGCAGCTCGCCGATATCTATTCCGACCTGCTGAAGGCAGCCGAACTACGGGTAAAGACCGGTGAAGCGGCGGCGCTGGACCAGATTGCAGCCGGGGTTAAAATGAGGGAATTGCAGGCATTTATCGGGCAAAACAGGAAAGATATGACCATCCGGCAGCAGCAGCTCATGATGCTGCTGAACAGGAATGACTGGCTGCTTCCGCTGGCGGAGCCCTTGAAGAAAATCGAACCGGGGGCAGGCGATGATGCAGCAGCACATCCGCTACTGAGCCTGCAGCAGCAAAACGTACATATAGCGTCTTCGAATATAGCCGTGCAGCGTAACACGAACAGGCCTGAGCTTTCAGGAAGGTTCTTCACCCAGCGCCTGTGGGGAGCAAACGATCCGTTTACAGGATTTTCGGTTACCGCCGCCATTCCCCTGCTGGGGGCAGGAGCCTATAAAAGCAAGGTCAGGGCGGCAATGGCAGAAAAGGAGGCACAGGAGGAAATGCTGGCTTGGCAATCGCAGCAATTGACAACGCAAAAAGCGGCTTCTGAGTCTGACATGCTGAAAAATGAGGAGCTGCTCGAGTTCTACGAATCGTCGGGCCTGCAGCAGGCTTCGGATATCATAGAAGCGGCACGGCTAAGCTACAATGCGGGTGATATCAGTTTTGCCGAATTGAGCCAGTTCCTGGGGCAGGCCATAGAGATCAGGCAAAACTACCTGGATGTACTCAATCACTACAACCAGTCGGTCATCCAGCTTAGCTATTTTGAAAACAGGTAAGGGTAACTTTAGAAACATTAAACGAATGAAACCGGTTTTAAGAATATTCGCAGCAATTGTCTTTTCAGGCATTTTGTATAGCTGCAGCAAAAAGCATGACGGGCATGACGGGCACGGGCATGGAGCGGAAACACCGGCTGCAGCCCGCCATACGGAGGCTGTTACCGTTACATCGCTGACCAGGGAGCAGATCGACGCAGTCGGCATCACACTGGGAGAAATTGAGAACAGGAACCTCACAGAGGTAATCAAAGCAAACGGAATCCTCAGGGTGCCCAATAACAACCGGGCCAATGCTACGTCTCTCTACGGGGGCGTAATCAAAAGCCTGAATGTACAACTGGGAGACTATGTGCGAAAGGGGCAGGTGATCGCGACAATCGTAAACCCGCAGTTTATCGGGCTGCAGGAAGAATACCTGGCCCTGGCAAGCCGGATGACACTGGCCGGGCAGGAATTGCAGCGGCAGCAGGAGTTGAACGAGGGAAATGCCGGCGCCAGGAAAAACCTGCAGGCGGCGACCGCCGCGATCAGCTCTTTACAGGTCAGGAAAGCCTCCCTCTACCAGCAGATACAGATGATGGGCATAGACCCGGCGACATTGAGCGACACCAACCTGAAATCGGCGCTGATCATTACGAGCCCGATAAGCGGCACGGTCAGTAATGTGTTTTCCAGGATCGGCAGCTACGTCGATGTGTCATCGCCGGTAGCGGAGATAGTCGATAACAGCCTGCTGCACCTTGATCTTCAGGTTTTTGAAAAAGACCTCCCGCGTATCAGGGTCGGCCAGGAGATTAATTTTACAGTGACCAATAACCCGTCTGTCTCCTATACGGCAAAAGTGTTCACAATAGGGGCTTCCTTTGAAAATGAAAGCAGGACCATCGCGATACACAGCAGTGTGACGGGCAATAAGAGCGGGCTGATAGACGGGATGAACATTACCGGGATAGTAAGTCTGAAGGATGTGACGGCACCTGCCGTTCCCAACGAGGCCATTGTAGAGGCAGACGGGAAATACTATGTTTTTGTCGAAACCGGTAAAGAGGAGAAGAAGCAGGCACATGATACGCACCATGATCACAATCATGACCACCATGATAAAGACGAAGGGCATAGTCATCATCATGATGACGGACACCCGGGAGGAGAAGGACATGACCATAAACACGCCGGCGGGCAGGAAGACAAAATGAATTTTGAAAAAATCGAAGTGGTAAAAGGTGTTTCCGACCTGGGGTATACGGGCATCCATCCGGTCATTGAAATCCCCGCACATACCCGTGTCGTCACAAAGGGAGCTTTTTTTATCAATGCCAAAATGAGCGGATCAGGGGGACATGAGCATTAAATATATTTTTTATAATTTACAGGCATCTTGTAAATAATGAATTTAAAATTGAAGAACAGACTGAAAAAAATGATTGTCGGAATTATTGGTTTGGTAGTGCTGCTGAGTCTGGCGGTTTTCTTATTTCTGCAGCACCCGATGTTTGGAAACCTGCCAGGAGGAGAACGGCTGGAGAGAATTAAACAATCGCCCAATTACAGGGACGGCGAGTTTCAGAACCAGTCTCCCACTAAGATGATGGTAAGCGATAAGTCGAAAATCCGCGTTTTGTGGGAATTTCTTTTTGTAACGGTCAAAGACCTGATTCCACCCCGAAAGCTACCGGCTGTAAAGACCGACCTGAAAGCGCTTGCTCCTGACGAAGACGTCCTGGTCTGGATGGGGCATTCTTCATTATACCTGCAAATCAACAGCAAGAAGATCCTGGTAGACCCGGTGCTGGTTTCGGCTTCGCCGGTACCTTTCACTAACGTCGCATTTCCCGGAACGGACATCTATCATCCCGGAGATATGCCGGATATCGACTATCTTATCATCACCCACGACCATTGGGATCACCTGGATTATAAGACAATGCTCAACCTGAAAACCCGGACAGGAAAAGTGATTTGTCCCCTGGGCGTTGGGGGCCACCTGGAATACTGGGGGTTTGATCCGGCTGCCATTACCGAACTGGATTGGAATGACCAACTGCAGCTTGATGAAGGGATCGGGCTTACGGCATTGCCGGCCCGCCATTTTTCAGGGAGAGGATTGACCGCCAATCGTTCGCTCTGGGCCGGATATATGCTGCAAAGCGGGCTGGGAAATATCTACCTGTCGGGCGATTCGGGCTACGATACGCATTTCAGGAAGATCAAAGAGCAATTTGGCGACATAGATCTGGCTATAATGGAAAACGGACAGTATAATGAAGATTGGAGGTATATACATTTCATTCCGGAAGACCTCGTAAAAGCCGTCGAAGAGCTGCAACCGAAGCAACTGATGACTATTCATAATTCGAAATATGCATTGGGAAGGCACGCCTGGTATGAGCCGATGGAGAAGATAGCGGAAGCATCGGCAGCGCATTCTTTTAATCTTATTACCCCCATGATCGGAGAACCTGTTATGCTGAAAGACAGTACCCGGGTGTTTACAAAATGGTGGGAGAAAAAGCTGTAAATCAGGTATTTTATTATGTAAATAACTTATTGTTATACATGAGATCGAATGTCAGGTTCTTTCCCTTTACCGTCTTTGCGTTTTTCCTGCCGCTCCTGGTTTACAGTCAACAGACGGTGAACAAAGCTGTTTTCGTTATCGCCGACGGTATTTCTTCCAATACGATCGAGCAGATTGCGACTCCTCACCTGGATGAAATTGCCCGGCAGGGCGGATATGCCAGGGCTTATGTCGGGGGAGAAAAAGGAACCTATTCTCAAACACCCACCATTTCGGCGGTAGGGTACAACAGCCTGCTTACAGGCACCTGGGTCAATAAGCATAATGTATGGGACAACCGGATCCTGGAGCCCAATTATCATTACTGGACGATCTTCAGGTTCCTGGAATCCCAATACCCTCAGAAGCGCACGGCCGTATTTTCAACCTGGCTGGATAACCGTACCAAACTGATCGGAGAAAATCTTCCCCAAACCGGGTATCTCCGGCTGGGCTATTCTTTCGACGGCTTCGAGCTGGATACCCTTCGTTTCGTTCACGACAAGGAATCGGAGTATATCCGCAGGATAGACGAGCTGGTTTCGACCGAAGCGGGAAGCTACATAAAAGAAAAGGGCCCCGATCTTTCCTGGGTATACCTCCAATATACCGACGATATGGGTCATAAATTCGGCGATAGCGACCAGTTCCACGACGCCGTCAGGCTGATAGACCTGCAGGTGGGACGTGTATGGGAAGCCGTGCAGTACCGCCGGCAACATTACGGAGAAAACTGGCAGATCTTTATCACTACCGATCACGGCCGCGACGCCAAATCGGGCCAGAGCCACGGCGGGCAATCTGATCGTGAGCGGGGCACGTGGATCGTAACCAACGCCGGCGACCTGAATGCGGAGTTCAGGGACACCCGCCCGGGTGTAGTCGATATTATGCCGTCTATCTCAAGGCACCTGGGGATCCATATTCCGAAAGACCAGGCTTTTGAAATCGACGGCACGCCCCTTACAGGCGCTCTCTCGTTTATCGACTATAAGATCTCCTACGACGACAGGAAGATCCTGCTTTCGTGGAAAGCCCTTCAAAAGGGAGAAAACCTGAAAATCTGGCTTTCCACTACCAACTATTTCGAGAAGGGCGGAACGGATCATTACCTGTTAGTGAGAGAAATACCGGTAGAGAATGAAAAAGCGGAGATCGATGTCAGCCGGCTGCCTTCCGGTTTCTTTAAAGTGGTATTGGAAGGGAAATATAATACGGCCAACAAGTGGCTGGTCGGGAAATAGAGGTTTGCCATTACATTAAATATCAGATAAATTGCAAGCCGGGCAATTCTTAGACAAACATGTATACAAACAATCTCCTGCAGACAGGTTTGAGGACGGTAAATATGATCCGCTATGCGCTGCCGTTGCGCGAAGGCGGTTCGCTGCCTGCCATAGTAGAAGGAGACGACGGGTTCAGCTACGTACTCAAATTCAGGGGCGCCGGCCAGGGCACGAGGGCGCTTATTGCGGAGCTGATCGGCGGTGAAATAGCACGCCTGGCAGGCCTTAAAGTGCCCGAGCTGGTATTCGCGAACATAGATGAGGCATTTGGCCGTACGGAGCCCGACGAAGAGATACAGGATCTGTTGAAAGCCAGCACTGGGATTAACCTCGCGCTTCATTACCTGAGCGGCTCCTATACCTTTGACCCGGTCGTAACTGACGTGGACCGGGAGCTTGCTTCAAAGATCGTATGGCTGGATGCCTTCCTCATGAACGTAGACCGCACCCGCCGCAATACCAACATGCTGATGTGGAATAAAGAGCTATGGCTGATCGATCATGGCGCCGCTTTATACTTTCATCATAATGATTCCGATTATTCCGTCTATATCGACCGTCCTTTTGTACAGGTAAAAGACCATGTACTGCTAAGAAGGGCCGGCGCACTGAAGGCTGCAGACCAGCATATGAAAAGCCTTCTTGTTCCTTCTGCGATCGTAGCGATCGTTAATCTCATCCCCGACGACTGGCTTGATTCAGGCGGCGTTTCCTTCGACGCACAACGGGATGCCTACGCTGATTTTCTTTTAAAGAGGCTGGCCGTATCGGAAGTTTTCGTAAACGCTGCTGAAGATGCAAGGAATGCACTTATATGAGTATGCGGTGCTTCGCGTTGTGCCAAGGGTAGAACGGGAAGAGTTCATCAATATCGGAGTAGTGCTGTATTGTCCCGGGCTTCAGTTCCTGGAGGTGCGGTATTTTCTCGACACAGCGCGCCTGGAAGCCTTGTACCGGGGGTTCGATATTTCAGAGCTTGACCAGTATTGTAAATCTTTCGCTTCTATATGCCGGGGAAATAAGAAAGGTGGCTTGCTGGAAACGATGCCGGCACCTTCCCGCTTCAGATGGCTTACTGCGAAGCGTAGCACTATTCTGCAGGTGTCGGCGGTGCATCCCGGCTTTTGTGAGGATCCGGCGGCGGAACTTGAGCGGTTGATGGGAGTGCTGGTGGGGTAGCTGTCGGAAACCAACATAATTTTTCTGTTATTTTTTAGGGGTTTTTCGATTTTATTCTACTGTACATATTGAAGGCTATTCCAAACCCTTAGTTGTATGAATTTGCAAAAGACGGACGACGGTGATCTGGTCAATTTTCTGAAAGCTGGTAAGCGGCCGGCTTTCGAAGAGATTTACCGCCGGTATTGGTATAAGCTCTTTGCCATTGCGTATCATCATACGGGCATAAGGGAGGAGGCCGAGGAGATCATCCAGGAAATATTTCTCGATCTGTGGAGGAGGCGTGCCGAGACCGGAATCCGGAATCTCGATCTGTACCTCACGATAGCCGTAAAGAACCAGATCTATGATTTTTTCAAGTCGCAACTCAGTTATCGCAAGTACAGGGAGTACCTTATTTTTAATGAGATTTCAAGGCACTACGGCACTGAAGATATAGTAGGGTTTTCGGAACTGTCGGCAGCGGTGGAGCATGTCCTGACCCTTTTGCCTGAAAAGAGCGCCGAAGTCTTTAAAAGAAGCAGGTTTGAGAACCAGTCGGTAAAGCAGATTGCGCTGGGGTTGAACCTGAGCGAGAAGGCGGTGGAGTATCATATCACGAAATCGCTCAGGTTCCTGAGAGAGAACCTCCGGAACTATTATTCGGAGAACTGAAAGTTTACAAAAATGAGAATGGAAGAATTTAACAGACTGCTCAAAAGGTACCTTCAGGGGCAGGCTACGGAAGAGGAGGAAAAGCTGCTGGAAGAGTGGTATAAAAACCAGCCGGAATTGATCTATCCGGAGATGTCCGGTGCAGACAGAAGTGCATTACAGCAGAGAATATGGAGGAAAATCCGTTTCGGAGCCTGGGGAGCGAAGCCCGTCCGGAGACTTGTCGCCATATCGGCAGGTATAGCAGCTTCTTTATTACTGGGAATCCTGTGCCTGCGTCCCTCCGGAAACCAGGATGGACCGCAAGCAGAAGCAGTTTCCGGTCAGAAGCGTTTCGAGATCAGGAACACTACCGGCTCAGACCAGGAGATCATGCTTTCCGACAGCACGATAGTGCTGTTGAAGCAAAACAGTCATCTGGTATACGAAAACAACTTCAACCAGGAGAGGAGGAAGGTGTTTTTGTACGGGGAGGCTTTTTTCCAGGTGAAAAGGGATGAAATGAAGCCGTTTATAGTGTATGCCGGGAGCCTGATCACCGAAGTGCTCGGGACGAGCTTCCGGGTAAGGGAAGACAAGGACAGCAATACGACCGAGGTATCTGTGACGTCGGGCAAGGTATCGGTTTATACGAACGACCCGCAGATCAAAAGTAAGAAGAACGGTTTCATCCTTACTGCCAATCAGCAGGTAAGCTACAGCAGGGAAACCCACTACATCACGACCGGGATAGTAGAGGAGCCGGCGGTCCATATACAGGATGACGTTCAGCTGCCTTCGCTCGATTTCAGGTCGGTACCTCTGCAGGAAGTGTTACAGGCGCTGACACAGTATTACGGGATAGAATTCGTGATTGCCGATCCGCGTGTAAAGGAATGCGGGATAAACGCAGACCTGACAGGGTTGTCTATGTTTACACAACTGGAATTGATATGTAAATCTATTGATGCGACATATGAAAGACGCGGCACGGTAGTTTTTATCAACGGAGAAGGCTGCTGATAAAAGCCCGCCCCGCAACTAAATAATTACTTAAAAAAGAAACCGGAGATGCCGTTAACATCGCCGGTTTCGGGTACCCCCTTTACAATTCGCGACTGTGGAAGGGGATAGTGTTTCCTGTTTTTCAATCTAAAAAACACAGTTAAATCTATGAAAAAAAATGTATCGATTGACAAAACGCTGTGGAAGGTTATGAGAATTACATTATACCAGCTTCTGCTGATGGCGGTGGGTGTAAGTATTGCCGTGGCCCACAGCAGCGGTGCGCAAAATGTGCTGAGCCGGCAGGTTACGGTCTCTATGGAGCGTGTAAAGCTGGGGAGCCTCCTTGAAAAGATAGAAAAATCGGCAGCTGTAAAATTTGTATACAGCACCAAGATCAATTCAGGGGAGCAGGTAAGTCTTCACTCTATGGGCCGTCCGTTGTCAGAAGTGCTTGATGAGTTGCTGACGCCTTTGCAGATTCGTTACGAGGTGGTTGATTCCAGGATATTACTCAGGAAAGCTCCTTCCAGGCATGAAGAGGCAGAAAGTCATCATATATCTTTCGAGGAGCCCGACCGGCATATAACCGGGAGAACAATCGATGAAAAGGGTGAAGCCCTGCCTGGTGTAAACATATTGGTGAAGGGAACACAGCAGGGAACGATCTCCGATGCGTCAGGTGCGTTTGTTCTTACCGTTCCGGATGAAAATGCCGTTTTGGTCTTCTCGTTTGTCGGCTATGTAACGCAGGAAATTTTGGCCGGAAACATGACGAACATGGAGATAAAGATGCAGGTGGACGAGAAGGATCTGGAAGAATTGGTGGTAGTCGGATATGGAACCCAGAAGAAAAGTGACCTTACAGGTTCAATCAGCTCGGTATCCAGTGATGAAATCAATGCCTTTCCTGCAACCAACGTATTACAGGCACTGGCGGGTAGAGCAGCCGGAGTTCATATTACCCAGAATACCGGCGAACCGGGAGGTAGCATGAGTGTGAGGATCCGAGGAACCAACTCTATTCAAGGAAGTAATGAACCGCTATATGTGGTAGATGGTTTTCCTATCTCGGGAAGTAATCCTACGATCTTGAATAACCTTGACATCGAATCGATTGAAATCCTAAAAGACGCCTCTGCCACAGCTATTTATGGCTCAAGGGGTGCCAACGGTGTCGTCTTGATCACTACGAAAAGCGGGAATGCCGGATTTTCATCCGTTAGTCTGGAGTCCAATTTGGCTTTCCAGTCGATCAGGAGAAAGATGGACATGATGAATGCCCGGGAATATGCCCAGTTCTACAATATAGTAGCCAAGAACGATGGCTGGGGCAGCGCTTTCAGCGATAGTGAGATCAATGCGCTGGGCGAAGGTTTTGACTGGCAGGATTTTGTATTTCGCGACAATGCACCACTCCACAACCACAATCTGACATTCAGAGGGGGTAACTCCACGACTCAATATTCCCTCTCCGGTTCCATTTACAACGAAGAAGGTATCATTGAAAATAGTGGATATGATCGTTATTCGTTCCGGTCCAATATCAGTCATAAGGTAAGTGATAAAATCAAGGTAAACGGAAGTGTGGTGCTTGCCAGTATCAAACAGGAGAACCAAAGTAGCAGTGGTGGTGGACGGGGTACATCACTGATTTCCGGAGCGCTCTACGCATTTCCCACTGTTACACCCCGTAACGACGATGGAAGCTGGCGCAATCTAAAGACCCTCTACCACTGGTCGCCGGAAATCAACAATCCGGCGTTGATGATCTATGAGACACGTTCCAACGTCCGTTCAAATAAAGTACTGGCTAATGCTTCTATAGAATACAACCCGATAAAAGATTTAACCATTAAAATCATGGGGGGTATTGAGAACAGCGATGACCGGAGTGATTTTTATCGGACAAACAACTACATAGGATCGAATGCAAATGCCAGTGTTTCTACAACACAATTTCGAAGTTTACTGAATGAAAATACCATTGCATATACAAAAAGCGTTGGAAAACACCGGTTTTCAGGTCTGGTAGGTTTTACCTATCAGGACTTTCTGTCCACTTCTCTGAGTGCCAGCGGCACCGATTTTCTAAGCGACGTGACTGAATCATACGATCTCGCTGCATCCTCCGTGCCAGGTATACCGGGATCGGGCTATTCTCTTTCAGTTGTAGTGTCCGGTTTAGGAAGACTAAATTACAATTATAACGACAAGTATCTCGCGACCATTAATTTCAGGGCAGACGGTTCGTCTAAATACAGCGATGGCAATAAATGGGGATATTTCCCCTCCGGATCACTGGCCTGGAGGATCTCCAATGAGGAATTTTTCGGCGATAACGGTTTTATTACAGACTTGAAATTCCGTGCCGGTTGGGGACAAACCGGTAGTCAGGCGATTGGGGCTTATGCAACCCTGAACAGACTTTCCACAGGCAAAACCGTATTGGGCAAACAATATCATACTTATTTTGCCCCCGGGACCAACCTTCCCGGAGACCTGAAATGGGAAACCACAGGACAAACCAATATTGGTATGGACCTGGCTGTCTGGAA
The DNA here is from genome assembly GCA_964559125.1 of uncultured Cytophagales bacterium. GTDB lineage: Bacteria > Bacteroidota > Bacteroidia > Cytophagales > Spirosomataceae > Ravibacter. The sequence continues at coordinate 28,429 of CAZLGW010000042.1, forward strand.
TAACAGAATACGTATCACTGCGGATTTTTATAACAAGAAAACCAAAGATGTTCTCAATTCAGTACCGCTGCCACCATCCGGAGGATTCAGAACTACAATTGATAACATCGGCGTTATCACCAACAGAGGATTGGAGCTGGAAGTAGGCGCTGATGTCTTCTCGGGGGCTTTCAAGTGGACTTTGGATGGTAATATTGCTTTCAATAAAAGCCGGGTTGAAAAGTTATACAAAGGGCAGGATATCCTCGGCTCATTTATTAATGTGACACTGATCAATGACCATTTCAATATCCTTAGGGAAGGTGAAGAGTTTGGCGTGTTCTACGGATATCTGGAAGATGGTTATGATGAATCTGGCCGGCTCGGTAAATACAAGGATCTCAACGGAGATGGAGTGATTAATGTGCAGGATAAAGTGGTCATCGGAAACCCTAATCCGGATTTTATCTATGGCCTGAACTCTGCGATTTCCTTTAAGAATTTCGAATTTACCATATTTCTGCAGGGTACCTATGGCAACGACATTTTCAACCTTGCCGGCCTGAACAATACGTTGGATGTAGGATTTGGAGGCAATATGCCGCGGGAAATACTGTACGACCACTGGACGCCGGAGAACCCCAATGCAAAATATCCTATTCCCAGCCGTACCAACCAGGTCCGGGTATCTGACCGATTCGTCGAAGACGGGTCATTCCTCCGGTTCAGAAATATTCAGTTAGGCTATAATTTCCCACTCAGCAAATGGGGTGCTTCCGGTATTAAAAATCTATACGTGTTTGCCGGTGGTAAGAACCTGATCACTTTTACCAGGTATTCCCGATGGGATCCGGAAGTGAACTCCCTGGGTGGCGCCAGCTCTATCAACCTGGGAATTGATTACCATAGCTACCCCGTCAACAAATCAATCAACTTCGGAATCCGGGCAGATTTTTAATGAAAGAAATACAAGAGATATGAAAAAGATATTTACCATAGCCACGGTTTCGTTCCTCATATTCGCATGTAAGGATATATTAACCGAATCTCCAAAAGCCATTGTCGTAGAACGATTTTATCAGAACGCCAACGATCTGGAAACGGCAGTAAACTCCATATTCGCACCGTTACGAGCTTACAACTGTTTCGGGGCATTGTATCCATGGCAGACTGAAATTTACAGTGATTTCCAACTGGGGCGGGGCAGTTATGCAGTCCTGAATGACTATCAGGGTTTGGATAATACCAATGTGACCAGAATCAGTCAGATGTGGAACGAGTTTTACCTGGCCATCCGAAATGCAAATCTGGTGATCGCTAATGCAGATAAAGCCGTCCATGCAACACCGGCAGAAATTGCTAAGTATGTTGGCGAAGCACGCTTTCTACGGGCATTTAGCTATTTTTGTATAATACCTTATCTGGGTAAACTGCCCATCCGGACAGAGGAAAACATAAGCAGCACCGAGGTACCCCTCAGTAATTCGGAAGCAGTCTTTTCTCTGATCATCGACGACCTGACTTTCGCAGAACAAAATCTGCCTGAAACAGCATCCGTACCCGGACGACCTACCAAATGGGCTGCCAAAGCAGCATTGTCGCACGTTCATTTTTACCGCAACGAATATCAGGTTGCCAGGACGAAAGCTGCAGAAATTATTAGTTCAAATGCATTCTCATTGGTAGAGGTTAAAACTGCGGATGACTGGCAGAAACTCTACGGTCCTACGGTCGTTACCACTCCGGAAGAAATCTTTTATATCAAAAATAGCCAGGAGTCAGGGTGGAGTTATGTCGAATTCTTACATCATCCAGCTGATCCTTATTACAATGGCCGGGGATTGTTCGCTTGTTATATGGACACGGTTTTTCTGTCAAAGCGTTGGAATGCCTGGGATCGGAATGATCTGCGTAAACAACTGTACTATCCATGGGAATTTGGACTGGGACAACATACCATGCTAAACAATAAATTCATGGATGCCGCAAACATTGGCGCAGGGGCAAACGACTATCCTTTTTACCGCTACGCAGATATCCTCCTGATTTATTCCGAAGCTGAAGCAAGGGTGAATAATTCGCCCAATGCGGATGCCATTGAGAAGCTGAATATGATTCATCGTAGGGCATACGGATATCCTCCCAACCAACAAAGCCCGGTTGATTTTACGCAAGCTGATTTTCCCGACCTCGATACTTTCCTGGAAAAGGTGATTTTGGAGCGTGCTTATGAATCCTATTACGAAGGCGGTAAGCGCTGGCTCGACTTACTAAGGTTAGGAAGAGATTATACCCGACAGGTCGTTCGGGAAGTACATGGCAAGGAGATAGCCGAACGTCATTTCTTGTGGCCATTACCATCGGTAGAAATAGACCTCAACGATGCGATAAGCGAAACCGAACAAAATCCGGGATATTGAGTCGACATTGCTCAAAAACATTTTGGGACAACTGCGGGCGTAGTATGTACCTAAATAATGATATTCATTTCGCCAATTCCCTTTTTACAACCTAGACCAGCAATGCGTAAGATATTAGTTGTTATTTCAGTTTTCTTATGGTTCAATTGTACTTCCGACAAATCCTCGGAAAATCACCAAAAACCCGATTTAAACAGATTTGAGATTGAAGTGGTTGTCGATGAGCTAAACCAGCCCATGTCGATGGACGTATTGAAGGACGGCAGAATACTGATTGCCGAGAAGGAAGGAGCCATTAAGCTTTACGATCCCGATGACAATTCCGTACGGGAAATTGGTAAAATCGAGGTCAATTCCCGCTTCAGCGTGCCCTACACTACATCAGGAGGCCCCCATGACGCCGATGACGGAATGCACGGTATTGTTGCGGACCCGGATTTTGAAAAGAATGGCTATATCTATTTTTATTATTCACCGGCCACTGAGGCGTCCAAAAGTGAAATCGCACGATATAAATGGGATGGTGAAAAAATTGATCTGTCATCTAAAAATGTCTACCTCGAGTGGGAAACCCAACGCAACAGGTGTTGCCACTGGGGCGGTGGGATGATTTTTGACAAAGACCGCAACTTACTGATCTCTGTTGGTGACAATTCCAGCTTCAATCTCAAGACTGAGGACGGCGATTCACGCCGTACCTCTGGAAATACGAACGATTTACGCGGATCCATTCTTCGGCTCAAACCTGAGCAGGATGGCAGCTATTCCATCCCCAAAGGAAATTTGTTCGAAAAAGGGATAGAAGGAACCAGGTCTGAAATCTACATCATGGGGGTGCGCAATCCGTGGCGACTGACTATGGATAGTAAAACAGGCTGGATATACTGGGGGGAAGTTGGACCAAGCCTTGATGAATTCAATATGGCCAAGGAAGCCGGCTATTATGGCTGGCCGTTTTTTATCGGCAATAATGAAAAATCTCTGAACATTGAGACCCAATATGATACGTCCCGCATTATCAATGATTCACCGTACAACACGGGATTGAGGGAATTACCGGTTCCACCTATACCAGCATTAGCATGGTATGACCGGAATCCGTCGGTGGATTTTCCTATACCTGGAAGCGGAAGCCTGAGCGCTGTGGGCGGTCCGGTTTACAGGGTAAAAGATTTCGCCAAAGCCAAGAGGGCATTTCCGGCTTATTACGACGGGAAGTGGTTTATCACCGATTATGTGCGGGGATGGATACTGGTGATGGAACTGGACGAGGATGGTAATTTCGTGTCGATGGAGGAATTTATGCCAGAGGGTACATTTAAGGGTATCAACGATATGGATTTCGGCAAGGATGGTGACTTATACGTCCTGCAATACGGCCATGAATCCTATAAGCCGTGGTCCAAAGAAGCCAAACTCTTCAGAATAAAATTCAACAACGGCAATAGGCCCCCCATCGCAAGGGCCAGTACAAACGGGGTGTCGGGGCCACTGCCACAGGATATTGAATTGAGTTCGAAGGGGACAATTGATTACGATAACAATATAAAAAGTTACCGGTGGTCTATTTTACCGGAAGAAGGGGTGTCCTGGAAATTACAGAGCGATAACGCGGTAGTGAATATTCAGAAACCTGGTGTATATCGCGCTGTACTGGAAGTCACCGACTTCGGAAATGCAACCGACACCGATACAGTAGAGATTATTGCGGGCAACGTACCTCCTGTTATAAATGTCGACTTCAAAGGCTCAAACCGGAGTATGTACTTCCCGGGTGACCGTATCCCGTATTCGGTGGTGGTCACCGACCATGAAGATGGTGAAATCGATAGCAGGCGTGTGAATATCTGGGCAGATTTCCTGCCTGATATTCATAACCTGAACGAATTCGTCGATACGCTGAAAGCTGAAAACACGAAATTGTCTGCCAAATCCCTCATCGGAAGGCAACTGATGCGGAAATACAACTGCTTCCTGTGCCATACCATGGACAGAATGGCGGCAGGTCCCCCTTATTTTGAAGTGCGGAATAAGTACATGCACCTGGATAACGTCTATCAATACCTTTCCGGAAAAATCATCAAAGGAAGTACAGGCGTCTGGGGGCAAGCGGAGATGCCGGCTCATCCGACGATTTCCGAAGAAGAGGCTGAAAGCATCGTTGATTACATTTTGAATGTGTTTGATGCCGACCAGGTGGCGCGTTCACTCCCCTTATCCGGAGAAATTGTAGTTCCGGATACAGAAAATCCGGGTTATCTCATTTTCAAAGCTGCTTATTCGGATAATGGCTTCCAGGATCTTCCCTCCATAAAGACGGTTCGTATTAACGTGTTGAACAATCACCGGATCTATATGACAGCTGTGGATACCGTCAGCGGGATGCGGAATTATATACCTCATTTTAAACAAAAACTAACTCTGATCCCGAATAACAACCTGGCTTCGGTAGGTATTTACGACCTGGACTTATCGGGCGTGAAAAAAATCGGGGTGGAGTTGATCGGTCAGAAGAAAGAAGCGCCCATCGATTGGGAACTTTTCATCAAGACCGGCAAACAGGGAACAACGGAGGTATTAGCCAAGCAAAAACTGGATCAGTTGCCCAAAGGTGCGGATGCGAATATCAGGGTTATCGAGATTCGTCCGGTATCGGGCCAAAGAGATTTGTATCTCGAATTCAGATGCGAAGAAGGAAAATCTTATGAAACAAGTTTTGAATTGAGAAGTATCATTTTTTATAATTAAAAAGCAATATGAAAACCATTCGCCTTTCGAAATTTTCAGGTTATCTGTTGACCTTTTGCCTGTTGGTTGCCTGCCATCTTCTTATCGGGCAAAATAAACAAAGCGGACAAGCAGGTAAACAATGGCTCGACAACACCAAAATAGACGGTTACCGCGGTATCTGGTGGTTCCACCCGCCCATGCAGGATCGCAAGCAATCTCCCAGCTATGGTTCAAAAAATTATAAATATTCAGGTCCGCTTTCGTTTGCCTGGCCTCACACCGTAGCGCCAATGGCAGTATATGCACCGGAAGTGAACAAGACTTTTTTCGTCTATGGCGGTGATACAGGACCTAATAACCGGTATCTGTGTGCAATGATTTCGTACTATGATCACGACAAGCATCTGGTACCCAAACCTACTGTGGTCCGCGACCAGCGTGGTGTGGACGATCCCCACGACAATCCCAGTCTGACTATTGACGACGATGGTTATATCTGGGTGTTCGTAGCGGGTCGCGCACGACACCGCCCTGGACAGATATTCCGTAGCCGTGCCCCGTATTCCATCGATTCCTTTGATTTGATCACAGAACGGGAACAGACCTATTCCCAGATTTGGCGTGTACCCGGCAAAGGTTTTTTCCATCTGCTTACACTGTATACCAATGGACGGGAACTTTACTTTGAAACCAATAAAGATGGCAAGAACTGGACACCTGATCCGGCGAAAAATCTGAAGAAACTGGCCGGATTCGGAGGGCACTACCAGGTGAGCCGGGCCAGAGGCGATACCATCGGTACTGCGTTTAATTTCCATCCCGACAACAATGTGGATAGGCGCACCAATATATATTACCTCCAGACAACTGATTTTGGAAAAACCTGGACCACTGCAGATGGTAAGGTGGTCGACATTCCCCTGGACAAAAAAAAGAACCCGGCTCTCGTCATCGATTATGAATCACAAGGTAAAAATGCCTATCCAAACCAATTACTTTTTGACAAAGATGGTCATCCGGTAATTCTTCATATCACGGCTTTCGGCGCAGCGCCGGTTCATCAGAATGGACCACGCGCATGGGTAGTTACACGCTGGACCGGCAAGGAATGGGCATCTCAGTACGTGACCATTTCTGATCACGCTTACGACGAGGGTTCATTTTACATCCACGATGACAGGTGGACGCTCATAGCTCCCGCTGTAACGGGTCCACAGCCTACCTGGAATGGAGGCGAAGTAGGTGTATTTGAGACGACGGATCCGGGCAATCCCGATAACGACTGGTGGCAGCTGAAGAGACAGGTTACGGTCAATAGCCCCTATAACCATGGCTATGTCCGACGTCCGCACAATCCAAAAGATCCTTTTTTCGCTATGTGGGCAGACGCTGACCCCAGGGAAAGTACCATTTCCCGTATTTATTTTACCAACTCCCGGGGCGATAGCTTATATATGTTGCCCTATCAAATGGATGAGGACTTTGCAAAGCCTATTTTGTTAAATCCCCCTACTCCGCTTAAGGGAGAAGACACTTTAGGTAATTAAATTGCGAGGGTGGCGATGACTGAAGCGTTTCTTGCATTTTTACCCATTCTGGTAGCCGCAGTTCTTTTGGTGGGACTGCGGCTATCGGCTAAAATCGTAATGCCTGTAGTACTTGTCGTTACGGTGATCATTGCCTTCGGGTGGTGGAAACTTTCTGTTTTTCACATCCTGGCCTCTGTCTTTCAGGGGCTGGTCATCACCTTGGATATTCTGTACATCATATTCGCAGCCATACTCATGCTCAATCTTTTGAAGTATTCGGGCGGGATTGACGTGATACGAAAAAGCTTTGGCGGTATCAATACTGACAGGCGAGTGCAGGTTACAATAATCGTTTGGCTGTTCGGATCTTTTTTGGAGGGAGCTGCGGGATTTGGCACACCAGCCGCCATTGTAGCCCCATTGTTACTGGCACTTGGATTTCCCACCATGACGGCAGTTATGCTGGGCATGATGGTACAGAGTACAGCCGTCACTTTTGGAGCCCTTGGCACACCCATTCTTATCGGAGTCCAGTCTGGACTACAGGGTATTGAGTTCGATGCACATATCAGTGAATACGGAATAAGTACTATGCAGTACCTCAGAGTGGTAGGAACCAAAGCGGCTATGATACACGCCCTGGTCGGTACCCTGATACCCACACTGATGGTTGCAATGATGACCCGTTATTTTGGTGCTAAAAGAACGTGGCGGGAAGGTTTTGCCATCTGGCGATTTACCTTTTTTGCCGGCCTTAGTTTTACGGTGCCTTACGTGCTGACCGGAATATTTCTCGGGCCGGAGTTTCCTTCCCTGATCGGTTCTCTAACCGGGCTGCCGATTGTAATGTATGCCGCCAAACGAAATTTCCTGCTGCCCGACTCAAAGTGGGATTTTCCGGAAAAACAGAACTGGCCAAAAGAATGGCTGGGTAAGCTGGATCACGAAGAATCTGACAGCGGCACTCTGCGTAAAATATCCCTTTTCCAAGCCTGGCTCCCCTATATCTTCCTGGCTGTATTGCTGGTTTTGAGCCGTCTGCCGCAGCTTGGTTTTGGAGATGGCCTTAAAAAGCTAAATTTGCAGTGGACCAACATATTTGATACTTCCATCTCTGTATCAAGTACGCCGTTGTACCTACCCGGCACCTTCCTGTTACTTGCAGGTTTGCTCGTGGTTTTTCAGCATAAAATGAGCCGTGCCGGACTACGCAGGGCAGTATCCCAAAGTTTCGCTATCACAATTTCCGCCGGTTTTGTACTACTCTTCACTGTCCCAATGGTGCGGATTTACATCAATTCGGGCTTGAACGAAAGCGGACTGGAAAGTATGCCGATCGTAATGGCAGACTGGGTTGCGGAAACAGTAGGTGCCGTATATCCGATGTTCGCCGGCGCTATCGGAGCGCTGGGAGCATTTATAGCGGGAAGTAATACAGTGAGCAATCTGATGTTCAGCTTATTCCAGTTTGGAGTAGCAAACAGTCTGGAAATTCCAACCACAATACTGGTAACATTGGGGGCAGTAGGTGCCGCAGCAGGCAATATGATTGCAATTCACAATGTGGTAGCAGCCTGCGCAGCGGTAGGATATATGGGAAAAGAAGGGAATATCCTGAGGTTGACCATCATACCTACATTGTATTATTTGATTGCTATAGGACTTATCGGCTTGTTGATGACATATGGTATAGATTACTATTACCAGTTCTAATCCCATCAACTCCTGCGCTACCTTGCTGCCCGGATCGGTTCCCTCCACTCACTCATTTCTTCTTTGATTTTACCTGCCTCGGCTCTTGGGCCTTTTCAATCTTTCTGATACCATCGGCCACAGGCAGGTTTTCAGGCATTTCTCCATCCAATTCCTGTATTGTTTTTCTTACTTTTTTGCCTACTTCAAAATGGGCCTGGTTGGCTCGCTGTTTGCCTTTTATGTTTTCTCTTTTTAATTTTTCCTCAGTTTGTGTAGCACGGAACAGGTTGGCCGCCAGCTCGGTGCTTCCCATGTGGTCGAGTATTTGCTGGCTCTTTTTTAGTCCTTTCTTTTTATGAATGGCTTTGGCATCCAAACCTCCATACAAGCCCATATAGCCGTGATTTTGAAAGATGGCGTAATCGAGCGGTTCGATGACTCCGGCATTTTTGGCTGCTACCGCCAACTGGGTATTGTGTTTTGTCATTTCGCTGCGGAGAAATAGCCGCTTTTCATCTTCAGTACTCAGCTGGTTATATTCGTCCATCTGCCGGATTTCCAGCAAGCGGGTTTGCACCGCGAAATAGGTTTGTCCCAGCGCCACCACTTCTTTGCCCGGATCGGCATTTTGGACAATCAGGTAACAGGCATAGCGGGAGAGCTTTACGCTTTCTGCTCTTCTCTGTGCGCCTGAACCGATAGCAACCATTTCGAGGATATCCTCGAAATGGTCTGCCAGGTCTTGCCCGCTATTTATACAAGCTTCTTTTGCCCGTTCTATTACAGGTAAAAAGTGGCGATATTCGGAATATTCAAGCGCCTTGGATAAGTCCCTGGCGCTCCAAAATTCGTTACCGTCTTCGTCTGTTTGTCTGATTTGCTCAAACAAGCTGTTATGCTGATGAATAAGTTTTTTTGTCATGATTTAAAGAATAGTTTATAGTTATATTTTCACAATTCCCCCATCAGCCTTACCACCCCCATCAATTCCTGTACGACCTTGCTGCTTGAATCAGGGAGATACCGGTGGGCATTGATCACGAAGCTGAGCCTGTTCCCCGATCGGGTATTGATATAACCGGCATAGGCGCGGGTCCCTTCGATAGACCCGCTCTTTGCCCTTACATTGAGGTTGCGGCCGAAACTTTTGCTCCTTACCGTTCCGGATTCGCCCGCTATGGGAATGCTTTCGTAGAATGCAGGAAATGACCTGAACCGGGTTACGGTGTTAAGGATATCGGTAACGTTGCGTGGGGTCATCAGGCCGGAGCCCGACAAACCGCTGCCATCCTTAAACAGCAGGCCGCTCACATTGACGCCTTTCAGGATCCAGAAGGAGGTAAGGGCCTCCGCCGCCGATTTGAAATCGGTCTTCCCTGTCATTTTTTTTGTGGCCATTTTCAGCAAAGCCTCTGCGTAGAGATTGATACTCCACCAGTTGGTTTGCCTGCAGAGGTCGGAAAGGGGTGGAGACCGGTGGGTATGCAGGGTTTTTCTTGCGGATGCCGTCCCGGAAGGCATCCAGATGGCCGCTTTATCCCCGACGCGGATGTCGTTATGAACAAGAAAGTCAGTAAAAAAGCCGGCCAGCAGTAGCTCAGGGTTGAAAATAGCGCCCCTGATGCTGTATTCATTTCTCGATCGTGGGACGGTCCCGTCGATGACCAGTATATTGGCATGGCCCGACGGGCGGATAAGCGTTTTGTCGCCCGATCCCGGCGGTCCGGTCGTGACGAGATTGATATACCTGGTATCGGGCAGGGCGGGTTCGACGCGCAGCAACTGCGCTGGATCTCCGGTCCGGGTCCCGGTCCGGAAATAAATACGACAGGCATTTTCATTCCAGTTCAGTCCGCTGACGCCTGCACCATAGCCATTGGCTACGTCGCCCCACTCCCAGGAATCGCCGATTCCGAGTGGATCGAAATAGCTGGCATCTGCAAAGATTCTGCCCTGTATGCCGCGTATCCCCGCTTTCTGAATGGACTGAAGCCAGTTGTTGAATACCGTGGCAGAGTCGGTCCTATCCCTGAACCGCGGACTTCCCAGGCTGGGATCCCCGGTTCCGCGGATATAGAGATTCCCCTTCAGGAGGCCGTCAGTTATGACGCCGTCGTACTCCAGGAAAGTCTCGAAAGTAAAATTTTCTCCTAAAACCTCCAGGGCCGCGGCAGTGGTAACCAGCTTCAGGGTCGATGCCGGCGGAAGGGATTGATCTGTATTGACGCCGATAAGGGTTTCGGCAGTTTCGCCGGAAGTGATCGAGACACCCAGCATGCCGTGACGCATCAGGCTGCTGTTCTGAAGCTGTGTAATGGCATGGACCAGCCTCGACAGTGCCAGCGAATCAGCTGTTTGTCCTCCGGCCAGAAGTGGCAGCAGGACGCAGAAAGCTATGCAAAAGTGTTTCATAAAAACTGCAGGCTGAAATGACCGTCAGTTAAACTTAAAGTAATAACGCGAGAAATGATTATCTCTTTTTAGATTATTTGTAGTTTTGGCCCCAAAAAGCGTACCTGGTCGAAAACAAAAATGCCTTTCCGCCGACGATACGGAAAAACAAGGCTGCCAGGCGTGAGTAGTTTACTAATATGAGATTGACGTTTTGGGGGGCAACCCGACAGGTAACAGGTAGCATGTATCTTCTTGAAGTGGATGATTACCGGATCCTGATTGACTGCGGCTTGGATTTTGACCTCGATGAAAAAGGGAGGAAGCTGCTGTATGAAGAGCAGAAAAGTGTTTTTCCTTTCGAAGCGTCGATGATCAATATAGTGTTGCTGACGCATGCGCACATAGATCACTCGGGCAATATTCCCAATTTATTCAAGGAAGGTTTCGAAGGGCGGGTCGTATGTACCGAGCCTACCCTCGCTTTGTCTGAGTTGCTTCTCCACGATGTGGCAAGAGTAAACAGGAGGCGGGTGGATAGCCGGAACCAGCCCGGCAAGAAGAAAAAAAAGAAAAAAGAGCTTCCGAAGGACATCTATCTTGAAAAAGACGTAGCCGATGCGATGAACAATTTCGTTCCGGTTGCGTTCGGGAGGAGCTACCGGATTTCGGAGCATGTGAAAGCTACTTATTACCCGGCCGGACACCTGCTCGGAGCCGCTCATATCTACCTGGATATTACCGAAAACGGACAGAAAAAGACCCTCTGCTTTTCGGGCGATATCGGGCGTATGAACTATCCGCTGGTGGTAGACCCCGTGCCCATTCCGCAGGCCGACTATGTTATCTGCGAAAGCACCTACGGCAACCGTACGCACGTCGATGCCAGGAGCCCTGACGATGCATTGATGGATGTGATTCAGCGGACCTGCGTGGACAAGCCGGGGCGCCTGATCATCCCGGCTTTCAGCGTCGGCCGTACGCAGGCGCTGCTGTATGTCTTAAACCGTCTGTACGTCAACCATCAGCTGCCGCCTATCAAGGTATTCTCGGACAGTCCCCTGGCGCATGCCTCCATGCGTGTCTACCAGCGATTCTACAAAATGCTGAACAGGGCCGCCAGGGAATTCCAGGAAGATAACGGAGAGCTTTTCGACTTTGAAAACCTGACTTTTATTGCGGGCACTGCCGAAAGCCAGAACCTGAGCAATTATAAAGAGCCATCTATCATTATTTCGGCATCCGGGATGATCCAGGGTGGTCGCGTGGAGCATCATGTGGCAGCCAATATTCAGAATCCCTACGCAACGATCCTGCTGATCGGCTATGCCTCGGAAGGTACACTGGGATGGCGCCTTTTGAACGGCCAGGAGCATGTCAACCTGAAGGGCGAAGCTGTGAAAGTTCTCGCAAATGTGGAAAAAATTGACGTATTTAGCGGTCACGGCGATCTGACCGATCTCGAAAATTTCATCAGGCAGCAGGACCCGGAGAAGCTGAAAAAAGTATTCCTGGTTCACGGAGAGCCCGAAAGTATGGAATTCTTCCGGTCGGTATTGAACGGACACCACTATCAGCATGTAGAGATACCGGGAAGGGGGAGTTCGTACGAATTATAACAGGAACAGGAGTTGAACTACGCCAATATTAACCCATTTTCATGAGAACCTATCTCGATTTCGAAAAACCAATAGCAGAACTTGAAAATAAGCTGGCTGAAATGAAAAAGCTGGCCGAAGAGAATAAAGTAGACGTGACCGAGGCTGCCAGATCGCTTGAAAACAGTATTGTAAAGCTTCGTGACGAGATCTTCTCCAACCTTACGCCCTGGCAGCGGGTGCAGCTGTCGAGGCATCCCGACAGGCCGTATACGCTGGATTATATCGAGCTGATGTGCGAGGAGTTCATCGAGCTTCACGGCGACCGCCAGGTTCGCGACGACCCGGCTATTATCGGGGGTTTCGGCAAGATAGGAGGGGAGACCGTCATGATCATCGGGCAGCAGAAGGGGAGGAACACCAAGCAGCGCCAGTACCGCAATTTCGGGATGCCCAACCCGGAAGGATACCGCAAGGCGCTGCGGCTGATGAAGCTGGCCGAGAAGTTTAATAAACCCATCGTGACGCTTATCGACACTCCCGGCGCATTCCCAGGCCTGGAGGCTGAGGAGCGGGGCCAGGGAGAGGCAATCGCCCGGAACCTAAAGGAGATGTTTATGCTGAAAGTACCCGTTATCTGCGTTGTGATAGGAGAGGGGGCTTCTGGCGGGGCGCTGGGTATTGCGATCGGCGACAGGGTCTTTATGCTTGAAAACACCTGGTATTCGGTCATATCGCCTGAAAACTGTTCGACGATCCTCTGGCGCAGCTGGGATTATAAGGAGCAGGCCGCCGAAGCGATGAAAATAACGTCTACGGATATGCTTGACCTGAAGCTGATCGACGGTATTATAGAGGAGCCTATCGGCGGGGCACATCTCAGCCACGAAGAAATGGCGGAGATTCTGAAAACCCGGATCCTCGAGAGCCTGAAAGCGCTTTCGAAAATGTCGGCCGAAAAGCGCATTGCTTCCCGCATCGACAAGTTCTGCTCAATGGGAGTGGTGCTTGAAAAGTAGCAGTGTATGCAGCCATACAAGACAATAACCCTGGGAAATCATTCCCGTGACAGCACCCGGAGCCGGGTGCTTGTCATTTATACGGGAGGCACTTTCGGAATGGTGTACCAGTCGAAGGGAAGGCAACTGGTGCCTTTTGAGTTCGAACATGCGCTCGACTACCTGCCCGAGCTGCACCGGCTGGAAAAGGAAGTCGTATTCCTCTCCCTTCATCAGCCCATCGATTCGTCGGACATCACCCCGGCTATCTGGGTGGAGCTAGGGCAGATCATCAGCGACCGCTACGACGAGTTCGACGGTTTTGTCATCCTGCACGGCACCGACACCATGGCCTTTACCGCTTCTGCGCTCAGCTACCTGCTGGAGGGCCTGAATAAACCCGTAATCCTGACCGGCGCGCAGCTCCCGGTGGGTATCGCCAGGTCAGATGCCAGAGAAAATCTTCTTACGGCATTGGAAATAGCCGCTACCCGGAGGGAAGACGACTCACCCATGGTTTCGGAAGTGTGTATTTTCTTCAATTCTTTGCTACTGAGAGGAAACCGCGCCCGGAAGAAAGAGACCTCCCAGTTTAATGCATTTTATTCCGAAAACTACCCCGTCCTGGCAAACGCCGGCGTAAGGATCGACTACAGCACTCCCTACCTGAAGCCTTATGAGCCGAACTCGAAGCTTAAGCTTCATTGCTGCCTCGACACGAACGTATTATTCATCAGGCTTTTCCCCGGGATAGAACCTCGCATTATCAGCCTCATATTGGCTACTGAAGGATTAAGAGGTGTAGTACTCGAAACCTTTGGCGCCGGTAACGCCCCGCAGGCACCACAGTTGGTAGAAGCATTGGCCCGGGCTATTCAAAGCGGTATCGCCATCCTGAATGTAACCCAATGTGAAGGAGGAAGGGTAGTGCAGGGGCAGTATGGTGTCAGTAAAAAACTTGTCGAAATCGGGGTAGTAGGTGGTTCTGACATTACGCCGGAAGCGGCCATCACCAAGCTGATGTTTCTGCTTGGGCAGGGATATAACTTTGAGGAACTCTGCAGGAAGCTGGCTATTCCGCTTTGCGGCGAAATGAGCGTATGATTTTTACAACGTCGGCTGGCAGTAATGAGATAAAGTTCCTATCTTTGCATCCTGTTTTTACAGAGAGGTGTCCGAGTGGTTGAAGGAGCTACCCTGGAAAGGTAGTATACGGGTAACCGTATCGAGGGTTCGAATCCCTTCCTCTCTGCGAAAAGCATTCTGAGCTATAAAAACAAGGATACCACTACCCCGGTATCCTTTCTTTTTGCCCAAAATCGAATTTTTCCCAATCTGAATAGTACATTCTGCTCCGGATACCATATTGGTTACCACCACCCTTCTTTTCTGACATGGTAACCAAATCCCTTTCAACTATGTACTACTCAGCACCTTTCAGAAGCCCTGTCTCTTCTATGAAAATTCTATTCATTATCCGAAAAAGCCGTATTAACGCAAAAGGAGAGTGCCCGATCAACTGCCGGGTTACCCTTAACGGGATCCAGGCTGCCCCTTTTTCTACCGGGCTTTTTCTCCCTCCGAAAAAATGGAACGCGGCCGCGCAATTTGCAAAAGACCGGATCGTTAACGACGAGCTCCACAGGATCCGGGCGGAGTTGACGGAAATATTTCTGGATATGCGACGGGATAATCGGTATTTTTCTGCCGAAGACATTGTCGCGCGGTTCAGGAATGGCGCGCCTAAGCTGATAGGCTGGGCGGAGATTATCCAGGAGTATGTCGAGCGACTAAGGCAGCGAAACAAGTCCCCACGTACTATACAGGCGTATAAACGACATATTGTCCGATTTTCGGAATGGACAAAAATGTCTCCGACCATGGTGGATCGTCAGGAGATGAAAAAATACTACGATACGCTGCTTTCTTCGGACTTCTCCCTAGATTACTGCAACAAAACCATTCAGGCGATCTTCGGCTTTTTCAAGTTTCTCATTGGCAGGGGTATTATCCAGGTGAATCCCTGCCAGGGCCTGGGGCTGGAGTGGGAGAACCGGGAAGATAATACCTTCCTGAACCAAGCCGAACTGCTTTGCTTGATTAATACCGAATGGACAGCGCCAATACAGAAAACAGTAGACGCGTTCCTTTTCATGTGCTATTCCGGGATGCATGTTTCGGATTACCTGGCGATCGGCCCTGGCAATATTCAGACCTCCGAAAAGGGGCAGTACCTGGCTTATTGCAGGGAGAAAAACGGGCAAAACGCGGAGGTTCCTCTTAATCCTGTACTGGCAGGATTGATGCTGAAATACGGAGGAATTGAAAATCTTCCAAAACAAGCGGCGCAAAAAATGAATATATATCTGAAAGTGGTTGCCGAGAGGATTGGAACAAAGAAAAGGCTTACTAATAAGGTCGCCCGCAAGACGTTCACGGACATTAGTCTGAATATTCGAAAAATGCCTGAGGAAGATGTAGCCCGTATGCTAGGCCACAAAACCACGAAATACCTTGCTAAGTACGGGAAGATCCGGATTGAAAGGATCCTAGAAGACTGGAATAATGACGATCTGGTTACCCAGTCTCTGTAGAAAGCATCAGGGCGGTTCACCGCCGCCCCACCACCCAAAATAACCTCTCACCCTTTCCTGGATGAAAGAGAGCGAGTCCTCCCCATGTAGCCAGGGAGAAAATAAGTAGCCAGGCCAGGTAGAAGGCGAGGCGGGAGGTGTACCAGGAGGCTCGGGCTCCTCAAACCGAACCTGAATAACATCAAAAGCCCTGCTTCCGGTTAAAGCGTGATCTGAAACCCGGATCTTTTCGCCGTTAGCTCCGTCGAAGTAGAACGACGCGCCGTTAGAAAACGAGCATCCGGTGTAGGTGAAACCGGAAAAGCCTTTCTCAGCCAGACGAGACTCTGCCATTTCTCGGGTGTATTCCCTGTTCGGCTGGAAGAAGTTCTGGTTAAAGGTGCTCATTTTCTCTCTCAATTTTATGGGCTGATTAGGCCCGGTGACGTCCGGGAACCGTCCCGAACTTGCTTATGTAAAGATACAAATAATTTTGATTAATACAATATAAAATCAAAATTATTCTTTCTTAATTTTTTCCCTCACCGCCGCCTCGATAAATTCAGCCTGGTTGGGCTGTGAGCGGATCACTTCGACGACTTCAGGATCCAGGGTGA
>CAZLGW010000043.1:0-44690 GCA_964559125.1 uncultured Cytophagales bacterium
TAACCCGGCTGCGTGCTGGCCGCGTTGACCCCGGCGGTGAGCTGCCCGAGGTCGCGGCCCTGCGGCGCGCCAACACCGGACAAGGCTTTCAGGAAGTCCGGCAAGGACTGGTTGGGCTGGTATCCTGTCGCCCCAGTGATCGAAGACAGGAAGCCGTCAATCGACTGCGGCGCGCCTGCGCCGACCGCGGTGTTGGCCGGCGTGCTCGACTGCTGGAGCATCTTGGTCAGGAAGTCCACCGCCGCCGAGCTGCCGCCCGGTTGCCCGGTCTGGCCGAGCGTCTGCATCAGGGCCGCCAGAATGGCATTCTCGTTGCCGGTCGCGGGTGCGCTGGCGGTGCCCGGCCCGGTCGGCATGCCCGACTGCCCCGGCGTGCCGAACAAGCTCCCCAACACATCGGCGAATGGCTGCCGCAGGTCGACAAAGGGCTGCGGGGAGAGGTCCGTAACGGACGACTTGGACTTGCTGCTGCCGAAGCTCATTGCCTGTTACGCCTTGTGCAAGAAGATCGCTGTGCCGAATGCCTCGCCAGTCATTCCGGTCGGGGCCAGCCCGCGTATCCATGCCGCATCGGGCCGCCCGGTGCCGTTTATGGCAAGGGCTGTAGTATATCCCCGGGCGGTCAGAATGTCCATGACTTTACGGCGTAGAAGGTTTCGCAGGGGGATACTGCCCTCGTTGTAGGCGGCCACCAGTGTCGGGTGCGGGAACAACGGGCTGGTGTGGAAGAAGCCGAGAGCCAGCGCCAGCGGCTTGTGATACTCCGAGCCAAGGACGAAAAAGTGCTCGTCGCTGGTGATGAACTCGGTCACGTCGGCCACCAGCTCGGGCAGGGGCGGCACTGTGCCGCCGGGGAACGGCGTGCTGCGGATCGCCCGATGCAGAAGCGCCGCCAGCGGCGGCG
Organism: uncultured Cytophagales bacterium; assembly: GCA_964559125.1. Classification (GTDB taxonomy): domain Bacteria; phylum Bacteroidota; class Bacteroidia; order Cytophagales; family Spirosomataceae; genus Ravibacter. Next base: position 905 of record CAZLGW010000043.1, read on the forward strand.
ACAACAGGCGGCGAGGATCGGTCAGGTTTTCGACAGCGAGCATGGCGGGCTCCGTGTTTAAACGCTTTCCTCGGTGTAGGTGATCGCCCCCTCGCCCGTGACGTCGATGCGGAGGAACAGCCGCTCGCGGCCCCTGCGCGTGTACACGGGCGGGCTGGCGACGGCGTGCGCGCCGGGCGCGACGTAGAGGAGGCCCCCATACAGGCCGAGCCGCCAGCCGTTCAGGTAAGGCCCGCTGATGACGCCGTAGGAGCGCGACGGATCGGAGAAGGGGCCGACATACGGGACCGCCGCGAACACCAGCGAACCGGGGTCGCCGGTATGCGACAAGAGGCGATACCCCTCGGCCTGTTCGTCCCACATGGTGATGTACGGGGGCAGGACCGGGATCTCGGCCGGCCCCATGTCGGTGTAGCCGTGAACGATGCGTCGGGCCATGGTGGCGGCTCCTAGGTGATCTGTTTCCAGACGCCGGCCCCGGTGGTGTCGGTCCCGATGAAGGCGTCCCCGCCGACAATCGCGATCTCCCCGAGGAAATTCGGCGCTGTATCGGTGTTGGTCCGCACCCGGACGCCCGGCAACCGCGCCGTGATGTCAAACAGGTGGTGCGTGAGCTGCCGGGTAAGCACGGCCGCCCACCCAAGAAGACCGGACGTTGTGCCCGGCGGGTTCGGCAGTTGTGGGCGCAGAAGTGGGCGCATGTGCGGTCAGACTCCTTGCTGCGGCTTCAACAGCTCTCGCAGAGGCCCCTTTACCACAGCACCGGTGCGGCGGTCAACCCCCCACCATTCGAGGTCCGCGACAGCGGCCGCCAGCTTGGCCTGCCCGTCCTTGCTCGGCTTGCCGATGCGGCGTTTCATCGCGTGCCCCCCAGCTTGACGTCGTAGTCGTAGCCTTCCAGCACCCAGCCCGCGCCGTCCGGTGCATTAAGCTCCAGCTCCATGAACCGGCCGCGGCGGAATATGGACACAAAGTGCTGCTCCTCGCCCATGGTCTGCGGCATCTCGACGTCCGCAATCCGGGCGATCGGCCCGGACGCACTGTCTGCCAGCCGGGCGATCACCCGTATCGGATGCGGCGCAGCCCGCAGGAACGCATAAATCCGCTGGAGCAACGAACTTTCGCGTCCCGTGCCGAGCGGCAAGCGCCCGAACCGCACGAAGCTGGGCAGGGGTGCGCCGTTGGCCGCCTGCGACGTGTTGAGGAACCAGATGCGGCCCGCACTATCGCCACCCAAGTTGAGCGGAAAGCCCGACTGGAAGAACTGGTCGTTCCATGCGTAGTTGACCTCCTGCCACGGCATGCCCATGTCGGACCACTTCTGGCCCTCGAACTGCTGATAGAAGCCGGTGTAGGTGAACGGGAAGGTGCGACGGGAAAACGGCGTTTCGACGTCCTCTCCGGCATCCTCCAGATAGTGCTCGGTCCACGCTACGGAGGGCGGCGCGGTCAGGGTGCCGGCTCCTGCATCTGTCGTCGCGGGCACGGACCAGATCAGGTCGCCTTGTTCCTCGTCAAAGTGCCCGTAGACGCGGTGCCGGCGCATGGGGTCCGCGGTGCGCAGCACCTCTCGGAACACATGCGCGTTGGTCTCTTGTAGCGTGACGCCGTCGAAGGTGTACTGCGCATCGGATGCGATGAACTCGTGGAAGTCGCCGAAGTCCGCAATGGCGTTATTGGAGACCGGCCCGATGCCGGCGATCGCGTTACGGAAGACGAAAACAAGATCGTCGCCTGCGAACTGCGCCGTCGTGATGTGACGGTCGCTGTAGATCACCAGCGTGTCGCCGAGCGGCACAAGGTTGATGATCCCGTCCTGCCCGTCATGGACGCGGAATTCCTCCGACAACCCGGCGCCGACGTCGCCGGCAAGGAGCGGCTTCCCGACGTCGGAGTTGATGATGGACGCCGGCTTGATGGTGGCGCCGAGGGTCAGGTTGCCATAAATCACCATGTTGAACTGCACAGTCAGGGTCCGGCAAACGAACCCCAGCTCGGGGTGCATCGTGACCGTGGGGTCCGTGCCGTTCCAACTGATTACCGGGTCCGCGCCGTTGGTGGCGATCCACAGGTCGTCGCCGCTGTCCGCGTCGTCCACGAAGACGTCCATGTCCCACCAGCCGGCGTTGCTCATCGCGAACACCCGCCGCAGCGTATAGGGTCCGTCCGTCACCGGGACCGGAACGCCGGTGCCCTCCAGCACGATCCCCGTGTTGGTGCCCACGGACGCGATGGTGTACCACGTCGCGGCCGGGTCGTTGACCGCCGCCGAGCCGAAGCTGATCTGGTCGCCAGCCACCGCGTTCGTCAACCACGTCGTCCCCGCGCCGGTCACCGCGGTGCCGGTGGCGGCCGCGGTGCCGGTGGCATAGATCGGATTGAGGAAGGAAATCGTGTCGTGCTCCGGGTCGTACAGGTAGAGGTTCCGCGCCGTCCCGAAGATCAGCTTTTCGTCCAGACCGCGCGGGAAGAAGTTGTCAATCAGCTCGACCGGGCCGTCAAGCTGCCACGCCTCGGAAAATGGCGTCCAGCCGAGATTGAGCGACTGGAGGGTGCCGTACTTGACGCGGAAATTCAGCCCGTCGATGATCGCCCGCGCCGGCACCACAATCGACGGCCGGTCGAGATAGAGCCCCATGTTGGGGCTGACTACCGGCTTGGTGCGGACACGCGGCATAGCGGGCTCCTAGAACGAGATCTCGTCGTCGGGCAGCGGGCCATGGTTGGTCCCCGGCTCTTGACGCCGATCCGCGGCCGCAGCCGCCAGCTCGTCGCGCAGGCGGTTGTTCTCCGCTTCCAGCGTCAGGATCGTGGCGGCGAAGCGGGCCAAGGTCTTGTCCATTTCGGTGAGCATGTGGCGGGTCTCCGGTGTGAAGTCAGAACGATGCCGAACAGCATCGCGACCTTTACCATCGTCACACGTCGTTGTCAAGCGCCGCGCGGCACTGGTCGTCAAACAGCGCGCGCCATTCGAGGAGATCCTGCACCGTTGCGACCAGCGCGGCGATGACCTCGCCGGAGCCCGCGTCGACCGTCTGCATGTGCTCGCTTTCCGGTTCCCCGGACACGCTGTCGGGAAAGAGCATCTGGATCTCGTCCGCGACGAAGCCGATCCCCGACTGCGCATTGGCCTTCCAGATGAAGGAGCGCGGCTGGAGCTGCTCGATCAGCGCGACGGCGTCGGCTCGGGAAAGCGGCTCGATGTGCGACTTCAAGCGCCGATCCGAGGCCGAGCCGTAGACCACGCCGGTCCCGTTCGCTGTTACGTCACCGCGGAAGTTGCCCGTGCCGCGGTAGAACTCGATGACCGGGCCGTTGCTGGTGGTGCGGCTGAAACGCGCCGCCGGGTTGGCGCTGCGCACAACAGTCATGGAGGTCGTGCTGTCCGGGGTGCTGGGCGAGTTTAAACGCACGCCCGCGCTCGACAGACCGCCTGCCTCGGCCGCAACAATCACCTGCCCTGCGGTGGTTTGGTAGTTGCCGCCTGTGAGCAGCCCGTCAGCATCCGCGATCACCTGACTGGTGGTGGACGTCGTGCCGTCCGGGCGCAGGTAGATCGTCCCGGCGTGCCCCGTTCCGGCGCCGGCTGCCAGCACCGCGATGCTGTCGTTGCCGATGTACCGCCCGGCGCCGCGCGCGTAGAAACCGCCGCCGTCCGCGTAGACCACATTAGCCGCCACTATCGAGCCGTCAGCTTCAACCTGTCCGGTTGCTGTATTCACGCGAAACACGCCGCTGGTGGATAGGGTCGCCGTGGGACCAACCGCGAAGATGCCTTCGGTGGCCTGCCCGATCGCGATGTTACTGTCAAGCTCCTCGATACGGAAGATCATCGACGCATTGACCGTGGACGTCGGGCTGCGGATTACCCGAAGCGCGCCGGCACTGGTGTGAGCGATGTCCCGCGGGCCGAGGTCTGTCGGCAGCGCGGTGAGCTTGATGATGCCCATGTCGGTGCTAAGGAGGTTCAGCCAGCTCTTGACTGTGTCGCGCCACGCCTGCGACTGCGTCGGATACTGCGAAATCAAGTTGGACGCTTGCGGCAGGGTCGCGTCAAGTGTGAACGGGGGCGTTGCCATGGCTTACCTCTGGTAGCGCGGCGCGTAACCGCCGCCGTGGGGCACCAGCACGTCGACGTGGGCGATCCGCCGCGCTGTGTCGGCCTGCTTGATCTCGTTGAAATGCCGATTGGCCTCGGCCCGCCATACGTCGGCGCGGTCGTAGTTCTCGTTCGCCAGAAAGGCCAGCGATACCGCGGTGTAGACGATGAACCGGTGCCCGTAGATGGTCAACCAGTTGCGGTCGCCGTCATCGACCAGCGGCGCGAGGTAGCGCGCATACGGGATCTGGAGCCGGTACTCGCCGTCCTGATAGTCGCTGCGGCCGTCCGGCAGCGGGTAGATCTGCACCACGGAGCCCCCCAGCTCGTCGCTCGGATCATTGGCGATCACCAGCGTGTCGGGAGAGCCCTCCGACAGCGGCCCCCAGCGGCGCAGGACTTCATGGGCGCTCGGCGCGATGTGGACCGGCTTCCAGCCGCCGAGATCGTTGATCGCGACCGCCTCGCCGAGCAAGCTGCGGAAGTTCTCCGGCACGACAACCAGCTCGCGCTGTCCGACCACCGTGTTGACGTCGATCCGGGTCTCCATGACGTGGAACACCCGCCGCACCTGCAAGGTCCGCAGCGCGGAATTGATATACTGCGGGATCAAGGCGCGTGTGCGGGCCGGCACGTCGATGACGGTCGCCTCCACCTCGTCGCGCATTTCGAGAAAGGTCATGGGTGCCTCCGGCCCGATGGGGGATCATAGCACAAAAGGAAGGGGGCCGTAAAGCCCCCTCCGGTATCCGTCAGATCTTGGTGCCCTTCTTACGCCTGCGTGCCGACATTGTCCTTGTCACCCCCTTCCACGATCGTGGCGCTGCCCGCGCCGGCTGCCTCGTCCGCCTCGCCCGCCAGCTCGCGGAACAGAATACGCGCCTCCGCTTCCGTCAAGGGAAGCGGGTGCAGTTGCGCGCCGTCAGCGCCCACCACCTTCGCCCGGCCCATCGGCAACTGCACCACGCGGTAATCCTCGGACTGTTCGAGGATCACGTCCTCGTCGTTCTGGGCCGCTTCCATGTCGGCGGCCAGACCGGCCATGAAGTCCGCCAGCTTTTCGCGCTTGCGGCGCTCCTTGGCATACCGCGCGGTGTCGAACCCGGCACTGGCGGCGAATTTCTCGGCGACGAGCTGGCCCCGCGCATCGCGGTACACTCCGGGCTCGTCGGTATACATGGCGACGTAGACGCCGAACTTCTGGTGGCGCTTGATGACTACGCCTCGGTCAAGGTCAAGCATGGTGGGTGCTCCTGTTAGTCTGCGGGATCGACAAAGGCGCCGATCGCTGCAATGACGTCGGCGAGGGACATATCGGCGGTAATCGCGAACCCCTCGTCCGGCGACGTGTAGACCAGCCCCAGCGGGTCGGTCAGACCGACCGCGCCGATATTGGCGCGAACGCGCTCCTTGCGGTCGGCGGGCGACAGCATCCCCTCGGCGCTCGGCAAGGGGGCGTTGAACTCATCCAGATGGCGATGACGATTGAGGCCGGCTGGGGTTGCCATGGTATCAGCCTTTCCAGTAGACCGGCCCGTTCGACCGGGTGTCGATGTGGGTGAACCGCGCGTACTCGCCGACCGACACGCGGGAATAGGTCCGCTTGACGAAGGCCGCAACCTCGCGGGGGGTCTTGCCGGCGACGGAGAAGTCCGCGGCCCTGCCGAACAAGTGCAGGCTGCCGCCGGCACCGTCCACGGCCTTGTTGTGCGCCGGGCTCCGGTGGCCGCTGTTGATCGTGACCGCCGCGCCGTAGTGGTCGCGGATCGACTGTAGGACGCGAAGCAACTCCGCGTCCACCGTGTCGTAACCCGGCGCCCCGTCCTTCGACTGGAACTCGCGCCGGGAGAAGTTTTTCGACAGATCGCCCATCAGACCGCCGGGCGCTCCACCGCACCGGCAACACGGTCACCGGAGAAGCCCTGCACCAGATACTCGGCATAGAACAGCGCCGCGCCCGCGGTCGCCTCGCCGCCGCACAGGACGCGGAGCTGATTGCCGGGCGCGATGAAGCCCATGGGCGGGGCTGCCGTATGGATCACCGCGGGCTTGCCGACCTGCGAGACCAGCGGCGCGCCGTTCGGCCCCGGGGGGAAGACGGCATCCGGGGGCGTAATCGGGTCGGGGTCGGCAGTCCCGATGTCGAAGTAGAACACGGAGCCGGGGGTCGCACCCACCGGCAGCGTAAACACGCCGAGGGTCACGGGGCCGGCGGTCCCGCTCGGCAGCGGGACGCGCTGCACGGTCAGGCTGGGCGCGGCAACCGTAATCTCGGTCGTGACCACCGCCACGATCCGCTTGACGTCGGCAACCGCGCCGAACGTGATGGCCGTATCATTCGCGCCCGACAGTGTGACTGCCGACCCGATCTGCTCGGTACGATGAAAGTCCCAGTACATGGCTGCGTGCTCCTTAGAGGCTGGTCACATGGACGACCCGGGCGAGGCTGGCTCGCGGCCAAGTCAGGAAACTCTCCAACGTGCCGACCCAGCCGACCTCACGGAAGCGCCCGAGGTCTTCCGGCAGCCCCATGCGCAGCTCGGGCGCCGAGACCTGCAAGAGCCCCGCGGCGTCGGCGCCGAAGAAGACGGCTTCGCCAAGCACGGTATTCGCGTTGCCCGGCAGATTGGACAGCGCATCGCGCTCATAGCCGTAGTTGTTCGTCTCGAACAGCGAGAAGCCCTCGATGTCCTTGAGCTGGCCGGTGATCAGCGGCTCCGAAGTCGTCGGCGCCAGCCAGTCCTTGTACTCGGGGTCGTTCTTGAGGCCGCGCGCGGCACGGGTGGACAGGATGCCCACATACTTGCCGTTCGCATAGGGCGGGATTTTCAGCTCGCCCGCCATGTAGTCGTGGATCTCCCGCAGATCCTGCACTTCGAGGTTCCGGCTCGCGGCCGCTCCGGGCGTACCGTCCGTGGTCAGGGTGAACCCGGACGCCTCGGGGACGAACTTGATCGGGGTCAGCTTGAACGCATCGGCCGCCATGACGTCCATGGTGAGCTGGATCTGCTCACGCAGGAGCGCCTGCAACGGGTTCATGATGTCGAAGTTGTTGAGGTTCCGCTCGAAGTCGGTGACCGGGATCTTGTGGCCCCACTCGCTGATCGAAACCTGCTGGGTCTCAATCGGGGGGCGGCTGGCCGGCAGCCGATCGGTCTCGTTCACGCGGTTGGCGAGGCCGAGCCGCAGGATACGGGTGATCGTGGCGCTCTCGCCCTTGTGCTTGCCGTAGCCGGGCTCGGGGGTCAGGAACCGCATGAACTGTGCGTTCGCCACTGCCTGCCGGCGGATCTTGCTCGACAGGGTGAAATTCCGATACGTCCCGGTGGGCGCGTCATACTTCCATGCCATGGGTTTGCCGTCCTGATCTTTAGCTGGCTGCGCCTCGCGCCGGGCCGCTGGTGTCTAACGCGCAAATACTACCAGCGGCCCGAGACAGTGTCAAGCCCCCTTACCGGTGAAAGCCCGACTTGATCTGGAATTCCCGTATGCTGGCCAGCATATCGGCGTTGGCCGCCTCGGTCTGGTCCTCCGGGTCGTCGTTGTCGAGGTTGAAACGACCGCCCGCCTCGCGGCCGCCGGGCAGGCCCGCCGTGCGGTTGTCGTCCGCATCGTCGTCGTCGTCATCGGAGCCGGCCGGCTTGCCGAAGAACTTGTCATACTCGCTCACGACGTCGGCGAAGAAGGCCGGCTGCGCTACCGCCATGTACTTGTCCATGTCGATGCCGAGCTGCTGCTTGGCGGCCGTCACGCGCTGCACCGCGATCGCGACCTTGTCGGGGTCGCCCGCGTAGGCGGCATGCTGCGTCTGGAACTGTGACCACAGCGCGTTGCGCCGCGCGGCGACCTGCTCCTGTTGCTCCTGCTCCCAGCGGGCATACTCCGCCTTCTGCGCCTCGTTCTCGCGAACCTTGTTCATGAAGCCCCGGACGTAGCCCTCGGGGTCTTCGTCGGCGCTCGGCAACCCGGTGAGGTCGACGTCGCCCGGCGTGCGTGGCGGAACGGCGACCGCTCGCTGGGTGGACAGGGCCAGATTGGTCTGCGTGACCTGATCGAGCTGACCGGTCAGTGCCGCGATCTGGGCTTTCAGCGCGCCGATTTCATCGGCGCCGGCATCCGCCGACTGCTGCTCATCCTGCTCGTCCGTGCCGAGGTCGGGAAAGATCAGCCCGCCGGGGCTGTCGTTCTGGTGCTTCTTCGACTTCTTAGCCATGGTGGTGCATCACTCCTGTGCTGCTGGGTGGTGTTCGGCGGCCGTTCTGACGTAGTCCTTGATCCCCCGCATCAGATCGTCCAAGACAGTGATTTGCGCCCACAGGAGCGTTGCGCGCTCCGGGGTCAGCTCGCCGCCGCGCATGGCGGCTGTAGCCCGCGTGCGCAACGTCTTTTCGTGGTGCTGGAACACGAATTCCAGCTCGGGGATCACCCCCGCGAGCCGGCGGCCAACGGAGGCCCGGGTTTCGTTATCCACGGCGGCCAATCCCCATACTCTGTGCGACGTTGCTCATTTCGGCACTGGCAGCGGGTGTCGTCTGCCCGCCCCCGGCCGCCTGTTGCAGCGGCTGCATGACCTGCTGCATCATACGCTCGCGATCCGTCGCCTGCAAGGCGCGCATGTCGATGTTCGCCAGATTGAACAGGAGCGCCAGAAGCCGGTTCGGGTCGATCGTCTGGAGGAACGCCGCGGCCAGCGTCTCGTTCGCCCCGAGCACCTGCATAAGCTGGATCAGCGACTGGAGGATCTGGCTTTTCTGTATCAGCGCGCTAATGCCCTGCGCCTGAAAGGTGATCGGGGCGCGGATGATCGAGCGGCGCTGCGCGTGCAGGGCCTGCCACATCTCGGGACCGGCCGCCGCCATAAGCGCCGGGTCATCGACCTTGGCGTGCTGGAGCCCGGTCTTCCAGATCAGGTCAAGGATCGGGTTGAGGAACCGGCTTTCGACGGTCTGTGCGACCGACCGGATCAGCGCCGAGCTGGACTGCATGGTGGCGGAAATCTCGGTCGCGCTGGTGCGGCTGTTCGGCGCGAACTGTCCCATGCCGATCTCGTTGATCCCGGCCGCCTCCGACAACGACGCTTTCAGCGCCTGCCACATGGTCATGCCCCCGGGGTCCAGCCGCCCCAGCGACAGCTCCTTGATGACGTCCTCCGGCCGATAGCCGGCGTCGACCTCGTAGGTCACGTTCGGCTGAATACCGGTCGCGAGCTGCTGCGGCCGCACCAGTGCGTCGGGAACCACGAAGAACGCATTCATGGAGCTGGTATAGACGGCGTCCATCAGGAGGTTCGTCAGCTCGTTGAACACGTTCGTGAGCTGGCCGAAGTCCTCCATGTACGAGCGGCCGTAGACCGACAGCGGCGCGGTCACCAACGGCGTGTAGACCAGCCAGTCCTGCTTGTGCCAGTAGGGGTTGGCCTCCGGGCCGCGAAGCAGATATGTGTCGTCGGCGACGATCATCAGGGCGTCCCGGGCCAGCTCGCGCCCCTGCCCGTCCATGACCGTCGCGATGTATTCGTCCAGAACGATCGGCCGCCGCGAGCTGGATACCTCCGCGCCGCTGCCCGTCAGCTCCGACTTCTCCCGCTGGTCCTCCTGCGCGCGACCCGCGACGAGCCGCGCGATCTCCGGTCGGTTAAACAAGGCCGCGCCCTTGCGCGTCTTGGCGTCCACCAGCCGCGGCAGATCCGCCAAGTCGATCTCGGTGCGCCGAATGCGGTACAGGTTGCGGTAGGTGTGGTCCATCCAGACCTGCCTCGGGTCCACCGTCTCGACGGACACGCGACCATAGGGCCGATCGGCGCGCCACTGCACCACGGCCGCGGACGCCATCAAGGCGCCCATCTTCATCTGCTCCTCGAACACCGCGGGAAACCCGACGATCGACCCGGTCTGGTTGAACCCGGCCGCGGACAGCCACACATCAGTGAGCGACTTGATCGGCTGCGTCAGGTCGTTGTTCGGGTCGCTCGGATTGACCACCGTATAGAAGCCGTTGGGGGTCGCGACCAGCGCCTCTTTCATCGCCGCCGCGAACCGGTCGACGTAGCTCGCGACGTCCGGCATGACGACCTTCGACTGCCAGTCCTGCTTGTGTGAGAAGTCGTGAATGCCCCAGTAGTGATTGAGGTTCTTCCGCCACTTCTCGTCCCGACCCGCGGGACCGCCCGTGCGGTTGTTCTCCGCTTCCCGCTTGTACCCGGTCAGGATCTGCACGATCTCCCGCGACTTGTCGCTCTCCCCAAGTGTCGGGGACAGCTCGCCGGGCGGCAGTGCGGGGGCCGTGTCACTCATTTGCGATCTCCATTTGCTTGCGCCTTATATCAGCACGCGCCGCCGCTGTCAACCGATCGGGAAATTCACGGCGATGCTCGGCTTCGGCCGCACCGCGCCCGCCGGCTTTTGCAGCATCCAGATGCCGCCGATCGCCGGCAATCCCGCGCACAACTCGCCGTTGAACGGGTGGAATTTCAGCACCGGCGCCGCCAGCCGCGGGATCTGGTAGGTGACGTTCTCCCATGTCGGATTGTCCGACTGGAAGTTGGTCGAGCGGTAGATCGCCGAGAAGGACGGCGTCCCCATCGCGACCGCGCCGACATTCGGGTCCTGCGGGTCCATGGCGATACTCTCGACACGCACGGTCATGGTGCCGACCTCCGGGTAGTCGTTCCGCAGGCGGTTGATCAGCCCGTAGTTGGTTTTCCATGTGTTCGTCGTCCGGTTGTACCTCGCAAGGTCGCGGCTGGCCGACATGGTGAACACGATCTGGTTATTCGACGGATGCCACGCGAACACCGGAAACCGATCGTCGTACTTGGTGATCTGCCACCCGACGTTGACATACTCGGTCCATGTGTTGCCCGCATTCTGGGACCACCGCAGCGTGTTGCCGCTCCTCGCCATGACGTAGTCGTTGTCGGCGGGCCAGACCGCATATGCGATCCCCGAGAAGCCCGAGCCGTAGTTGGTCCGCGTGGGCAGGTTCGTGGAATGGTTCGCTCCGGTCAGCTTGAAGTTGTGCCAGTACACGATGTCCGGGTTAGTCTTGTGCCAGTGCATGAACCGCGCGCCGTTGCCCTGCGTAACCCCGGCGAGCTGGAGCACATGCCCCTGCGCGACATTATGCGGGTCCTCGATCCGCGTCATTACAAGCCGCGCCGGGCCGTTGCCGTGGCCGACCGACCAGATGCGCCGCTTTGGATCAGTCGGATGAACAGCCCCGGCGTGCGTCGAGCTGGTGTAGCTAAGGGTAGGCGGCGGAGGGCTCGGGTTCGGCTGGTTCGGCAACTGCGCCGACGTGAAGTTGAAGCTATAACCCCCGTTCTTGGACCAGAAGCACCCGCTGTCCTCGACCGTTGCGAACATGTGCTGCCATGCGTCATCAGCCGGCCCTTCACAGAACGACAGCCCGGACACGCCGCGCTGGAACTGCTGCCCCTCGAACCCATCCGAGCTGTAGACGAAGTTCTGTCCCCGATCCGTGGACCGATACCACCGCGCCCGGGAGTGGATCAGCACCTCATTCTGGTTCGTAGGATGCGGCATGATCTGGGTCGGCCGGAAAGAGTTCGGGCTGCCGCCACTGGTCGGCTCGGACAGGGACGCATTGCTTTCCCCGTAGACCTTACCGGGCTTGCGGCTCGCGGCCGGAGTGAACCACGACGAGCCGCCGTTGTGACTGACCCGCATGTAGTGGTTACCGTCACTCCTGCCGACCAGATAGAGGGTCCGCGAGCCGACTGCGGCCCAGCCCCCGCCGTTCTGGTGGCCCACCGCAACCTGACTGACACCGAACAACGTCGGAGCCAAGTTTGCCGACCACGGCCCGGACAGCCCGCCGGTGGTCCGGTACAGGCCAACCGGAGGCAATTTCGTTGGGTCTTGATCTGCCGGCACCGGCTGCCCATTCGGCAGTTTCGGGATACTCCCGACCGACGACACCGTAACATAGACCTCATTCGCGTTCGCCGGGTTCGGGATGATACTGATGACGGAGTAGTTGCCCGCACCAGCCGGAGCCCGCTTGGTCCAGTTGACGCCGTTGTCCGTGCTCTCAAAAAGCCCGTTGTCCGTCCCCAGCGCGAGGCGACAGTTGTTGCCGCTCCGCGACAGCACCACCAACGTGTTGACCCGGGAGAATGTCCCGGTCGTCAGGTCGCGCACCTTGGTCCACGTCTGCCCGCCGTTGTCCGACCGGTGCAGCTCGGCCCGAATATAGGTCGTCACGTCGTCGGCCGCGTTGCGAACCGGCACCAGCGCGAAAACGCGCCGCGTCGTCGGCGTCCCCGCGACCGTGTCGTCATAGGCCAGCCCGGTGAAGTGCGTGCGCCGGAACGCCGTTCGCACCCCGCGCGCCGAGAAGTTGTCCACCAGCGTCCACGAGTGACCACGGTTGATGGACCGGTAAATGCCGTTGTAGTCGCCGCCGGTCGGTGCCCAGTTGGCGTTGCTGCCGATCGCCAGCCACACGTTGGGGTCGTCCGGGTCGATCGCGAGCGACACGCCGAAGTACGAGCGCAGCCCTTGGTCTTCGCTATGCCCCCAGTACTGACCGCCCGTCTCGCTATACCACGTCCCGCCGACGTCCTGTATCCAGCCGATCAGGTCCGGCTGGCTCTTGGACCGCACCGCCTTGTTGGCCCACTGCTGGCCGCCGGAAAAGCCGTAACCTGCCGCACGCGCCTGCGGTTCCGCGAACGGGATCAGGTGCCACCCGACGTCCGGGCTTGGCGGTGGCGCAGCCTGATAGGTCACCGACTTGATGTCCAACGACGGCTCGGACCACGGCCCGGTGGGGCTCATCCTGTACCGCACCCGCCAGCCGGGCTGGGCGCCCCCTTGCGCGCTGTTCGCAATCTGCCAATACGCCGTATCGGTCGAATTGCGGCTATCGTAGAGGCTGCCCTCCACCAGCGTGGTGTAGTTCCAGAAATCCTCCGGCACCTCCGGGTAGTTGCTGAACCACAACCGCGCCCACTGGAGCTGGTAGGGCTCAAATCCCCCGAGAAGACGAAACTGCGGCACAAAATGTGTCGCCTCATTCGGCTCATCAGCCGCTCTCGCGGTCATCTCCCACTGTTCGGCCAGCATCGCAGGCGGCGCGGCTTCAACCTCCCCCGTCGTGATCTCGGCCGACAGGTCCGACCAAGTGATAACGGTCCCCTCGATGCCGGGCAGCGTGACGCGCACCGCAAGACGCTCGCCCACCCATGCTTCGTCCACCGTCGTCGGCAGGGGAGCCGTCAGCTCGGAAAACATGACCCCGGTGTGCTCCGGGTCGTCCCCGTCATAGACGATCTCGCCCCCCTCGTCGGTGATCAGAAACTGCGTGATGACGTCACCGACCAGCGGCCCCCCAGTGAATGCCGGCGCACTGCCTGTGACGGCTGCGTCAACCTGCGCCTCCGGGTTGAACTGGAGTGCCGGGGGCGTCGTAACGACAACCGGTGCAGTTTCTTCCGGTGGGTCGACCCCGTCCGGCCACTGGATCACCGGGATGCGCGTCGAGAAACCCGCATGGCCGCCGCCCTCGGCGCGGATGACCACCGTCCGCAGCACCGGGCTGTCAACTGCCGGCAACCAGACTGTGAACTGCGGGTCTTCCTCGGCCGCCGAGATAACCGCGTTGCCCGGCTGGCCGTCGACCCAGACACGGAAGGCGCTCGCATCCCCGACGTCGCCGGAGATCTGCACGAACAGGCGCGCTCGAACGCCCTGCGCCGGCTCGTCGTCGTCTTCTTCCGGTCCAGCCGGCTCCGATGGGTCGTTGTTGTCCAACGTCAGCTCGAACAGCGCCGGGCTCGGCGCGTCCAGCGGGTCGTCGTCATGCAGAAGCACCGCCCCGTTGGCGGTGATCGGTCGACCAGTCTGGTCCAGAAAGAGGGAGATCATGTGGTGTGTCCTGTTATGTGCGTTTAAACGGGATACCAGACCCGCACGATCCCGCCTGCGCCCGCGCCCGAGCTGGCGTTGTTCTCACGCGATCCGCCACCGCCCGAACCGGGGCTGGTTCCGGGGAAGCCCGCTTCGCTGCTTCCGCCACCGCCCTTGCCTCCGCCGAACGCTCCGCCGGCACCGCCATTGCCGCCGCCCGAGGTACGTGCGCCTCCGCCGCCGCCGCAACAATCCATCGGAGTGTCCACGAAGTCAGACTGGATACCTGCGCCGCCGGCACCTCCGGTACTGCTGTTGGCCGCCCCACCAGCTCCGCCTTCTCCGGCCCCGCCGCCCCCAGCCCGCTCTCCGTTCGTCCCGCTGTTGTACCCGGCCCCGCCATTGCGGCCGCTGGACCCGGAGCCCCCTCCGCCACCGGCGTCCATGCCGCCGGCTCCCGAGCCATTGTACCCGGCCTTCCCTGCGCCGGAGCTGAAATTGTACGTCCCGCCCCCGACGCCGAAGTCGCTGTTCGTAATCCCGAATGCGCTGCTCGCAGCTCCGTCGTTGCCCTGCGCGTTCGCCGTTACGCCTGCCCCACCAGCGCCGATGACAATCGGATACTCGCCAATATCCGCCGACACGGAGATGCCTGTCTGCACAATTCGCCGACCCGCCGAGCCACCCCCGCCCGCAGTCGCAGTAATGCCCATACCGCCCGAGCCGCCGGACGGAATGATCTCAACCGCGAGGTCATCCCGGGAACCGGAGACCACGACGAAGTTCGTGCTGCTGGTAAAGGTATGCAGCTTGCCCGGCACCGACCCGCGTGTCTCGTCGGTGATCGTCCCCCCAGTTGCGACAAAGGGCACCGGCGCGCTGCCTGATGCCCCTGCCGCCAGCATGAAGCCGTTGTTAAGCAGCATCGCCCGCCCCCGCGACCAGCTCGATAACCGGCGTTTCGGTGGTGCCCCGGTTGGTCAGGAGCACGAAGAACACCGCGCCCGTGGTTGTAGCATAGGCGTCCAGCGCACCGATGACGTGATCCGCCCCCGACGCCGTGAAGGCATAGCCGCCGGAGCCGCCCTGCTCGACGCGCAGCGTGTACACGACGCCCGGGAGAAGGTTCACCACAGCGTCGAGATCCGTGGCCGCGGTCAGCTCCACGAAGAAGTTGATGCCCGCCTCGCCGTCAATTTCGAGGTCTCCCGACACGGGAACCGCCTCCTGCGGCACCAAGCTCTCGGCCTGCACAGCCGGCGAAATGTAGCCCGTCGCGGTCCCAGCCCAGATGTCCTCCGCGGTGACCTCGTGGATCACCTCGCTGTTGAACATGTCGAGGAACCACTGGATGCGGTCTTCCTCGTCCACCGCCAGCATGGCCTGCATGGACGCCGCACCGAACCGCGGGGCGGTTTCCTCGGTGTCAGCCGCGATGCCTTCGGCCGCGTCGATCCATTGAATGTCTGCCATGGCTTACCCCGTGTAGATGACGTTGTCGGCGTTGTGGATGACGTTGTCGATCAGGTAGACGACGTTGTACGCTTCGGGCGGAGTGCCGATGACGATCAGGCCCGCCGTGGTCGCGGTGTCGCTGCCCTCGCCATTGTCGATGGTGATCGTAACCGTCAGCTCTCCGCCGACGTCGCCCGGCATCGGTGTATAGTGAATGCTCGTGGCCCCGTCAATCGGATTGCCGTCGAGGGACCACTGGTAGGTGACCCCCGTGCGCGGATAGCCGGACCAGATGACCACCGCAGTCAGCTCGACGCCGACCGTTGCCGGCGGATGCGCGATGAAGGCCACGCTGATGACCGGCGCGGCGGGCGCGCGTTCCCCGGAAAACAGGAACAGCTTGCGGTTGCGGTTCTTGGTCACCGCTGGCTGGTCCCGATCAGCGTCACGGTCGTGCCGGTGCCCCCGGAGCACGTCGGCTGCACGAACAGCGGATTTTCGCGGATCATCGCGATGTCGTGTGTGGTCCCGACCAGCGCGATCGGGTCGCCGCTGGGGTCGGCCACCGCGCCGAAGTTGGTCCCGTCGTTCGAGCCGGCCACCGTGACCGTGCCATCGCCGGTGGCTTGCACCGTGCGGTCGGGGAACGGGGAGATCTGCACGGGCTCGCCGGTGTCGCCGTCCTGCATGTCGGCCCATGTGACCAACTTGACGCCGCCGAGATTGAGGATGGACACTTCTGCTGGAATGACCGCCATGTGGGTGCTCCTGAATAACGTGGGATTGTAGCATGCAGGTTGTCGGCGCGCAAGGCCCTAGGGGCGGTCCCCGTGCGCCGGTATCGGCCCCGTGTGCTCCGGGCCGATGCGAAACTCCGGGTTGGTGCCGAAATATCCGGGGGCTTGATTTGGCATTATCAAGCCTACAGGCTTGATGTGGTGCTGCCCGGTCGGGAACAGGATCGCCGCGCCGTAGCCCGCCGCGTCACCCGGGTGCGAGTGAATATCCTTGACCGGCGTGCTGCTCGCGACGTTCTCGCGGGACACGTTGAAGTGCCAGCCGCCGCGCAGCGCGTGCCAGACCGGCTTGGCCCGCTCCTTGTCGACTTGGATGATGCCGGTGCCGCCGCTCGTCCGCGACAGCACGGCCTGCAACGGGTATATCCGCGTGAACGGGCTGCCACCCGGCCCGTCGCGCCATGTGCCGCCCACCATGTGGCGGATCGACTTCACCGCGCTGCGCCGTATGCTGGTCTGCTCTCCGGTCTTGCCCGCCGGGTCGCCGATGTGCTGCAACTCGCGGTTGCCCCGGTAGCGCGCCGCCAACAACGGGATCAACCAGCCCTCGATCAGTTCCTCGACCCCGAGATCCTGCCCGACGAACGCATCAAGGAAGTGCCAGTGCCCGGACGGCGTCCGCTGCGTGATCAGGCACGTCGGATTGTGACCGAAGTCCCAGAGAAGGTGCAGCGGGATGCCTTTCAGCGGGTACAGCCCGTTCGCAAGGTGAATGTCGTCGTTCCACTGCGGCGTGACAGACTTCCCGATCTGCTGGAAGCCGAACTTGCCGTCCACGAAGCGCCGGATCAAGTCCGGCCGGTTCGCCAGCGTGCGCCGCATCCGCTCGTAGTAGTCCACCGGCAGGTTCTTGCTATTTTCCGCCTCGGACGGCTGCCAGACCTTGAAGTTCATCCCCTCTACGCCCGGCGAGACGAATTTCGTGTAGGTCCAGTGCTGCTCGTCCGGGTTGTTGGTCGCCAGCTTCATCGGATACCACTTCATCAGCGGTTTCCGCAGCCTCGTGAGCCCGAGGTCGAAGATCATTTCGTCAATGCCGGCGCTGCCGACCGCAGGCGCGGGCTCGTCCATGGCGATCCCTGACAGCTCCCAGCTAAGGAGCTTGCTGGCGTCCTTGGGGTCGTCCATGCCGAGGAAAGTGACGCTGCCGCCCTCGCAAATGCCGGACGCCCAGCGGAATTCCTTCCTCTGGACGTTATATTCGCCATAAATGCCCGGCGGAAACCACTTGAAGAACTCCTTCTGGGTCGTCCGCTGGATATTCTCGAAGGTGTCGCGCAAAATGGCCCATTCGGCGCCCGGATTTAGCCGCGAATGGACGAAAGTGGACCAAACCAGCGCCGCGGACTTGCCTTCCCCAACCCGGGACGAGAAAAGATCCGCGTCCGCCCGGCTTTCGATGAAGTTTTTCTGCACCGGGTTCGCCAGAAACGTGTTGACGTGCTCTTTCACCGTTGTTTGCCTCGTTTAAACGCTGTTCGGAACGCGCGGGAGGGGGTTCCGCGGCCCCGGACGCTGCTTGTCGGGCTGCGGTTTGCCGCGCTGCGCCTGCGCAACGCGCCGCCGGGTCTGCCGGGCCGGCTGTCTGGTCGGTGCTTGGGGCACTTCTGGCTCCTCCAGTACCGGTGCGGGAGCCGCACTGGCCGCCACGCGGTTGATGCCAGTCAGCGCGGCTCCCACCGGGTCACGCTTGCCCGCCGCAGCGGCCTTGATCTGCGCCACCATGGCCTCGGCTTTCGCTTGGTACTCCGGGGACAGCACCGGAATGGGCCGGCTGGGGTCCGCCCCAGTGAGCCACGGGTCGCCCGGCATCCGTTTCCCGCCGTCCGTCGCCCGATAAGCGGCGCTCGGGTTGCCGTCATAGGCCGCCATGAACCGCCGGACGTACTCGGTGTTCGTGATGTGCCCGTCGCTCCGCTGCGCGCTGCTCGGATTGTACGGCTGCCCGGTGAACCACACGCTGGCCGCGTCCTGCACGGAGCCATAGCGCGCGACATACTGCCCGAACTTGTAGTCAAACAGCGCGTCCTGCGCCCGGTCATCGGCGAGGAACTGCTCCTTGGTCATCGCGGTGCCGAAGGCTTCCTTGGTCCACTCAGGAATGTTGCGTCCCATGACCTGATACGCACCCAGCGGGCGGTCCCCCGCATAGCGCCCCTTGGTGAGCACCGGCCCCTGCGTGCGATACGGGTCGCGCTGGCCGCCGGTTTCGATCGCCCGGATCGCCGCCCTGCCCCGCATGATGTGGTCCGGCGCAGCGGGGCGCTGCTGTGTCGGCTGCGCGGGTGCTGGTGACGGGCGCGAGGCCGGCTGCGCCACCGGGGCACGGGGCGATCTTGCGGCGGCCGCTGGTGCCGCTGTCGGCGCGGTTGGCGGCGGGGTAAACGGGTTCGGCATCGCGCTGGCCGGCGAGCCCGGGGCCATCGGCGACTGCGGCTGGTGCTGGGGCTGCTGGAGCGGGTCCGGCATACGGGGGATGATCATGGCTTCTTCCTGCGTTGGGCCGCCGCAACCTGCGCTGCCGTGCGCACCCGGGTGGTCTTGACCGTTGGCTTGTGCGGCTCGACCGGGACCATGCGGGTTGCTTTCGGCTTGGTCGGCACAGCGGTGTGGTCCGGGGTCGGCGCGCTCGTGTCGATGGTGAAGGGGCTGGGAGGCTGTGCTCCGGGCTGCTCGGTCTGCGGCGATAGTACGCCGTCCGAGGCCGGAGTGTCAAGCACCTCGGCGTCGTCCGCTCCGGCGAACTTCGCATGGAAGTCATACGCGGTCTGCGGTTCGTCCCCGCCGATGGTGATCGCCGTCGCGCCGTCCCCGAGCGGCAGGTTGGTGTTGATCGTCACCGGCACCGTGATGGTGCCCGCCTGTTTCAGCACGAACGCCGGGTTGCGCCGCTCGGCGCTCCAGCGGAACTGCTGCATGGCGTAGTTAAGCCCGGTGATGTAGGTGCCGGTGTACTCGTGCTTGCCGGCCAACAGCTCGGCAATCGCCAGTGCTTTCTCCTCCAGTGAGTACGCGCTCATACTGCGCGCAGCGTCGTAGGCTTTCTTGAACTCTGGGAACAGGATGAACCACCGGTAGATGGTCTTCCGCGCCGGCATGTCCGGCCGCCGCGCGACGTCCGTCAGGGTTTCGCCGCCTGCGATCAGCTCGCATATCTCCAGCGCCTTGTCGTTGTCATAGGAGGCTTCTGTCGTCCGCAGTTGCGTCGTGGTTCGGGAGGCCATCAGGCGGGGTCCTCCGCTGTGCTGGTAGCGGCTGGAGCCGCTGGAGCGACGTCGACCGCTCGACGCGGAGTGCGCGGCAGGACCGCAGCCCGGGCAATGGCGCGCTCCGCGTCCTCGTCGGCCCACCGCAGCAACAGGTGCCGCAGCTCGTTGATCCGCGCGCGCGACCACTCCGCGTCGAAGGTGTCGCTGCCGTCACGGAGCCGGATGCTGGTCCCGAGAAGCCACATCAGGTAAGTCTGCTTGGTTGCCACAGTGTGTGTCCCCTTACTGCGCCGCAGTCGGCTCGTTGATGATCGCGCCAGTGAGCGGCGTCCGTGTCGCGGACAGCTTCCACCACCACTGGAGTTTCCCGGTGTCCGGGTCGCGCTTGCCGAAGCTCTCAACCATACCGGCCTTCGCGCGGTTGAGGGTCGCCGGTGCTATGTTCTCGTCCGTTGCCCGCTGGGCAATCTCGGTCGCCGGGACCGGGCCAGCCGCCAGTGTCGCCGAGAGGAATGCCTGCGCCCGCGCCACCGCGGTCGTGTTCCGCTGCTTGCTGCCCGGCGCAGAGGCCGGCGCATTGGTCTCGGCCACCCCGGTCCACTCGACGCCGTCGTCATCGAAGGTGAACCCCAGCGGGTCGCCCTCCCGCGCATAGTTGGATTTGACGTGGCGGAAGACCTTGCCCTCCCCGGTGCTGTCCCGGTTGACGAAGACGCTGCTCCGCACCGCGTTGGTGAAGTCCGCCGAGCCCATGGCCCGCTCCCAGTCATCGACTGCGCCCCGATCGGACCCCGCGCCCTTCTTCGCGTGATGCACAAGGATGATCGCGGTTTCGGTACGCATCGCCAGTTGGTGCAGCCCGCCGATGATCGGCCGCACCTCGTTCGCCCGGTACATGTCGACCTTGCCGCCGAGGTAGTGCACCACTGGGTCCACGACGGCCAGCGCCGGCCGCAGCTCCCGTATGTAGTGCTCGACGCCTTTCAGGCCGTCGCCGTCAAGGGTGAACAGGGTCTCGGGGATCGCGATCAGCGAGAGGTCCGCTCCGGCCCGCCGCAACCGCGGGACCATCACCGCGTCCGGCTCGTCCTCGGCGGACATCATCAGCACCGGCCGCGGCTGGAGGTTCTTCGCCGGAGTGTCCGTATAGGGGAACGGCGTCCCCGTCGTGATGCGCGCCGCAAGGTCGCAGGTCAGGTGCGACTTGCCGACGCCGCCCGGGCCGAAGATCATGGTCGCCGCGCCGTAGGGGATGTAGGGGAACCACATCCAGCGGATCTGCCGTTCGGTGATCGTGTCCAGCGTGATCAACTTGGGGAAGCTCCTCTTGTTCGTCAGCGGCAGCCCGGTGCGGGGCTTTGCGGGTGCGGGCATGCTGTTGGTGCTCCGTGGTGGCGGTGTTGGCGCGAGGAGGAGTTTAGCCGCAGCCCGCACCGCTGTCAAGCGATGAAAGGTGATCAGGTGATCAAGCTTGCAACGAAAGGCGATCAAGGGCGCGTGCCCGTAGTTCGGGCGGCGGCGCGGTGATAAGGTTATCAGCTTGCGGTGATAGGCTGACCGCGCGCTGTCGGTAAGTGCTTGTTTTCCTGCGTGGTGCGCTGCGGGCAGGCGCTTGCTTGATAAACTTGATAATGTGATAGTCTTAGGGGTAAAAGGAGAACAAACTTACGGTCTAGCACGCTAGATTATCAGATGATCAGGTTATCAACGAAAATGCGCGCTGGGGGACCCCCGGGCCGGGCAGCACGGCGCAGCGCCGCAGCCGCAGGGGGGACAGGGCGAAGTGCCCCTGCGGCACAAGCCTCGCCAGCGCAGATCCCCTGCCGGACCCCTCTGCGCGCCGTGTACACGCATCCAGCGTCGAGACCTAGCACACAGGCTGGGACCCAAAGCCACCGCCCCGGCCAGCGGACCCCCGTGGGGGGAACCCGGGGGTGGCTGTTGCATACGTTTGACCGCAGACCGGGCGCGCGGCTGTTGCATACGTTTGACTGCGCGGCGGGCGAGGCGGGCGTGCCGGCACTGACATACGTTTGACTGCGGACTGCGCGGTGCGGCGCGGACTGCGCGGGCGCACGACTGGCGGTGCGGGCGTCCAGCGGACGGACTGCGCGCGCGGGAACGGCGATGCAGTGTCGAGCGGTTAAACGAGGTTAGGTGCTCGACACTCGACAGTATGTGTCAGGCTGATGCGCGGGCGGGGCTTGCCCGCTAGGGCGGTCTTCGCCCTCACTGCGCCCTCACGGCACGCGGCGGAGCACGGCCTAGCGGCCGTCCCCGGCGGTGCTGTATCCGGCCGGCAGGCGCGCCAGTGCCTCCGCGAGATCCCATGACGGCCGGCCCCCGCGTGCGGCCGCGTCAGCGTCATGGTAGGCGCGCGCGAGGTTGCTAAGGACCGTCATGGCGTTGGCCGCGCTCGCGCCGGTGCGGTCATACCGCATGGCCATAACTAAGTCATACAGTTCCGCCCCGCGCGACTTGCGGCGGTTGTGCCATGCCGCGCGGCATGACGGCCGGCAGAAGGACGCGCCCCGCTTGGAGCAAGGCGCGCCACACTCGCGGCAGATGGTCATGGCAGATCCTCCTTATGGATGCGTAGCATCCTAAAGACGTGTACACGGCTAGTCAACGGGGGCCGTGGAGCCGGGATGCTGATGCGCGCTAGGGGTGCCATAGCCGAGCACCTTTGCGGCGCCGTGGCGTGCGCTCCGCCGCGCTAATCGCCATAACCCGCGCACTGCGAAATCCGCACGATCCAGTCGACCGGCCATCCGTGCGCGGCGAGGCTGGACCCGTGCGCGCGCAACCATGCGTCCTGCACCGTGAAGGCGGGGCCTTCTAGATACCCCGGGCAGAGCAGCGCCATGCCGCGCATGCGGCCGGCCTCACGCTGCACATGGTGCGCAAGCTCGTGCACCACAATCGACTGTGAATGCAGATCCCGCCAGTCGAATCCGAGCGGCAGCAACAGCACCGCATCGCCGGGCAGATATGCCGCATAAGCGGTAATCACCCGGCAGTCGTGCCCGGGCTGCACCGCCCGTTGCACCTCGCACGGCGTGCGGTACTCGATCACCGGCAGAGTTGCGGGGACGGGCAGACCAAGAGCGGCCGCGGCGAAGGACGCGGCCGTTACCAGTGCGGCGAAGCTAAACATGGTCAGTCCTCCGGGGCGTGATAATCGGCACCGCAGATTGTGCAGGTGCATGCCGCGTCATCACGGGATGCGCGGATGATCAACGGCGGATCGCAGTCGCAGACGAATTTGCGCAAGCGCGAACCGGAGCCGGCACCGCGAGACTTGCCACCGCGAGACCCGACACCGAACGAACAACCGCGCGGCTTGCCCCCGCGCGCACCGCGGTAATCGTTACCGAAACCCGGCTGGCCGTCATCTGGGATCGGCAGTGCGGCGATAGCATGGCGAATGTCGGGCGCAAAGTGCGCGCGGACATAGTTGGTCCCGCCCGCGAGCACCCGCCGCAAACCCAAACGCTCGCACGCGGCTTTCCACAATGGTCCGTGCGCGGCTTGCAGACCGGCGACCACGTGGGCAATTTCATGGATGGTCGTGCCGGCAAGCTGCACCCAATCTTCCTGATGCCGTGCGCCAATCTCGATCAGCGGACGTTGTGCGGCCGTCTGGCCGTGGTCATGGTTGCACGACTGGCCGGGCTTGCAGGCTTTCCAGCCGATAAAATAGGTTACCCCGCGCACGCCGACCTCGCCAACGCCATAAATGATCTTGGCAGACTGCGCAAGATCCCGCTCGGCGGGATCGGTCAACCGCGCAATGGCGATGCGCGCAACCGCGTGCACATAGGCTTCATGCGTCATGGTGGTGGTAGTGGTCATGGCTGATCCTCCTAACGACTGCGGGCGAGTATACACCCGCCCGCGCCAGTGTCAACCGTGTTTAAACGCGGTTACCGCGCAACCGCACCGGTCTGCACATACAGGTAAAGCGAGGCCGCGTGCGCATGGTGGTGCAGCATCGCGCGGAAGAACACATGCCGCGCTTGGCGCATGGCGGGGTCGCGGCGGTGCTGTTCGGCTATCTTGCCGCGTGCCGCTCGTAACATGGCCAGATTACCCGCGAGCGCATGCACGCCAAGCCGGCAATAAGTGCCGGGGAACGGGATCGGGGTGGCGGTCATGGCTGATCCTCCGAAACAGCAGGGTGATAAACGCGCACCCATGGCCCGCCCCAGACCATCTCAACCGTGATAGAGCTAACCGGGAAGTCTGCAAGGCTGTCGGCCGCATGGTCGAAACAATCGCCCATCATAATGCGGTCAATCGTGTTCCACATGGTCGGATGCCGCAGCAGTACCTCCCATGCGTCATCTACCTCAGCGGCCATGGCGCTGGCGCGCTCTCCGGTGCGGGGGTTGCCAATCTCGACGATCCACATGGTTGAGCCTCCTGATATGCCTAGGGCCGACATTACTGCCGGCCCCGGATGGTTGTCAATCGGTTTTCGTCGCGGCGGTCACGATCCGCCCGCGTATCCCTGCGCGCGGTAGTAACCGCGGGTGTAGGCGTCCCGCTCGGCTTTAGTCATGCCGGCCGGGATCGTGAGGCGTCCGGCTTGCTTGTACGCCATTGCGCCGGAGTACTCGGCGCGGATTACGGGATGCGTCCACCGGCTCGGCGGGGCGACAGTCTGCATGCGGGGCGCGGTGGTGGTCATGGCGGATCTCCCTATGCGCGCACCGGCTCCGGCAGCCGGAGCGGGGTTGAGGTTTGACTGGCGGCCTCGAAAGCGCGCGACAAGCCGTTTAAACGCGCGCGCAGCGCGACTGCACCGGCCCACCGTTCGGCAGCGATGCGGCGCGGGCCGGCCGCACTGTGCGGGATAGCGTCCAGCGCCGCGCGCGGGCCGTCGACGTCGACAGCGGATGCGCCGCCCGCAAGCAGCCGCGCGATCAAGGCGCGGTCCTCTGTGGTCACGATCATGGCCGGTCCTCCTGTACTGGCATCCCCAGACTAGCACCCGGTGCGGCGGGTGTCGAGAAAAAAAAAGCCCCGCCGAAGCGGGGCCAGTTGGGAGGATCAGGAAGGCGCGGGACGCGCTACTTGGCCGCAGCGAAGCCGGCGGACAAATTGAGCTTGAGCCCGTCCGTGCCGGGGATCGAGGTAAAGCCGCCGCTCGACGCGGTCAGCAGCATCTTGCCCGACGCCGAGGTCCGTCCCCGGGTGCGGTCCAGCGGGATGGTCAGCACCAGGTTGCCGTCCACGACGCGGGCATTGATGCCGTAATCGCCGACCGGGGTGTCGGGCGCGGTGGTGGTGATCGGGGTCGTCGCCATGGTGGTAACTCCTGATAGGGGCCGGCGGACAGGCCGGCGAGTGGTGCGGGGTGTATCAGCGTCCGGGCGGGTTGTCAAGAAGGAATTCGTCCGGGGTGCAGGTAAACCGGCAACCGGGCAAGCCGGGTTTGCCGAGATAGGTATAATCCTCGCGGGTGAACGTAACCCCGGCATCCCATACGCCGAGGTCTTCGATGTGATCGGACAACGCGCGACATGCACTGTCCGGGGGGTTAAGCCACTGCACCCGCGCCCAACGCGCAATGGTGGTGTAATCGTGGCGGTGTGTCGTGTAAGCCGACATGGTGCGGCTTAATAGCAACACACTGATTTGGCTGCCGAGGAGATCCAGAAAATGGCCGAAGTCGTCTTGCCGGCAGCAAAAAACAAAGGGATCGTGCTCGCCGCGCCACTGGCCATGACCCGCCGATAGGTCGATCAGGCGGCGGGTCGCGCGTTTAAACACCGGTGTCGGATGGTCCGCGGCGAATACGGCAAGCGGCGCCGGGTCGAACAAGGGATGCGCCGCGCCATACATCACGCGGGATCTCCGAGGGGTGGCAGGGTGATGGTGACGCCGGGGCCGGGCGCCCAGACCATGCCGTCGCCGACGATGGTCGCGCAGTCGCGCTGGAGGTCCACGACGACGATCGACCACGTCGATTGATCGGCCGCGCCCCAGACGGCGAAGGCGGACAGCATGTCGCCGGAAAGGAAGAACGCCAGTTCCTGCTCACCCCACTGGCCGCGCAGATAGTCGGCGACCCGCTCATAGGGCGCGCAGGTCTGCGCGTCCTGTCCGCGGGCAACGCCAGCGATGACGGACAGCACGACGGCCGCGATCAGCACCACGAAGGCAGTGGCTACCGTCAAGCGCAGCGCGTCGGTGACACGGCGAATTGCATCTCTCATGGTGGTGGTTCCTTGTTTAAACGCTGTGGGTGAGTGTCAGTCCTGCAATGCCTTGCGCGCGTCACGAAGCAGGACGATCAGGGAAATCGCCGCGGTGTGCCCGAGGCCGATGCCGTTCCCATCCCTGATGTACAGCAGCGCGGACAGCGACGTTGCGGCCGAGTCCAGCCGCTCGGCGAGCGTCATGGGCTTATCCGTGCCGAACGGGGCGTCCGGGTAACCGCCGTGTACCGGCTTGCGGGCGCTGGCGGGGGTGCCGTAGTGGCTCGGCAGGTCGGCCGGCGTCACCGGGTGCGAGGGATCGACCACGCGACCATCGCGGATATTCAGTTCTTCACCGGCGTGCAGGCGGCGGATGATGTCAAGACTGTTCATGGCGGTTCTCCGAAAAAGGGTGATAACCTGATAACCTTGATTGCCTTTGAAGTCAAGTGTTAGATTATCAGACGATCAGATTATCATCGTTGCAACACCGCGGCAACCGCCGCGCGGTGCTGCCAGAAGGTCAACGCGCGCTCTGGGACGAGGTGCTGCGCGTCGGCGATGTCGCGCGGGAGCGCGATGCTTACGCCGGCATAGAGAAACACTCGCCAGTCGGCGGCGCGGGTGGTTGTGACAGTGTCAGGCATCAGGCGGCTCCGTGTTTAAACGATTTCGGGGTGCTGGGGTGCAGAACCGCGCCGGCAGGTGGGTGCACGATCTCCCACGGCGCGCCATTCAAGAAAAATTCCTCCCGCCACTTGGGGCGTGCGCGGTGGCCATCGCCATAGACCGGGTGCACGCGGGGCTCCGGCTTATCCGCAGCCCAGTGACGGACACCGAACACCACGCCATAGCGGTTGCCCGACACGATCCAGTCGCCGGGGCTGATACCCAGTTCCGCCATGGCTGCCTGCTGGCCGAGCGCCGTCACCGAGCCAAGGAGCTGCATCAAGATCCGCGACCGCTCGGCAAAAAATTCCCGGGTTGGCGTCATGGGATCAGTTCCATCGCCTGCTGCACCGCATCGACCGCGTCACCGACACATGCGGCGACCCGACGAATAGACCCGGCGCGGACGTCGCCGATAGCGAATACTCGCTCCTCCGAAGTCTGCACGCGGTTTTCCGCGCGCGTCACGACAAACCCGCGCCGGTCGATTTCGGGGCCGGAGATCCGTGACGGCACTGCGCCGGTAAATACCGACACATGGTCCGCCTTGACCGGCACGGGCCGGTCGCGGAGGATCAAGCGCACGGACTCCCCGGCCGGCTCAATGTGCTTGACGCGGCCGTAAACAGGCCAGACATGTTCGCTTGCGTCGATCTCCTCCCGAAGAAAAGCCGACATGGTATCCTTGAGCGGGTGCGGGGTGATTATCGTGACAAACCACGTAAATCGCGACAACCAAAGGGCCGCTTGTCCGGCACTATTACCGCCGCCGACGACAACGGCCTTGGCGCCGTAGGCAAGCGGTGATGTATTGAGCCCATAGGCGACATTCGGAAGGGAGCCGAACTGGCGCGGCTGCTGCATGCCGTGGGCGAGGATGACCGCATCGGCCGTCCAAATATCCTCGCCTTTAGCCCACACCGCAGCGCGCGCGGTCGACAGGCTGCCGCCGGCCCGGTGCACGTCATAGCCAACGCGCATCCGGACGCCGAAGGCATCACACTGCGCGGCCATTTCCTTCACCAGCTCCGAGCCGGTGCAGCGCCAGATGCCGGGGTAATTTCGCAGGATGCGGCTGTGGCGCTGCTGTCCCCCGAGAAAATTGGACCGTTCTATGAGGACAGTATCTATGCCCTCACTGGCGGCGGTTGCGGCCGCTGCGAGACCGGCCGGACCTGCGCCGACGACGATCAACTGCGCGATTTTCTCGCTCATACCATCCACCCCCATTCACAGCCGGGCCACACACAAAAGGCCCCCCATGTATTCAGAGGCAGGCGAGCAAGATGCTGGTAAGGATAATGGCGAACCATAGGTAGAACTCCGATTTTTCCGAAGGCAAAGTGCTACTCACTGCGGGGCAGGCTGCGGGAACCTGCGATTACTCCTGTATCAGAGGGATCGGGTGCATGGCGTCAAGCTCGGCAAGCGTGATGCGAACCTGCTTGCCGTAGCGGGACAGGTACGCCCACTTGCGGCCGCGGCGTACCGAGATGCCGCGCCAGCCCGAGCCGAACCGCCGTTGCAGGAGCCGCGGGCTGTCAGCGCCGACGAAGATGTGATGTGTTGGCGGCGTATGGACGGTTGCCATGGCAAGCTCCTGCGACGGGAAGCTCGCCATTACCGCAGCGCCGCGGTGTTGTCAAGGGGTTTTGGCGTCGGGATCGACGGGAGCGTCGGCCGTGCGTTTAACCGCGCCGCGCGCTGCGGCGAGCGCCGTGTTGCCGACGAGCGCCGGGTGCGTCGGGCCGGGGTTGCGCAGGTCCGCATGAAACTTGCGGCGGAAATCGGCGAAACTGGTGCGGGAACTCGGCGTGCTCATAGGCCGACCATACCATATCTGGCGGGAGGGCGCAAGCGCGCGCCGGACGTCGGGTGCAAAACCGCTTGACAGGCGGCCGGAACCGCGATATGTGGCGGGCTCGACGTTCGATTTTCGCCGCGCGACAAGCGCACAACCGACAGGAGGCCCCCAGTGACGGACAACCCCGTTCCCGCCGAACCGGAGACAGCGCACGAGCTGGTCGAGCAGATGACCAAGGCGGCCGAGCTGTCCGTCTACACCGGCAACCCGGCCGAACTGACCGACGACCAGATCCGTGAGCTGATCGAGCTGGAGCGGTCCCGGCGCGCACAGTTCATCGAGGCGAAGAACTGATGACAGACCAGAACGACGACACCCCGCCGCTTCTGGCGGTACTGCCCGAGGACACCGTGGCGGCCCTGTCCGTGCATGCGCGTCTGGCGGCCGGCGATGACGTGCGCGCGCTGGCCCATCTGCTGCTGGCCGCGCGGGTCTTCGCACTGCGGATCGGTGACGAGGCGGCGGCCCGGATTGTCCGCGTTGTCGCCGACACTGTCAAGGACGACGACGTCAAGGTGTTTCTGGATCAGACTGCGGCCGCGATCGGGCCGATTGTCGAGGAGATCCTTGTAGAAGCGACAGTCGGCGGCGGGTCCACCGCCCTCGACACCCTGCTGAACAACCCCAAACCCACCACCTGAAAGGATTGCCCATGTGCGGACGTAACCCCTATACCGAGGACTACGACTACGAGATCGAGGAGGAGCCCGTGACCGAGACCGTGACCGAGGCGTCGGACACGACCGGCGACACCGACCGCGACGGCCCGTATGTCGACCTGCCGACCGAGATCGTCGGCGCGCTGATGGTCGCCGCGGGCGAGGCACTTGACTTCAACCCGCTGGGTATGTTTGTCGCACTGACGGCCGCGGCGGCGCAGGTCGGCACGCTGGCGCAGAAGAACCCGCACGCCGACAATGCGACCGATAATCTGCGGGCGGCTCTTGTCGAGGTCTTCGATCAGGCTCGGGCCTACGCGCTGGAGGAGCGGAAACTGCCGCAGGACGTGGTTAACGCGCTGGAAGACCTGAAACTGCCGCAGGACGAACGGGCCTAACCCAACCATGACACCGCTCTGCCTTGCACGCCGGGGCAGAGTGGTTAAACAAGGAAACCCGCACCGATGACCACCGAACCCGCCGTACCGAACGCCAGTTTCTCCGCGATCAACCCGAACATTCAGCTCGCATGGGACAGCACGAGCCTTAAGGCGCTGCAATTCTGTGCGCGCCATTATCAGATGAACATGCTGGAAGGGTGGAGCGCGTCCGGGCAGGTGAATCTGGACTTCGGCAGGTTCATTGCATCGGCGCTGGAAACCTACCAGAAGGGGCGGCTGCAAGGGCTGTCCCGGGTGGATGCGCTGCTGCCGGCGCTGCGGGCGATGCTGGTGGAGACCTATACACCGGCGACGGCCGACACCCCGGCATCACAGTGGGGCGGGCATTTCGAGGAATTCTGGCGCTGCACCGGCTCGGAGCCGTACAAGAACGACAAGGGCAATCGGGCGAAATGCCCATTTACCAAGGTCGGCGTGTTGATGCCGATGCCGGCCCCGGACCTCTGCGGACACTGCGGGAGCCCGGTCGAGATCGACACCCACTACGTCCCGGGGGACAAGGCCAAACACCGCATGGGGCTGGTCCGCCTGCTGGTCTGGTATGTGCTGGATCAGCCGGAGGATCTGGACGAGGGGCTGAAACCCTATGTGTTCGCGGACGGCACCCCGGCGGTCGAGCTGTCGGTGGTCATCCCGCTGGACCTCTATGCCGAGACCGGTGAGCAGTACCTGCTGACGGGCCATATCGACTACATTGGCCAGCTCGGCAAGGACGGCCCGCTGACCCCGGTGGACAACAAGACCACCACCAAGACGCTCGGCCAGCGGTTCTTCGACGGCTATCTGGTGGACACCCAGTTCGACACCTACGACCTGATGACGTCGCTGCTGCTGCCGGATCTGCCAATCTCGGGGATCACCGTGGACGCGCTGCAAATCACTGTCGGCGGTGCGGCATTCGGGCGCCACACCTACTTCAAGCGGGAGGAGACCCGGGAGGAGCACTTTCAGGACTTGCAGTACTGGATCAAGCAGGCCGAGGAGTATGCGACGGCTGGTTACTGGCCGATGAACAAGCGGTCCTGTTGGCTTTGCGAATTCAAGGGCGTCTGCGCCAGTGCGCCGCAGGATCGCCCGCGCTGGCTCGCGGCGAACTATCAGCGCCGCGAGCGGTGGAACCCCCTGAAACCGAGGACTTGATCATGATGGAGGAAACCACGGCACGGGACACTGACATCTTGCTGCTGTCCGACCTAGAGGAGCTGCGCGCGGCGATCGCGGCGGGCGACCACGACCGGCTGGTCGGAGGCATTTGTGCGGGAATACGCGGCGTTCGGGGCGCGGCGCGCTTTCGGGACATCGCGGAAACGTGGCCCCCCTTTAGCGGGGACCGCGCCGCGCCGGTGCCTTGGTGCGGCGGGGTGAGCCCGATGGCGGCCTATAAGATCGCCTTCGCGGGGGGCGGCTTGTGGGAAGGCGAGTATGGCAAACGCCGCCGCGAGCTGCTGGACTATGTGATCAACTATCTGGAGGACGAGCTGGCGCCATGAAGGGACCAACGTATCATTTTCAGGCGGCCGAGCCGCAAGGGACCATTCTCCGCTGGGTCAACTGGCTGTCGGGGCAGGGGCTGAGGATTACGAATATCGGCGTGAGCCACCATCCGAGGCACGCAGCCCGCTTCCCCCACACAGGGTTTATCTACTGGGAGACCGAATGGTGATGAACGACACCGCCTGACTGCACCGCCTGACCACCACACAACACACCCCAAGGAGAACAATCATGCCGTTTCAGTTTACCGATGACGTCGCGTATGCCGACAAGCGGACGGGGGCGACCCTGACCGAGCGCCACCTTGCCGGGATCGCGTCGGGTGCGGAGAAGTACATTCAGGACACCATGGCACAGCCCGGCGCGCCCGAGCGGCTGCTGGCGACCTTCTACCATCTCGTCTATGAACTCTACATTCTCGCGGCGCTGGATCTGGCTGCGGGGACCACGCGGATCGAGGACGTCGCCACGATCAAGGACGCGATCAAGGCGAGGGCGGCGCGCGTCGAGGAGGACCCCAAACCGCTTGACAGCGCGCCGACTTTGCACTAGCTTCCGGCAACCGCAGCAAGGAGATCGCCATGCGCGCCGACAAGATCAAGGCCAAGGGTAAGTCATTCCGCGGCATACTGGCGGGATACCCCGGCGCCGGCAAGACCGGCGCGCTGGCGTCACTGCTGAATGCGGGGTACAAGGTCCGCATGATCGACTATGAGGGCAACTATGATCCGTTGCTGGAGTACGTCGACCCGCGGGCGATGGTCAATCTGGACATCGTGACCCTGCAAGACAAGATCAGCACGGACGGCGACAAGATCCAGCCGCAGGGCATCCCCACCGCGTTTAACCGCACGTTGGAGCTGCTGAAAGAGTGGAAGTACACCGACGAGGACGGCGAGGCGGTCAACCTCGGCAAGAGCGCCGACTGGGGGCCGGATACCGTGGTGGTCATCGACAGCATGACCGGGCTCGGCGAGGCGGCGTTGCGCCTGTCCATGAAGATGAATAACAAGACGCCGTCCAACCTGACACCGGGAGTTTATCAGGACGCGGTGACGCGGGCCATGTGGACGCTCGACGTGCTGAAACGCGACGACCGGAATTACCACCTGATCGTGCTGGCCCACCTGTTCCTCTACGGGCCGCAGGACGTCATCACCATGGACGACGCCAAGTCCGACAACAAGCCGGTGCGTGACGCCAAGCTGGAGGCGATCGAGCTGGATCTGGTGCCGACCAAGCTGCTGCCGAAGGGCGTGACCAAGAATAACAGCAACGACATCGCCGGCAAGCTGCCGACCCTGCTGCTGGTCGAGCGGGCGAAACTGGTCGGCAAGGATACCCGGATCATCCGTACCGTGTCGGATCTGCCGGTCGATGTCAAGCTCCCCCTCCGGGGGGCGAAACCGTACTACCCGGTTGACACCGGGATGGCGGAAATTTTCAAGGCCATGGGCCATAAGGCCCCGGGTTTTGAATAACCGCGGCGCTGCCGCATCGCAAGGAGAAGCCGCAATGGCGAACGAGATCGACTATGACGACATTCTCAACACCCAGTGGGACGATCTCCCGCAGGCGGCGCTGCTGCCCGAGGGCGACTGGCTGCTGGCGGGCCGCAACGTGGTCGTCATGAAGCCGCGCGAGGAAGGGCAGACCCCCCGGGTGATCTTCTTCTTCTCCGTCAAGGAGCCGGTGAGCGTCGATGAGGACGACCTCGCCGAGCTGGGCGCCGACTACGACCCCAGCGCCAACGAGGTGACCAAGCAGGTCTACATCGAGGGGCCGCGGAGCTGGGAGGAGGTGCGGGGCATCCTCTCCAAGTGCGGCATCGACACGGCCGGGCAGGCGATCGGCGACAGCTTCAAGGCGTTCCGGGGCGCCGAGGTGATCGCCCATCTCAATCAGGCGTCCTACCAGCGCAACGGCGAGACGCAGTACGAGAACCGGCCCGTGCGGTTTTCGCCTGTCGAGGAATAGTGTGAGCACGGCCGCGCGACAGTAGCCGCACACTAGCCCCCGGGTGGCCCCCAACCACCCGGGGTTTCTTCAACAGGAGGACCGCCCGTGAACGTACAGCCCGACAAGCCGCGAGGATGGCCGGAGTTTCGGCCGCAGATCATGCTGATCGGCGAGGCGCCGAGCGACGAGGAAGCCGCGCTGCGGCGGCCGTTCGTCGGCCCGAGCGGCCGCGTGCTTAACGGCGCGCTGCGGACGGCGAATATCGAGCGTGCCGAACTGTATATCACCAACGTGTTCGACCGGCAGGCGCCGGGCAACGACGTGTCGGGCTGGATGCGCGACCCCGAGATCCGCGCGGAGGCGCTGGCGCGTTTAACCGCGGAGATCAACGAGGCCGACCCCGCGGTGATCGTCCCGCTTGGCGGCACCGCACTCTGGGCGCTGACCGGCGAAACGGCGATCATGTCCTATCGCGGGACCGCCAGCATCACCGAAGTTGATGGCACGGCGCGGAAGATCGTTCCGAGCCTGCATCCGGCGGCCGTCATCAAGCAGTGGAAGATGCTGCCGGTGCTGATCGGCGACCTGTCCAAAGCCGCCGCGGAAGCCAAGATCGGCCGCAAGCTGCGGCACGCGCGGATGCAGCTCCTGATCGAACCGACTGTGGACGACGTCGAGGCGTTCGTGTACGAGTGCCTTGCCGCGGATCTGCTGTCTGTGGACATCGAAACCGGCTGGGGCATGATGACCAATATCGGCTTTGCGCCGACGCGCGACCGCGCCCTGAATATCCCGCTGATCGACACCCGCAAGCCGAGCCGGAGCTACTGGCGCACCGCGGCCCTCGAACTGCGGGTCTGGAAGGCGCTGCGGGAAATCCTCGGCAGTCCGGTGCCGAAACTGATGCAGAACGGCATCTACGACATTCAGTGGCTGGTGGACCACTACAATATGCCGGTGGTCAACTACCGGCACGACACAAGGCTGATGCACCACGCGCTGTTCCCTGAATTGCCGAAGTCACTGGAATTCATGGCGGCGACATATACCAATATCGGCGTCTGGAAAACGTGGGGCGGCGTAGCTGAAAGGGACAAGCGCGATGCCTGAACTGGCTGCGACGGGGATCATCTTTTTACTCGGGATCGCCGTGGGGCTCCTGATAGCGCAGGGGCTTTGATATGGCGAAACTGTACTCTCTGCGAACGGCGCGGTCGGAGCCGAACGGGCAGGTCAAGAAGTGGTTGTACAACGCGCTTGACGTGATCGCCACAAGACAGGTGGCGGACGTGCTGCTGGATCGCATGGACGCGACCACCGAGCGGACATACAACTTCGAGCTGGCGACACAAGCGCCGGCCATTGCCATGTCACGCCGGGGGATCAAGGTCAACCGGGTGAAGCTGGCCGACGCGCTGCGGGAAGCCGAGGCGGCGGTCGCGGAAATCGAGCGGGAGATCGCCGCGCTGCCGGAGATCGTGGAACTCTGGGACGGGCTGGAAAAGGAGACCGGCGCCTGCAAGCTGTCCACCCGCAAGGACGGCAAGCACACATGGGAGCGCGGCGTGCCAGACAGCCCGGAGCGTACATGCGTTTCCTGCGGCACCAGCCGGTTCCGCCGCTCGCCGTTCAACGCCGGGAGCCCGGTGCAGAAGCAGCATCTGCTGTATGACCTGATGCGGCTCCCGAAACAGCGCGGCAAGGACAAGAACATTACGGCCGACAAGGAAGCACTGGGCCGGCTGGTAGGCAAGGCCAAGGGCACCGGCGTGCGGGTGATCGAAGCCCTGCTGGAGCACGCCGACCGTGCGAAGCAGCGCGGTTTCCTGTCGTTCACCCCGAGCCCCGATTGGCGGTACAAGAGCACGTTTTCCATCGGGACCGCATGGACCGGGCGCTGGGCATCGCACTCCGACAGTTTCGGGTACGGAGGCAACGCGCAGAATATCAGTGAGCGGTTCCGGTACATCTTCGAGGCCGACCCCGGTTATGATCTGGCTTATATGGACTACAAGCAGGGGGAGAGCAATCTTGTCGCTCATCTCTCCGGCGACGAAGGCTACATTACAGCGCACCGGGAGGGCGACGTTCACACCATCGTGACCAAGATGGTCTGGCCGGAGCTGCCGTGGGATCAGGACGGCAAGAGCGACAAGTGGGTGGCGAAGAACCATTATCCGCCGTATGACGACCGGCCGGGGCATGATTACCGCTTTCAGTCGAAGGCGATCGCGCACGGCAGTAACCTCGGGCTGACCGCGTTCGGTATGTCGATCCAGAAGCGCATGCCGCTGAAAGCGGCGCAGGACGGGCAACAGCGGTACTTCCGCGCCTTCCCGATGATCCGGCTCTGGCAGGACGACGTCGCCGAGAAGGTGCGTAATCAGGAACCGCTGGTCAACCCGCTGGGGATCACCGTCCGGCTGTTCGGTCGCCCATGGGACGAGCACACGCGGAAGCAGGGGTTGGCGTTCTTCCCGCAGGGGCTGCTGGCCCACATCATCAACATTGCGGCATGGCGCGTCTGGCGCGAGCTGGACGTCGAGAATGGCGGCGATCTGGTCATGCTGGCGCAGATCCACGACGCGCTGTTGTTTCAGGTGCCGAAGGGGCGCACGGACCTTGTGCAGCGCGCGGCCGCGCTGATGCGCGTGCCTATTGACATTGCCGACCCGCGCGGTGTAGTACGTCGAACGACGATCGACGTTGAGGCGGCGGTCGGCCAGAACTGGGGGCACAAGTCTGCTGCAAACCCGGACGGAATAACGGAGATCGACGTATGACGGAAAGAGTACCGCCGAACCGGAAGCTGTCGGACGACGAGCTTCTGGCGCGCTACAATCTGGCGCGCGAGCTGGGCCAGCGGCAGGCGGCCGCGCAGTTGGGCATCAGCCGCACCACGTTGCGGGAGCAGATCGACCGCGCGGTTAAACGCGGATTGACGGAGGCCACGCTGGGTCAGCCGTTGCCGGAGGGCTATCTGCTGGGCAAGGTCACCTCGCTGGTTTCCGAGGACGGCACCCGCATGGAGTGGCAGCACCGGCACCCGGAGCTGGAGCAGGTGCGGCAGGCTGTGGACGCCATTCTGTCCGCGCTGGAGGACGTCCCGCCGGCCGAGCCCCTGCCAGCGCCGGTCCCGCGCGAGGACGGCCCGGACCCGCGGCTGGTGGTCTTCCCGATCCCCGACGTCCACCTTGGGCAGTATAGCTGGGCCAAGGAGACCGGCGAGAATTACGATATTCGCATCGCGACGGAACAGGTGAAGCGGACCATCGGGCTGCTGGCGCAGGTCACGCCGGAGACCGACACGGCTATCGTGCTGGTGCTGGGCGACTTCTTCCATGCGGACAACTCGGAGGCAACCACGTTCAAGAGCGGCAACCACATGGACGTGGACAGCCGCTATGACAAGGTGCTGCACGCGGGTGCGGAGCTGCTGGCATGGGTGATCGACCTGCTGCGCCAGAAGTATCCCCGTGTCGTGGTGCGGGTGCTGCCCGGCAACCACGACCCGCATGTGAGCGCGGCGCTCACGCTCGCCATGACGCACCGGTATGTCAACGAAGCGCGGGTGGAGGTCGACCGCACGCCGGGGAACCTGTGGTTCTTCCAGTGGGGCGCAACGATGCTGGCCGCCAGCCACGGCGACAAGATCAGCGCCAAGATGATGCCGGGGGTCATGGCGAGTGTCGCGCCGGTGATCTGGGGCGGGACGCGGCACCGCTACGCCTACCTCGGGCACTCGCACAAGCGGGTCACCGGGCCGAGTGCCGACGAGCACGGCGGGGCGATCTGGGAGATATTCCAAGCCGTCACCGCGCGCGATGCGTTTAACCGCAGTATGGGACGCGCCTATGGTCGCTCCCTGACCGCGATCGTGCTTGATCGCGAAGACGGCGAGATTACCCGCTTTCGGGAGTTGATCCGATGAACCGGCTGTGGGAGGACGACAACCCGCAGATCCCCGAGATCGACATTCACAAGGACAGGGAACCGGGGCGCTACGTCCCGCATGACGGAAAGGATGACGGCGCAATCATGGCCCCCCTTTATGACTTCTACATCATCGGCTCGCTGCGGAACCCGGAGATCCCGGCGATCCACCGCCGGCTGGCATATGCCGGGCTGGTCCCCTTCTCGGAATGGTTCGCCGCCGGCCCGGAGGCCGACGACCGGTGGCGCGACTACGAGACGGCGCTCGGCACCAGCTACCGGGTGGCGCTGGAATTGCCGCATGCGCGCACGGTCTTTGACTTCGACCGCGATCACCAGCGCATCAGCCACGCCGCGCTGCTGGTCAACCCCACCGGCCGCAGCGGCCACCTCGAACTCGGCGTGATGATCGGCGAGGGCAAGCCCGGGTATATCTTGCTGTCCGGCAAGGAGGACCGCTGGGACGTGATGTACCGGTACGCCACGCTGGTGACCGACGAGCTGGACGAGATCGTGACGCACTATCGCAAGTGGAGGGCCACCCAGTGATCTACCTCGCTTCTCCCTACACGGACCTCGACCCGCATGTGGTGGAGTACCGGGTCAGGATAACCGCGAAGCTGACCTACGCATTGTGGAAGCGCGGTTTCACGGTCTTCTCGCCGATCGTCCATAGCGCCGGCCTGATCGAGTACACCCCGCAGGCGGCCAAGCAAGAGCATGCGTGGTGGATGGCGCATGACATTGTGCTCCTTGAAGTCGCGGAGGCACTGTGGGTGCATGCCCTGCCGGGATGGAGCGCCAGCCGCGGCGTGCAGCACGAAATCCAGTGGTGGCACAAGGCCGGGCGGCGGGAGCCTGTTCGGGTTGTGGACTTCTCGTTTGTGTTTGACCGCGCGGCCGACCTGCCGCCGCTCTTGGAGGATCTGTGATGTTCCGGTGGTTTAAACGCGCCGACCCGCCGCCGCGTCCGGGGTATACCCTGATCGCGACTATTCCGCCCCACGGCGATCCCGTTGTCGCTCCGGGTTATGTCGTGACCCAGACGGTAGACGACTTCGGTCGAGGCACCTACGCCGTTTTCAAGGAGGATACCCCTTATGCGGACCTTTGACACCGGGGCGACCCGCGACAGCAACGACAACAAGCTGGCATACGACGGCTTCCTCTCGCCGGTCGCACTGCGGCGGTTCGCCCTTTATATGCACCACCACCGCCTCCAGCCGGACGGCACCCTGCGGGACGCGGGGAACTGGAAGAAGGGCATCCCGCTGGACAGCTACAAGGAGAGCCTGATCCGTCACGTCATGGACTTCTGGGAGTTTGCCGAAAACGGCGAGCTGGAAGCCGCGGACGAAGCCGCCTGCGCTATCCTGTTCAATGTGCAGGGCTGGCTGCACGAGAGGAACAAGTGAGATGGACGAAACCGAATTTCAGGCTGCGCTGCTACGGCTGATCAACCGGGCGCGGGCGGCCGAGACGATCCCGCTGGAGATGCTGATCGCGATCCTTGACACGGAACTGGAGGGCCTGACCACGGCCCACGACGAAGGGGAGGACTTCTGATGAGCTGGGCGTCCGGGGCACGAAAAAGGGGGCTGGAAAGCCCCCTTCTGCAATCGGCGTCGGCGTTTTACGCCTTAGCCGCGGTCACCGCGGAGGGTGACATACAGGCTGCCCCCGATGCCGGCAAGGACGCCGATCGCGCCGAGGATGACCTCGACGCTGTCCACGATGGCCGCGCCCTCCTCGGCCGAGAGGACGCCGAGGGTGACGAAGACGGCACCGACGACGGACGCGGCATGGCGCGCGAAGTTCCCGCTAAGCTTGAAGCCCATGATGATCTCCTGTTTGCTGGCTGGCTGGAAGACGGAGATTATACCCCGATCCGGCCGGGGGGTCAATCCTTGAGCCACGGCGGCCGCCGGCCGAAAACCCGCGCCCACGCATAGGCGAACACCTGCGTTTCAGCGATGCGCAGCATGGTCCAGATCAGGGTGAGGGCGGCCGCTGCCGGCGGCAACCACTGCGCCAGCGCCCCGATCAGGACCCCCACGCTGGTCACGTCGACCGACAGCCGCTCGGCGTCATTCAGTTCTGGGATTTTCATCTTCCCCGCCCTCCTGCAATATCTGCTGGGTCGCGTACTCGAACGCGACGTCCGCGCCGACCGTTCCGGTGATCATGCTGCGGATATAGTCGCCCTCGGCGCGCAGCTCGCGCAGGTTTTCCGGCATGCGCCGCCTGATGTACTTGTCATAACGCGCGTCGGTGAGCATCTTCGACAGCATGACGTTGGCCGGCGGGTGCCCCACCAGAAACCGCATTGCGCCGCCGATGAACCCCGCGCCGATCGACTGCGATTGCAGCGCGGTAAGTCCGACGTCCTTGGCTCCCTGCGCGCCGCTGATCCGGCCGAACTTTTCCATAATGCCGCGATATGCCCGTTCCGCCACACCGCCCTCGATCCGAGAGGCGTCGGTCAGGATGCGGCGCAGGTGCTTGGTGCCGGCGTACCCCAGCACTTCGGTCGTGATGTCACCATAATCGGCCGCGTCGAGCATCTGCGCCATGCGCTTTGGCGAACCCCCGGACTGCTGATAGAGGTAGTCGATCACACCATTGCGGAGCCCTTGCGCGGCTTCCGGCGGCGCATTCTCGCGGGTCATGCCGTCCATAATCTGTCGCACCCGGGCAATCCGGTTTGATCCGCTGAACAACGACGCCACGGCGCGCTGGCTGTCTTCGCCGGCAAACGCCGTGAAGGCGCTTTCCTGTATCTCCCGCTCGCGCTGCATGGCGATATTCAGGCTGCGGCGATCATGCTCGTAGCCCGGCCATTGCTTCTCGAAATTACGGATGAACCGCTCGGCCTGCGGGCTGTTCGCCCACTGGAGGGCCTTCTTCGCGGCCGGGGTCATATCCTCGGCTGGGACATTGGTCAAGCTGCCGATGTGCTCGCGCGCAAACGCGCTGGCGCGCTGTACCAGTGCCGGCCGTGCCAGCTCCTGCGCAGCATCGGCAAGCTGGCGGCCGCCACGCTCGCTGCGAAGTACCGCCATGGCGGCGCGTGCAGGCTCCGCGAGGAAGTCCGGGTTACGGCGGGACAGCCCCACGAACTGGCCGAGCGCGCCCCTTGTGAACGTGTTGTGCGTCCAGCGTGTATACGCCAAGGCCCGTTGCATGTTCCCCGATCGGTCGGTGTTTTCCAGCGCGTTCATCAAGGCTTGGTCGATCCTGACGTAGTTACGCCGCAGGCTGCCGTTGTCAACGCCCTCACGGAGCCGCGCTTGAATGGTCGAGTGGACGTTAAGCAGATCCTCGACTGTGGTGGACCCGGGGTTCTTGGCCTCCGCTGCCCGCAGCTCCTTGACCGTCTTCAACACGTCGCCCGGAAGCTGGTCCTGCCCTGACGGCCGCGTGTTTAAACGAACACTGTTGACATATGCGAACAGCCGATGCGGCTCGGCAACTGGCTGCCGCTTGTCGACCGCATTCCACAGCGGCTGCGCGTTTGCCTGCGCGGCCTTGTATGCGCCGCGCGCCGCACGCCACAGGCGTTCGGCCGATGCGGTTGTGTCGCCCGTAGTGTGGCCCGCCATGTCCGCCATGCGCCGCCGGAGGTCGGCGTTGGCGCGCTCGATGTCGCCCTTGACGGCTTCCTCGGCCCACGTCTTGGCCTCGACCGGGTCGGGGCTGTCACGGAGCGGTCGCGGCTGCGCGGGCCGCTGTTCGCCGGTCACACCGCGCCGCAGCGTATCCCAGCCGCGGCGTGCATAGGTCGGGATCTCCGGGTCAAGAACGCGCTCGGCCAGCCGGCGGCCGACCCGCGCACCGGCCGTCGCCCCCACCGCGGTTCCGAGCGCGAAGCCCCCGCCGCCGCCAGCCATGAGCCCCGCGCCGCCGCCAATCAAGCCGCCAGTCGCGCCGCCGGCAACGCGGGCGGTCTGCCGGGTCAGCGACACGCTGGGACCAGCGCCGGCAACCATCGCCCCGACCATCCCGCCGAGCGGGCCGCCGATCTTCTCGTCGCCCGCCTGCGCGCCCATGCTGGCCGCCACCTCGGTGCCGAGGGCCAGCCCCGGCTGCGAGCGGACGGCCGCCAGCACTTCACGGGGCGCGCTGCCGACCGCCTGCGCGAACCGGCCCGTACCGGTTGCGGCCGGAACCGTAGTTGCCCCGGGGACCGCGCCCATCAGGCCGCCTGCTCCGTACATGGCCGTGAAGGCGATAAGGGCATCCACCACCGGCTTGCCCATCCGATAGGCCATGTTGTCCAGCGCCTCGGTCGGCATGCCCATGCGCTCCATGCCGGTTTTCAGCGCCTCGGTCATGCCGCCTTCGCGCGCCCATGTGTCGGCCAAGTCGAAGTCGGGATCAGCCAAGGCGGCCAGCTCCAGCGCCGGGCCGACAACAAGGAAGTCCACGACGCCGCCCGCGGTTTCCGCCAGCGCCGAGTTGAAGCCCTGCGCGATGCTGAACAGCGGGTCCAGCATGGCCTGCGCCGTGCCGGTCATCTCGTCGCGCCGGGTGCCGAGAAACGAGTAGTCCGGGGTGGTCGGCGTTGCCGGCACGCTGGGCGCGCCGTCCAACGTGAACGGCACCGGCTCGTCGGGCGGCTGCACGGAACCATCCGGGCTCGG
Organism: uncultured Cytophagales bacterium; assembly: GCA_964559125.1. GTDB lineage: Bacteria > Bacteroidota > Bacteroidia > Cytophagales > Spirosomataceae > Ravibacter. Next base: position 42,225 of record CAZLGW010000043.1, read on the forward strand.
CGGCAGGAGCGCGCCGACCGGTGGAGCTGCGGGAGCTGGAGCGGCGGCCGGTGGTTGGCCGACGACACCGCCCGCAGGCAGATCGAGAACGAAAGGGACGGGCTGCTGCTGTTCGTCGTTTAAACGCTTATTGGGCATTCTGGTACACCCGGAGCTGTCCATTCAGATAGAACGTATCACCCGGCTGTAGCTGCCCGGCGCTGATGGCGGCACGCGCCGCGTCTTCGGTCGCGAAGGTCGGTGGCGCCCCGGACTGCCCGGACTGCTGCGCGGTTGGGGCGGCAGGTGCTGCGCCGGGTGCCGGGAGCGGCGGGGCCGCGGGATCGGCGGGTGTTGCCGGCTGGCCGGGGATCGCAGGAACCGACCCGCTGCCGAAGATCCGGTCCAGCGCCTCGCCGAGCACGGCGGGGGCTTGCTGGATCGCGGTCACCGCCGGACCCGGCTCGGTCATGACAATGCGCAGCCGCTCGCGGAGCTGTTCCCGGGTCGGCATGTCCATGCGCAGGGCCTGATACGCGCGCAGCTCGCTTTCGGCCTCCAGCCGCTGCGCCCGCGATGCGCCGCTGTTCGCGGCCATGGTGGACACGGCGTCAGCCTCGGCCCGGTCGAGGACGTCGTGAATGCCGATCAGGTTGTTGACCATCTGGGCCGGGGTGCTGGACCGCTGGGTGTCAAGGATTGCCTCGACGGTGTCCGCATCGCGGGCAAGGCGGCCGTCGTGGCGAAGGCCGCGCAGGCGGTGGCGGATCTGCTCGATCCCCTGCTGATACTGCCGATGCCGGGTGGCGGCAAGGTTCGGGTCGAACTCGCCGCCGATCTGCCCAAGGCGCACCAGCATGCTCGCCGTCGTGCCGACGCCGTAGACGATCTCGGAGGGGTCTTCGATCCCTTCGATATACAGGCCCGGCGCGCGTTCGGCTGCCGGCTCGGGCAGCCCGGTTTCGGGCGCGCCGTCCCGCCCCGGAACGCCTAGGTTGATTTCTTCCCCGGTAATCATGTTGATGACATACTGATCGCCGTTCCAGCGTTCCGCGATCTGGAAGGCGCCGCCGCCGAACAGGGCAGCCTGTTCCTCGTCAATCTTGCCCATACGGAGCAACGCCCGCGCCGCGCGCTCGGCGGCCACGGTGTTGCCGTTGGCGTTGTCTTCCAACTGGGCGGCCGCGATCATCGCCAAGTCTTCCTGCGGAAGCATGGAGATCCCCGCCAACCCGGCGAAGGTCTGTTCCTCGGTGGTCGGAGTGCGGTGCAGCGCCGACGCCTGCCCGTCCGGGGTGACGGCCAGAAGCTCTTGGCCCGGGCTGTTCTGGAAATATTGGGTTTCAGGGGCCGGCGGGTGCGCCATTTGCATGTACTGCGTGATCTGGTTGAGGTCGCCGCCCTGCGTGAAGTAGTCCATCCCCTCGGGGGTGGACAGCCACTGCATCAGACCGCGCTGTGGGTCGCCGGCCTGTTGCACGGACTGCTGGAGGGTCGCCAGCCCGGCGTGCTGCGCCTGCCCGCGCCGCTGGCTGTCGCTCGGCAGGCCGAGAGCCATGCCGACCGCGCCGGTGACGCCGCCGCGCGACGGCGAAAAGAGGGTCTGGAACGGATTTGCCATATGCGGCGGTCCTTATGGTATCGGAGCTGGGGCGGGGATGCCGATCTGCCGGCTCTTGGACGAGCTGTTCTGTCCGGTGGTAGGGGCCGTCACGTCTGCGGTGATGCCAAGCAAGGTCAGGAGCTGCTGCATCCGGTTGTTGAACTCGGCGTTGGCACGCTCGATGCCCATCTCCTGAATGAGCCGCGGCAGGGCCTGCGCTTGCAGGTTCTGCACCAAGGTGCTGACCTCCTGCTGCGTGATCTGCGGGATCGACTGCGCCGCGGTGATCTGCTGGCCGGTGCGCTCGGTCTGCTGCTGCTGCTGGAACTGCGCCGCCTGTTGCGCGCGCACGCGGGCCGCTTCCTCGTGCTGCCCGCGCCGTTCCAATTCGGCTGCCAGCATGGTGCTCTCCCGCATCCGGGCGGCTTCCTCGAACTCGCCGCGCCGCGCCAGCTCCTGCGCGAAGCCCTCGAACTGCCGGGCCTGATGCGCCTCCTGCGCGCGGCCCTGCCGTTCCAGCTCGGCGGCGATGGTTTCCGCCTCCCGCTGCCGCGCGCCTTCCTCGGCTTGGAACTGCCGCTGCCGCTCGGCCTCGAAGCCCTGATAGCTGATTTGCGAGCTGATGTCGCCGATCTCCTGCGCCACGCCGCGGGTCGCAATGGCGGCCGCCCGGTCGAACGCCGAGCTGCCCTGCGGTTGCGTGAACTGCCCGGCGGACGTGAAGCGCCCCGGCAGGGACCGTGTAAGGGTTTCCTCCAGCCCCTGCAACAGCGGCCGGGTCGCGGCTTCGATCGCCGCGGTCATGAAGGGGTTGTTCCCGTCCGGGGAGTAACCCGGCTGCGTGCTGGCCGCGTTGACCCCGGCGGTGAGCTGCCCGAGGTCGC
>CAZLGW010000044.1:0-43885 GCA_964559125.1 uncultured Cytophagales bacterium
TTTTTAGCGCGCGGACCATATTCTGAGACCAGATTCCCTCGTTTTAGCACGGTGAGCGATGCTATCGTATCCGGCTTCAGGCCGTCCAGGCTGTATAGCTCCTTTCCGTCAACCAGGTACAAAGGTGCGTCTTCGCCGCGCGGAAATTTCATACGGGGCTGATCGATGATTTCGGTAAGTTCGTAGGGAGAAAACAAATGACCCGCTACCGATTGGGCTTCGGCGCCTCGTATCTGTATCCGGGTGCCGGTGTTTCTTGTTTCGTCGCTGTTGCGGATAATGGTGCCCTGCTGAGGTACATAACCTTGTTTGTTTTCTTCGGGAAGATCAAGCTTGAAATTGATTGGAAGCGTATATTCGACATCCACCGGAGCGCCGTTCTGTTTGCCCGGTGTCCATCGGGGCATCGAGATCACTATCCGCAGCGCTTCTTCATCGATACCGTGGCCAAGTCCCTGCAATACCCGGGGGTTTCGGATGTCCCCCAGCTTATTGATCATAAACGATACATAAACTCTCCCCTGGATATTAGCCCGGGCTGCTTCACCGGGATAGCGGATATTTTTGGAGAGGTATCTGCGCAATTCCGCAATGCCGCCGGGGAACTCGGGCATTTGTTCCACCACACGAAATTCGCCTGTGGGCTTTGAGGGGACTGTGTCTCCCTGTTGCCTGGTGCCTTTGACTGGTCCGTAGCCTATTACTACTAATTCGTCAAGCTGATTTCTACTCCTTGAAAGGGCGATGTCGATCCGGTCCTTATCACGGAGCGTGAGGGATTGGGGAATGAATCCGACAAAGGAAACATATAGCTCATGGGAGCCGGAAGGTACGGTCAGACTATAGAACCCGTCGGAATCGGTAGTTGTTCCGACTGTCAGGCCTTTGACCAGGACTGCAGCTCCCGGTAACGGGGTATTGTCGGCTGCGTCTGTTACCCTCCCCGAAATCACCCTGTCATCTTTTTGTGTGGTGGGTGAGGATTCTCTTTCATAAGTAACCAATACCGGTACCCGCGCTTCTGCCGGCAGACTTTCGACCGGAGAATTCGGAGTATTGTCAGCTGTGTCTGTAGCCTTTTCCGAAATCACCTTGTCGCTTTTTGGTACAGGGGGCAGGGGTTCCTTTTCGTAAGTATATACATAATGACGCGATGCCGTTAGCGTTACCAGCAATGCCGCTATGGGAATAATGAGCAGGTAGCGCGTCAATGCGTATCCCGGATCGGGCTTTTTATACAACATTTCTATCCTTTTTTTCAGGCTCAGGGAATTGAAAAAGGAATTGGTGATAGTCGGCGGGTAGTCTCCCGACATCGCGTAGGCAACCAGGAACCTGGCATACGACTCTTTATCGGTTGCCGAAGTATCGGCCAGGAATTCATGTACCTCCTGCAGCGAATGTTTGTAAAGCTGCAGCACAGGATTGAACCAGAACACCACCCGGAAGAGCTCAACGAGCAGGATATCAAGCGAGTGGCGCTGGGTTACGTGGGCTTTTTCATGGCTATAGACCGTGTCGAAATGATGGTCAAAATCAGTCTGGCTGATAAATATCCGGTTAAAAAAAGAAAAGGAACCTGTACGGAGGTGGCTGCCGGTCATTACTACAACCGGAAGGTCGTCGTCGTAAGTAGTTTCGGGATAGGACCGGACCAACCGTATGACGAGGGACAGCCTGTATAAAAACATTCCCAGGAACACCAGCGCTCCGCAAATGTAGGCAGCCAGGAGCAGGCTGGTTATCATATCTTTTCCGGCAGGCGCCGGGGCTAGATCGACCGGTGCGATATCATATGCCGCATTGTCTCCTGCAAAATCGGCCTGTGCCGCCTGCTCTTCCACTTTGATACTTACGCGCTCTTCCAGGGTTATAAGCGGAAGCAAAAAAGACAGGATCAATGACAAAATCAGATAAGCCCGGTTGAGGCGGAAAAAAGTAGTACGCCGGATCAGCAGCACGTAGAAGCCGTAAAAAAGAATGGTAAAAAGGCTTACTTTGGCCAGGTAGGTCAGGAATTCCATACGATCTAATTCGGAAGCTGTTTCTTTGTGGTGATCTCGATCACGCCGTCTTTGCCTTTATCTCCATACGCTTTAATAGCTTCTCCATTCTTAAGAACAGATACACTTTCGATATCAGAGGCGTTCTGCCCGCTCAGATCGGAAGTCTCCTTTCCATCCACTAGAATCAGCGGCTTTGTTTCGGGATTTATACCGGCAATGGGTTCGGAAAGCTGGATTTTAAGAATGGGCTTTTCTTCCGGTTCAAAGGCTACAGGGAGCACGTATTGCACGTTTACAGGGATGTCCCGCTGTTTGCCAGGACTCCATTTAGGCATATTTTTGACAACCCTGATCGCCTCCTGGTCGCACCCGAATCCCAGTCCCTTCACCACCATTACATCGGTGACAGAGCCGTCGGTGCGCACCACAAACTGGAGGAATACCCTGCCGCCTACTTTTGCCTTCCGGGCAACTTCGGGATATTTTATATTGTCAGCCAGGTATTGATATAAGGCTTCTACACCACCCGGGAATTGGGGATTGGTTTCTACCGCCGTAAAGATCTTGTCCGGCACCGGTTCGGAGATGGACGTAATTGGCGTTAATTGCAGCTGTTCCACTTTTTCTTCCTCACTGCAGGCCGCTACTACGATGACCAGCAGCAGCGCGAGCATACCGGTAATGCCGTAAAGACCCAGCTTCCAGCGGGAGCTTTTATCGCTATACAGCATCCGGATACGCTGTTTGAGGAGTGAGGAGCTATAGAAGTTGTTGACGAGGGTAAGTTGGGGTTGTCCGAATGTGTAGGCGATCAGGAATTCGGCATACGAATCGCGGTTGCGGGTTGTCTGGTCGGCCAGGTATTCGTGAATCTCCTGGAGCGACTTTTTATACAACGGCAGTACGGGGTGAAACCAGAAAACAATGCGCAGGATTTCGATCAGCAGGATGTCGAAGGTATGTCTTTGCCTGACATGCACCATCTCATGGTTCAGTATCGCATCAAAGTGATCGCGGTAGTCGGAGTTGCTGACAGCGATCCTGTTCAGGAAGGAGAACGACCTGACCCGGTCGTCAGGGAACACATAGAGTCTTACCTCGTCTTCCAGGTCTACCGGGGTCGCCTGTTGCCACAGCTTCCGGAGTGTCAGAAGCAGGGAGGCAAACCTGGCAGCCATGAAGACGGCTCCCGCCAGGTACAGGATCCCCAGGATCTGCAGCCAACTGAAAGAAGAGGAAGCCTGCTGAGGTACGACATAGAATGGTTCCAGGCTTCCGGCATAAGCCGCCAATGTGGTTGTAGCGGCTTCCGGAAAACGGATAAACGGCAAGGCTAACGGTAGCAGCAGGCTTGCCAGCAAATAAGCCCTGTTCCACCGGAAATGTGTAAGTTTTCTAAGGAAAAAATGGAAGCATCCATAGAGGAAGAGCCAGTAAAGGCTTACTTTCCCCGCCCAAATCAATAGGTCCATGATCGGTAAATGGTTTAAGGAATCGACAGAGCGTCTTAGTCTGCTTTTTTCCGGTTTATGATTTCCAGTATTTCATTAAGCTCCCGGGTGTTCATATTCTTGTCTTTGACAAAAAAAGAAACCAGCTCGGAAACCGAGTTTTCAAAGTAGGTTCCCATTAGTTGCTCCATCTCGTGCTTTCTGTAGTCTTCCTTCGAAATGAGAGGATAGTATTCGTGGGTCTTGCCGTAAGCATTGTATCCTACTACTCCTTTTTTTTCAAGTATCCTGATGATAGTGGAAACGGTGTTATAGGCAGGTTTAGGCTCGGGCATTTCTCCCAGGATATCCTTTACAAATCCCTTTCCTTTCTCCCAGAGAATCAGCATAATTTCTTCTTCGGCACGCGTCAGTGATCTTATTTCCATATTGTTTTCTCAATGATTTTTATTCAATACTTTCCGGCGGGTTGCAATTTGGATATAAATATAAAACTAAGTAGTTAGTATGTCAACTATTTTGTTAGTTAATTTTTTCCCTTCGGCTACGCTCGGGGGTTCCCGATTATTTTCCTAATTTTGTCCTGATTTGCGTTGCCACGGAGGTAACGCATTATCCTTCCGGGTTCCTGCCGGAAGGATTGCAGACGAAACTTCTTCGTCATAGCAACTCCTCCTATAAGTGAATTAAAATGCCGGGATATTTTCGCAGAAAAGCTCCCGGTAGCATTCTCTTTTGCAGAGATTGCCTGAAAGACAATTGGTTATCAGTGTTTAATTTCAAAAAATTACTGTATGAGTATCCTGGATGAAATAGCAACGGAAGGAAGACTGCCCCTGGCCTGGGCGACAGTAGAGGTCAACAAAAACTTCGGTGACGAGCTGTCATACTATATTAACAATGAGATTGTCGGATCGGACTATGTTATAGAGCATAGTAATTTTAACGACAACAGCCCGAGACTTGTATCCGTCGGCACCATCCTGCACGAGTTTGTAAATGGTGAATTATGGGTGTGGGGTACCGGGATGGACCGTGAACTGTTTGATAGCGGGAAATTCGGGACCACCAGCCCCGAGGTGCTGGCAGTCAGGGGACAGCTGTCGCTGGAGGTGCTCGACAGGTCGGGGTTCATTAAAGACGACTGTATGCTGGGCGATCCGGGGTTGCTCATCTCCCGGTTTGTGCCGCCGGCAGCCGGGAAAAAATATGAACTGGGCATCATCCCCCATTTATCGAACTATATCGACGACAGCGTGGATGAATATGTCTTTGATTGTTTCAGGCATACTTACCCTCCGTCGGTCAGGATCGTGCATCCCCGACTATACCCGGATGAAACGATAGAAGATAAAATAGCCGAGATCACCTCTTGTGAAAGGATATTGTCTTCGTCTGTCCATGGCATCATCGTGGCGGATGCTTTCCATATTCCCAACCTGTTCCTGCATGAAGATTATGGTATTCCGGACGGCCTGCACTATAAAAGTCCGTATGAAGTGCTGGAACACAGGATAGACGATTATTATTCGGTGTTTGATCTGGAATCCAAACCCTTCTATAACCAGCGGCGTACGGGGAAATTTGACATAGACGACATCGTGGAGGCCATAGATTCGGCTTATTCCGATAAGAACATAGAAATAATAGGTGACAACCTGCTGAAATGCCATCCCGCAAATATGAACTGACGGAGCATCTGCTTCCCGGTAGCCGGCAGGATGGTACTAATCGCAAAAAGGATCGTACTAAGAAAGATGCCGAAACAGGTTATCCGTGGCTATCCTTCCTTAAATTCATATGCGATTCGACAGGTTATTATTCATTTTTGTTCTGTCCGGGCTTGCAGGTTGTTCGGAGCAGAAAAGCCGGCAGCCCGTATACCGGGATGAGCCGTTTTTACAGGACTATAGCGTCAGGTACTATAGCAGGGATTCTTCGGATGTGCTGAAACGGCTGTTTGTCGACCGGAACGGTGTAGCAACTGTGCTGGGTTCGGAGGGGGTATTCCGTCTTCACGCAGGCCGGTTCCAGTATCCGGGTAAGCTCGAACCCGACCGGTCTTACCGCCCGATGGCTGCTAAGGCGCTTCGCGATATGAGCGTGTACGACGGGCACCTGGTCTTCCTGGACAACGAAGCGGTATTCAGCAATGCCTTTGCAGGGAAAATGAATTACCGGCATGGCATGGCGGGCGCCAGCCTGTTATGCATGGGGGAAGACAGTGCGTTTGTGGTTTCTGACGGGCACGGTATCCGCCAGTTCCGGGGGCAGCAGCTGGTGTCTGAAACGACGGCTTCGGGCAGCCCGGTTCTAAAAATAGAATATGACAGGTACGGGAAGCGGTTTATGATCCTGACCAGTAATTCCATCAGCGTCCTGAAGGCCGGGGAATCGTCTGCTGCCACGGTTTTCAACAACGACGGGCTGACCTGCCTGGATGCCGATGACAAAAGCATTTACGTCGGTACAAAGGAAGGTTATTGTGTGCTGGATGCCGCTACCTTTGAACAGACAACCCCTCTTTTCAGCAAGCTCCCGGTTAACAATATCACCGCCATTTCAAAAATAAACGGAAACCTCTGGTTTGGTTCGGAGCAGGGTGCCTTTATGCTGAAGGACGACGGGAAGTTTAACTACTACTATGGCGAAAGGTGGCTGCCTTCCAATACGGTAAGAGCCATGACAGCCGGGCCGGAAGGCAGCGTTATGCTGCTTACGAGCGCAGGTGTGGGCGATATCCGCTTCGAGTACATGACACTGGAAGAGAAGGCCCTGCGCTATGAAGCCCAGGTAAGGCAGCGGCATATCCGCTATGGGTTTAACTGCGATGTGGTAACGCTCAAAAACGGGGATCTCTCCACTTTTGAGATGGGCCCGCGGGAAAGCGATAACCTGTGGACTTCGATGTACCTGGTAAGCCAGCTGTTCAGGTACAAGGTTACGGGCGACGAAGAGGCAAGGCGCAATTATATGGAGTCGTTTGAGGCAATGGAGAGGCTGTTTGAGATAACCGGAATGGACGGCTATTTTGCCCGCAGCTTCGAAAGGCACGGCTACCATCCCTTTGTGCGCGCCGACGGGAAGCCCAGCGGCTGGACGCAGGCTTCCGATTCTGCCTGGGACTGGAAGGGTACCACCAGCAGCGACCAGACGGTAGGGCAGATGTTTTGCCTGACCATGCTGGCCGAGCTTACCGACGGCGAGACCAAAGCCAGGGCTATCGGTTTGATAGACAGGCTTATGACTAATATTATCCGTAACGACTGGTACCTGATCGATTTTGACGGTAAGCCCACGCTGTGGGGTAAATGGAACCCGGAGTATGTCAATGGATTTCCGGTTAGCGTGGGCGACAGGAAGCTCTATTCCTCCAATATTATCGGCTTTCTCCAGGCTGCCTACCATTTTACAGGCAAGCCCGTGTACAAAGAGAAAGCGGAAGAGCTGATGGATAAGCATGGTTACCTGGAAAATCTTCTGCGGCCCTTTTCCGAAATAGGAAAAGCGCCGGAAGGATCGGACGATTGGGCCGCTATGCTGTCGCGGAGATGGAACCACTCCGACGATGAGATGTATTTCCTGGCCTACTGGTGCCTTTATCCCTACGCCTTTACGCCGGAGCTGCGCGAAAAATACGGGCAGGCCATTAAGGAACATTGGGAAGTAGAGAGGCCCGAAAAGAACAGCTTATGGAACCTTTGTTATGCCATGACAGGCGCAACGCAATTTGATCTCGACGAATCGGTCTGGCATCTAAAGGAATTCCCGCTTGATATGATCGAATGGTCGGTAGCAAACAGCCACCGCGGCGATATAGACACGGTGGCCGCCAATTTCAGGGGACAGACTACCGCCGAAATCCTCCCGCCCGACGAAAGGCCGGAGCTCAAGCATAACCGCAATCTTTTTACCCTCGACAGGAAATCGAACGGGATGGCCGAGCAAAGCGCCGGCGACAGCTTCCTGCTGCCTTATTGGATGGGACGCTACCTGGGGGTCATCAAATAAAGCTCAAAAAAGCGATAGAGCACCTCATTCGACTCCGGGTTGGGGTCGTGCAGAGGGCGGTTGGTCATCGCCACCCGCTTTTCAAACCCAAGGAGCCGGTTTACTGCGAGGCTGTGGTTAAGGGGGATCCATTGGGTTACGGGGTCTTCCGAGCCGCCGGAAACCAGGAAGGGGCGTGGAGCCATCAGTGCATGAAGCTCCTGGAGGTTATAGCCCTGTTTAAAAAGCTCGGGATAAAGGCCATAAGCAGGATTTTCGGGTGTAATAAGTCCTCTTTTACGCCATGGCTTCGAATGGTAGCCCAGGTACCACGGTTCCCAGTAATTGATGCTCGGGCGGTCGTTCTGGAAAACAATACCCGGATCGGACCAGGCCGCGCAGGCAAACTTGTCAAACAGGCAGGAGGCGAACATCGCCCACTTTCCGCCATAGGAGTGCCCGGTGATCCCGATCCTCGAAGGATCTACTTCCGGGCGCCGTGACAGGGCATGCCAGGCGTTGGCAGCAGCATAGGCGAGAATGGAAAGGGGCTGTACCTGCGCATTTTCGATGGAAGGATAATAAAGGGAATAGGTCTGGTTGTTGGTGGTTTCTTTAGTGCCCAGCGATAGTGTTATAAAGCCGCGCTTTGCCAACTGGTAGGCAAAATCTCGATGAGGTCTGCCGCCGCCGATCGCAGTTTCGGGTTCGTAAAATACGGTAATAACGGCGGGAGCAGGCTTTTTAAGGTCAAGCGGAACCAGCAGGTAGCCTTCGGTTTCTTCATCGGGCAGCCACTTGAACCTGACGGTGTGCTGGGTAAAATTTTCTTTCTGTTCGGAACGGATGATCTTTAAATCCTGGTTGGTGAGAAGCTCCGGCCATTCGCCCATCAGGCTGTTCCACCTGTCGAGGATCTCTTTTCGGCGCAGCAACCACTCTTTAGCGGAAGAGACTTTTTCACCGTTGTAGAATTCAAGAGGCGAACGAAAGCTCCCTAAGTTCCCGGCTAATTCCGGGGGCGGCGTGAAGAAAGTGTCGATTTCAGCCCAGTTGACTTTCTTTTTAACTGAAGCGAATTTCTTTGAGCCCTGGCAGCCTGTCATAAGCCATAGGCCAAGCGCGGTCAGAGGTAAGTACCGCCCTATCCTGAAAACGAAAGCCTGAAAACTATGGTGCATGGTTTTATGTTAGCTTGAAAACGGCTTATAATGATCCGCGGTATTCGGCATATAATATTTCACTATTCACGGTATTGACGGCATAGCCTTTCTTTTCCAGGAAGGCTGCAAGCGCATCAATATTCTCGTTCTCCTTGCTCATCTTGTGTACATCAGCCACTATATACCGTATCGACGGAAAATATTTATCGGGGAGCGAATAGACTATATCGTATTCAGCCCCTTCACAGTCCAGCTTCAAAAGGTCGCACCGGGAAATGCCTTTTTCTTCAAACCACTTCCCGAAATTGATAACCGGGACGCTTATTTTTTTGTGGCTTGTATCTACCGTAAAAATCCTTTCGGGAGGAAAAAGAGAGGCAGATACATCGACGCCTTCCGGGGAGTACTCGTCATTATAATAAAAATCGAATAGGCCCTCCCGGCTCGAGACTGCTGTATTATACAATTCCCAATCCAGGTGAGGGTGGGCCTCTTTATGCTTTGTCAGAAAACTGAAATTCCTGGGAACCGGCTCGAAAGAGAAAATCTTTGCCTTGGGTTTCCTGAAGAAGGAGTATAAAGCGAAATACCCCATGTTTCCTCCTACGTCTATGATGACCGGATTTTCCTGCGCAATGCTTTTAAGTGCTGGTCCGTACACCTCTTTCATGAAAATCTCTCCGAACAGAGGCTTCATGGAGGGGATCATACTTAATCTGACAGAAGACTGTTTCAGTTTGAAGACGACAGGGTCTGCCTTGTTCAACCCCATCTTGAAGGTTAAATAGGACGGCCAGTTGTCAACATTTTTTATTAAATTTAAGTACCTCATACAAGTATTATTATTCAAGTCGTGTACAACAAAAGTACACCAATTGCAACACATTGATTTTGGTACTATAAAATATTTCTCAACACCAGGAATCCGCCGGGGGCCGAGCGGACTGACAACATGCCGTCACTGGTTTTTCCTGTTTCCACGCCGCTCCGGGCGATGATTTCCCATTGCTCAAAAGGAAGCTTAATCTTGGTGTCCCCACCCTTTTCAGCTGATATTTTCACTTCTTCAACACGGCCGTTCTTTTTTTTCGCGCTGACGAGGAAAGCCCCTTCCGCTCTCAGGTTTTCAAACGATACATCCTTCCATTCTCCGGGCACTGCGGGCATGATCTCAATAAACCCGGCGTAGCTTTGAAGCAGCATTTCCTGGATGCCGGCTGCGAAAGCCATGTTTCCTTCCAGGGTAAAAGGGCGGTAGGTGAATTTTGAGTATCCCGACTTTGTCTGGTCGCCGTTGGCATGAAAGCTGTTTGGAAGGCAGAATGCGTCGGCAAAGATCCGGAGCGCTCCGGCGGCTTTGGGCCCGTTTTTGGCGCGTGCATAAAGATTGCCAAGCCAGGAATAGGAGTAGCCGCACCAGTAGTCGGGGCCTACCGCTTCCATCTGCGCGAGCGTATTTTTGATGATCGCCTGCGATTTTTCCCCGTCCTCCCACCTGATCAGGCCCAGCGGGTGAATGGCCATCAGGTGAGAGAAATGGCGGTGGGACTCGTTGTAGGGGAAACCCGGCGCGAACATCAGCTCACTTTTTTCGGTAAGCGAATAGTCTCCGAATTCATCCAGAACCTTCTTCCACCTGGCCGAGTCCTCTTTTATATCCAGCTCTCCGGCGAGCTCGGCGGCTGCTCCGAAAGCAAACTTCATCAGCGAAAGATCGTAGTTGGTGTTTTTAAGAAACCATGCGTTGATCCTGTTATCGTTGATCTCGGGGCTCGAGCTCAGCGGAAGCTGCCGGAAGCCGTTTTCGTCTATGGTTGTAATGTGCTCCAGGAATGTACAGACTTCCCTGAACCACGGGTAGGCCCTTTTACTGAGAAAATCCCTGTCCATGCCGTATTTCCACTGGAGATAATAGTGTTGGGCAAGCCAGGCGGATACAGTCGGGGAAAGCGAATACTGGATCCAGCCCCCCATTTCGGTACCGTCGAGGGTGGTCACACCCGGTACGTTGAGGCCGTCTTTGCCAAAATACATCCGGGTATAGCGTTTGTAGTTGGCTTTGTTTTCGTCAAGGTGATTGAGATAGCCCAGCGCTTCGTCGAGGTGATTACCGGAATAGGCCGGCCAGTAGCTCAGCTGCGTATTCAGATCGTGGTGAAAGTCGCCCTTCCAGGGCGGGATACGCCCGTTGTCTGCCGTCCATACAGCCTGTAAAGAGATAGGAGGGGCATTTTTCCTGGCCGTCGATCCGAATTTATACTGCTCCAGGTACCACTGTTTCTCCAGCAATTCGTCGGGTATACGGATCGAGGATCTGGCCCAGAACGATTTCCACCAGGTTTCATGGCTTTCGAACCGGGGTTTGAAGCCGGTTTTCATGGCCTGCGTCACGGTTTCATGGGCTGCCGCCTGTACGTCCCGGCCGGGATAATGCGAGGAAATGCTCCACACCCCTTCTATCGTTGTTTTATTGATCCTTTTCCAACTAACGGCTACCCGGTAGATAAAGCCGCCCCACCCTTCCTGCTCATAGGTGATCCTGCCTGCTTTTTTTTGCACCGATCCCGGCTTGTAGCCCAGGCGGGCCAGGTCATCGCCTACGAGAGAATTGGGTTGGCTGCCTTCCGCCGGCTTTCCCTGGTAGGCCGGAGGTATAAGATCGGGTAATATTTCGGAAGTCGTATTTTCAAACCTGAACCACCCTTCCGGTTCCGTAGCGTGGACAAATGTCGTGAGCGTCATCCCATTATCCCATTTTACCAGGCACAGGGCTTTTTCCGGGATCAACTCTGCTGACGCAACGGCTGTATTAGCCGGGATCTTAAACTCCAGGGCTCCTGCCGGGATTTTGGAAGGAGCAGGCTCGCGGTCATACGGGGCGTCAAAGTTTTCCTGGACCGGCTTGTAGTCGTTTTCCAGCACTTTGCTACGAACCCACTCAAAGGAAAATTCCGGGCGATGCAATCCTTTCATGGGCCGGAGGTCCCAGATATCGGCCCGGTCGAGGGAAAGCCGCAGTACTTTTTCCTTTTCCCAGACCAGCGCTCCCACCGTCCCGTTCCCTAGCGGGATGGCCTCATCCCAGGCATGTGCCAGCCTGTCCGACCGGAGATGGTGACGTGAAGCCGGCTGGGAAAAGGCATTTAGCGTATATAATATAGCCAGGGTTAACAATAAAAAGTGGGAAGGCATAGTTGAGGGTCGTTTTACCAGTGGGTTTGAATAAACGTCGAATTTGTACAGCTTTACCGGCCGCGGATTCTGCCGACTTCCCCCGTATCGAGCTCTGCGACTTCTCCCGGTTTCAGGTGATCCATCCGCAGGTTCCCGATAGCGACTCTCACAAGCCGTAGCGTAGGAAATCCCACTGCGGCCGTCATACGCCTTACCTGCCGGTTTTTCCCCTCGGTGAGCGACAGGCTGAGCCAGGAGTCGGAGACAGATTTCCTTACACGAATAGGCGGGGTCCTTTCCGGGAGAGACGGAGGCTCTATCGGGGTGGCGCGTGCCCGTTTGGTATGATAGGGTTTCCCGTTGATCGCAATATCGACCCCATTGGAAAGGGCGATGCAGGCTTCTTCCGTAATATCTCCTTCTACCTGCACATGGTAAGTACGCCAATGTTTGTTTTTAGGATCGAGCAGCTTTGTTTTCAACCTGTTGTCGTTGGTCAGGAGCAGAAGGCCTTCGCTGTCGGCATCGAGCCTCCCGACGGGGTAGACATCCTTTTCAAAACTGAAGTCAAGATCGGCAAGCGTAGGGGCATTCCCCTCCCTGCTGAATTGACTGAGCATGCCGTAAGGTTTGAAAACCAGGTAATATTTGAAGGCGGAAGCCATTGAAAATGGGTGTTAATATGTCCCCGGATTAAAATCCGGGGCTACAATTTAATATCGAGGCTACGCCTCTTAATAAAAAAAGAGGAGCTTAAGCTCCTCTTTTTTTATCGCTCAGGTTATATTTTTCCATTTCGCTGGCTGGTATGTCGGGGTGCTGCCAGAGCTCCAGGTTGTTGCGCCGGAAGGCCGGGGTTTCGAATTCTCCCCAGTTGGGGTTCCGGTTGTTTTTGAACCAGTCGGACAGGGCCTGCAGCCTCCGTTCTTCGGCTTCATTCCAGCCGTCTTTGGCGTTCTGATCAACAAAAATGGTTTTCCTCAGGTAATCATCCGACGGTGGATAGACTACTTTCGAATCGAAGTCGTCGACAGCAATAACCGTAGGACCGGTTTGGGTGCCTTCCAGTTCAAATTCCTCTTCCTTGACAAAGCTGCCCTTCACTTCAGAAGAATCAACCCCGGGGGAAAGCGTTTCCCCGGTTGGAGCCGCAGCCTGTTTTGCAGAAGTTTCGGCAACAGGGTCGGGCTGAGTTTCCTTTTCATCTGCCTGTTTGTTCTTGTCTATATCGGGTATCTCAAGCTTACCTCCCTTGTCGAAGCCGGAGGCCACGATGGTCACCCTGAGGCTGTCGCCCAGGCTGTCGTCGGTAATAGTACCGAGCTTGAAGAGTGAATGCTTGCCTTTTACTTTTTCAGTAACATAGGACGTAATAACCCTTTGTTCTCTTACGACTGCTTCTTTTTTCGAAGAAGTAGCGATGGTTACAATGATACCCTGGGCTCCCGATATTTCCCTGTCATTGAGAAGGGGAGAGTCGAGCGCTTTTTCGATAGCGGTCAATGCCCTGTCGGGGCCTTCCGCTTCCGATGTGCCCATCACTGATTGCCGCGCTCCCTTCAGAACCCGCTCCACATCGCGGAAGTCGGTGTTGATGGTGCCGCTGGTAGTGATGATTTCAGATATACTCTTTACAGCGTTGAGCAGAATGTCGTCTGCCTGTGCGAAGGCCCGTGAGAGGGGCAGATCTTCGTAGAGCTCTTCGAGCTTGTCGTTCAATACGACGAGTACAGTATCGCTGTTGGCCTGCAGCTCTGCAATACCCGACATGGCCTGGTCGAGCTTCTGGCTGCCTTCCCATGAGTAAGGTGCCGTCACTACAGAGACCGTCAGCAGCCCCATGCTCTTGGCGATACCGGCTATAACGGGTGCCGCACCGGTACCGGTACCCCCACCCATACCTGCCGTGATAAAGACCATTTTGGTAGGGCCGCCGAGGACCGCCTTGATTTCATCCTCGCTCTCGAGAGCAGCACTTTTACCAAAGGAAACATCCATGCCTGTTCCCAAACCACCGGTGAGAGTAGCTCCGAGCTGGATCTTTACCGGGATAGGACTCTCCAGCAATACCTGGCGGTCGGTGTTGGTGATGACGAAATCTACGTCTTTGATTTTTTTCCTGAACATGTAGTTGACGGCGTTTCCACCTCCGCCGCCGACTCCAATTACTTTTATAATTGGTGTATGGGTTTCTTCTTTCACGATATTCTTGATGATATAGTCCTGGTTAAAGAGATTGTCGAATTCTTCAGAGCTCATGGTTTTAGTGCTTTATTTTTCTTCGTCATCGCCGTAGGAGCCTCCGTCGTTGACCTGGTCGCGGTTGCTGATGAATGTGTTTTTAATACTTGAGAGCCACCCTCCGATATCGATCAGGGGTGTAGACGGCCTGGCGTTGTTTGAAGGCTCGTCTGCTGCAGCCCGCTCGCCCCTGTACTGGAAGCCTTCTTCTTTTGAGGAGAACTCTCTTACCGGCTGGATTTTGATAGGCTTTCTTGACACCAGTCTTTCATCCAGCGGCTTGATGCTTGCCCAGGCCAGGCCCACGGCGGAAGCATAGGAAAGCGAGCTTACGATATCGGCCTTGGAAGTGCGGTTCAGCCCTTCGGGTAGCCCAACCCTCACATTCATTCCGCCCATGACACGGCTGAACACCGTCTCGATATCTGTGATAGACGAGGTGCCGCCGGTAAGAACCACGCCCCCGATCAGCTCTTCCTCCAGCCCGTGATGCTTGATTTCGCCGTACACCATGGCCGCAATTTCCTTCAGGCGCTCTTCGATAATCATCGCTACGTTTTTCTTCAGCACTTTACGCGGTGGTCGCCCGGACAGGTAATTGATCGAGATCTCGATATTGGAAGGAACGTTCTCAGCCAGCCCGGCGCCGAACGTGCATTTAAGATCCTCGGCATTGGAAAGCTGGATACCACACCCTGTTTTTAAATCGTTGGTAATGTTTTTTCCTGCTATCGGGAAAGACGCCACATGGCGGATGAAATTGTTCTGGTAGATCACCACGTCGGTAGTCTGTTCCCCTATGTCTACCAGCGCTATTCCTGCATGTTTCTCTTCTTCGGTCAGAACCGCAAGGCCGGTAGCGATGGGTGAATATACAATATTGGCCCTTCTCAGGCTGTTTTCCACGGTCTCAAGGCTTTTCCTGGTTCTTTTAAGGGACTGGCTGTTGCCGGAGATCACCAGGAAGTCGCCGCCAAGCTTGATCCCCTGCCTGCCCACAGGCTCGGTGATATGCCCTACGTTATCTACCATGAAATATCGGGGGAGCACGTGGATGACGTCGTAATTGCTGTCCTTCTGTTTTCTTACCCTGGTTACTTCACTGATCAGCTGAGCGATATCGTTTTCGGTAACTTCTTCTCCGGACGAAGACGTCGGCCGGATGATTTCGTCCTTCTGCTCGATGACCTTGACGTTCATCCCCCCGAAGCTCACATTAACGGTGTCAAACGGATAGTTTGCTACAGAGGAAACGTCCTGAAGCGCCTTAGCCAGCGCCTCGGCCACCTGCACTATATTTTCTACCGATCCGTTTACGACAGCTCCCCTGGGCAGATCACTGGTGCCAAATCCCAGTATTTCAAGGGAATACCCGACGGAGTCGGAAACGGGCCGGGCCACAACGATAGACACTTTGCTGCTCCCCAGGTCTATACCCGCTATTACATTGCTCAACTTCATAATGGTTTATTTTTTTATTCGCAAACTACCTGGTCCTGAAACTTTATGTTAATTTTTGAATAGGAATTCCAGTTGGTGGATAAAACTTTATCGTAAAATATTTTCAGTTTCCTCAGCTTCGGTTCGATGTTGACAGGCGGGCCGAATTCAACAACCTGTCCTCCGAGGGTGGTCAGGAAGCTCACTTCGCCGTCAGAACCCACCATGATCTGGTTGATCTGGGCTTTCCAGAAATCGTTCCCCTGAATGTAACTGATCAGGTCGAGGTAGGGCTTTCCTTTGGGGTTGTCCAGCCCGTTGAGCTTTCGCAAATATTCTCCGCTTACCAGCGGGACGTGCATAGAGTAACGGTTGGATAATGGTGTGTAACGTCCGTCTTCGCTTATGTAAAAGCCGCGTGCCTTCTTCCATTCGCCGGAATGACCGGGTGTGTCGACCCACCTGGCTATGGGGCTATGGAGTTCAATGTCAACGATCAGGTTTCCGGAAAAGTCTTTTTTTGCCTCGCAATTTTTGATAAACCTGTTTTCTTTTACGGATTCTTCTATCTCCGCCAGGTTGATCAGGTCCATTTTCCTGCCCAGCACAGGCCCCCCTTTGTTGATCTGCTCCAGCACATCTGCCTTCGACAGAAAGGCGGCCGCTTCCGTATCCGGGAAGTTGACGATGACCTCCTCACAGCGCTGCGACAAAAGCTTTCTCTCTGCCATTCCCACACAAAGCGCGAAAACCACACACCCAAGGATGAGTTTCGCCCCTTTCCGCCAAAATCCGTCGTTTTTTAACATGGATGTAATATTAATAAATCTTTATAAATTATGGAATATTAGACGATTGCAAAATGGTTTTTATCGGGGAAACTAATTTATCGATGTCCCCGGCTCCTATCGTAACCAGCAAACGGGGAGGAGAAGCGGCGATCAGGTCAAGCAGATCTTCTCTCGTTATAAGGTGTTTGTCGGCGGCGGGGATCATCTTCAGAAGCATTTCCGAGTCGACCCCTTCAATGGGCAGTTCCCGTGCAGGGTATATGTCAAGCAGGTAAATCGTATCGGCCAGCGCCAGGCTTTGGGCAAATTCCCCGGCGAAATCGCGGGTCCGCGTGAAAAGATGAGGCTGGAAAACAGCGGTCAGGGGCCGGTCCGGATACAACGCCTTTACCGACGTCAGGAATGCGGTGATTTCTGACGGGTGGTGGGCGTAGTCGTCAATGTAGGTGCTTTCTCCTTCCGCGATATACTCAAACCTTCTTTTGACCCCTTTGAAGGTGTTCAGCCCTTCCCTGACCTGATCGGGGGTGAGCCCTGCTGCAAGAGAAGCGGCGGAAGCGGCAACCGCATTTTCCACATTGTGAAAGCCGGGAGTCCGCAGGTGTATGTCTTCGATCTTTAACTCAGGACCGTGGATGTCGAATACAAAGCAGGCATTTTCAATCCGGATGTTTTCGGCACGGTAGGCGCCTGCGCCGAGACCGTAGGCGAAGGTGTGCTCCGGCCCCCTGAGCGACAGGCCATTTTTCAGGAACAGCGTACCGTCGCGGTCGATCTGGTCGGCAAAACCCTGGAACGAAGCCAGTAGCTCATTGTGGTTTCCGTAGATATCGAGGTGGTCGGCATCGGTAGAAGTAACCACCGCCACATGCGGGAAGAGTGTAAGAAAAGAGCGGTCGAACTCGTCGGCTTCCACGACACAGACAACCCGGCTCATATCTTCTTCCGGCTCGTTGAGAAGGAAATTGCTGTTATAGTTTACGGTAATTCCGCCCAGGAATGCCGCGCAGTTGGTCCCCGACGACCGGATGATATGCGCCGTCATACTGGAGGTAGTCGTTTTTCCGTGGGTCCCGGCGATCGCGACCGTCTTCATCTGTGAAGCGAGCAGGCCCAGGATCTCCGATCTTTTTTTTACCGGGAAGCCGTTGGAGCGGAAGTAGCTAAGTAGCTCGCTGTCTTTCGGGATGGCGGGGGTGAAGACCACCAGCGTATTTTCGGGGTTGGTAAACTCTTTGGGCAGGGAACCGACCGAATCTTCAAAGATGATACCCAGGCCTTCTTTCTCTAAAGCAGTAGTAAGCGCAGTAGAGGTTCGGTCATAACCGCCTGTATGGTAGCCGTTTACATGAAACCACCTGGCGATTGCACTCATGCCGATGCCGCCGATACCGATAAAAAAAACATGCTGGTATCCCTGGCTTAATTCCATAAAAATAGGTGTTGACGGTTATTGAGAATACAAAGTTATTAAGCCTTGCCTTCAGGAGCCAGCTAAACAGTGAAAACATTTTTAGAGTATAGGTGGCCCGTATCCCTCCTTTCAGGTATTAATTATAAAGTTTAACCTATTCAATGGCGGTGAATCCGTACCCTTCCATTTTATGGCTTTAAATACTGCTTCCGGTCAACCGCAGCGCGTCGCATCGGTAGACGCATACCGGGGATTTGTCATGTTCCTGATGATGGCGGAAGTGCTCAGGCTGGGACGTGTTTCCAAAGAGCTGCCCGGAAGTTCTTTCTGGGAGTTCCTGGCTTTTCACCAGAGCCATGTACCCTGGACCGGATGTTCCCTCCATGACCTGATCCAGCCTTCGTTCTCGTTTCTTGTCGGGGTGGCGCTGCCGTTTTCACTGATGTCGCGGACAAGCAAGGGAATGAGCAGGCGGTCATTGTGGGTACATACCCTGAAGCGTTCGCTGATACTGATCTTCCTCGGGATATTCCTGCGTTCCATGCATAGTGCCCAGACCAATTTTACATTTGAAGATACGCTTACGCAGATAGGCCTTGGCTATCCCTTCCTGTTTGCGCTCGGATTTGCGAAGCCGAAAGTCCAGTGGAGCGCCCTGGGGGCTATCCTGGCCGGCTACTGGCTCTGGTTTGCTGTATATCCGCTGCCGGGACCGGGTTTTGACTGGAGCCAGGCAGGAGTAGCAGCCGACTGGGAGCATCATCTGCGGGGATTTGCCGCCCATTGGAATAAGAACACAAACCCGGCATGGGCTTTCGACCGGTGGTTCATGAACCTGTTCCCCCGGGAAACTCCCTTCCTGTTTAACCGCGGCGGTTACTCGACCCTCAGCTTTATCCCTACCCTGGCGACGATGGTCCTCGGACTTTTTGCCGGGCAGTGGCTGCGTGACAGGAAACCGTCACTTCTGAGAGATCTTGTCGTGGCCGGCCTGGTGATGCTGGGCTTGTCGGTCATGCTGTCGTGGCTGGGAATCAACCCTATCGTGAAGCGTATCTGGACCCCGGGATGGGTATTGTTCAGCGGCGGCTGGAGCTTCCTTATATTAGCCGGTTTTTACTACCTGGCCGATATAAAGAACATCCGTAAACCGTTTTATTTCCTGCTGGTTATAGGAGCGAATTCAATCTTTGCATATGTGATGGCAGAAGTCCTGCCCGGGTTCATCGACAGTTCTTTCCAGATCCATTTCGGCAAGTCGTATGCCAACTGGTTCGGGGAGCCTTACCAGTATCTTGTCAGCGGGGGCCTTCAGTTGTTGGTGATGTGGCTGATCCTGCGCTGGATGTACGTACGGAAGATTTTTATCAAAATCTGACCGGTTTAGGCCGGGGAATGCTAAATTTGCTTCCTTAATACCTTTTCGCAAGAGAGGGGCGCAAGGTAACCCTTCGGGTATGTCTAAGTGACAAGATCTTAAGATGAAGCTGAACAGTTGGTTGTGGCTTTGCCCATTGATTTTCATATGGTCGTGCGATGCGCTGGATGACCTGAACAAGGATCACTACATATCGCGCGTCAATGAGCCGATTACCGGTTATAAGGAGCAGAAAGATGTCTTCTACGGGCGGAGTGAATTTCAGAACTTTGATATCTTTTATCCGGAGAACGCATACTCCAAGCCGTCAGAAGTAGTCATTCTGCTGCACGGTGGAGGCTGGACTTTTGGCGATAAATGGTTCCTGGATCCTTCGGTTGCGGAGCTCAGAAAAGCAAGGAAGAATCTTACGATCGTCAACCTCAATTACAGGCTGGTCAACCCGGACCAGAAAAGATCGTTGTACGAATATCAGTTGGCTGACGTGGACAGCTGTGTAAATTACCTGCGGCAAAACCGGGCGAGGTACAATATCCGTTCGGATAAGTTTGCCATTATGGGAGCGAGCGCCGGGGCGCACCTCGCACTTTCATATGCTTATTCGGTAGGGAAGTCCAAGATCCATACTGTAATCGGGATGAGCTCAATTACCGAGTTGAGCGACACACGGTTATTGTCGGCTGATCTTTGGTGGAATATCAAGGAACTTACAGGGTATAAGGAAAGCAATATCAGGAAAGACTCGCTTATAAAGGCAAGTCCCGTTTACCTGGCGAATGTTGATTCTCCGAGGACTATCCTTCTGTATGGATTAAGAGATGATGTAGTTTCAATACGACAGCAGACATTACTGACGGAGCGACTGACGAGCCTGCGGGTTCCCCATGCCCTTTATATACTGAAAGACCAGGATCATAACGTAGAAGCCAGACACGTGGCCAAAGGGATACTCGCCTCTCTCGGAGCAGACGAATACGACCGCTATTTCAAGTACCTGTAGCTACGCCTGCAGGCTTGTTACGTGATAATGACCGTTAAAATCCTGTTTTCGACCTTTCATAACCGGGATTGAATATTTCCGGTTTTTTTTCGTTTACTTTATAGTCGCTTAGGAACTTTTATATAGTCTAATATTCAATGAAGCTGTTTTTCAATATCCTGCTTATATTCTTTTTCCTGATCATATTTGTCCCGATTTTCCGCCGGTTTCTATTTCACCTGCTTGTCGGGCGGCAGCTTGTCCGGGAGCAGAAAAGGGCAAATTCCGCCTATCGTAAAAACCCGGGCAAAGGAGGAGGCCTCAATGTAGATTCACAACCGGGGAACAATTCTCCTTCCATCGAAGGCGGAGAATACATCGATTACGAAGAAGTAAAGGATAAGTAGCTTCAACAGGCTCAGCTACCGGTGGCTGAGTTTGTCGAAGCCTACTGCATATTGTGGAACACCCGCTGCACGTCGTCGTCTTCCTCAATCCTTTCGATGAGCTTTTCCACTTCGGCAGCCTGCTCGGGAGTAAGGGTTTTGACATCGTTCGGGATTCTTTCGAAGTCTGCTTCCACTATTTCAAAATGATGCTCTTCCAGGTAGTGCTGAAGGGCTCCGAACGCGGTGAATTCACCATAGATGAATACGAGTTCGCTTTCCTCGTCTAAGAAAACCTCGTCGGCACCGAAGTCGATGAGTTCCAGCTCAAGCTCCTCCAGCTCTGCGCCGTTGTTTTTTACTTTGAAAATGCACTTGCGTTCAAATATGAAATCGAGCATCCCGGTGGTTCCCAGGCTTCCGCCGAGCTTGTTGAAGTAACTCCGCACATTGGCCACGGTACGGGTCGGGTTGTCGGTTGTGCTTTCCACGAGAATGGCAATACCGTGCGGCCCGTATCCCTCGTATACCATTTCCTTATAATCTTCCTGGTCTTTGGACGTGGCTCTTTTGATGGCGCGCTCCACGTTCTCTTTCGGCATATTGGCCGCTCTCGCGTTCTGGAGCACTGCCCTGAGCCTTGAGTTGGTAGACGGATCGGCAGTACCGTTTTTGATGGCCAGGACTATATCTTTACCAATACGGGTAAATACTTTGGCCATCTGGCCCCAACGTTTAAACTTTCTTGCTTTTCGATATTCGAAGGCTCTTCCCATCGGTATTGCTTCTGGTAATAACTGTTTACGGCCTACATTCCGTCTTGAGGGGCAAAAATACAAAAGACTTAGTAAAATTGCATGCTCCGCTCTTCCCCGTCTCCGACGGTGGAAGAGCGAAGGCCGGTCTCTGACCGGCGTACCAGATTGTTGATATCCGTTTACCGGTCTAAGACCGGATGTCGCCCTCCCTCCGTCTCAAGACGGGGGAGAGCTGCCGCCACATATTTCCACATTCTGCGGTATAAGCTGAGACAGAGGGTGAACCCGGACCGGAAAAGGTATTTTATTTTCAGTCGTAGATTGCTTCCGGGGGCTAATGGTATAGTTTTTGTACGGTGTATTCATAAAAAATGTAAACACCTTATGGAACAAAGAAGCAACACCGGAGTCTTGGCTGCATTGGTTATTATGACCATTCTGGCGGGAGTTTTTGCATACCTGTATTACCAGGAACGACAGGTTACCTCAATGCAGACACACGATTTGCAGGAGCGTGTCGCAGAGCTGGCCTCTATGGAAGTCAAGCTCGACAGCATTTCGAGGGAGCTGGATGCCAGGATCGCTGAAGTTGAAGGTCTTGGCGGAGACATTGCCGAACTTACAAAAATGAAGCAGCAACTCGAGGCCGACAGGGTCAACCTGCGCAAAGGGAATGCAAATCTTACCGGCAAGATCAAAGAATACGAGGTATTTCTTAAGCAAAAGGATGAGGAGATTGCACAGCTCAGGGAGGAAAACCAGCAATTGTTGAGTGAAAAAGAAGAGCTGATGACAGTGAATGAGGCGCTTGCAAAAGAGAAGGAAACGGTAACCGAATCTTTGTCGGGAGCTTTGGCAAAAACAGAGGAACTTGAAGGAAAAGTACACCTGGCTTCCGCTTTGAAAGCCCGTAATGTCAAGACCTATGCGGTTTCTTCCAAAGGAAAGGTAAGGGAAGGAGAGAAGGTGCGCTCCAGGCGGATTGACAAGATCAGGGTAGATTTTATGCTGGAGAAAAACCCGCTTGCCGAGCAGAATACCAAGCTGATTTACCTGCGTATACTCGACCCTAACGGCGCTACTATCTCCGATACCGGGACGGGCTCAGGTACTTTTCAGTACAATGGCGAAACGCACCAGTATACTTTCTCGAAGGAAGTTAGCTACACCAATAATAACCAGGACGTAAGCATATTATATGACCGTTCGGGTGATTTTGCTGCGGGTACGTACGCGGTCCAGTTATATAGCGAAGGTTTCCTGATAGGGGAAGGGACGTTTTCGGTACGGTAGGTAGAGACCGACGGCCGTCGGTCTCGGTCTCTACAGGTTGTTTTTTTTCAGCGCCTTTACCGCATGATCAGCGGCGCGCGCAGTAAGCGCCATGTAGGTCAGCGACGGGTTGGAGCAGCTTGAAGAGGTCATACATGCGCCGTCGGTGACAAAGACGTTGGGGACAGCGTGAAGTTGGTTCCATTCATTGAGCATCGAGGTTTTCGGTTCCCTGCCCATCCTGACGCCGCCCATCTCGTGTGTACAGAAGCCCATGTATTTGATGTCGTCTACCGTCGAAATGTTGCGTGCCCCGGCGGCTTCGAGCATTTCGGCGGCATCGGCTATCATTTCTTTTCGCATGGCTTTTTCGTTTTCCTTGTATTCGGCGTCTGTAACCAGCATCGGCAGGCCCCAGGGGTCTGTTTTGGAGCGGTCGAGATAAACCCGGTTATCTTCATAGGGCAGGCATTCGCCGTAGCCGTTGAGGCTCATGGTCCAGTCGCCGGGCCTGGTCAGCATTTTCTTGAATGCCGCTCCGAAGCCCTTTTGGGAGTTGCCTCTCTGCCAGTTGCTCCTTGAGCCGCCTCCCTGGTATCCGAAGCCGCGGACATACCCGTTGCCTTCCTCGCGGAAGTTGCGGTACCGGGCAATATAGATTCCGCTGGCTCGCCGGCCGAAATAGTATTTGTCTTCAAAACCTTCGAATGTGCCCCTGGCGCCGGCCTGCTGGTGGTGGTCCATTATGCATCTGCCGAGCGCGCCGCTGTCGTTCCCCAATCCCTCCGGGAACCTGGAAGAGACAGAGTTTAAAAGAAGGAAATTGGTAGCGAGAGTTGAGGCATTGAGGAAAATGATCTTTGCATAAAAGGTATGCTCTTCCCTGGTTTGCTGGTCTATGACCTTCACGCCGGAAGCCCTTTGTTTTTCTTCGTCGTAGATGATTTCATGCACCAGCGAATCGGGCCTCAGGGTAAGGTTGCCTGTTGCCATGGCTGCGGGGAGAGTGGCAGACTGCGTGCTGAAATACGCGCCGTAGGGGCATCCCCTGGAGCACATATTCCTGAACTGGCAGGAGGCTCTGCCGAGCTTCACCTGCTCGGGAGTCGGAGCGGTGAGGTTTGCGGCCCTTCCGATCATGAGCCTCCGTTTCCCTTTCCAGTGCCGGTCGATGCCTGCCTGCACGTGTTTTTCGACGCAGGTCAGGTCCATGGGTGGCTGAAACTCGCCGTCGGGAAGCTGCGGGAGTCCCTCTTTCGAGCCGCTTACCCCCGCGAAGCGTTCGACATAATCGTACCAGGGTGAGATATCGCGGTACCTGATCGGCCAGTCGACCCCGTGCCCGTCTTTGAGGTTGGCCTCAAAATCCAGGTCGCTCCACCTGTAGCTTTGTCTTCCCCACACCAGCGACCGGCCGCCGACCACAAATGCGCGCGTCCATTGAAATGGTTTTTCTTCTATATAAGGATACAGGACATCACGTGTCATTAGCCCGGTAGTAGCTTCGGTAAGGGCATATTTCCGGGCCTGTACCGGGTACTGCTCTCTTATTTCCGTAGTAATGCGCTCCCTGTGTGGAAATTCCCAGGGGGCCTTCATGGCTGTCGTATACCCTTCTACATGTTTGACATCAGGGCCTCTTTCCAGCATGAGCACGCGAAGGCCCTTTTCGGTAAGCTCCTTGGCGGCCCATCCGCCGGTTATGCCTGAGCCGACTACGATAGCGTCGTACGTATTTTGCTTTTTAGCCTTAAGGTTAAGATTCATGGTTTAACGATTGGTAGTCAAAGATTCTCAGGAAGCCTGATGATACAGATATGCATGGCGCTTCCGTCTTCCGACAGGAACGACGACTGTATCTGTATCCGTGTGCCGTCGGGGCTGAAGGAAGGATGAACGTGGTCGGGCGCTTTCCGGTTATGTCCTGCGGTAAGAAGCGTCATCCGGTTGTTTTCACGGTTAATAACGTAAACATTTCTTTCGAAAGTGTCGCCTGCAAGCCATTTTCCATCGGCCGAGCCCGTCACATGCCAGAAGCTTCCGCCTTTGGGCGCCTGCCCGGCAATCACCATTTCATTTGTCCGGAGATTGATGACGCCCAACCCTGAGGGCTTCATCCGGATCCCGGCCGGACCCCATTCGGAAGCGTCGGAGAAAGTGCGGCTTGTGGGGTCGTAGGTTGCTTTCCTGTCGCCCATAACTGCAAATGCAACTTCGTCGGGCGAGAATATGGCTTCGTGGGTCACCCATTCGTAGTCGGCTTCGGGATAAAGCGGGCGAAGGCCGGAACCGTCCGATTTCACGGTCCAGGTCCTTTGCGGCGACTTCCCGCCGGTTTCCCAGCAAAAGACGATCTCGCCCGGTACCCAGAAATTGGCCTGGATATGTCCTACCTGGAAAGGGACGGAAACGACGTGTCCGACCTCACCGGTTTTAATATTGATTCTGGCGATCCCGGTGGGGCCTGCCCCCAGGTTCCTGGGGCCGAACGACTTTTCGATTTTTGTGCCGGCAGGAAGGTACTGAGCTGCTTTTTCCTTCCCGATCCTGAAGTAAATCCAGTTTTCGTCGGCGTCAAGGGCCATATCGCCATGGGCATCGTAGTCTGCCGGAATAGTGCCGCAGACTTTCTGGTAGTGGCTCTCGGGCTTCAGTTTCCCGCTTTTGCTGTCGTTAAAGAGCGTTTCGAGATCTACCTTTACGATATTCATCCCTTTATTTTGTGCTGCCTGCCTCATTACGTAAAGCGTCATCGTTTTCCTGGAAACGATCAGGTATCCTCCCGCATACCCGCCTTCCGTCACCTGGACCATGTCGCCGGTTTCTTCGTTAACGGCGATCGCCTCTTTCCCCAGCCGGTCGGACCGGAAGAGCAGCCATTTGCCGTCCGCAGTCCACTGGTTATGCGTCTGGTAGATTTTGGAGTCTTTCACCCCGGGTTTACTGGTGAGGAAGGTAAGCTCTGCTCCCGTGACAGGATCGCGGACGACTTTTTTTTCGGAAGGGAGGCGTTTGCCGATCTGGGAATAGCAACGGAATGATTGACCGGAAAAAAAGATAAAAAAAACGCAGGTCAGGAAAGAGGGGCGGAGAATTTGCGGATTATACATCGTAAAGAGGTGAATCGTATATTATATGCGTTAAGAATAAAAACCTGAGGCTGCCTCATTTATAAGACTGCCTCAGGTTCGGGAATAGACGTTTGTGTCTTCTCAATACGGAAATCCTGTTCCCTCAATCAGCCATGTTTTTGACCATGCGCTGTTGTTGGTGGGGTCGCTGCTCGCGTATGAGGTGCGTACGAGGTTGGATATGGCCGCATTGGCATTATCGGTGTTGGTGTTCAGGTCATCATTAAGGCTATAGTAAAAACGGAGCGGTAAAGCTGCCCTTGTGGCCGAAGGGCCGGCTTTCAATACGGGCAAGCCTGTTCTGCGCCAGTCAAACCATGCTTCGGATGCAGCGCTCCAACTGGCTATCCATTTTTGTTGGATGATGCTTTTAAGGCCATCGTAAGGTGCACCGGTAATGTAATTGTCAAAGCCAGCACTCACGCCCCACGCCTTAAACGATTCGCGAATACCGTTATTATAATACGTTTCTGCTCCGGAAATCCACGAGTAGGATGCCGCTTCAGCCAAAATGAAATTTACTTCCGCTGCCGATATCAGGCGCATCTTCAACAAATCGCCTGTGGCATCTTTGTACATGCTGTTTATTTGCGATATGTGGGGGTTGTAGCGGCCCTGCCCTGCTACTGCACCTGCCATTTGAAGATTATAGAACATATTCCCTCCTATTGCCGGAGGAATACCAATGTAATCGGTGCTGTAATTAATGGGCGTGTTATAGGTTGTTTCATAATCCTGGGCTATATCAGCCGAAATCTCCCATGTTTTGCCATCGGCGCTGGCCCTGCTGACGTTTGTGCCCGCTACAAGCACGAGCGGCTGCGGCACTTTATCGAACCAAACGGCGATGCGCGGGTCATTTAAACTTTTAAGCACCTCTACTAGTGTGGAGCACGGTTTTCTGCGCATATATTCGCCGTCAGGAGCAATATTATACACCATGTTGGTAGGCCATGCAGCAGAAGCTATTCCCGGGTAGCCGACATTGGCATCGTCTTCGGCTGAGGTAATCAACGGATACTTCGCCGGGTCAGAAGCAATTTTAGTAACACCCGCTTTGGCATACTCGGGTTCTTTGGCCTGCAAGCGCATATAATAGCGCAGTGCCAGGGAGTTGGCAAACTTTCTCCATTTGGCCACATTACCTGCATAAAGTACATCCTGAGTTGCGTTGACGGGCTGGTTGCCTTCCTGCGCCAGAAGTGTGTTGGCAGTTTCAAGATCGGCCAGGATACCGTGGTAAATATCCTGCTGCTTATCAAACGCGGGTTTAAAATACGCCGGGCCTTCTTCTGCACGCAACGCCTCTGTATAAGGAGCATCGCCCCAAAGGTCGGCAATCAGGCCAAAGGTGTAGGCTTTGATAATCAGCCCTATGCCTTCGTGGTATTTATATTCGTCTTTCACGGCCTTCTTATAAAACTCATCGGAATTGCGCAAAATGGAATAATAACTGGCCCACTCCTGGCCGGGGGAACTCCAATCGTAAGCGTTGAAGCCCCCTTGCCAACCTGTTTTCTGCATATGCTGCACTACCCCGGCAAGGTCTCCAAAACCAAGGTCAACTACCCGGTTGCCCAACATGGTAATAGCGGTAGGTAACAGCAAATTGACGTCGGTTGTTTCCGGAGCGGGCGAATTGGGGTTAACGTTCAAATCGTCCAGATCCTTACATGCACCAAGCGCCAATAGTAAGCTCAGCGACAGGGATATGAATTTATGATTAAACTTTTTCATTTCTTCTTTTTTGATTTTTAGAATGTAAAACCAACTTTGAAACCAATGGGCACAATCCACGGTGTAACGTTATAGCGTTCAACACCTTGAAACAATCCGCCGCCCGAGGGTTGGTAGGCCCGTTCAGGGTCGACACCAAACCCTTTCTTTGTCCACAGCATAATGTTGCGGCTGTAAACTGCAATGTAGGCATTGTCTAGTTTTACTTTTTTCGCCCATTCTCTGGGGAGATTATAGCTCAGCGAAACTTCGCGAAGTTTGAGGTAATCGGCATCGAACACCGCATAAGAACCGACCGACCAGAGGTTGCTTGCGCCCCACGGTTGAAATATAGTGCCGGGGTTTCCAAGATTTTCCTGATACAGTGTAAAATGTCCATCAGCCGACATTTCGCCGAACACGCCAGGGTAGAAAGTGCCATCCATATTACCGGGGAAAGCCATACCGGGACTTTGCGGGAAGCCGCCTGTCTCAGGTGTAGGGCCACCGATCGGATAAACAAGATCGGCTGTAACCAGCGTGCTGGCATTTTGAACAACCCAGTTTCTGAGTTCTTCGCTGGGGCCGCCTGCTACACCTGGTGTGACGGTTTTGTTTGCCCAGTATTCGGTAAGCATATCATCGTTCATGTACCGGAAAGTTTGCGAAACAAACTGTCCGCCATGGCGCCAATCGAAGGTCATGCCGAGTGTAAAGTTTTTCCACGTCAGCGAACTTTGCAAACCCATGATAAATTTAGGGTTGTAGTTTCCGGTTTTGGAATAAATGTTTGAGTTGGTCAACTCGGGGTCATCATCAATACTTCCGGTTGTCGGGTTTCCGGGAATAATCGGATACATATAGTAAGGCGATGACTTATCGGTTACGCGCAACGTTTTGCGTGTATATAAACTACCTAATAATCCATCGGCTTCAGAGCCATCGGGCAAGGTAGCACCTTTTACATACCCTCTGTTCACCACCCCGGCCTGACTCCATGGTTGAACATAATCAACACCATCAGCAAGCTTCAACACCCTGGTTTCGTTTTTGGTAAAGTTCAGGTTCAAATCCCAGGTCCAGTCATTGGTTTTCAACGGCGTGCCTCCCAGCATAAGTTCAAAACCTTTGCTTTGCAGCAGCCCGGCGTTGATGTTAATGCTCGAAAAGCCGGACGACGGTGCAATCGGAACGGGGAAAATCTGATTCCGGTCGTCCATAATGTAATAGGTTCCGTCAAAGCGGACACGGCCGCCATACAACTTGGCGTCGATACCGTATTCCTGCGAAGTAATTTGCTCAGGTTTCAAATTAGGGTTAAGCAAGTTCGTTTGCTTGTTCAACATAATTGCCTCACCCCAATTGCCTCCGTTGGCATAAACCTGCAATAATCTGTACGGGTCAGTATCATAACCTGTACGCGCCAGGCCTGCCCTTATTTTCAGCAGGTCAACGTTGTTCATCGGTACAAATTCGTTGATCAGTACGCTTATTGAAGCAGAAGGATAGAAGAATGAGCGGTTGGCGGCAGGCAATGTACTGCTCCAGTCATTACGGGCAGTTAAATCGAGGTAAACCGCATCCCGCCATCCCAGGTTAGCGGTGCCGTAAACGCTGTTCACCTGTTTTTCATAGCGGGCCGAACTATAGTCCAAAGCCGTGTTCGAAATGTTGCTTAATGTGAACAAATTAGGTAAGGTTAAGCCAGCCCCTGGCTTTGATGAGTTGCTGACGTTGAACGATTTGCTGTAACGCACATTGCCCCCCACCGAAACATTCACCGAGAAATCGCCAAAGTTGTCTTTGTACGAGAGCAAGGCATCGCTGTTGCGTTCGAAATGAGTACTGTTGCTGATCCCGTAAGCCCCATTTTTCGACTCTTGTGAAAAGCCCTGGCCGATTTTTGATTCACGAACCTCGTCCATTTTATCTATGGTCATGCGGGCCATAAGTGAAAGTTTCGGGGTAAAGTCATACGTGGCCATGATGTTGCCGAAAACCTGATGTCGGTTAAAACTGTTGTTGACATCGTAAGCCAACATCCATGGATTGTTGCTACTGCCAGGTAACACATTTTTAATAGTATTTCCCTGGCCGATGTTGTAGTCTTTCAAATCCATGATGTTGACATAAGCCGGAGTATAGTAAGCCCATTGCAAAGGGTTCGTGCCGCGGTCGCCGGCCGGCCTGTTTTTAGCATAGCTGTTTACATAGTTGATGTCGGTGCTGACAGTAAGTTTTTCGGTAAGCTTTGACGAAAGCGACAATGACAAATTGTTCCGGTTAAGGTCGGTATTGGGGATCAACCCTTTGTTTCTCATGCTGGTTAAACCTATACGCGTGTTCACCATCTTCCCGCCGTTGGTTACCTGTACCGAGTTGGTGCTGGTAATGCCGTAATCGTTAAGAAAATTTTTTACATTGTCGGGATACGACTTCAATTCTATTGGAATGGGGTTTCCGTTGGCATCTAAAGGCGAGTTCCATTGCACAGCATAATACCCTCTGTCCAATTCAGCACCCAAACCAATCGGTGATATCAGTGGAGCCATTATCTGGCTGCCACCGTTTTGCTCGGGTGTAGTGACCACATAACCACCGTATTGTTTTTGCACTCCTAAATAACGTTGCGGCAAATCAAAACTATTATTGGTAGTTAAGCTTACCTTCATTCCCGAGCCTGCTTTTGCTTTCTTGGTCGTGATGAGGATCACGCCATTAGAGGCACGCGAACCGTAAAGCGCCGTGGCGCTTGCGCCTTTCAACACCGATACGTTTTCAATACTTTCAGGGTCAATATCCGAAATGGCATTTCCATAATCCACCGTGCTGTTGCCGTTGCCAAAACCGCCCACGTTACTCACGCTGTTGAACATAGGTACGCCATCGACCACATATAAAGGTTGGTTATCGTTGCTCAAAGATTTGGCTCCACGGATAATCACACTAACGGTAGAGCCTGCACCACCGGTTTCGTTGATGGTTACGCCGGCCACTTTACCTTGCATGGAAGTTAAGAAGTTTTCGCGTGCCACTTTGGTAAATTCAGCGCCTTGCACCCTGCCAATGGCATAGCCAAGCGATTTTTCCTCGCGTTGAATACCCAGGGCTGTTACTACCACCTCGTTTAGTTCGCTTATATCTGTTTCCAGAACTACATCGAGGGTGGTTCGTGTGCCTACGGTTATCTCTTGCGATTTATAACCAATGAATGAAAAGATAAGCACATCGTTAGCACCAGCGGGAAGTGTATATTTTCCATCGGCATCGGTACTTGTCCCGATGGTGGTTCCTTTTTTAAGAACGCTGGTGCCGGGAATGACCGCATTGTTGGCATCGGTCACTGTTCCCGATATGGTTCGTACCTGTGCCTGCGCGCTCAAGGAAAACGCCAGGAAGAGGATAACCCAAACCGGCCTCATCATGTTTTGATAATATTGTTTCATAAGATAGATTTGTTTGGCTTATTCGATTACAGCTTCAAAAGAAAGTATAAGTGCATGAGTATTTACACCCACGGCAGCAGTGCTTGCAGCCATGAACATAATGAGTTGCATGCGTGTGTTAGAAATAGACCTCATTACTACTTTACGTTGAAAATCGCGGAAGCCGATAAACTCTGTGCCTGAAAAATCAAGTGTTTTTACTCCTTTGAAAGAAAGACCACTGCTACTATAAACCGAAGAAGCGCTAAAATCTTCGCTTTCCACGAACGTAAATTTAGCATTTGCCTCGGGCGTGTATTTAGCAATACAAAGCCCATAGTCTGCATTGGCATTTAAAATATTGGCAGGATAGCCCCCTGTGGCAATTTGATAAACAAGGCCACCAAATGCACCGCCATCGGCTTTCACATCATGCACATAACTACCGTCATAGAAAAAGGTGTAGGTGTCATCATAAATAGCGCCCATATTAAATGTGCTCGTGCCAAAAATTCCGTCAGGAATAGGATTGTAAGGCGTTGCACTTGTAAAAGCGGCGTCCGCGTTGGCTAGGTAGTCGCCTCCGGCAGTATGGGATCTTGTCAATCTCCATGTTTTACCTTTATAACCATCTGCGGTGTGGTCTCCGACAAGATAATCGTAAGGTCTTAAATCCACCGCAAGGTTAACACTTTGGGTGATGGTTGCTCCTTTGCTGTCCTTCGCAGTGAGCGTGGCCACATAGTACCCTCCATCGTCATAAACGTGGACAGGATTTTGTTCGGTGCTGGTTTTGCCATCGCCAAAATCCCACGACCAGCTTACCGCACTGTGGGTAAGTCCCTGAAAAGCTACCTGGTTTCCGGCAATAGTGCTGTAAATCTCCGCATGGAACGGAAACGTTGGGCTGTCATTACTATCATCGCACGACGACATCAACGTGTATACCGCTGCCATGAAAATGACCGACATTAATTTAGTTACAAGTTTTTGCATTAAAATTGATTGGATTTAAGTTTAGATTGATCACAAAGCAAAGCGAAATCCTCTTCCAAAAGAAAATTACCGGTTATTTTTACAATATTTCGTTAATATTTAGTTTAATAATTTGATAATAAGCCTCTTGGAGGCATTTTTCCACAAGACTATACTCCAATTAACCCAAAAGAGACTACTCGGGTCGATAACCCTCGCTCAGAGCATCGGGTATCACTTTCCCAATTATTCGCTCTTTTTGAGTAGTTTTGGTTAGATATTCCGATATGTTAAGACAACAGCCGGTTTTTAGACACAGAACCGGATTCCCAAAATAGTCAGATTTTGATAACTTTGAATAAGAAAGTCATTTAACCGTCTGGTAAAGGGTTTTGCAATATGGACAAAGAACCGGTTTTCAGCAAGCCAATCAGGAATACCGATCCTTCCAGGGAGGAGCAAATCGCGTATTTCGACGTGTGCTATGCCGAATTTCACCAGGCTGTCTATGGCAATATCATCAAGCTTGTCCGCGATCCCCAGTCGGCAGAAGATATACTCCAGGATGTCTTTCTCGTCTTTTGGGAGAATATGTATAAGCTCGACCGTGACAGGGTGGCAAACTGGCTGTTCGTTGTGAGCTTTAACAAATCAATGAACTGTCTGAACAGGATGCGCAAGCATCGGAGCCTGGAAGAAGCGGAGGATACGCAGGATGAGACGGGAATTGATGAAAAGGACTTCGAACAAAAGCTGCAGTTGATCGATGAGGCGGTGGAGCTGCTTTCAGACAGGAAGAAAGAGATTTTCAGGATGTACCGGATGGAGGGAAAAACCCTGCAGGAGATTTCGTCGGAAATGCAGCTGTCGGTTCACACGGTGAAAGACCACCTGAAAATTACGCATAAGCTTATACGAACGTATCTGGATCGTACTCCTTTGCATTATACCGCTAAAGAGCTTCTTTTTTTGTGGTATTTGTTGAATTAAACTAAGTTCTTCAAAAAAAATCTGTTTTCGGCCATCCTTTTTACGCTCATTGTGTATTTACTGTAAAGAGCGTAATTTATGGAGGACATCGGAATTTTGCTGAAGAAGCTGGCGGACAAGACCATAACCGCTTCGGAAGAAGCTTTCCTTTTTGAATGGATCCGCGATCATAAGGATGAATGGACCCTGTCGATGTATGATGAATACCGGCAGGCGCTGGCTCAGAACACCCGGTATTTATCCGAGGAGAAGTCTTCCATGCTTTTACGGGAAATTCATTCCCGGATAAACTCCGGGGACGATGTTATTCCTGAGACTACCGGGGATACATTTCCCGGCTATCAATGGACAAAATGGCGTTTACCTGTCTTTTATCTCGGGGTTGCGGCATCTCTGCTGCTTCTCCTGGTTTTTAGCGGGCAGTTCTTCCGGCCGGGTGAGTATAAAGAGGCTGTTTATAAAGAAGTATCTTCTGAGGAGACGGTAAAAAAGATAAAGAACGATAAGGGGCAGATGATCCCGGTCGGGCTGCCCGATGGCAGTTCTGTTTTCCTGTACCCTCAGAGTACGCTCACGTACGGACCTTTTACTGCAGGAGCCAGGGAGGTTTTTCTTGAGGGGAAAGCTTTTTTTGAGATCATTCGTAACCCGGAAAGGCCCTTCCTGGTACACACCGATGAGATGGTGACGAAGGTGCTTGGGACGAGCTTTATTGTCGACGCTTTCCAGGACCGGCAGCATTATTCGGTACTGGTCAAGACCGGCAGCGTGAGTGTTTCGGGGAAAAGTACCGGTAAGAATGTCTCCGAGGAGCATTCTTC
This sequence comes from uncultured Cytophagales bacterium, assembly GCA_964559125.1. Classification (GTDB taxonomy): domain Bacteria; phylum Bacteroidota; class Bacteroidia; order Cytophagales; family Spirosomataceae; genus Ravibacter. Next base: position 33,502 of record CAZLGW010000044.1, read on the forward strand.
AGTCATATTGAAAGAAAATGAAGAGGCAATTTTTGACAGGAAGCCAAGGGTCTTTATCGCGGTTAATCCTGCTTCGGAAGAAGCGCTTTCCGAGGAAAGTATGATGAAAGTACCGAATGAGTATCGCTTCAGAGATACACCGGTGACGGACATCCTGGATATGCTCAGCAGGGATTATAACGTATCGATCGAGGCTGACCGGGAAATACTTGAGAATTGCTCTCTGACAACGGTACTCAAGGATAAGCCGCTCTTTGAAAAGCTGCAGATTATCTGCGAGGGAATAGGCCAGGGCACTTCTTTCTCGGTAGAGCAGGAAGCCGTAGTCATCACTTCACTTGGATGTAATAATTAATTAACTAATCTTAAACCTTCTGACTCAATATGATAAAAACAAAACGCAACTTTTAAAATACCTAAAAAAAACAGGCTGATAGTGTTTGCACCACTACCAGCCTGCGGATTCCCTGTTGGATGGTACCCTCTTTTTTTAAAAAGAGATAGGGAATAGTTTGTTTTTCTTTTCCGAAAAAACATTTAAATGTATGAAAAAAAATAATACTGTTATAACCTTTTGGTTGAAGGCTATGCGGATAACGGGTGTTCAGATAGCGATGACGATTTTCCTGGCCGGTGCGGTGATGGCACACGGGACAGCGCAGGAAATGCTGCAGAAAAGGATATCCATTTCTTTCGAAAAAACAGCTCTACCGGAGGCTGTACTTCAGCTGAGTGACCGCGCCAATGTCGATATTACTTTTAATTCTGCGGTTTTACCCAAGCGTAGCAGGGTTTCGGCTTCTTACAAAGACCGCACGCTGGAAGCTATCCTTACCGAGCTGCTTACTCCCTATGAAGTGTCATTCCTGGTAGTGGAAGGGCAGGTAGTACTGCGGAAGCAGAAGAAGGAATCACGCATACAGACCACCCTTCCCGGACTTCCCCAGGAAACAGACTTTTTAGATAGGCGTATATCCGGAAGGGTTACTGATGAAAAATCGGAGTCTCTCCCGGGCGTAAACATCCTGTTAAAAGGAACACAGCGCGGTACCGTAACCGATGCGGAGGGCCGTTTTACGATAGATGTTCCCGATAATCAGGCCGTGCTGGTGTTTTCATTTGTGGGGTATGTGAACGAGGAATTGGTGGTAGGAAACAGGAATGTGATCGATATTTCAATGCAGGTCGATGAAAAAAGCCTGGAAGAGCTGGTGGTGGTTGGGTATGGCACACAGAGTAAAGCCAATCTTACGGGAGCGGTATCGCAGGTGGGGGCGAAAGAAATCGAAAACCGGCCGGTAGCCGACTTAGGCAGCGCCCTTCAAGGCACCATGGCAGGTATGGTGGTGACCAGGACCAACGGGCAGCCCGGGGCAGAAAACCTGCAAATCCAGGTAAGGGGAGCTACGTCTGCCAACGGTAATGTCAACCCATTGCTGATGGTAGACGGTGTGCCGGCCCCTATCAACACGCTGCAAACGCTGAATCCTGCCGATGTAGAAAATGTCACGGTATTGAAAGATGCCGCGGCTGCCGCGATTTTCGGGGCGCAGGCTGCCGGTGGTGTGATTATGGTGACGACCAAAAAAGGAAGCTCCGGGAAGGCTGTTTTTGAATATTCCAACCTGTTTGGTGTAGATTGGATGCAGAATGTACCGGGGCGTATTTCATTGATGGACGAAGCGCTTTATACCAACCTGTCCAATAAAAATGCCGGCCTGGCCCCGGCTTTCAGTGATAACGAACTGGATCTGATCAGGAGGAAGGTGGAATACTATATCCATCCCGTTGATACCAATTATTATGTTTATTACAACCAGCAGGATTTTACCAAACAGATGATCCGCGACTATACTTCCATGCAGACCCACAACCTGTCGGCACGCGGGGGTACGGATCAATTCAACTACCTGGCTTCTTTTGGTGTATATACCAAACAGGGTGCTTTCAGGGACGGCCCCGACCGGTTTGACCGCTACAATGCCCGGTTGAACATGGGGGCAAAGCTCAACAGGTACCTGTCGCTTGAATCGAGGGTCACCTTTACGAAGAGGAAACAGGAAGCGCCTTCGATCGATGTCGGCAGCCTGCTTGATCACTCCTTCAGGCGCAGAATGCAGAACCCGATTTTTACCCCTGAAGGCCGACTCAGTAGTGCGGCGGGAGAATTTCAGAGCGTTTATGCTATACTGGTTGAAGGAGGATACAACAACCGGGACGACAGCGATTTAAATGGTGTTTTCACCCTGAAAGCAGCCGACTTTATAAAAGGCCTCCAACTACGTGCTATTTATGGGACCCAGATGAACCGAAGGGATCAGGATCTTTTTTCACGCACAGTAGAGCTTTGGCAGAGGACATTCCCGAATCTTTACATAAACCTGCCCAACAGCTATACTGTAACACGGGGCGCTTATAACGCGAACAATCTTCAGTTCCTGGCCGACTATCACCTGAATATCGGGGCTAAGAACAATCTCGATTTCCTGGCTGGGTACCAGTTTGAGGACGTGCGCTCTACTAGTCTCGTAACAGCCGCCCGGAACCTGGTCAGCAACGATCTGCCCGCACTTGGGCTGGGAGACAATACCACTAAAACAAACTCTGAGGCAATAGCCACCTATGCCAACCAGTCATTTTTCGGCAGGGTCAACTATAGCTACGACAACCGCTACCTGCTGGAAGCCACCGTGCGATCTGATGAAAGCTCACGCCTGGCCCCGGGTCTTAGGACAAAAGTATTCCCGTCCGCCTCAGCAGGCTGGAACATCCACCAGGAGTCCTGGTTTATGAAAAGGTCGCCCATTTCGCAGCTGAAGCTGAGGGCTTCATGGGGTCAGCTTGGAAGCGCCCTGGCCAATATCATCGGCAATTACGATTACCTGAGTATGCTCCTGCGGAACGACAACATGCTGATGGGGGCACCGAGTACGCGGTCTGCCTATTTTTACCAGAACGTAGTGCCTTCTTCAAGGCTGACCTGGGAGACCGTTGAAACTACCAATGGGGGAATTGACCTGGGGCTGTTCAATCACAAATTATCGCTCAGCGCCGACTACTATGTGAAGTACAACCGCAACATGCTCACCCCTCTGCAATTGCCTGCTACTTTTGGGGTAGGTACGCCGCGTGTCAATAATGGGGTTCTGAAGTCATGGGGCTGGGAGTTGGAAGGCAACTATCGCGACAAAGCGGGCGAGCTTTCCTACTCACTCGGGTTCAATCTTTCCGACAATAAAAACAAGCTCATAAAATACGCCGGTAGGACTACAGTCTCGACCGGTAGGGTGGCCATCCTGGAAGGCTATCCGCTGAACTCTATTTGGGGCTACCAGACCGACGGGTTGTTCCAGTCGGCGGACGAAGTGGCTAACTGGGCCTTTCAGAACAATTTGACAGGGCCTGGTGATGTAAAATATATAGACCAGAACGGCGACAACCGAATTTCGATCGGAAGCGGTACGCTGGCCGATCATGGAGACCTGGTCTACTTGGGGACTGACCAGCCCCGCCTTACCTTCGGGATCAATGGCAGCCTTGCCTGGAAAGGACTCGACTTTTCATTCTTTCTACAGGGAGTCGGCTCACGGAAGTTTGTGCCCAGCCGTGGGGCTGTTAACCCGCAGGAAGCTGCCTGGGTGCAGCCGCTGACCGTACACATGGATTACTGGACAGAGGAAAACCGCAATGCCACTTTCCCGCGGCCGTATATGGGAGGAGGGCATAACTTCCTGAATGCCGACTGGTGGACGCTCAACGGAGGGTATATGCGCCTTAAAAATGTTCAGCTTGGGTATTCATTGCCAGAGAAGCTGCTCAGCAAAGTGAAGGTATCAAGGGCGAGGATTTATATGAGCGGACAGGATTTGCTTACGTTTTCGCGCCTGGGCCAGTTCAACAAGATTTTTAACCCGGAATACGTCCACAATGCGGCTTTCCCGTACCCGTTCCCTGCCACAGCCGCTATGGGCCTGAACCTGACGTTTTAGCAATAAATCTTAATACCGATATGAAAAAATACTTATATATCCTGGGGTTTGCGTTCTTCGCCTGTGATGTGGAGCGCCTCCCGGAAACCGCCATCAGCGATGCCTCGTTCTGGAGAAGCGAAAGCGACCTGAGGGCAGCGGCCAATTACCTGTATACCTTTTTGCCCCAGCTTCCCAATCCGGCTGATACCTGGTCTGATCATGCGTTTGGGACATTACCCGACCCTATCGGCGACGGGACCAGGCTGACACCTGCCACTGATGCTAATTATAATGCACCTTATCAATTGATACGGGCTGCCTGTAACATCATAGAGAAATCGAAAATATCCCTGGATGCGGGCTTGAGGCCGGAAGCTGTGAACGGCTTTGTAGGCGAGGCGCTGTTCTTTCGGGCGTGGGCTTATTTTCAATTGGTTCAAAAGTATGGCGATGTCCCCCTGATATTGACCCTGTTGAAGGAAGACGCACCGGAGCTGCAGGCGCCGCGTACGCCGAGGGAAGAGGTGGTGAGCGCGATCTACCGGGATCTTGATGAAAGTATCAAATACCTTCCCAAGGCTTCGCTGCGGACCGGGGCCAACTATGGACGTGTTAGTAATACGGCGGCGCTTTCTCTAAAGGCAAGGGTAGCTTTGTTTGAAGGTACGCGCTCGAAATTTCATGCCCAGGGCGATTCTCAAAAGCACCTGGCGATTGCGGTTGAAGCCTCTAAAGCGGTAATGGAAAGCGGTGAGCATACGTTGTTTGATAATTATTATAACCTGTTTCAATTGGAGGGAGAAGGCCCCCAGAACAAGGAAAATATCCTGGTCCGGATATATGGCAACACCCTAACCGACGCTGTCAGCAGCTACAATTCAGGGGCTATAACCGACGGATCAATGAATCCTACCAAGGCGCTTATCGATTCTTACCTGACCAAAGACGGATTGCCAATAGATGCTGCGGCAGCCCCTCCCGACAGCTTCCTGGTTATCTTCGAAGGCCGGGACGAAAGGCTTGCTGCTAGCGTCATGAAGCCTGGTGATCCGTTTATCGTTGGCCTGACCTACCGTGGACCGTCTCTGACCTGGAATGTAACAGGTTATTGTCCCAGGAAATTTGTAGCCAACACTTCGACATCTCCTACCGGAACCACTGCGATCACTTTCATAGACTACCCTATTATCCGCTATGCGGAAGTGCTATTGACCTACGCCGAAGCGCTTTTCGAGCTTAACGGACAGATTTCAGATCAGGATCTGGATAAGACTATCAACCTGCTGAGGGAGAGGGGGAAGGTAAAACCCCTGTCGAATGCATTTGCCACGCAACACAATCTGGACATGCGTAACGAGATCAGGAGGGAACGTGGCGTAGAGCTGGCCCAGGAAGGATTCCGCTATTGGGATTTACTGCGCTGGAAAACGGCCGAAACGGAGCTTACCAAGTCTGTTTTAGGCTCGTATTTTTTCAAGGATGCTCCCGGCTTCATGAATGCCAACCCTAATCTTACCAGCGACAATTATATAGTAGCGCATCCGGCAGCCAACAGGTCTTTTGATCCCCAGAAGCACTATCTCTGGCCTTTACCGGTCAGTGAGCTGGCTTTTAATCCCCAGTTGCGGCAAAACCCGGGTTGGGAGTAGGAAGATATAGCTTTGTATAAAATGGTGTCTGCCGGAGAATATCCCCTCTCCGGTAGACACTAAAACTTATTCATAGTATGTTGAGTATAGCCAATCCGTTTATAGCGACCCTTATGTTTTTTTTACCCGGTCAGGGCTTTGCGTCGGGGAAGAGCGAACCTTTTGGTGATCCCCGGAACAAGCCTTTCGACAATGAAAAGAAAATCAGTATCGAGCGGGCTGTAGAGCTATATGAGAAGATTGATACAACTCCTTCCTGGGAAGGAGTACCTGATGCCGCTGTTCTGGCCTGGGGGGAATCTTCTACACTTCAGATACTCCTTGATATGTATGAGGTCACCGGCGACAGGCGGTATTTAGACGAAATGGCTTCCAGGGCTGACAGGGTACTCAGCTATCGTGATGATCGGAGGGGGGCTGTCGACGGTTCAGGAGAAAGCAGACCGGCATGGACTATGGGGCTGGACTTTGTGACAGCCGAAGCCCGCCTGGTCGATGGTAACGGGCAGCCTGTTATAGAATTACGGTCCAGGACGTATGACTACAATAATTCAACTCAGGTAGAGGTCCGTCCTTTATCATCCTCCCGGTTTACCCTGGTCGTATCGAATGAGCGTAAAGAACGGATCGAAACATTTTCAAATCTGAGTCTCAACCCTTCTGATGATCGGTATATAGAAAAGATCGTGAATGATCCGGTGGCTCCACCCAATGCCAAACCCGGGAATTATACTGATGAGTCCCATTTGCTGCGAGTGACGAAAGTTCATCACGACAGACAGCCTACCGCACAGTCTTTGGCTCTTACCCCGATTCCTCTGGCGTTTTCAGGGTATGTAGGCATGATATACGATCCAATGATGCGGTTTGCCGAAATTGTCAGGAAGGAACCTGTGCTTTCGGACTTGCTGCCTGCTGCCAACCGTTTTATAGATGCCGCAGAAGAATCATACGTCGACCTATCGGCCAGGCTCTGGCGTAACGGTCCGGGCAGGGAGGAGGGATACTATTTGTGTTCGGAGAAAGGGGAGTCATTTCCCTGGGATAACGTAGGGCTTCCCTATAATTTTCTTGCAAAACATGTACGTACAGAGCTGGCCTTGTACAGGTTGACAGGGAAAAGAGAGTATCTTGACCGCTCGACCAGGATAATCAATCATTTCCGGAACCGGCTTGAGCATGATGCTGAAAGTGATACATATAGCTGGGGCTACTGGTTTGAACCCGTCACAACAGTGGGCTGGAAACCCTCTGATAATATTTCAGAGAATATGCCTTTTTTGAAACCATTCGGTGGTCCCGAGAGTGTATCGTATGCATCGCTTACCATTAGCCTGGTTACAGCCGCCTATCAAATGAGAATAGGGTTTGATCAAACCGATATGAGGCGTTTTGCCAATACGTTGCTCAAAAATATACTAAATGAAGACAGAACCAGGATAAGAGGAAACGTAGCAGGGAAGGGCAGAGAAGAAGATAATTTATCGGAATTGTATAGCTTTTTGCCCCTGGCAGAAGGAGATTCACGGGTATATCACGCACTCAGGGAGGCTTATATGAATTGGGAAGGGGAGCAGGTGCGCTACTGTGCGGGTTTATTAAAATGGGAAAAAAAGTAGGGGACTCCGGAACGTCTCGTTGTGATCAGGAGTAAAAAAAACTGGTTCCCAACAAAATAATTATTTAGCCATAGTTATCTTAATGAAATTAACCCCGATCTCTTTCTCTCACGCCGCCTTCCTGCTGGCTTTCCTAAACCTTTCTTCCTGTTCGGTTCCAAACGGGGAAGGTTCACTTTCGGGGCATTGGCCTCTTTCTCAAAACGCAGAAGATATATCGGGGAACCAGCTTCCAACCAGGGTTCACGGTTCTCTATCCTTTGAGGGATCCGGAGACAAAGCCGGCGTATTCGACGGCCGGGGCACCTGGCTGGAAGTCTCTGCGGGCAAAAAGGGTAACCCCGGCAGCGGAGATTTCAGCGTCGCCGCCTGGATCCATACGGTCGGAGCAATGGACGATTTTCCGGGTGATATCATCAGTCAGTATGACCTGGAAAGCCGCAAAGGCTTCCATCTGAGCCTTAAAAGCAACGCTTCTCCCACCAGCCAGTCCAGCTACCGTCAGCTGACTTTCGGGATCGACGACGGGAAATCAGGCCCCTGGATGGACGAAGGACGGCCTGGAACAGCCCTGCTGGCTCTTGGAATGGCCGAACACAAGGGAGAGCTCTATGCGGGCGTCTGCCAACCGGGCACCAATGAACTAGGGAAGGTTTTCAAATATGCAGGCAAAGACAACTGGATCGACTGCGGCGCTCCTGACAAATCCAACAGTGTAGCGGCGCTGGCGGTAATGGACGGGGAATTATATGCGGCAACCGGCCAGTATCAGCTAACGAGAAGCTCTGCGCTTCCCGAATCGGAGAACACAACGCCCGGCGGGAGGATATTCCGCTACCAAGCCTCCGGCCAATGGACAGAGATCGGTCACCTACCGGATGTGGCCTGTATCGGGGGACTGGTGGCATACAAAGGCAAACTTTATGCGAGCTCGATGTACCCACCCAGTGGCTTTTTCCGGTATGACGGAAACAACAAATGGACCAAACTGGCCACCCTTGGGAACATACGGGTGGTCAATATGGCTGTTTACAACGGGTACCTGTATGCTACCAGCTTTGACCACGGTCATGTTTACCGCTACGACGGGGATAAATGGGAAGATTGTGGGGTGGTAGGAGATAACACCCAGAACTATGCTTTTAATATGTATGAGGGCAACCTATATTCCGCCACCTGGCCGAGCGGTCGGGTGTTTCGTTTTGACGGGATCAATAAATGGACGGATGTTGGACGGTTGGGTAGTGAGCTTGAAGTGATGGCGATCATGACCTATAACGGCCAGATGTTGGGCGGAACGCTTCCTTTGGCCGAGGTGTATGCCTACGAAGGGGACACGCTCTGGACACGTATGGATCAGCTTGACCACACGCCTGATGTGAAATACCGCCGTGCATGGGCGATGGCCGAGCACGATGGGAAGGTATTCTGTAGCACACTGCCTTCGGGGAAGATCTTTTCCTATGAGTCAGGAAAGGTCATCTCTGCTCCCGAAAGCTTGCAGGCGGGCTGGCAGCATGTAGCTGCGGTCAAAACGGAGACAGCGCTTAAGCTTTATGTCAACGGCGCTATGGTAGCAGAGAAACCGATCCCCGCATCGATGAAGTTTGACCTGGACGCGGATGCGTCGCTTAGGATAGGGTTTGGGGCCAATGACTACTTCAACGGGAAGCTGCGGGATGTGCGCCTTTACAAAAGGGCGTTGAAAGCAGAGGAAATACAAAAGCTGGCTGAACGATAGGATGTTCCCAAACCCAGTTCAACTCTAAATGCATCTCCTGCCGGGAGGCGACTAAATCAATAACATTGATACTTTATTCCAATGATTAAAATACTTCCCCGTACGTTTTTCCCGCTTCTTGCCGTTTTTTGTCTCTTTACCGGGTGTCATTTTCACAGCAAAGAGACCGCGACATTCCGTTATCCGGACCTTCCCGGAAAAGAAGAAAAAACTGTCCGGTCGGAGAAAGACTGGGATGAATTTCGTCAGAAAGTAATAGCCGGGATGGAAGCTGTGATGGGGCCGCTGCCCGACCGGTCTACGCTTCCACCGTTGGATATCCGGGTTTTGGATACGCTGAAGACCTCCGGCTATTACAGGCTGGACATTCGCTTTACAGCGGCAGAAAATGAAATAGTACCGGCATATTTATATATACCTACCGGCAGGCCGGACAACAGCAGGCTACCGGCGGTGGTGGCGCTTCAGCCTACCGGAGAGCTGGGTAAAAAGATAGTAGACGGACAGGGAAAGGAAAACAGGGGTTACGCAAAGGAGTTGGCCGAACGCGGCTATGTTGTGATTGCCCCTGACTATCCCGGGTACGGAGATCTGAGTCAATATGATTTTAAAGCAGACCGCTATCAGTCCGGGACGATGAAAGGGATTTTTAATCATATGCGATGTGTAGACTTGCTTCAAAGCATGGCAGAAGTAGACCCCGGCCGCATAGGCGTAATAGGGCATTCCCTCGGCGGGCACAATGCAGTTTTTCTTGGCTCTTTTGACGAGCGGCTGCAAGTGGTGGTCAGCAGCTGCGGTTGGACCAAGATGTCGTATTATGATATAGAAGTGATAATCGGCAAGCACTTTGAAGGCAGGTTCGGCTGCTGGGCCCAGGAGGTGTATATGCCGCTTATACGGGATAAATTTAACCTGGACCTGGATTTATTCCCCTTTGATTTTGACCAGATCGTATCCTCTATCGCTCCTCGTCCTTTCTTTTCCAACTCGCCTTTACATGATACGGATTTTTATGTGGAGGGAGTGAAAGCCAGTATGCCTATGATTCAGGCAGCCTATCGTTTCAGGGGAGCCGAATCTGCAGTTGAAGTTCGATACCCGGATGCAGGACACGATTTCCCGGATGAAGAGCGGTTTGCGTCTTACCGGTTTATCGATAACGCATTGGGGCATGTTCCGAACAGACTGTAGTTTATAATAGCAATAGACAATTCCTAAACCCATGAAAAAAATAGTCCCCTTTCTTACTATTCTGTTTTGTGGCTTATACGGTTTGGCCTCCACCGGGGGTGCCTCCAAACCCGGCTGGAAGGCCGGCATCGGACGGGTCATTATCACACCGGAAACCGATGTATGGCTGGCCGGCCAGGACTATAAACGAGCTCCGGAAGGCAAACTGCA
>CAZLGW010000045.1:0-38523 GCA_964559125.1 uncultured Cytophagales bacterium
TTAATCGTTTATTAAATCTGCCTATTTCTGCCTCCAACCAAAGGTAGCAACGTCAGTGGACGTTGGCGTGGAGCTATCTTAGCAAGTCTTTGCGACAAAGAAAAAAGGTTTAATGAGCTCAAGCGGGATTTAGGCAGTATCACGCCACGGACTTTAACCAAAGAGTTGAAATATCTGGAAATGAATAAACTTGTCGATCGTAAAGCCGGGGAACCAGGCGCAGCGGCAGTTGTTTATAGTCTTACCAGACACGGTCAGTCGTTAAATCCTTTGATTGGTCAGATTGTTGCCTGGGGGCAGAAACACAGGAAGATTGTTTTGAGCTAGTTTTAGAGGAGTAGTGATATAGCATGAAAACCCGTGATTTCCGGTTCAGGAACTGCTTTATTTAGCAACAGAAAATCGTTAACTTTGACGTGGTGAAAATAAAAGCTTATGGAAACGTTAGTCATTCGTTCTGATAATCGCGAAAAGCTGGAGGCGATCAAGGTAATTGCAAAAGCTTTAAAAGTCCCTTTCAAAATAGAGAAAGAGTCTTATGACTCAGAGTTTGTTGCTAAAATCAGAGAGAGCAGGAAACAGTTCGAAGAGGGAAAATACAAAGAGATCGAAATTGATGATCTCTGGAAATGAACCGGAGACTTATTTATTCTGAGAAGGCCCAGGAAGATATAGCCTATTGGAAGAAGACAGGAAATATAAAAATACAAAAGAAGATACGGGAAATTCTTCTTTCCATTCAGGAAAGCCCGTTTCAGGGAATTGGTAAGCCGGAAGCTTTAAAATACGAACTCTCAGGGTCGTGGTCCAGGCGAATCAACAGAGAACACAGGATTATATATCAGGTGGAGGGAGATTTGATTAAAATCGAATCACTAAGAGGGCATTATTAACAATAGACTATACCGGAAATGCCATTTCCCGCTCAAACTGCTGCTTAGAACTAAAATCGCTATTTTTTGGTCGTTTACCGTTATGCATGTTTACCCAATTATGAGGTAATTTGTATACTCATTTTTCCCCCATGCATACGGGGCACTGTGAGCGGTTTCGTTAAAAAGAATTGTTAACTAATTACCAGCCGAATTTAATACTGCAGAATATGAGCAATCAGCCAAGTACGTTGTTCGACAAGGTGTGGGATGCGCACGTTGTACGGAAAATCGAAGACGGGCCGGACGTGTTTTTTATCGACCGGCACTTTATCCACGAGGTGACCAGCCCGGTAGCATTCCTTGGGCTTGAAAGTCGCAAGATCGGCGTTATGTATCCTGAGCGCACTTTTGCGACGGCCGATCATAACACTCCTACGATCAATCAGCACCTGCCGGTACAAGATCCCCTTTCTGCTAACCAACTGAAAGCGCTTGAAGAAAATTCCGCAAAATATGGGATTTCGCACTGGGGACTGGGGAATGCACGCAATGGGATAGTCCATGTCGTAGGACCCGAAAACGGGATCACGCTTCCGGGGATGACCATTGTTTGCGGAGATTCGCATACTTCTACTCACGGGGCATTCGGGGCTATAGCGTTCGGAATAGGTACATCGGAAGTGGAAATGGTGCTTTCTTCCCAGTGTATCATGCAGCCCAAGCCTAAGAAAATGAGGGTAAACGTAAACGGGACCCTGGGTAAAGGAGTGACCCCGAAAGATGTTACGCTTTATATTATTTCCAGGCTTACTACCGCCGGCGCTACCGGTTACTTTGTGGAATATGCCGGCGACGTGTTCCGGAATATGAGCATGGAAGGCCGTATGACGGTCTGTAATATGAGTATCGAGATGGGAGCCCGCGGAGGAATGATAGCTCCTGACCAGACCACCTTCGATTATATACAGGGACGAGACCAAGCTCCGAAAGGAGAGAAGTGGGACAAAGCGCTTGCCTATTGGAAGACGCTCAAAACAGACGAAGGAGCGGTTTTTGACAAGGAATATAACTTCGATGCAGCCGACATCGAGCCTATGATCACCTACGGAACCAACCCGGGTATGGGACAGGGCATATCGAAGGCAATCCCTACTTCCAAACAGGTTGAAGGAGGTAAGGCATCTTTTGAGAAATCGCTCAATTACATGGGATTCCATGAAAATGAATCCATGCTGGGCAAAAAGATCGATTATGTATTCATAGGAAGCTGTACCAATGGTCGGATCGAGGACTTCCGTGCGTTTGCATCTATCGTAAAGGGGCGTAAAAAAGCAGATCATGTGACCGCATGGATTGTTCCGGGCTCGCATATCGTAGAATCCCAGATCAGGGAAGAGGGTATCCTCGATATTCTTACGGAGGCGGGATTTGAGCTGCGTCAGCCGGGGTGTTCGGCCTGTCTGGCTATGAACGACGACAAAATTCCTGCCGGGAAATATGCTGTCAGCACTTCCAACCGCAACTTTGAAGGAAGGCAGGGCCCCGGCGCCAGGACATTGCTTGCCAGTCCGCTGGTAGCTGCCGCTGCCGCTGTAACAGGAGTGGTTACAGATCCGAGAGAGTTGTTATAAGGTTACACAGAGGTTCACAGAGTTATTAAAGGAGGACCACAGAGGTTTTTACGGATCGGAAAGTTATTATAATGCTATACGGAAGTTTATGGAGATTAATGAAATTACCTGGGAAATAATCGGGTGTTGTATTGAAATCCATCGGGAATTAGGACCTGGCCTACTCGAATCAGCTTATGAAGAATGTCTTGAATATGAGCTGTTGAGGGCAGGATTGACTTTTGAAAGGCAGCAAGTTGTTCCGGTTCGTTATAAAGAGATCTATTTGGAATGTGGTTATCGAATGGATTTTGTAGTAGAAGAATTAGTGGTTGTTGAGTTGAAGAGTGTTGAAGTCCTTAGCCGGCTTCACGAAGCCCAGATTCTGACTTATATGAAATTTGCAGAGAAACCGGCCGGATTACTAATAAACTTTAATACCCTGGTATTAAAAGATGGTATCAAAAGATTTCTCCGGTAACGCCTCTGTGGTTCTCATAAACTCTCCGTGGCTCTCTGTGTCCGCCCTATCAAATTAAATTATATAATAATCAAAGAAATGGCTTACGATAAATTCACAATATTAAAAAGCACTGCGGTGCCTCTGCCTATCGAGAATGTCGATACGGATCAGATCATTCCTGCGCGTTTCCTGAAAGCTACCAAACGGGAGGGCTTCGGTGACAACCTTTTCAGGGACTGGCGTTTCAATTCAGATGATACTCCCAAGGAGGATTTCGTCCTCAACAACCCGATCTATTCAGGGGAAATCCTGGTAGGAGGCCATAACTTCGGGAGCGGTTCCAGTCGTGAGCACGCTGCATGGGCTATTTACGACTACGGGTTCCGCTGTGTGGTTTCCAGCTTTTTTGCAGATATTTTCAAAGGCAATTCGCTCAACGTCGGCATCCTGCCCGTGCAGGTAAGCCCGGAGTTCCTGGATAAGATTTTTCTCGCCATAGAAGCCGATCCTAAAACTGAGCTTGAAGTCAACCTGCCTGAGCAGAAGATCACTATCCTGAGCACCGGCGAAAGCGAGCCTTTCGATATCAACGGCTACAAAAAACACAACCTGATGAATGGTTTCGATGATATCGATTATCTTCAGGCAATGAAGGATGAAATAAGGGAATTTGAGGCGGCAAGGATATATTAGAGGCTGTAAGCTACAGGCTTTAGCCTATAGCCTATTGCCTGAAGATAGACATGAATGACCGCTATATAGAAATAATGGATACGACACTCCGCGATGGTGAGCAGACCAGCGGAGTGTCGTTTTCTGCATCTGAAAAGCTGACCATTGCGCAGCTTTTATTGCAGGAAGTAAAAGTAGACCGCATTGAAGTTGCCTCCGCCCGTGTTTCCGAAGGTGAATTCCAGGCGGTCAGGAAGATTACGGACTGGGCCCGGGCCAATGGTCTGCTGGATAAGATCGAGGTTCTTACCTTTGTTGACGGTAAAGCATCTATCGACTGGATGCTGGAAGCGGGTGCTAAGGTGATGAACCTGCTCACCAAGGGTTCGCTCAACCACCTTACATACCAGCTCAGGAAGACGCCGGAAGAACATTTCGAAGATATACGCCAGGTGATCGAGCTGGCGGAGGCATCGGATATTACCTGCAACGTATACCTGGAAGACTGGAGCAACGGGATGCGGAATTCTCCCGAATACGTATTTCAATCGCTGGATTTTCTCACCACTTTGCCGGTCAGAAGGATACTCCTGCCCGATACGCTGGGGATACTCACTCCTTTGGAGTCGTATTCTTTTGTCAAATCCATAACAGACCGTTACCCGGAGCACCATTTCGAGTTTCACGCGCATAACGACTATGACCTGAGCGTAGCCAATGTAATGGAGGCGCTCAGGGCGGGCGTAAAGGGGCTGCACCTGACGGTCAACGGGATGGGGGAGAGAACAGGGAATGCACCCCTGGCCAGCACAATTGCCGTAATGAGGGATTTTCTGCCCCAGTTCAGAACCTCGGTCAACGAAAGATCACTTTACTCGGTCAGCAAGCTGGTGGAAACTTTTTCTGGCGTAAGGGTTCCTTCCAATAAACCCATAGTAGGAGAGCACGTCTTTACCCAAACTGCCGGGATACACGCCGACGGGGATAAAAAGAATAACCTGTATTTCAGCCGGCTGATGCCCGAGCGTTTCGGACGGCAGCGCCTGTATGCGCTGGGCAAGACTTCCGGTAAGGCTAATATCGAAAACAACCTCCGTGAACTGGGGATTACGCTCTCAGAACCGGATCTGAAAAAGGTTACGCAGAGGATCATTGAGCTGGGAGACCGTAAGGAGGCGGTTACCCCTGAAGACTTGCCTTATATCATTTCGGATATCCTCGACAGCAATACGATCGAGGAGAACGTGTCGATCGTCAATTATGTGCTGACGCATTCCAAAAATCTCAAGCCGTCTGCCACTTTGCAGATCAGGTTCGGGGAGGAAGTTTTCGAGGAGAATGCGCAGGGCGACGGCCAGTATGACGCATTTATGAATGCGTTGAAAAAGATATACGTCAAAAAGGGCCTTATCCTGCCTATGCTGACAGACTACGCGGTCAGGATCCCGCCGGGGGGAAAGACAGATGCGCTTTGTGAAACCATCATTACCTGGGAAATAAACGGGAAGGATGTGAAAACAAGGGGGCTGGATTCGGACCAGACGGTATCGGCCATTATGGCCACGCAGAAAATGCTGAATCTGATCAGTATCAGAGAGGATTCAAAATTGAAATCTATATAATTCGTTTGAGTGTAATCATATATCTAGTTAATGAAAAAACATATCTTAATTGTACCTGGTGACGGCATCGGGCAGGAAGTAACAGCAGTCGGTAAGAAGGTGCTGGAAAAAATAGCAGCAAAGTTTGAGCATGAATTTACTTACGACGAAGCCCTGATCGGCCATGCGGCTATTGAAGCAACAGGTAACCCGCTTCCCGAAGAAACACTTCAGAAAATGAAGGCTTCTGATGCAGTGCTTTTCGGCGCTGTAGGCCACCCCAAATATGATAACGATCCTACTGCTAAGGTGCGTCCGGAACAAGGGCTGCTTAAAATGCGCAAGGAGCTGGGGCTATATGCCAACCTGAGGCCTATTAAATTATTCGATGAACTCCTGGGCGCGTCGTCGATCAAACCTGAAATATTGAAAGGTTCCGATATCCTGTTCTTTCGTGAGCTTACCGGCGATATCTATTTCGGAGAGAAAGGCAGGAAGAATGATGGCGATACAGCCTACGATCTGGCGGAATACAGCCGTTTTGAGGTGGAAAGAATTGCACGGAAAGCGTTTGAAGCAGCCCGTACGCGTCGTAAAAAGCTGTGCTCGGTCGATAAGGCCAATGTGCTTGAAACCAGTCGTCTATGGCGGGAGGTCGTACAGAAAATTGCCCCCGAGTATCCTGATGTAGAGATAGAGCACCAGTTTGTCGACGCTGCTGCTATGATGCTGATCAAGGATCCGCGCCGTTTTGATGTGGTCGTGACAGCTAACCTCTTTGGTGATATCCTGACAGATGAAGCCAGCCAGATTGCCGGTTCTATGGGGATGCTGGCCTCAGCTTCTGTAGGCGACAGCACGGGCGTATACGAACCCATCCACGGATCGGCTCACGATATTACGGGTAAAGGGGTTGCTAATCCATTAGCGTCGGTCCTGTCGGCAGCCCTGCTGCTTGACATTTCTTTCGGTCTGAAAGAGGAATCGCAGACTATCATCGATGCTGTCGACAGCCTCCTCAAGGACGGTTTCCGTACCAGGGACATCGCTGATGAGTCGACACCTGCTGATAAGATCCTCAATACCGAGGCTGCCGGGAATGAGCTGTTGAAGAGAATATAAGTAATAAAAAAAACCGCCTTTTCAGGCGGTTTTTTTTATTCTCGGATTTATCTATCGTCCGAATAGCCCGGCCAGAGAATCGAGTACGTTTCCTCTCTGACCAGTATTGTTTTGCTGGTTAAAGAACTCGCCTGCAAGATCGGCCAGTGCGCCTAACCCGTCTCCTCCTGAAGGGGCTGCCTGCTGTCCGCCTCCCAGAACACTACCGAGCAGGCCGCCTATCAATCCGCCCGCACCACTGCTTTGTCCGCCGCCCAGGAGTCCTCCTATCAGGTCGGCCATGCCGCCGCCCGATTGGGCTTGCTGCTTCTGCTGACCGAGGTATCCCATTACTACCGGCGCCAGCACAGCCAGTACACTCCCTACCTGACCCGACGAAAGGCCTGTTTTCTGAGAAAGGTTCTGGGTGACAAAACCTGTGTTATTACCGAAGATATGACCGACTATTTTATTGCCGTCGTCCGTAGGTCCCCCTGACAGCAGACCGGAGAGGTTCCCCAGGATACTGCCGCTGTGCTGATCAAGAGCCCTGTCGATACTGGCGCCCTGATTTTTGTTTTTTGCATTATAATTCAATGCTGCAATCATCAGCGGAACTGCTGCCGAAACGATCCATTTGGCTTTGCTTTCTTCGATGTTAAGCATTCTTGCCACTGTTGAGGTCACGGTTGATCCGATACCTCCGGTAATCAGGTCTGTAATGTTCATTTTTCTTTCTTTTTATTTGTTATATTAGAATACGTGTATAAGTGATAAAAGTAACTATTTTATTTTTTCTTACCTTTTATTTCTATCCTGCAGGACTTTGATTTGTTTCAGTATTTCATTTACTGTGGCAGAAATATGCTGTACATCTGATGACGGTGACGGGATTTCGCTCGATTGATAGCTGTGGTATTTCCATATTTCCAGTACCTCGTCGAGCGGCACTTCATATGGTTCATATACAGGATTCAACGATTCCAGGAGAAGGGTTCTTCCCGGCAGTTGTACCGTTACTTTCTTGAAGACAAAATCCTGTTCTCCTTTTAAAATGACAATGCACATTGCCCCCGGCCTGAGGGCAGTCCAGTCGGCAACATAGCGGCAGATGATATCAGAACCTTCCGGTAGTGGCAGCATCGAATCGCCTGTGGTAGGGAACATCCGGAAGCTGCCGTCGGAAGGTAAATTCGGCATGGAAAATCTTGGCAGACTGGCGATATAGTCCGGGTCGGAATACCCGTCGCGGTAGCCGGCTTTAGCCTTGACCGGCACATACTCGACGTTTTCCCGGTTGTCGGGATCCACCGTAACGGCCAGCACCCTGATATTGCTGCCCGTAATATAGACATCGTTTCCTGCCTGCAGATCTCTCAGCTTCAGTTCACCCAGTTTAGACAGGTTTATTTTTAACAAGGTATCGATGCTCAGCTTGAAGAAATCCGAAAATTTCAGGTAGTCCTCCGGCCTCGGTGCAGTGGTTTGACCTGACTCCAGCGCATTGAGCTTGCTGCGGGTCATCTCCAGTTTGTTGGCAAGCTCCTGTTGGGTCAGCTTTGCCCTTTCCCGGAGAAATTTAAGGTTCGGAGCAAAAAAAATTTTGAGATCCTCCATTTGTTTGATATTATTAGTGTCAAAATTTTGACATGATTAGTGTCAAATGTAATAATTTTTTGTGCCCGGTCAAAATACAATGATAAAAAGAGAGAAGCGGTGAGGGGGATGAGGTGAACCAGGTGAATGATAGGATAATGCATCAATGGAAAGTGAGATTGTCAGAAAGCTGAAAATGGAGATCCTGGCTATGCAGGGAATGCAGCGGGTGGTGCATGGCCGTGGTATAGATGCCGGTCTGGG
The DNA here is from genome assembly GCA_964559125.1 of uncultured Cytophagales bacterium. Taxonomy (GTDB): domain Bacteria; phylum Bacteroidota; class Bacteroidia; order Cytophagales; family Spirosomataceae; genus Ravibacter. The sequence continues at coordinate 8,183 of CAZLGW010000045.1, forward strand.
GCCTGTTACGGAGGCATTTCCCTGCGGGATATTTCCCGTCGGCATCCATGAATTTATCAGTACTTCGCCGGAATGTGCGGCTGCTACCTCGGGTTTTATGGCAAGCCTGCTGGGCAGTACCGTACGGGCGGATGATACCTGCCTTTGGATCAGTAACGGGCGAACGTTGTTCCCCCCGGCTTTACGTTTTTTCGGGGGGAGTCCCGATCGTATCCTTTTCGTGGACAACAGGAAGCCGGCGGACTTATCCTGGATGATCGAGCAGGCGCTGAAATGTGATGCGCTCGGAGCAGTAGTGGGAGAGGTCACGGACCTGGATCTTGCCCAATCGCGCCGCCTGCAACTGGCAGTGGAGCAAAGCCGGGTCAATTGCTTCCTGCATCGCTACCGGCCGAGGATCGCGTCTGCCATCGCGTCCGTCTGCCGGTGGAAAATACGGCCGGTACCCAGTATTCTGTATGAAGGCCTGCCGGGAGTCGGCTTCCCGGCCTGGGAGGTGACCCTTGAGAAAGTACGTAACGGACAACCCGGAAGCTGGCGGATGCAATGGGTGGAAGATCATTTTGAAATGGTTGGGGATGAAAAGATACGTATCCATATGGTTCCGGCACCTGATGACCGACCGGCACATCAGGCGGTATCCTGATCTGCGGGGTGTTCCTTTCGTGATAGCGGCGCCTCAGCGCGGGCGTATGGTCGTAACAGCTTCCAGTGTCGCGGCGGAAGCTTTGGCTATTGAAACGGGAATGGTCGTTGCTGATGCCCGGGCGGCTTTTCCCGGGTTGGAAGTGGTGGAAGATAGCGGAACGTTGCCCGAAAAGATACTGTCTGCCTTTGCGGAATGGGCTATCCGCTTTACCCCGGTAGTAGCTATTGATTCGCCCGACGGTTTGCTGCTGGATGCAACGGGCTGTCCCCATCTGTGGGGGGGAGAGCGACCTTACCTGGAAGACATTGCCGGGAAGATGACGGAATTGGGGTACGATGTCAGGCTGGGGATGGCCGGTACGCCCGGTGTGGCCTGGGCGATAGCGCGGTATGGAGGCGGGAAGTCGATTGTTCCGCCCGAAGAAGACAGAGACGCGATATTACCGCTCCCGCCGGCAGCTTTGCGTATTGCCCCGGAGATAGTCGAAAAGCTGCATAAGCTGGGACTGACCCGGATCGGAAAGTTTATTGATATGCCCCGCAGCGTGCTGCGTCGGCGGTTTGGGCAAAGCCTGCCGGATCGTATCGACCAGGTAACAGGGGTAGCGGCTGAGGTGATCCACCCGGTTGTGCCGGTACCGCCTTACCACGAGCGCCTGCCCTGCCTGGAGCCTGTCCGTACGGCAACTGCGATCCGCATTGCAATCGAGCGTTTACTGGAAACCTTGTGTACGCGTTTGGCAGAAGAAAATAAAGGTCTTCAGAAGGCGGTGCTGAAAACTTTCCGGGTGGACGGGAAAACGCAGGAAATAACGATCTGGACCTATAGTCCGTCGTGTAACATACGCCACTTGTTCAGGCTTTTTGAACTGAAAATCGCAACGATTGAGCCTGACCTCGGAATTGAGCTTTTTGTGCTGGAAGCGCCGGTAGTAGCAGCTATCCCACCACTGCAGGAAAGCCTGTGGAGCCTTACGGGGAGCCATAATCATGCGGCTATCGCCGGGCTGCTCGACCGTATCGCCGGGCGGGGCGGGCCAGGCATTATCCGCCGCTACCTGCCGGCAGAGCATCATTGGCCCGAAAGATCGGTGAAGGAAGCGCGCTCATTGGAAGAAAAGCCGCAGACGGGCTGGCGTACCGACCGTCCCAGGCCCGTACACCTGGCGCCCAACCCCGAGCCGATCGAGGTCACCGCCCCGGTTCCGGATTACCCGCCCGTACTTTTCCGTTATAAAGGAGAGGTACATAACATCCGGAAAGCCGACGGGCCCGAACGCATTGAGCAGGAATGGTGGATCAGCGACGGGCTGCACCGCGATTACTACGTGGTGGAAGACGAACAGGGGGCCCGTTACTGGATCTTCCGGTCGGGGCATTATGAGGAAGGATTATCTAAATGGTTTTTACATGGTTTTTTTGCATGAAATCTAAATAACTGTCAAAATGAAAAGCAAAATTTTGGGACTGAGAACAACGATCTACAAAGTGAGTGACCTTACTGCAGCCAAAGAATGGTATTCGAAAGCTTTTGATACGCAACCCTACTTTGACGAGCCTTTCTACATTGGGTTTGACATTGGCGGGTATGAGCTGGGACTACAACCGGAGGAAAATATCCCGATTGAAAAAGCAGAGAGTGTCCTTACATATTGGGGTGTAGAGGATATTGACGAAGAATATGCCCGTTTCATTACTTTGGGTGCCAAAGAACATGAACAGTCTCAGAATGTCGGAGAAGATATTGTCGTGGGGTCTGTCAGAGATCCCTGGGGAAATATTATCGGGTTGATATATAATCCGCATTTCAAAGTAGTGTGATGAGAGCTTTGACCACTCCCCATCCTCTTGCTACTTTTTCCGCTCGTTGGCCTCCCCCTCCTTCCGAAGGAGGGGGCCGGGGGGTGGTCTACACCGAGCTCCAGGTTACCACCAACTTCACTTTCCTCCGTGGCGCCTCCCATCCGGAAGAGCTCGTTGACCGGGCTGTCGATCTGGGTTATAAAAAGATTGCGATTACCGACCGGAATACTTTTGCCGGTATCGTCCGCGGTCATGTGGCCGCTAAAAAAGCAGGGATTAAGATTATCCCCGCCTGCCGGCTCGACCTGACGGACGGGCCTAGCCTTCTGGCGTACCCGACCGACCAGGAAGCATATTCGCGACTCTCGGGCCTGCTTTCCACCGGGAATCTGCGTACCGAAAAAGGGAAATGCGAACTGTACAGAGAGGATGTCTACGCGCACGCAAAAGGGATGAAATTTGCAGTAGTACCCCCATCTTCTCTAAACAGGCAGTTTGAGCTTGAGCCGTCTTTCGAAAAAATCCTTGACCAGTACCGGGAAGCATTAGGCAAAGATCTGTACCTGGCTGTCAGCAGACCCTACATGGGCGATGATCAGAAGCTGGTGTACCGGCTCGGCCAGCTCGCCGGCCGGCTGGATATCCCGCTGGTGGCTACTAACGACGTCTACTACCATATCCCGGAGCGAAGGCAATTGCAGGACGTGATCACCTGTGTCCGGGAGAAATGCACGATTTACGATGCCGGGTTCCGGCTGCATCAGAATGCGGAGCGGTACCTGAAACCGGCGGAAGAGATGGCCCGGCTGTTCCGCCAATATCCCGACGCGATACGGCGTACACAGGAGATAGCGGAAGCCTGTACGTTCTCACTCGACAGCCTGAAGTATGTGTATCCCCACGAGCTGACCAGCGATGGGCGTACGCCGCAACAGGAGCTGGAATTCCTCACCTGGAAAGGAGCCCGGCGACGCTTTGGAGAAAATATCCCGGAGAAATATGCCGGTTTGATCCGTATGGAGCTGGAATTTATGGAGCGGAAAAACTACGCCTCCTATTTTCTGACGGTGTATGACCTGGTCCGTTATGCCGAAAAGAGCAACATACTGTGCCAGGGGCGTGGCTCTGCGGCCAATTCCATCGTATGTTATTGCCTTGGCATCACTTCGGTAGATCCTGACAAGACCAGGCTTCTTTTTGCCCGGTTTATGTCGGATGCCCGCGATGAGCCGCCGGATATCGATGTGGATTTTGAGCACGAGCGCAGGGAAGAGGTAATGCAGTATGTCTATCAGAAATACGGTCGCGACCGCGCCGGGATCGTAGCTACCGTGACGCAACTACGACGCAAGGGCGCTATACGTGATATCGGGAAGGCGATGGGGATGTCGGTCGATGCCATTAACCGGCTTTCCAAATCGATGTACGAGTTTACCGATGAATGGCGGGACGGAGACCAGCTTTCAGTAGAAGGGTTTGATCCAAAGGATCCGCATTTGCGGAAGGTGATGGAGCTGATGGATCAGTATGTGGGTTTTCCCCGGCAGTTGGGGCAGCATACGGGCGGATTTGTAATTACGGAAGGAAAGCTCTCCGACCTGTGCCCGATCCTCAACGCACGCATGGAAGACCGCACCTGTATTGAGTGGGATAAAGACGACATAGAGGCGCTGGGCTTCCTGAAGGTAGACGTGCTGGCGTTGGGCATGCTGACCTGTGTCCGTAAGGCATTCGACCTGATCAAAGCACATTACGGGATTCAGTATACGCTTGCAAGTGTTCCGCAGGATGATGATAAAGTATATGAAATGATCAGCGCCGCTGACACGATCGGGGTGTTCCAGATCGAAAGCCGGGGACAGATGTCGATGTTGCCGAGGCTGCGGCCGAAGTGCTTTTATGATCTGGTGATTGAAGTAGCCATCGTGCGTCCCGGGCCGATACAGGGCGATATGGTACATCCGTACCTGCGCCGGAGGAACGAGGAAGAACCGGTGGAATACCCGTCGGAAGAACTGAGGGAAATCCTGGAGCGTACGAAGGGAGTTCCTCTTTTTCAGGAGCAGGCCATGGAGATAGCGATTGTAGCGGCAGGGTTTACACCCGCAGAGGCTGATGGATTGAGGCGGAGTATGGCAACTTTTAAATCGAAGGGGAAAGTGAGCTACTATGAAAAAAAGCTTGTCGATGGTATGATCGGCAAAGGCTATACAGAGGAATTCGCCCGACGGGTGTTCAAGCAGATAGAGGGTTTCGGAAGCTACGGTTTCCCGGAAAGTCATGCCGCCAGCTTTGCATTACTGGTCTATATATCGAGTTGGATCAAATATTATTATCCCGAAGTGTTTGCCGCATCGTTGCTCAACAGCATGCCGATGGGGTTTTACCAACCGGCCCAGATCGTGATCGATGCACAGAATCATGATGCAGACGTCCGCCCCGTTGATGTGAATCATTCGGATTGGGATAATACACTGGAGGAAAAGGAAGGCGCTCGCTGTGGGCTGAGGTTGGGTTTCCGGCAGGTGAAAGGACTGAATGAGGAAGATATGGAAAAGCTATGTAAAGGAAGGACAAAACCCTATACCCGTGTGTATCATTTGCTGGAAGCCGGTGTGCAACTGTCGGCGCTGGAGCGACTGGCCGACGCGGATGCTTTCCGTTCAATGGGGCTTGACAGGCGACAGGCTTTATGGGAAATCTCCGCATTGGCCGATACCCCCGCCGGACTATTTGCCGGTCAGCCTTCGGAAAATGAATTCGAGGAACCGGTAGCCCTTCCGAAAATGAGGCGCGGAGAGCATGTCATACAAGATTACACGTATTTATCGCTTTCGCTGAAGGCGCACCCGGTTAGCTTTGTGCGTCGGGAGCTTTATCAGCAGCGGGTGCTGACCGCCGCTGAACTTAAAGATTGGCCCGACGGGACATGGGTACGCGTGGCCGGGCTGGTACTGGTACGCCAGCGACCCTCTACGGCTACAGGGGTCTGCTTTATCACGATCGAAGATGAGACCGGCACTGCCAACCTGGTGGTTTTCGAAAAGCTTTTCCAGCAGTACCGCAGCCAGATCGTACGCGCACGCCTGCTGATGGCAGAAGGGAAGCTGCAGCGGGAAGGAAAAGTGATCCATGTCTCGATACGCCGGTGCTACGATCAGAGCGGGCTTTTGCAGAAGCTGGGGATTACAGAGGATGAGAAGGAGGAAAGCAGGCAGAAAGGGAAGAAGTTAGTTAAAAATGAAAAGTTGAAAGTGGATAATGGGGTGCAGATGGAGATTTTTCCGAAGGGGAGGAATTTTCATTGAGAGGAGGGGTCGGGGGTGGTTCTCCCATTTTTTTACTACATTGCATCCTATATGACAGCAATAAGGAAATTTATACTTTTCCTGGTTTTTATTTCAGCGATCTACCCGTGGGAAGGGCAGGGCCAATCTTTGTATAAGATAAAAGGACGGGTAACTGATGCTGCTACGGGAGAAGGAGTTCCGTTTGCTTCTGTTGCTATAATGTCTTCTTTCTCAGGAGGGAATACTGATTTTGATGGGTATTATGAGATTACTTATACCCCTCCGGCTGATTCAATTTTTGTAACAAGCGTAGGCTACCGGAAAAGTACAAAGGGAATTGTACGGAATCAAGCTGAGCAGACCATAGACTTCCAGATGGCCGCAGAACCGTATGCGCTCAGGGAGGTGGTAGTCAGGGCGGGAGAGAACCCGGCATGGGCGGTGCTCAGGAAGGTCGTGGCAGCCCGGAAAGTCAATAATCCCGACAGGCAGACTGCTTCGCAATATGAAAGCTATACCAGGACGCAGATAGATGTAAATAAGCTTACCGATAAGTTCAAAAGCAGGAAGTCGGTAAAGCAGATAACCGATATCATTGACCGTTTCGAGGAGGTAAAAGGAGAGGAAGGGGAAACGGTGGTTCCCGTTTTTATTTCAGAGTCGGTGTCGGAAGTTTTTCTCCGGAATGACCCGCTGAAGCGAAAAGAGGTGATCCGGAAAACCCAGGTTTCGGGAGTCGGTATGGACGACAGCGGACTGGTTTCCCAGGTGATAGGCTCCTCGTTCCAGCAATATAATTTCTATAAGGACTGGCTGAGGATCCTTGAGAAGGATTTTGTTTCTCCTATATCGGACAACTGGAAGCTTTATTATGAATATTTTCTTGCCGACAGCATTCCTAACGGCGGAGGGTATGATTATAAGATAGAATTTGAGCCGAAAAGAGCGCAGGACCTGGCCTTTACAGGAACTATGTGGGTCGACGGCGAAAGCTACGCGCTCACACAGATAGACGTATCCATACTGCCACAGACGAATATCAACTATATAGATGCCCTCAGAATTCAGCAGGAATACGGGCAGCCGGAAGAAGGATCGGCCTGGATGCCCCTGAAGACCAGGGTGCTGATAGACGTTGAGCAGATCAATAAAACCGCTCCGGGTCTGCTTCTTAAGTTTTATACCGCCAACAGCGCGTTTGTGCTCGACCAGCCCAGGCATCCGAAATTTTACGATACCGGCATCGAGCTTAGCGCCGACTATATGGATTCGGATGCGGACTACTGGCAGTCGAAGCGCCCCGAGAATCTGTCTGCTGCCGAGAGGCTGTCGTTCCAGGTGATCGACTCCATTTCCAATGTGCCTATGATCAGGACCTACACCGAGGTGCTGAACATCTTTGTGAACGGCTACAAGAATATCGACAAGCTGAACCTGGACTTTGGGCCGTATCTCTATGCCTACGCATTTAACAATGTAGAAGGGCACAGGCTGCGGCTGGGGATAAAGACCGATGAGGGATTCAGTAAAAAATGGATAGTGAGCGGCTACGGAGCATATGGCTTCAAGGACAGGGAATTTAAATACAGGTTGGGAATCGACCATATTTTTTCGAGAAAACCCTGGACGACAGGCGGCGTGCATTACCAGTACGATATAGAGCGGATGGGGTTAACCAGGGAAACCATCGGGACGAGTACTATTTTCGGCGCTTTCTCACGATACGGCAATTTCAGGCGCGCCTACATGCAGAGCGACGCATACCTGTACCTGAAACGGGAGATCGCCAAAGGCCTGACGCACCAGATCACCCTCAGGAACAGGACTTTCGATCCGCTTTTCCCGTTTTACTACCGTACCGACCTCAGCCAGGGCGATAATTCGCCGGTTAGTAGCTTTTACCGCACTACCGAGCTGGAGTTTGAAACCAGGCTCGCCCATCGTGAAACTTTCCTGCATAACAATAACGAGCGGATCAGCCTGGGCAATGCAAATGCACCTGTGGTATCTATCAGGTATGCCATTGGCCTGAAAGGGATGTTCGGAGGCGATTTTCACTACCACAAGCTGAGGCTCAATGTAAAGCAGAGCTTCCGTTTGGGATTTGTCGGGCGGACTACCTATGAAGCCAATTTCGGGTATATTCCCTCAGAGCTCCCTTATCCGATGTTATATACGCCTTTAGGCAACGAATCGTGGTTTTACGTAGAAAATGCCTTTAACCTGATGAATTACTTCGAATTTATCAGCGACCGGTATGCTACCCTGCGGATAGAACATGACGACAACGGGTTTGTTTTGAACAGGATACCGGCTATCCGGCGGTTAAAGCTGAGGCTGCTCGCCACGGGAAGATTGTACTATGGCGACCTGAGCTCGGGCAACCGGAATATTACACCGACCCACGATCCGTCAGGGAACCCGGTTGAGACCTTTAAAACACTCAGAGGACAACCCTATATGGAAGTAGGATACGGGATCAACAATATTTTCAGGGTAGGCAGAATAGATTTTGTCCACCGGCTGACTTACAGGAACGAGCCTGAAATAAGCAAATTCGGAGTGAAGGTATCGTTCTGGTTTAATATCTGAGGCCGGCTGTCGGCCGTCAGCTTTCAGAAATCAGCATGCGGGGATAGGGTACGTACATCTTTTTCACTGTATCTCAGGAAAACGGTCTGTCCGGGCCTGAGATCGTTTCTTAACCGGTATACCACCCACCACAGGCCCTTTTTAATTTCGCAGCTGTATTCCCAGTGTATGCCTCTGAAGTGCGTATGACGCACCTGAGCTTCTATATGGGCACCTGACGGCTGCTGTTTGGAGACCCTGACTTTTTCGGGACGTACAAACTGCAGCCGGGTTTTTCCCAGCCAGTTGACGTTGCCGGTAAGCTCTGCGACATAGGCGCTGACGGGGTGTTCATAGACGCTGAGTGGCGATCCGGTCTGGACTACCCTGCCTTTTCTCAGTACCACGAGATTGTCCGCCCAGTCCATGGCTTCTGTAGGGGCATGGGTAACGAAAATGCAGGATTGCTTCTCTTTCGATTTCAATAGCTGGAAAAGCTTCGTAAGCCGCGAACGGTTGAGTCCGTCGAGATGGGCAAACGTTTCATCAAGCAGCAGCAGGTTGGGCAGTTCCGATAAAGCCATCGCAATGGCGGTTCTCTGTTTTTCTCCGCCCGACAGCGATTTGGCTTTCTGATCTCTTACTTCCTCCAGGCCGGCCAGCTCTATGAGCTCCCGGGTTCGTTTTTCGATGTATTCCGGAAGCTCCAGCCTGATAGGATAAGCGATATTTTCCCATACGGTCAGGTTGGGAAACAAATGAAACTCCTGGTGGACAAGCTTGATCTGCGGGTGCCCTCTGATCAGTTGCGAATCTACGTCGGGCAGAAGTTTGTCATGAAGGAATACATCGCCTTCCGTGGCGTCGAGGTAACGGGCCGCGATCTGCAGAAGCGTGCTTTTACCTGACCCGCTTTCTCCCAGAATACCCACCCAATGGCCTGCAGGAAGCTGAAATGAGATATCGTCAAGGGCTTTGAGCGTATCATAAGTTTTGGTCACCTGCTTAAACTCGAACAGTGGACTCTCTGCTTTGTCTTGTGTTTTGGGAGGCATATCCTTCACCCGGACTAATGTTATGTTAATGCAAAAAACGAATAATTGCCGAATTATAAAAAATGATAATTATATACTATCCAGACCTTCCGGTTATCTGACATACCACAGAATGCACAGATAGCTATAGCTAGAGTCTATACACATCTGTGCATCTGCGGCTATCATCGGTTACTATTAGGCATGGAGATCGTCACCGGCAGGTTGCGATCCACAGCGCGGAGGATTTATAACTATTTGGCGAATATGTAGCCTTTCCTCATGTTTTTAAAAGATATTAAAAAGCCTTGCTTTGATCATATTTAGTATTAGTCTAAATTGCAAGAAAATATCAAAAGGGGATTTGCATTTGCTCAGACAGTTTACCGGTAGTTTCTTTCTTATCGCGCTTTCTTTCTTTATTCCAATTATGGTGAGTGCGCAGAAACCGGGCGTAATCCGGGTAATTTTGAAGGGAGAGAGCGGGGAGCCATTGCCCCAGGCGACGGTTTACCTGCTGGATGATTCAGGGGAAGAGGTGCAGCCCGTCAGGTTAAGCGACGAAGACGGAAAGGTAAATTTTGCCGGTTTGAGAGAAGGCAGCTATACGGTGCTGGCCAGGCATGTCGGGAAGGAGGAGATAAAACATCCGGTCGCAGTGGAGCCGGCTTCCGAGTTCTTGATTGAACTGGTTCTGAAAAACTCTGTAGAGCAGCTTTCAGATCTCGTAGTCCGCGGTAAAAGCGAGACCCGGGAGGCTATTGATCAGCCTATCAAAGCGGCGATTGTAAATACCCGTGAGGTAGGTGCTCAGCCTGTTACCCTCACCGAGCTGATCAACCGCACAGCAGGAGTCAGGATAAGACAAACCGGCGGTCTCGGCTCAGCGCCTGATGTTTCGGTAAACGGTTTCCAGGGCCGGGGGATCCGTTATTTCAAAAACGGGATACCTCTCGATTACCTGCGCGACGGCTATAATATTTCTTCCGTACCCGTCGAGTTGCTCGAACGTGTGGAAGTATACAAAGGCGTGCTGCCCGTCGGGCTGGGGGCCGATGCGCTAGGAGGGGCCGTCAACCTGGTAACGCGTACCGATGTGGGGTCATACCTGAACCTGTCTTACGAAGCGGCTTCATTCAATACCCACAGGGCCTCGCTGAGCGCGGTTTACGCCCCCGAAGGCAGGAAATGGTTTGCAGGGACCGATCTGTTTTTCAATCATTCAGACAACGACTATAAAGCGGAGGTCAAGGTAACCGACCCGGAAACGAGAAACCAGTACCGGGCCCGGGTACGGATGTTCCACAATGCTTTCACCAGCTACTATGGCGAGGTTTTTGCGGGCGTCAAAGATACCCGATGGGCTGACGAATTACGGCTGAGCCTGGCGGGATTTTCTCTTACGCGGGAACAGCAGCATCCTGCGCTGATGACAGATCCGTACGGCGCGATTACAGGAAGACAGTCGTCGGTGGTGCCTACCGTCAGGTACAGGAAAACTTTTGCGGACGGACGTATTTCGGTTGACCAGTTCCTGGTATACAATACGGTCAATATCGGCAGGGCAGACACCCTGCGCGGCCGATATGACTGGTTCGGAAATGTTACCTATAACACCTCACAATTCGGAGAGAGCCGGCAACCGGCCTTATCGGATATCGATTTCAGCAACCTGACTTCCAGGACGAACCTGGGCTATAAGCTGAATGACGCCCATAAGGTAGAGTTGAATTATGTGATCACCGAAGCAGGGAGGAAAGGAAAGGATCCGTATGGGCCCCGGTTTGCGGGGACCGATATCGATGTGCTGTCGGTTCGTACGGATTACCGGAAGCAGGTATTGGGAGCGAGCCTGGAAAGCCGGTGGTTTGGCGGCCGGCTCACAAACACATTGATGGGAAAGCACTACTATTATTCTTCTTCCGGAACCGATACATGGGCGTCGCGGCCGATAGCCGAGAGCGAAAGGATCACAAAAAAAGGTAATTACTGGGGTATAGCGGAAGCGGTGAAATTTGAGCTGAACGAGCACCAGTTTATCAGGCTTTCGGCCGAAGCAGCCAACCGCCTGCCGCAGCAGGACGAGCTTTTCGGCGACGGCATATGGGTTGTTCCCAACTTTAACCTGAACCCGGAAAGGAGCACTAACCTGAATGCAGGCTATCGCTGGCATAGATGGAAAAAGGCTTCATTCGAAGTAAACGGTTTTTACAGGTATACCAAAGGATTGATATTACTGATCCCGATACAGCCTCCGTATGCACAGTTTACCAATATGGACAACATAAAAGGCTATGGAGTCGAACTGGACGGGTCGGTGCATGTAGGCCGCTTTTTCATGGTGAATGCCAACGTTACGTACCAGGACCTGCGCCTCTTCGGGATCACCACTGTGCTCGACAGATGGAAGAACGGCAGCCGCCTCAGGAACACACCCTGGTTTTTTACCAACCTTGGTGTAACGGGCAACTTCGATAAAGTATTCGGGGAAATGGATAACCTGAAAATATACCTTCATTATAATTTCCTCAAAGAATACTACCTCGAGACGATTGCCCGCCGCCAGGAACCCGGTGGCTTTCTCGGGCTGTTCGGCAGCGCGAAAGTCAATTCCGACCTCCTGATCCCTACCCAGCATCTTCTGAATGCCGGGGTCAATTATTCGTTAATGTCGGGACGCGCTACCGTGGGACTGGAAGTAAAAAACCTGCTTGACCAGGATGTTTTTGACTATTACCGTATTCAGCGGGCAGGACGGAGTATTCACCTGAAAATGGGGATTTCGATCAAGTAAATACAGTACAATCAATATAAAACGCTCACAACAAGCGGGCATAACTTAAAGTATCATGAACAAACACATATTAAAAGGCTGGATGTTGGCGGTAGCAGGGCTGGGACTTCTGGCAGGATGCGACAAGGACAAGAATGACCCGGAACCCGATCCGGTGAAGGAATACAAATATGTCGTACAAACCTCCAGCAACCTGAGCAATGCCCAGAGACCTGGAAATATCAGGGTTTTCGATACTTTCCCTTCCGGGAACATTTCCACCATAGATCAGTCGTTCCAGGGACTGGGAATGGCCGGATGGCGTCCTTACGGCAACTGGCTGCTGAAGATGTTCGATTCCAAAGGGTATGAGCAGGGGATTGAACGCCTTAAAATAGGAGCCGGCGATATCGTGGAGGTAGAAAGCTTCCTGAAAGCGAATCCTTCGACTTTCGGTTCCGGCAACTTCGTCATTGCAGATGAAACAACCGGCTTTTACTGGGATGCAGACGCTCCGCTCAAAATCCAGAAATTCAACCCGACAACCCTTTCCCGGGTCTCTTCCGGTGAAATCGACCTGACAGCCGCGGTAAATGAGCGCGGGACAGATGAAGCGGATATTAAATTTCGTTCGGTAGGCCAGAAATTCCTCGCCGTGAAGAACGGGAAGCTGTTTGCCAATATCACCTATGCGAAAACAGACGGCTCGCAGAAGGGCTTCTGGGATGACTTCTACCCGGATGTTTATATCGCGGTGATCGATATCGCTACAGGCAAATATGAAAAAACCACGCAGATAGAAGGGACCGGCTCGATCGCCTATATCAACGATAACCCGATGTACAGTTTTGACACTAACGGGGACCTCTATATAGTATGCCAGGGTGGCGACCGCGTGAATGCGCAGGCTGGCGCTCTGGGTGGTCGTTCCAAGATCGCCAGAATCAAAGCAAACGAGACAAACGTAGACGCTTCGTGGTCGCTTAATATGGACGACATACGCGACGACGGCAAAAGCAAGTTCGTAAGCGTTTTTGCAAAGGACGGAAAGCTGATAGTACCTATCAATAATACACCGCTCACCGGCGGGCCGCAGGGTAATATCAACCTTACCGATATCTGGGAGTTTCACGTAGTGGATGTGAATACAAAGGCGTTGACGAAGGTATCTGGTATTCCTGCCGTCACCAACCCCGGAGGGTCTTACGGCGCGGTAGAAATCGACGATAAGGTTTACCTGCGCGTAAGTACGGCCGATGGCAGCATGAACGGCTATTACGAACTTAACGGTACGGCTGCAACCCGCACTTTCGACGTGACGGAAGGAGGGAGCATCCAGGGAATTTACAAAATCGAGGTAGAATAACGTGAATTTTAAAGCTTTCTGTACGGCGATCCTGGCGGTATGGGGACTGGTATCCCATGCCCAGCATACGGTTACTATCGAAGTGACGGCTCGTCCGGGCTCGCACGCAAATGAACCGTTTTTCCTTACAGGGAGCTTCCAGAGATGGCAGCCTGCCGAAGAGAAATGGCAGATGAAGCCTGATGAAAACGGCCGGTATATCGTGAAGGTACCTGGTATAAAACCGGGTTTCCTGCTGGAATTCAAGTTTACGCGCGGAAGCTGGAAGACGCTGGAAAGCACGGCCGATGGCCGGCTGGAATCACCGCGTACCGCCACCATCAGGAAGGATACCACTATCAGGTGCGTAATCGAGGCATGGCGTGACGATTTTCCTCCGTCTACTGCTTCACCGCAGGTAAAACTGCTGAGCGGCTCCTTTTACATACCACAGCTGGATCGTTACCGCCGTGTCTGGATTTATCTTCCGAAAGATTATGCCACATCGGGCAAACGCTACCCGGTACTGTATATGCAGGACGGACAGGATCTGTTTGACGAAGCCACGTCGGAAGGAAGGATAGGCCCGTTGGAATGGAACGTTGATGAAACTGTTGATAAGGCGGCAAAGCAGTGTATTGTGGTGGCGGTAGACCATCACAGCGATAAGGCCGGCCGGATCAAAGAGTATTATCTTAAAGGCAACCAGGATTACCCGGAAGTGGAAGGAGAACAGTACCTGTCATTCCTGATCAATACGCTGAAACCCTATATCGACAGCAACTACCGGACGATCCCCGACAGCAGGCATACCGCGTTGGCCGGGAGCTCCATGGGAGGCTTGTTTACGCTCTATTCGGGGCTGCGCAGACCGGATATTTTTGGGATCCTGGGGGTGTTGTCACCCTCTATCTGGCTGGATTATGGCAATATCCATAAGGAAATCGACCGGATCAGGAAACCTTCTGAAGTAAACAGACAACGCTATTTTTTCTATGCCGGTGGCAATGAGAGCAGGCTGAAGCCCGATAGCAGCTTTGTGCGGATGCACGATGACGTAGCCGGAGCCATGGCTGCATTGAAGGCGAAGGTAAGTCCTGAAATGGAGGTAAGGGTGAACCCGGCTGGCCGTCACGGCGCTGTTTACTGGAGAATGATATTCCCCGAATTATATACCTGGATGAGCAGGGATTGGTAAGGGGGAGCACAGAGTGAGCCCCCGGGGAAACGGGGGTATAATTGATTATAATAAAACTAAATTAATTTAAAAGATGAAACTCATTAACGAATGTTTAGCTTTTTCAAAAAGCGGATTGCTCCTGACGGGATTGGCCGTATGTATAACAGCGCCATATTCATCTATAGCTCAGAAGTCCGAAAAAACCGCTAAGGTCGGAGGGGCAGGGGTATACGAACTTGCAGTAAGCGAGTCTACAGGAGCAGTCTACGTGGCTGCCGCAGGTTCCAGGAATGCTCCAGGAGGCAAGATCTACAAGCTGGATCCGAAGACTCTGTCGGTTACAGACAGTATAGATGCGAAAGATACACCGCCGTTTGGAGTGGGGATCAATGATAAAACGCAAACCCTTTATACTACCAATACCAGGACGAATTCCGTAAGTGCGGTCGATCTCAAAAGCGGTAAAATTGTTGCCGTTATAAAGAACGGTCAGGAAAAATCACACACCCGCGAGGTAGTAGTGGATGAAACCAGGAACAGGGTGTATGTATCGGACGTCGGCGAGGGAAGCAGCATCTGGGTGATCGACGGCAATACCAACACCTACCTTTATTCGATAGAAAACACCGGTAAAACTACAACGGGACTTGCTCTTGATCCGGAAAAACAGGTACTCTATGTAACCAATATGGGGACCAACGAGATTGGCGTAGTAGACCTGGAAGCAAAGAAGCTGGTGAAATCTTACAGCGCTCATGGCGAGCGTCCGGTCAACCTGGTGCTGGACAAGCAGACCCAACGGCTGTTTGTAGTAGATCAGGGCACTAACGAAGTTAACGTGATCAACGCCGGATCAGGAGAGCTGATCAGGAAAATACCTGCCGGCAAAGGAGCTCTGGGGATTAAAATGGACCCGGTCCGCAAGCGCGTTTATACTGCTAACCGCCAGGACGGTACGGTGACTGTGATCGATAGCGACTCCTACAAAGTCTTAGCGACACTTGATGCCGGCTCTGCGCCTAATACCGTAGTAGTAAATACCCAAACCGGTGCTGCCTACGTGACTAACAAGACCAAGCCTATGCAGAGGCCACAGGGTGGACAAGGCGGCGGACAGGAAGGTCAGCGCCCTGCCCCGGCCCCCGACCCGCTTGGAGATACGGTTACGTTGATCCTGCCGTAAAGGGAAATTAATCCAAAAATAACGCTGTGCTCTTTGTGTTCTCTGTGGTAGGTAACCACAAAGGCACAGAGAGTACAGCGTTATGACAGTTGCCTTACAATAGCGGTTATTTGAGAATAGCTATGAAAATAAAGATATTTCCAGGGATTTTGCTTCTTTTAGTCGCAGGGATTTTGTCGTTTGCTGTCTTCCGGCAATGGAAGATCAAAGAAGGGTATAGTATAACGATAGACAACTTCGATATTACCGGCAAGTTTGAAAAGTTCGGAGGGGTTATCGTTTTTGATGAAAACGACCTCGAAAAATCTTCTTTTAAAGTAAAAGTAGACGTTAAGTCCCTCAGTACCGGGAATATCCTTAAAACCAAAAGTGCGCTGAGCTCGGAATGGTTTTATGCGTCGCAGTATCCTTCGATAGATTTCGTATCTTCTAAAATAGAAAAGGCAGGCGCTACGTACAAAGTTACGGGAGATCTGACTATCAGGGGTATTACCAGGCCGGTCGTGATTCCGTTTGCTTTTGTAAATGAGGGGAGCGAAGGTGTTTTTTCCGGCGAATTTGTTGTAAATCGCGTTGATTTTGAAGTCGGAAGCGAGGAGTCGGAAGTGGAATATGATGTGAAAGTGATTCTCAAAGTCCCCGTCGGGAGATCATAGCGGATCACGAAGAGTGAAGGCACAGAGGTACAGAGTTATGCCAGTACTTAAAAAGATATGAAAATGAATTGGATTAAAAGGATTCTTGTTCCTGCTGCGATTGGTCTTGTGTTTTTTTCGGGATCATTATCAGCACAGAGCGTAACCGTAACCGATATAGTAGGGCGGAAGGTGACGCTTAAGTCGCCCGCGAAGAAGGTGATATTGGGAGAAGGAAGGGCGATCATTACTCTGTCTCTGCTGCATCCGGACCCGGTGAGCCTGGTGGCAGGCTGGACGGGCGATTTTAAAAAGTCGGGCGGGTTGCTCTTCGATGAATACCAGCGGCGCTTTCCTGCTATGGCAAAGATCCCGGTTATCGGGGCCAGCGGCAAAGAAACGGTATCGACGGAGAAAATTATCTCCCTCAGGCCGGATATTGCCATTTTCGGATCGGGTTCTCACGGCCCGGACGCCAAATCGGCCGATGTGATCCGCCAGTTGGAAGCAGCCGGTATCCCTATTGTTTTCGTAGACTTCCGGTTACATCCGTTTAAGAATACCGTGCCGAGTATAGAGATACTGGGGAAAGTCCTCGGACGCGAAAAGCAGGCCGGAGAGTACCTGGCGTTTTATAAAGAACATTATAACAAGATCGCTCAGCGACTTAAAGGCAAAAACCTGAAGAAACCCAAGGTATATATGGAGATGATCAGGGGTGAGAACCTGGTCGGCTCTCCGGGTAAAGGGAACCTGGGTGAGTTTATCGATTTTGTCGGCGGTCATAATATCGGGGCTGATATCCTGCCGGGCGAGGTAGGAGAGCTGAATATGGAATATGTGATCCGCCAACAACCTGATATTTATATCGCTACCGGTATTGCCACACCCGGCACACCCGGGTTGGAAATCGGTTATGGCATTACTGCTTCCCAGACGCAGGCCAGCCTGAAGAAGCAGGTGTCGAGACCTGTTGCTACTCCCTTAAAAGCCGTTCAGCAAAAAAAGGTATATGCATTCTGGCATTTATTTTACGACTCCCCCCTGAATATTGCCGCTGTGGAGGCATTGGCCAAATGGATACATCCGGAGCTTTTCAAAGATGTCGATCCGAACGCTACGCTGAAAACAATCAACGAAAAGTTTCTGGCAGTTCCGTTAAATGGTACTTATTTTGCGGAATTGAAGTGAGGAGTAACAAACCATCCCATTGAATAGCACTACCACCGCACAACTATATCGTTCCCGTGTCAGGAAGAATATCTCGGTGATTCTTCTACTGGCTGTGGGTGTGGTGGGCGCCTTTTGCGTGGACATTGCTACCGGCCCTTCCATGATGAATATCGGGGAAGTTGTCAAAGCGGTTTTCCTGCCGGACAGCGTAGAACTGGCCACTAAGGTAATAGTCTGGGAGGTACGATTACCTTATTCGGTGATGGCGCTCTTGGTCGGGGCTGCCCTTTCCCTGGCCGGACTGGAAATGCAGACGATACTGAACAATCCGATGGCAAGCCCGTTTACGCTCGGGGTGTCTGCAGCGGCGGCTTTCGGGGCTGCGCTTGCCATTCTCTTATCGGCCGGGGTTTCTTTTATTGCTCCGAAGTGGATGGTTTCCTTCAATGCCTTTGTGTTTGCTTTCGGAGCGGTCATGCTGCTGCAGTTTCTTTCGAGAATCGGGCGCACAGGGGTGGAAGCCCTGGTATTACTGGGGATTGCCATGGACTTTACTTTCAAGGCTCTGATCGGGATCCTGCAATACGTAGCGAGCGCCGAAGCATTGCAGCAATTTGTTTTCTGGAGTCTTGGCAGTCTTTCGCGCGCCAATTGGGAGAATATCACCATACTGGGAGGAGTGGTGGCGGTGATCGTACCGTTTTCGGTAGCGGCTTCCTGGCAGATGACAGCTTTAAGACTCGGGGAAGACAGCGCTCGTAGCTATGGGATCAATGTAGGCAGGCTCCGCTTTTTTTCCCTTGTCAGGGTAAGCCTGCTGACTGCAACTGCGGTTGCTTTTGTAGGTACCATCGGTTTTATCGGCCTGGTAGGTCCGCATATCGCCAAATTACTGATAGGGGAAGATCACCGGTTTTCCCTGCCGGCCGCGCTGCTTTCAGGGGCTTTCGTCATGTCGCTGGCCTCTATTGCCAGCAAGCTTATATCGCCGGGAGCTATACTTCCGGTAGGTGTTATCACATCGCTGATAGGTGTGCCGTTATTTGTCTGGCTGATCTTTAGCAAACGCAGAAAGTAGTGGGAGGGGAGAACAATTTTTTAAAGATCAGCGATATTACGGCAGGATACGGGCGCCGGACGGTACTCCATAAGCTTTCTCTTCCTCCTCTCATGCCGGGGAATGTGATAACGCTCGTCGGGCCGAACGGAGCCGGGAAGTCCACCTTACTGCGTGTCGTAGCCGGTTTGATGAGGGCTGAAGGTACGCTTTATTACAAAGGAATGGATCTGCAGAAGGTACCGGTTCAGAAGCGGGCCCGTTACGTAAGCTTCATGCCTCAGGCTGTACCCAATGATGTAAATCTCCCGGTGATAGACGCCGTGATCAGCGCGCTTAAAGCCTCACCGTTCGACCAGGCAGGGCGCGACAACGAAAGTATGTATGCCCGTGCGGTCGCTGCCCTGGAAAGGATCGGGATTACCGACCTTGCCCTGCAGGGACTCAACCAGCTTTCGGGCGGACAGAGACAGCTGGCGAGCCTTGCCAGGTCTATTGTCAGGGAACCGTCGGTACTCCTGCTCGACGAGCCTACGAGCGCGCTGGATTTGCGTCACCAGGTAAGGGTGATGTCGCTGGTCCGCTCTCTTGCCGGCGACGGCAGAATAGTAGTCATGGTGCTCCACGACCTGAATATGGCCATGCGCTGGTCGGATTACGTAGTGGTGATGAAAGGCGGATCGCTCGTTACGCACGGACTGCCGGCCCAGGCGCTCAATCCAGGGTCGGTGAAGGAAGTATACGGAGTTACGGTCAGAGTGGAATTGTGCAGCCGCGGGTTGCCGCAGATTATTGTGGATGAATAAATTACTGTCAGGTCAGGATTATCTCACTCCTGCAAGGCGCGAGCTTTTCTTTACTCCGTTATACCTGGACGCCGGCGCCGTTTGATGTTTTCCGGCATTACCACTGCCCGAATTAGTGAATCGAAAACCTTCCGTTCCCGAATAGAGAAGCGAATCTTCCAGGTGTTCGATATAGCGATCCCGGAGTCCCGGCGGGATATGATCGAGCTTGAATTCTTTCTGATAGGTCACTATTCTTCCGTTGGTTTCGTCTGTGACCTGGATAAAGACGGAAGAAGATGGTTTTGTTGTACCTGCCTTACTTCTGCAGCCGCGTGTTTTACAGCTTTTCTGCCCGTATACTTCACTGAAACCGCAGATAACAAGAAAAAGAACTACCGGACACAGTGAGACAGATCGGATCATATCAGGTATTGGTTTGCTGTGAATCTATCTAAAGTTAATTACGATTCGCTTCCTCAGAATGGTTAGACAACTCATATAACGTTTGTTTTTCCGGATATTATGGGAGGAGTGCTGATTTTTTATTTGCCTCAAAAAAGCCTGATACAGATTTCGCTTCGGTGAACTTTTTATAGGGATCCCGGGTTTCTTAACTACCAACGGAATTCAGTTCCGTTCAAAACGGGGGCGACCGGTTTTGACAGCGGGTTGAAGGTCTGTGTGTAAGCATGTCGAGAGTTGAGGGGTACCTCTCGTTAATCAATGCCTTTCGAACAATAACTGGCGAATCTAATTACGCCATGGCTGCTTAATCCGGAGGATTAGCGACTTGCCATCATCCCTCCTCCCTACGTGCTGCCGGGGGGATCAAGGGGTGTCGAAACGCAGCGCTGGTTGGACTAATGGTGTTGACATCCAACGAGACCTGAACACCTAAGATCTGGCGCTGGTCCGCCTTGAACCTAACCAGGTCCGACAATTAATCTAAGGATAAGCATGTAGAAAGCGCAGGGTTTCCCTGTTCTGGACGAGGGTTCGAATCCCTCCGTCTCCACTTAGAGGGATTTCATCGCGAAATCCCTCTTTTTTTTCGTAAATCAAATACCCTTTCTCTCTCATTTTCAAGTGATTATGAGAGAACATATCCATCATAGTAGGTGTTCGATAGATACCATTTTCATAGTACAAGTTGCTGTCGAACACCAGGTTTATGAATTCTCTCTTTTGCAGGGTATCTGACTTACAATACACATACCGCATATCCGTCAGTAGGTCTAAGTTCCTTTCAAGCAATTTGTAGGCACCGCTTTGATCTTTGCTCAAACGCTCAATAGCTCCTTTTAAATCAAGTATACTGCTGCTATAAGTAGCGTACCAACGCTCATAAGTATCTTTGTTGATCTCATTCTTTATCCACTTTTCTTCCACTGTAAACAGCTTTTCCTCAGTGGCCGCCAAAAGCTGTTTTTTCTCAGCTACCCTCTTATTGTTATTCTTTACTTCTTCTTGGATAGAGGCCTTACACCCGGTTTTTATTTCATCCACCTGAGACATAGGAAGGCTCATCAGGTCGCATGCCCCCATCAATTGCTCATGGGCTTTGATTGCACTGATGTTGTTATGTTGTGAATGTCTGCACTTATAGTAGTAAAAATATTTGCCGGATTTACCCCGTGACGGTGCGCCCGTTAGAGGGTTACCGCAATGGCATTTTAAAACTCCCCTCAATGGAATTTCATCATCAACCACCACCTTGATTTTTTCGGTTTTTTTCAATTTTTCCTGTACTAACTTCCAGGTGGTAATATCTATTATAGGCTCATGAATCCCAGGGAACAGCCCTCCGGGATAGTCTTTGAATCCTTCGACCTGAAGAAAGCCCGCATATATAGGTTTGGCCAGTAACCGTTCTACCGCAGAATTCCCTTTGGTATTGAATCCTAATTTTTTTGCCTGGTCTTTGATCTGATACAACGGTACCCTCCTTAAAAAGGCATCAAAGATATGGCGGACAATCCTGGCCTCCGTTTCCTCTACGACCAGCTTCCGTTCTTTGCGTTCCCCTTCTATCCGGTAGCCGAATGGAGCATTTCTGGAAACATAGCGCCCCTCTTTGGCCATTGCCGTATAAATCCCTCCTTTAATCTTAATACTGCGGTTTATATTATCTTCTTCGGCGAGCAGTAATTGCAGCCCCGCCCGGAAAAAACTGCCCGGAGTATGATAATCGAAGGTAATTCCTTCGGTAACGCTTACGATCTGGATATTGTATTTATGCTGTAGCAGCTTCACCATGCTCATGGCCTCACCCGCATCGCGGCTGAACCTGTCGAGCTGATCGACCAGTAGATAATCTACTGTCCTATGGTGCTTGGTTATAAATTCCCGAAGTTTAATGAAGTCCGGCCGGTCGAAGGTTTTGGCGCTCTTCCCCCGGTCTATGAAGGTATCCACCAGTTCAACATTATTGAACTTTATCCATTGATCCGTATACAGCTCCTGCCGCTCTATTGAGCCGTTGCTCTGACCCAACTGGCTGAATCTAAGATACCTTATCGCACGTTTCATAATACTCTTTCAACGTTGATTTTACAATAATTTCAATGATTAAATTTACTAACTTTTCTTCTTTTTTTCGCTCGTTTTCCTGAATTATTTCATCAAAAACTTTATCTATTTCAGGATTCTCATTTTGCACATTTTCCATATCACACATCCTGTTTTAAGACAACAAAAGCCCTGGTCGGGCTTTCGTTGTCGGTTAATAATCTCTCTTGTTAGTCAGGCCCTCAAGGGAAGTATATCTTACTCCCCAGGTTCTTCCGAAATGACGGTTCATATTGGATATATCCAAAATCGCTTAAATCCCTTACGCACTTGTGGTAGGTGGTAGGAGATGAAATCTTGGCTATCGGCATGATCTCATGGCTGAAGGCTATGACTGGATTGATTAGCCCCCTTTCCTTCCGGTACTGTAGCAAAGCCGCATAGATACCAATATGGGTGGTGCTGATCCGGGCATCCTTTTCAATAGCCGAAAAGAAGTCCGACAGGGGTTTCAATATTTCCTCCGCCTCTACCATCTGATTAGTGATGCACTTTCATCCCGTTCCGTTTGGCCTGTACCTGCTGCTGGTTGACCTTGTGGGTCACTTTCAGGGCCTGTGTTTTATTCCCCAAAGCGGTGGAAAGCGTTATTTTCCGGGAATGCTCGTCATAGATATTCACCGACTTGAACTGCGGGTTGGCCTCTATGAAGTATCGCTGCTCCCTACCATCTTGTAGGAAACTCACCGACTCGCGACTGCCCTGCTTTAGCCTGTCCAATAGCTGGTAGGCGGTTAACCTATCCTGCGCCTCTTTAATTGGTAGGTTTTGTAGCACCTTTTCCAGGTCGAACCCATAGGTGGAATGAAATTCCTTCACCCGGTAATTGCCCTGGGCATCCTTGTCGTTAAAATCCAGTTGCAGCCAGCGGTCTTCTTTCTGGATCGCCCGGCCTTCCAGAAGCTGGTAGGCCCGGTTAACATCCATACCGTCTTTTTGTTCAAAAAAGTGCTGTTTTGTAGTAGCCTGTCCAGTTTCATCCAGTAACCTGGCCTGAAATCCATTGAACTGATACTGTCCCGTATGATCCCTTGAAAAAGTAAGCTGGTGATCCATCCTTTCTCTTTCATTAATATAGTAGGATACTGGAATGGAAAACTGCGGTTGCCCCTGCCTGATCTGTTCCTCCAGTTTGGCAGTGAGGCCGGAGAAGCCGGTCTTTTGGATCTGCTCCTTTAAAGATCGGCTATTTTCCTCCAGGCTCCGGGAGTCCCGGCGTATTACCGCCTGCTCTCTGGCGGGCAGCACCAATAGCCTGCGAAACATACGGATTAGTGAGTTGGGATAGAGCTGTTTTTCCATCCTTCTCCTTTCCTGCTGTAAAACCTGCAAGGCGAAGCGCTCTTCAGGATCTTTTGTCCCCTGATACCGGGCAGCTACACCCTCATAGTAGTGCAGCTTTTCTTTCAGCAATGCTTTATTGCTGGAAAGACTAAAAGAGAACAGCTTGCTGAAACGGTCTTCCCGGCTCTTCCACTGATTCAGCTCCATCTCCACCCGGTTTACTGCAAACTGATTTTTCATCTTGATAAGATTTTAAAGATTGCTACACTGCCTGAGCCTGTCTTCTCCTTTTTCTTTTCGGGGCCTGGGGAACGTCCGGGCCGTCGTCATCACCAACCGACTGCTTTTCCCTTTTTACTTCCTGCTTAGTTGATTGCCCCTGCTCCACAGATTGTTTTTCTGATTTTGCCTGACGATTGTCCACCCTTTGCATGCTGCTGTCATAGACATTGATTGTTTTAAACTGGGGACTGGCCTCGATGTACTGCTTTTGATCTACCCCGTCTTTTTGAAAGGTTGCTGATTGAAGGTTCCCTTTTTTCAAAGATTCGATCAGGTTGTTTTTAAATTCAGGGTTGGTCAGTTCCCGGATCGGGTGCTTGCTTAGCGCCTCCTCTAAATCATAGCCGTAGTTTTGATGGTAGTGCTTCAGCTTAAAGTTCCCGTTTTCAGTGCTTTGCTTAAAGTCCATCTGAATCCAGGCGTTAAAAACCTGGCCCTCTTTGTTGGTCAGGTCTTTGTTTACCGACCTGCCGCTCATCAAGTTATAAGCTTCTTTCAGGGTGATGTTGTTGCCCTTATTGATGTAAAAGGTTTGCTCCATCTTATCCGGATCCCCTTCCTTTTGAAGACTGACCCGGTAGGAATTAAAGAAGTACATATCACTCTTTTTTGATTTACTGAAATTGAGTTCCGTACTCACCGTATCCTCACCATACTGAGTATAATGGTTGAGTTTAAACTCTGACGAAAGCGAAGATATTACAGATGTAAACCTGCTTAATAGGGAGTCGGGCGAGACAGCCGATCCTTCAAGGCCGGTGATATTGATTGTGGAAGATAACGTTGAAATACTCCAGTACCTGAGCCGCCAGCTCAGCGGTTCTTATCATGTTATCCAGGTTCTAGATGGTCAGCAGGCAATTGAAGTATTGCATACAGAAAACGTGCAACTTGTGATTAGCGACATTATGATGCCGGTAATGGATGGAATCGATCTCTGCAAGAGAATGAAGAATGATTTGGAACTCAGCCACATTCCCATCATTCTGCTAACCGCGAAAACCTCGATCAATGCCAAAATTGAAGGGCTTGAAGTCGGCGCTGATGCTTACATTGAAAAACCATTTTCACTGGATCATTTAACGGCACAGATCACTAGTCTGATCAACAATCGCAATAATATCAAAGAATTTTTTGCCCGTTCTCCCCTGACCCACATAAAAGGTCTTGCGTTTTCAACTGCCGATAAGAAGTTTCTGGAACAGCTCAACGACATTATAACAAAACGGCTGACAGACAGCGATTTGGATGTTGACTTGCTTGCTTCCATGATGAACATAAGTCGACCGACCCTATATCGCAAAATCAAGAGCATTTCTGACATGACGCCAAACGAACTGATCAATTTATCGCGTCTGAAAAAAGCGGCCGAACTGCTCGCTGAAAACAAATATCAGATAAGCCAGGTAGCCTACATGGTGGGGTATAGCGTTCCTACTAATTTTTCACGAGACTTTCAAAAAAAATTTGGTGTTAGCCCATCCAACTATATTCTTGGCCTGCAAAATCAAATAGCCCGTAAGCCGGACGATTAGTTTTCGATTTCAAAACCCGCTGTCGGCAGTGATTTCAGCACATCCCCTCGTTACTTGAAATTCCTGCTGCATCTGATATAGCTACTCTGCGCGGGGGACCGCCATATTATTATAATGAAGTGGTATGAAAGCTTGAATTACAGGTACTTAAAAAAAAACCTACAAAGCTACAGTCCATATTGTAACTAAGAAGGCCAGATCATGAATTGACCGGCCTCCCTCCTCAAGACTATTTGGAACTCTCCAAAGAATTTAGCTTCTCCCTCAGCTCAATCAGCCCCGCCTTTTGGAGGCATTCACCTGCCAGGGCTTTCAGTTCCTGTAAGTTTTCCTGGGGGACACTGTTAAGCAGATCCGAAGCCTTATCCCCCTCTTTCATCGCCAGTCCTCTTTCGATCACATTACTTAAAAGCAACACATTTTTACGTGAGATTCTCAAATCAATCTTCACCGTCTCGCTCATCCCAGGGGTACTCAATATGGTATCATACACCCTGGCTACATCATTTGTCGTCAACATATCTCGCGTCTTTAAATGGTTAAAAATCTGGTTACAAAACTAGCCTTCCTTTCCTAAACCATCCTAAGCATAATATGTTGAGGATGAGTCAGTCTGAATACCGCCCTATACCTTTGCCCAAAGAGTTACTGAAAATGTGAAGTTGAAATTGTGTAGTTATGGAAATCAGGAAACAAAGGCTCTCCATCCGGGAGGCCAAAGAAATAGACATGGTGGACTACCTGTCCACGCTCGGTTTTGAGCCGACCAAAATCATAGGGGACAACTTTTGGTTCCTATCCCCGCTACGGCAGGAAAGAACACCCTCCTTTAAGATCAATCGGTCACTTAATCGATGGTACGATCACGGCGTGCGACACGAAGTCGCTTAATTAATTGGTTAACAATATGTTAATCCCAGCTAGTGTCCAGAGCTGGTTCCCACTTTTCACATGGAGGATGAGTAATCGTCCTTTGTGAAGCTGAGATGAAAGCCTAAGAGGATTCCAACCATCAGGGAAAATCGGGCAAGGGAAAGACTGGACGGGTGAACAAAAGTGAACCTCATATAAGCCTCGTCACGTACGAACATCGGGGAGATGGTGATATACCGATGTGCTGGGTTAGACGGCATCCATGTCGTGGGATGCTGTAAGGCATATTCTATGCTGTAGGATTATGCAGGGACACCGATAACCCCGGGGCAAGAAGAGGCACCCTCGCCAGTCGCATATTAATTATGCGGAACGTGGAAAGCCCAATGAGGCCCCGTGAAAATGGGTAGGCTAACCGTAAGGGAGGCGGAAATCCTCAGTGGGAATGGGAGGTCCCGAAAAGCGAAGGCCGTCAGCCGAAAGGCAGCAGGAATTCATAACTGGACGGATAGGGCTGCATAATGCAGAGATACCCCGCCTGAAAGGGTGCTGACGCGGGACTGGTGAATTTCTTGAAAAGAAGTAGTAAAGGGTTTTGAATCAAAGGAAAGTTAGATGCAAGGCAACTTAGCAAACGGAACAGAGAAACAGCGGTTGGATTGGTATTCCATAGATTGGAAGAAAACCAATCGTACTGTTAGGAACCTGAGACAACGGATTTTCAAGGCAGCTAAGGCAGGCGATCGCAATAGAGTTCGCCAGCTACAAAAACTCATGCTGCGCAGCTACTCCAACACACTGGAAAGTGTCAGGAGGGTCACGCAGGTAAATGCCGGCAAAAACACGGCCGGAGTGGACAAGGTCATTGTCAAGACGGCAAAAGGGAAAAGTGAGCTTGTACAAATGGTGCAGTCACAACAGCCCTGGCGAGTTCACCCGGCCCGGAGAGTGTACATTCCAAAAGCCAATGGCACACAACGTCCGCTGGGTATTCCAACTATCATGGACAGGGTACATCAGTCCCGTGTCAAAAATGCGTTGGAACCAGAATGGGAATCGCGCTTCGAGGGATGCAGCCACGGCTTTAGACCAGGACGCGGATGCCACGACGCCATCATGCACGTGTACTCCTTCAGTAAAGCAGCAAGCAGGAGAAAATGGATCGTGGACGCCGACATCAAGGGTGCCTTCGATAACATTAACCATGACTTTTTGCTTAAAGCGATTGATAATTTCCCTGCAAAGGAACTGATCAAACAATGGCTGAAAGCTGGGTATGTGGACAAGAATGTCTTCCATGAAACCAATGCGGGAACTCCGCAAGGTGGGATTATTAGCCCCTTGCTGGCCAATATCGCTTTACATGGATTGGAAGATGCCATAGGTGTTTACAGAAAGGGAACCAGCGGCCCGGTAAGTCCCCGCGCGGTAGTGAGATATGCAGACGATTTCGTTGTCTTCTGCGACAGCCGTGAAATTGCAGAAAGAACAATCCCTGAACTGAATGCATGGTTGTCCGGGCGAGGACTGGTACTGTCAGAAGAAAAGACAAGGATC
The DNA here is from genome assembly GCA_964559125.1 of uncultured Cytophagales bacterium. GTDB lineage: Bacteria > Bacteroidota > Bacteroidia > Cytophagales > Spirosomataceae > Ravibacter. Next base: position 35,762 of record CAZLGW010000045.1, read on the forward strand.
GTGCATATCACAGAGGGGTTTGATTTCCTTGGCTTCAATATCAGGCATTACCGCAACTGTTCATCAAAAACGGGCTGGAAACCGCTGGTAAAACCAAGCAGAAAATCCATACAGAAAATCAAAGACCGATTCGGGGATGAATGGAAAAGGATGAGCGGCTCAAATGCATTGGCAGTCATTCACCAAATGACTCCCATCATAAGAGGTTGGGCAAACTATTTCAGGGTGGGCAACTCCAAGGAAACCTTTAAAAGCCTTGATATGTACATGTTCCACAAGGCCATAAGATGGGCCAGGCGACAACAGCGCGACAAATCATGGAAGAATGTTACAGGTAGATACTGGGGACAATTCCATCCCAAACGAAAGGACAAATGGGTTTTTGGGGACAAAGACTCCGGAATTTATCTGGAGAAATTTGCGTGGTATCCTATCAAACGACACGTGATGGTGCAACGGACGGCATCGAAGGATGACCCTTCATTGCGAAGCTACTGGCTGGACAGGGAGTTCAGAAAACTCTCGGCAACAACCAAAAGCAAAAGCATGATAATGGCACGCCAGAGATGCAGATGCCCGGTTTGCGGGGAGTTCTTGTTAAATGGTGAAGAAATACATGATCACCATTTACTGATGGATAAAAGCGACCCACAAAGGGAACAGATCCCAAATAGGCAATTGGTACACTTATATTGCCACCAGCAGTTACACCTATCCGAAACTATAAAAAGCCAATAAGACGGGAGGTAACAACATGAGTAAAAAGCTGCTTTATAATTTGCTTGAGCCGTATGCGGTGAGAGCCGCACGTACGGTTCTGAGGGGGGAAGGGATTAGCAATAATCCCAACCTACCCGACATCGGCCAGGGTGGGAACCTGGTCGATTTCGGAGTGCTGTTTTACCGCTGTACCGTTGGGGAGTTTTTAAGGAGTTTGGATGGTCATTTTTCCCTTCACCAGCCTCCATTGGCACAGCCCTTAAAGACAGTAGCTCAGTATCCGGAAAGTCCACTCAAAATAGTGGGTGATTTTTCTTTGAGTTCCCCTCATCTGCTCCGTTATCTGGAGCATCGCCGAATAGCTATCCGGGTAGCGGACAAGTACTGCCGAGAGGTACGTTACGAGCTGGCCGGAAAGACCTACTACGGCATCGGATTTAAGAACGATTTGGGGGGCTTTGAAATTCGTAACCCCTACTTTAAATTGAGCGGCAGTCCGAAGGGTATTACCACCTTCCAAAACTCCACAGAAGAGGTCATCGTCTTTGAGGGTTTTATGGACTTCCTTACTTTCAAAACGATACATCAGAATCTGGAAGAAAGCCGGTATGATTTCCTGGTGCTTAACTCTATCTCTTTCTTTGAGACAGCACGGACTTTCATGGAAAGTCACCGCCGGGTCCTGCTCTACCTGGACCGGGACGAGACCGGACAAAATTGCAGCCGCTACGCCCTTTCCCTGGGAAGCCGATATGAAGACCACAGTAGCCTCTACCGGCTTCATAAGGATTTCAATGATTGGATAATGAATTTCGGGGCGGTCGGGCAAAGCCCCCATCAAGGGTATGAAATCCTGGTAGACGACCTGAAGGCGAAAACTTAAAAGTAGCCTATTAGGTGAAAAGCCACATTTCAGGTCTTTAAGGCATGGAAAGGGCTATCAGATTGCAACCTTTTCGCAATCGGCCAGATGAACGGTTGTTTAACAACCGCTATCTGGCCGGCTTTACTCGGAACTCGTAGCCGGGGCGTCTTTTATGAATTTTTGAGTTTGATAACGTGAGAAAGAACTGTGATGAAAGAAGAAAAATCAAACCGGACGCGCATCATCGGGCTGCGGTTAACACCCGATGAGTATGCCACCATTGAGACCAAATGGAAAGCTTCCACCTGCCGTAAGCTGAGCGATTACGTCCGCCGGAGTCTCTTTGAGAGACCGGTCGTGACCACTTACCGCAACAAGTCCCAGGATGACATTATGACAGAGCTGACCCGGTTGAGAAACGAACTCAACGGGCTTGGAAACAACTTCAACCAGGCGGTAAAAAGGCTGCATACCCTTCAGCAAATCCCCGAGTTCAAAGCCTGGGTGGTCACCTACGAGCTGGAAAGAAGGACACTCCAAAACAAGCTGGATGAGGTAAGAAATAACATCAAAAAAATGCTGGAAATATGGTTGCCGTGATTAAAGTCCCCAACTCCATACACCGTGTTTTCAACTACAATGAGAACAAGGTAAAAGAAGGTGTTGCCGAGTGCATCGCAGCGGAAAATTACCCGCTGGACCACCAGGAAATGAGTCTGAAAATAAAGCTGAATTTCCTCTTGAAAAGAATGGCGCTGAACGAAAATGTGAAGCGGAACAGCGTTCACATTTCGCTCAATTTTGACCCATCAGAATCGCACTTACCCCAGGAGAAACTGACCGAAATAGCCCGTGTTTACATGGAGAAACTGGGCTTCGGCCAGCAGCCTTACCTGGTCTATCGGCACCACGATGCCGGGCACCCGCATATCCATATCGTAACTACTAACATCCAGGCTAACGGAAGCCGGATTGACCTTCATCACCTGGGTATCCGCAAGTCGGAACCGGCCAGGAAAGAAATCGAAAAAATATTCGGTTTGATGGTGGCTGATGACCGGCAGAGAAAAGAAGCCTTCCGGTTAAAACCGGTCAATGTCCGCAAGGTTGAATATGGCCGCGCGGCTACCAAACGAGCTATCACCAATGTACTGGATGCAGTTCTTGAAAAGTACCG
>CAZLGW010000046.1:0-28855 GCA_964559125.1 uncultured Cytophagales bacterium
CTCTTAAAATACCGCTTCCGGAGCCAGGTACTATAGGCGACCCTCTCGGGGCATAACCCGTGGCGAAATTGTTTCCGGCCACATCGGCCAGGTACATAATCTCGAAAAGAGATTCTTTACCTCCGCGATTTTCCAGGGCAAAAACATCGCTATAGTCATCCCACAACGCATAAAGACCGGAGTCTATCACTTCTTTCGCCCGGTCGGCAGCCCGCTTCCAGTAGGCTGAACCGGGATCATTGCCTGCACGCGTAAGGTACACTTTTGCCAGCAACCCTATGGCTGCTCCTCTCGTGGCCCGGCCTATGTTTTGCCCCGTATAACTGGCAGGAAGTGAATTGACGGCTTCCGTAAGATCGGCTTCGATCAGGTTATACACCTCGTCGACGCCGGATCGCGGTACTTCTATATTGTCCAGAGATGTTGTTTCTTCTGTTACTACCGGGACTCCTCCGAAAAATCTTACGAGGTTAAAATAATGTAACGCCCTCAGGAAGTAGGCCTCTCCAAGGTAAGCGCGTTTGGCATTCTCGTCGGCGGCCGTACCGGGTACCCGGTTGATGACAATATTGGAACGCTGTATAGCGATGTATGCGTTGCTCCAGATCTGGCCTACAAAAGTATTCTGGGTGGTGATATTGTAGTTCCAGATCTCTATGCGGTTTGCATTTCCGGTCGGAAACGGTATCCCATCGTCGGCTGACACGATATTGGGAGTCACTATAACCTCGTCGCGGTAAATAGCCCTGAGCTGCCCGTACAGCGAGATGACCGCGGCATTGGCATCAGCGGCAGTTTTATAATAGGTGGTAACGGATTGAGAACCCAAAGGCGACAGGTCGAGATTGGGTACACAGGAAGCAACCGAAAAGATGCAGAAAATGAAGAATATATGAATACGTTTCATAGCAGTTACCTTTTTAAAAATCAAAGTTTAGTCCAAACAACACGGTTTTAGTCGTTGGGTAATCGCTAAAATCCATTCCCTGACTGACGGAGCTTGATTCGAACCGGTTTACTTCAGGGTCATATCCCTTGTAGCCGGTAAAGGTCAGCAGGTTTTGCCCGGATACATAAACCCTCAGGTTTTTCACCGCTATCCGGCTCAGAAGCGCTGAAGGGAATGTATACCCGAGAGAAAGGTTTTTCAATCTCAGATAGGAACCATCCTCGATATGAAAGGAAGAAAGTATCCTGCCCCCGGCGGCGTTGGCGCGGGGTATGGTATTACTGGGGTTATCGGGTGTCCATCGCTGGAGTACTTCTTTTGCCTGGTTGCCGTTGCCGTTTAAGCTATAGGCGTCAAATCTGCCGTAATTGAGAATATCATTGCCATAGCTACCCTGGAAGAAGATGTTGAGGTCAAAACCCTTATAAGTGAAGGTGTTATCGATCCCGCCGAAGAATTTCGGATAACCGTTGCCAATGATGGCACGATCGCTGTCGTTGATTACGCCGTCGTTATTAATATCCCTGTACCGTATGTCGCCCGGCCTGGCCGCGGGCTGTGCCGATTCGCTTACCTCCTGCTGACTCTGGAATATACCATCCATAACGCGTCCGTAGAAATTACCAAGCGGTTCTCCTATGCGCATCAGGACCGTATTGGAGATCTGGAGGTGTCCTATCCCGCTTCCGGAGAGGAACTCCGGCCGGCCATCCAGTGTGATTACCTTGTTCCTGTTAAAGGCGGCATTGAATTCAGTATTCCAGCGGAACCCGCCCTTGTTAATATTGAACGACCGGACCGCAAACTCCCATCCGCGGTTCTCCACTTTCCCGATATTCCGGAGGCTGCTGCTATACCCGGTCGTTTGAGGAACATTCACCTGGAACAGCAGGTCGGAAGTAGTCTTGATATAGTAGTCGGCCGTGACCTGCAGCTTGTCGGAGAAAAGTGAAAAATCCAGGCCGGCATCAAATTGTATGTTCTTTTCCCAGCTCAGATCAAGGTTGCTGATCCCGCCGGGCATAGCGCCGGTCTGCAGGGTAGGATTCGCTCCTCCTAATACGGCGGTGCTGGTTGCCATGTTTGACAGGTAGGCGTAGTCTCCTATGCTTTGATTTCCGGTAACCCCGTAGCTTACCCGGGTTTTGAAATCAGAAAAGAAGGATTGGGATTTCATGAAATCCTCGTTGATCACACGCCACGCAAAAGCGCCGGAAGGGAAAAACCCGTATTTCTTGTTAGGGCCGAACCTCGACGAACCGTCAGCCCGGGCAGTAAGCGTCAGCAGGTATTTGTCGTCCCAACCAAGATTAACCCGGGAAAGATAAGAAACCAGCGCCCATTGGCTGGCCCCCGACGCAGGTGCACGCAATGTTGCCCCGGTACCCAGGTTATGGAAAAGAGCGAAGTCATTGTTGAAATTGGAAGCATTAGCGGTAACGCCCTCATTATGATACGATTGTGTAGTGTATCCTAATAAAGCCGTAAGATTCAGTTTCCCGTAGGCGGCCTGGTAGGTCAGCGTATTTTCGTTGAGCCAGTTGATATTCTGGTTGGCAGAAACCGATGCGACTCCGTTGGCACCTGCTCCAAGCTCTATAAGACGGGTGGAATAGACATTGGATTTGCTGTGAAAAACGTCGGCACCCCAGCTTGTCCTGAAAACCAGCCCTTTCCACAACTGCAGCTCAGCAAAAAAGTTATTCAATAGCCGTATCGTATTATACTGGTCGGTCCGCTCGTTGGCCAGCCCAACCGGATTGTCGACCAGGTTACCGTTAAGCGAGCTGAAATCCCTGTAGTAGTTCCCGTTTTCGGCATAGATCGGGAATATGGGTGCAAAATTGAGCGCGGCATTGATCACGCCTCCTCCCAGGCCTCCCTGGGCCGGTGTAAAGGAGCTATTGGAGCGGGAATGGGCCGCCTGCGAGGACAGGCCGATTTTCAGCCAGCTTTTTACCTCTCTGTCAAGATTTGCCCTTACGGTATATCTTTTGAAAAAAGAGTTGAGGATAATACCGTCCTGGTGAAAATAGTTGCCCGAGATCGAATACCTGGTCTTTGACTCTCCTCCGGTAAAGGTCAACTGATAGTTTTGAATAGGTGCCGTTCTCAATACTTCATCCTGCCAGTCGGTTCCTTCTCCGAGGGATTCGGGCCGGGGTCTGTCCGGGGTCGATCCGTCAAAATAAGGAGAATTACCTGCGTTCACCCTGGCTTCATTAAAGAATTCGGCATATTCGCGCGCATTCAACAGCGGAATTTTCCGTCTTACCTTCTGGACCCCGTAATAGCTTTCGAAACTGATATTGGATTGTCCTTCTTTTCCCCGTTTGGTGGTTACGATCACAACACCGTTGGATCCTCTCGATCCATAGATAGCTGTTGCTGATGCATCCTTCAGTATTTCTATAGATTCGATATCATTAGGATTAATAGTATTGAGATTGCCCGTCGGGAATCCGTCAATGACATACAGAGGGTCATTTCCTGCATTGACCGATCCTGTTCCCCTGATCCTGATCGTAGTCGATGCGCCGGGAGCTCCGGAGCTGGCGGTAGCCATCACACCGGCAGCCCGGCCCTGAAGTGCCCTGTCGAGCGCTATGATAGGCGTAGCCTTGATTTCTTTTTCACCAACTCTTGTCACTGCCCCTGTCAGATCGCTTTTTTTAACGGTCCCATACCCTACAACCACTACTTCTTCCAGCGACTTTTCATCTACTTCCAGTAAAATATCAATTGAAGTCCGGCTTCCTACCACTACTTCCCGGCTCACATACCCCACAAACGAGAATACCAGCACCGCTTTTTCATCCGGAACACGCAGGGTGAAGTTTCCTCCGGCATCTGTTGCCGTTCCCTGCCGGGTTCCCTTGATCAGGATATTGACGCCCGGCAACCCTTCCCCTTTCTCGTCTGTGACTTTCCCGGTTAAGGTGATATCCGGCGGGGCCGGCATCGACCAGCCTGTATTATCCTGGTCTGAGCCCGGCAGCGGTGTAATATTATCAAGCACGATCCTGCCGTTTATAATCCTGTAATCGAGGTCGAGCGGGGTAAGCAGGTGCTCCAGAACCTCAGAGAGCTTCATATTGGTTACATGGAGATTTACCTGGCGCCCTGCACGGATATGTGCCGAGCTGTAAATGAATTTTACGGAAGCCTGTTTCTCGATCATGTGAATGACCTGCCGGAGCTGAGTTTTTTCGGCCTGGATAGACACAGCTTTGTGGAGGAGTTCCTGAGCTTTGCTGTCGAAACCATAGGAAAGTCCCGTAAAAGCGATGATCAGAAATAGCTGAGACAAGGATATTCTCATTACCCGTTCTAAAAAGCCGGTATGTGGATTGCCATAGCGGCAGCCGTAAACCGGATGGTTTTTCTTCATATCTTTGAAAGTTTTGTGAAATGGATGTTTTACAAAATAATTCCCTCCTTCATCGGCAGTACCAATGCCTTGTGATGAAGTGGTTTACAACCGGAGGGGAAAAGTGGACAGCTGATCGTGGTACCAACACGATCAGCTTTTTTGAAATGGAATCTGCATAGGCTTTTTTTGAATTAGTTTAGATTTGAACATCCTTCGCCGCTGATCAGGATCGACGTCCCTAATACCGTATACCTGGATTTGGTTGCTGCACATATCATCTCAAGCTGTTCGAAGAGCGCCAGATCCGACAGGTCGGCTGTAAGGGGACAGTTATTCATATTGTTGTTGTCCAGTTCGATGGAAATCCCGTAAGCCTTCCCAAGCTGGCTCAGAACGGTGTGCATAGGCACTTCCTCGAATACAAAAGAAGGCGGAGCGGTTTCTTTCTCGGGCTTGGAGAGCATTTTGGGGTTGTCGACCAGGCTGGTTATCAGTTCGTGCCGGTCTTCAAAATAAATCACCTTCTGATTGGGCGAGAGTATAACCTCTTCCGTTTTTACCGATGCTACCTTATCAGGATCGGAGGCACGTTCGAAAACGGCAACCCGGCCGGTGACGACTTCTACGGAAACACCTTTTTCGGAGTTGGCTTTTATATGAAAGCTTGTTCCCAGCACTTTTGTTACAAGATTGCCGGTATAGACAAAAAAGGGCTTTTCAGGCATACGGCTTACCTCGAAGAAAGCGTCTCCTGTGAGTACTACCTTTCTTTCCGGCCCGTCAAATTCTTCAGGGAATAACAGGGAGCTGCCGGATTGCAGAACAGCTGTGCTCCCGTCAGACAACCAGATACGCTCAGGCCGGTCTGACTGGTTATGCTTTGTAACCCAGCCGGCAGCCTTTTCCGGGATACCCGCGTATTGCGATACCCGTTCTTCTTTTTCAGGCTTAAAAATAGCCAGTCCGGCAAGGATAACCAGGACAGAAGCAGCTCCTGCCGCTGCCCACCGCCATATAAATACCTGCTGCGTCTTTCTGCGTGAAGGCGCCGTTGCAGTGCCGGTCCGGGATTTTATTTTTTCCCACATTAGCGGCTCGAGCTCCTCGAGATCTGAGAAATTCAGATTTTCCCGGTCTTCATTCTGGATAATCCCGAACCAGTGCTCCACAAATTTTCTTTCCTCCTCCGTACATTTTCCGGCCAGATACTGTTTCAGGAGGACACTAAACTCTTTTCGGCTCATATTTTTTCGGCTGTTCGACTTAATAGACAAACAACCCGGGCTGTGCCGCAAAAGATTTAATATATTATTGGAAAATTTATGTATTAACTCAGGAAGACAAAGAAATATATTGAAATATTACAATGGCAGGCGGGTTCGTTCATAAAAGGAGGAAAAGGGTTGCTATGACCAGGTAGTCTTTTAATAACAGCCTGAGTTTTCTGACAGCCACTGTAATATGGTGCTCGACCGTCCTTTCGGGGATATTCATCAGGGAAGAGATTTCCTTAACGGATTTGTACTCGAGCCGGTTCATCCTGAAAATACGGTGCGTCTTTTCTGGAAGGTCTTCCAACTGCCGTTCTACGGAAGAGATAAGATCGTTAAGTGCAATTTCATCTTCGGTATTCTGCTCGAAATGAAGCGCTCCCGCGGTTTGAACGGCATATTTTTCATGTAGCAGGCGCGACCTGTACCGGTTGATGATTGCATTACGAAGTGAAGTGTAGAGATAAGCTCCGGGGTTGGAAACGGTGATTTTATCTCGTTGTTCCCAGAGGGTCACAAACAAATCCTGTATAAGGTCTTCGGGGTTGTCTGTAAGGGGAAGCTTATTTCTTGCGATGATGATGAGCTTTTTCCAGTGCCTGAAGTAAATTTCCTGAAAAGCGTCTGCGTCACCATTTCTCAGGTGTATTGCAAGCTCTGAATCAGTTAAGGCACGGTAGTCCATCAGTAGACTTTATTCATAATAACTCCCGCTAAAGTACACAAGTTTAAAGCTACTTCCTAGCAGTATACTACTGTTCCCTTTCTTACGGGGTATGCCTTTTCGAAGGTTTTTTATGCGCCGGGCAGAAGGAAACAAAAATAGGAATCGGAAGAATGTTGATTATATTTAAAGCCATATTATTAAGATACAATGAATACAATTCTGATTGCCGACAGCGGCTCAACCAAAGCAGACTGGCTGCTTGCCGCAACCGACGGGACGATACGGGCTGAATGGAACTCACAGGGAATCAACCCCTTTTTCCAGGACAAGGAAACCATTTCCGGCCTTTTGGAGAAAGAGGTATTTCCCCGGGTGAGCGGCATTCCGGAGGCTATCTTTTTTTATGGGGCCGGCTGCGCAGATGAAGCATCGGGCAGACCCGTTGCCGAAAGCCTGGCAGAAAGATTTCCTTCCGCACGCGTGGAGGTAGCAAGCGACCTGCTGGCGGCTGCCAGGAGCCTGTGTCAGCGGGAGGCAGGGATCGCCTGTATCCTGGGCACAGGGTCCAACAATTGCCTTTACGACGGCAACGGGATTATCGGGAATATCGGGTCGCTGGGATTCTGGATGGGTGATGAAGGCAGCGGCGGGCACCTGGGGAGGCAGTTGGTAGTAGCCTACCTTCACAGGGAATTGCCGGGTGACCTTGAAGAGCGCTTTGCCGAGGCATATCCCGGCGTAAACCGGATGGAAATTCTGAACCGCGCCTATAAACAGCCTTTTCCCAACCGGTATTTTGCCGGTTATTCGCGTTTTGCCGGAGAGCACAGGAGCCACCCTTTCATCCAGGATCTGCTGAAAACCTCATTTGGCACTTTCCTGGATAAATACGTGTTGAAACACCCCGGAGCCCGGAGCTATCCTGTTTCATTTACCGGCTCCGTCGCCTGGCATTTCCGGGATGAGCTGATAGCCGTTCTTGAAGCGAAAGGGTTGATATACGGAAAAATAATTCAGAAACCGATCGCAGGACTGGCGGTTTATCACAGTAAGGATTTACCGTATTAACTCGAGAATATTCTCTGCTACCAAATCCGGCCGGTCGCTGAGAATGCTGTGGCCCAGACCGTCGAGCGACACGAGTTTGAGGAACCGGGCGTTTTTCAGTTTGCTTTTGGCATATTCCGCATTGGAATAATAGATCAGGCCATCTGCCTTCCCATGCATAAGGATCACTCTCGCCCTTATATTTTCCCAACCGTCCTGGATCTCTTTCAAAGCCGTTTCATGGCTCAGCTTCTCGTCATTGGCTACTCTGAGCACCTTCGGGAAAAACCAGCGGAACCATTGCGAATCCAGCATATCGCTGATCACCGGGTAGGTATATTCCTGGCCGGGAGCGAACGAAGACGAAATAAAAAGCAGGCCGCGTACCTTGTTGGGGTTTTTCATGGCCAGCCGGGCGGCTACAGATCCTCCATATGAGGATGCTACCAGGTAAACCCTTCGCTTGTCTTTGGCATACTTATCAATAATAGGCTGCAGCAGCCGGGCCTGCTCGTTGATCGATGTAACCGCTTTACCGAAATCGGAATAGCCATAACCGGGGCGATCCACCCCTACAAACATCGTTTTGGACAGCAGCACGGAGTCGGTATAGAAAGAGCGGAAAAAATTCATGGAGCTGGGAGAGCCATGGACCATGATCGTAACAGGCAGCGAATCCGCTCCGAATTCAGCGAAGCGGATATTCCTGTCGTCTATCTGGTAGCGAAAAATACGGGCAGAGTCTGTGTATTCGGTGACAAGTGACTTGATCTCATCATCGCTGATCCTGAATTCAACGTGGTGTGCATATCTCCACAGCCCCAAAAGCAGCAGCCCGAAGCATATTCCCAACCACCTGCGCCACCTGTTTTGCCGGGGTAACAATATCATATCTTCTTTGCAAACGCTTATCAGATAAAGTTCGCTATTTTATCTGATAAGGTCAAGCGCATTGCGGAGGAGGTTGTGCTGAGTACCACTTACCTCTCCCACTAAGGAAGCAAAACCCGGTCGAGTACATGAATAACCCCGTTTTTCGTCAGTATGTCGGAGCGGGTGATGGTTGGTAAGGTGCCCGAATTCTGCTCGGCGGCGACGGTTATCTTGCCATTCACGGCAATTAAAAGGGAATGATTGCCGATCGAACCCACCTGGCCGGTCTTGAATTCGGTGGTGAAGTAGGCATTTCGCAAGATATGGGCCGAAAGGATAGAGGCCAGTACAATGGGTTCGGCGGTCTCTATATCTTCGATCGTTGCGAAGCCGGAATTGATAAACGCTTCGTTGGAAGGTGCAAATAAGGTAAATGCGGAATTCTCGGAAAGTAGCAGCGCTGCCAGGTCAGGATTGGCGCCGGCAGCTTTGCGGGCCATCGCAGCAAGGAAGGAGAACGACGGATTGGCGGCGATCCATTGGGATATGGTCATCGGCGAGGTCGATGGGACATGGTCAAGCACATGGATAAGCCCGTTATCGGCCTGCAGGTCGGCTGTAGTAACATTTGCCATATTGACCATAAAGCGGGCACCGTCTTTGGTTATGAGCAGGTTGTTGCGATCAAAAGCCGGAACCTGTTTTTTATTGCCTCCCTCGAATTCCGACGAGGGGTGAATGCCTTCCAGGACAAGATACTGTATGATCGACCGGAGAGAATCCCTTGTGAGGGAATTGGCCTGACCGGGCTCGGTGATGCTCATTTTCCGGAATGCTTCGTCGTCGGGGGCAAAAAATGTAAAAGTGCCGGTCCGTAGCGCATCCGACATGCCGCCCTGTTTCAAAACGGCCGCGAGTATCGTAAACCGGCTGTCCTGCTGTATAATATCGGAAATAGTTTTGGGGCGCAGCTCCTCTTCATCCTTGCAACTGAAAAGTAACAGGGAAAAGATAGATATTGTCAGTGCAGCTGTGCATAAATTTCGTATGCCGGACGGTCTCATGATGGTATTACAATGATCTTTTTACAATACTAAACGACAAGTAGTATATATGCATGATACGGTGAATGAAAAACTTTCCCGCGGGAGGGTCAGGATTCGGGGATTTCTCCCACCGCCCTTATGAATATATCCTGCATGGAAGGCAGGTTTTCGCCAAACGAATGGATTTCGACCTGCTCTATCAGCGTGCCCAGAAGCTGGTTGGCGGTCAGCTGGCGGTTAAGCGACAGAACAGCTCCTTTCAGCCCGTCTTTCCCGGCAAAGGTACTCACTACTTTGTAAAGATCGTGCTCCGCCGGAAGCCCGCCTTCGTATTCCACGCGAAAGGTATTGGATTTGAAGTCTGCTTTTATTTTGTCTTTCGGGCCGTCGAGTATTTTTTTCGAGCGGTTGATAAGCGCAATATGATCACAAAGCTCCTCGACCGATTCCATCCGGTGAGTTGAGAAAATAATGGTATGGCCTTTGTCCTTCAGCTCCAGGATCTCGTTCCTGATCAGGTTGGCGTTGATGGGGTCAAACCCGGAAAACGGCTCATCGAGGATGATCAGTTCAGGCTCGTGGAGGACGGTCGAAACAAACTGGATCTTCTGCTGCATACCTTTGGACAGGTCGGATATGGTTTTGGTCCACCAGGGTTTGATATCAAACTTTTCAAACCAGGTTTTCAGCTTTTGCATCGCCTCTCTTTCCGAGAGCCCTTTCAGTTGTGCCAGGTACAGAAGCTGGTCTCCCACCTTCATTTTTTTGTAAAGGCCCCGTTCCTCGGGCAGGTAGCCGATTCTCCTGATATGCGATTCGTTCAGCTGCGCTCCGTCGAACATCACCCTGCCGCTGTCGGGTGCAGTGATCTGGTTAATGATCCGGATCAACGAAGTCTTTCCGGCGCCGTTGGGACCCAGGAGTCCGAAGATCGAGCCACGGGGAATGGTGATGCTTACATGGTCGAGCGCCCGGTGCTGGCTGTAGTCTTTTACAATTTCGATCGTCTCCAGAAAGGGCTTCATGCCGTTACAGGGTTAGTCCAGGAGCCGAAAATAAGTATTATTAACGGCAATTTGATCGAAGCTTTGTTTTTTTGCAGCCGGGAGCCCGGCGATACCTAATACCCCGCCCCGGATAGTTCGTTTTGTGATAATTGCTTATGTTTACTCCCTGACTCGCTTTTTCCCCAAATAATACGCTGCATGAAAAGCAAAATTTTACAGCTTACCTGGATACTGCTTACCTTAACTGCAATCGTAGCTGCGCTGGACCACTATTTGTCTGTTTCGGTACCTGAAATAGTCCAGCTGGCGCTGAGGTGGCTTACCATTGCCGGGTTTGTTACCTATGCCGTGCTGAAGAGAAACCTCACTACGTCCATCCTGGTTTCGATGGTGGTCGGTATCGGGATCGGGCACGATTTTCCTGAGATAGCAACGGAACTGTCTTTCCTGAGAAAAATATTCCTGCAGATGATCAAGACGATCATCGCACCCCTGCTTTTTGCGACGCTGGTGGCCGGTATTGCCGGGCATTCGGACCTGAAGCAGGTAGGGCGTATGGGGTGGAAGTCGCTGCTGTATTTCGAAGTCGTTACGACATTTGCCCTGATAATAGGATTGGTTTTCGCCAACTGGATGGAGCCGGGAGCAGGCCTGATGCCCCCCGAGGCTTTTCATGAGCATCTTCCCCAGGTAGCCCAGCAGACCTGGCAGGAAGTGATCGTGCATTCGTTCCCGGAGAATATCGCGAAGTCGATTTATGAGGGTCAGGTGCTCCAGATCGTGGTATTCAGCGTGCTTTTCGGGATAGCGCTGGCATTGCTGCCTGGCGAAAAGAAGATGAAATTCGTAAAAGGCGTGGAACTGCTGGCGGAGGTGATGTTCAAGTTCACCGCCCTGGTTATGCTTTTCGCCCCGATCGGGGTTGGGGCTGCTATTGCCGAGACAGTGGGCCATATGGGAATCGAGGTGTTGAAGAATCTTGGGATGCTGCTGATTACCCTGTACCTGGCCCTGATCACGTTCCTGGTGCTGATACTGGTGCCGATCGCGCTTTATTGCAGGATCCCGATATTGAAATTTGCCAGGAACATAGCCGAGCCTGTTTCGATAGCTTTCGCCACAACAAGCTCTGAATCGGCTTTGCCGAAAGCCATGGAGAAGATGGAGAAATTCGGCGTGCCGAGGCAGATCGTTTCTTTCGTGATGCCTACGGGCTATAGTTTCAACCTCGACGGTTCCACTTTATACCTGGCGCTGGCCACCATTTTTGTTGCCCAGGCATCGGGCCACCATTTCCCGATATCGCAGCAGATAGCGATGGTCTTCCTGCTGATGCTGACCAGTAAAGGAGTGGCCGGTATCCCCCGGGCCACCATGGTTATACTCCTCGGTGCGGTTGCCAATTTCGGCCTGCCGGAATGGCCTGTACTACTGATCATGGGTATCGATGAGCTGATGGACATGGCCCGCACTTCGGTGAACGTAATCGGTAACTGCCTGGCGACTGCTGTTATCGGCCGCTGGGAGGGAGAGCTGGATGATGAGAAAATGCATGCTTCAGTTGATTAGTGAGCGTTATGAAATTAAGCACTGAAGTTCAGGTACCACCATCACCCTGGAAGATAACTTACGAAACCCGCCTGATGACGATCGGTTCCTGCTTTGCCGAAGTGGTCGGGAACCAGCTGTTTGAAAGCAAATTCAGGGTATTGCCCAACCTTTTCGGTACGGTATTTAACCCTTACTCCATTGCCAAGCTGGTAAAAATGTGCTTTTCAAACACCCTGCCGCACGTAGGGCACTATGTCAGGGCGAACGGGGACCTGTTTTTTCACTATGATTTTCATTCGTCGGTTTATTCCGACGTGTCGGTCGACGATCTCGACGGGAAGATCAGGAAAAACCTCTATCAGACCAGGCAGCTTCTCCGGAATACGGATGTACTTATCCTTACTTTCGGGACTGCTTTTGTATACCGTTACCTGAAAACAAACGAGCTGATCGCCAATTGCCACAAGACTCCGGGAAAGGAATTCAGGAAAGAACTGATGTCGCTCGAAACTTTATCGGGGGCAATGGAGGAACTGCTCGGGTATGTTGCCCGCCTGAATCCTGCCATGAAGGTGATTGTGACCGTAAGCCCGGTAAGGCATACCCGCGATACGCTCCAGCTCAACCAGGTAAGCAAGTCTATCCTGAGACTTCTTTGCCATGAGCTGGAAACGCGCCATGAAAACGTGGCGTATTTCCCCGCTTATGAGATCATGGTGGATGAATTGCGGGATTACCGGTTTTACGAGCCCGACCTGATACATCCCGACTCTGTCGCTACCGACCATATTTTTCGTACTTTCCTGAAGGCTTATCTCGAGGCCGATACCCACGACACCTTCAAGGAATGGCAGCAGGTAGTACAGATGCTGAAGCATAAGCCCAGGCACGGATATTCGGTAGAATACCGGAAACACCTCGCCCAGACACTGGAAAGACTGAGAGGGCTCAAGTCGAGGCTGATGGTAGAAAAAGAGATAGATGAAATTAGTTTGATTCTAAAAAACAATTACCAGTAAACTCTATTACGCCCGACGGTGTTTTCCTTATTAAAGGCGTCTGTCGGCATAAAATCGTGGCTGACAGGATATTTAACCAATAAATAATGGGTGAGTTTACCATAAATAAGGAAAAGATACTGGCGGCATTGAGCACAGTACAGGAACCTGATCTGAAAAAAGATCTCGTGACGCTCGATATGATCCGCGATGTGGAGGTAGGAGTAGGACAGGTGAAATTTACAGTCGTTTTAACGACTCCGGCGTGTCCGCTGAAGGAACTGATCAGGAGAGAATGCACGGAAGCGATTCATAACCTGGTATCGCCCGATATACAGGTGACCATCAATCTTTCTGCCAATGTGACCACCGCCCGTACAGGGGGGGCTCTGATACCGGGGGTGAAAAACGTAATAGCCGTTGCTTCAGGCAAGGGCGGGGTCGGGAAATCGACCGTTACCTCCAATATCGCTATGGCGCTCTACCGGTCGGGGGCTAAGGTGGGGATCATTGACGCTGATATTTCCGGGCCTTCTATCCCGGTTATGTTCGGAGCGGAGGATATGAAGCCGACCATTTCGCAGGTAAACGGCAAAAACCTGATCAATCCTATCCGGCAATACGGCATCAAGCTGATCTCGATAGGCTTCATGACGCCTGCAGACAGTGCGGTTGTCTGGCGCGGCCCCATGGCCAGCCAGGCGTTAAAGCAGTTTTTCGGCGATACCGACTGGGGAGAGCTCGATTACCTGCTGATTGATCTTCCGCCCGGAACCAGCGATATACATATCACGCTGGTACAGACGGTGCCTGTTACGGGGGCTGTAATTGTTACCACTCCGCAGAAAGTTGCCCTGGCCGACGCGACCAAAGGACTGGCCATGTTCAGGCAGCCGCAGATAAATGTACCGGTGCTGGGGGTCATCGAAAACATGGCGTATTTTACTCCTGAGGAACTGCCCGACAACAGGTATTACATTTTTGGCCAGGGAGGCGGAAGGCGGCTTGCGGAGCAGCACAATGTGCCTTTCCTGGGGGAAATTCCGCTGGTGCAGGGCATACGGGAAGCAGGAGATGAAGGACGCCCGGCGGTGATGGATGAAAATACGCTCCAGGGAACTGCCTTTAAAGACGCCGCTCGTGAGCTTGCCAGGCAGATTGCCATCCGGAATGCCTCATTACAAAAAACGAAGCAAGTCGAGATTCAGGTTTGATTTATTTGTAAATTGCGGTGATACCCGGGAAACAAAAAAGTTTGATCGAATATGAGTGTTGAAAATAAAGAGGACCTGGTGAGGAGAATCGAGGAGGCGCTCGATTCCGTAAGGCCTTATCTGCTGGCAGATGGCGGCGATGTTAAGCTTCATGATCTGACAGACGATATGGTAGTCCGGCTCGAGCTTCTGGGATCCTGCCAGTCGTGCCCTATGAGCGCCATGACCTTTAAGGCAGGTCTTGAAGAATCTATACGCAGGGCTGTACCTGAAGTTCTGAAGGTTGAAGCTGTATCGGAAATAGAAACCGCTTAGGTTTCCTGCCTGATCTGCAAGCTAAATATCGCAGCCTGTGATACGCGTCGGAATTTTTTTCGGAGGTCCTTCCAGAGAACGTGAAATTTCTTTCGCTGGTGGAAAGACCGCTTTTGAGCATCTTAGTAAAAAATTATTCCTGCCGGTGCCGGTCTTCGTAGACGGTTTTGGCAGGTTTATACTTTTAAAGCACGGGCATATGTATGCCCCGGAAATCAGGGCTTTCTATCCGGGAGCTGATGTTTCCCCTTCTTCCCGTCTCTACATAGAATCTTTTCCCGAGCTGAAAAAGCAGGGCATACCTGCCGAAATAGGAACGCTTCTCGAACCGTCAGCCTTTTCCGACCATTTTGATTTTGCTTTTCTGGCGATGCATGGTCCCGACTGTGAGGACGGCGGTATCCAGGGATTGCTCGAATGGTACCGGATACCCTACAGCGGTCCCGGGCTGCTGGGCTCTTCCGTCGGGATCGATAAGATCCTTCAAAACAAGATGCTGAGCACCGTGACCGGCCAGGAGAAAGCAACCGAGCTGATTACCTTCGAAGAATGGCAGCAGGAAGACAGCCAGGCTGCGGTTTTTGAGAGAGTCAGGACAGCCCTGGGGCTTCCTGTCGTGATCAAGGCGCCGCACCAGGGGTCGTCTATCGGGGTTGCTATCGTAAAAGACAACGATCCGGAAGCTTTCCGGAAAGGGGTGAATCAATGCTTCTTTGCAGTATCGGTTTCCAGACAATTCTGGGATTCTGCAGATAACAGCGATAAAATGACGTGGGCGGAGTCTCAGGCCGATCTCGAAAGCGGCGTGGGATATCCCCTTTACATAGAAGACACGAAGATCGTTTCTCCCGGCAAGCTGATCGGGGAGCTCGACCGCCGGTTTAAGGACGGTGCTGCCTCTCAGGTGCTGCTCAGTGCCGACTTTGAGCCTGTTGTGCTGTGCGAGGAATTCATCAGCGGGCAGGAATTTTCCTGCGGATGTGTACAGCTCGAAAACGGAGCGCATGCGGCGCTGCCGCCGACCGAAGTGATTAAAGTAGAAGAAGTTTTCGATTTCAATTCGAAATATAAACCGGGCGGGACCAGGAAGCGTATTCCCGTGAATACATCGCTCGAAAATAACCTGAAAATACAGGAACGGGTTGCAAAAGCAGCCTCTGGCCTGGGTATGGACGCTTGCGTCAGAATAGACGGTTTTCTTACCCAAGAGGGAACAGTAGTGCTTCACGACCCCAACACTGTGCCGGGTATGTCGCCGGCGTCTCTCATTTTCAAGCAAATGGCCGAGATCGGCCTGAATATTACCCAGTCGCTTACCTATCTTATCCGGCAGTCGATTAAGGTAAGGATAAACACTGCAAAGGATACGGTCAGGCTGAATTTGCTGCTGAAAGCCCTGGATGATGCAATAGAGGCGCAGAGGCAGGTTGAGAAGCCGGTGAGGTCGATGGTGATCGATGCTACGGACGAAGCGTATACCGGTGCAAAAAAATGGTATGCGCAGCAGTGTGCCGGGGATGACGTTCATGCGGAGGTTTATTTAAGAAAAGACAAAGAAGAGCTGATACGGTTGCCTGTTCCCCTCCTTTTTAAAGACTTCGTGGAAGACGTAACCGCAGCGCTGGATCGGGGTATTGATCCGTTAATTGAGGATACGCGGCGGAAGTGCAGAGAGATCACCGCGCGATATGCAGGGAGTGTCGATTTTGAAGCCAGGCCGGTTCCGGGGGAATTCTGACGGGATCTCTGACACCGAACTTGAATAATTACTATGATAAAAAACGCAGAGAAAGCGAGATTATCCAAACAAAAGGAAAACAGGGGCTGGAAAAAGTGGGGGCCCTACCTCTCTGAAAGACAATGGGGAACGGTACGGGAAGATTACAGCGGGAACGGCGATGCCTGGAATTATGTGACGCATGAGGCGGCAAGGTCGAGGGCATACAGGTGGGGGGAGGAAGGTATAGGAGGATTCTCCGACAATAAGCAGCATATTTCGATTGCCTTTGCCTTTTGGAATCATAAGGACCAGATGCTCAAGGAGCGGCTGTTCGGGCTTACCAACCGCGAGTCTAATCATGGAGAAGATGTAAAGGAGCTGTACTATTATCTCGACAGTACGCCTACCCACTCCTACATGAAGATGCTCTACAAGTATCCTCAGAACCCTTTTCCGTATGAAAAGCTAAGGCTGGAAAGTGCGAAGCGTACGAAGGGTGAGGGGGAGTACGAACTGCTGGATACCGGTGTTTTTGACAAGGACGAGTATTTTGATGTCTTCATCGAATATGCCAAAGCGGATGAAGAAGATTTTCTTTTTAAGGTAACCGTCCATAACCGGGGGCCCAAGGCCGCACCGCTTACGGTCCTGCCGACTATCTGGTTCCGGAACACCTGGTCATGGGGCTATAAGGAATTCGATTATAAGCCGATGCTGACCAGTATCTCGAAGCAGACGATCGAAGTGAGCCACCGCAGGCACGGGCGTTACAACATGTATTTCGAGGACGCGGATGAGATCTTGTTCTGCGAAAATGAAACCAACTACCAAAGACTTTATAATACACCGAACGCTTCGCAGTTTGTAAAAGACGGCATCAACGACTACGTCGTCAGCGGGAAAAAGACGGGGACTGTCAACAAGAACAAATTCGGTACGAAGGCCGCCGGCTGCTTTGCGCGGATGGTAGATGCCGGCGACAGTATTACGATCCGGGTGCGCTTTGCCGACCGGATCCACGAGAGTCCTTTCGCGGATTTTGACGAGATTTTTGAAAAAAGGATCACGGAGGCAGATGAATTTTACGAACAACTGCAGCGGGAAGTAGAGTATCCGGAGCTGAAATCGATAGGAAGGCAGGCTTATGCCGGGATGTTGTGGAACAAGCAGTTCTACTATTATAACGTATATGAGTGGTTGAAAGGAGATCCGGGCAAGCCGGTGCCTGAGCAACACAGGAAATGGGGAAGGAATTCGGGCTGGAAGCATCTGTATGCGGCCAACCTGATCTCAATGCCCGATAAATGGGAATATCCCTGGTTTGCCGCCTGGGATCTGGCTTTCCATACTATCCCGCTGGCAAGGGTCGATTCGGATTTTGCCAAAAGACAGCTGGAAATCCTGCTGAGAGAGTATTATATGCACCCAAACGGGCAGATGCCGGCCTATGAGTGGAATTTTTCAGACGTTAACCCTCCGGTTCATGCATGGGCTACCCTCAAGGTATACGAAATTGACAAAGAGCAGAACAATGGGGTCGGGGATATCAATTTCCTGGAGAAGATTTTCCATAAGCTTCTCCTCAATTTTACGTGGTGGGTAAACCAGAAGGACGATACCGGGAATAATATTTTCAGCGGCGGCTTCCTGGGCCTCGATAACATTGGGGTATTCGACAGATCGATGCCGCTACCTTTCGGAGGCAAGCTCGAGCAGGCGGATGCTACCGGCTGGATGGCCATGTTCACTTTGAATATGCTCCGTATCTCGGTGGAGATATCGCTGCAGAGGCCGGTATACCAGGATATGGCGTCTAAATTCTTTGAACATTTCCTCCATATCGCCGGTGCCATGGAGGCGGTCGGAGGAGATCACAGCATCAGCCTGTGGGATGAGACCGACCAGTTTTACTACGACGTGATCCATATCCCTAACGGGCAGAGCATCCTTTTAAAAGTAAGGTCTATTGTAGGGCTGATCCCGCTTTTTGCGGTAGAGATTCTCGATCATAATACGCTTGAAAAGCTGCCTGCTTTCAAGCGGAGGCTGGATTGGATCGTTTCCAACCGCCCGGACCTGGCCCGGCTGATTTCCCGCTGGTATGAGCCCGGGAAGGGTGAAAACCATCTGCTCTCGATCCTGCGGGGGCACCGGATGAAAATGATCCTCAAACGGATGCTCGATGAAGATGAATTTCTGTCGGATTTCGGCATACGCGCACTTTCAAAATACCATAAGGATCATCCTTACAAATTTGCTCTCAACGGCGAGATGATGCAGGTGGACTATGTGCCCGGAGAGGCTTTGACCGACATTATGGGCGGAAACTCCAACTGGAGGGGCCCAATCTGGTTCCCGCTGAATTATCTCATCGTAGACTCCCTGGTGAAGTTTTATGCGTACTACGGAGACGACTTCGAGGTTGAATACCCCGTCGATTCGGGCAGGCTGACTTCTATCGACCAGGTGGCGGTTGGAATCGCCAGGCGGTTGGTCAATATTTTCAAACGCGACAAGGAGGGCCGGAGGGCTGTTTACGCGCAATCAAAGAAAGAGCAGAGCGACCCTCATTTCAGGGACTATATACTTTTTTACGAGTATTTCCACGGCGACGACGGAAGGGGGTGCGGCGCTTCGCACCAGACCGGCTGGACAGGATTGGTCGCAGAGCTTATCCTGCAGATCGGCAGGGCCAGGACCCGGGCCAGGCTGGAAAGTGATAAAAAGGAAGTATTGAACGGACAGCAGTAATGCCGGATTTTTGATCCTGAAGGATACTAGTCTCTTTTCGGTATTTTATTGCAATTTGGAAAGCCAAATCTTTATATTTGATAACGTTAACATCACTACATCCTTTAAACTGACTTATTGCATGTCGTTAGAACAACTCGAACCGGGTGTACAGCAGAAGATCGACAGCTGGCTAGCCGGTAACTATGATCAGGAAACCAAATCTTCTATCCGGAAACTTATAGATGACAACAGCATTACCGAACTGACGGACTCTTTCTATAAAGACCTGGAATTCGGGACAGGCGGACTTCGCGGACTCATAGGAATAGGGTCCAACCGCATGAACCGCTACACGGTGGGGGCGGCGACGCAGGGACTTGCCAACTATCTGAACAAGAATTTTGAAGGCGAATCCATTAAAGTAGCGATAGCGCACGACAGCCGCATTAAGTCGGATGAATTTGCCCGTATTATCGCTGATATTTTTTCAGCCAACGGGATCACCGTATACCTGTTCGAAGCGTTGAGGCCTACGCCCGAGCTGTCTTTCGCCATCCGTCTGCTCGGCTGCCACAGCGGGGTGGTGGTCACTGCCTCACACAATCCCAAGGAGTATAACGGTTACAAAGCATACTGGACAGACGGATCGCAGGTAGTGGCACCGCACGACAAAAACATCATTGGGGAGGTAAATGCCATTTCTTCTGTAGACGACATCAGGTTTGAGGGGAATCCCGCTCTTATCCATATGATAGGCACCGAGGTAGACGAGAAATACCTCGACCAGATTTTGTCGCTTTCGATCTCAAAGGATGCGATCGGGAGGCAGAAAGATCTGAAAATTGTCTACACACCGCTGCACGGAACGGGTGTGACGCTGGTGCCTCAGTTGCTCGCTAAGATGGGCTTTGAAAATGTGACCGTGATAGAAGAGCAGGCCGAGCCGGACGGCAACGGACAGTTTCCCACTGTCGTTTATCCCAATCCCGAGGAATCGGAGGCTATGGACCTCGCCGTCAGGAAAGCCAGGGAAATAAATGCCGACCTGGTAATGGGAACCGATCCCGATTCAGACAGGGTAGGGATTGCCGCCAGGAACCATCACGGTGAGATCCAACTGCTGAATGGCAACCAGACTGCCAGCCTGCTGATCTATTACCTTCTGAATGCATGGAAAGAGGCGGGTAAGCTCACCGGGAGCCAGTTTGTCTGTAAGACTATCGTGACCACCGATCTTATCGATACCATGGCGGCTGCCTACGGGGTCAAATGCTATAATACGCTGACCGGCTTTAAATATATTGCGCAGGTGATCCGCGAAACGGAAGGTGTAGAGAAGTTTATCGGAGGCGGTGAAGAGAGCTACGGATACCTGATCGGCGACGCGGTGCGCGATAAGGATGCAATCGCCTCCTGCGCCTTCATTGCCGAGCTGACGGCCTATGCAAAGGATAAAGGGTTGAGTCTTTTTGATCTCCTTTTCGAGATTTATAAGCGTTTTGGGTTCTACTATGAAGGACTGATCTCACTTACAAAGAAAGGTAAGTCGGGAGCTGACGAAATCCAGCAGTTGATGAGCGATTTCAGGGCCCAACCTCCTAAGAAGCTCGCAGGCTCCCCGGTTGTCCGTATCGATGATTATAAATCGCTGAAGACTACCAATGCCATCACAGGTGAGGTTGCCGACATTCCTTCCGGCAAGCTCGGGATCGAATCTTCGAATGTGCTCCAGTTCTTTACCGAAGACGGCACGAAGTTTACCTGCCGGCCATCGGGAACAGAACCTAAAATAAAGTTCTATGTCGGGGTCCGGTCTGAGCTGAAGGATGCTGCCGATTTTGATCGTGTTTACGCCGAATTGCAGCAGAAAGTGAAGTCTATTGGCGAGGAGCTTGGCTTGAAGTAATAGCCTCTATTACAAATTCTTACTATCAGCCAGGATAAGCCTAATAATATTGGCAAATGCTATTTAGTAGAGGCTGTCTAAAAAGTATTTCCTGATAAAAGTCGTCGAGGATGTTTTAAAAAGTACCAAAATGCAAGGCGTTGAGGATGAGGCCGAAGGAGCATATCATTTCTTCTCCGAAATCTTAATATCGATCTCCTTTGTAGACCCGTCGGAATAACCCGTAGCATTGCGGGCCTCGTCTATGGCTTTGACAATGAAATGATAGTTCCCGGGGGTGGCGTCGGCCGGGATATCGATTAGCTCGCTTATGGTAACTTTTTTCCCGGTGATAGTAAAGCTTTTCTCAAAAGACAACGGTGAGGCTGATATTCTCGCGTGAGAATGGCCGTCGAAATTGGAATGGATATTCACATTACAGATGGCTAGCCCGACATTGTCCTCAATTTCGGCTTCAAAGCGTATCTGGCTACCGGCTTCAAATGTGGTACCCGCAGCAGGGCTGGCTACGGTAATGACAGGAGCTTCGGTGTCCTTAGCCTTAGGGTCGTCGTTCCCGCATGAAAGCGTGAGAAGCGCCGAGACCAGGCAGGCTAATATTCCGGTAGTTGATTTCATGGCAATTAGGTAATGTTTGCTTGCTCTTCCCCGTCTGCCGACGGAGGAAGCGTGAAAGCCGGTCTCTGACCGGTAAATGGTTTTATATCTTGCCGGTCGGAGACCGGCTTTCACCCTCCCATCGTCATGAGACGAGGGAGAACTCAGTGACCATGATGCCCTTCCTCCTCGATATGCAGCTCAAAGCGCAGATCAAGGATATCCGTACCCGGGAATTTGGTTTTATAATTACTGTCATTCCAGTCGGCGCGTTCGATTTTGGCTTTTACGCCTGTATCCAGCTTACGTAAGATATAGGAAACTTCAACCGTGGGGCCCTCGTTACTTTCGCCGGCAGTAAAGTAGCTGGTAATGCCGGTTGTCTCGTATTTACCCCCTACATCGGTGCCGTCTCCGTATTTAAGATCCCTGGGCTGGAAGATAGCGCCGCCTTCTGTGTTGACGTTGAGCTTAAAATTCCCACCAATTAAAAAGGCCTTATAGTTATCAGCTATAGCTTTTGAGGCAATATAGTCGTTTTGGATCTCCTTGCCGCTAAGATCCCATACTTTTAGCTGAATTTTATAAATAGCATCGGCTTCCAGGTGCAGGTGGCCGTTTGACACGGCATTGCCATTCTCGTCAAATTTTATCGTAACCGATTCCCCTTCCACCGCATTCCCCAACCCGTCGAAATGATCGCTATGCGCATGGACACCATCACCACTTATTTCCGTTAAAATGAGCTCCGAACGTTGGATCCCTTCTTTGACCGGATCTTTTTCATCACCCTTACAGGCATTCAGAAGCATTGCACATGCTCCTGCAATGAGGAACAGAGATAGATTGTTGAACTTGCTCATCAGGACAGAATTTAAAATTTATATTTGCAACAACGTTGCAAATATAGTCAAATGCTACATTGTTGCAAAAGGAATGAGCAGATTAAATGAAAAATTTTGTCCCTGTTCCGGGAGATTTAACAATTTGTAGCGGCTGAGGTGATTGATATAAAACCGGTTGCCCAGGTTTTGCGCGGTAAGGGAGAGATCTGCCCGGAACCTGCCTGCTTCCAGGGTAGCGCTTACAGTTGCGCCGAAAATGTGGTAGCTGCCGGTCGGTTTTTCGTTACGGTCGGTCCTGTCTTGAGCCCAGACCTTTTTCAGGCTTACCCCCAGGAGGAGATCCGTTAAGACGCGGCCCCGCAACGGGAAATTATAGCTGGTTTCCGAAAACGCCGAAGGCGGAGGGGTGAACGGCAGGGGTAAGCGGGAGTCCAGGTTGAGATTATAAACGCATTCGAATGTGGATTTTATGTGGAGACGGTGCAGCGGATGGAAATCGATGGCCAGTTCTCCTCCGCCGTAGACGGCGTTATTTTGTAAAAACTGATAGACTTGTCCTCCTTCCGGAAAGGCGTCGGGATCGAGGGACGAGGAGAACATAGCGGTGGGGGCCAGGTAAATGTAATCTCTGTAGTAGGCGCCGAAGCCGCTGGCAACAACGCTCAGGAATTTCTTCTGGAAGCTCACATTGGCGTCGGCCTGGTAGCCTCTTTCCGATTTCAGATCCGCATTCCCCAGCTCGTGCCTGAAGGTGCCGTGGTGTATGCCATTGATCGCAAGCTCATTGGCGCCTGGCATCCTGAAACTTGTACCCAGGTTGAGCTTCATGTTCAGCTCCTGGCTGGGATAATAAGAAAGACCGGCGCTACCTGAAAGGTTGGCGAAGCTTTTCCTGACAGGTGCATTCCGCTGATAATAGCGGCCGATCGTTCTTTCGTCAAGATAAATTGCTTCGCTGGTTTCAAGAATATCGATAAGTCCGTAATCAGCACGCAATCCTCCTGAGAAGCTGTACCTGTTTTTCCAGGAGAACTCTTCGATCACATAAACGCCGGATGCAAGCCGGCCATACTGTGGCATCAGGTATTCAAATCCTTTGCGGGTGTTTTGCTGGGCTTCCGCCTGCATTCCCCAAACCCGGGACTCATTTTCTTTCTGCTGAAAATAGCGCAGATTGGCAGATACGGTCTGCAGGGTCATACCGTGGGCGAGCGTTCCTTCCGGTCTGAGCCCTTTGCCGTGAGCATGTGGATTGGATCGTTCCCTGCGGAGATTCATCTGGTAGGCTACATCCATTTCAGCCCAGTTTTTTCCCCACAGCATGCTGGTATTCGATACGATCTTCAGGTGGTCGGTTTGCTGGTACGGAAGATCGATGTTGCGGTTGTTGCCGTCTGGAGTAAGCTGGTACGAACGGGGTATCCCTACTGCTCCCACGAACAGAGCCGATTTCTGGTGAAAGTTGCTTGCAGTCAGGGTGGTATATCCCCAGTTTTTCTTTATTCCTCCCATGACCGATAGGTTCCGTTCGTTCCCGGCTGTATTTTTGAGACGGTTGTTATAGATCGGCAGCACATAAGAATTATAGGTGAAAGTCTCCGCCGGGACCCTGTAGTCACCGAAATCCTGCGACGACAGCCGGACACGGAAAATCTTCGAGTCTTTTCCCCCCTGCGCCATGGCGGAAACTCCCAGGAGTCCGTTGTTGGTTTTGTACATCGTCTGGAAAGACCCCGTAAAAGAGCTGTCTTCGGGGAGTGCCGGCGAGAAGATGTTAATAACGCCGCCAAGACCGTCGGATCCGTAGCGCAGGGAAGCGGGGCCTTTTATAATTTCGATCCGCCCCGGTTCGAAAACATCGATTTCCAGCCCGTGATCCGATCCCCATTGCTGGCCTTCCTGCTTGATGCCCTGGTTGTTGACAATGATGCGGTTATGGCTCATACCCCTGATCACAGGCTTGGCTATGCCCACCCCGGTATTGATCGCGTTGATCCCGGGGATATCTTCCAGGGCGTTGGCAAGCGTACTCTTTCCCTTTTTGCGGAGGAAGTCGGTATCCAGTATTTCCATCGCCAGGGTGTGCTCTTTCGCTCCCGTTTTAAAATGATTGGATTCGACAAGAATTTCCTGCAGCTCAATCGACGTGGGATTGAGCCTGAAATGGGCCGTTTGGTTATCTCCGTCGACCCGGACCGATTCGGTCAGGGCGCTGAACCCGACATGTGTAATATGGATATGGTATAAGGCCCTGCGAAGGTTGGTAAAGCTGTACCTGCCGTCGGCGCCCGACAGGGTAGTGAGGTTAAGCTCGTGTATTTCAACTACGGCTCCCTGCAGCGGTGCACCTGTTGTGGCGTTGCTTACCGTGCCGCTGAGCTCGTACTGGCCGCTTGCAAATGCCGGAAGCAGGAAAATTATGATGAAAAAGAAAAAATATTTCAACGGTATATACTTGCGAAAGTGCAAATATCCGTCAAGTGCAACAACGATGCAAATATTAGAGTGATATTCTTTTGCCGGTAATGCTGAACTTATCTCCTTTCGTCAAGTAGCCCTTTTACTATGAAGGCGGCCAACTTCCGGTAGCTAGTTATCGGAATTACATATCGGGCAAACCCCCTGAATGAGCAGGTTGGTTTCAATGCTCCTGTATCCGGGAGGAAGCTGGATGGAGGGGATCGTTATATTTTCAATACAATTGGTCAGCCCGCAGACCGTACATTTGAAATGCAGGTGGTCGTGATGGTGCTGGGGTCCGCTGCACTGGTCTTTGCAAACGGCATACCGCAGGCCGTCCTCGTCCAGCACCTTATGGATGATCCCTTTATCGACAAAAGTTTTTAAGGTACGGTAAATCGTCACCCTGTCAAACCGGTTGTCGAGCTCCCTTTCAATTTCCCCATGTGAAAGCGCAGCATTGTTTTGGGCCAGGATAGCCAGCACATCCTCCCTGCAGGAGGTGTTTCTCAGGTCGTGTTCTCTCAGAGTATCCTTTACCTTCGTCATTAGTGTACTGATGATGTTGCTAAATCATTGTAAAGATAAAAATATTAAACGGGATGGTCAATGTCTCCGCCGGCAGATTGCAAATCAAGGCTTGCGGTCAGGGACACCCGGAATATCCTGTAAATTTACTAAATTGGGTTTGCTTAAGCCTATGAGAACCACCTTTGCCGACTTAAAATTCAGAATATGAAATATTTTATATTAGTAGCCTCAGTATTGTGCATAGCTATTGTTCTGTATAATATGGCAGGCTGGATTATAGTATCTTCTGGTATAAGTTCATTTGAAGAAGCAAAGAGTTTGTACATTGACAGATATCCCCGGTTTATTGGAAGTGCGACGAAAATAACGATACTCAACATTTTTTTGAGCATTTTGGCGGGGCTTGGTTTTCTTAAACTACAGCGTGTGAATAGTAAAGCGGGATCAGGGACTCTCAGGGGTTTATCGGGGTTTGCATTTTTTCTGGCTGTCTGGCAAATATTCAGCCTGTTATAAAATGCTATTGTGAATAAGTTTTTGTACTTTCAGCGCAATATTCTCCCCCTAATCCTTTTATTAGAATGCCCTATCGAGTACTCATTTGTGACGACCACCGTATAGTCCTCGAAAGTCTTTCGCTGCTGATCTCGACGATGAAGGAGCTCGAGGTGGCCGAAACCGCCAATGATCCGAGAGAGGTACCGGGCCTGATTGCCAGGCTGGATATAGACATTTTGCTGACTGATATGACGATGCCTTTTATGAACGGCGTCGAGCTGGCGACGGAAGTTTTAAAAATCCGTCCTGAAATGAAAGTGTTGATGTTGACGGTCGCAGAAGACGAGGTCACCATCAGAAAGGCGATCAGGGCGGGAGTGAAAGGATATGTGATGAAGAGAGCCGACCGGAAGGAACTGGAAACGGCCTTGCTGACTGTCGGAAGAGGAGGTGAGTATTTCGGCAACGAAGTGCTCCGCGAACTGATGAACCCTTCGTCTGATCAGGAAGGCGAACCGGTTGACAACGTAACCAAAAGAGAGCTCGAGATCATCCGCCTCATCGCGCAGGAAATGTCTACTACAGAAATTGCCGAAAAGCTGTACCTCAGTACAGGGACGGTCGAGACACACCGGCATAACATACTACGTAAGCTGGGCGTCAAGAATGCTGTCGGCATTATAAAATATGCTATGAAGCATAACCTCTTGTAAGTGGCTGAGCATAGTCGAAGCCTCGTAAAGGCCCATCCCGGGTCTGAACTCCTAATGCCGCTGACAGCTGATTTCTGACAGCCGACAGCTGAAAATACAGGTTTTCCTATAGATCATTTACAGGAAAACATGGATTTACATTGGCTCTTCCGCTTCGGAACTTTGTAACGGATTATTCTACATTCCTGAAAAAGATCCCTTAACAAAACCACCGGCAGAGCGTCTATGAAAAATTATACCCGATTATTGGTATGGCTGTTGATCATGGTGAGCAACCTGGCCATCTCACAGACCTGGAAAGGCAACACAAGCAGCGCCTGGGGTGATGCGACCAACTGGGATCCGGCCTCTGTGCCCGGCGTCTCTTCAACCGTTACCATACCCGGCGACCTCGAAGACGAAGATAAGTCCTGGCCTGCGTTGTCGGGGCCTGTGAATATCGCCAACCTGAATCTCGAGGATGGAAGCCGGCTGAACCTGAACGGGCAGAAAATTACTGCATCCGGCTATATGCGGATCACCGGCGCTATCATAGAAAACAGCGGCGAGCTACTGACACAGGGAAATTCAAATTCATTTATCAGCAGTTCGGAGTTTGGGGGAGACCTGGTTGTGGAAATTACCGGTAATATCTTGGCTACATTTGATGAAAAGGACGGTAATACGTACGAGGGCAATGTTACGTTTAAGTTGGGAAGCGGCGGTGCCGTAAACATCTCTGCTGCTTCCCGGTCGCTGTTCAAAGGCGATCTGACGATCGAACGGACCGTTTCCGGAGCGACCAATATACTTACCAGCGACGCGGCGACTTCCACAGCGGTAAAGGGGGATTTTTCTTATAAAAACCACGCGGGAGGAAGTACGACTATAGGAGGAACGGCCAATAAGGCAATCCTGGAGAAAGCAATAAACATAGATATTGAAATTGCCAACAATCCGGCGTTTACTTTAAGACGTCTGGACAACAGCGGTGGTGCCGGCGGAGGCACGATATCGGTCAAAACGCCTGGAGTATTTACAATAACTGACAATATGCTCAGTCTGACCGGCTTTACGTTGACGGGTAAGCACGGAGGCGACAGTAACCTGGGGAATAATACCATTTCCGGGGCCTTTACGTATTCCGATGCAAGCGGAAGTTCGGGGGCATTACACAGCTATGGCAATACTTTCGAAGGTACGGTCGATTTTTCTTTTAATGGAAATAGCATCAGCCATTTTTACGAGAGCCATATTAATAACCCTATAAAGGGCAATTTGTATAGGGGTGACGCCAGCTTCACCACCGGTAGCGCAGCATCGCTAACCATAGGCTACAACCACTTCGTAACTTTTGAAGGAAATCTTTCCGTGACGCGTACTGCTTCAGGGAGTACGGAGATCTTTAAAAATGATGGGAGCTTGGACGGCGATTTCAGCTATACCAACCAGGCGGGAGGCGCTACGACTATCGGTAAAAGCGGTGATATTGTGCCAATTGGCGGTAAAGTCGATATGTCGGTTAGCTATCCGGGGTCAGGAAGCGGCCCGGGTTTTAATCTCTACGGCCTGGATAACTCGGGGGGCGACGCCGGCGGCGAAATAGATATCAGCAACCCCGGTGCTTTTAATATTGTCGGTAACAACCTGGCTGTAAGTTCTTTTGGGCTGACGGACAAGCACGGAGGCGACAGTAACCTGGGGAATAATATTATTTCCGGGGCCTTTACGTATTCCGATGCAAGCGGAAGTCCGGGTGTTTTGCACAGCTATGGCAATACTTTCGAAGGTACGGTCGATTTTTCTTTTAATGGAAATAGCATCAGCCATTTTTACGAGAGCCATATTAATAACCCTATAAAGGGCAATTTGTATAGGGGTGACGCCAGCTTCACCACCGGTAGCGCAGCATCGCTAACCATAGGCTACAACCACTTCGTAACTTTTGAAGGAAATCTTTCTGTGACGCGTACTGTTTCGGGTGTTACGGAGATCTTTAAAAATGATGGGAGCGTGGAAGGGGATTTCTCCTATACCAATGAGGTGGGAGGTGCTACGACTATCGGTATGAGTGGTGAGATTGTGCCAATTGGCGGTAAAGTTGATATACTGACCGATTTAACGGGAGGAGGAAGTAACCCGGGTTTTAATCTCTACGGTCTGGATAACTCTGGAGGCGAAACGGATGGTGAAATAGATATCAAAAAGGCAGGTACTTTCAATATTATCGGTAACAACCTGGCTGTAAGTTCTTTTGGATTGACGGGTAAGCATGGAGGTGACAGTGACCTGGGGGATAATATCATTTCCGGTGCATTTACGTATTCCGATGCAAGCGGAAGTCCGGGTGTTTTGCATAGCTATGGTAATACTTTTGAAGGTACGGCCGATTTTTCCTTTAACGGAAATGCTATCAGCCATTTTTACGAGAGCCATGATAAAGGGGCAACCGGGAATGTATATAATGGTAACGCCAGCTTCACCACCGGTAGCACAGCATCGCTCTACATAGGCTACAACCACTTCGTAACTTTTGAAGGAAATCTTTCCGTGACGCGTACT
>CAZLGW010000046.1:28955-37724 GCA_964559125.1 uncultured Cytophagales bacterium
TGACGCGTACTGCTTCAGGGAGTACGGAGATCTTTAAAAATGATGGGAGCTTGGACGGCGATTTCAGCTATACCAACCAGGCGGGAGGCGCTACGACTATCGGTAAAAGCGGTGATATTGTGCCAATTGGCGGTAAAGTCGATATGTCGGTTAGCTATCCGGGGTCAGGAAGCGGCCCGGGTTTTAATCTCTACGGCCTGGATAACTCGGGGGGTGACGCAGGAGGTGAAATAGATATCAAAAAGGCAGGTACTTTCAATATTATCGGTAACAACCTGGCTGTAAGTTCTTTTGGACTGACGGACAAGCACGGAGGTGACAGTAACCTGGGGAATAATATCATTTCCGGTGCATTTACATATTCCGATGCAAGCGGAAGTTCGGGGGTGTTGTATAGCTATGGGAACACTTTCGAAGGTACAGCCGATTTTTCTTTTAATGGAAATAATATCAGCCATTTTTACGAGAGCCATATTAATAACCCTATAAAGGGCAATTTGTATAGGGGTGACGCCAGCTTCACCACCGGTAGCGCAGCATCGCTAACCATAGGCTACAACCACTTCGTAACTTTTGAAGGAAATCTTTCCGTGACGCGTACTGCTTCAGGGAGTACGGAGATCTTTAAAAATGATGGGAGCTTGGAAGGGGATTTCAGCTATACCAACCAGGCGGGAGGCGCTACAACTATCGGTAAGAGCGGTGATATTGTGCCAATTAGCGGTAAAGTCGATATGATGGTTAACTATCCGGGGCCAGGAAGCGGCCCGGGTTTTAATCTCTACGGCCTGGATAACTCGGGAGGCGACGCTGGCGGCGAAATAGATATCAGCAACCCCGGGGCTTTCAATATTATCGATAACAACCTGGCTGTAAGTTCTTTTGGGCTGACGGACAAGCACGGAGGTGACAGTAACCTGGGGGATAATATTATTTCGGGGGCTTTTACTTATTCCGATGCAAGCGGAAGTGGGGGGGTGTTATACAGTTATGGTAATACTTTCGAAGGTACGGCCAATTATTCCTTTAATGGAAATGGCATCAGCCATTTTTACGAGAGCCATATTAACGGGGCAAATGGGAATGTATATAAAGATGATGCTACTTTCGTCAGGGCAGGGACCGGTGCAGTAAATATTGCGTATAACCATGCTTCAGAGTTTCATAAAAATCTTACCTTCAATACTTCAGCAGGGTTAGGTTTCCTTAATCCGGTTCGGTTTGCAGGGGATAACGATGGTACAATCCAGCAATTGGGTTCGCAATCACTTCAACTGCCGGGGCTTATCATCGATAAAAGCAATGACGCACGCCTGTTGCTCGATAGCCCCGTTAATATCTCCGGTACGGTAAGCTTTGTAAACGGGTATATACAGACCTCGGAAAGCAGCCCGTTGGTCTTCAGGGCAGGATCCTCTCATTCGGGAGCAAGCAACGACAGCCATGTGCTGGGGCCGGTACATAAAATAGGCAACACCGCCTTTACATTTCCTACGGGTTCGGGCGGGAAGCTGTTTACCGCTGCGATCAGCGCCCCCCTCCCTTCGAATCTAAACGACCGGTTCAGTGCCGAATATCTTCCAAGGAATCCTGGCTTAGATGGTTTTGATACAAATATAAAGGCCGGTTCGCTGGTAAAAGTATTCGACGGAGGTTATTGGGACATCCAGAGAAGGGAAGGTACCACCAGCAATGCTACCGTCACATTGGGATATAATTTCCCGGCAGGATACATCAGCGATCCGGACAAGCTTTCGGTAGCGCATTGGGGCGGTGGGGAATGGAATGACCTGGGTAACGATGGAGAAAATCCGGGAGACAACAATGTGGGAACGGTAGGTACTGCAGCGCCTGTTACCGGGTTCAGTCCCTTCACTCTTGCCAGTACCGACGAGAACAACCCACTGCCGGTGAGGCTTGCAGAGTTTTCGGCGGCAAAAGAAAACCAGGCCGTAGTGCTTCAATGGATTACCACCGAAGAGGTCAATGCTGACTATTTCGAGCTCGAACACAGCCCCGATGCAAGATCCTGGAGAGCAATGACCCGGTTATCTGCCAAAGGAGCAGGCAGGTATACCTATACCGACGGCAATCCTTTTTCCGGGAATAACTATTACCGGCTCAGAATAACAGATTTAGACGGAAGCTTTGCATACAGTGATATACGTACCGTTAATACCGGCTCATCCTATTCTAACCTGGCGGTATATCCCAATCCGGCCGTCGATTACATCTTTGTTTCACCCTCCTCTACTCTTTCTTTCAGCAATTTAGAGCTGTTCGATATCTCCGGCAGGAAAGTTGTCGGGTATTCTGAAAGCCTGAACGGCAGGCTCGATGTACGCAACCTGCCTTCGGGAGTGTATTTCGTGAAAATTACATACGATAACTATACTGTAGAATCACAAAGACTGGTCATTAGCAGATAGAACGTAATATATCCACACCCCCAATCGGCCTGCTTTCGTTCTTAACAGAAAGCAGGCTTTTTTTACGCCTTGTATGCCTATGTTCCCTGCGTCGACTTTTGGTTGACGATATACCCGAAAATACCGGCTGTGAAAAACATGAGGATGCTGTAAATGGCCGGGGGGACGGACATAACCGAATTGCCGAGTACGGTAAGCGCTATGAAAATCGCCAGTGTACCGTTGTGAATCCCGATCTCCATGCCGATGGCGATAGCCTGGCGTTTTTCAATATTGAACAATTTCGGGATAAAGTAGCCGCCGAGCAGGCTCACCAGGTTGAAAGAAAGTGCGGCCAGCCCGATTTGTGCAAAATATTGGGTCAGGACCTCTTTATCCTTGACGATAGCGGCCACGATCACCAGGACAAGCAGGATAGCGGAAGCCGTCTTTACGGGTTTACGGAGCTTTTCAGAAAAAGACGGTCTATACCTGTGAAGGATCATTCCTATTGCTACGGGTATCAGGACGATTGCAAACACCGAGATAATCTTGCTGAAAGGCATGGCAATGGCCTGGGATGCGCCGAGAAAATAGTCCATGGATAAGCCCACGATAAAGGGCAGGGAAAACAGCGTCAGTACGCTATTGATAGCTGTCAGCGTGATGTTAAGGGCAACATCGCCATTGGCAAGATGGCTGAAAAGATTGGCGGTAGGTCCTCCGGGGGAAGCCGCCAGCAGCATGAGACCAACGGCCAGTTCGGGAGAGAGAGAAAATGATTTGGCGATCAGGAATGCGCCTGCAGGCAGAATTGCCATCTGGCACAGCAATCCTACAAATACTGCTTTCGGGTAACGCACAACGCGCGTAAAGTCGGCGATGGTAAGCGATAAGCCCAGGCCGAGCATGATGATACCCAGGGCCAGGGGTAAGATGACGGTAGAGAGTACACTTTCCTGCATAGTGGAAATTTTTAAGACGGATCAGTGATTTTTCTTTGATAAGTTCAAGTTTGTCTTATTATACTTGAATTTGATCAGAAGGACTACGTAATGCTGTTTAGCGCTCTACTTTTTGGCTCCTGATACCCATTGCCCGAGGCCCAAAAAACAAGAAAGAAGGTCACCAAGGGTAACCTCCTTTCGGAATTCTCTATTACTATGAAATCTTGGCTTCCGGATCAGTATTGTTCCAGAAGGTATTTGATAATATCGGTGGTGGTCACAATCCCGACCAGGCTTCCGTTATCGTCAACCACGGGTAGGGCGTGAAATTCTTCCTGTGCGAATATTTCGGCGACATCTTTTACGGTAGCGTCGATTTTTACCAGGCGGGGCTTGGCGGTCATTACCTGGGAAACGGAGAGCATGGTCAGTACAGCTTCGTCCGCTCCTTCCTGGTTTTCGAACAGTGAACCGAATGTCAGGCGGTTTATATCAGTCCGGCTGATGATACCTGCCACCTCTTTGCCGTCTACAACGGGAATGTGGCGGATCTTATGCTTTTTCAGGGTATCGACTACATCAGAGAGTTCATCGTTCAGGTTGACAGTCTGTACGTTATGAGTCATTATAGCCGATATTGGTTCTCTGCGTTTCATGGTTGCAGTATTATGTTTAATTGTATGTTACAAAACTAAGTAGCTTAAAAGGATTGGATTATGACTAAAGTCATGAATGGGGAAAACTTTAGTCGTAGAAGTCCTTTTATGGTGCGGGGACACAGAGAGCCACAGAGGAAAAGAGAGGACCACAGAGAGTTAGCGTGTGACGGCTCTGTGGCTCTCTGTGTAACCTCTGTGGTCCTCTGTGTAATTCAATTTAGATAGTCGCCACAGGCTACAGAATAAGGCTTCGGGACTGCAAGTCCCGAAGAGCATCGGGTCCCGAAGAGCATCAGGGCGTCATTCCGTTTCTTCCGGGGGGAAGAATTCGTTTTCGCTTTTTGCGACGACGATCGTGGCCACCGCATTTCCGATAATATTGGTAATCGCCCGCGCTTCGCTCATAAATTTATCGACGCCCAGCAGAAAGGCAAGCCCTTCTATCGGGATCTTCGGGAAGGCGGTCAGCGTGGAGGCCAGTACGATGAAGCCGCTGCCGGTGACGCCGGCAGCGCCGTTGGAGGTGATCATCAGGATACCGAGAATACCTGCCAGCTCCCAAAAGGTAAGGTGCACATCGTATAGCTGGGCAATAAACAGGACTGCCATCGACAGGTAGATCGAGGTGCCGTCGAGGTTGAATGAGTATCCGGTCGGGACCACAAGGCCCACGACGGATCTGCTGCACCCCATTTTCTGGAGCTTCTCCATGATAGAAGGCAGGGCAGATTCTGAAGAGGATGTAGCAAATACCAGCAAAAGCTCTTCCTTGATGGACTTCAGAAAGGTCACGATACTCAGGCTGAAATATCGCATGATGCCACCCAGTACCAGGAATATGAAAATAGCCATGGTAGCGTAGACGCTTAACATCAATTTTCCCAGCGGGATAAGAGTCTGCAGCCCGAAATTGCCAACGGCATAGGCAATCCCCCCAAAAGCCCCCAGCGGGGCCAGGTACATCACCCAGCGTAAGAGCTTGAACACAACTTTAGAAAAGCGTGCCAGGTGATGCACGATGGTTTCTCTCTGCGGGATCCGGTTGACGATGATGCCGCAAAGCATAGCGGCCGCAAGCACCTGGAGGGTAAAGTTGGATTTGAAAAAATTCCACCAACTGAATTTTTCGCTGGTGGTGCCGGTGAACTTTGAAGCATCCTGAGCAGCGAGGCCCTCCATATCGATTTTGCCCGGTTCGGCAAAATAGGCTACTAAAATACCCAAAATAAGGGCGATAGTCGTCACTACTTCGAAATAGATGACGGCCTTTAAGCCCAGTCTCCCCACTTTTTTCAGGTTCCCGGCAGTGCTCATCCCCAACACGATCGTACTAAAGATAATCGGGCCGATAAAGAGTTTGATGATGTCGATGAAGGTCCTCCCGACAATGTCCATTTTTACACCGATCGACGGGTAAAAATGACCGAGCAAAACCCCTGAAACAATAGCCAGAAGTACCAGGAAGGCGAGATTTGAAAATATTTTTTTTAGCACAATAAAGAGCGATCGCTAAAGGTATACGGGATTGCGACCCCAAAAGAAGGGAAAAAATCCGAAACGCCGGGGCTATTCCTTTAAATAATTGCCGTATCCTACGATCAGAACGGAGACTAAAATAGTGACGATTCCCCAGATGATCGTGCGTAGTGTTTTGCGTTTCACTCCCTTCCACTCATTCAGAAGCAGCCCCCAGCTATTGGCTGTAAGTATGATAAAAGCCATGTGGAGTATCCACGAGCTGGCGCCGTTTCCAAGCTTGCTTTCTCCCATTCCGTAGAAGAAGAACTGCATGAACCAGGTAGTACCGGCGATTGCGGAAAAGACGTAATTGGATAGCAGCGGGGTTTTTGAGTCTGTATAGTCGCCGAAGCTCCTGTTTTTGATGTTCAACCCCACGCACCAGATCAGGTTGGTAGTGAGCCCTCCCAGCAGGATCACGATATAAGTGACATTATTCTGGAATAAAAATTCTCCTTTACCCGGGTTAACCAGTTTCCATGCCTCATTGGCTTCTTCGGCCATTACTTTGCCCGCATCGATCCCGAAGGCAAAGCATGCGCTTAGGATACCTGAGATAATAGCGACCGTGAGCCCCACCCCGATTTTATACTCGGAATCAACGCCTCCCGATTCGCTTTGTTTGAGGTCCTTGTCTTTCATTCCGCCGGCTTTACCGCAGAGCACGATGCCGATCAGGCAAACGAAAAGCCCGAGCAGCACCATTTGCCCCCATTCGTTGCTTACCAGGTCGCCGATCGAGTCTTTGCCGGGAAAAGGGTTGTACTGGTAGTAAAAGGAAGGGACAAGCGCGCCGAAGACCGAAGTCAGTCCCAGGATGATCGAGCTCCCGAGTGCAACGCCCAGGTAACGGACTCCCAGGCCGTAGGTCAACCCTCCGATGCCCCACAATACCCCGAAGAAGTAGGTAAGCCGGAGGATACCACCGTTGGTGTGGCGTATGATCTCCATATAGTCCGGGATCGTAAGCCATGCGGATAAAAAAGGTACGATCAGCCACGAGAAAATCCCTCCTACCAGCCAATAAGATTCCCAGGACCACTGCTTTACTTTTTTATACGGTATGTAGAAACTACCGGAGGCAAAACCGCCTATGAAGTGAAAAACTACTCCGAGTAAAGCTTGCATGCAATAAAGGTTAAGGATGTGCCGGGATAAAATTTGCACAAAGATAGCTAACTTGCGCACTTTGAATGTAAAGCGATGATTATTGAACCTGCCCAACGGGCAAAACAAGCTACGGAGTATTACTTTTCAGTTAAATTGGGGGAAGTAAGGAAGCTCGTGGCCGAAGGTCATGATGTAATTAACCTGGGAATAGGAAACCCGGATATGGAACCTTCGCTGGCCACTTTAAACGCTATCAGGCAATCGGTAGGCAATGCCGCGGCACATGGTTATCAGCCTTATACCGGCCTGCCTGCTTTTAAGGAAGCCATTGCACAATTCTATCGTGAGACTTACGGGGTAGCGCTCGACCCGGTAAAGGAAATATTACCCCTTATAGGTTCCAAGGAGGGGATAACCCATATTTCGCTTACATTCCTGGATCCCGGCGATGAGGTTCTCGTACCGGAGCTGGGCTACCCGACTTACCGGGCGGTATCGCAAATGGTAGGAGGCGTGGTAAAGGAATACCCTTTACTGGAAACGTCGGGATGGCAGCCGGATTGGGAGGCTATGGATGCCCTGGTTACGCCCAGGACAAAAATCCTCTGGATGAACTATCCTCACATGCCTACCGGGGCGCCGGCTACACGCGAGCTTTTTGAGCGGGCCGTTGACTTTGCAAAAAGAAACCGCGTGCTGATATGCCACGATAATCCGTACAGCCTTATCCTGAATAAAAAGGAGCCGATCAGCCTGCTGTCGGTGGAGGGAGCAAAGGAAGTGGCGATAGAGTTGAATTCAATGAGCAAGTCGCATAACATGGCCGGGTGGCGGCTGGGCTGGCTGGCCGGGAGTGAATCCTATGTCAGTACCATTCTCAGGATCAAGACAAACATCGATTCAGGCATATTCAAGTCGCTCCAGGAAGCGGGGGCTGCGGCGCTGGCCAATTCAAAGGAATGGCATGCCGAAAGAAATTCCGTATATCACGGCCGGCTGGAAGCCGCCGAAGCATTGCTGAGCGCCCTTGGTTGTACATGGGACGACAGCCAGGAAGGCATGTTCCTCTGGGGCAGGCTCCCGGCAGGTTCTCCCGATGCGGAAGCAGTGATCGACGACCTGCTTTACCATAAGCATATCTTCCTGGCTCCGGGATTTATCTTCGGGGAGAAAGGGAGGAGGTACGTGCGGATCTCGCTTTGTACGCCGAAAGAGCGGATATGGGAAGCAGTTGAAAGAATTACCGGGAATAATAAAAAGAAGTAAGCGCATGATTGTCAGTATTATAGGAATAGGTCTGCTCGGGGGTTCACTCGCATTATCCCTGCGCGAGAAGTATCCTAAAATGACCCTTTTAGGTGTAGATAAGTCTGTAGTACACCAGAAAATAGCCATTGCAAAGGGTATCGTCGACCGGGTGGTAGAGCTCGATGAAGCGATTGAGCTTTCGGAGCTGCTGGTACTGTCGACACCGGTAGATGTTATTTTGGGGCTATTGCCGGAAGTGTTGGATAAAATTCCGGCAGGCAGGACCGTAATCGATTTCGGTTCGACAAAAGAGCTGATCTGCGGCATTGCAGACCACCATTCGAAA
This sequence comes from uncultured Cytophagales bacterium, assembly GCA_964559125.1. Classification (GTDB taxonomy): domain Bacteria; phylum Bacteroidota; class Bacteroidia; order Cytophagales; family Spirosomataceae; genus Ravibacter. The sequence continues at coordinate 37,192 of CAZLGW010000046.1, forward strand.
AGGGCGCAGTTTGTAGCCGTACACCCCATGGCCGGAACCGAGAATTCGGGCCCTGGAGCGGCGTTTAAGGAGCTGCTTCCGGAGCAGCACGTTATCATCTGCGACAGGGAGAAGAGCAATCCCGACTCGGTGGCATTGGTAGAGGCGCTGCTGCGCGATATCGGGATGAAGATACATTATATGAACCCGGTTGAGCACGATCTCCACCTGGCTTATGTTTCTCACCTCAGCCACGTAAGCTCTTTTGCGCTGGGCCTTACGGTATTGGAGAAGGAGAAAGACGAAAAGGCGATTTTCAGGATGGCCGGGACCGGGTTTTCGTCGACCGTCCGTCTTGCCAAGAGTTCGCCTCAGATGTGGGCGCCGATCTTTAACCAGAACAAGGCGAATGTCAGCCGGGCTTTAGGTGACTATATCGAATATCTTCAGAAATTCAAGGCTGCTATCGACTCCGATGAGCTGGATAGCAGCCTTGAGTATATGACGCGTTCCAATGATATCCGGAGGGTATTGGAAGGGATTGAAAAGAAATA
>CAZLGW010000047.1:0-35736 GCA_964559125.1 uncultured Cytophagales bacterium
TGATAAGAGAGGCCCTGGAAGAGCAGATACTGCGCGTCAAGCGAAAGCGTTTGATCACCCTGAAAGGTACGATTGATCTGGATGTAGATTTGGATACGCTACGCGGTCGAACCGATGTCCAGATATAAAGTATTGGTTGATAGCTCAGTCTGGATCCAATATTTCCGGTCTGGTGATATACCGCTGCTGGATCGCCTGCTGGAAGAAGAGCTGGTGTGTACCAACGAGCTTATTCTGACTGAGCTTTTGCCGGTTCTCAGGCATAGGAAGGGACAGGAAGTATCAGAGGGTTTAGCTGCATTGGAAAAGGTGCCCTTGAAGATAAACTGGGAAGTTATAAGGGAATATCAGGAATTGAACCTGCAAAATGGTCTCAATCAGGTAGGGATACCGGATTTGATTATTCTTCAGCAGGTTATTGAAGAGAAGATTACGCTATTCAGCTTTGATAAGCATTTTAAGCTAATGAACCGATTTCTGAAGTTTGATTTGCAGAGTGACTGATGGCGAAATACAAACCTGAGTTGCACGTAGTCTCCAGACTACGCCTAACTTGACATAACTCTCCAGAATACATCTCCCACCGTATTTGATCCAAAATTGACAGGATTAGAATCAAAAATGATAGTCCCCTCAAAGTGCTGATGATACTTTTGTGTTGTTCCGGAACCGCGTTTAACCCCAATTCCGTACAGCATCAGAAAATGTCTTATCAAAAGAAAATCAGTCCCCTGACCAAAAACCTGCTGACAGGTTTTATCGTCCTCTTAACAGGAATTTTTAGCGCCGCCGCACAGCACACCCCTGATGCCAACGGGATTATCTACGTCAGGGAGGGAGCTATCGGTGAAGGCAATTCGTGGGCAAACGCCACGGGCGATTTTCAGGAAGCGGTCAATGCTGCGGGGGTAACGCAGGTTTGGGTGGCCAAAGGTACCTATCAACCTGTATCGGGGCAGTCTTTTACCATGAAGCAGGGTGTGGCCATCTATGGCGGCTTCCCGAATAATAACGATCATACCGGCATGGACGACCGTGATTGGGCGACTCATCTCACCACGCTGCAAGGAAACGGAAACAGCGTGGTAAAAAATGAAGACAATGCATTAACTCCTGCCGATATTTTAGACGGTTTTACCATTACCGGCGGAAGTGGAGATTACGGAGGTGGCATACTTAATATCAATTCATCACCCAGCTATACTAACCTGGTTATCACCGGGAATAACGTAAACTGGTACGGTGGCGGAATGCTCATAGCAGGAGCCGCCACGACCCCAAGAATAACCAATGTGCTTATCAGCAGCAATTCGGCGGTTGGGTATGGAGGAGGCGTGAATAATAGCTCATCACCCGTATTTACTAATGTAACCATTAGCGGTAATACAGCCTATGGCGGTAGCGAATGGAATGAAGTCGGTACCGCGGCGATCCGGAATTCCGTTATTTACGGTAATGGCGTGAACGGACAATTGAACGATGTCCAAAACAGTTTGGTGCAAAACCAAACGAATACTGCCTATACCAATGCCGCCAATCATAACCTGCCCACCGATACCGACCCGCTTTTTACCGACCCTGACGGGGGCAATTATAGCCCCCTGTCTGAAAGTCCGGTGATCAACAAGGGCAATAATACTCTATTCGATGGTCTCGGTGCCGATACTAAAGATTTGGTCGGCAATACCCGTTTGTTTGATACTACAGTGGATATGGGCGCCTACGAATGCCAGATTCTTCAGCCTGTACCCGATGCCAACGGGATTGTCTACATCAGGCAGGGTGGCACAGGTGACGGCAGTTCGTGGGCAAACGCCACGGGCTATTTGCAGGGAGCGATCAACGCTGCGGGTGTAACGCAGGTATGGGTGGCTAAAGGCACCTACCAACCCCGATCGGGACAGTCTTTCACCATGACGCATGGCGTGGCCATCTATGGCGGCTTCCCGGATAATGACGATCATGCCGGGATGAATGATCGGAACTGGTCGGCCCACGTCACCACGCTGAAAGGAAATGGAAACAGCGTAGTGACAAATGTTGAAAACGCACTAACGCCTGCCGATGTTTTAGATGGCTTTACCATTACCGGCGGAACTACATTCCAATATGGAGGCGGCATATTTAATTACAATGCATCACCTGTTTATGCCAACCTGGTTATTACCGGAAACACAGCTTATACCGGCGGTGGAATTGCTATTTACGAAGGTGCAGCGCCGCACCTGATCAATGTGCTTATCAGTGGAAATACCGCTGCCGCTGGAGGAGGTGGGATAAATGCTTCATCTCCCTTACTAACCAACGTAACCATTAGCGGGAATACTTCGTCTGTCGGCATAGGTGGAGCATGGGTAGATGTTTTCGGTACAGCCATTATCCGCAATTCCATTATCTACGGTGGTGGTGTAGGAGGAGAGCAATTGAACGATATTCAAAACAGTCTGGTGCAAAACCAGACTGATGCCGCCTATACCGATGCCGCTCATCATAACCTGCCTACCGATACCGACCCGCTCTTTACCAACCCCGCGTTGGGTATGTATACGCTACAGCCTTCGAGTCCGGCTGTGAACAAGGGCAGCAACGCTTTTTTTGCGGGTTTAAATGCCCACACGAAAGACCTGGCCGGTAATCCCAGGGTATATGATTTTCCCAATTCGGGCGTCATAGATATGGGGGCTTACGAAAGCCAGGTTGTCCCGCCTGAGCCTGTGATCCGTGTGGTCTACGTCAGGCAAGGCGGCACGGGTGATGGCAGCTCTTGGGCACAGGCCATGGGCGACTTTCAGGGAGCCATTGATGTTGCGGACGTAGAGCAGGTATGGGTGGCCCAAGGCGCCTACCAACCTGTATCGGGGCGGCCTTTTATCATGAAGCGGGGGGTGACCATTTATGGCGGCTTTCCGAATGACAATGACCAGGCCGGGATGGACGACCGCGACTGGGCGGCGCACCCCACCACGCTACAGGGAAACGAAAAATGCGTGATAGAAAATGAAAACAATGCATTAACTCCCGCTGACATTTTAGATGGCTTTATCATAACCGGTGGAAAAGCGCCATACGGAGCGGGCATAATGAATTTCAACTCCTCGCCCAGCTACATCAACCTGGTGATTACCGGAAACGAGGCTACCCTGATCGCCGGCGGAATAATGATTAGCCTTGCCGCACCCAGGTTAACCAATGTACTTGTTAGCGGGAATACGGCGTTGTTAACGGGAGGGGTTGCCACTTCTGGTTCATCATCCGTATTTACCAATGTAACCGTTAGCGGTAATACCGCGTCGGAGGGAGTGGGTGAGTGGTTTGATGAAACCGGCACTTCAGTTATCCGCAATTCGATTATCTACGGTAATGGTGTTGAAGGACAAATGGAGAATACCCAAAACAGTCTGGTGCAAAACCAAACGAATGCGGCCTATGGAGATGTCGCCAATAACAACCTGCCCACCAGTACCGACCCGCTCTTTACCAACCCTGCCGGAGGGGATTATACGCTGAAACCCGGAAGTCCGGCGATCAATAACGGCAGTAACGCTTTTTTTGAAGGCTTAAATGCCGATACGAGAGATCTGGCAGGTAGCCCGCGTCTGGTAGGCTCCGCCATCGATATGGGTACTTTTGAAAGCCCTGACGGCGCCTTGCCCGTCCGCTGGATTTCCTTCGAAGGCCGCTTCAACGAGCAGCGCCGAGCCGTGCTGACCTGGAAGACGGAAGAAACCAATGTATCCCACTACGAAGTAGAGCGGAGCGCCAACGCAAAGAATTTTTATGTAACAGGAACCGTCACAGCCGGGGGCACCGGGTCGGTCTATTATAGCCACACCGACCCGGCCCCGGTTTTGGGCAGGGTTTACTACCGCATCCGGCAAGTGGATCTGGATGGTACGTTCAGCTACAGCCAGATGATTTCGCTGGCCGCTGAAGGGCGCAGTGAGCTGTTTGCCTATCCCAACCCGGCACGCGACCGCATAGCGGTTGAGCTGGGTTCGGAATATATAGGTAGCAAAGCAAGGCTGATCAGCGTGACAGGAGTAGTCCTTCAGCAGATAGAAGTGAAGGAGGAAATATTGACCCTCGAAATAAGCAGGCATGCTTCAGGTATTTACCTCCTGCAACTGCATGATGGGAAAGTAGTAAAACTGATTAAAGAATAATAGTATGAACCAATAACTGTGCAGGCCGGGCACCGGTACAAGCTCTGGAATAGGGAGTATTTATTCCTGCAGAATACATTCTGGACAGGATCCGGTTTGAAAACCCCTGGTGGAAAACCAGCCAGCCTGTATGCCTACTCGATCGGCGTGAGGACGCTGCAAATGAGGCAGTGAAAAATAAATGAAATAATTTCAAATATGAGTGGTGAGGAGGCATTTCACGGCAGCTTGATTTTCTCCAACTTAAAAGGATACTCTTTCACAGCCTGAGAGTTCTCAATGGTCAATACCAACTTCATACTGTTGGAGAGGGGGGCATCACCCAGATGGTAGCTCACGTGATTTCCCATCGCGTTACTTCCCTGGACCGGACTCTGACCTTCTGCGTCGACGATACTCAGGTTCATTACCTTTAACTCCGGATCGGAATAGAAGAAAACCAGCTCATTATCGCTTCCAAAGTAGGGGTCGTCCAATACGTGGTTCAGCTCATCGATGCTCTCCGCATAGGGGCCGTATTCTTTTTTGAGAATATCAAGCTGCTGTTTGTAGGCCTTCTCATTTTCATTTTTGAGCTTTTGTAGTTTTTTGCGGTCTAAAGGCACGATTACGATGTCGGAATACTTCCCCTTCAGGATATTGGTACCCAATTTGTCCACCGGTTTGTCGAAGGTCAGCAGTCCATTATTGGCTGCTGTGGGGTTGAAATACTTTACTGTTCCTTCCAGTACTGAAATTTCAGAAGCGTCCCTCCCGGGTGAGTTAAGCCTGAAGTTAAGTATCGTATATTCGTTGTATTCGTCATGCGTAGATTCATCCATTTGAATGGTATTTCCCAGGTCGTCGACTACCCGGGTGATCTTGCCGGGTTTCAGGACAGGATAGGGGTAAGCGGTTTCCAGTCCGAGAACCTCTACCCGGACGATAAGGCCACCGACCTTCTCAGCTTCCTGGCTCATCACACGGTTATCCATGATTTCGGCAACCTCCATACTCACCTTTTGGGCGTAGGCGGCCGGGAGCATACAGTATATGACAAGCAGGGTTATTCCACGGAAGGATAAGACGGAAGTTTTTGAAGAGTTGATTTTCATAATTTTTATTTCTTGCTATCAGACAGTTAGAGAATGCGTTTTGTGTATTTTTCTTCCGGTCAGGAGACCATCTTACGGCAGCTTGATTTTCTCCAGCTTAAAAGGATATTCTTTCACAGCCTGGGGATTCTCTACAGTCAGTTCTATTTTCATATTGTTGGATAGGGGAGCTTCGCTTGAAAGGGGGTAGGACATGTGATTTCCCCTCATACTGCTTCCATAGACTAAATTCTGCCCATCTGCGTCGACAACACTCAGGCTCAATATCTGTGAATCCGGATCGGACAAAAAGAAAAACAGCTCACTGTCATTTCCAAAGCCGGAGTCGTCCAGTACTTCGTCCAGCTCATCGATGCTATCCGCATAAGGGCCGTATTCTTTTTTAAGATTATCGAGCTGCTGTTTGTAGGCCTTCTCATTCTCATTTTTGAGCTTTTGCAGCTTTTTACGGTCCAAAAGCACGATTACGATGTCGGAATATTTTCCCTTCAGGATATTAGTGCCCAACTTATCCGCCGGTTTGTCTACGTTTATCAGGCCATTATTGGCTGTAGTAGGGTTGAAATATTTCACTGTTCCTTCCAGTACTGAAATTTCAGAAGCTTTTCTTTCAGCTGAAAAAAGCCGGAAGTCGACTACTCCAAAACTATTATATTCTCTATACGTAGGTTCGTCGGCTTGAATGGTATTCCCCAGGTTGTCGATAGCCCGGGTGATCTTGCCGGGTTTCAGGAAGCGGTGGGGGCCAGTTTCCAGTCCTTTAACCTCCGTCCGAACGATAAGGATAGCGCTCTCCGACTGAGTTATCCGGCTTTTTACGCGGCTATCCTCGATTTCTACGATCTCCATGCTAATCTTTTGGGCGTAGGTGAACGGGCAGATGCAGTACAGTACAAGCAGGGTTATCCGACGAAAGAATAAGGAGAGTGTTTTTAAAGGTATGAGTTTCATAGGGTTTTATTTTTATTCGTGCAAAGTTGAGGAATGCAGGAACCTGTGTCAATAACCCAAAAGGGTGATATCTTTTGGCGAAATCTGCCCCGATGCAGCGTGACGATTCAGAATACATCTCCAGCCCACATTTGATCCAAAATTGATAGGATTAGAATCAAAAACGATAGTGCCCTCAAAGCGCTGACGATACTTTTGTGCCATTCCGGAACCGTGTTTAAAAGACGTGCTGATAGACGATATGTACATGTCTGTCCGGGTATCCGGGTAAGTCCTAAATCAATGCTTGCTAAAGCATAATTGTATGAAAAATAAATACCTTTTTCTGCTCACGTTTATCAGTCAGGTTGCCTTTGCACAGAATGAATTTATCACCCGGTGGGACCTGTCCAGGAGCGGATCGGGGGTTCAACAGATTAATTTTGACGTGACCGCTACCGGGCCGGTCAGCTATACCTGGCAGGAAGTGTCGCCGGGTACGGAATCAGGCGGCGGTAGTTTTAATAGCGGCAATGTAACAATATGTTCAGTAATGCCACTTCTTTTAATCAACCTATTGACAACTGGGGTACCCAAAGTGTGGAGAATATGGGCCAGATGTTTATGGGCGCCAGTTCCTTTAATCAACCTGTTGGCAGCTGGGATACCCGGAACGTAACGGATATGGGGTAAATGTTTAATGGCGCCGGCGCTTTCGATCAGTCATTAGGAGATTGGACGTTGAATACCTCAGTCAACTTAAATGTGATTTTTAATAACAGTGGCTTGAGCTGTTATAATTACAGCGAAACGCTGAAAGGCTGGAGTGCCAACCCGGACACACCGGATGGACTCTCCCTGGCCGCCGACGGCAGAACCTATAGTCCCGGCGCAGCAGATGCCCGTAATAATCTGATTGCAAAAGGGTGGATCATCGAAGGTGATGCAGTATCTGATACAGAGTGTCTAAGGCTGCTCCCGGTTACTTTGGTTTCCTTTTCGGGACAAAAAAACAGCGAGAACCAGAATGTCCTGAAATGGACCACAGCCGATGAAATCGATTTTGACCGTTTTGAAGTGCAGCGTTCAGAAGATGCGCTGTCTTTTGAAAAGATCGGGGACGTATATGGGAAGGCTGAATATGTTTTTACGGACCGGTCCCCCAGTCTCTATAACTATTACCGGCTGAAAATGATCGATCGCGCGGCGGACCGTCTGGATGGCTCCTACGAATACTCCCGGATAATATTAATCAAAAATGAAGCGCAACTGGCTGTAGTGGGCAGCTTCTATCCCAACCCTTCAAGTGGGAAAGTACGTGTCGATGTGAATGCCCCGGAAAGCGGCCGATGGATCCTGACCATGGTCGATATCAGTGGAAAAAATATTTTCATACGGGCATATGATCTCCAGAAGGGACAGAATACCATCACCCTTGAGCATTTGGCTGAAGGAATCCATCTCGTGCGTTTTGAGTACGGCCGGTTTTCTGAGGTGAGAAAGCTGATCCGGGATTAGCGTGGACTAATCGTTATCGTCTACCCTGAAAGACACCTTGCACACCACGCCATAAGAACTGATCTTGCCGTCTTTTACGTGGGCCTTCATGTCTTTGACATAGACCGAGTCAATATTTCGAATGGTTTTTGAAACCTCAGTAACGCAGTTCTGAACAGCATCATCAAAACTTTTTGAAGAAGAAGCTATTACTTCCAGTACTTTTACGATTGCCATAGAATATTAAGTTTTTAATATAAAACGTAAAAAAACCTCTTGTATTGTCCGGTATGACGATGCTACATTTACCGGTGCAATAATAGCAGGCGTCAAAATACGGGTCGGCAGGAAGTTTACCCTCGGAGTTGACGGCGTCTTCGAAAAATTCACCAAAAAAGTGTATAACAATCAAACAAATCCTGGATGTTGTTTAATTGGAATTAATCTAAAAAAGGCTAACTTGCGACCGATTTTATCTATCGCGAGATTTATGCCGGACCCCCATACTGAAGACAGCCCTACGCTCCTGAATGAATCCTCTTTTACGGATATCTATAATCAGTATTGGGAAAAGGTTTTTGTAGTATGCTACTCAAACCTGAAGGACGTAGAAGTAGCCAAGGAGCTTGCCCAGGAGATTTTCAAGTCTCTTTGGGAACGGCGTGACAACCTGGTATTTATTGAATCGGTCGAGCATTACCTCATTCGCTCAGCCAAGCTGAAGGTTTTTGAATACATCCGGAACAAACAGATCAGGAGTGCGCATCTCCGGAATATTGCTACCATTAGTACCGGAAATGCAAATTTTACGGAGGATTCCATTATGCACAAGCACCTGACTGACAGGATCCGGTATCTTATTGATGAATTGCCTGGTCATTGCCAGCGTGTTTTCCGGATGAGCCGGGAAAAGGGAATGACCAATAAAGAGATTGCCGGGGAGCTTATCATTTCAGAGCGAACCGTGGAATATCATCTGGCAAATGCGCTGCGGTTGCTGCGTTCCGGTCTGAAAGATTATGCGATTTAGTAAGTATATCGTAATATTGTATCTTTCCCAACCCTATGAATATTTCCGAGGCTTTAATCGAAAAGTACCACCAGGGCTTATGCAGCGCCAGAGAAAAGGAGGCTGTTGAGAAGTGGTTGGAAAATGGAGACGAGCCGGATCTGTATTTCCCTGAAGAGCTTTCAAAAGAGGAGATCAAAATGGCGGTATGGGAGGGCCTGCAGTCCCGGGTGACCCGTCGACATGAATTGTCCGGCGCATTATTCGGGAAATACACCGCTGTGATGGCGGCGGCTGTGATAGTGGTCGTGTCGGGGCTTGGCTACTTCCCGAACCGGTTGGAGTCCGGTGACAGCCAGGGAAAGCTGGCGGCCGGCCTGTCGTCAGAGACGTTGCAAATCGAGTTTGGAAGAGAAAGCGGCGCCGTTTACAGCAAGGAAGCCAGGATGCTGAATTTTTGCGGCGTCATCAAAATAACGCCCAGCGAGAACATGAAGCTGTCGTTTGCAAGCATTTGTGACGGAAATGAGGAAATAGTGAGAGAGGTTGACGTAAGAGGCGGTACCACTTATTTTGCAATGGATCTGAGAGACCACAATAGTCCGCAATTAATCGTAATGGACAAAAGCCGGGTTGGCGACCTTCCCCCATTGCTGCAAAATTCCCTGATCGCCCAATTTGGTATCTAATTGACTTCCTGAATGCTTCATTTGCTAAGAGCAATATCTTTATCGGTCGCAACAGGGCTTTTGTGTTTGTCAATGCCGGCTTGTCGCGATAGCAGGAATGCAGAAGCAAAAAAATACAGTATCGTCACCGGCTCCGGACAGGGAGAGCTGTATATCTGGCAGACAGATCACCTGGACTCGGGCGCGGTCGACCCCATAGCCCAAGGAGTAAAGCTACTGGGGCCTGCCCGTATATGGTACTACCTGCTAGTCAGGGACGGTTTCTATTATTACGTTGATTCAAAATCAGAATATTTTGTAAAAGCACAGATCCGCAACGAGCGTTTTGTACACCTGGACTCTATACGTCTCACTGATTTCAGCTATCCTGATAATGCGCTGTTTATCGCCCCGGATACGATTTTCCTGGTTAGTCACAGCATGGGGATGAAAGCTAAGAAGTTTGCGAAGGTAAATGTCAGGACTATGACGGCAAGTGTTGATACGCTTCCTGTTCCGGATCCGCGCGTGCCTTTCGACAACATGTCCGTGGGATTTGAGATGTGGCGGGATGACCGCCTCTGGATAGGCTATACTTATCATTATGCCAACAGAAATATGGGTTTCGGGTCGTCAGATACGGTATATGTGGCGCGTATGAGCTATCCTGGTATGGTTCTGGAGTATATCGATAAAGATCCGCGCTCCACTTTTCCGGGGAATGTCAACACGGCGCAGCAAAATACCTTCAAAGATGAAAAGGGCGATTTTTACTTTATGTCGAGCCCCGGGATTGTAAGAGGTGCAAACCTGCATCAACCTACCGCCATTTACCGGATCAAAGCCGATGAACAGGCCATCGACAGCTCCTATTTTTTCAATATCTCGGCTTCAAAAGTACAGAACCATGCTTATGGGCTATGGTACCTGGGAAATCACAAAGCGCTGCTGAGAAGTGAACGGAAAGATTTGTTCAAAACCTACAAGGAGCATTATGCCGTCCCGCATATCGAGTACTACGAGGTCGATTTATCAACCAGGCAGGTCACCAACAAGCTGGATTTGCCGCTCGACCGCGGCAGTTCGCGGACGTGCGTGCTTGTGGAAGGTGAAAAGGCCTATATCACTGTCAATGACGGTAAGGGTGGTAATGATATCTGGATTTACCGTCCCGATGACCGGTCGCTGACCAAAGGGTTGCATTTTGAAGGGGATGTCGACTATATCTACCGTCTTGAGAAACTCCACGAATAATTATTTAGAATAAATAAATTTTTTTTCAATTTCTACTGTGGCAAGGCCACGCTTATGCAACTAGGATCGCGAAGTTCAGAAAGAGTAAGATTCTGACCGGGCAATTTTAGTTTCAGGTATGCATAGAGGAGTTGTTTTATTTCGATTTTTTACATTACTATTCGTCGGGTTTTCGTTATGTGCACAGGCACAGACCCTGACGGTTTCAGGGAGCATCAGCAATACCCTGAAGGAGCCGCTGGAAGGTGTTACCGTGGCAGTCAAAGGTCTTCCGCTGGCCACTAAAACCGAAACCGATGGCCGTTTCACCTTGCATTTCAGCAAACCGGGCACCTTTATACTGGTTTTTTCCAGTGTAGGGTTCCAGACGGTAGAAGAAAAGATACGGGTTCAGCAGAACGGCGAGACGTCCGTTCTGCAAATTGTTTTACAGTCCCAAACCATCGCGATCGACGAGGTGGTCGTACGTGGGAAAGGAGAGGCGCAGCAATTGCGCGAGCAGGGTTTTACGGTCAATGCTATCGATACCCGTAAAATAGCCAACACGACGATCGATCTCGGGCAGGTGCTTAACCGGAGCACCGGTATCAAAATACGGGAGCAGGGCGGTGTAGGCTCGGATTTCGAGTTTTCGATCAACGGTCTTTCGGGGAAGTCCGTCAAGCTTTTCCTGGACGGCGTACCGCTCGATGTACTCGGTAGCGCCATGAACCTGAACAATATCCCGGTTAACCTGGCGCAGCGCATAGAGGTATACAAAGGCGTAGCGCCCGTTGATCTGGGTTCGGATGCCCTCGGCGGCTCGGTCAATATTGTCACGAACAAGTCGCTGGATAATTATCTTGACGTAAGCCACAGCTACGGATCATTTGAGACCCATCAATCGGCCGTTACAGGGCAATACGTATATATGCCTGCGGGGCTGGTCATCAAGGGAAGCGCCTTTTTCAATTATTCGAAAAACAACTATCTCATGAAAGGGGTGGAGATATGGGATGCAGAGAAATACGAGTACGTTACCCGTGATTTCCGCCGTTTCCACGATCGCTACCAATCCCTGATGGGTCAGGTCGAAGCCGGCCTGGTGAACAAAAAATGGGCAGACCTGCTTTTCCTGGGCGTTGGTTACACCACTTACGACAAACAGGTACAAACCGGGGTGCGGCAGAGCATTGTCTACGGTGGAGTGGTGAAGGACGGTACCGGCCAGAATGTCAGCCTGCGCTATAAGAAAGACAGCCTGCTGCATAACAGGCTAAATATAGGATTATACGGGACTTACTCTTATGACCAATATGTACTTTCCGATACGACGCTGCGCAAATACAGCTGGGATGGCTCCTATATTCCGGGCAATCCTGAAACCGGAAGTTTGCGGCTTACCCAGGTGAACCGTCCCCGGATTTTCGCGAGGTTTAACGGCAACTACCATTTGGCAGAAAATCACGATCTGAACCTGAACTACACATTCGACCAGGTTGAAAACCAGACTTACAACTCCCTCACTTCAGATGGCGACGACATGCCCGGCAAGCTGGGTAAGCACATTGTGGGCGCGGCCTACCAGTGGGCGCTGTTCCGGAACTGGACCAACACTTTCATGGGTAAGTACTATGGCATTGCCATGAATAAGAAGCAATACGATTACAGCCTGGCAAAGATAGTCCTGCTGCATAATTTTCAGGATTATTTCGGCTATGGATGGGCTTCGGTTTACAAGTTCGACAACAACAGCGGCGTGAAGGCTTCGTATGAGCATACCTATCGCTTGCAGGATGTAAATGAGGTTTATGGCGACGGCTACCAGGTGTTGAATAACATGAACCTGCAGCCCGAAGCAAGTGACAACGTGAACGTCGGCGGGTTTTACGGAGGGTATAGCAGTCGGCAGGATTGGTTTTTTGAAGCTTCCGCATTTTACCGGAGCGCCAAAGGCTTTATCTATGCCAACCAATATGACAACAACCAGCTGCAGTATCAGAACCTTTCTAATGTACTGGTAAGAGGGATAGATGCCGAAGCCAGATACAATTACAACCGCCTGTTCAATGCGATGCTGAATGTAACCTATCAGTATGCGCTGGATAATACCAGGTATGTCAATAACAGCGGCAGCGGCACAGTGTCGGCGACTTACCGCAACAGGATCCCTAATCAGCCCTGGCTTTTCGGTAACCTGGACCTCGGGATAGGCAAGAACCTTAGCGCTGTGAAAGACGGCCGCCTGCAATTCACCTGGAGCACCCAGTATACGCATTGGTACTACCGGTCATGGAAAGGCTTCGCCACTGCAAATTCATTGACAACTATTCCTAAACAGCTGGTCCACAATGTTATGATTTCCTACTCGGTCCGGAAAGGGCGCTACAACGCATCACTGGAATGCAGGAATCTGACCGATGAACTTGTATATGACAACTTTCGTTTGCAGAAGCCGGGAAGGGCGGTCTATCTGAAGCTACGTCTATTTCTTATTTAATAATTATAATTCAATTTAAATCAAGTAATTACTATGTTTAAGCTTCATAAGTTCCTGTTGGGGGCGGTATTGATCACTCTTGGTTCGGTTTCATGCGGTGATAAGGACGATACGAAAGTGATAGATCCCGAACCCGATGATTCGTCCTTCGCCATCTGGGCCCAGCTTGGAAGCTGGCCGCAAACCAGCTATTATATTATGAATGTCCCCAGCCTTACCGAAGGCTCGATTAAGCTGGAAGGCAATGGTGTGGATGTAACGACGCTCCTGAACAATTCGGTGATCACCAGAGAGGAATTCTACTATTTCTACAATACGACTGAAGGGAAATTCGGTAAATACAAAATTGAAAATGGCGCAGTGGTCGTTGTAAAGGAATTTCCGTTTACCCATCTGCTATCACTGGCCGGCCATACCTGGATCGACGCCAACACCCTGGTGCTGATCGGCGGCGTCACAGGAGCGAAAGCAGTCAATTTTGCGATTATCAATACTGCGGCTATGACTATCACCAAAACCGGCACGGTGAGCGGTTTACCTGAGGCGCCCGAATCGCACCCCTTGTACCGGATAGGCGGCGACATCCAATACAAGGATGGTAAGCTTTTCTTCTCGGTTATCAATTACAACGGTTCCGATTTTACTTTGTTTAAACGCCTGAATACGATGGCCGTATCTTACCCGGATTTTGTAGTTACCAAAGTATCCACGGATACGCGTACCGCAGGTCTGGGAAACACATCCGGCTATTTCGCAACGTCATTCGTGGATGAAGCGGGGGATATGTACTTTCTTACAAGCTGGAACGGGATTTCAGGAGGGGTATCGACTAAGAAAAGCATCTACCGTATCAAAAAAGGTTCCGATGTGCTCGATCCGACTTATTATATGGACGTCGAGGCCGAAATTGGCTTTATTCCTGCTTCCGGCGTGCTGATGGACCTGGGTAATGGAAAGGCCATCATCAAATACATGACCACCGATAACAGCGTTACGGCAAAAAACAAGTTCGCCATCATTAACATCGCTACCGGTAAGGAATTCCGCAAGCTCAACGAAGTTCCCGAAGGGTTGGGCAGTGAGAGGAACGTATTTGTAGAAAACGGTAAAGCCTACATTGCATCATTATCAGGAGAAGGCAAGGACTATATCTGGATCTACGACTCGGCGACCGATAAGGTTACCAAAGGACTTGAAATTCAGGGAGGCTATACTTCCTTCTCCCGTATTGATAAACTGAAATAAGCTGTTCAAGGAGAGGTGTAATTGTGTATCCCGGAGACGAGGATACACAATTACACTTTTGCCGCATTGCTACATGTACTGAAGCATCATGGAAAAACCCGTCATCCTGAAAAAGAAGAAAGCGGCTGCCGTCAGGACCCGCCCATCCTGGCTGCGCCGGTTCAACGACTGGTTCCATTTGTGGATCGGGATCGCGACAGGCATTCCTGTTATCATTATCAGTCTGACGGGCTGTTTGCTGACTTTCGAACAGGAAATCATGGCGATGGCCCGTTCCTGGTGGAAGGTGGAAGTGCCGGCAAACGTTACGCCGCTACCGCCCGCTGTACTGCGCTCTAAAGTGGTGGAGCAGCTCCCGGAAATGAAAATCCGCCGCTTATGGTATTACGGCGAAGGAAAGGCGGTTAAAATTACACCGGATAATTCCGACTCGCTGATCTTTGCCAATCCTTATACGGGAGATCTGCTTTCCTTGCAGGATCATGAGGACTTTTTTCATTTTATCGAAGAGGGCCATACTCACCTGTGGTTTCCCGGGGAGATCGGCCACCGGATCGTCAGCTGGGTTACCCTGATATTTTTGCTCCTGACCATTACTGGTATCGTGCTTTGGTGGCCTGAAAAATGGAACGCACGCGAAATGAAGCAGGCATTCACCATCAAATGGAAAGCGAAATTCAAACGGCTCAATTACGATCTTCACAATGTCCTTGGGTTTTATTCGCTATCGCTGGCATTGATCATGACACTGACGGGCCTGATGATGGGCTTCCAGTTTGTAAACAAATCGGTTATGAAAATGCTCGGGGCCAAAGAGCAAAAAAAGGAAATCACTGTCGTTCAGCCCGGACCCGACGAGGTTCCTGCAACCATCGAAGGGAAAGTAGATCTCATCTGGCATCTGGTAACCACCCGGATAGGCGAGAAAAACAGGGATCAGATCAGCATACATTTTCCGAAAGAGGACGCCAGATTCATCTATGCATGTACCGATATGTACAATGGAACCTGGCGTGAGCTGAATTTCGATATCCATACGCTGGCGCTTTTGTCTTCTTCCCACACCAGGATTTCGGAAGATACACCTGCAAACTGGTTGCGCCGGTCGAACTACTCACTGCACGTCGGCGCCTTCGGCGGGTTGTTCACCAAGTGGTTATACTTTTTTGCGAGCTTTATCTGCGGAACACTGCCTGTTACAGGATTTCTCGTCTGGTGGGGCAAGCGTAAGAAGAAAAAGTGAGCAACTTTAAAGATTTAGAATCTGAAGCATATTTTCGTAAAGCATTCTGTCGAAGCGTGTTAGCAGAACGATCCGGTTAGGCTCAATGTAGGTTCCTGAACCTTCCAAAACATAAATACCCCTTTTGGAATTGGGTTGGCTACTAAGTTCACTAAAGGCATTCAGGATCGCTGAAGACTTTTCAGAAGGAAAGCAACCCTTCCGTACCAGCCGGGTCAAGATCCGGATATTCGAATAAATGACATTATCATTGCTGAACTCCAAATTCCGGATCAGCATATTCAGCAGATTATCATCCAGCTTTTCGGGCAGGAGCATATTGATCGATTCCTCTGCGATGTTCCTTACTATTGTAGAGTCAAACAGAATACCGGCTTTCAATGCATCGACGACTCTTTCATCAATTTCCGGGAGATGACGTACCAGCCTGAGGGCGGCGGACTGCTTTACGATCCCGGATTGAAAACGAATGACATACAGTATCTTGTCAATGAATGCTGGATTGAGACGGCAATACTGTTCAAAGTAAAGTGATCGTTTGGCGGTAAAATAGGAGGTAAGATCCAAAAGGGCAGTGGCGATCTCTGACCCGTGGTTCATATCCCGATTCAACATATGGTCGGTAAGCCTTAGAAGCACGTCCATAAAAGGGTTTCGGGTCTGTCCTTCCTCCGCTTTCTTATTGAACTTCGTGAATATGTCATCGAGGTACTTCTCCATTTTTATGTCCTGTCCGTCGACCTGGATCGTTATATTCCGGAGACGGGAACCGTTCCAGTTCGTCATGCTTTCGGCGATGGTATGGATCGGGAGCAATGGCGGGTTGCCTATACAATCCCGCGCAGTGAAAACCAATAGATTTAGCTGTGAGATGATCCCGGAGCCGGAGGGGTCAAATTCCGTGGAATCATTAAGGGTTGAAGCAAAGTCGTCCAGGATCTTGCAAATACGCCAGGTCTCTCCTACATAGGTGTTTTTTAGGTCTGCATTGGACACAAGCTCCCTAAAAACGTCATAGGCATCCTGGGGTTTAAACTGTTGTTCGTTTTCCGGATAACCGAGCCAGGACAGGGATTCCGTTAATGCTTCCTGTATCACTGGATTCGACTTCTGACACAGTTTTTTTAGCTCGATCCAGCATTCTTCGTTGACCTCGGCAATACTTTGAAGAATAAATTTTCCGACTTTTTGCCCCAGCCCGGGCGAATCCGCCATACGTGCCCATTTCTGTAAATAGGCCGGTGTGTCATGAATCATCAGGTAAAAGAAGAGCCAAAGTGTCCGTTTCTTGGAGGCGTTGGTCGTCGATAGGTAGGACTTAACAATTTTTTCAATAACAGCGTCTGTCAGTTGGGAGGATCGGTATGGTCTTTTTGTTATGGTCACTCTATCCATACCGCCGCTGAAAATCAAGGAGGCCCGTAGCCTGAAGAGTTCATTTTCCGAATCCAGGATGTCGAGCAGCACCTGGACCGATTCGAGGTCGATCATACTGGTCTGCTCAACCCTGCAAATGATCGCGAGTTGTTTCAGGATTTCGACGGGGCTGTTTCTCCAGCTTTCGACGATCGGAATGGCGCTTTCGGTCGGTGAGTCCAGCAAGGAGAGCAAAGGGACGGGATTACCGGGCTTGCCGACGATAGTTTCCAGAGTTTTGGCAATCCGGAAAGTCAAAGTGATCATATTTTCCCCGGCACGGCTCAGCAGCACGTCGGCTGTGTCATTAAAATCCCGTTCCGACTCACTGTTGGCCAGCTTTTCCCATAACGATTCCATCTGGGGCGACTCGTTAAAATTGTCCAGAAACTCGGTAATGGCCATAGTGATTAGCAGGGGCGCCCATTGCTGGTTGTGCTGCCGGCCGGTATCCGAGAATAGTTTTTCCTCGTTATACATGATTTTGGCGGCAACCTGGTTGCTGAAGAGGGCTCTGTACAAAGGGTTCGAAATCGATAGGAGGCAGTTGTTGAATTCGGCTTTCAGTTTTTCATGATCCGTCAGATAGGGCTTTATAAGGGTCAGTAATGCAATTTTCTTAAAGTCGTCATTTATACAGGATGCGTTCCCGATCGCTATACGAATCATTGCAGGGCTACCGGGAGCCGGCAGCAATGAGTTGGCGCGAAGCAACAGCCGGGCCTGATCGTTTGGATTTTCTACCCGACCGATATCCTTCATAAATTCTTCCATTATCTCTTCGGTGCGCTCGGCAGCAGGTAACAGCCGTATCAGCCGTTCGGTTATTCTTGCTCGCTGATGCACATTGTTAATATTGCCGGCTATTTCCAGGCCCTCCTTTACGATCAGGAGCCTATCCGACTGATCGGTGATCAAGGCATACCGGTAATATACCCGTGCCCGCATATAAGGGTTTTCGATATTTTGTATTTTTTCGCTAAGCCAATTCCTGGTAGCTTCATTGTAGTCGTAATAGTCTTTTTTGAGTAGCCTGACGGACTCCTCCGAGCCCACGTATATATGAAATAGCAAAGCTTCTATCCCATAATCCTCCGCTTGTCCATATAGCGAGCTAAGGTTTTCACTGCATTGATACCGGAAGCCTGTTTTCAAACTGTTGCGCGACCCGGTCAACCGGTTAAATCCCGATAAAGAGTCGATCACTTCATATACTTCGAAGGGTAATAGTTCATTGTCATAGGTGTAGGGTAGGGGATCCGTATGCCAGCGGTAGGTAGAGATGTGTTCGGCCAGTTGTACGTTTGGAGCCAGGTAATAGTTCATGAGTGCATCCAGCAAATCTTTCCCTTTGGGAAGAGTGTCCAGTACTACTGCGAACTGATAGGTAATGTCTTCATTATCAGACAGCAGGGCACAGATACATCGGTCGGCCTCGAGGATCGATGAGAGTTGCGGTTCCACTCTGCCCAAAATGGCCATAAAGGGAGCCAGGCTAACGGGATTCTGGATAACCCTCCCGATCGTCTGAACCAGACTGTTGACGACCACATACCAGGTTGTGATGTCCCACCTACTGAAATAGTTCAGTTCAATTTCTTCGAATACCCCGACGCGTGACATAGCATCTGCAAGAAGAAGCCGGATCCCCTCAAGTTTGTTGATCAGTTGATCGAACAGGTCGGGATTGCC
The DNA here is from genome assembly GCA_964559125.1 of uncultured Cytophagales bacterium. Taxonomy (GTDB): domain Bacteria; phylum Bacteroidota; class Bacteroidia; order Cytophagales; family Spirosomataceae; genus Ravibacter. Next base: position 18,691 of record CAZLGW010000047.1, read on the forward strand.
GGTACGTATCTCGGTAACTTCGTCTCTGATATCGTCTCCAAGGAGCAGTCGGGCAATCAATTTTTCTATGGGATCGATACCGGCAGCAGCCTTCAGGCTTTCCAGTATCCCTTCGCGGGATACCTGATCGGGATTATCGTTCCAAAGCCACTCTATAAAATATGCATGAAGGGTAGAGTCCTTGAGCAGAGTTTCCGGTGAGAATGTCGGCTTCAACGCTTCACGGGCTTCCTCGTTATGCCTGACTTTCTGTTTTATCAGTTCGATGATCGGGCCAGAATAGGGCGATGACCGAAATGCATAAGCGGTGCGATGTGCTTTGATGTTCCTGGCCGACCAATCTTCTTCCGATTCTTTATCCTCCTTTTTTACTTGCCATACAAGATTTTCGTCTTCAAGCCGGGCCTGTTTATCCTTCCGGATGACCATCGAATTTGAGTCAACGACTTCGATTTCGCACAGCATCTCATACAAATTGTTCTTTTTCTTTGTACTTGCCTCGAGAATATTAAGGTCATTTCGCAGAAGTAGAGGTTTTTGGTAACGATTTAAATGGATCTCACACTGCCTAATGGTGTCATTAAAGCCAAACCGCCCGATAAAATAATCCTTGTTGGCGTTGATAATACTTTGGCGTTCGGAGTAGGAGCGTTGTAAAAAGTAGGCTAATTCATGATATTCCCGCTCCTTCAAAAGATGATTTTTATTGTCATATCCCCCGCAAAGCGCTGCTAACAACCTGAGAAGGCATGAATTATCGAGCAGCCTGTCCCTAATATCTGTATCCTCCAGGGCACTGCGGATATCGGTTGAATAGAGGAACTGGCTCTTGGTTTCGGCAGCGACCTGCTCCCGGATCTGCTCCTGGTCATAGGCCCGGCGGGCAATCCTGAAGTTTTCTTTTCTTTGCAGGTATTCCGAACGATTTCGCTTTCGTTCCTCTTTTTCATCCCAGACAGGAGAGGGCGCCATGTACCAGGGCGTTGTCGTGCTTAACGCTTGCTGTATGAGCGAATGGATGGCAAAGCCCCACTCCTTGCGGTCACTGGAGAGATATTTCCGGAAATAGGTAACAATCACGCCAGGCTCGATCCGGGTGTTGAGCAGGATCGAGGCGCCGGCCATCAGCAGATCCCGGGGTGGGTCTACGCTCGTCAGAATATCTTTTATAGCATCTGTAGTTGCATCCGGAAGTATACGGTGCAGTTCGATGAAGCCCTCCTCTATAAGCTGGCGTATCTTGGCCTTGGACGGATCATGATAAACGCGTGTATAAGATTCAAGGAGAGAGTTAACCAGGAGTCCTGCCTGGTCTTTAAATACATCGATATTAGTACCTCTCAGGCTATCGATAGTTATCAGGGTATGTAGTGGGATATCCAGCCGCTGGTTATTGTTGTGATGAATATAGTATTGGAAAAAGTCTCTGAAGTCATTTTTTGAAAAATCGATGCTTATGGCGCTTATCGCGAAATAGATGGGTTCACGCCATCGGGCGCTGACGGATTTGTCGACGATAAGCTGCCTGTTTTTCATCAGTTGCAGGCCTGCCAGGTACTCCTGGAATGTCAGATGCAGAAAGCTGTAGATCCTCGGGGCTCTTTCTGTCAGGAGCCCGGCGTCATAGTTAATGAGGTCGGGAACGGAATTATCACCTTTCAGCAGCTTTTCCAGATCGGTACGGTCTATCAGGTTATCGGCCGATTGCTCATGTATATAATAAGCGATGGGGCCGAACGCTTTCTTCATTTCGGGAGCACTGAGTATTCCGCGTATGGTGGCAAAACTTTCGACCATCTTGTGATAGAGCTCCGCCTTGACACTGGGTACGGTTTTTTCAGTATAATAGATAGAGCAAAAAAGGCCCATGAGGAGGGGGTTCCCGGCCATTTCCGAAATAGTGGCATCATTCTGGATAATGAGGAAAAGGTTTTCTATCCAGACCGCAGTGTTGATTTCGTCTCTTTCCCGGGCCTTATCCAACGCTTGCTTCCATTGTTCTGCAAAGCGCTGTTGAGACGATATCGGCATGGGTTCGACGCGCGCTCTTTTAAGATTTAAACGTAGCGGTGCGGCATCATACCCAATGACCCTGCTGGTGACGAGCAGACGGTTCCCACTATTGCTGCCGGAGTGGTCGGGTATAAAAAGATGGGCAAAATCCTCGATTTCCCTTACAAGCTCATCCCGGTATTTTCCACCTTCGTCCAGGCCGTCGAGGACCACAACGGCCTGCCGGTTTTCTAACGCATGCCGAAATACTTTGAATAGGTCTTCTCCGGCTATTATTATATTATTTTCGTCGGTTACAGGTAAACGTTTCCAACTCAGCTTCTCAAGGTATTGCAGCAACGTAAGCTTATCTCCCTTCTCCCTGGTCTTTGTATATTCCTGGGCATAATCCGCAATAGCAACCAGGATGGGTACCAGTAATGGTTCGTTCTGCTCGATCCACCTGTATACATAATCGTTCACCAACCACCGCGCCAGGGTAGTCTTGCCGCTTCCGGGATCTCCTAAAATAAGGCATTTGTTGCTTTGAAGAACAAATTCATTTACCGACACTTCATTGCTGTCCAGCACCTGGTAATCCTTTTCTTCCTGGTTAATGTGGTTTGACCTCACATGGTACCCGGTGTAGTCTTCGGGGTCGTCGTCAGAACCACGAAGCGCCTGCGGAGTGCGGGAATAATGGATATCATCGTCACTCGTGTAGGCACGAAGAGGTGTAAAGATCTCAAGGTTATCGATATAGATTTCAGGATAATGGGAGGTGCCGTATACTTTAAGGGTTCCGTGGGTTTTTCGAAGCCAATGTAAATAATGTTCACGGATTTTATTTAAGAACGCGGTATCAGTTACAGGCGCTTCTTCTTTATGTGCTATGGGTGGGGATGTCAGGTAAAGTTTGTCCAATGCCCCCAACTTGTTGTCCAATGCCCCCAACTTGATGGATCTATAGTAGTATTCCTTCATGACTAGCTTTTTGGGCGGAGATACAAGTCCCTTATGCTTTTCATGAATGGATTTATGGATGAAACTATACAGCGTGTCCAGCGATTTACGTTCTTCCAACGCCTGGATCAAGTACCTGGAAAAAATAGAATAAAAGGGCCGGTCTGTGCCAGCTTTGCGATATTCTTCTGTTTCTTGTTCATCTTCAATATCATAGTCAAAGGATTCTCCCTGACTGGAAGCAATGACAAGTAGTTTTATGTCGTGCTTCTGGCGAATAGCTTCATACTTCTGACGAATGATCTCATAAATACGATCGCTGAAACAACAATCCAGGATCACGACGAAATTTGCCTTCTGGAACCTGTTATCATCATAGCAGGCCAGTATATCACTCATTTCGACCGAGCCTATAATCTTAGCCCTGTGGAGCCGGGTATCTTTAGCTAGTATATGCAGATCCTGATCCTTGTTTAGCATTCCGTGGCTGGATATATACAGCAGCAAAATACTGTCTGGGCTTACTACCTCGCCTTCAGGGGGGGAGCCTTTATAAAAATCGTCGATATGAGAGAGGACTTCCAATGCTGGTTGATCTACAACCCTGGTCACCTGGAAGCCATTAATTTCTAATAATTCGCCAATCCGGGTTACATTATGTGTAGATGCTTTGAGTTGTTTTTGAGGTTCATTTTGATACAAATCGAACACATCGTTTCCGATGAGAAGCGCTTTTTTTAAGAGCATTATTGAGGTGGGTTAGACTAAGGGAAGGGTTTAAATAACCGGAAAAGAGTAGGTTGTGCTACATTTCCTCTGTCTCTGCTACGAGGGAAGCGCTTTTGGAGGCGCTATTCTTCTTTTTATTCCAGAGCTCGATTAGCACGAGTGTCAAATTAATGCAACCGGGAGCCAGTTCTAATATCAGCTTGAACGTGCTGCTATCTCCCCTTGCCCCATCGATCGACTGTTTGTTTTCAATTAATTCGCTGAACTCTATTCCATCCAATTCTTGCTTAAGATAAAGTTCAAGGTCTCGATAATTGTCGATCATATCATTTCGGGTGATCTCGTCATCCGATCTGAGCGTAACGGTTAACTTTTCCATCAACTCGATATTAATGTTGGGCTTGTCTGAATTGTTTAATTAAATAGTCTGAAACCTGCTGCAATACTGAAGTAGCAGGCGCCCCTAAGATACAAATTATCTGGAAAATTCTTTTGTTAAGGCCAAACCCTTTTGATTAATCCCGGAAGTTGTATGTTAGTCGATCCTTTCGTGGGGTATGTATAGTCCGATTCCTCCAACTTAAGTCCTTTCGTCTCCGGGATCATTTTCCGGCAGAAGACCGCCCTGCTCCGGCAAACCGTAGCAAAAAGCAGATACATCCCGGCTGTAGTACCGTAAATTTTATCAAACCATTCGTTTATCATCGGGAAAGCCTGAGCGATCAGGAAAGAGGATGCGTAAAGAAGTTGGATTGGTTGATAAAGTGGCCGACTATAACGGTGGTGTGACGGACGGCGTTGATTTTTCACCGGTATGATATATAGCCATTAGCTCCCGGAAACCGGCATCCGTTTTTTCGTTAGATATGCCCTTGTTCTTTCGGAATTCATAATCCATCATGGCCCGGATCATCAGTATTCGCCAACGCCATCCTTTTTTAATGCTTTCCGGTAGCTGGCTATCTACCTCATTTAGAATCCGGTAGGCTCTTTCAGCGCCGTGATCCTGCTCGGGTACCCGGGCAGGCCGCCCCTTCCATTTGATAAGGCCATGATTTTTTTCCAATATCTGTATTACCTCTACTATTTGATCCGCAAGTTTTGCCGAGTATTCGAAAGAAGCATATTCCCTGACAATATCGTTAACGGGCCGGTCGCTATTCCAATAGAACTGGCTGCATATCACTTTATTAAGATCCTCAAACAAACCTTCCGAATAGGGGAACCCTCCTGCCAGCTTATGTCTGACAGAATCCCAGATGAGCTGAAAACGTTGCGGCAGCGGATTGGCCCCGAATCCTCCCCATGGGGCGCTTCCCCACATACTGATTTCAGGGAAGTTCAGCATAGGTAAGTTACCAGGTACAGGGTTCTCGAGCGGGTATTTCGGAAAATCATTATGTGAATCAGCCATGATATAATCGACCAGCGGCTTCTCCTTTTGGTATGCCCTGGCCAGTCCGACCCACTCTCCTTCATCTTCTATGGCGTCAAAAAGCCAGGTAGACTGTATCAACCTCATATTAGGCTTTTTTTCTTTTACCATGGCAGCGATGTGTTTGGTCATTTTCAGAAAGCCGTTACTTCCCCAGGGAATACAGTCCTTACAGCCGCAGCCTCCCTGGTCGTAAGGCCATATCGAAAGATAATCCAATTCTACCCCTCTTGATGCAAATGCGTCTATTTCCTCTGAGATCTGCTTTACAACCAGTTCGGGGCCGCCTGGTTTTGCCGGGCATATCTCTACGCCATACTCGCCCCTTATCTTCAATTGAAGAGGGGATTCCGCTCTTAACTCTTTCGGAGAGGTGCTATACCCTTCATTAGCCAGCAGCGTAAGAGCAGCGTCCATACCGACTTTCTTTCCTTCCCTTAAAAGCAAAGCAAGCCTGTCGAGCATTTTCTGTGCTTCCGGGTCGTCTATGCCCGTATAATGATGCATATCAAACCACACGATCAGGCCGTTGTAACCCCATAATGCCAACTCTTCAATATACTCCGTCAGTTTCTCTACCGGGGCAATATGATAAAAATTGTAAAAATGGGTGGCGAAATAGATCTTCCGGAATGGTTTTTCAGGTACAGAAAGCCCCTGCCAGCTACCGGGAGTAAAACCATCAGCTGTAAGAGAGGACGTATGCAAAAATTTTCCCAACCCATACAAAATACCATTCGGATCTCCGGCAGTAATAGTGACGGAGTTACTGCCGACATGCTCTATTCTGAATGATTCAGCGGGTACTACTTTTGGAACAATGTTGAGATTTACATCCAGTTTCTCTCTTCTTTCAGTATTAAATTTCAACCCTGTACGCTGCGAAACGATGCGTTTTACGATTCTCACTGCATTCTGTGTAATAGGATCAGAATCAGGTGCAGTAATAAAGTTGAGATATTTATAATTGGCGCCCAATGGTTGCCTGTTGTTCTCCCGGTATTCTTTTTTGCGTTCAACAGGTAAAAACTTATCCGGTACTACTGAAGAAAGGGCTAATCCGGCAAGAGAAGTTTTCTTTAAAAAATGTCTTCTGCTTTTCATGCAAATCTGTATTAATATGTTTTTTAATAGTTTTGACTTTCCCGTTCCACCATCCCGGAAACTGACCGTTATTATCTAATGGGAACCTCAAAAAAAACCTGATGCTGCGTTATGTCAATTTTATAACTTCCTTATTTACAAGAGTAAACTCCGGAGTTATAAGATTGACAGGCCTTGCCTGAGGAGTTTTTGGTCCCTTAATGAGTGAAGTCGGAAATAGGCTTTGAGTGTTTTAAATGATCAGCATAAATCAACTTAAACTCCTCTTTTCTTCTTGGGTCTGCCCATAACCTTATTATACTAATTTCGCCTGATATATCTGTATATTCCGGTGCGACGAGCGTCCAGTCAACTCCCCGTCTCAGCAGAATGAAAAAGTCTTTTGATTGTCTTATTGATTCCAGTTCGGAAAGCGGGATTTCTCTGTAATGAATTTTGAGATTGGACTCCATAGCTCTGTTCCTGTATCCGTCTCTGCATTCATTTATGTCTTCAATCATATTACATTGGTATCTCAATACTTCACGCTCTCCAGATGGTAGGGTATCATCAACCAATAGACACCATTTAATCTCTACGCCTCTTAAAGCCAATGTTACTAACATTGCAGATAAGCGCCCATAAGGTCCAAAATTGCCCTTTTTCCAAAAGCGGGTACTTGTTACTGCCAGAACTTCGTCTCCCGTCCGCAACACCGAAAGACAATCTAGCAACCCGTTGACATGAGTGTCCCGGTCGCCTGATATACTAAAAACTCTGCTGTGTAGAGGTGAAATGTCATCTTTTAATGAATTAATTCGACGAAAGACAATTTTTTGAAATAATTCATTAGCTGAATATGGGCTTGTTCGTAGCTTTTTTAACTCCTTACCAACTTCTCTCAGCGCATTTTCGATTAAGGTAATTCCATGTCTTGATCCTTCTGAAGCGCTTACATCAAAAGGAGTAGTGTAGTCAAATGCATTGATAGTTTCCAGCATAACACCGGCATGGCGCGCCCGATAGTCAACATTTGGACATAAGCACATAAGAATAATATCTACGACTCCCAGGTTTGATTTGTAAAGACTCGGATTGTTTTTACAGATAAGATCAGTTATTTCTTTCTTCAGCTCGCGATTTGATTTCCGTTTTTTTTCCAGGATCGGGGGCGCGTATCCGGTTGCTAAATAAAATAAAACTCCTCCCATCGAATATATATCCGCTGTCGCATACCATCTTTTCTTGTAGCTGCCTGCTACATTGCGTTCAGGAGCTAAATACGGATGGGACTGATGATTATCCGCATCCCTGCCAAAAATACGCTCTAAACTCCACGCCTGTCCAAAATCGATAATTACTGGCGACTCATCCAAATCTATACGGATATTAGGAGGCCAGATATCGCCGTGTACAACTCGTCTGTGATGTACCTTATCCAAAATAGTGAATAGGCTTCTTGCTAGGCTAAACCAAACGGCAGAGTCTCCGATTCCTTTGAACTTCCCTTCTTCATTTCCATAATTCTTTTCACACCATTTATCAATATCGTCTCCTTCAATAAATTCATATATGGTATGAAACACCATAATAAATTCTCTGGAGCCATATTTCGTAAAAGTCCATGGTTCTCCGGATAAGTCCAAAATAGACGCAACTCCCTCTGTTCCACTTAGATCAGAAAGGGCTTGCATTTCGCTTTCGATAGAATGGTTTCCTTGTCTAATGCGGTCTTTTATATCTTCTACGCTATATTTTTTTATATCCAAATTGGGTAATTTGGCTACACGTATTGCGCCATCACTCTCGCCGCCATGCTCCACTACTTTATAAGTTATTCCAAAGCCGCCGTGGCTCAGCTTCTCAATGATTTCATAAAATACGTGCTTTTTGGACGAACTCAGTGTCATTCCTATCTCCGGGGGATAAGGCTTGGTGGGTAGAGTATTCATGTTTATAAACGATTGGCATCAAACGATTTATTTACTCTAATACCTTATGTAGCCTCATGAAGACTATCTGAGATTAAAATGTAAGCCCTTTGTGATCGTAGGCGTGTCTTGGTCCAGCATGATAGCACCGGTACTCCTGCAAAACTTCTTCGGAATCCTGCTGAGACCTGGTGAATTTTAGAACAAACGGACTTAGAGCCCGGTAATAATGTCTGAAAAACAAAAGCTGGGAATTGAAAAACTGTTTTGATATTATTGTAAATCCAATACATACTAAATACGGTTAGATTATGAAGACAGAAGAAATCAGGCAGCTCTTCAACGAGTTTGAGGCTGCGTCGGCAGAGTTGGAAGGTGTAGAGTGCCGGAGCGCCCGGGAATTACAAAAACTACTGGGTTATAGCAAGTGGGAGAATTTTGAAAAAGTAGTCCAAAAAAGGTAAGGATTCGTGCAAAAACGCGGGTGAGAGTATTTTCAACCCTTTTCCTGACGTCAGGAAGATGGTTTCAATAGGATCCGGTGCAGAAAAAGAAATCGAAGATATTCTTCTTGCTCGCTATGCTTGCTACCTGATAGCACAGAATGGCGACAGTCGTAAACAGGAGATTGCCTTTGCCCAGAATATTTTGCAGTTCAAACTGTTGCCGAAGATGTGAAAAAGTTGCAACGTAAGCTGGATGGAGAAGAGAAGAAAATTCTCAGTGAAGCAAAGAAGAAAAAGTAAATTCCTCAAACCCATTCAATCCCCTTTCTCAGCATACCCAAAGTATCGGCCTCCCGACTACCTTCTTCCGGCCGGAAATCATAAGCCCAGTTAGCCTGTGGCGGCAGGCTCATCAGGATCGACTCGGTCCTTCCCCCGGTTTCGAGACCGAACTTCGTACCCCTGTCCCATACGAGATTGAACTCCACATAGCGGCCCCGGCGGAGGTATTGCCATTTTTTTTCGGCTTCCGTATAGGACTTGTGCCTGTTGGCAGCCATCAGGTGCGTATAGACCGGGGCAAAGGTACTCCCGACATCGGTTACGAAGTCGAACAGTGCCTGCCTGGAAAGACCGTGGTCGGCATGATCCGGCTTGAGGTAGTCGAAGAAAACCCCGCCTACGCCGCGTGTTTCGTTACGGTGGGGCAGGAAAAAATAGTCATCCGCCCAGTTTTTGAACCGGCTGTAAAAATCGGGATGATGCCGGGAGCAGACTTCTTTCAGCTCCCGGTGGAAATAAGCCGCCTGGTCTTCCTCAACATAATGAGGGGTAAGGTCGATCCCGCCGCCAAACCAGCAGGTACCGTTGCTTAGCTCAAAATAGCGGACGTTCATATGAATGATCGGAACCTGCGGGCTAACCGGATGCATCACGATCGAAACGCCGGTAGCAAAGAAATCAGGGGATTCGCCCTGGGGTAGATTCATCTGTGCCTGGAGCCTGGGATGGACCGGTCCCTGAACGGCCGAGAAGTTGACCCCGCCCTTTTCCAGTACGCTGCCGTCCTGTATAAGCCTGGTGCGTCCGCCGCCCCCGGTATGGTGTTCCCAGGTGTCTTCCCTGAATTTTCCTGTTCCGTCTTCCTTCTCCAGCGCCGAGCAGATTGCATCCTGCAAAGACCTGAAAGCTTCGGCAATTTGTTCCTTTTGCATAGCCTGCTACATTCAATAATAAGTTTCGAGGCCGCTAAGGTAAGAACTGAAGTTCAAAAGACGTATTTTTGCGGCCAATTGTTAAAATACCATATCCAAGCTTGTAATGAGTGAGTACAACCACCGTCAGATCGAACAAAAATGGCAGGACTTCTGGGAGAAGAAAGATACCTTTAAGGTAGAGAACACTTCCGGTAAGCCGAAGTATTATGTGCTGGACATGTTTCCCTATCCTTCGGGAGCCGGGCTGCATGTAGGGCATCCGCTGGGTTATATCGCATCTGATATCTATGCTCGCTACAAAAGACTGAAGGGCTTCAACGTGCTTCACCCAATGGGTTTTGACAGTTTCGGGCTGCCTGCCGAGCAATATGCCATACAAACCGGGCAGCATCCCGCCGTAACCACTGAAGAAAATATCTCACGTTACATATCCCAGCTTAAAAACCTGGGCTTCAGTTATGACTGGAGCCGCGAAGTACGCACTTCCGATCCGTCGTACTACCGGTGGACACAATGGATTTTTGCTCAGCTTTTTGATAGCTGGTACAACCTGGAGTCTGGTAAGGCCGAGCCGGTAAGCACCCTATTCGAAAGATTTGAGAAGAACGGTAGCACCGGGGCCAACGCCGTCTGCGACGATGATACGCCTGTTTTTTCGGCTGAGGAGTGGAACGGTTACAGCGAAGAAGAAAAATACCGGATCAGCCTGAAATACCGGCTGACCTACCTGGCCGAAGCTACCGTCAACTGGTGTGCGGCATTAGGGTCGGTACTTTCGAACGATGAAGTGAAAGACGGTGTGTCGGAAAGAGGCGGTTTCCCTGTCGAGCAGAAGCTGATGCGCCAGTGGATGATGCGTATTACGGCCTATGCCCAGCGGCTGCTGGACGGACTGGATACAATAGACTGGACCGATTCGCTGAAAGAACAGCAGCGGAACTGGATCGGCCGGTCGGTCGGGGCGATGGTAGAATTCGACCTGGATGGACACAACGGGAAAATTACCGTATTCACCACAAGAGTAGATACCATTTACGGCGTTACGTTCATGGTCATAGCCCCGGAGCATGAGCTGGTGGACATCATCACTACAGACGCTCAGAGAGAGGAAATTGCCCGGTATAAGGAGGATACAAAGAAAAGATCGGAGCTGGACAGGGTTTCGGATGTGAAAACCGTGTCGGGCGCCTTTACAGGCGCTTATGCCGTCAATCCTTTCAACGGTGAGAAGATCCCGGTTTTCATTGCCGATTATGTATTGGCCGGGTACGGAACGGGAGCGGTAATGGCAGTGCCTTCCGGCGACCAGCGGGACTGGAATTTTGCCACGCATTTCAATCTCCCGATCATTCCCATCCTGGACGCTCAGAAAGATATCGACAATCAGGCGGATGCTACCAAGGAGGGAAGGTATATCAATTCAGGAATGATCAACGGCCTGGGCTACGAGGAGGCTACCGAAAAGCTGATCCGATGGCTTGAAGATAACGGCAAGGGGAAAGGGAAGATCAACTATCGCTTGCGTGATGCCGTATTCGGCCGCCAGCGGTACTGGGGTGAGCCCGTTCCCGTATATTTTAAAAATGGTGCGGACGGCCTTCCTGTTCCCTACCTGATGCCCGATAGCGAGCTGCCGCTGGAGCTGCCTGCCATCGACCAGTATAAGCCCACCGAAACAGGGGAGCCGCCGCTGGGAAGGGCAGCGGGCTGGAGGTACCAGGGACAATACGATTATGAATTGAGCACCATGCCGGGCTGGGCGGGCAGCAGTTGGTATTGGTACCGCTATATGGACCCTCACAACCAGTCTGCTTTTGCTTCGGAGGAAGCGATTACCTACTGGCAAGATGTAGACCTCTACATCGGAGGTACAGAGCATGCGACAGGCCACCTGCTGTACAGCCGTTTCTGGAATAAGTTTTTGAAAGACAGGGGTTTTGTCGGGGAGGAAGAGCCTTTCAAAAAGCTGATCAACCAAGGTATGATCCAGGGGAGGAGCAATTTTGTGTACCGGGTAAAAGGTAATGACGCCTCAAAGCCGGTCTTTGTCAGCGCCGGCCTGAAGGACCAGTACGATACTACTCCGCTTCACGTCGACGTGAATATCGTTACCAACGACGTACTCGATATTGAAAAGTTCGTAGCGTCGCGAAAGGATATTGTAGGAGAAGCTCCCGAATTCATACTGGAAGACGGGGTATACAAATGCGGTGTGGAGATTGAGAAAATGTCGAAATCCAAATTCAACGTAGTGAACCCTGACGATATCGTAGCACGCTACGGCGCCGATACCCTGCGCCTGTATGAGATGTTCCTCGGGCCGCTCGAACAGGCTAAGCCATGGAATACTAACGGGATTGACGGAACCTACCGGTTTATCAGGAAGGTATGGCGCCTCTTCTATTCCGACCACGGTCAATGGCAGGTTACAGACGATGCCCCCAAAGAAGCCGAGCTGAAGGCCCTGCACCGGGCTATCAAAAAGGTGGAGGAAGATATCGAACACTTCTCGTTCAATACCACGGTCAGTACGTTTATGGTGCTTGTAAACGAACTCGGTAGCCTGAAGACAAAAAGCAGGGCTGTCCTCCAGGATCTGCTGATCATCCTGGCTCCCTTCGCACCCCATATTACGGAAGAACTCTGGGAAGCGCTGGGCAATGAGCCTGGTACAATTTCCGGAGCTGCTTTTCCGGCCTGGGAGCAGAAGTACCTGGTAGATGATTCATTTGAATACCCGATCCAGATCAACGGGAAAGTAAGGGCAACCATGGCTTTTCCCGTCGACAAACCAGGTCACGAAATAGAGCAGGAGGTACTCACAAGCGATTCGGTAACCAAATGGCTGGACGGAAAACCCGTTAAAAAATTCATTATCGTACCTAAACGCATTATCAACGTCGTCGTATAAATACAACCGCATAATCAATTCCGGCACAAACACATTTGCATATAAAAAATTAATAGATAACTTTCTGGGAGAAAAGGAGTTTGCTATTCACTAACCCTAAAAATTCCGTGCACCTCTCAATTAGGAATCTTCAAAAAACGTACCCTAACGGAGTACAGGCCCTGAAAGGTATTGACCTCGAAATAAAACAGGGTATGTTCGGATTGCTCGGCCCTAACGGCGCCGGAAAATCCTCTCTGATGCGTACGATCGCAACCTTGCAGGAAGCAGATTCGGGAGAAATTTTTCTCGGCGATCTTAATGTACTCGAACAGAAAGATGAAGTAAGGAAAATCCTGGGCTATCTGCCGCAGGAATTCGGGGTGTACCCGAAAATCAGCGCTGAGCTGATGCTCGATCATATCGCCAGGCTGAAAGGCATTCTTAACAGGCATGAACGTAAAGAGCTGGTAGGGGCGCTGCTTAACCGGGTCAATCTTTACAAAGAGCGTAAAAAGCATCTCGGCACCTATTCAGGGGGAATGAAGCAGCGGTTCGGCATCGCGCAGGCACTGCTGGGCAACCCGAAGCTGATTATCGTGGATGAGCCGACCGCCGGGCTTGACCCAGCCGAGCGCAACCGGTTTTACAACCTGCTGAGCGAACTGGGGGAAAACACGATCGTGATCCTTTCCACGCATATAGTAGAAGACGTCAGGACGCTTTGCAGCGACTTCGCGATCATCTGTCAGGGCGAGGTTTTATATGCAGGCAACCCGGCAGAGGCTATTGCCGGACTGGAAGGCCTGGTGTATGCAAACACTATCGAAAAACCGGAAATCGGCAGATACAGGGCTGACTACCACGTGATCTCCGCCCAGATCAAAAGCGGGAAGCTGGGTATACGCGTCATTTCGGAAACCCATCCGGGAGAAGGATTTCTCCCGGCAGAGCCGGTGCTCGAAGATATCTATTTTCACCGTATTTCGGAGAAGGTGGATGTGACCACCGCTTAGGCCGGGATATATACCATTTTCGCATACACTTACCGAACTACTCAAACTATGTTTTGGCAGATATTTACTTTCGAGATCAGGTACAGGCTGGGCAGGCCTGCGACCTGGGCCTACTTTTCCATCTTTCTCCTGATCGGTTTCCTGACTGTGGCGACGGGCTGGTCGCCGGCCAGCGAAAAAGTGATGCATAATGCACCATGGACTATGGCTTCCGAAAATATCGTGATAAGTCTTTTTATGATGATGGTATGCTCCGCAGTGATGGGAGTGCCGCTTGCCCGCGATATTGAGCATAATACCGGCAATTACCTCTATGCTTTGCCCATCACGAAGGGGGGCTATTTCTGGGGCCGGTTCTGGGGGTCGTTCCTCTTCGTACTGCTGATCGGTACAGGCTATAATTTCGGTGCTATTGCGGGTTCATTCCTTGGGCCGATTTTCGACTGGGTTCCTGCCGAACGTATAGGTAATTACGGCATATGGAATTATTTTTACCCGTATTTTACCTTTGCCGTAAGTAATCTTTTCCTTGCCTCCACGATATTTTTTGCACTGGTGTCTTTTACCAGGAATGTCAGGGTCGTTTATTCTGCCAGTATTGTTCTGCTCATAGCTTATTTCCTGGGTAATTTCCTGGTCCGCGATATCGAAAATCACAAGCTGATCAAAATCCTGGATCCTTTTATGATCAATACCCTTTCATTGGAGACCAGGTTTATGACTCCTTTCGAAAAAAACAACCTCCAGGTACCGTTCTCGCATTTTTATGCATGGAACCGGCTGATATGGATAGGCCTTTCAGTCATCCTGATCCTGGCGGCATACAGCAGGTTCGGTTTTGAAAAATTCCTGAAAACAACGACCCGGAAATCGAAATCCGAAGAAAAGCAGGAAACGGCGCCCGCTGCCCTTCCGGAGAAGACAGAGCAGGTCTTTGGCGCCCGGTATAACTGGCCGGTACTCCGGGAGCTAACCAAAGTGGAGTTTCTCAATATCGTAAGGGATAATTATTTCAGGGCCATCCTGCTCGGCGGACTTATCATGCTCGTACTCGATATCTGGATAGGAAATACGATCTACGGAGTGAGCTACAAGCCGCTGACCATTTTCCTGATGGATTACAAAGGGTACGACTATAACCTGTTTGTCTTTATCATCCTCCTGTTTTATACCGGCGAGGCCATGCATCGCGAGCGGGCGACACGATTCTATACCATCGGCGACGCACTGCCCGTATCGAACTTTATCCTTTATCTTTCCAAGCTGCTGAGCCTGGCCGGTATTGCGCTGATCCTGGTCACTATTCCGCTGCTGGTGGGCGTTATCATTCAAACCATCAAGGGGTTTACACAATACGAGCTCGGGATCTATGCGGCGGAACTCTATCTGCTCACTTTTCCGGGATTCCTGCAGATGATCCTGCTGTCGTTTGCGATCCACATCGTGGTGAACAGTAAATTCGCAGCTCATGGTATTGCCCTGCTCATCTGGGTCAGCCTTTTCCTTCTGCGGAACTTTGCGGAGATGGACTATAACCTGCTGTTCTACTTCTTTACCCCCGACTACAAATGGTCGGATATGAACGGACTGGGCCATTTTGCCCCCCCGCTCTTCTGGTTCAACTTCTACTGGCTTGCAGCAGGCCTGTTACTCGCTTCGGTGGCCTATCTCTTTTTCCAGAGAGGGGTATCCGGCAGTTGGAAGGAAAGATGGCGCGTGGCGCGCTCCAGGTTTAAAGGTCTGTCCGTTGCGGCGATTCTCGTTTCTGCTGTCTGCTGGCTGGGTAGCGGAGCCTATATCTACTATAACGTCAGCTATCTTAACAACTATTACAGTGCATCGGAACAAAGGCAGAACAAGGCGCTCTACGAAAAAGCGCTGAAGAAGTATGAGAACCTCGCACAGCCTAAAATTACACGGCTGAACGTGAAGGCAGACATTTACACTGAAGAAAGGAGGATGGAGCTGAACGTGCAGGCCGACATTCGTAATAAATCCGGCGAGCCGATTTCCGAACTGCACCTGTTAGACCCGGACGACCGGGATTATACCGTGAGGCTAAACGGCAAGCTGCTCGATTACAGTACTCCGCTCACTATTCCCTATTCAAAATTCAGTTTTCTAAGGAAAGGGGAAAAGACATATCCGTACCACATATACAAGTTGGACGAAGCTATTCAGCCTGGTGATTCGGCTCTGCTCGAATTCAGGATCACGAAAAAGAGCAAAGGATTCCTCAACAATGGTTTCGGCAGGGAAGTGGTATACAACGGCACATTTTACAGCAATCTCCTCCCGTCGTTCGGTTATAGCCAGGAGGAAGAGCTGGAAAGCGATGAATACCGCAAAAAATACGGGCTGAAAGAGAAGACAGACGACTTGCCTCCCCATACAGACGAGAAAGGACGGCGCACACTGCTTTTTAGTGACGATGCCGACCTGGTTCATTTCGAGGCTACTCTGAGCACATCGCCCGACCAGATAGCTATTGCGCCCGGGTACCTGCAGAAAAGCTGGGAAGAAAACGGAAGGAAGTACTTTCATTATATACAGGACACACCTATACAACTGATGGCTACCGTTGTTTCGGCCAGGTATGAAACTTTAAAGGACGAAGTGATGATCACTGATAGCCAGCGGGTTAACATCGAGATATTTTACGATAAAAAGCACGCATTTAACCTCGACCGGTTCAAGGCTGCCTACGTAGACGGACTCAGGTATTTTTCGGAGGTGTACGGTCCTTTCCAGTTCCGGCAAATGCGGCTCATGGAGTTCCCCCGCTATGCAAATTTTGCACAGAGCTTTGCCAATACGGTACCTTACTCGGAAGATTTCGGATGGGTAGCCGATTTCAGCAATCCCGATGATTTTGATTATGCCTATTTTGTTACGGCGCATGAGCTGGCGCATCAGTGGTGGGGACACCAGGTAGCTCCCAACAGGACCAGGGGATCAAACCTCATTTCAGAGTCGCTAGCCGAGTATACCGCCCTTATTCTATCGGAAAAAAAATACGGGAAAGACAATATGAAACGGTTCCTGAAGGAAGAGCTGGACAGGTACCTTCGCGGACGGGCAAACGAGGCCAAAAAAGAAAATACGTTTATTAACTGCAACCGGCCCTATCAATGGTACTACAAAGGGAGTCTGATCCTGTACGGGCTTCGTGACCTGATCGGCGATGAGGTGCTGAACAACGCGCTAAGGGAATTCAGGGATGAATTCGCTCTTCGGGAAGAGCCTCCTTTCCCGGGAAGCAGCGACCTGTTTGACTACCTGGAAAAAGTAACCCCCGATTCGCTGAAGTATTACCTGGAGGATACCTGGAAGAAGATAACGCT
>CAZLGW010000048.1:0-34368 GCA_964559125.1 uncultured Cytophagales bacterium
CCCAGGCAAAAGTTCATCTTGCCGACGTATTCGGGTTTGAATGTACCCATTTTCAACTCTATTGCCACCAGGCAGCGCAGGACTCTGTGATAGAGCAGGATGTCGATATAGTATTCCTTGCCATTGAATTCAAGTCTATACTGATTGCCGATAAAAGTGAATCCTTTGCCAAGTTCTAAAATGAACTGCCTGATTTTCCCGATCAGCCTTCGTTCGAGTTCCGTTTCTTTAACTTTTTCGGTAAGGCCAAGAAATCCGAGATTGTACTTGTTCTTCAAAAGTTCGGAGGCCTGAAATGCGATAGGCTCAGGTAAAGCATGGTTAAAATTATGGGAAGGATTGGGCCGTTTGCCGGCTTGGTAGGAGCCTGCTTTCAGATGATTGAGCAGGAGGTTCCGGGTCCAGCCATTCTCAATGGTCTTTTCTACATAAAAGAGCGCTTCATCATAGGTTTGTATGTTGCTTAAAATGATGAGATTGTGCTTCCACGGCAAAACTGCGACGCTGTGTCGCAGTTTTGCGGGCGCGTCTCTGTAATACTCGTAAAAACGTTTCATATCCCATAAGTTACGCGGGGAAAGCCCCATATCGGGGAATTCTGTTTTCAGGTCGACCGAAAGTCGGTTTACTACGCCTGCGCCGTAACCTTTTTCGATTTTTCGTTCGGAAAGCAGCTTTCCAAGGTTCCAGTATACACTTGTGGCAGCGGCATTTACCTGGCGGGCAATGGCTGCTCTCGCCGCTTTTATTTCAGAAACAGCGGCATTGTAAATTTCGGAGTATTGTTTTTCTGATTGCATGGGAGTAAAGCATGGTTTGAAGAATAAGCGATTTGATTTCTTTGACAAAAGATGCAGATAGTTGCATAGGAAATGATTTGTATGTTTTGTGATCGGTATAGTAGTATTGGTATCTGTAAGACAAATATAATGAATCCGACCCATGCTGCTGAAGTCATGGGGACGGTAAAACATCCCGGCTTGAAGGAATAAAATATGCAGTGACAATGTGGTTATACGTCATTGTCACTGCATTCCTTTGACCACGCATCTACTTTTTCCAAGTATAAATCGCGACATCTCCCGGGTCGACGGAGAGGGTGCCGGTGTAAGCATCGGCCGGGACGAGCGTGCCGTCTTTCAGTACCTTTCTGACACCGGCTTCGGCCACCAGCGTCAGTTTCATCGGTTGCTGGTAGTCGCGGTTTACAATGACCAGGAACGTGTCGCTCCCTTTTTCCATCAGTGAGACTACTGCTCCTTCACCCGTGGTCTCCAGCATTTTGATCTTCGGGGGAAGTGCAGAGATCCGCCGGGTACCCTGCGGGATTTTGTCGCCGGTGTGCCATACCGAGAGGACCTTTGAGCCCACAAATACGCCTGCCAGTGACTGGATCTCCCTGTTGATCGTTTTGACGTGCTCATACGTGTCGGTGCGTTTTCCGTCGGTCGTGATCGGCGCGTGATGAAAGTCCCATTGTTCTGTGATCGGCGTCCAGTAAGTAAAATACTGGACAGTCTGCGCACCGTAAGCAAGGATGCTGTAGACCTGGAATTTCATCTCGGCAAGCGTAGGAATCGCATAGTCATGAAAGGCCACTGCCAGTGAAAACGCCCACAGGTCACGCCCCGACTTCCTGGCGATATCGGCGACGATTTCCATGTTCTGGTAATAGTCTTTGGTGCTGACCCGGTTTTTCATCAGCGGGTAGTGGTCAAACGAAATAAAGGACAACGGCACTTCTTTTACGAACGTTTCAACATACTCCCGGTAGGTGTCGGTACCGAGCTGCTCTTTACTGGCATAGGTCGGAAACAGGTTGATGTAGCAGAACTTTGACTTGTCGACGCTCTGGATACGTCTGGCCCATTCGCCCAGCTCCGGGAAGTCGCTCCGCGAGGGCTCGTCGCGGAGGTAGTAGCCGGCGACAGCCGGGTGGTTCATCAGGCGCTTTACTGTTTTCTCCGGTTCGCTTTTAAGCTCAGGACAGGCGACTACGAGCTGCACACCGGTTTTTTTGCCGATTTCCAGCGCTTTCTCCACTGCCGCCACGTTGGGGTAGTGGACGAAGTTGAGCGAGATTCCCGCTTCCTTCAATTCCCTGAAACGCGCTTCGGAGGTCTCTTCCGCGGGGACGCCCATCCAGGCAAGTACGGGCAGGGGTTTGCCGGCCGGAAGCTTATCCTGGCCGTAAGTCCTGGTGAATAGTGATATGATAAAAACGAAAGCAAGCGGATATCTCATAAAAGGAAAGGGACTTCGTAAAATGGGTAATTTACCTGTTTATACGGCAAAAGCCCCCGGGAGTACCCCTTCGTTAGCTAAGCCCCGCCTACTTCTCTTCCAGCAACTGCTCCAACCTGGCTATTACTTCATCCTTCTCCTTCAGCATCCGCTCAAACAGCGCTGTTTGTTCTTCGTGCAGCTTCAGGATCGCCTCGAGAGGGTTGTTGAATACGGGCCTTATGTTGATCGCCGAGGCGCCGCCCTTGAAATCGGTAAATGTATTGCCTATTATATTCACAGTCTTTTCCTGATCAAAGTTCTGAAATGCGCCCACGGGTACCTTCAACAGCGCTAATATCTGCTGCAGGACGTTGGCGTCGACAGTTTCCTTTTGCTTGGAGAAGGATACTTTTTGCTGGTCCTCCCCCCGATAACTACCGGGGGTATCGGAGGGGTTTCCCCACTCCCGGGTGAGGGTATCCTCAATTGTGTGGTCTGGCATCATATCGGAATTTGTTACAGGACAAATGTAAATTGTTCCCGATATAACGCGGTGGTGGAGCGATCGGTAAATTACCGGGTGCAGGATTCTTTTATTCCGGTAAACTTCTTATATACGTAGTTACTCCCTGATCACTTTTTTTACGATGTTGGCGCCACTTTCCGTCGTGATGCCGATCAGGTATATACCCGCGGGCAGTTTCTCCATATCGACTTCGTTTCGCCTGCCGTCGCTACGGGTATTGTAAAGCATGTGTCCGGAAGCATCCATGACCGATATGTCCTTAATGCGTCCGGCCGCTTTACCCTTATAGTACAGGCGGTTTGAAACGGGGTTAGGATACAGCGTTATGTCTTCGTTTACCTCAAATTGAATGCCGGCGATACGGCTGAAGGCATAGCTTTCATCCGCGCGGTCTATCATTTTTAAGCGGTAGTAATTAAGTCCCGGTAAAGGTGTATTGTCGCTGAACGAATAGCGGGTAATTATCCCTGCAGCATTCCCGGCAGCGGCCACGACGCCTATTTTGAGCCATGTGGTTCCGTTTGTGCTGCGCTCGATTTCAAACCTGTCGCTGTTGCTTTCTTCGGACGTTTGCCAGCGGAGCGTCGCCGTTCCTTCGTCGTTAAAGGCGTCAAACCGGATCAGCGTTACCGGAAGCGGGTTAATGGCGTCGGATTGAAGCAGCACGGCATTGCCGCCGGCCACGAAGCTCCCGTTGGCAGCCTTCACACAGTTGAGCGTATTGGTGGTGTGGCTATCCCTCGGCTGCCATACCGTTCCATCTGTAGAAGTGAGCAAAGCTCCCCCGTCGCCTACCGCTACAAAAAAGCCATAGGCATAGCAGACAGCCCGCAGGTGCTGCGCGGTACCGGACGTTTGCGCCTGCCAGGTTTGCAAATCGGCTGAGGTATAAATACCCCCGTTCTCACTGACTGCCACGTATCGCCCGCTGCCAAATGCAACCCCGCGCAGGGGGCTGGGCACCGTTCCCTTTTGTGTCCAGGTTTGCCCGTCGGCAGACGAAAAGACTACGGTTGTGGTGGGATAGGTACCCAAGGCTACGAAATGGCCGTTCAGGTATTCTACGGTGGATAGCGTAGGCAACAGTCCGCCGGGGACGGAAGTGCTTGTCCAAGCAGCGCCTGTAGGAGAGGAGTAAAGGGTGCCGAAGTTGGAGGTGATTACGTATCGCCCGTTTCCGTAGGCGATGTCGTACAGTGCCTGTCCGCTGATGTTGGTCGAGCTTTGCCAGGAAGTGGTTGATGAATAGAGCACGTTACCGGTGCTGGTGGCGCCGATCAGGTTCCCTGAAGTATTGTAAAGGAATGAGCTTACAAACTGGTTGGAGAACGTGGAAACCAACGTCCAGTTGACGCCGTTAGGTGAGTAGAGAATCCCCTGGTTGCTCAGGGCGGCGAATTGTCCGTTATAATCCATGTCATAGATCATGTTGCCGGTCATTGAAAAGCCCGTTTGCCGGCTGGTCCAGGTAGTACCGTTGGTGGATGTGACCGTAATCCCGCCCGAGCCCACTGCCGTGAAACCGCCGTTTCCGAAAGCGGACCCGTACAGGAGCTGCGTCGTTCCCGAAGCGGGTGCGGTCCAGCTTACCGCGTCAGGCGAGGTGAGCAGCGTACCGTTGGCGCCGGTAATTACAAAAAGCCCGTTGGCATAGGATATCCCGGAAAGCGACAGGGTGGTGCCGCTGGCCCGGGGCGTCCACGTTTCGCCGTCGGGAGAGGTGATGATCGTACCCTGGTTGCCTGCTGCGATAAACATGCTATTCTGATATGCTACCGAATACAGGAACTGTGCAGTACCGCTGGTTCGTGGCGTCCAGCCGGTGGCATTGGGTGAGGTAAGCACAGCCCCCGAAAAGCAGACGGTCGTAAATTTGCCGTTCCCGTAAGCGACATCGAGCATAAATTCGTTCGGGATAGTGCCGATGGGTGCCCAGGTGGCTCCGTCGGTTGAAGTCAATACGATGTGATCACCGACGACAACGAATGTGCCGTTTCCGTACGCCACACCATACAGGTCCTGGGTAGTGGCGCTGTTCCTGGTAGTCCAGTCCAGCCCGTTTGCCGATGTAAGCAATACGCCGTCTTCGCCCGAGGCTACGAAAAGCCCGTTGGCATAGACGATCCGGACCAGGTTATTGGTAACGCCGCTGCTTACCGCATTCCAGTTGATACCGTCGGCAGAAGTGGAGATCCTGCCTTTCTCGCCGGCCGATACGAAAATCCCGTTGCCGAAACATACGGTCGTCCGGTTGTCAATTTCAGCGATGTTTTTCCAGGAACCCTGGGAGAAAGATTGCATTGTGAACGCACTGCCGGCAGCAAGCAGGATCAGCCGTAGAAGTAAAAAGCGAAAGCTTTGCATAGGAGTGAAGTTCAGGATGAACTTTGCAAAGCTCCCGCGGATTTTGCTTGTGCGAAATACTTAATTTGTAGTAGTCGGCAAGATATTTTCCAGCACACTAAGTTTTACTCCCGTTCCTCATATACATAGTTTATCTCAAGCGTTACCTGGCGCCTGGTTTTAGGGATCAGCGAGGTAAATCCAAACCATTCGCCGCCGCCGCTACCGGGTAATTTTCGCCCGGTAATCGTCACGTTCAGAACGAGATCGTCGTTTGGATCACGTGTCATTCTCTGCTCCATCCGGCTGATATTGACAGGAGCTTCGTTTCCCGGGCCGCTGCCGGCGTTCATGCCGATCAGCAGCGTTTTGGTTGAAAAATCGATTGACGGAAGCTCCACTTCAGGCTTACAACCGAAAAAGGAACGATAGGTGCTGTCGTCGTTGACGACCCTGAATACAACCGGCCTTTCTTCCAGGTAGGTCCCGGCACGTGATTGATCCAGGAGACAGTTGATTTCGTCCAATCTGAAACGGGTGTATACCTGGTTGAAATAAGACATTTTCAGTTCGGTATTGTCAACAACAGACGGTACCGGGAACAGGTCGTCTTCCGAAATGAGCCTGCAACCGGCCATAGTGCCGGCCAGGCATACGGTTAGTATGAGAAGGATAGCGTTTTTCATAGGACAGGAGTTCTATAGTAGCACAGTCCTATGAAAACGCCTGGCAGCGCGTATCATTATGTCCGGATCCGTTTTTTTGCCGTAGCCAGTATTTCCGTAGAAGACCGGATCATCCCCTCGGAAATACCCAAGGTCCGCGGTAGTCTCTTTCGAGCAGCTTATTGGCGGCTTCGTCGTTTTTGATTAGTTCCTTTTCGCCATCCCACTCGATGCTTCGCCCCAATTTATACGACAGCATTCCGAGAAGGGCCAGGTTGGTGGAGCGGTGCCCGATCTCGATGTCGCAGACCGGCAGCTTCCCGGTTTTGATGGAAGCCAGGAAATCGGCCCATAATTCCTTGATGTTCTGGTTGTCGGGTTCGTGGAGCTTCGGCTTTTCGGAGATCACCGGTTTTTTCGAATCGGCGGGGTAGAATGTCCAGCCGTCGAGCCACCCCATGTGGAAAGTACCTTCCGTACCGTAGAAATAGACGCCTACGGCCTGGTTGGGGTGCGTTTTTTCCGCGTTGTTGCCGCCGAATTGCCGGTGCTCCCATTCCAGGGTAAAGCCTTCGAAATCGTAAACGGCCACCTGGTGGTCGGGCGCATTGGTGCTGTCCTGCCTGATGGCGCGGCCGCCGGTGGAGTATACTTTTTTGGGATGCTTCTCCTCGGTCCACCACAGCACCTGGTCGAGCCAGTGGATGCCCCAGTCGCCGAGCGTGCCGTTGGCAAAGTCGAGGTACTGGCGGAAACCCCTCGGGTGAATGGTTTTATTGTATGCAGCAAGCGGCGCGGGTCCGCACCAGAAATCCCAGTCGAGGCCGGCAGGCGGCGCTTCTTCCACTGCTTTCTGGCCCGGGCCGCCACCGTAGTGTACAAATGCCCGCGCCATGCCGATCTTCCCGGCTTTGCCTGACTTCAGGAACTCCATGCCCGATACGTTATGTGGCGAAACGCGGCGGTGCGTCCCTACCTGCACGATGCGGTTGTGCTTCCGGGCCGCGCGCACCATCGCGCTTCCTTCCCTGATGGTATGCCCGATCGGCTTTTCGACGTAGACGTGGGCTCCGGCCTCGATAGCGGCGATGCAGCACAGGGCATGCCAGTGGTCGGGCGTGGCGACGATCACGATCTCGGGCTTTTCCTTCTGCAGCAGCTCCCGGTAGTCGGAGTACATTTTCGGCTTGTCGGAAGTCAGCGATGCAAGCGTTTCCGCCGCTTTTTTCAACTGGCTGGCGTCTACATCGGCCAGGGCTGTGAGCTTGCATTCTCCGGAAGCGAGCGCTTCACGGAGAATGTTCATTCCCCACCATCCGCTGCCGATCAGCGCGGTGCGGTACGGGGCCAGTCTACGGGTGGTGCCCAACAGCGGCAGGGCCGAAAAGGCGGTACCTGCTGCGATGCTTGTATGAATAAAAGATCTTCTGTTCATGTTTAGCGGCCTTCTTTTTAAAATGGCTAAGGCAAAACTGGCAGGTATTTACTGCTGAAACGCCGGGGAATTATGCATAAACCCTTCCTCAGAACTTCATGCCGAAATGCAGCCCGGGCTCGGGAAAGAAAATTTTCGGACATAGCCGGTCCTTTTCGGCAAAGGGTTCCGGAACGTTCGTCCTGACCGGCCAATGGGTCATGGCGACGGATGGCTCGATAAAGAATTTGTTCTTAAAGAGCTGGATATGATAGCCCACACGGTTATCGCTTTCTTAAAAACGAAAGAAATTTAGTTAAAAATCATCTATCTTTCCATTGGTCTTTCGACATCTGTTAACCAAATCACGCTCCCTGCCGGGGGCGGTGGACCATAGCAACAGGCGTATTCTAACCTTAAAGGACACCATTGATATGAAAAACAGTTTGCTTCTTACGATTTGCCTGACATTAGGGCTATTGTCTTGTACCTCAGGTGATAAAGTATCTCTCGGGAAGGGAGAGTACATTTATTGGATAAATAGCGAAACCAGGCCCTGTGTCGGTGTGGGCGAAATGACCTGTCTGCAGATTCAGAAGGGCGAAACGCTGGAAGAAGGCAAGTGGCTTCACTTTTACGATGGTATCGAGGGGTTTGATTACGAACCGGGATATATCTACAAGCTAATTGTAAAAGAAACTGAAATCCCACCTCATCAGGTACCGGCAGACGGCTCGTCATTGAAATTTACTTTGACAAAAATCCTGTCTAAACAAAAAGTATAAGAGTATTCGGGTTGAGTTTGCATCTCAAGCTCGCTGCAAATACTTTCGTGCCATAATTGATACGGCTATTTCTGTATCAGCACATTATCGTAGAATAACTTGCCGTCTATTTCGAGGTACACGCGATAGTACCCGTTAGAAAATCTCGAAGTCTTAATTGCAACCATTTGGGAGCTAAATGTAGTACTGAATTCCGACAGCTTGTCAAGTGTTTCATTAGTCATTATCGGGGTATTGTCAGGAGCTTTCTCACTCCACTCGGCAGGAACTATCCACAGTTGCTTTTGGCTGGATTCGTCAGGTGATTTAGTGGCTATTCTAAGCTGATCTCCCGTACAGGGATTTGGATATGAGATCAGATAGTAGTCTGGACTTGCAAAGTCGTTACCGTCGCCGAGTCTGGTATTGGGATTTCCTACAATTTCCGGGTCACCTCCATTTACTCCGCCCCCAGTAATACTTCTCTGATAGTAGCCTGTAATGACCGGTTTGCCGGATTCGGAAGATGGTTCGTCTTTTCGGCAGCTCGTTATCCCTGATAAAAACAATAGTAGAAATAAATAGTAATGTCGCATTATGTTTATCAGTTGTATTATCTCCACTTACCCGCAAACACCTTCGTATCATAATTAATCCTGATCACGCCGTTTTCCTGATATCGGTCAAAAAGCGCTCTAAGATCAGTTGACATAGCTTCGTACCCCGGTTCGTTTTTAGCTGGCATGTAGGAGGAGGAAAGAAGCCTTCCTTCCAGCCCGAGGAAATCGAAATCCTGGTGATTGGGAAAAATTTTCAGCTCTACGGCAGCCGGATCAAAAAACACTTTGATCTTTTCCAGGTCGATGTTCCGGTGGTCAACCTTTACGTAATCGATGGCGTGCCGGATGATCAGTTCGTCGTATTCCTTTTCAAATTCGCTGGTCGTCAGGCGTTCGTTCCAGATCAGGCCTGCAATGCCGCCGGGTTTTAATATCCGGATGAATTCCTGCTTTGCCTTGTCCCGGTCGAACCAGTGAAACGCCTGGCCGGCAATGATCGCGTCGACGCTGTTGTCGGGGAGCTGCGTATTTTCGGCAGTTCCGTCCACTGCGCTAAAGCCCGGATTATCGCCCAGCAGCGCGACAGATTTCTCTCGCATTTCCCTGTTGGGTTCAACCCCGGTTACGCGGTATCCTCTTTTGAGAAACAAAGCCGACGAGATGCCCGTACCCGAGCCGATATCGGCGATCAGGCTGCCTTCTTTCACGTCATAATCCTTTTCCAGGAAATCAACGATCGATTCGGGGTAGCCCGGCCGGTAAGCCACGTAATCTTCCACCCGGTTGCTGAAACGTGTCGTATTGTTCTGTGCCATTTCCAAAGGTATTGATTTTACCGGTAGTAGGAGGGGGCTCCGACTGACCTTTTAAAATAAAATACCCGATTTTAATGCTGAGGGATTTAATATTGAATGAACATGAACTTCCTGATGAGCTGTAATAAGTTATATATTCTGGTCTTCACCGTTACGTGTCTGCTGACAGGCGCAAGCCCGGCGAAACCGGACGGCATCCGGTATCCCTGGCGGGCTGCGCCGGCAATTGTGCTGCATGGCGGGCAATTCGAGATTTTATTTGACAACATCGAATCAGTAGCAGTGGATTCAATACGCTTGGAGGGCCCCTACAATCATGCCAGGCTTGCTCTCGAAGGCACTGATAAGGGGAAATATCCCTTCGATCCATATACCGATGCGTCGGTAAACACCAGGATAAGGGCGGGTGTTCCCGAAGGGACGCCGGAAGAACTGTACGACCTGGTGATCTATACCAAAACCGGTAAACACCGCTCGGTCAGATCGGTAAAGGTTATCCGGGAGTACAGGAAGCAGCACCGATTTATCCATATCAGCGATCCACATGTATCGCGTCAGTGGGTAGGCTCACCGGAAAACGGCTATGCGAAAGAGCTGGAGCTGTTCGATAAATTTGTGGATATTGCCAATATTATCGCCCCGGATTTTATTATTTCGACCGGAGACCTCATTCACGATTATACGCGGCTGAATGCCGATAGCCTGGGCTGGGGCGGGATACTGCATACCGCTCCCGGCCAGAAGCCTTCGGCTGAAGAGAAATTCAGGAACTACTTTGAGGGGGCGAAAGGATTTAAAGGCGTATCCGGCCTCAATTCGCCGACTTTCAGCATAACCGGTAACCACGATTTTTACGGTTTGGATGCCAAAGACTATATGGGGAAATTCCTTCAATGGAACCAGTTGAACGGGAAACGGGTTTTCGGGATGTCGTACGGGGATACCAGGGCGCTCTTCATGGACGATTTCCTCGGCGACCCGGCGGTTGACGTGCCCGACCGTGCCCCGCTCTCCGGTCTCCAGGGCAACGTGCTCAAACGATTCCTGGAAACCGAAGGGTCCGGGAAGATCAGGATCCTGGCCCAGCACAGGCCCGACCGTATCGATACGGCATTCTGCGATTCCTACGGGATTAAACTGATTCTGAACGGACATAATCACAGGCCGTTCCAGCAACTGGTCGGGAAGACTCCCACGCTCAGCATAAGACCCGGGAGTATCAGCCGGAGCGGCTCCGTAGCAGAATGGGAAAAAGTGCTGGGTTTTTTCAGGATTTTCACCATCGAAGAGGGAAACTATACTTTTACGGAACCGCTCAGGATAGTGGACAACCCGGTCGCGGAATACGCCGGGCTGGAACCCAATATGCTCTTAACCTTCCGGGCATCCAATGACGGCTCTCAAATCAGGAACGAAGCCACGATCGATAACCGGTTCCCCGCTACTTTCAGAGATTGCGCAGTAAGGTTTGTGATGAAAAAAGGAAAATACGCCGTCGAAGGAGCCGAAATAAAGCAGGTAATAGAAAGCGGCGCTTTTACGGTAGTGGACGTTAATTTTGATCTCGGCGCAAAGGAAATTAAAAAAATCTCCATTCACGGCCGGTAACAGCAAAGGAATCTGTTACACGATCTCCATGATCACACCCATGTTTTCCAGTTGCTTGACGATTTTATCCGGTATCTTATCATCGGTGATAATCCGTGAAATAGCTTCAAACCCGCAGATTTTGCCGAAGCCATGCCTGGAGAACTTGGAGGAGTCGGCCAGTACGATCGTTGCTTCGGAGGCGTCTATCATTTTTTTGTTCAGACGCGCCTCCGCAAGATCGGTGGTGGTCAATCCGTGGATCAGGTCAATCCCGTCCACACCCAGGAATAATTTGCTGCACACCACATGATCAAGGAAGGCTTCGGCTACCTGCCCGGTGACCGAACCGGAGCTGTGCCTTACAGGGCCGCATAATTGAAGCACATTAACCTCCTGGTGAGGAAGCAGCGTCAGCGCTACATTCAGTGAAGAAGTAATGACGGTAAGGCCGGTCTGCGGCGCCATTTCCCTGGCCATAGCATGTATGGTGGTGCCTGAAGCCAGTATGATCGAATCATTCGGGACGACAAGCCTGGCTGCCGCAGCGGCGATGCGCTTTTTTTCGGCAGCGGATATCTGCTCTTTCTCCATCACCGGCCGTTCCCTGATATAGGGAGTATACCGGGATGCCCCGCCATGGGTACGATATAAAAGCCCTTTTTCTTCCAGCAGCCGGAGGTCTTTCCGGATGGTGACGGCCGACACATTCAGTTCTTCGCATAACTGTAATACGTCGATAGACTCCTTTGACTCAAGTTGTTTCAATATTTCAGTATGCCGCTGAAGGCTGGTCATGGTGCTCATACGGTAAAATTAATGAAACCCGGCTATATATGCTTTTTATAGCAGACAAAACGAATAATTCCGGCTTTTCTGACCCGGCTCCCGGGTTGGAAACAGGGTTACTATTGTATTCTCTAAATCTTTATAGAAAAAAACAGAATAATATGATATGATATAATATGAAATTACTTATTATATTTGTGAAATAAAATGAAATGTAACGAAATTAAATGAAACTTCATCGATCAACTGATAAGAAATTGTTCGAAAGGTATAGATCGGTTCGGAATCGTTAACCCATTGTTAATATTACGGTAATACAGCACAAATACATTTGCACCCGATGAAAAGAGCCGAAAGATCGAAGTTACGGGACCTGGTGTCTGTTGTTTTTTTACTGGTATCGCTGTGCTGTGCCGCCTGCCGCCAGAACAACAATGCGGAACCTGACAAGAGCATCCAGGTCAGGGAAGTGTCTGTCCCTTCTCAGATAGAGGTTGCTGCGCGCGGTAATGTCACCATTTCGGGGAAAGGGTTTGCGGCGGGCGACAAGATCAGGCTGATCCTGACTACGGACGAAAGCCGGTTCTATATAGTCGATATCCTGTCGTTTGACGACCAGTCGGCAAGTTTTGCATTGCCCGAAGGATTTACGGCCGGCCGGTACAGGATAGTGCTCCTGCGCGGCAGCCAGGAGCTTACATTGGGCACCAGCTCCATCAGCATCGTGATCGGCGGGAATATCCCCGACATACCCGGCAAGACCATTAAAGGACTGGTGCACAGCAATGGCACGGGTGTACCCGGTGTGGTGGTTTCCGATGGCTACGAAGTAACGGTTACCGATGAAAACGGGGTATATTACCTGGCTTCGGAGAAAAAGAACGGGTTTGTATTCGTTTCTGTTCCGGGCAACTACGAAACGCCTGTACAGGATAACCTCCCGCAGTTTTTCAAAAGGCTGACCGGCGGCAATGCGGTGGAGCAGAAAGATTTTTCGCTCATCCCCGTCGCTAACGGTAAGCATACAATCCTCGC
Organism: uncultured Cytophagales bacterium; assembly: GCA_964559125.1. Classification (GTDB taxonomy): domain Bacteria; phylum Bacteroidota; class Bacteroidia; order Cytophagales; family Spirosomataceae; genus Ravibacter. The sequence goes on from CAZLGW010000048.1 coordinate 12,725, forward strand.
CCTTTCCGACTGGCATCTGGCAAACCGTAACAATGACCTGCAGCAGTTCGGTTCGGGATTCCTTCCCGATGTGAATGCCGTGATCGGCGAGTATACTGCAGCCGGCTCGAAAGTCTACGGCCTGGCGCTGGGCGATATGTCGTGGGATGCCTACTGGTATGAAAACAATTTCGGCCTTGTGGAATACCTGGCCGAAATGAGGAAGGTGAATTGCGCGATGTTTAACGTGATCGGCAATCACGATAACGATCCGTATATACAGGGAGACCGTGCGTCGGAAGACAAGTACAGGGAGGTTATAGGCCCTACGTACTATTCTTTCAATCTTGGGGAAGTCCACTACGTTGTGCTCGATAATATCGAATATGTGAATACCGGCGGCGCACAGGGAAAGATAGGAGAGCGTAATTACAACGATATGATCACCGCCGACCAGATCGAGTGGCTAAAAAAAGACCTGGCTACCCTTAAAGACAAAACTGCGCCGGTGGTCATCGCCATGCACGCCCCGCTGTACCGTACCCCGACTCTCAATGCCGGCGACGAACAGGTCAACAGTCTTTCGCTCGACAACGCCGGCCAGTTTCTCTCTGCCATACAGGGACTCTCCGAAGTGCATATTCTTACCGGTCATATACATACGAACTATACCGTGGCGCATTCGGAGACGGTGACGGAATATAATGTCGGAGCCGTATGCGCTACCTGGTGGTGGACGGGCAGAAGCGGCTATGCCAACAATCACATCTGCAGGGACGGCTCTCCGGGCGGCTACGGCGTGATGGAGATCGATGGCCGTAACGTAAAATGGTATTACAAGAGTATCGGCAAGCCCGGGAATTACCAGTTCAGATCGTATGACCTCAACAAGGTGCACATCACTACTGAAAAATACGCGCCGAACGCTGCCAATGATGCGCTGGCGGAATACGCCGGGCCGTATGCTACCCCCAACCTTGGCAACGAAGTGCTGATCAATGTGTGGGGATACGGACCAGGATGGAGTATCGAAGTAAAGGAAGGCAACAATACGCTTCCGGTAAAGCAGGTTTCCGGGTTGGATCCGCTTCATATCATATCCTACGAGGCCAAAAGGCTGAATGCCGGCGCCGTGCCGACCGCCTCGTTTGTGACCAGCAACACGGCGCACCTGTTTAAAGTAACGGCGTCGGGCCCGTCTTCGACACTCGAAATCAAAGTAACGGATCGTTTCGGGGCAATGTATTCCGAAACGATGGCGCGGCCAAAAGAATTTACATATACATCAGATTAATGCGGTTCGAATGGATCAAAACAACTACTTTTTATGAGATCAAAAACAATCCTTACGCTGGTTACAGCTTGGCTGCTGTCATTGGCGTCCGTGCAAACGATGGCTCAGGAACGGGTTGTGAGGGGAACAGTGCTCGATAGCAAAGACCAGTCTCCCATCGTGGGGGCCTCTATACTGGTCAGAGGCACATCTTCCGGAACAATCACAGATGCAGACGGGAACTTCAACATCAATGTGCCCGACAGGAATTCGGTGCTGGTAGTGAGCTTTATCGGCTACACCGGCCAGGAAATTACGGTTGGCAACCAGTCGGTGATCAATGTTACGCTCGAGGAAAGCGCTACCGAGCTGTCGGGCGTAGTGGTAACCGCCCTGGGGCTTTCGCGCGAAGAGGCGTCGCTCGGCTATTCGGTCACCAAAGTTGACAACAGCGCCCTTACGCAGGTGCCCACCAATAACTGGCTGAGCGCTATGAACGGACGCGTGGCCGGGCTCACCATGAACGGCGCCGGCTCGGGCCCGATCAACTCGGTGAGGGTAACGCTCCGCGGAGACCAGTCGCTTAACTACGGAGGCAACGAAGCGCTTTTCGTCGTCGACGGTGTACCGGTAAGGTCGGGTACGACGGCGACGTCATCGAGCAGCAGCTATACCAACTCCGGGTCGGATTTCCCGGTGGACTACGGTAACGGGGCCAGCGATATCAACCCGGAGGATGTTGAAAGCGTCACCGTGCTGAAAGGGCCTGCCGCTACGGCGCTCTACGGCTCCCGCGCTGCCAACGGGGCAATCATTATCACTACGAAATCGGGACGTAAGACCAAAGGCATCGGCGTGACGCTCAGTTCTACGTTTGTAGCGGAAAGGGCCGGCTACTGGCCTGATTTCCAAACCGAATACGGATCGGGGACCGATATGGGGCTGAACGAATATAATTTCTGGACATTGAGCCCGGATCTGGTCGGGACCACTGACTATCCGCCAAGGAATATCTCCCGTTATGCATGGGGTGAAAAGCTCGACCCCAACAAGCTGCGCTACCAGTATGAAGGCAAGAACTGGGAAACCGGGATGATCGAAAAGACACCTTTCGTGTATCAGGACGACTGGTTTACGGGTATCTTCAAGACCGGCGTTACCTTCAACAACTCTATCGACGTAAGCGGTAACAACGGGAAAGGTACTAACGTGCGCGTATCGCTCAACCAGAATAAAAATGAATGGATACTGCCCAATACCGGCTTCGACAGGAAAAACCTTTCATTTTCGCTGGAATCGCCTGTAAACGACTGGGTCAAGTTCAAAACAAAGGTCAACTACTATCGGACAACCAGCGACAACATGCCGATGGCGGGGTATCACCAGACGACGGTGATGTATGACCTGATGTGGGGGTATAATACCAATTCGATGAGTAACTGGCGAGACGAGTATTTCCAGGGACGGTTCAATGCCATCAACCGGAATGCCACTATTTCCGAGAACGGGAACAGTCTTGTCTTTGCCGGTACAGGCTCCTACAATCCCTATCGTGTACTTTACGAGGAGCTGAACACGATGAATAAGAACAGGGTATTCGGCTTCGCGGGGTTCTCTGTCGACCTGGCAAAGGTGGCCGAGGGACTTACACTGGATTTTAAATCGGGCATGGACATGAGCACGGACTTCCGCACGCAGCGAAAGCCCAAAATGACGTTCGGGTGGGAGAACGGTTTCTACAGGGAACAGTCGCTGACGAACTACGAGTTCAACTCCGATTTCCTGCTGAAGTACCAGAAGGAGCTTCTGGATAACCGGCTGAGTACCACGATCGCTTTCGGAGGGAACAACATGGTCAACGAATACCAGAGCAATACGGTTCAGCTCAGTGAGCTGGATATCGACGGCGTGTATCATACTTCCAATGTCCCGACCGGCGTCAATCCCAGCCCTACAAATTTCAGGAGCAAAAAGGTCATTAACAGTTTGTATGGGTTTGCGTCATTCGGCTGGGACAACAAATATTACCTCGATCTGACAGGGCGTAACGACTGGTCGAGCACCTTATCGCGCAACAACTGGTCTTATTTCTACCCGTCGGTAGCAGCCAGCATATTGCTCGACCGTGTCTTCAATCTCGAAACTACCGCTGTTTCCCTGGCTAAGCTTCGCCTGTCATGGGCAAATGTAGGGAACGATACCAGTCCCTATGCGCTCGATCAATACTACAACGCATCCTCCATAAGTGGCGGATACACGCTGCCGGGCACCATTCCTGACCCGATGATCAAGCCCGAGAATGTGGAAAGCTGGGAGCTCGGTGTTGATACGAGGTTTTTCCATAACCGCCTGGGGCTCGACCTGGCCCTTTACAACTCCGCTACGACCAACCAGATCGTATCGGTGGACATAGACCCTATAGTGGGAGCTTCCTCCATGCGGATCAACGCCGGTAAAATCAGCAATAAGGGTATTGAGATTGCATTGTCGGCCACGCCGGTAAAAAGCAAGGACTTTACATGGAATGTTAACCTGAACTGGGCGAGGAACATCAATAAGCTGGTGAGCCTGCAGGACGGCTGGGACCCTGAAACACCCCTGGAAACCAACATGGGAACTACGATCGGAGGGAGGCTTCATGTGTACTCTTACGTAGGTGAAGAAATGTACAAACTCTACGGGTTTGCGTTGAAAAAAGCGCCTGAAGGCTCCTATTGCGTGGATGATAACGGCAACCAGTACGATTGCTCCGGGAAGGTTGTCCTGGATGCAAACACCGGTCTGCCATCGCTGGTATCGACAGCCGATCATTACCTGGGTAAGGTAAATCCCGAATGGCGGGGCGGTTTCAATACATCGTTCAAATACAAAAATTTTACGCTGAATATGATGTTCAACTACCAGTGGGGCGGCAACAGGTTCTCGGTAACCAACGGTATCCTGTCGTACCAGGGCAAGCTGAAGAATTCGCTGGAAGGCCGGTATGACGGTATCGTGGCAGAGGGCGTCAACCTGGTTTCGGAAGATGCAAACGGCGTAGGGTTATATAAGCCTAATAATACGGTAACGAGCAATATCTATACGTATTACCAGGCCCTTACGCTCGACCGCTATAACGGCGAGGCGCATACGTTCAGTACCTCTTTCCTGAAGTTCCGGGAGGCGAGGCTTGAATATAATTTCCCGGCTGCGTTTTGCAAAAGGACCGGCTTCCTCCAGGGCGGGAGCATTTCGGTGTTTGCCACCAATATTTTCTCGTGGGACAAATGGCCGCAATTCGACCCTGAAGGAGGTATGATGACGGGTACCAACGTTTTCAACGGCATAGAAGCCGGTACCTACCCGATGACGCGTACCCAGGGCGTTAACCTGAGATTGTCGTTTTAGCAATTTAGCTATGGCAGTTTATCATCACATCAATTATATACCGATGAGAAGTTTAAGATACATCATTACATACGGGCTTGTATTGGGATTGCTAAGTGCATGTACCAATAACTTTGAGGAGATCAACACCAATCCCAACCGCACAACGGTGGGTATGATCCAGGCTTCGGGTATGTTCGAGCCCATATTGTACAATTCCGCCAACCAATGGCTGAACCGTACCTGGTACTACAACAACGAGCTGATCCAGTTTACCGCATTTACGGGCGGTGTTACCCGCCGGGAACATTTGTATTTCCTGGAAGATTCGAGAGACTGGTACGGCTTCTGGAACCATTATGCTACTTACGGTAACAATGTCAACCACATGTACCAGTTGGCTCAGCAGCAGGATAAAAGATCGTTGGAAGCAATTGCACTAACATTTAAGGTATTGTTTTTTTCCAATATGACGGATATGTTCGGAAGCGTTCCGTACGAGGAAGCGTTTACCGGAAGGGAACTCGGGGGAACCATTACGCCGAAATTCAATACGCAGAAAGAAGTGTACGAATTCCTCTTTGCGGACCTGGAGGCGGCAAATGACATTTATGCGACAAATCCCGTTTTTGAGACCCCAACTATGGATGGTATGTATGGTGGCAATATGGCGGCCTGGAGAAAATTTAATAATTCACTCTACCTAAGGCTTTTGTGCAGGGTGAGCGGCCGAACCGAAATGAACGCGGGCGCTAAGATCACCGAGATATTGAACAACTCCGGCAAGTACCCGATCTTTACCTCGAATGCAGATAATGCTACCGTCAAATTTTCGGGGAATGACCCGTACATCAGCAATTTCGGGCTAACGACAGAAAGCGAGTTCACCTCGAGCGGAAGAAAGCTTACGCGTCAGCTTATCGGCATGACCGTGCAGACGGATGCAAGCGGGAATCAGATATATGTCGATCCGCGCCTGCCGATTATCGGTAAGAAAAACACGGTTACGCAGGTCAACCCGGATAACATCTGGATCGGTACGAAGTCGGGCTGTACGGATGAGGAGCGTAGTGTCGTAGACAGGGGAACGTCATGGCTTAATCAAAGGGTTTTCTGTCGCAGGGATGCGCCCGCCACGTATATGGATTACGCCGAAGTGCAGTTGATCTTTGCCGAAGCCGCCCTCAAAGGGCTGATACCCGGCGGCGAACAGGCAGCAAAAGGCTACTATGAAGCCGGCCTGACGGCTTCCATGCAGAAATGGTCGGCACAAGGCGCTTATTCGGAAACGCCGACGTCCATTACCCAGGCTGAAATCGCTACCTACCTCGCCTCGCCGCTCGGTTCATGGGATCTGGCTACCGACAAGGCCCAATTTCTGGGAAATCAGAAATACCTGGCCCTTTTCTGGGTAGGTATGGAAGCCTATCATGAGTACCGCAGGACGGGCTACCCCGTGCTGACGATCGGGGAGGGCACAATCTATAACGACCGTGTGCTGCCTACGCGCTTCGGGTACCCCAACACCACGATGTCTACCAACAATGCCAACGTGACGGAGGCACTGAGCGCCATGGGCGGCGATAATAGTATGAAAACACCCGTATGGTGGAGTAAGCAGGCAATTTCAAAATAGGAACTATGAAACCGGATAATATCTTTTCAGTGATGCGCGCAGGAGCGCTTGCCGCTGCGATCATTTTTGCCTGCGCATTTTTCCTGCAGTCATGCAAGGAGGACGACGGCGTGAAGGGCGATCCCGCCTTCGCGATCGAAGGCAGCCCGACCGGGATGACGTCGCCGGTAGCGGGTAAAACCGAAAGTTATGTGGTGCGCGCCAACCGCCCGTGGAAAATAGTGGCGAAAGAAGAAGGCAACTGGGTGAAGGCATTTCCCGACGAGGGCGATGACGACGGTATTTTCAAAATTATTGTGAGTGCCAACAGAGGCTTCGAGCAGCGTATCATGAACTTTGCCTTTGTCGTCGACGGGGTAGAGCAGCCCGTACTTTTCCGCGTGGAGCAGGACGCCAATGTACCTTACATCAATTTACCCGACGCAGTAACCGTCCCCTCTACCGGTGGAGCGTTTGTGGTAGAGGTTGCTTCCAATGTAAACTGGAATTATACCCTGGCTGACAACGACTGGATTTCCGGAACCTCGGTCACACCTACCGCCATCACCTTTACCGCGGCATCGAACAATGGTCCGGAGCGGTCGGTAGCCCTGACGGTTACGGCAACCGACCACCCGTCGGTCTCGAGAGTGATCAACCTCGTGCAGTCGCCCGGCACCATTGTGCTGGAAGAAGACTTCAGCTGGCTGTCGTACGGCAGCGCGGTACCCTATACCACCACCGGCGAGACCATCATCACGAACTGGACACCGGAGCAGCAGAACCGTGGCTGGACAAGCTCGCTCAATCCGTTCAGCAACGACAGGCCATGCTATGCCCGCCAGGGTTTTGTCAAACTCGGCAAAACCAGCTATGGCGGCGACATCATTTCGCCCAAGCTATCGGGTATTACCGGAACGAAAAACCTGAAAGTGACATTCAAAGCTGCAGCCTATGTTTCGGCAGCCGGGACAGTGATCGACTCCCGCGATCTGGTCATAGAAGTGCTCGGCGCCGGTACGCCCAGCGTGAGCCTGATCAAGGTAGAAAATGTTCCCAATACCCAGCCGGAAGACAACGAAGGCAAAGTAAATGACATATGGGACCCGGCCAGGGCATTTACTTTTACCATCACCGGAGCCACTGCCGAGACGCAGATCAGGTTTTTTGCCAAAGCCTTCGACCTGCGCAGCGAAACGCCCAATACGAACCGGATCTTCCTGGATGATATCAAAGCGGAGATAATCGAATAGGCGTCAGATCCTGGCCTGTTTCTTGCCCCTGTCTCAGTTTTTTGAGGCAGGGGCAAATGCGTTTTTCACCCGCGAGGGCCTTATCTTATTGACCATGCGGTCGGTACGTTGTATCAGGCGACATTCTGGCTTTCGAATTTCCTGATCTCACTCAGTTCTTCCGAGCTGCTTTTTTCCTCCTCCTCGATGTCATAATCATTCTGAAGACCAAGCCAGAACTTGGGCGAATTACCGAAATACTTACTCAACCGGAGGGCAGTATCAGCTGTAATCCTGCGGTTTCCTTTGATGATTTCAGAAATTCTGGTCTGGGGGATTTTCAAGTCCTTCGAAAGCCGGTAGGACGTAATTCCCAGGGGTTCCAGAAATTCGCAATACAGAATTTCTCCGGGATGTATATTGGGGAGCTTTTCCATTTCTTTATGTTCAATGATAATCGACTATTTCTACTTCGCTTGCATTTCCTTTGTCCCACTGAAAGATAATCCTACATTGTTTATTAATCCTTATACTATAAAACCCCTCAAGATTTCCTGACAACTTTTCCAGCCTGTTGGAAGGAGGGATCCGCAGATCTGCGATATCTTGCGAGTTATGCAGCATTCTGAGCTTTCGGCGTCCGATATGCTGAATTTCAGACGGTATCTTTTTAATGTGAACGCCGTTCCATATTTGTTCCGTCTCCTTTGAGCCAAAAGAAATAATCATAATACCGTTTCGCGTTACTAACGTCAAAGGTAAGTAGTAAATGCTGTTTTTCAAATAGTGATAGTGAAATCGGGTCTATGACTGAGAAAACGGTTTTCTCAATACAGGTCGAAGACCTGTTATTGCGCTTTCAGCGTCTGAAGACGCGAAAGAGCGGGAATTCTGTGAAGAATTTTTATGAGATTTGAAACGCACTTTTCCACTGCGGGTTTGTGGAAGCGATTAAGAAGGGCTGAATGATTATTTTTTAAGCTTAGACAGATCGTATCCCTTCAGCACGTGATTTACAAGGTAGTCCGTCTTGGCATTGGCCGCCTCTTCGATTGTCTGGAATTTTTTGTCGAGTGGGTGGGCTTGCTTAGATTCCGATCTGTTTTTTTTGTCTGTGATAGCCATAGGTTTATCCGCTTAATTTTCGAAGTAGTTTCCATATCTATTGATGGGATAGATGACCATTTCATCCATCGGTAGTCTGCCAGAAGTACGTTCCTATACTACTTTTTACCTTCTGTCAATCGCTCCAGTCTTGCCATCATTTCATCCTTCTCCTTCAGCATCCTTTCATAAAGGGCCATTTTTTCCTCATGTAACTGGACAAACTTTTCGATGGAATTAAAGTGCTGTACATCAGCTCTATTATAGCCGATCGAACCATTATCAAAAGTACTGGCTATAATATTAACGGCCTGCTCCTCATCAAAATTCTGAAACGCCTCCACCGGTATTTTCAGTGCGGAGGATATCTGTTGCAACAGACTAGCTTCTATAGTTTCCTTTTGCTCGATAAGGGATACTTTTTGTTGGTTCCACTCTTCTCCCAGCTCCCAGGCGAGGGCATCCTGCTTGATACCCAGCATTTCGCGGAAACGCTTTATGTTACGGCCCTGATGTATTGTATGGTTTGGCATAGTATTAAAAGTTTACAGGACAAATGTAGTTTATTCGCCGTATAATCCGATGGTGTGTAGGCAGGTAAAATACATGGCGAAGGAGTAAAGTAAAATATAGGCAGGTAATCTCTAAAATTAGCAAACCGCGTGGAACTATTGACATGGCTGGTTCGTTAATAGGTATATCGGGAAAAATCGATATATCAATCAAATGGATCATCTGGAAATATTTAAAGCGCTTTCTAACAAAACCAGGCTGGACATCCTGAACTGGCTTAAAGAACCGGAGGCAAATTTTCCCGGACAGGAGACTGAGTATTTCCGGCACGGGGTCTGCGTCGGACAGATACAGCAGAAGGCGGGGCTGACGCAATCCACGGTATCGGAATATCTGTCGATCCTGCAGCGGGCCGGGCTTGTGAAATCCACCCGTGTCGGCCAGTGGACGTATTACCAGCGTAACGAGGAGGCTTTTCAGGCTCTAAGCAAGCTTGTTCAAACTGAGATTTAATTACCATCTGTCTTTTAATTAGTATCATCTATCTCTCTTAATAAATCATCTGTCTCTCTTAATTATGAAATCTGATTCACTTTTCAGGCCTTTCAGCCTGAAATCACTGAATACGAGGAATCGTATCGTGATGGCGCCTATGACGCGCTCTTTTTCGCCGGATGGCGTTCCTACCGACGCCGTTGCGAGCTATTACGCCAGGCGTGCACAGGGCGAAGTCGGTCTTATCCTGTCGGAAGGTACCGTAATTGATCGCGTATCTTCCTCCAATGACCCCAATGTCCCGCATTTTTACGGGGAAGAAGCCCTGGCAGGATGGAAGAACGTGATCGACCGGGTGCATGCATCCGGTGGAAAAATGGGCCCGCAGTTATGGCACATGGGCGTTATGGACAACCATCACTCGGGTTGGCTGCCGCCCGAACCGTTTGAAGGTCCGTCGGGTATCGGGAGGCCGGGTTTTGTAAATGGCAAAGCCATGACAGACAGCGACATTGCAGACACCATCACTGCCTTCGGCCGGGCTGCTGCTGATGCCAAAAGGCTGGGTTTTGATACGCTGGAACTGCATGGCGCGCATGGCTATCTTATCGACCAGTTCTTCTGGGACGAGACGAATCAACGTACGGACATTTTCGGCGGGAAGACGTTGCCGGAACGCAGCCGCTTCGCCATCGAGGTGATCAAAGAAGTACGCAGGCAGGTAGGGGAGCACTTCGCCGTGATCCTTCGTTTGTCCCAGTTCAAGCCTTCTGCATACAACAACAAGCTGGTCCAAACGCCTCAGGAAATGGAAGCCTGGCTGAACCCGCTTGCCGACGCGGGCGTCGACATCTTCCATTGCTCGCAGCGCAGGTTCTGGGAGCCGGAGTTCGAGGACTCCGATCTCAACTTCGCAGGATGGGCCAAAAAATTGACCGGAAAGGCAACTATTACCGTCGGCTCCGTCGGATTGACAGGGGAATTTTTTGCTGCGTTTAGAGGAGAGAGTTCAAGTCCGAGTTCGCTCGATGAGCTTCTGCACCGCCTGGATCGTGGTGATTTCGACCTGGTGGCAGTCGGACGTCCTTTGCTTGCCGATCCTTCATGGCCGTTAAAAATCCGCGAGGAGCGTGTCGGCGAGCTGAAAGGTTTTACCGCCGAAGTGTTAAGGGAGTTGGTGCTGGATTAGGGATTAGAGGGATTCTTTTGGAGAGCGAAAACTTAGCTGCATAATTTACCATGAAAAATCAAAATTCAGTTTTGATTTTTCATGGTATTTATTTCCCCGTTCTTTTCTTCCCTTCATCCGAAATCGCAAAATTTCGTATCATAGTCTTTATAAATTCAACCCTTCTGAACCGCAAAGCGCTCCAGTCCTCGTCAATAGCTACCTGCCTTACCGGTTCAAGGCCGGATTTTCCGAGCCCGTCCCAGCCGGTATCCCTGTTGAAATCGCACTTGTATTTTTTGGATGAACCTTTGGGGTAACAATACCAAAGCGTGGCATCCCCTTTCAGTTTGGGGTATATTTTCCGGATACTCTCGTCGATCTCATTTTGCCGGGTCACAAATACGATGGCAAAATCAATCGCGGGTATATCGCTTTCGTTTTTGTATACCGTAGCAAACTCAGCCATCGCCTTGAGCTCGCTTTCAAACGATTCCGGCGGATTGACCGCCAGAATCGCCTCCTGGTTTTTAAAGTTCAGTTTTTTGAATAACGGAGTCATTGCGGTTGATTATCAGGTTACGAAATAAATTGCCAGGTAATCTGTTGCCGGCAATGGGTGGGTTAACCGGGCCTTCTTGTTATGATGACAAATGTAAAACGTTGAAGCGAATAGCCTGCAATGTAAAAAGCAGCTGATTTCCTTCAGCTAACCGGGCTTTTGATTAAATTTGGTCAAAAGCCGGATATTTATGTTTTATATCGCCGACCTACACCTGCATTCTCACTACTCCCGGGCCACAAGCAGGGATCTCAACCTGGAAACCCTCTACCAATGGGCGCGTATCAAGGGCATAAATGTGATAGGAACGGGCGATTTTACCCATCCGTTGTGGTTCAAAGAGCTTAGGGAAAAGCTGGAGCCGGATGGAACCGGTTTCTTCCGCCTCAAGAATCCGCCGAAAAAGGATGTCCCCGGCTTTGCCTGTGACGATATCGACGTGCGTTTCTGCCTTACGTCAGAAATAAGCTCCATCTACAAGCAGGGCGACAAAGTACGCAAGAACCATAACTGTGTCTATGCGCCTGACTTTGAGACTGTGGCCCGGATCAACGCAAAGCTGGGACAAATAGGGAACCTGGCAGCCGACGGACGGCCTATCCTTGGATTGCCTTCACGCGATCTGTTGGAGATCGTGCTCGAAACATCCGATGATGCGCACCTGATCCCGGCCCATATCTGGACGCCCTGGTTTTCGATGTTTGGTTCCAAATCGGGGTATGACAGTGTGCGGGAATGCTTCCGTGACCTGGCAGGGCACATTTTTGCACTGGAAACCGGCCTGTCGTCCGACCCTGAAATGAACTGGCGGCTCAGTATGCTCGATCAGTATACCCTGGTTTCTAACTCAGATGCGCATTCCCCGCAAAAATTAGGGAGGGAAGCCAATCTGTTCGATACCGAGCGAAGCTACTACGGCCTGTTCGACGCACTGAAAACCAAAAAAGGATTCCTGGGGACGTACGAGTTCTTTCCCGAAGAAGGCAAATACCACATGGACGGCCATCGCAAATGCGACGTATGCTTTGAGCCGGAAGAGAGCTTAAAACACCGGAATATCTGTCCGAAATGCGGGCAACCGCTTACTATAGGTGTGCTACACCGCGTCACCGAGCTATCCGACCGCGAGCAGCCTCAGAAGCCCGAAGGTGCTGCCGGTTTTGACTATATTATCCCTTTGCCTGAGATACTGGCCGAGATCAAAAGTGTTTCACCTTCCAGCAAAGCCGTAAACCAATCGTTCCAGCAGACTATTTCCGCCTTCGGGAATGAATTTACCCTGCTGAAAGAAACGCCGATTGAAGACATTGAGAAGAAAGCGGGTGTGGTGGTCGCCGAAGCTATCAGGCGTATGCGCACCCGGCAGGTAAACCCTCAGGGAGGCTACGACGGCGAATACGGCGTCATTAAGATTTTTGGGGAAGGCGAGCTGGCGCAGCTCACCGGGCAGATGAACCTGTTCGGTATGATGGCGGATACCACCCCTAAACGCAAAAAGAAAGAAACAGTCCTGGCTAAGCAGGAGCAGCCTCCGGATGTTGTAGCAGAAAACAGTGCTCCTTCGCTCAATGAAGAACAGCAGGCGGCCTGTGGGGCAGAAGGCGCTGTATTGGTAACGGCAGGTCCCGGAACAGGGAAAACCAAAACGCTTATCAGTTGGATTGCCCGTTGCATTCAGCAAAGAAATGCCAGGCCGGAGGAGATCCTGGCGGTGACTTTTACCAACAAAGCGGCCGACGAAATGAAAGAACGACTGGCAGTTGTGCTGGAAGATCAGTCACGGGGTATCACGCCGGGCACGTTCCATTCGATCTGTTTTGCCTTTCTGCAGGAATACGATGAAAAGCTGGTCAGGGTGTATGACGGGAAGAGCCGTGAAGTGATCCTCGGAATGCTCTTCCCGGATAAGGAGGAAAAAGAAATTACCAGGTTATCTGCAGAGCTGGGCGGTTATTTTGAAAGTAACGGTGAAGAGAGCGGTCCCGAAATAGCCCGGATTGCCACTGTCTACCGCGATTTTACCCGGCAGAACGGGGGTATTGACCTGGCCGATATCATCGGTGCGGTCGTACGCCTGTGGAAGGCCGAACCCCGGTACCTGCAGGCCTGCCGCGACCGCTATCAGTACATTGCCGTCGATGAGCTGCAGGATATCAATCCGCTGCAGTACGAATTTTTGAAATTGCTGGCAACGGGTAAGCAGGTATTCGCCATCGGAGATCCGGATCAGAGTATTTACGGCTTCCGTGGCTCAGATGTGGGGTTGTTTTTCCGGTTCAGCGAGGATTTCGGGGCTGAGGAAATTACATTAAGGAAGAATTACCGCTCTTCAGGGTATATTGTGGAAGCAGCCTCGGCGGTTATCCGCAATAATACGCAGCGCAGGCCTTCGGAGTTGATAGCAGTGAGAGGATAAAACACAGAGTAATGACTAATAAAATAAAACTTTTTACTGCAGACGACGAATACAAAGAAGCCGCCTTCATTGTCAGCGAAATCGAAAAGCTGGTAGGCGGATTCCACCACCTGACCGGGGGTGATACGCAGGAAGACGGGCGCTACGGTTTTTCCGATATAGCCGTGCTGTTCCGGACACGCGCCGTAGGCAGGTCTTTGCTTGCCTCCTTTAAGCAATCGGGCATTCCTGTACGTTTCGGCGATGCGACTTCTTTTCTTTCGGATTATCCTTTTCACCTCATCACCGATGCGATAAAGCTATACCTGGATGCAAAAGACATGATTGCCCTCGACAGCTTGCTGACCCACGGCTTCAGGATGGGTAAAAAGGAAAAGCGGGATTTCCTCACGGCACATCCCGAAGCCCAACGTTTCACCGCACTTTTGGACAGACAAGATTTTGCAAAGCTGGGAGCGGAAAACACCGTTAAATTCATTTTTGAGAAGTTCATCCCCGACGAAATGCTGGACGATACCGGCCTTCTCCGTAAGGAAGCGATCCTGGGTATTGCCAGGGAATACGGGGCTGATATTGAGCAATTCCTGTACAAGCTGCTGCTGGATACCTATACCGATGTAGCCCGGATGAAAGCCGACGCTGTCAACCTGCTCACCTTTCACGCTTCCAAAGGGCTCGAATTCCCGGTGGTCTTCATTGCGGGAGCCGAAGAGGGTATTACGCCTGTCCGCAGGAAAGACACGGACATCGAAGAAGAGCGGCGATTGTTTTACGTAGCGCTCACCCGTGCCAGAGACGCGTTGTTCATCACGAATGCCAAACGACGTAAAGGTTTCGGGGAGACAGAAGAAAAATCCGTTTCCAGGTTTGTAGGAGAGATCCCGGCCTCGTTGATAGAAACTATCCAGGTAGTAAAGAAGCCTCCAAAGCCGGAGCAGATGCGGTTGTTCTAGAATATATTCTAGTGAGAACCGGCTTTATTAACATATGATTCCCTTCCTGTCAATTTTTGTTTATGTGATTTTTCTTGACTACTTTTCAAACGTTGGACGGATAGCGGGTATTTTAGATACTCCGTCATCTTGTGACGGGTTGTTAATACAGTCGAGATTTGAACACGATGAAAGACACAATTGTAAGTGATACTGAACTGGTTCTGCTTCTGGAAACAGGGGATGAGCAGGCCTTTCAGGAAATTTACGACCGGTACTGGCATAAACTTTACCGGATGGCTGTCAAAAAAGTCGGGTCGCAGGAAAACGCGAAAGAATTGATACAGGATGTTTTCCTGGATTTATGGTACAGGCGCGGAGAAGTACATATCGACGAACTGGACCGGTATCTCTTCAGTGCCGTAAAATACAATATCCTGAATTTTATAAGGAAAGAGATTGTCAGAAAGCAATATGAGCTGTCTGTATTCGGAAAGGCATCGGAGACCGACCGTAATACGGAAGACACGCTGGCCTTTCAGGAGCTCCAGCGGGCTATAATGGCAGGGATAGAGCAGCTTCCTCCCAAGATACAACACATATTCAGGCTGAACCGGATTGAGCACAGGTCGGCCGGTGAAATTTCAGAGATTCTTAAAATACCTGAACGCACCGTAGAATACCACATCACCCAGGCTTTACGACTGATGCGCGGGTATTTGAAGGATTATATGATCTGTCTCCTTATTCTGTATGTTACTTTCCCCGGGCTGGCCTGATATGTGCTTGCAGCAGGTATGATAATTTCAATAAAATGCAGGCGTTAGTGTCTGCATGGCATAAATTTTCTAATAAGTCATAAGTTTTCTTGCGGTAGTTGCTCTCCGGCGGTACTTAGTTATCAGGAAGTGAAACTGATTATTAATTTCTCGCCTGGCGTTATGAGGAGATACTTGAAAGGGTTTATAAGGTTGCTGGAGCGGTACCAGAAAGGCGCCGTGACAACAAAAGAAAAACATGCCATGGATATATGGTATGATGCCGTGCAGCCTGAAGAAGAGAGCCGGGCGGATTTGGACGAGGAAGAACTGAAGAAAGAGATGTGGCAGGATATCAGGTCCAGAATGCGACAGGAACCGGTATATTCTCCTGTCGTGGAAAGAAGATGGTGGCAATCTGATTATTTCAAAATTGCGGCTGCTTCTGTCCTGCTGGTAGCAGCCCTGATGTTTTACAGGACATTTTCTCTGCAGCAGTCCGTGATATCCGGTATCTCCGATTCCGAGATTTCGCGGCTCGAAAAGATTTCAAATGATACTTCCGCGGAGAAGGAGATCATGCTGCCGGACGGAAGCCGCGTCACACTGGACCCTGGCTCTGTCTTATTTTACTCAAAAGAACCTGACCGCGACAGACGCATCGTCTATTTAAAGGGGAGCGGGTTTTTCGACGTGGCCCGCAACCCGGAGAAGCCTTTTCTGGTATACACCGACGACATTGTGACAAAAGTACTGGGTACCAGTTTCACAATACGGAAAAATGAAGGATCAGGTGCGATAGAGGTAGCGGTTATCACCGGGAAAGTAATAGTTGAAAAAACGGTTGGCAGCAACCGGAGGGCCGGGTTTTCCGTCCAAAACGGTGTAATGCTGACTCCAAATACAAAAGTTACCTACTATGCCGAAAACGAACGGTACGTTACCGGGCTGGTTGATGAACCGCGGATCATAGAAAAAGGAGAGGATTACCACAAACCTGATGCATTCGACTTTAGGGAAATACCGTTGTCTATGGTATTGGAGAAGGTGGGAAAAGCATATGGCCTTGAAATAGAGGTAAGCAACAGGAAACTAAACAACTGCCGGATTACGGCAGACCTGTCAAAAGACGACCTTTATGGTAAGCTGGAGGTCATCTGCGCGGCGGTAAACGCCGGCTTTGAAGTAGTTGACGGTAAAGTAATGATGACAGGCGAGGGCTGTGATTTGTAATAATTTAAACTCTAAACCTTAACCTTATGATGAGACGACCTACATAAATCAGCGATTGTAATAAAAAAGGCCGGAAATGCGGCAAACATTTCCGGCCGGCTCCCGACTTCCGATATTTCAATATCAGTCATTTCATTCTGGAAAAATGAAACAGGGAGTTTTTTGTCAAATCTTCACAGGATTTAAACAATAACAAAACAATGAAGAAGCTAAGACAATTCAAAACGCCGTTGGGTATTGTTATGAAAATGTCCTTCCTGCAACTAATTATTATTGCCGTTGCTGCTGCCAATACTTACGGGAACGCAGTCAGCGCACAGGAATTGCTCAGGAAAAAAGTAACTTTTAAAGCTGAGCAGAAAGAAATCCGGACCATTCTGTCGGAGCTGGAATCCACAGCCAATGTAAGGTTCGTATATAGTGTACAGTTAGTGCCGGTCAATCACAAAGTCTCCCTGTCGGTTACCAACAAGACAGTCGCCGAAGTGCTCGATGAGCTGTTCCGGCCAAACAGGGTGTCCTACAGGATAGTAAGAAATAAGATCGTCCTGCAATTAGAACCATCTCAGCCGCCCGCTGCGGCTTCCGAAGCCGTATTGCAAAATCCGGCCGAACTTCCCCTGCGGATTCCGGTGAAAGGGAGGGTCACCAGCGAAAACGGAGAGGGGCTGCCGGGCGTAAGCATATTGCTGAAAGGGACGCAGCAGGGTACCATTACGGATGTCGACGGGGCATTTGCGCTGGAAGTGCCGGATGAGAAAGCGGTACTGGTATTTTCATTTGTAGGGTATATTACCCGCGAAATAGAGATAGGAGACAGGACCAGCATCGATATTACGCTTGAAGTAGACGAGAAAAATCTTGAGGAAGTGGTGGTGGTCGGTTACGGTACCCGGAAGAAAGTAACGCTTACCGGAGCTGTGGCAGGCATGTCAAGCAGCGAAGTAAAAAAGAGCCCGGTGACAAACCTTTCCAATTCACTGGCCGGGATGATGCCCGGAGTGGTGACGACCAACAGGACCGGAGAGCCGGGCAGGGATGATTCCGGAATTCTGATCCGGGGGAAAAGTACGACCGGTAATACCAGTCCGCTGGTTGTTGTAGACGGGGTCCAGGGAGTTTCGGGATGGCAGCGTATCAATCCCAACGATATTGAATCCATCTCGGTTTTAAAGGATGCCTCCGCCGCTATATACGGAGCAAGGGCCGCCAACGGGGTGATCCTGATCACTACCAAGCGTGGAAAGGCCGGTAAGCCGGTTATTGAATATACTTTCAACCAGGGAATTGTCACACCTACCCGGTTGCCTAAGATGGCGAGCTCGGCGGAGTATGCCGAGTATGTAAATGAACTGCAGATCAAGGCAGGGCAGGGGCCGAGATATACGGAAGAGGAAATAAGGAAATTCGCTGACGGCAGCGATCCGCTTAACTATCCGAATACGGACTGGTTTGGAGAGGTGCTCAGGAAAGCCACAACGCAGAGCCGCCATAATCTGAACGTTAGGGGCGGGTCGGAAAATCTCAGGTTCTCGGTGTCGGGATCATTTTCCAACGAGGGCGGAATATTTAAAAACGGTAGCCTCAATTTCAAATCCTATACCATCAGATCCAATATTGACGCCGATGTCAGCAAGAACATTAAAGTCGGGCTGGATATAAACGCGGGCCTTGATAACGGAAATTATCCGTCATTCAATACCTCGACAACTTTTCAGCGGCTGTGGCAAGTGCCTTTCGTGCCGGTATACTGGCCTAACGGGCTGCCGTCGTCGGGGATAGAAAATGGGCAGAACCCTGCCGTCATGGCGACTTCGGCCACAGGCAATATCAATGACAGAACGCAGCGATTTCTTACCAAAGCAACTTTTGACATTAATCTGGCCTGGCTGGAAGGTTTGGGCGTAGACGGGTATTTTGCCTATAGCAATGACGTGGCGACGAACAAAAACTGGCGTACTCCCTGGACGGTCTACGACTATGACAAAATAAATGATGAGTACATTGCCAAACCGGGCGGTGGGATCCTGAAACCGGTGCTGACAGAAAGCTTTAGCAACGGTACCAGCGCGCTGACCAACCTCAGGCTGAAGTTCGAGAGGCGATTTGGAGACCATGATTTCAACACTTTTATCGCTATGGAGCAGCAGCTTAACAACAGCCGCAGCTTTTCAGCGTCCCGGAAGGATTTCATTTCTTTTGCAATAGACGAGTTGTTTGCAGGTAGCCTGGTAGACCAGTCGACAACCGGTATCAGGTCTGAAAGCGGGAGAAGCAATTTCTTTGGAAGGATAAGCTACGGATTTAGAGATAAGTACCTGCTGGATTTCAATTTCAGGTATGACGGATCCTCCAACTTCCCTCCTGGCAAGCAGTACGGGTTCTTTCCCGGACTTTCTGCAGCCTGGCGTATCTCCGAGGAAGGATTTATGGCCAATCTGAATGCCGTGGATGAGCTGAAGCTCAGGGCTTCCTACGGGAAAATGGGTAACGATGCAGTTGCGGCATTCCAGCATCTGGCACTGTATACACTCGGTAACCAGGGGTACCATTTCGGATATCCGTCAGCGTTCTCCCAGGGGTTGACGGTAGGCGTTACTCCCAATCCCAATATGACCTGGGAAGTGCTGACCAGTTCAAATATCGGATTGGACGGAACTATGTGGAATAACCGGCTCGGCTTCACGATCGACGTCTTCAAGCAGCGCCGGTCCAATATCCTGGCCACCAGGAGCCTGGCGGTGCCGGTGTACACCGGGCTTAAACTCCCCAACGAGAATATCGGGATTGTAGAAAACAAGGGAATTGAGCTGACCCTGTCTACCAACCATACCATCGGGGCTGTCAGGTACCATATTTCAGGGAATATGGGCTACGCGAAAAACAAGATCATCGACATCAGCGAAGCTGAAAATATCCCCGAATGGCAAAAATCCGAAGGACACGTGATCGGGGCCACCCGCTACTACAAAGCACTGGGCATATTCAGGACACAAAGCGAGGTAGACAATAGTCCGGTATATCCCGGAACAAAAGTGGGAGATCTGCAGTATGAGGACATTAATGGAGATGGCAAGATAGATGCTGCCGATATGGTGATGATGGATAAAATCAATATTCCGCAAATTACCTACGGGCTCAACATGTCTCTGAGTTACAAGAATGTATCGTTGTGGGCAAACTTCGCAGGGCAGGCCAGGGTCTGGCAGTATTACCATCAGAATGCCCGGATAGCGATCAATGCGCTGCAGGAGTTTATCGTAAATCGCTACACCCCCGGAAGTATGGATTCAAAGTATCCGACGCTGCCGACGATCGAAGCCGGAGCAGGCGGAGAAGTGAACGGCCAGTTGTCGGATTTCTGGTTGATGAATACAACTTTTGTAAGGTTAAAAACACTTGAACTCGGTTATGATCTGCCGGTGTCGCTACTGTCTAGGTTTAAGATCAGCGCACTCCGGCTTTTTGTTAACGGTAACAATCTTTTTACGATCGATAAGCTGAAGATCTACGATCCGGAAAACAGCAATCAATCGGGAGGCTACTATCCTCAAAGCAAGATTTACAACCTCGGGTTTAACCTGACTTTCTGATCGCTACTCACATGAAAAAGATACAAAACATAATAAAACCTATGAAAAGGATATTGTTTATGCTGGCAGCGGGCCTGGCGACGCTTATGCTTTATTCATGTATAAATGATGTGCTTGACAAGGCGCCGCTCGACCGTTTTTCTGACGATGCCGTATGGAAAGATAAGGATCTGATCGACGCCTTTATCAGCAATACCTACCGGCAGATGCCCATAGGCTTTTCAGGTAGTGCGCACCAGAGGCTGGCGGGGGTGACAGATGAGTCGTTTCAGCGTGGTGACGGCAGCAATTTTATCAATCTGGGCAACATTACCCCTTCTTCTCTGGGGGTTCTCGATTCGTGGACAGGAGCGGCGGGATTCAATTACTGGTCGGTGATAACCAACTGTAACATCTTTTTTGATCGTATTGATCAGGCAGAATTTGACCAGTCGCTCAGAAACCGGATGATCGGCGAAATGAAATTCCTGAGGGCTCACGCCTATTTCAAGCTGGTTGCTTTCTTTGGTGGCGTGCCTTTGATCAAAAGCTCATTTACGCTGAACGATGATTTTAACGTACCGCGCAATACCTATGAGGAATGCATGGATTTTGTAATTCAGGAGCTTGATGAAGCTGCCGCTTTACTCCCACTTACCTACGCTGCGGCTGATCTCGGCCGGATTACAAAGGGAGCGGCTATGGCGCTCAAATCCAGGGCGCTCCTGTACTGGGCCAGTCCTTTGAACAACCCGGGTAATGCAATGAACAAATGGGAGGAGGCCGCTGCTGCTGCGAAGGCGGTGATCGATCTGAACCAATACTCGCTGTACCCGGAATATAAAGAGTTGTTCCTGAAGAAAAACAGCTACAACCAGGAGGTGATCTGGTCGAGAGGATTTGATTCTTCGGTCGATCCACAGGCTGTTCGGGTTGAGCTCTCGCAGTATCCGAACGGGTATGGCGGTTTCGGTCAGACTCATCCTTTGCAGAACATAATAGATGATTACGAAATGACTAGCGGGAAATTGCCAAGGGAAGACCCTTCATACAATCCCCAGAACCCTTATGTAAACAGGGACCCCCGTTTTTATGACTGTATTTTTTATGACGGGGCGCCATTCCAGGGCAGGCCGGTGGAAACATTCCTACCGGGAGGAAAGGATAGCAATGAAGGTGCGTTGTCTGGATGGAATGCCACACTTACAGGTTATTATCTTCGTAAGTTTATTGATGAAACCATTGTAAATCCCAGCCAGGAAAACCAGGGTAATTCTCCCTGGATTTTCATCCGGTATGCAGAGGTTCTGCTGAATTACGCGGAAGCGCAGTATCACCTGGGGAAAGAAGATGTATGCAAAGAATACCTGAACCACTCCTGTCCAAAACGTTTTTAACATCCGATAAAATAAGCCAACCCGTGTTT
>CAZLGW010000049.1:0-33185 GCA_964559125.1 uncultured Cytophagales bacterium
TTTATCTTCCGGAAGGAAACCAGTAAATAGCTTTTAACTTTTTTTAACAATATTCGGATCAAGCCTATTTCTTGTGGAGGTCCTTGTATTATTGATATAGCTGGATTCGGCATAGAAAGAGCAGACCCTTAGGGTCTTCTACAAGCAAATTGAGCCGTAATCAATACCATTGCTCACAAAAAAGTGCGTCTATGAATCATAAACGCACTTTTTGACTGTGACCAGAAGGAGAGTCGAACTCCTACGCCCGTAAGGGCACTACCCCCTCAAAGTAGCGTGTCTACCAATTCCACCACCTGGCCGTTTTTCCATTCCTGTTAAAATGGATTGCAAAAGTAGTGGTTGAAGGGGTTTATAGCAACATACTTCAAAAAAATTATCTCAAAATCCCCAAAAATTCATTGCCGGCTCATGCCTCGCGGCGAAGCGGCAGCGCGGAGAGCAGTTTTTCGAATTTAGTAAAATGCTCCCGGTAGATGTAGTGGCGCTCCGGATCAAACAAAATGGTCTCTTTTACCTTCACAAAGTTTCCCGCCTCTGCAAAATTATTGATCTCCCCCAGCGAGCGAAGCCCTATCATCGCGGCTCCTATGCAGCCGGCATCGCTGGTGGCATTGAGAGCCACGTTCATTCCGAATATATCGGCAAGCATCCGGACGAATATCCTGCTCCTGGCAAAACCTCCGCTGGCATAAATAACCGAGGCAGCGCTCTCTTCCGTCAATACTTTCCCGATCACCAGAAGATTCATCAGGATCCCCTCCATCACGGCGCGGGCAAAATGAAAACGCGTATGCTCTATGTCTATTCCGTGAAACACCCCACGCGCCTTCGAGTCCCAGACAGGAGCGCGTTCGCCCAGCAGATAGGGAAAAAAGAGAAGGCCGTCGGCACCCGGGTTCACCTGCGCGGCGCCTTCCAGCATTTCATCGAAAGACAGATCGGCAAAAAAAGTATCTTTCAGCCATTGGAATACCACCCCGCCGTTATTGGTCGGACCACCCACAATGTACATTTCATGATCCAGCGGATAGCAGAAAGTACGCATGTGCCTGTCAAGATAGCGAAACCCGAGGGTCTTTCTCACGGCCCCGCTGGTACCGACGGTAAGCGCGAGCGTATCCCCTCCTGCGGCCCCGCTCCCCAGGTTGGCGAGGCACCCGTCGCTGCCGCCGGTGATAACCGGTACACCGGCCAGCAGCTCACCTGAATTGCTGTCCTTTATGCGTGAGCTGAAATACGGCGAAACGATCCGGGGCAGCAACCTGGCATTGATTTCCAGCAACGAAAGTGTCTGCTCGTCCCATGTAAGCGTTTCCAGGCTAAGCAGACCCATGGCCGCTGCCATCGAGAAGTCGGTTACCAATTCGCCGGTCAGCCTGAAAATCACGTAATCTTTAATCCCGGCGTATTTCGACGCCCGGGAGTAGCCGGGAGGTTTTTCCTTCAGCACCCAGAGCAATTTACAGGCAGGCGTCATGGCGTGGATGGGGATGCCGGTTCGCCTGTATTGCTGCCTGCCCTCTTCCGAGTTGCGGAGTTCGTCTGCCAGCTGACCGCTGCGGTTATCGGCCCATATCATCAGGGGTGAAGCCGGCCGGCCTGCGTCGTCCAGCGCCATCAGGCTGTGCATGGCCGAGCTGAATGCAATGCCTTCCGGTCTGACGCCGATGCCGCTCACCAGTCGCTCCAATACCCGGCTGGTGTCGCGGAAAATGGTATCAGGATCCTGTTCTGCGTACCCGGGCTCCGGGTGAAACATAGGGTAGGATGCACTTTCGCTGGCTAAAATGTCGCCATCCAGTGTAAAAGCTATCGCTTTTACACTGGTGGTCCCGATATCGCATCCTATAATATATCGCACCCCGGGCTATACTAAAGACTACCTGGTAATATCAAGGATCTCAAATTCCACAAGACCGGCGGGAATCTGTATCTGGGCAATTTCACTGACCTTTTTCCCTAACAATCCTTTCCCGATCGGTGACCCGACAGAGATCTTGCTTTGTTTCAGATCCGCTTCCTCTTCCGACACCAGCGTATAAGTGACCACCATCCCGTTCTTGAGATTCTTGATTTTTACATTGGAAAGAACAGCAACTATAGAAGTATCTATTTCGCTTTCATCGAGAATACGGGCATTGGACAATGTCTCTTCCAGCTTGGAGATCTTGAGTTCATGAAGACCCTGCGCGTCCTTGGCAGCGTCGTATTCGGCATTTTCACTCAAATCACCCTTGTCACGGGCTTCCGCTATCTGCCTTGCAATATCTGCGCGTCCTTTCGTTTTCAGTTCATTTAACTCGGCCTTCAGCTTGTTAAGGCCCTCCTCTGTGTAATACGATACCTTTGCCATTTTGAGTTTAATATTCAATATACTGTTAATCTCTTCTTTACTTCTTCTGTCTCCGGATTTCAGATGTCTTGAAAAATACGCCCGGCCAAACCTGCCGGAATCTCTTTGCTCGTATTTTTACGGCAATCTGTTGTTTTATGAACGTACTGGTATTGGGCGAAAAAAAAAGAACGGTAACCAAACCGTTCTACAGAAGTTAAGCCATCTTCTCGTAGGGCGTCTAAATTCTTATCCTGGGAAATACTATTTTAAGTTTATCTCTCATTTTTCATTCGTCCAAATTCAAAAATAATAATATTTGACAATTCATACAAGTATTTAACTCGTTTTGGGAGTTTGTCGTTCTGTGATTACACTGATTTAAGTGAAATTAACAAGGCAGGTACTCTCATCATCAACGAAAAAAGGAATATATGCAGGTTTCACCCAAAATTGTCTTTATGGGAACTCCCGAGTTCGCAGTAGCGAGCCTGGAGGCTTTAGTCGAAGCAGGACACAACGTAGCCGCGGTGGTAACAGCACCCGACAAGCCCGCCGGAAGGGGCCTGAAGCTAACGCCATCGCCGGTAAAGGTTTATGCCGAATCGAAAGGCTTGAAAATCCTGCAGCCTCAGAAGCTGCGTGACAAGGAATTCCTGCGGGGACTCCGGGATCTTGAAGCCGACCTTTTCGTCGTGGTGGCTTTCCGTATGCTGCCCGAAGTAGTATGGTCTATGCCTAAATCCGGCACGTTCAACCTACATGCATCCCTCCTGCCTCAATACAGGGGGGCCGCTCCTATCAATTGGGCGGTAATCAACGGTGAGACCGAAACCGGCGTCACCACCTTCCTGATCGAAAAGGAAATCGATACGGGTAAAATCATCTACCAGGAAAGAGAGCCTGTATACCCCGACGATACGGCAGGAGATGTTTATCTGAGGCTTATGCAAAAAGGGGCAGAACTGGTGGTCAGAACGGTGGAGGCCATCGCTTCCGGCAATTATCCGCAGATGGAGCAAAAAGCTGCCGGAGAGCTTTTGCCAGCGCCAAAGCTATATCGTGAAGACGGGCAGATCGACTGGCAAAGGTCCACGCAGTCCATTCATAACCTGGTCAGGGGACTTTCTTCATACCCTGCCGCATGGACGACCGTTAACGGGCTCAACTGCAAAATCTACCGGACTGAAATTACGGATTTTGCGACAGGAGAATCCTTTATGCCCGGTCACTATACCACCGACGGAAAAACGTACCTGCTTTTTCGTACAGGCGACGGCTGGCTATCAATCAAAGAGCTGCAGCTGGAAGGAAAACGTAAAATGGGCATAGAAGAATTCCTGAGAGGCTATAAGCTGGAATAAGCTTTCTCCTGCTCAGAGCAGCTTTTGAAGATCAGACAGGCACCTTATATCCAGGTGTTGGCCGGCTGAATCCTGCTTTCCTTCGGGGTTAAAATACACCGCTTCGATCCCGGCGCCCATAGCGCCTTTCACGTCGGCTTCCAGGTTGTCTCCTATCATGACAGCCTCAGCAGCAACGACCTGCGCCTTTCCAAGAGTATGCGCAAAAATGGCGGGATCGGGCTTCAGAACACCCACAATTTCCGAAATCACCACATTGTCGAAATAGTCGGCCAGCCCGCTGTAACGGACTTTGACCGTGCATGCTTCCCTGAACCCGTTCGAGATCAGGTGCAGGCTGTACCGGCCTTTCAGGTATTGCAGCGTTTCCAGTGCATAGGGAAAAAGATGCGGCTTACGGGGACAGATACTGAGATAATCCTCTTCAAACTTCTGCGGGAAAGCTTCGGGATCTGCTCCCAGATCGGTAAAAGTATCCCGGAAGCGTCTTTC
Organism: uncultured Cytophagales bacterium; assembly: GCA_964559125.1. Classification (GTDB taxonomy): domain Bacteria; phylum Bacteroidota; class Bacteroidia; order Cytophagales; family Spirosomataceae; genus Ravibacter. The sequence continues at coordinate 4,192 of CAZLGW010000049.1, forward strand.
CCTGAGAGACGCCTTGTCTATCTGTCCGGTATTGTACAACCCCCAAAGGCGCTGGTTGTTCTGATGATAAGTGGTTATAAACAGGTCGGCTCCGGAAGTCCCGAATATTTCGTCAAACCGGTAAACGAAGTAGAGCTCTTCAAGTGTTTCCCTGGCATTGCGGTCAAAGTCCCACAAAGTATGGTCAAGATCGAAGAATACGGCCTTTTTACGGTGCTGGAGCATAGGACAAAGATAGGGAATTACGCCAGAATAGGCTCCACTACTTTCCCTGAAACATCGGTAAGCCTGAACCGGCGGCCCTGGTGCTTGAAGATCAGTTGCTCATGATTGATCCCCATCAGGTGCATGACCGTCGCCTGGAAATCGTGGACATGGACCGGGTTTTCGGTGATATTATAGCTGAATTCATCAGTAGATCCATATACGAACCCTTTTTTCACCCCGGCGCCTGCCATCCAGATGGTGAAGCACCGCGGATGGTGATCCCGTCCGTAGTTCTCCTTTGTCAGCTTTCCCTGTGAGTATGCTCCTCTTCCGAATTCCCCACCCCATATAACGAGTGTTTCGTCGAGCAGCCCTCTTTGTTTCAGATCCATCACAAGGGCGGCAGAGGCCTGATCGACAGATTTGGTCATAATCTCTATGTCTTTGGGCAGATTACCGTGCTGGTCCCAGCCCTGGTGATAGAGTTGTATGAATTTCACATCCTTTTCGGCCAGCTTTCTGGCCAAAAGGCAATTGGCAGCAAAAGTACCGGGCTTCCTCGATTCTTCGCCGTACATATCAAAAATATAGTCGGGCTCTTTGGATATATCCAGGGTCTCGGGTACGGCCGTCTGCATACGGTAGGCCATTTCATACTGGGCCATCCTCTGGTTGATCTCCGGGTCCATTACCTTCTGATACTGGATCTCATGAAGCTGAGCCAGTGCATCGAGCATTCTCCGCCTGGTGGTTTTGTCGAGCCCGTCGGGGTTATTCAGATAGAATACCGGATCGGGCCCGGAGCGGAAAACTACGCCCTGGTGGACCGAAGGCAAAAAGCCGTTGCTCCATAATTTGGCGTAAAGGGGCTGGTCACCGCCGCGCCCTTTCGACAACAATACTACAAACGAAGGCAGGTTGTTATTATCAGACCCCAGCCCGTAGCTGATCCATGAGCCCCACGACGGTCTTCCTCCCTGCTCGCTGCCGGTCTGGAAAAAAGTGATCGCAGGATCGTGATTGATGGCTTCGGTATACATGGACCTGATAAAGGTAGCCTCTCCGGCTACCTGCGAAATATGGGGCAGCAGCTCGCTTATCCACATTTTCCCGTCGAGGTAGCGGTCAAATTTAAATGCGGAAGCAGCCAGCGGAAATTTGCTCTGACCGGCGGTCATTCCTGTCAGGCGCTGTCCCCTCCGGACCGATTCAGGCAAATCCTGGCCCCACATTTCCTCCAGCTTCGGTTTATAGTCGAACAGGTCGAGCTGAGAGGGCGCCCCGCTCTGGAAAAGATAGATCACCCGCTTCACTTTCGGGGAAAAATGCGGCTTGCCAAGCGGCAGGTCTGCCTCAGGTGCCGAAACTACATTTTCTTTTCCTGCCCAGGTCTTATCTGCATTCAGCAGGGTCGACAGGGCAGCCGCCCCCAACCCCAGGCTCGTCCGGGAAAGGAAATTCCTCCTGCTCTGGATATCATGAAAGCTCTGCTCTATCTCCCGGAAAAAGCTCATATTGCACTCAAATCTTATTACTTTGTCTTAAAGACACACAAATTAATACAATCCGGAGGAATTGTCAAACACAATTATCTCAACTGCGTCGATCCCGTTGTCTTCATTCACTATTACGTATGATGCCATAAGTGAGTGAGCGTTTCTTTCGCTGCATATCTGCCGGAACTTACTAAAGTGGGCCTCTAAAATTATTTGTAAGGCAGTGATGAAGTATCACTGATTATTTTTAACTTACTAAGGTACAATAGATTGTACTACAAACAATGTAAAAGACGGCAAAGAAGCTATAAACACCATAGCAAACAAATGGAAGAAAGTATCAAACAACTGGCTTTGGTCAGTTCGGTTCTAGGCGGGTTTTCGTTCACATTTTTAAGTGCCATACTTGCATTCGGCACGGAGAAGAAAATAAAATTCTGGTTGATAACCGGATTTATGATTGCCTCGATGTGCTTCCTGTTATCTGCTTTGGGTTGGTCAATGATCGACCTGAACAAAGAGGCTGACGGTATCCGGTCCCACCACCAAAGCCTTGTAAAGCTCCTGCTGCTGGGGCTTGTTTCTATCATTTCATCTTTAGGAATCAGCGGCTGGCTGAACAACAGAAGAACAGGCATCGCAACATCGGCCATAGGCCTGCTTGCGCTGCTTTTTCTCGTTTTCGGAATTCTGAGCCGGTATATTATCTGGTAGGAGCCTTCGGCAGCTCCTTTCTTGGTATTTTCCGGTCCATCTGGGCTGTATTGTATACAAATGCAGCTACGATCACCGCCATCTGCTTCAGGTCGTCCATGACCAGGCGCTCGTAAAGATCCTGGTTGGTGTGATGTGTCCTCGAACCATACTCTATGCCATCCTGGATAAACTGGAAACCGGGAAGACCGACAGCATCGAAACTGAGATGGTCGGTACCACCGGTGTTGCGCGACGTAAGGGTAGGATTGTCTATGATATCGGCAAACGGCTCAAGCCATTTTTGAAAAACAGGTCTTACCGCCTCGTTACCCTGCAGGTATACACCCCTGATCCTGCCGGTACCGTTGTCAATGTTGTAATAGGCAGAAAATTTATCATGATCCGGGTGCAGCTTCATGGTGGCGGCGTCGCCCAGGTTTTTCCTTACATAATTTGACGATCCGTGTATCCCCTGCTCCTCTCCCGACCACAGCGCTATACGAACGGTACGCTTTGGTTTCAATCCTGCTGCCTGAAGGATTCTTACCGCCTCCAGCATTACTATACAACCCGCCGCATTATCGGTAGCACCTGTAGCGCCATGCCACGAGTCCAGGTGGGCGCCCAGCATCACTATTTCCTCCCGTAGCCGGCGGTCGCTGCCCGGTATTTCCGCGATGACATTGGCGGCCTTTGTATTATCCCGGAAAAACCGCGTTTTCACCTCCGCTTCGAGTGTAACCGGCGTCCCGCCCTGGTAGAGCCTTTCCACCAGCCCGGCATGTTCGTTTGAGAGCTCAAAAGCAGGACCTGCTTCCGGTGCACCGGCGAGATACGATGCCCCGTTGCTGGTAAACAGTGTGCCATGACGCCCGTTACGCCTGATCAGCTCGAGCCTGATCCCCTCCGCCACCAGGAAGCTATCGACCTTTGCCCGGAAATTGCGCATCTGCCTGTACCGCTCCAGCATTTCAGGCGTAAACCGCTGCCCGCCGAAAGTCTCGGAGTTTGTCAGTTTTTCGAGATCGTCGGCGCTATGGCGAATGGCGTCGGCCCTGAAGGTAGGGCCTGCATTGAAGTCTTCCCCTTTTACCAGCACTATTTTATCTCTCAGCTTCCCCGTATACTTTCCGAAATCTTCGTCGCTGTTGAGCTCCACAACCACGGCTTCTCCGCTGATCAGGCCCGGCGTACTGCCGGTCCAGGCCTTCGGAATCGCAATAAAAGGCATATAATAGGGTTTTGTCATGGCGAGATAGCTCTTCCCGAACTCCCACCCGTTCCCGAATTCTCCCCATTCTTCGAGCCGCGCATTCTGAAGGCCCCATCCGGTCAGTTGTCCGATGGCCCATCCTGCAGCGCGCTGAAAACCCGGCGAGTTCGTCAGCCGGGAACCCGACACGTCCGTAATTCGATGGGCTATCATTTCCACCTGTGAATTTTCAAGCCCTTCTTTCCTTATTTTCTGGAGCGCCCCCTGGTCTATTTTCTGGGCAAAAGAGCCGGAAATAATGAGCAACATTATTCCCGCAGCGCTAAACTTTTTTCTAACCATCATCATATTCCTTAATTTATCCGGACAAAATTGTTAAATCGTAATTGTTTGCACCCTCATACTTCCCGTTTATTTTTGAATGATATTACGTAAATCTACCCGCATTAATCATGACGACAAAAAAAATCAACGTTGCAATTGTAGGGCTGGGATTCGGAGCTGAATTTATACCTATTTACCAAAGACATCCAAACGCTAATATGTACGCTATATGCCAGCGTACGCGCTCCAGGCTGGACGAAGTCGGCGATGCTTTCAGGATCGACGTCCGCTATACCGATTACGACGAGCTTCTCCGCGACCCGGAAATAGATGCCGTTCATATCAACTCCCCGATCCCGAACCACGCCGAACAGACCCTGAAAGCCCTCCGGGCCGGCAAGCACGTGGCCTGTACGGTACCGATGGCTACTTCTGTGGAAGAATGCGCTGAGATCGTCCGTACGGCTAAGGAAACCGGCAAAAAATATATGATGATGGAAACCGTGGTCTACGCACGGGAATTTCTCTTTGTCAAAGACCTTTATGAGAAAGGCGAACTGGGAAAAGTGCAGTTTCTGAAGGCGAGCCACCAGCAGGATATGGACGGATGGCCCGATTACTGGCCGGGCCTTCCGCCGATGCATTATGCCACCCATTGCGTGGGACCTGTGGCAGCGCTTCTGAAGCTGGAAGCAGCCTATGTTTCGTGCTTTGGCTCAGGAACAATCCGCGAGGAGCTTGCCAGGATCCATAATTCTCCTTTTGCCGTAGAATCGGCCCATATTAAATTCAAAGACAGCGACCTTTCGGCCTACGTCTACCGCTCGTTGTTTGACACCGCGCGCCAGTACCGGGAGAGCTTCGAGGTATACGGTAGTAAAAAATCGTTTGAATGGCCGCTGATCGAAGGAGAAGATCCCGTCATTCATACCGCTAAAAAACCCGAGCACGAGATCCCGGAGCGCGTTAAAACCCCGGATTTTGCTCATTTACTACCGAAAGAAATTCAATCTTTCACCACAAAAGGGGTTTACGATGCCGAAGACAGCACGCATCTTTCCTTTACGCAGGGGGCCGGGCACGGTGGATCGCATCCGCACCTGGTACATGAATTCCTGTCGGCATTGGTCGAAGACCGGGACCCCTTTCCGAATGCCTGGCAGTCGGCCAACTGGACGAGCGTCGGGATCCTTTCACACGAATCTGCTCTTAAAGGTGGCGAGCTGATTGCCTTGCCAGATTTTAAGGGAATGAACTGAGACGGGACAACTATAGCCGGTCGTTCCTGACGTAGATCCGGCTTCGGTCTATCTCTTTGACCAACGTATAGTTTTGAGTGATAAAACTCCTGATTTCCGGAATTTTTTCCCAGGAATGCAAGCTACGCCTGACAGTTTGTACCTGCCAGTATTCATACGGTGTATCAAGTGCGTCGACAAATACCACAGGACGTTTTTCTAGAAGATCCCGGATATAGTAAGGGAGGTATAGTTCGGGCCAGACTACCGAATGCTGATATGCCGTTACCATCCGGGTCGCAGAAGGAAACTGAGTTTCTACATATATTTCATTATAGTAACCGTAAACCGTTAGAAAATCACCCGGTTTCAAAAGCTGACTTACATATTGTGAGACAGGTTTTATTTCCAGCTTCAGGCTTTCCCGGCTGGGGAATCCGACTATCAGTCTGCTATACGTTTTCCAATTAAGCAGCAAAGCATGACCCAAAATCACCAGTATACCAGCCGAAAAAAGCCATCTCCGATACTTGTAACCCTCCAACTGCTTCAGGCTCCACCCCAGAAGCAAGAAAAGGGCGGGAAAAACAAAGACCAGCACATAATGATAGAAAGGACGGCCGGCCCTCTCAACCGCATAGGCTCCGCCTAAGATAATAGCGGCAATCATAACACCGACCCATTTCTGCCGGGCGGTCTCAATCCTCCCCCTGACAAGCGCAAAAAAAGTAAAAGCAAACACAATTGCCGACAGTATCATCACTTCCGAAAGCCAGGCCCAGTTCCATAAAAAAGCCGGCAGGAACGTAAATCCACTCCCAAAGGTAGACGCGTAGTGCAGGTTACCTCTTATATAAAGATCATAAAAATCGAAGAAGGCTCCATGGTAGGCCGTAAGGCCGGCAAATAGCGTTAAAAAAGTGAGTCCGCCCGCCGATAGGGCGAATAGAGCTCTCAATCTTTCTCTTCCCTGTAATTCCCGGAACAGGTATACATATATACAAAGAGTGGCCATCAGGGCCGGAGGCGCTCCCTGTAGCTTGCCAAAAGGCACTGCTCCCAATAGTAGTCCTACCAGAAACCACTTCGCCGTATTCCTGCTTTCCGGGGAAACAGTAAGCCTGGAAAACACCGCCAGGGCGGCGCTGAAGAAAACAATGCACCAGGTCTCGCTGTTCTGGTGAATAAAATCCTCGTGTTGTACAAATCCTATGAAAACAAGCAGCGGGATCAGCGTTAAAACCGCATTTTCCCACCCCATCCAGTTCCTGACAGTTAAAAAGATCGTCCACACAAGGAGGGCCTGGAGCACTATCAGAATGACATGTGAAACGAAATAGTCGAGCCGAAGATCCAGCCAGTAAGGAATAAAAAAAACATAGGCATTCAAAGGGCCATTAGAAGTAAAATCGATACTTTTCCACGGTTCCGGCGAGTGGATCAGCGTTAATGCGTGAGCGATAGTCTGCGCCTCATCTACATTAGCCACCTTGTTATATACTATGGAAGGGACCCTTGCCAAGGCAGCGATACCTCCCAATAGAAACAACCAAGTGGCCGGGACTTTCTTCCCGTCCGCTATTGCCGTTAATATGTATCCCGCAACAACAAGGAAAAGAACAATTATAGGAATAAACCAGACAAGCGTCAATGCACAGGGAAAAGGGGTATCTATCATGAGGGAGAGTTTTCGCAATCTAATCCTGCAGGGGACTTCAGAAGCCGATCCGTCTTCTTTCGGGGTCAGGCTCCGACAGCTTTTTCAGCCTCTGCTCCAGCAACCTGTTTTTGAAGAGCAGCTCAAGATTCAATCTCAGGAGCTTTTCATTTTCCTGTTCCAGTAGTTCCTTTCCCTTCTTCGTGCCGGCGTCTTCCAGGAGATCCGGTACATCTACGTTAAAAATATCTGCTATCGTCGCGAGCCTCGATAAAGTAATTTCGGTTTTGCCCCTTTCCAGGTCGCCGTATGCCGTAGTGGATATCTGCAGCGCGTCTGCCATGTTTTCCTGCGAAAGTCCTAAACCCAAGCGCATCTGCCGGATCCGTGCAGGGAGTTCATTTAAAGCTTTCATCTGTATAAAAGGTTATCAGCTTTCAGGTATCAGCCTTCAGCACTTATTCATCGACAGTTTGCGAGCCGATTTCTAATTTCTGACAGCTGTTAGCTATTTCATAGTTATATCTGACATTTTATCAGTTTTTCTGACAAGGATTTCCCACGTATTGTCCCATTTTTGCATGAACAACGTTGGGCATAATATTTTAATTCGTAGTTTAATCATTCATTTATAAAAGTCATATGGATTTCGGTAAAGAATTTAGAAAATATGCTGTTCACCACTTGGGTATGAACGGCCTTACTGTCGACGGCTACGTCAATCATACGGTTGAAAACATGACAAGGGCTGTCATTGAAGAACGCCCTATGAACTTCCGCGAAGTAGATGTTTTCTCCCGCCTGATGGCCGATCGCATCATTTTCATGGGCACAGGCGTTGACGATAATATTGCTAATATAGTTGTTGCGCAATTACTATTCCTCGAATCTGCCGATGCAAAGAAGGACATCCTGATGTATATCAATAGCCCGGGCGGGTCTGTTTATGCCGGGTTAGGGATTTATGATACCATGCAGTATGTACGTCCCGACGTAGCCACGGTAGTGACCAGTCTCGCAGCCTCGATGGGTGCGGTGCTGCTGGCCGGCGGTGCAAAAGGCAAACGCTCCGCCCTGCCGCACGCCCGGGTCATGATCCACCAGCCTTCAGGCGGAGCCCAGGGACAATCTGTAGACATTGAGATCACCGCAAGAGAAATCGTCAAGCTGAGAGACGAACTGTACAGTATACTCGCCAATCATACCGGGCAGACGACGGAACAGATCGAAATTGATTCCGATCGCGATAAATGGTTCAGGGCGGAAGAAGCCAAAACTTATGGCCTGATCGACGAAGTGCTTACCAGGGACAAGTAGGCTGAGGTCCCGGCCTGTGAAGACACAGGCCGGGATTAGTCGCTCAACCTACTGTAATGCTGTACAAAGATCATGCTCCCTCTCTCTACACCCCCTTCAAGCTCCAGCGACTTCTGGTATTCTGCAAGCATAAAAAGAGAAGAAAGCCCCCATATGGCCCTTAGAATCAATATGATATATTCCCATCACTAATGAAATAATCCATATCAGAAATTAATTAATTTGAGTCACCGGAATGGGATGGTCAACCCGGCCAGGCAGCCTGATATTCCTTCCTGGTTTATTCAAATCCCCCAAATCATATCTTGCTTTTTCCACATACTCCATTAATCTTTTTACAATGAGCGGATTCTCTTTTGCTACATTCCGTTCCGAAGAAATATCCTCCACTACATTGTAAAGTAAAAACTCAGCCCCCTGCCCCTTCGCAAAATGCGGATGAGTTTGAAAAGAATCCAAAGGAACAAACAATTTCCATGGGCCGCTTCTTACCGCCTGCAGTTGAGTTTGATCATAGTAGTAAAATGCCTCGTAGGGGGATTTAGAGTCGGGTAATCCTTTTATAAGAGGCCAGATATTATGCCCGTCCAGAATACGATCGCCTGGAATATTTCCTCCGGCGAGGTAAGAAAAGGTAGGCAATATATCCATAGTCGTAGCCATTTCACTACAGGTCGTCGCTTTTGAAATAGTGCCTGGCCACCACATCAATAATGGAATACGAAATCCTCCTTCTGCGGTAGTATATCCTCGTCCGAATAAAGGCCGGTTGGTACCTTTTTCCGTGCCATTCATATTATTACCCATAGGCGCTCCATTATCTGAAGTGAATATCAATAGCGTATTTTCGGCAATTTCCAATGTCTTCAACTTTTCCATGATCTGTCCCACCGACCAGTCTAGCTCCTCAATGCTGTCGCCCCAGGGTCCGCTCTTGCTCTTCCCTTTGAATGCCTCACTTGAAAAGGGTTCCTGAGTACTTCCCGGCATAGCTTGTGCCAGGTATAAGAAGAAATTTTCCTTTTTGTGTTGTTGAATAAAATCCAGTGCTTTTTCGGTATAGTCCTTAGTCAAATTATCCCTGTCTACTCCTTCTATCAGTACTTTTTCATTCAACATCAGGGGGAGGTCTGGCCATTCAGTATTCCCATATCTCTTCCCGGTTATTTTTCCTAATTCCTTAGTCATATCATCACTATAGGGAATTCCATAGAAATAATCGAAGCCCTGCCTGGTCGGGAGAAAGGGGAGCTGATCCCCCAAGTGCCACTTACCGATAAGCCCGGTGGCATATCCAGCCTCTTTCAGAATTTCAGCCACTGTAATCTCATCGGGATTTAAGCCGTAAGGGGAGACTGGTCTTATTACCTGCCCGTCTCTCGTATTCCATGCCAGGCCAATCCGTTGTGCATAACAACTTGTCATTAAGGAAGCCCGGGATGGAGTACACACACCGGAAGTAGAGTAAAAGTGTGTAAACTTCCTTCCCTCCCTAGCCATTTTATCTAGATTGGGGGTTCGGTTTATTTCTGATCCAAACGGGCCAATATCACCATAGCCAAGATTATCACAGGAGATAAGTATAAAATTCGGAGCGGAAGAATTTCTTTCCTGCCCTTCGGCAAAATGGAACAACGCTATAAAAAAAAATGGCAAGTAAAATGATCTATTCAAAATAAAAAAATAATGTCTCGTTACCATATTGTTTTATAATTGTCCGGCTGCAGCCGGGTTAAATTCTAATATTGCCTTGCTGGCAAATATTCAATTTATGGGATCATTAAATTGTCCCTTATTTTTAAATGCCTCTGAAGTTTTTCCTTAAGTTCTTTGATCAGCTCTTTGTTTTCAGGCCTCTCAGCAACATTTTCATTTTCTTCAGGGTCGCTGCGACGATCATACAACATTCTTGCATAAGACTGTCCTGTTTTGTTATCAATCCATTCGGTATAGGCGTGCGTTTCTGTAAGAATAGTTTCCCCATTTCCATTCCTGTAAAAAACAGATTGTTTCCAGGGTTGGTCAGGATTGTCAAAAAGCGGAGCAAAACTCTTCCCCTGAACATGCATCGGAGGTGTTAATCCTGCCAGTTCACACAGGGTGGGATACACATCTACAAACTCTACCAGCGACTTTGTTTTTACTCCTTCCTTTTTCCAGGGCACTTTTATGATTAAAGGTGCGTGCGGGCCTTTAGTAAGATTGCTTAATTTGGTCCAGAATCCATGCTCTCCAAGAAACCACCCGTGATCCCCCAAAAGAACTACTATTGTGTTCTCTGCTAATCCGTACTCTTCCAGCGCATCCAAAACCCTTCCGATCTGGGCATCTACATAGCTTACACATGCATAATAGCCATGTATAAGACTAATCGCTGTGGTATCAGGCAGCGGAAGGGCGGCAGGAATACCATTAAATAATTTTAGTTCATTCCAGTTAAGCTGCGCTGCTTCAGGAGCATTCTTTGGAAAAAAATAATTAGATGGCAATTGAATATCTTTCCGGTCATACATATCCCAATATTTCCTGGGAGCATTAAAAGGGAGGTGAGGTTTTTTAAATCCGACAGCAAGAAAAAAAGGTTCGTTGCGGTTTTGAAAATCCTGCAATTCTTCAATCGCCTTGTTAGCAATTCTTCCATCCTCGTAAGCAATGTCGGGAACATCGGGGCTTTCAAAAGCCGGTCCTTTTTCAGGCAGGTTTGTGTTGTTCCGGGTTCCTCTGTTCTTATAACGCTCTTTGTTTCTTTCTTCAAATATTCTGATGCTCTCTTTATCCTGGTAATCCCACATGGTAGTGATTACCGGAGGTCGCCAGTTTTTAACCCAGCTCCCTTTCCCGTCTTCAAAATTATTATAGACTTTGCCCAGGGAAATGGTCCCGTAATTGTTGTTTTTAAAATACATTGGCAGACTCACTATACCGGGTATATCTTTATCCTGTGAACAATTCCAGCTAATAAATCTTTTGCTGCCAGGATATATACCACTTAATAATGACACCCTCGACGGGCCGCATACAGGGTAGCCCGTATAGGCATTGACAAAAACATTTCCTGTTGAGGCCAACCGGTCTATATTGGGAGATTTTATATTTGCTTTGCCATAACAACCCAGTTCAGGTCTGAGATCATCGACTACAATAAAAAGGATATTGGGTTTGTCCGGCTTCTTAGGTATGTTCTGTCCAAAAGAATGAGATGCGATAACGATCATCCCTATCTGCAACAATAATCTACTTCGGTACATATTTTTTAAATACCCTTCAATATTGAAATCACCGGACCTTTACCAGCCAGGATTTTGAGTTAAATTGGGATTCAGGTTCAATTCTTCTGACGGTATTGAATTCAAATAGTCCCTGTTTTCTTTAAACTGATAACCATTCGGCAGAAAACTTTGTAAATAATCAATCAGCCCGTCATCGTCCAGCGGAGGGCTATAGTTTGGGAACTCAGCCTGATCAAAAGGATAGCCTTTAGGTCTCTTATTTTTAAACAGCTTGTGAGCTGCCCAGCGCTTGTAATCTTCTTCTCTAAATCCCTCGAGTGCCAGCTCCACTCCTCGCTCTCTCCTGATTTCATATAATTCGTTGGAAATGGAATATCCGTAGTCTACCCAATTGGGATCGGAACTCTGTGGATGAACAGAAAAAGCGGGCATAGCTGCCCTGTTACGTAACTGGTTCAAAACATCATAGGCAACTTCTCCTTTCAGTTCATAAAGCGCTTCCGCATAATTCAGCAAGACCTCGCCGTAACGAAAAAGAATATAACCGGTTTCGCTGCTTCCACCGCCCAAGGCCGCTGCACCGGGAGAATCAGGATTGGAACATTTTCTTAGTTGAAAGCCAGTCGGATTGAGTTCTGTACCCGTTCTGTTGATTTGAGGCTTATCAAAAACCTGAGCTCTCGCGGTGCTAATTAAATCTCCCGGAGTCCATATTGTGGCGTGGAGCCTTGGATCGACATCTTCAGCTATTTTTTTTAAAAAAGCATTCCCTTTGGTTGTTTGGGCAAGGGCAAGGTAGTCGTATGGTTGACCATTTTTATCAAGATAACCCGAAATCAATGACCAGGTTAGTCCTAGCCCATAAGGAGATGTAGTAGTAGAGTATTGAACATCGTTTGACAAGCCATTTTGGATACTAGATGCCCGGTAGAGCAGAATTTCATTTACCGAGGACATATTGTCCAATCCAAACAGCTTATAATAATCACTATAGATCCCGGTCTGATAATTTCCCTTCATCAGTTCTCCGGCAGCATCGACGCAAGCCTGAAAATACTTATTGGGAGTAGCCCCTTGAGTACTAAACACTGTCCCCGCATGATATTTTTGCCAACTTCCTTCATAAAGAGCGACCCTGGCTTTAAATGCAAGTGCCGTTTCTTTATTGATCCGGCTATTGCCATATCTGGATCTGAGCTCAAGTACTTCAATGGCATGATCCAAATCAGCCAAAATAGAATCGACTACCTGTGTTCTCGGAACGCGGGGCTGTAACAATTCGTCGCCAGAGGTTGGCAACAATTCTGTTGAAATCCAGGGCACATCCCCATATTTTTTTATCAGCTCAAAATAAAACCATGCACGAAAGAAATAAGCCTCTCCCAAAAAATGCTTATAAGCTCCAAAACTATCCTTACATTTCTGATAATTGTTAAAAAAGATATTCACACTTCTTATATTCGACCAATCGCTTGTCCATCTCCCTCCTGTAACTCCTCTGTCTCCGTTTAATATAATACTGGGTGTAACTTCCATTATTTCATCTGAATTCCTGACTGGATAATTAAAACCTAGTTGGTAAAACATATGACGTGGAAACAAAGGGTAAAACTGAATAACATAATTTTCAAGATCCTTGGCGGTGTTCCAATAACTGTCTGTACCAATCCGGTCTAGAGGAGGACGATCTAAAAAATTATGCTCACACGAACACAATGTAAAGAGCGCTATAACTATATTTAATTTTTTCATATCCGTAGCTTTAATAAGGTAGCAATTTTTTATAGCGTAATATTTATTCCTGCTGAAATCATCTTATCTGCACGATAAGTCTGACCAATGCTTATAATCCCCGATGTAACCCCTAGAGCAACAGGGTCTATCGTTTTGGGAAGTTTGGTCTTCGTAAATAAATTCTCGCCCGATAGATATAGCCTTATCTTTTGTAATTTTAAATTTTTCAAAACGCTCTGGGGCAGATTATATCCTAACTGTACATTCTGTAGCCTGAAATAGGATAGATCCATTAAGTACCGGGTAGATGGATGCCGATTTTTAGCATTCTGATTTCCCTGTACGTATGGCCGTGGATAAAAAGCATCTATATTAATATTTGCCTCGCCTTCGTATAGCCCGGTATATTTATCCCCGGGCCTGTCGCGGAAATAATCTAAATGATGTGGTGTAAGTGCTGTATGCGCCCATTCACCGATACCCCAATACGGATAATTTGTTATTCCCGCTGCGGATGTCCCGTAATGGGCAAAATAATTTCTTTTACCTGTGCCGCTTAAAAGAAATGAGAAATCAAACCCCTTGTATTCTATTCCTCCGCTTAAGCCAAATAAATACCTGGGACTACTATTGCCGATTACTGAATAATCGCCGGGATCATTTATCGAATTATTCCCCTGGTTTACTTTTCCGTCTCCATTTATATCCAGATACTTCAAATCACCCGGATTCCAGGCACTGTAGATATAAGACAAATCGACCTGGCTCAGATAACCATCTACATCCTCCTGGGATTTGAACAATTCATTTGCAGTATAACCCCATATTTCTCCGACTTTTTTGCCTGCATACCAGTCTGTAAAAATCCCTGTAGGATTGAGATAATCCATCACGACAGACTGTACGTCAGATATATTAAATGACACAAAATGAGAAAGACCGGATTCTCTGATCTCATTATTCCATCTTACAGATGCCTCCCATCCTCTCGTCCTTAATGTTGCATTATTGGATCTAGGAACCGATGCCCCCAGTATTCCTGGAAGTGGTTCTGACGGTCCGATCATATTTTTCGTAACACGTTCAAATACATCAAAATCAGCTTGGAGCCTATTGCCGAGAAATCCTGTGTTCAGCCCGATATTTTTTGTGGTGGCGGTTTCCCAGGTCAGAGCCGGGCTTACCAGTCTTGGAGTAGACGTATAGCCTACCGGTCTGGCAGCTCCGTAATTAAACAGCCAGTCCAATTGCCCCGACTGTAGCGGGATCAACGCCAAATCCTGGTAAGAAGCCACCTGCTGGTTACCCAGTTGTCCCCATGACCCTCTCAGCTTAAAGGTGTTTACTACTCCTGCAATTCCTTTCCAGAAATTCTCTTTACTTACATTCCACCCCAGAGAAAAAGAAGGGAAAAATCCCCAGCGGTTTTCGTTTTTAAATCTTGAGGTGCCATCATATCTTGCGTTGGCTTCAAAAAGATATTTTTCATTGAAATTATAGGCCAGTCTTCCAAAGTACCCTTGTGTTGCCCAATGTTCCAGGTTTTCGCCTGCGGTTAAGCTGCCATTCGCCGTTTCCAGTGAAGGTACGGTTGGAACGATCAAATTGGTTTTGGAGCCATTTAGCTGTTCTAGCTGATTCAGTTCCAGTTGCGTTCCCGCCATAAGCGTAGCGTTATGCTTACCCAGGTTGAAATCATAAGATGTATAAATATTGGTGGTCCAGTATGAAATATTACGATGGTTTTTTGTAATACTACTTGGAACCGAAGCCGCAAAGGGGGACAAACTGCCATTTACTAAACGCTCATAAACTGTCAATTCCCGGATGGATTGTACTGTCCCCGTTGACTGATAAGCAAACTCACCGGTAATTTTCCAGTTTTTTGCAGGCCGCAACTCTCCAGCCAATACATGCCAGTTTTCAGTGGTAGTATTGCCTGAAGTACCGGCATCTTCTACAAACGGGATTTTTGACTGCAAAGAATAGGAGCCGTCCCCGTTGTATTTAGCCTGAGTAGGGACAGTCCTCATGATATGTAAGAAAAGATACGTGTAATTCTGGTCTCCGGGTAAGCTGGGAAAAGCTCTTTCGCTTTTCATAAAGCGCGTTTCATATCGAAAATCGAGCCAGTCTGTAATAGCAGCCTTCATTTTGCCCACCAGGTTATACCTTTTATAATAGTCGGTTCCGTAATTAACCACCCCGTTCTGATCGGTAAACCCGGATGAAAAGTAATAGGTGATTTTATTAGATCCTCCGTTTACGGAAAGATTATGCTGCTGATTCAAACTGCTGCCATAAAATTCATCATACCAATCATAGTCCGCATGCGCGTTCTGCTGGTTTCCCCACGCCCCGTTTGCTAAAGGCATGGCTTCATAGTAGCTTACATCCGCTGGGTAAAACTGCCTCAAATAACCCCAATCCTTATTTTGATAGGCTATGACACGATCAACGGCTTCATTCGAATAAGGACGCCCCCCGCCATTTACACCCATTTCATTAACTGCCCGTACAAAAGTGTAGGAGTCAAGCATTTTCGGCTTTCTGGCCGTACTGTTAACCGAAATATTGCCGTTGTAGCTGATAGACAACTTTTCATTTTTCTTACCGCTTTTAGTCGTAATCTGAATAACCCCAAACGGAGCCCTGGCACCATAAATAGCGGAAGCTGCCGCATCTTTAAGGATAGAGATAGATTCAATATCGTTTGGATTCAGGCGATCCATCTCGCCGGGAAATCCATCGATAATAACATAAGGGCTTCCCCCATTTACAGAACCCAACCCACGGATATTTATATTCATAGAAGCGCCCGGCTCAAGACCATTGTGTCCTACTGAAAAATCCAATCCTGGAGACTGACCCTGTAATATTTGAGAAACTGTTGTGGCTTGTCGGTTCTCTATTTTTTTATTCGAAATCACATCCACCGCTCCCGTCATATTCACCTTCTTCTGTACCCCATACCCCACCACCACTACTTCCTCCAAACTTTTCTCATCCACTCTCAAAGACACCTCCAGGTTTGTCCTGCTTCCCACCACCGCTTCCTCACTCACGTACCCCACAAACGAAAACACCAAAACCGCATTTTCATCGGGAACCTCAATAGAAAACCTTCCATCGCTGTCCGTGATCATACCTCTTTGCGTCCCTTTTATCAGAATACTCACCCCCGGCAGCGCCTCACCCTTTTCGTCAGTAACCCGGCCACGAACTAATACTATTTCAATAACAGGCAACGATTGGAGGGCCGGGACATTTTTCACCTCTCTCTTCCCTATTTTCGAAAGCACGATCACTTTGTCCCGCCGTATTTCATAAGCTATTCCCCTCCCTTCCAGGATGTAATCCAGCACTTTGCTGAGATCTTCCTCCCTGAAATCAACCGAGACCTTTTCCCGATCATTGATCAGTTCATTACTATAGAAGACCGTAAGACCAGTTCGCTTCTTGATGGTCTGAAATACTTTCTGAATAGTAATATTGTTCGCAGATAGTGTTAGTTTCCGCTGCTCTTGTATCCCGAAAGCCATCGAAGCAACCAACAGAAGCTTGGCTGTTAGCCACAAAGACGCTAACCGCATTCTCTTGAAAAAAGCAGGTATAAGACCCATTGTCCTTGCCAGATCCACAAATAGATTTTTGGTCATAGAGGTTAATGTTTTTTGATATCGTCCTTTTTAACACAACTACACGTGACCTCCCAAAACGGGTGAATAAGAATTTGTTTTTTTTTAGAAAACTTAAAAAAAACCCCGAAAGAACGCCTGATACACGTTGCCTTTACCCTGAAACAATCGGGAAGTCAGTCATTCCGCTACAAACGGGAGGGAATCGCGATTAGTCAGGAATAATCAGGTCAATATGATTGGCCTGAGAGAAATGAAGAAAGGGTTAAAGACTACTTAAAAGTAAGAACAGACCCATTTAACGTATATTTAATCCCGGAGGTCTTGTTAAGGTCATGCAGGAATTCATCCAGGTGTCCCTTTTCGAGCATCCCCGAAACCGTATGCCTTGCAAGGTCCTCCCGTTCAAACACCACTTCTGTGCCAAACCACCTGGAAATAATTCCTGAAAGCTCTTCCAAAGGCTGATGCTGAAAATAAAAAACACCTTCCCGCCAGGCAAGAACCTCAGCAGCATCAAAAGGAGCGGTGGCAAATCCCTTCGCTTCTGAATAGGTGGCTTCCTGGCCAGGCAGCAATTGAAGCGGCTTCCTTTTTTCGGTCACCAGCGATACTTTACCTTCTACCAGGGAAGTGCGTACCAAACCTTTATGATAGGTATTTACGTTGAACCGGGTTCCCAGCACATGGATATCGGTAAGAGGAGTATGCACGATAAAGGGCTTTTCGGTATCTTTCGCCACTTCCAGGTAGGCTTCCCCTTCAATAAATATCTCACGTGTTTCACCACTGAAATAAAACGGAAAGCGCAGGGTGCTTTCCGAGTTGAGAAATACCCGAGTGCCATCCGACAAAGTAATGCTGTAATCTTTGGTGGCGGGCACTTCCAGCGTATTGAAGGCCGCTGCCCCCTGGCTATCCCCTGCATACTTCAACTGACTCCCTGAGCTCTCCAACTGGATCCCACCCACCGAATACCCCTCTGCTTTGTCCTTTGAAAAGGTTACCGAATTCCCGTCTGAAAGCCTCAGCTTTATTTCGTTAGTCCAGCCCAGATTCTGGCCGATGGCCGCTACCTCTCCTTCTGAACGATTGTTCAACGGAAGCAGATCATAAAAGAAATAGCTGAAACCGATAGTAAATACCACGACAGCAGCAGTCCATTTCCACCAGCCACTCCAAACCGGTGCCGGCTCCTGGTCTCTCTCCTCAGCAAGACGACTATTCCATTCTTCCAGTTCCCGCTCCGGATCAATCCGTTCCAGAATAATATCCGCATTCAGATTCCGGCGTTCTTTTTCCAGGCTCTCCCATATATGCTGCGCTTCGATATTGGTACGAAGTAGTTCGCCAAGTTCAAATTCCTCTTCCTCGCTGATCGTTCCGGTCAGTTTTTCCAGGTACAGCCTGCGGATATAGTGATATGATTCGTTCATTTATTAAACTACACTAATTTGGATTGATCGGGTGAATCCTTTTTCAACTTTTCCCGCAGATTCTTCAACCCGATTTTCAGGTGTGTTTTGAGTGTATTCAGGCTAATGCCGATTTCATCTGCGGCATCCTGGTATTTTTTCTCTTCGAAATATATCCTCTGCAAAACTTCGCGTCGCTGCGGCGGGAGGTCATCCAGAGCCTCCTGCAACCGGACAAACCTTTCTTCTTCTTCATTAACATCATCCGGCTCAGCCTCGTCATAGGTTGAAAGCCTGGCCTCGTGCTGATCTGACGCTTTTCTCCTTTGGAGATTAAAGCATTTGTTCTGAACACTCCGGTAGAGATACCCTTTGAAATCCCCTTCCAATCTCAGGTATAGCTTTTTATGCCAGAATTCGAAAAGAAAATCCTGCACAATGTCTTTCGCTTCCTGCTCATCTCTTGTAAAAAAGAGCGCATTGGCAACAAGCAACTTATAATACTTTCTGAAAAAAGCATTATAAGCATCTTTGTCTCCCTCTTTCAACTTTTCCAATAAATGCGAATCATGCTGAAAAGGCATTTGTTTTAAGATGCGTTTATAAGGGTCGTAAGAATTATCGGGGTAAATATTATCCTATATTTAAAATTTCAAAATTTTAAGCAGGAAAATTTGTAGAGTGACCGGGGAGGCTTTCATCGACCTAAGCTCGCTGATCACTTCCGGCACGGTATCGGAAGTCCTGCTTCGTGACATGTCAGGACGCCTGCTGCGAAAGGTTTCGTCTTATGAAAAAGAGGAAGATAATGGAATGCTTTCGGATTAAATATTCTATGAGATTTTCAGTATACAAACAAGGATGAATGAATTTTAAAACATTCGCTTTAAATTACTTAAAATTTTTATAGAGGAAAAGATGGGAATTCGTAATCATTAACGCCGGTTGATATTTCTATGTCTACAGGCGGGAATACCGGGATACTGACGAGTTGAAAAGAAATAAAATATGTTATGAAGAATAAGAAGCTTCTCTTCCTGGCACCTGTAGCGGTAGTTTTTTTTGTTTTCTTCCTACCTGAAAAGGAAGTGGACTTCAGCCGCGAGGTGAAGCCCATCCTGAACAAGCATTGTATCTCCTGTCATGGCGGGGTGAAAAAGAACGGCGGCTTCAGCGTTCTTTTTGAGGAAGAAGCTTTAGCAGCTACCGAATCGGGCCGGCCGGCTATTATTCCCGGCGACGCCAGGCACAGCGAGTTTATCCGGAGACTAACGTCCGACGATCCCGATGAGCGCATGCCTTACAACGCGGCACCCCTGGCGAAGAAAGAGATAGATATCCTGAAACGCTGGGTAAAACAGGGGGCAAAATGGGGACAGCACTGGGCCTATTCCTTACCCGAACGGGTGGAAATCCCCCGGAAAGACGACGGGCTTACCGGAGTGGATTATTTTATAAGAGAAAAGCACCGGGAAAAGGGGGTGTCTTTTTCGCCCGCGGCAGACACGATTACTCTTCTTCGCCGGTTGTACCTGGATGTGACAGGGCTTCCGCCTACACCTGAGGATGTCCGTACCTTTCTGGCCGACAAAGGGGAAGATGCCTATGAAAGGCGCGTAGACAGCTTGCTGGCCTCACCGCGTTTTGGCGAGAAATGGGCTTCGTGGTGGCTGGATATGGCCCGGTATGCCGACAGTAAAGGGTATGAAGCAGACCTTACCCGGCAAATATGGCCCTACCGCGACTGGGTGATCAGGGCGTTCAATGCCGATAAGCCTTTTGACGAATTCACGATCGAGCAGCTTGCCGGCGACCTGCTGCCGGCTCCGACACGTGATCAGTTGATTGCCACCGCCTTTCACCGCAACACAATGACCAATGATGAAGGCGGTACCGACAACGAGGAATTCCGGGTATCGGCCGTGATCGACCGGATCAATACAACCTGGCAGGTGTGGCAGAGCACTACCTTCGAATGCGTCCAGTGCCACAGTCATACCTACGATCCCTTCCGGCAGAAAGAATATTACCGGTTCATGGCCTTTTTCAACAACACGCGTGATGAGGACACGGTAGAAGAATATCCGAAGCTTCGTTTTTACGAGGAAGAAGATTCGACCCGTGTCGCGGCGATTCTGGATTGGGTAGCTGCCCGTTCTGAAAGCGAAGTATCGTCTGCCGAAAAGTTCATGAAAGTGCTGGAGCCGAAAATCAACGCCTACTATGCAGACGAAATACAAAACGGGGCCTTTTCTGCGGTCAGGTGGCTGGCTCTCCGTCATGGAGGAAGCGCGAGGCTGAGAGACATCCGGATGGACGACCGCAACTGTTTCTATTTTCGCTATACGGTGTCTTCACCGGGCGGGACATTGGAGGTCCGGCTGGACAGTATTCAGGGACAGGTAATAGCGAAGACTACGTTGTCTGTTACCAAAGGCCTCCAGGTAGGAGTCGTGCCTGTTTCCCCGGTAGCTGGAAGGCGAAACCTGTACCTGGTTGTGAAAAATCCCCGGCTACCTGCTGATAAAGAGGCCGTCAGGATCGAATGGATAGCTTTCCGCAAAAGCCTTCCGGGCATGGGAGAACCCGGCTACGAGCAGGTAGAAAAGGCGCATCTTGAGTTGCTGAGCAAAAGTACTCCGGCAGTGCCGATCATGACCGAAAACCCTCCGGATATGCACCGGGTTACCCAAGTCTTCGAGCGGGGCAACTGGCTGGTACATGGCGAAAAAGTAGAGCCTGATGTACCCGAAGCGCTGCATGATTTCCCTTCGGATGCACCCCGTAACCGGCTGGGGCTGGCGCGCTGGCTGGTAAGCAGGGATAACCCGCTGACAGCGCGTACGATCGTAAACCGGTTCTGGGAGCAGGTGTTCGGGCGAGGCCTGGTGGAGACCCTGGAGGATATGGGGACACAGGGCAGTGAGCCTACGCATCCGGAATTGCTTGACTGGCTGGCGCTGCGTTTCATGAACGAAATGAACTGGAGTATGAAATCGCTGGTGAAGGAGCTCGTTTTGTCGCGAACCTACCGGCAAAGCTCCCGGACGAACGGGGAATTACTGGCGAAAGACCCTGCCAACCGGTACTATGCCCGGGGACCACGCTTCCGGTTGCCGGCCGAGCAGGTGAGAGACCAGGTGCTGGCGGTAAGCGGGTTGCTGAGTACAAAAATGTACGGCCCCAGTGTAAAGCCCTACCAGCCGGATGGTATCTGGATGGCAGCCTACAGCTCGGAGCGATGGGTGCAAAGCGAAGGTGAGGATGCTTACAGGAGGGGAGTTTATACTTTCCTGAAACGTACCAGCCCCTACCCCTCTTTCATGACTTTCGACGCTTCCAGCCGTGAAGTGTGTACGGTGCAGCGGATCCGTACAAACACACCTTTGCAGGCGCTGGTGACGCTCAATGATCCGGTTTACATGGAAGCCGCCACTGCGCTGGCCGAACATATGGAAAAGCTGGGAGGAGAAGATGTACGCAAGGCCATCTCGACAGGTTATCAACAGGCTATGCTGAGGAAGATTCCCGAAGAAAAGCTGAAGGTTTTTGAGCAACTGTATAAGAATGCATACGCCGAATATAGAGCCGATTTTCCTGCAGCCGTGAAGCTGCTTCGGAAGGAAGGGACTGAGTATCACCCTTCGTTAGTTCGCCTGGCGGCGTATACGATTGTCGCCAATACGATTTTGAATCTGGACGAATTTTTAACAAAGCTGTAAAATAGGGGCACGATCTGGCCTTTTCCCAGTACACATCCATTTCGGCCAGCGTCATCTCCCGTAACTTCCCGCCGGGCTACTCTAGAACACGATTTCGCGATATATCCTAGTAGTGATAGCGCGATAGCTTTCAGCCCCGGGAAGAAAAATACAACAATAATTGCTAAACTTTATATAAATCCATAAGTTTACGAGACTTAACAGACCGCTGTATCGACATCCTTCTCGGAAAAACAAATGGAAAAGGGGGAGGCATTTGCTGATGATGTATTACTGGCTCAGAAGATCAGTGAGGGGGATTTGTCTGCCTTTACCGAATTGTACAAAAAATATCATTCCTATTTATTCGTCTACTCTGTCAGATTTATTGCATCTCCCGAGCTTGCAGAAGAGGTTGTTCACGATGTATTGCTGAAAGTATGGGAGAACCGGCAGTCGCTTGATCCCAGCCAGTCGCTCAAGGCATATTTAACCAGGATCTGTAAAAACCGGCTTCTCAATGCGCTGCGCGATATGCTGCGTGAGAAAATCAGGGAGTCTGAGGCATCCGCGCTCAGACCGTCCAGTCACAATGATACCGAAGATTATATCTTTTCTTCGGAATACGAAAAGTCTCTCCAGGAAGCGATAAGGCAGCTTTCGCCTCAGCGTCAGAAAATCTTCCACATGTATAGGACGGAAGGGAAAACGCTTGACGAAATAGCCGGTGGCCTGGGGATCTCAAAAGGTACCGTTAAGGACCACCTTCTTAAAACCACCCGCCAACTGAAGGATTTTGTGCGTACTCAATGCGGTATCCCTGCGGAAAGCATTATTCTGATTTGCACCCTGTTCAATTTATAGGTGATTTTCAGGCTTCCGTTATTCAGCGATACAACCGGATAGAAATAACCTGGCCGATAGCTGACAGCCTGTTACCTAAGAGCCCCCCGGGTTAAAACTTTCTCAAAAAAAAAATCGTCTTTTTTCTTTTGCCGTGCATGTCTTTCCCGTGCGGTCGGTGTATATATAGAAAAAGGCGAAAGGAATGGATAGTCAATCATTCAGAATACAAACTTTGTTGCAGAGATTTCTTCGGGATGAGTGCAATGAAGCTGAAATGCGGGAATTATTGCAATATCTCAACTCCCGGGAGGGGATCAGGGAAGCAGAACAGGAAATGGACGCCCGATTCATGATGCCCGGCGGGATTTCAATAACCCCGGAGGTTTCGGAGAGGATTCTCGACCGCTTAAGAAATAACGTCGGTCTTACAGAAAAATCGAAAGAAGCTACCGGGGTACCCAATAACTCCCGGAAATACCTGCTCCGTTTTGCTGCTTCTGTCGCAGGCCTCCTGCTCATGGCAGGGATAGCGTATTTTATTCTGAATAAGGAACAAATGCAGCTCTATACTACCGAAGCCATCCAGAAGCGCACGGTTATTCTGCCCGACGGCTCGCTTGTTACGCTCAACGGAGGCTCCTCCATATCTTTCAAAGCAGGAGATGCCAGGCGAGAGGTTCTATTGGATGGCGAGGCGTATTTTGACGTAAAACATGATCCGGAGAAGCCCTTTTATGTGAATACCTCGCAAATAGAGATAAAAGTCCTGGGTACGGCCTTCAATGTGAAATCGTATGCCGGGGATGACGCCGTGGAAACGACCCTCATAAGAGGTAAGGTGACGGTCAGGAATCTCAGCGGTCCGGAGAAGAATGAAGAAATTGAGTTGATTCCAAATCAGCAGGCCGTATTTGACAAAACTACGCTTTTGCTGAACAAGGCCGGGGTCGAAAAGGAAACCGGAACGGCCTGGCATAAGGGAAATCTCGTTTTTGAAGATGAACCTATTCAGAATATCCTGGAAGAGCTGGGGAAATGGTACGGTGTAAATATCCAGGTAGCCTCTGAATCGAAAGACTGCCGCTTCAATATCTTTATTGAAAACGAAACACTCGATGAAGTCCTCCAGCTATTCGACGGGATCAATAACGCACGGGTTATCCAAAACGGTAAAAGAATAAAAATAGAAGGTAAACTATGTCAATAGTACTCTAAACAAAATACAAAGAAGAAAGCTGATATACAGGGAGTTGTATAGTTCAGTTACAAAATCGGGCGCTACCCATCTCGCCAAAGATACTTCGAGTAGCACCCGGGTTTAACAAAAATGATGATTTCACTAAACCTTCACAAAGGTATGAAAATTACTTTATCAGGAAGTTACTGTTTCTTACCGGAAACACGTCTTTTAAAAATCAAATGGAGCGGTATGCTGGCTTTGCTATTACTTTTCTTCCAGGTAACCCCCAGCCAGGGGCATAGCCCTGTCGCAAAGGAGGTCAAAATATCGTTATCTCTTGAATCTGCCACATTCAGACAGGTACTGCGGGAAATTGAACGGCAAAGCGAACTGCATTTTTTTTACGCAGCTGACCTTATCAATAACAATGAAAAAGTCAATGTGTCCCTCAATGGTTCTTTGGAAAATATATTGGAGGCGCTTTTTGCAGGAAAAGGTATCGCCTGGCAAATAAAGGGGAAGCAGATAGTGTTGGACCGAGAGAAAAAGAGTAGTCAAAATATTACGTATATATACAATCGTTTAGACCGGACTCCAGCTCTCCCTCAGGTTCATTCACCCGCTGCTTACCGTCCCGTTTCAGAAATCCACTTCCCTGAAATCACCGTTAAAGGTAGAGTCACAGACGAAAAAGAAGAGCCATTGCCGGGAGTGAGTATTCTGATAAAAGGAACCCAAAGAGGAATGATCACGGATACGGATGGTAGCTTCTCTATTGAAGTACCTGATGAGAGCACGGTTCTGGTATTTTCGTTCGTAGGGTATTTGAGTCAGGAAGTAGTGATTGGGAACAGGACTAGTCTAGAGGTATTGATGAAAGTGGATGAGAAGAGTTTGGAGGAGGTAGTAGTACTGGGATATGGTACCGCCAAGCGATCAACACTTACCTCGTCTATTGCTAAACTGGATTCGAAAGTGCTGGAAACTGGCCTTCGCTCCAATCCTGCACAGGCGCTGGCAGGTACGATTTCAGGGTTGAGGGTTTCTACAACAACAGGACGCCCGGGTTCTCTGCCCAATATAGTTTTAAGGGGCGGAACCCATTTCGACGGTTCCGGCAGCCCTTTAATCCTGATGGATGGCCAGGTGAGGGAATCCCTGGCAGATATAAACCCTGAAGACATAGCCAGCATAGAGGTGCTTAAAGATGCCTCTGCTACAGCCATATATGGGGCCAGGGCCAGTAATGGCGTAATATTAGTTACCTCCAAAAGAGGAAAGAGTGGCAGATCATCTATTTCCATTCAGGCCAAGCGCGGTACAAGCTACCTGAATATGCCTTATGATTTTTTGAATGCCGAAGACTACATCAAGTGGAGCCGGAAAGGGGTAATGCAAGCCATTATTAATGGTACGCTGGGGACCGTGGCCTCCAATTCTGCGCTTTCGGCCGTTGGGCCCAGGGGGACCGGTAATCTGTATAAAGACGCCAACGGAAATATCCTGGACGGAAATTATGATAGTCGTGCCGTTTGGAGTGTTATGCGGCTTAATGACACCAACAGGGAATTGTTGAGCCAACCGGGATGGAAAACGATGAAAGATGCCGTTCCAACCAATGCGGCCGGCAATTATGACCCCAACGGCAGCTATGCCGACCTTATCTTCAAGGATTTTAACTACGGCGACTATGGACTGCATAACACCGCGTCGGTAAAAGAATATAATCTCGGAATGAACGGAGGCAACGATCGGGGCGGGTATTTTGCCAATCTAGGTTATTATAATGAGGATGGGCTGTCACTGAAAACATTCTACAAAAGACTTACATTTACGCTCAACGGCGACTATAAAATAAAATCCTGGCTAAAGTCGGAAAGCAATTTCCAGTATAACAGGGCAAACTGGCGGGACCAGTCGCTGCAAAACGGAGAGGACAATTATTGGGGCCGTATGTTGTCAGCACCTCCTACCATGCGGGGTACTAACGCTAATGGAGAGCTCATTTTGGGGCGTGACGCCAGTGACGGCAACCCGGTCATTAACGTGGATAAATACCAGCGCAAAAACCAAACTGACCGTATTACGTTCGGGCAGACGTTTATAGTCAATTTTACAAATAGTCTGTATGCACGAATCGGCGCAATCTGGATGAACGATGAGGCATTCCATGAGTCGTTTAACAGGGATTTTCGTGCCGGCTTGTTAAGCTATTCCAATCCTAACACGGGATGGAACCGTACCCGGGCTTCTTCCTCCAGCTTTGGAAGGACCTACCGACAGACCTATAATGCAACCCTTAACTACGAAACCAGTTTCCTCGGTAAAAATAATATCAATGCAATGGCTGGTTTCGAATATTTCGATGTTTATGACTACGGCCTCTCTGCTAGCGGAAGCCTGGCTGCTACAGATGACTTCCAGGATCTTGCGCTCACTTTAAACAGCCCGACAACACAAACCCGGAATACGGACTCACACCATAACCGAGAACGTATCATATCGCAATTCGGCCGGATACTCTATGACTGGGACGGTAAATACCTTGCGAGTTTCACGGTAAGAAGAGATGGCGTATCCCGCCTGGTAGACGATAATCAATACGGAGTTCTCCCGGCCGCATCAATAGGTTGGCTGTTGCACCGGGAAGACTTTATGCAATCAACGGGGAATTGGCTTTCCTATTTGAAATTACGCGCAAGCTGGGGTAAAAATGGGAACATTGGCATCGGGACTAGCAACGCTATCGGCCTGTATGAGGTCCAGGGTTCCTATGCCTCGACGAATACCTACAATGGTGTGATCGGATTCTTAAACACTCCTGCTAACCGTGGATTAAGATGGGAAAAAACAAACACTACTGAGATAGGCGGAGACTTCGGGTTCTTAAACAATCGTCTGAATATTTCTGCGGCATATTACAACCGTATCACTTCCGATAAACTGGCATTCGTCGGACTGCCCAATTCATCCGGATTTTCCCAGATGAGAACTAACAACGGAAGTATGCGCAATCGGGGAGTAGAATTGGAAGCCAGTTATAAAATTCTTCAGGATCAGGATATCAGATGGCAGGTAGGCGCTAATGCCGCCTGGAATAAAAATATCGTATTGAAGTTACCTTTCAACGGTAACGAGCGGAACAGACAGGGAGGGCAGCAAATATATAATCCGGCGACAGGAGGCCTTATGTGGGTCGGCGGGCTTCAGGAAGGAATGGAATGGGGTGAAATTTTTGGATTTATACCAGAAGGAATTATAAGGGACGAATCTGATCTTCAGAATTACAACAAAATAGATCTGGGAGCAGGAGTAGCGTACTATAGCACTGCCGCAGGGCGTAATATGGCCAGCCAGAAATTGATTGCCGAACGCAATTTGAACTCCCCTGCTAATTGGGTTACTACTCAATTGGGAGATGTGATGTGGAAAGATCTGGATCAAAATGATACGATAGACTATCGGGACATGACATCGCTCGGGCGGTCAATACCGCGCTGGACCGGTGGTATCAATACAACCGCTTCATGGAAAAACCTTCAGTTGTTCGTACGCTTGGATTTTGCCTTGGGCCATATCCAGCACGACTATATGCAATCCTTTGCCCTGGCAAGCACACAGGGTGAGTTCAATGCCACAACGCTGGTGAAAGAAACATGGACCCCGGAAAATCCCGGTGCAAAATATCCCCGCTATGTATGGGCGGATCAGAATAACGGGAAGAACATATTCAGGCCCAGCAATTTCTTCTGGGTTAACTCCGGTTATCTCGCTTTCCGCGAAGTCTCCCTGGGTTATTCGATACCGCCTCTATTGTTGGATAGGCTCAAAATAGAGAATTTAACGATAACCGCAACAGGACAGAATTTAGGCTACATAACCAATAAGTTACTGAAACTTCCCGAACGAACGGGCAGTCAGAATAGTGCTTATGTCATTCCGACACAATTTGTTTTAGGGCTTAAGCTGATCTTTTAATTTTAGTCGACATGAGAAAATATAGATACTTTCTAATATGCCAGGTTATTTTTATGCTTACGACCTCTTGCCGGGACATATTAAACCTGGCGCCTGAAGATTCGTTCGGGGATATCAATTACTGGAATAATGAGTCCCAGGTCTCCAATTTTATGGCAGGAATGCATACCGATTTCAGAAGCCATCAATTTATGTTCATCAGGTTGGGGGAAATGAGGAGCGGCAGCTTTACCAATGAAGACCGGCAAAACACTTCCCTTAACGAGCTCCCTATTATTAACCAGGCCATCAGCGAGATTTCTCCCGGGATTACCAATTGGGCGGGTTTTTATAGTTCGATCTATCAAACCAATCTTTTCATAGAGCAGGTGAGCCGCGCTGATTTTATGCCGGCAAGCAGTAGGAATTTCTATTTGGGGCAAGCATATGTAATACGTGCATTTTACTATTTTCATTTACTTCGGACTTATGGGGGAGTGCCTATCATCACAAATCCTGATATACGATCTACCAATAATCCGGTAGACCTACGAATGCCCCGGGCTAAGGAAGAAGAAGTTTTGGCTTTCATCAAAGAGGATATTAACAAATCCGTCGATTTGTTCGGAGATAGCAGCTCTCCGGCAGAGAAAAGCCAATGGAGTCCAAATGCTGCACTTATGTTAAAAGGAGAGATTTATTTATGGTCAGCGAAAGTGTATGATAATCCTTCAGACCTGAATGTCGCAAAGGAGGCATTACTGGCAGTAAAAGGTACAAAGCTGCTGAATGATTTCGAAGATGTTTTTGACTATGGTAACAAAAATAACGATGAAATTATCCTGGCAGTCCGACATCTTGTTAACGAAGCGGAGATGGCTAATTATAATACGTTTCTCTATCAGCTTGCAAATTTCAGCAACCTGCATTATAAAGATTCCAGCGGGACCAGTCAGTTACTTGTAGACCCGCTGGAAATAGCAATGAGCGGCCCGATCCAGAGATATGGTTACAAATTCGAACTGTTTCAATCCTACGACCTGAAAGACAAACGCAGGGATGCTACGTTCTACGATTACTACAAAGTAGACAATGTCGTTGACTTAAGAACGCGGCTTGACGTATATTGTTAGATTTTGTATTTT
>CAZLGW010000050.1:0-31636 GCA_964559125.1 uncultured Cytophagales bacterium
TAACAAATTTTATTTTCCTTCTCTAACACAGACTTTCGGTACGCTATGCCCCATTCACCCATGGCATAAATAACCTTATTCAGGCTTTTTCCTTGCGGCGTTAATTCATATTCGACCGTTATAGGCATTGTGTCTTTGACGGTACGTTTTATAAGATGGTTCATTTCCAGGTCTTTCAATTCTTTGGACAGGACTTTCGGGGCTATTCCCTGTATGTGCCTGCTCAGATCCATAAACCTGAATTTGCCATTATAATAAAGTGCACCCAGAATGGTCATCTTCCATTTACCGCTCAACAAATCCTGTGTATCCTTTATGCCCTGGATGCTTTGGCGACAAGTTTCTGACAAGACTACTTTTTCCTTTTTCATACCGATTGATTACCGGAAACAAAGATAAAGATATGGAATAAATTACTTATCGTAAATCTAATTACCTTAAGGTAACTACTTACCAATAGGTAACAGGTGTAATATCTGTAACTATAAGCCGTACCTTTGCCTTGTCAAAAAAAATTTGCGGACAAACCGACAACCATAAAACGGACAAACGGAAACAATACATTATCGAAATAACATGGCACAAATCAAAATAGGTGTTACCGGCGCAACCGGACAATTGGGGAAAAAAGTAATTGAGTATCTGAAAAAAGATATACCGGCCGATCAAATTGTGGCGCTGGTGCGTAATCCCGAAAAAGCAAAAGATTTTGGGGTGGAAGTACGCGCTTTTGATTATACAGATGCCGGGCAGGTCGCGGAGGGATTGAAAGGCCTTTCAAAAGTCTTATTGATTTCCAGCAGCGAGATCGGCCAACGTTTTGCACAGCACAAAAATGTGATAGACGAGGCTAAAAAAGCCGGTGTGCCGTACGTCGCCTATACGAGTATCCTGCGGGCAGACGTGTCCACACTTGCTTTGGCACCGGAGCACAAGCAAACGGAAGACTACCTGAAGGCATCTGGCTTGAACTATACCCTTTTGAGAAATGGTTGGTATATAGAAAACTATACGGCTTCGCTGGGCGGGGTACTTCATTCGGGAGCGGTATACGGCAGTGCGGGAGAGGGTAAGATATCAGCCGCTACGCGTAATGATTTTGCCAGGGCGGCGGCCAAAGTCCTGACCACCGAAGGACACCTTAACAAAGCCTACGAATTGGGTGGAGCATCGTTTACATTGGCTGAATATGCCGCTGAAATCGCAAAGCAATCCGGCAAGGACATCAAGTACGTCGATCTTCCCGTAGAGGAGTATACCAAAGTACTGGAAGAACATGCCGGTCTGCCTGCCCCGTTGGCCCGGCTTTTTGCCGGTATCGATGTGGAGATTGCCGGGGGAAAGCTGGAAACGGATGACGACATCTTGAAAACATTGGCCGGCGGATATTTGGAAACGTTGGAAGATGCTGTGAAAGAGGCGTTAAGCTCCATAAAATAGCAGGGGGAAGACACCAGGGATTTCTACCTGAAACTGAGTTTTGAAGAAAACATGGTCAAAACCGTAATTTCAAACAGGCGATATGGGAGTGGGTGGCTTGTTCAGGTACCTGGTAGCTTATAATCTCTGACAGGGCCGAGACAGGCCACAGTTTTCATGAAGTGGTTCGTGTATACCTAAAGGAGGCTTATTTATATCAAATATGATGTAGCAGACGGATAAAGGGGTAGGAAGGGAGCTCATGCTAAACAACAATAGATTTCTTATCTTTCCCGAATGAAAGCTTCCTACCTCATTGTTTCACTGGCTTTGGTACAATGCACAGCAGCACAACAGCCATTTACGCGTATCGATGCGCTGTTGGCTGATTATGAAGGGGAAAATCCAGGCGCTTCTTTGTTAATTATCCGGAACGGTCAGGTATTGCTGCAGCGGAATTACGGTTACGCCTCACTGGAAAGCCGGGATACCGTAGCCTCTACCACCAATTTCCGGTTGGCGTCGGTTAGCAAGCAGTTCACTGCCGCGAGTATCCTGCAGTTGGTCCACGCAGAAAAGTTGTCTTTGAACACCCGGCTCGGCGAGGTTTTCCCTGGTTTCCCCCGGTATGGCGACAATGTCACGATAAAGCACCTGCTTAATCACACATCCGGCATCCCCGACTATGAAGATTACGTGGCCGATACAGCGTTCAATCCACAGATCAAAGACCAGGGCGTACTGGATATCCTCCTGACGTTGGATAGCAGCTATTTCGCCCCGGGTACCCAGTACCGATACAGTAATTCGGGATACGCGTTGCTGGCGTTGACAGTAGAAAAATACAGCGGCTTTCCTTTTGCCGAATACCTTAAAAAGCACCTGTTTGAGCCATTGGATATGACGACTACGTTGGCGCATGAAGACGGCAGGACGACGGTGCCTTCCCGTGCGTATGGTTATACCCGAGTGGACGGCAAATGGGTACAACGCGACCAAAGTTCGACCAGCGCCGTCCTTGGCGACGGCGGCATCTACAGCAATGTACTGGATTTAGCAAAATGGGATCAGGCGCTGTACACAGATGCCGTATTGCCCACGCAATGGATCGGAGAAGCGTTTGCCAATAATATGTTAACCACGGGGGAGACCGTTCATTACGGATACGGCTGGCACCTCAAACAAAATCAAAAAGGCGAACAGGTCGTTTACCACACGGGGAGTACCTCCAGTTTCAGAAATGTTTTCTACCGGATTCCATCCCGGCAATTCAGCATTATCCTGTTGACTAACCGGGACCAGGTCCCGGAAGAAGGCATGCTGGAGCTTGCTGAACAGATTGCTGCAGTGGTGGACTGATTGGTTTGCGGGCATCGCGCGCACGTAGCAAGCAGTCAACTGACCGGGTTATTTCCTGTCCGGTGGTATGGCTGAGTAATTTTATTAGAATAAGCTTATTAAATTTATCCATAAGCTGTCCTCTTAATAGGGAGTACTTCAATATCCTTGTCGTATTCTAAATGTTTGTTACCGATCTTTTAGCAACTCTCAAATTTAGAAATGTGCTTATATATTTATATATAATGGCCATCAATATCGAAGATATAAGTGAACATACAATAAATAGTAGAAGAGAAATATATGGATTTCCTAAACTAAAATGCTTATAATTGAATACGTGAAAGAAGACCATTTGAGATAAAAAAACCTCCCAGGAGTTTACCCCCAACCATCTAACAGTATTTACTATTCCACTTGGTAAATTAGATTCTATTACTCTTAAAACCGTAAATAATAAAGCGCTATAGAAATACAAATACCAATGAAAGCCCTTCCAGGACAAAGTGTCCGGTATATAGGAAACTGGGGAAAGGCGTAGAAGGTCATATCTTTCAAGAAGGCTTATAACCACACCCAAAAAAATTAATGGTGCAAATTTAACAGGATCGAATTTGTTTTCTGAAAGCAGGTATCCGATGAAAATTATAAAAATATACCTCCCCACGAAGAGCCTCCAGATTAAGTCGGATCGTTCCCCTGAAAATATATAGGTTGTAATTAGATTAAAAACTATTTCAATTAAAATGGAAATTATTACAACATGTGATAGTTTTAAATTCTTATTTCTAATTAGATAAAGAAAACATGGGAGAAGTAGCCAAAATTGAAAGTATACCCAAGGGTAATACGACCCCATCCCAATCCCCCCTCGAAATATAATGTTTAGTAGGTCAATTTCTCCTCGAATGTACGATATTATAAATATAGGAATTTGGAATATAAAAAATGGAAAGAAAATCCTTCTGAATATATTAAAAAAATCCTCTATTTTATAGTACTCCACTTGTTTGTCTTTCTTTCTATTAAAATAGAGATAGGACGATACTATTAGAAATAAGGGTACCCCCTGTTTAATAATTAAAATTCCGGGGAGTTTTTGCACCACGCTCGATACACTGTGCAGGGTTATTACAAGTACGATTGATATCCCTTTTACAAAATCAATAGAATTATCTCGTATCATTAATTTGACTTATAATAGCAGCGTGTTTATACTTCTGTCGGTGTCTTACTATTAGGAGGTAATATCCACATAGTCATATTCGCTTACTGAGGTGTCCGTGAATTAACCACAAAGATTTTACCGACTCTTTAGCAATCTCCATGTAATATAGTATACCTGGCCGAACTCAACAGACGTGACGTCTCTTAATTTTGTCCCGAAAAGTATCGATCCGCCTTTAATAGCCGGCTCCATACTGTCCGAATAGGCCCTAAATGCCTTACATCCCCGAAAATTGGGTATGTCCATATAATACTCCGGCTGGGGCGTCTGGTCTTCAAATGTCGTCACCGTGCTCCCGACAGTGAAATCGACGCCATAATATAGTACCAAGTTGCTGATAGAGGGTGGATTATAGTTAGTTAATCGATTGAGTTGTTCCTTAAACAAGGTTTGGAGGGTAGATTTCTACTGTGTGACTCAAACCAGGGTATGTTTTCCTACGTCAATATCCGGTAGGACCTCTATGCTGATCGTATCCGTAACCGCGCAGCCTGCAAAAGTAAGGTTTGCGATATAGGTACCCGATTGGCCGATGATATGCGAGGTAAACGTTGTCCCATTTTCACGCTGGAATACCCACGGGGTGTAAGGATCCGATGTAAGTTCGATAGATTGCCCCTGGCAAATCGTTGTGTCGGCGCCAAGAAAATTTGCTTGCGGCATGGAGGCAATATCGGTTTCAACTACGGAGACATCATCAATAAGATAATAGGGCCCTATGGAGACATTCCAACTGGTTTTCTGGTACGAAGTTTCGAAATCGCTAAAAAAATTTCCAATAGTCAGAAACTGGTAAGCTGAATCAGCGACAAAACAACCCGATATCTTTTGCCATCTAGGTAACGTATGTGTGCTTTGACGTATCGTGGGTCTGGATGGAAGACCCGGGAGAAGAGGGGTCATAATCCCAATCTCCACCTTAATAGTGCCCACTGTTTTGGACTTGATCAGGATTGAGCCAGAAAAGAGGGGTTAGGTATAAAAGCACAAAAGCCCCGCATCACTGCGGGGTGCCGTGAAGCTAGGGGGATTGCAATCGAACACCTGATACCGTTTTTGAGTTTTTTAGATGGGATTAAGTAGCTGTAAATTAGCTATATAGCAACAAGTTGGTTTTGTTCGCCGTAGACTGTGCGGGTTTGTCTGGCTAATTTGTTTAACAAATACATTTTAATAGAATAAGCTTATCTTTGCTGTAGATCCAAATAAAAGTGACCGCAATGGATGCTAAACAAAAAGAATTGTTGAGTCGCGTTACGATCAAGCCGGGCTTGATGGGAGGGCGACCTACCGTTCGTGGCTTAAGGTTTCCAATTAGTGATATCCTTGAATTGTTGGCTAACGGGCTGACGGAAGCTGAAATATTGGAACAACACCCTGTGTTGGAACAACAGGATATTCAGGCAGCCCTTCTTTATGCCTCCATGAAGGTAAAAAACACGGCCGTAATCTATGCCGCCTGATCTGGAAATCTGGTTGGATACCAATCTGTCGCCTATTATTGCGAAATGGATGGGGGAGTACCTGAACTCTTGAATAAGAGCTCATAGCATCAGTAAAGAACTCTATTATCTCGTAGGTCATGTATCGCTCCTCTACGTGTCTAAACTACTCATAATGGCAAATAAGCTCAAATCTGGGCCGTTTTGAGTTCAAAAAGCCGGTTATTTGAGCTTCAAAAGAACACAATTTGCGCTTATTTTGAGGATAGGCTCAAATTGCTTGATAAATAAGCTCATTTATGCTTAAATTTGAGCTTATAGAAGAAAGTTTGTGAGCTTGATTATGGCACTGATCGATAATGACATTATAAAATTCCTGCAGGAAAACCCCTTAAGCTCCTCTCCGGAAATTCACAAAGGTATCGGTAAGGGTTCCTATGCTACCGTCAAGCGGGCCATTGCTCACCTGCTGGAAGCCGGTCAGATTGTTTCTGAGGGGCAACGCCGTGCTACCCGGTACCGGATAAGCCCGGCAAATCAGCTTTTGGGACATATCGATATGACCTCGTATTTTGAAAAAGAGATTGACGAACGCGATATTCGGGAAGGATTTAATTTTCAACTGGTCAGAGAAGTGCTGGCCCGGATTGATATTTTCACCACCGACGAAATAAACAGTTTAATGCTATTGCAGGAAGAATTCCGGCGAAACGTAGCGCATATGAGCATCGGTGCGTACAACAAGGAAATGGAACGGCTTGCCATAGACCTTAGCTGGAAATCATCACAAATTGAAGGTAACACCTATTCATTGCTGGAAACAGAACGCTTGCTAAAGGACAAAGAGACTGCTGCGGGGAAACCGAAAGACGACGCTACTATGCTCTTAAATCACAAAGAAGCATTAGAGTTCATCATTGAAAATCCTGACTATGTCGTGCCTTTGACGATAGCACGAATAGAAGACATACATAGTATCCTTGTTAAGGATCTTCCGGTAGAACGCAATATCAGACAACGGCGTGTAGGTATTTCAGGTACCAATTACAAGCCGTTGGACAATGAACATCAGATAAGGGAAGCCCTCGAAGATATGTGCAATCTGATTAATAGTAAGGGAAATATATTTGAACAGTCCTTGTTGGCGCTAGTGTTGTTATCCTATATCCAGGCATTTAATGACGGCAACAAACGAACGGCACGGATTATCAGCAACGCCATACTGATCGCTAACCAATATTGCCCAATCTCCTTTAGGACTATCGATTCTGTTGAATACAAAAAGGCAATGCTAATCTTTTATGAGCAGAACAACATTAGCGTTTTCAAGGAGATATTTATGGAACAATTCAGATTTGCGGTCAAAACCTATTTTTGATAATAATATATAAAAATGAGGGAACTCGTCAAAAACACAAAAGCCCCGCATCACTGCGGGGCCTTGTGACCCATAGGGGAATCGAACCCCTGTTTCAACCGTGAAAGGGTCGTGTCCTAACCGCTAGACGAATGGGCCGACTGGTACTCCTACTTCGTTCGATCAGTCACGATCTCTGATTCACTAGGCGTTTCGTTCAAACGCGGTGCAAAGATGAGGGTTGTCAGTTTAATAAGCAATAGTTGATGTTAAAAAAAAGTTGCTTTTTTTTGGTGTAACTGATAAGCGGCTGGAAATGGGCATGTTGCAGAAATATGTTATTTGATAAGGATTTTCTCTTTATGAACCTGCCCGTATTCGTCTTTTACCGAAAGGATATAAATACCGGTCGGCAGGTCGGGGAGTTTCAGCGATCCGTTGGAAAGACCTGTCGTTTTACGATATACTTCGAGGCCGTTCAGGGAGATGATCTTCAGGTCAACGTTGCGTAAATCCCCGGGGAATTGAAACCGGATTTCGGATTTGCTATCTGCCGGATTAGGATAAATACCCAATTGTGCGGACAGTTCTGCGGCAATCGATTTAACAGGGCTGTAGGTGTAGCTGTTGTCAAGATCTATCATTTTGATCCTGTAATAGAGTCTTTGCGAAAGAGCAGCCGGTATAGGATCGTAATAGGTGTAATGTTGTAAAGACAGGCTTTGCTGCGGGGCATATTCGGTCCCGATGGTTGTCCATGCCCTGGCATCGGGGCTTCTTTCTATTTCGAATTTTGAGAAGTTCGAAACATCAGAAGCCGACCATTTCAGTATCGCGAGGGAGCCTTCTCTCAGGATATCGAAACCGGCCAGCCGGACAGGGAGGGAAGTTTGGTTGCTGGTGATGATAAACGGTGAGAAGTTACTTACGGTGGTCGTTATCGAATAAGTGCCGTAACCTGTCGTTTCCACGTCTTCCGAGGTAAGGAGGTTCCAGGTGTCGCTATGAAAGTTGGCTACGGCAGCCTCCTCCCGCACAAAATTATCCCGCTCATCCGACTGGTTCCATTGGAAGCTGACCTGGTAGGGGAGGAGGCTGTTGTTTGGAAAGTCAAGGTCGGAAGAACGGACCGGGGCAAGGTCCCACAAGGCATCCACTACTGCGGCCCCTGTCGCTACAGACGTCGGCATATCGTCTTTGGCAGCAAAAGACATAGAGAAGGACCTCCCTCCGGGCTGCGAAACCGAGACCGGTCGGTAGGCGCTTTCAGTGCCGATGGGAATCTGGGTTGTGGTGTAGTCGGGGAGGTTGTCTACGATAAGGCTCCCGCCGTCGTTGGTAACGATGTAGCTGGTTTCATTTCCACCGGAAGGCGGGGAAAGCAGCCTTAATGTATGTCCGTTTGTATAAACCAGCTTTTCGTCCGATACAGAGCTGGAGACCCGTGCTGCTGCCAAAGGAGCGCGGAAAATAAGCCCACTCTGAGTCCTGGGTTGGTTCAACGTTATGGTATGGTCGATGGTCACAATTTCATTTTCGTCGGGAACCGGCCCGTTCCAGGTATTTTCATCGTCCCAGGAGCCTTCAGAAGCGGAGACATATTCGCGGTCTATACCGAAGACCGGCGCAGGCCCGTAGGCGGGTATGTCTATTACAAAGCCGGAGACCGGGGGCTCATTTTGATTGGTTTCATTCACAGGGCTCCCTGTTCCCCGGGCTTTGTTGGGAATAAAAGAACTGTTCGGATCGGTTTGGTTAAAGTCATAGTAGGCTACCATGTTTGGGGTATGGTTATCGATCTGACTGTTCATATTTGTATAGATCTCTGGAGCGCTCAAGGCTACTTTCCAGATACGCAGTTCGTCTATTTTGAGATAATGGGTGTACCCGACTGCCAGGGAAATGCCTCCGTCGAAGGCTGTTAATTCCTCCTGAGGAGCAAAACTCGGGTGCTCGTCCGTAATACCGTTGATATACATGCGCATCGAACCCTGAGGGGTATTTTTGTCATGAATATGGGGCATAGCGTTCCCGGTACGGTTCCTGACAATGGCTACATGGAACCAGTCATTAAAATAAGGGATATTCTGTCCGGCTATGTGATAGTAAGTTTCCCCATCCGGAAACTGGTTTCCACCGTCCGGGAGACGGTTGTCCGGTTTATCCGATTTGACCAGGAAGATAAGTGAAGGCGTCGTAACGCCGTTGTTATTCTGCAATGCAAAGTTGATATCGAAGCTGCTGCTTTGCAGGAGCATCGCGCCGGGTTTTACGGAAGAAGGAATCTTTACCCAGAACTCAATGGTAAAGTCCAGGTCGAACATGTATTCGAGATAGGTATTGAATTCATCGAAGTATACATACTGCTTCGTATTGTGGAAGCCAATGGATTGATGGAACTCATCCCCGTTATAACCGGGAGGTCGCGGTGATGTATACACCTGGGAATAGCCTGAAGTAGCACAAAAAACAAAAAGGAATACGGAAAGTAATGCTGGTCTCATATCGTTCTGTCCGGGAATTATTAAGGTTTAAATTCACAAACGAAGGTATTGAGACCGGCATCCGCTTACAATACAGGAAAACCCGGAATTTACATACAGGAAAACCTGTATTTTGGCTTCGGCTCCGTTCAGCCGGCAGTTTCGGCTCCGCTCGTCTGGTAGCTGAGCGTAGTCGAAGCTACCTGACTCTTACCGGTGTCTGCCAGTCGCCGGCCATATCATACGGCAGTTGCCATACATTGCCCTTGCTGTCGCCGAAATAGAGCAGGGATTCGCTTTTCCTGTCAGGATTTCCGTCAGCCCAGAAATACCTGAAAGGGTCGCTTCCGTTAACGACCTTGCGTATATAGTTATGGTTTCGCTGGCTCTTCTTTGTAAGTTGTTTCACCCTTGTCCAGCTTTTACCCTTGTCGGTGCTCTTCCACATCACGACCTCACCGCCGCCGCCCCATTGCTGGGGGGTATTTTCGGTAGGGGCTATGACCGTCCATTCGTTGCCTTCAACAAACAGGCTCCCGGTATCGTAGTTATGATCGGAGGTGGTGATAGGGTAATTCTCCCATGCTTTCCCATTCCAGTAGAGCACATACCATTGCCGTGGGCCATTGAGCGGGCCGGGCTGGTGGCCGGGACCGGCCAGGTAGAGCGCTATAGGGTTGCCGTTTTCGTCAAAATTGACATCCTTAATATAGACATTCTTCCCCTGGCTGAAATATTCCATCACCCTGGCCGGGGAATCAACGTCTTTCAGGGGAATATCCAGCTTTTTCCCGTCGACGGTAGTCCAGGTTTTTCCAAAGTCGGTCGTCTGCATATAATAGATATTGGTCCGCAGATCGACGTTGCCGTTGGGGTGCCAGTTGAAAAAGAAGCAGACCTTTTCGCCATGCTGCCCGCTGATCTGGTAGTGCCCGCTGTTTGTATCTTCGGCACGTTTTATCCCCGCCAGCTTCTGGTCTTCCGTCCAGGTAACGCCGTCGGGAGAGGTTTCAAAATAGAGCTCCCGCACGCCGGTATATTTGGTGAAAAGATGGAGGAATCCTTTTCCGGGGATATACTTCGGCTGAGGGTAGGTCATTTCTTCTTCCCTGACCTGTTCAAAGGACTCGATGGAGTAGGGGAGCTTGCTCCGGTATTTAGAGCCCATTCTCGTCCGTCCGCGACCACTGACAAATACCCAGATGTAGCCTTTATCATCCATGGCCAGGCTGGGATTGTCGTGAGGGTCGTCTACGCCCATTTTGTCGTAGACGATGACGGGCTTTGAAACTTTCCCGGTTTTGTGGTCAAAAACACCGGCCATACAAAGCAGGTGGGTATCGTAGGGGCCGGTGGTACCGCCGTAGACGAAAAAAGTTTTCTCCACTTCAGGCGCATAGATAGCCAGGGGAATGTGCTTGGCGGTATAGGTACCCAGTCCGCCGGAGTATTTGTCGCCGTAGTCGGAAAACTGCCCAAGCGTAAACCAGATGCCCTTGTAGCCGTTGATTTTCTGGTTGTGGGTGGGAGATTGTGCAAAGGCTATCGAGGGGATAAAGGCCAGCAGGAGTATCTTCATCCAACTTTTTACGGCACCGGTTAGTGAAAGCATCAATATAGGTTTTAAGTGAAAAGCCAGGTGAGCAACAATTATAATAAGGATCTCATTCGGCTGTAAGGCTTCTGCTCTTATTTATTTCCGGCCAGGCAAGTTCCGGATAGAATTTATGCCCTTCAGTCCCCTCAAGGAAAACCAGGTTTTCAGAGGCCTGTTTTTCTTTGAAGCTTTTCTTTGCTATATCAACCCCTTCCCGTACTCCCTCTATATCAGCGATAGGATCTTTTTGGCCGGCAATGATGATTAATTTCCTGGGGGCGATCAGGCTGGCAAAATCCGGCATATCCCCGACTTTCATGATTCCCGGTATATATCCGCATGCACAATGAGGATGCTTTAGCCATGATGAGCCATAGGTGGCAAAAGAACAGGAAACGACGGCTAAACTTATTCTTTCGTCGAGGCAGGAAGCAAAATACGCCGTTGTTCCACCCGAGGAATTTCCCATACAGGCTATTCGCCCGGCGTCCAGGAGCGGCTGGCTTTCGATAAAGTCTATGGCCAGGGAGACATCTGCCGTCCGGTGCCCCAGCATCGGAGTTCCCTGCATCAATTCTCTCAGAGAGAGGTCATTGCAGGATAAATTATCTTCCGCTCTTTCTCCAAATCCTTTCAGTTCGATTACCAGTGCAGCCCAACCATTTTGAATGGCCTGCAATGCAAGGTCCCTGCCCCCCTGAATAGAGACTGAATCCCTGGATGTTCTTGCTTCACCGATAGAGATATGCATCCCCGGAGAATGCCCCTGGAGGCAGATCATAACCGGATACGGCGGGCTGGTATTCGTCGGCAGCAGCAGATACCCGGGAATGGTTTCTGTTTCTTTACCACTTATTGAAATCCGGCTTATCGTATAACCTTCCCTTTTCTCAGGATCATTCATTTCGAATAGCCTGTCCGTTTTATCGGACACCTGGTACTGAACCAGGTCTGCCAATTTCTGTTTTAAATAATCATCTTTTTTGAATGAACTGTTTATACTCGAACTTTTGTCTTGTTGTTTTTCGTATGAACAGCCGGATAAAACGGTTATTGTTTCTATCAGTAATATAGCGATCAGAAACAGCTTTATAGGGTTACAGATTCTCATTAGCTGGTAGATTATATTGTCTGCTGGACTATTGATTCCACCAGACGGGAATGCTGTAGATGGTATTAATGTTAATATTTTGCGGAACATTCGGGTTCCGGGATCTTTCAGCGTCGGGATAAGGGATTCGCAAAGGGAATCGCCCGGAGGTCATTTCAGGGTAACCCGTTCTTCTGACATCGTTATAGGCTTCCAAAGACTGAAACATCCAGAAAGATACCCATTTTTGTTCCATAATGTGTTTTAGTGTCAATTTGTCTTCACCCGGCAGTACCAGACTATCGCTTATAAACTTATCAATTTCGGTTTGGGAGATGTTTCTTTCGGCCAGTGCACTTTTAACAGCTTCTTCATAAGCTTCATTTGATTTTGTGCGGTTACCTAATCGCCAGAATGCTTCGGCCTCGATAAATTTCAATTCGCTGTAGGTCAGTATGGGCTGCGGAGCTTTGTCATACAAAACATTTTCGCGGGATGGTGCAGAGAAAATGATATGGGCCGGGTCGGTAGTCGTATTGTTGGCGGGCGCACCCACGAAGCTTCCGTTAATTTTGGAAAACCACATTTCCATTCTGGGATCGGAGTATGGTTCAATCGTGTAGCCGTTCATTACATCTATAAGCGTCTTACTGACGGCATGGTTTTGCTGGACTTTCTGCTGTCCGGTCCATGGATTATCGTTGACGGTGCCTTCCTGGTATCTGCTAAAAGAAAATGACTCTCCAGCAGTAAAAGCAAAAGGCAGGGCCTGAAGTACTTCCTGGGCAGATTTTTCCGGATACAGGCCACTCAACCGATTCCATAATCTTGCTTTAAGGCCATATGCCGTCTTTTTCCACATATCGATGTTGCCGTTGAATATCAGATCAGCATTACGGATTGAGACACCGGAATCATGATTTAAATCGTTTATTGCCGAATCGATTGTGTCAAATATATAATTGTAGACGGTTTCCTGGGAATCGAACCCGGGAGCTCTGACCCCGCTTCCCTGCAGCGCTTCCGACAGGGGGATATCTCCGTATACATCCGTGGTTACACTGAGAATATACACCAGCAGAACTTTGCCTATGCCCGCGTAAAAAGGACTTTGCTCCTGCTCAGCTTTATTTAACAGTATCTGTATGTTGTTTAAAGCAGGATAGGCGCTATTCCAGATAGTAGCTTCGACTATATCCGGATCCAGGCGCTCGAGGTGAACGTTCGATGTATGTTCGACGTAGGTCGAGATACCCATTGCTGTATGGCCGCCCGTAATGGAATAAACCGCGCTCATGGTAATATTGGGCAGCAACTGACTGATCGGGACATCTGTGGGCGCATTGGGGTTGGTATCTATTCTATCCAGGACGCTGTCTGAACAGCCGGAAAATATTACTGTCAGGAGAAAGAGAACCCCTTTTTTTATTTGAAAGCTCATCATGTTAGGTCTTTAAAATTTCATTTGAATACCTCCGCCAAAACTTCTGATCTGCGGATATGTGAGATGTTGTCCTGTACCGGCTGAACTGTCTGAAGTACTTGATTCTTCAGGATCATGATTTGGTACATTTGATCTGAGCATCAGGTTTCTTCCTGTCAGGTAGACCGAACCCTCTCTGAAGATTTTTTTATTAACCCATTTGGAAGGAAGGCTATAGGCAATTCTGACCTCTCTGAGCCTTATGAACGAAGCATCGTAGACGTGCGCTTCATGTATGGTATTGGGCCTTCCTGTGTAGTACGCTGCGCCTTTTACGATTTGTATGTCGTTGTCTCCTTCGACTACCAGGTTGCCATTGCTATCGAAAAAGCCCTTTTTTGCGGCGAGCACTACTTTATCGTCGGGTTCGCGGTTTATTGTTTCGGGAGTCATACCGTAAAGGGATCCCAGCCGGTTGAAAGAAGAATACATTTGCCCACCTTTTCGCCAGTCAACCTGGATATCCAGCGATAGCGACCGGTAGCGAAGGCTATTGATGAAGCCGATCTCAAAATCAGGTATTGATGTGCCCAGCTCTTTGGGAGAATTTGCCTGCAGGGGCATTCCGTAGAGTGGGTTAACATTGCCGTTGGACAGCCTCTCCTGTGAGTCTACTACTATCATATCTGAACCCGGATCTCTGGCATAGGCCGTTCCGCGGATGATGGGGTAAGGCCTGCCCCTTTCAATGACTATATCGGGAGCCAGTACGGATGAAAGGGTCATGCGTTCTATTCCTTCTGCCAGACTGTTTACAATATTCTTGTAAGAAGAGAAATTGAATGTAAGATCCCAGTTCAGACCGGAGCCTGTTAAGGGCTTGCCTGTTATAACTATTTCATGTCCCCTGGAGCTTACTGCGCCTCCGTTTCGCCTTTCAACAGAAAATCCGGTTGAAATAGGTACGGGTACATCGAAAATCTGGTTTTCTGTTTTTGAATTGAAATAAGTGTAATCGAGGCCCAGCCTGTTGTTGAGAAATCTTATGTCAAAGCCGAGTTCAGTAATCCTGGTATTCTCGGGTTTAAGATCTTTTGCAATAAGCGTTGTACTTTGTGCGAAAGCATTGATTCCTTCAAAAGGGAAAACGAAGTTTCCGGCAGACCGGCCGTGCGCGATACCATTGTTCAGAAATACCATGTCCTGTACGTAGATATTTCCGGCCTGGCCTGATTCGGCATAGCTGGCCCTGATTTTTGCAAAAGGAATAAGGTTATCAGGAAGACTCAGAAACTCGGTCAGCACGATCCCGGTCCCTACCGAAGGATAGAAGAATGAGCGGTTACCGCTTGGAAGGTTGCTTACTTTGTCCTTTCTTCCGGTTAGGTTGAGGTAGACGGTGTTTCGCCAACTGACATCGATATTGCTGTAGACGCCGGCAATCCTTCTCCTGGAAATACTCTCATTTATATTGCGGGCTGTCGTATTGGAGATATTATCAAACCCGCCAATAATGATATTGTCTCCGACAGAAGTATTTGAAAGGGAGTTATTGTGATATAGATCTCCGCCCAAAA
Organism: uncultured Cytophagales bacterium; assembly: GCA_964559125.1. Taxonomy (GTDB): domain Bacteria; phylum Bacteroidota; class Bacteroidia; order Cytophagales; family Spirosomataceae; genus Ravibacter. Next base: position 14,955 of record CAZLGW010000050.1, read on the forward strand.
GCGCTTGCAGATCAAACTGGCCGAATGTTTTCGATAGAGTAGCGTTCAGGTTGGAGTTGAGTACATTGGTAGTCGTTAATTCGTTTGTAATACGACCTCCTCCCGGTGGATTGGTCCGGCCTCCTGTTGCCCCCGATCCCAGCGACAGTACCTGTTTGCCGGTATTTGCAGAAAAATCGTTGCCTAGCCGGTAGTTTACGGAGAGCCAGTCTGAAAGCTTGTAGCTGGCAAATACGTTACCGAATACCCTCGTCCGATGGTTGTTGTTGCTGTTATGCACTATCGACCAATAGATATTATCGTGTGCGGAGCGATAGTTGATCTGTTCATAAGGGTTACCGGGAACAGCGACAGGCTTATCCCTCAGATTGTAGGTAGGTGGTGTGAAAAAAGCGGCATAGAATAAACTCGAATTCCCGTAGGGCGGCACTCCGTTTGCTACGGAAGATGATATATTGGCCGAAGTACCTACCGTAAGTCTGGAATTCAGATTAAACGTGCCTCCGAATTTCAGCGTAAAGCGTTTGAAGTCGGTGCCCGGTACAATACCTTGCTGATTGACGTAACCTGTTCCTACATTAAAACTGCCTCCGTCAAAACTTTTTCCGATATCGAGGTTGGCCGTATACGTCCCTCCATTCCTGAAAAAATGCCGTGCATTGTCATATACTCCGGGTTGTTCGGTTTCGCCCAATTGATTGACATATGGTCCCATCTCATCAATGCGCGGTCCCCAGGAATTGGCCGAAAAAGCGTTAAATACCCCGTTGTCACCTTGCGCATAGGTAGTTTGCGTTGAAGGGAGCCGTGTGATCTGATCGACGTTGTAACCTGTTTCAATACTGATAACCGGAGCACCTTTTTTTAATCCGGATCCGTTTTTAGTAGTGATAACGATTGCGCCGTTTGCTGCGAGCATACCATACAGGGCTGAGGCATTAGCGCCCTTGAGGATGTTGATATGTTCAATATCGTTGGGGTTGAGATCGCCCGGATTTCCGGTAATAATCTGGCCGTCTACGACATATATCGGGGAATTTGAGCCGGATATGGACCGGTTTCCCCGTATAGTTACTGTGGGGAGGCTCCCCGGCTGTCCCGATGGCAGGCGAACGGTCATGCCTGCTACTTTTCCCTGCAGACTGTTCAGGATATTTGTATTATTGACCCTGGATATAGCCTCTCCATTGATCTTCTGCGAAGAATAGCTGATAGATCGTTTTTCTTTTTCTATCCCGAATGCCGTAACGACAACTTCATCCAGTGATTTCAGGTCCGTTTCCAGCGCAACATCGATCCTACTCCTGTTATCTATCCTGATTTCGATGTTTTTATAACCGATATAAGAGAAAGCCAATATGCCGGTTACCTTTATGTCGTCGGGTATGACCAGCGTATAATGACCGCCTGCATCCGAAATAGTGCCCTGCTGGGTGCCTTTGAGAACGATATTGACTCCGGGAAGGGGTTCGCTTGTTTCCGAGTCGACGATCTTTCCGTTTACGGTATGATTGCTATTGATGATGGTAGTTTCAGTTCCGGGAACTTCGAGACTCCGATTCTCTCTGGCTTGCGTACCGGTCAAAAGGTCTTGCTCATGGTCGGAAGCCTGGTGCCCGGGCTTTTGTACTTCTTTGGTTGTACCTGAAGCTTTTCGGGCAAGCACAATATACGACCCGCCTCTTCCTCTCCGGAAAGTGAGCCCGTGCAGATTCAAAACCTCCCGGAGGTCGGTTTCCAACTGTTTTTTCCGGGTAACCATATTGGTCGGAACCAGTTTGTCCCTCACAAGGTGGTCGGCAAACACGATGTCTACCTTATAATACGTTTTGAGCGCTAAAATAGCATCTTTAAGCTGCATATTGGGAGCTTGTGTCCCGGGTGATATTTGCTGTAACGGTTCTTTGTAAGCAAAAATCTGGGCTGTTCCTGTGAAAGGCGCTGTGTAGCATATCACGGACACCAGTAGCACCATTAGTCTGACGGTAGTTTTCTTCATATTTAAGCAGGTTATTGGTCTTCCTTGTAAAAGTTTACGATCTGGCCTGTTTTTTCATACCTGAGCCCGTTCATCAGGCATATCGACTCCAGAAATTCTTCGGCATTAACCGCAACGAAAGAACCGGTATGTGTCCGCGTCCGGATTTCAGGGTCGGCGAAAGTGGCCTTCAGGTTATAATAGTCGTTCAGTATCCCGGAAATGCTTTCGAGCGAAGTCTGGTCAAACTCGAACCGCTTCTCTTTCCAGAGGGTGGTTTTGGCAGGATCTGTTCCGCTTTCGACGATGGCCGGGCGATTGGCTTCGACCATGATCTTGTCGCCCGGAGCCATTTCTATTCTTTTGGTGGTATTGCCGACCTGGTGGGTGAACTGCACCTTCCCTTCGTTAAGGGTGACCGCCGTGCGGCTGTGCCGGTTGAAGACAGTAAATACGGTGCCCAGCACGACGATTTCCACGTCATTGTCTGTCCTGACCGTGAACTTGCGGCCCTCTTCGGTTCGCCTTACCTTGAATTCGGCCTCGCCGTGGAGGAAAACCTCCCTGCCGCCTGCGATAGTCCAGAACCGGGGGACGGTCAGCCGGGAGTTGGCATTAAGCGTAACAATACTCCCGTCGGGAAGCTCATAAGGCTTTACTTCTCCCGGTTGTGTCTGGTATGCGGTATACAGTATCGGCTCCCGGCTGAACCAGGCCAGGGACACCAGCAGCAGTGTGACCGAAGCCGCCAGAATCCAAGTTTTTAGAGACTTCTTTCCCGGAGAAGTGACCGGCACGATCTCTTCTTTTGCCCCGGCACCTGCTTCAGCCAGGAGTTTCCTGAAGTTCCCTATCCCTTCGGGCACATTGACAACGTACTGCGGATGCAGGCGTTCCCATTCTTCAAGGTAACGGTAGAAAGTTTCCTCATTGGCGGGATCTTTTACCCATTGATCAATGAGCTGTTTTTGAATAGAAGTGGCTCTGCCGCTGAAATATTCAAAAATAAAATCCCTGGAAATAGTTGGTTTCATATTAGCTGTGCAGTCAGAAAGACCTTTCTTGTCAAAGTATAAGAAATGAAAACAGCAGGAGGACGGGCAGCCACCGGGACTTTACATAGTCGCGTATGGTCTGCTTGGCGCGGTAGATCTGGGTCTCGATCGTCCTGGTGGAAAGCAGCAACTCTCTTGCGATCTCCTTGACCGGCTTTCCTTCAAACTGAAATTGCAGGTAAATAGATTTTCGCTGGTGCGGTAGAAGCTCAATGGCTTTTTCCACATCCTGGTACAGCTCTTCGTACTGCGTGATCATGTCGGGCTGCTGGTATTCGGGTGCGTTAAAGCCGTTGTCGTCTTCCAGGCCTATGCTTTTGTCGAGCTCCCAGCGGAGATAGTTATAGCCTTTGTTCCTTACCGCCCGGAATAGGTAGGCCCTGTATGAGTCGGTGATTTTCTCGAATATGCGCCGGTTATAAAAGGTATAGAAGATATCCGACACGATATCTTCCGCAACCTGCCGGCATCGTACGAATTTCACGGCATGGGTGCACAAAGGCTGGTAATACCGGAGGTAGAGCAGCTCCATCCCCTGTTCGGGGTTGCTAATCAGTGTTTTTCTGATGAAGACTTCATCCAGGTCTGACGGGAAGGAGGTCCTGTCATCAGTACCGGGCCTGCTCTTCTTCAGATCATGATTTTCCTCATCGGGGATAAGTGGATTCATCTGCTCTGCCAAAGGACAATATTTTTGTTTCGGGAGTTTTGTTCCCTTCCAGTAGCAAGACAAGTGAGCAGAAGTAAATACTTACAGGTATTGGATGAAATAGACAAAAAAGAATTGTCCCGGGGTTCAACCGGCAGAAGCTTTCAGCATAGCCCCCAGGTCTTTCCCCGTAGGCTGCTCGAAGATCTCGAGGTCAAAATAAGGCGCGGCTGCAATCACATGATCAAAAATATCGGCCATAATACCTTCGTACTCTACCCAGATCGTAGTTGCTGTAAAGACATAGAGCTCCAGCGGGATGCCGGTATCGGTAGGCGCCAGTTGCCTGACCATCGAGATCATCTGCTTGTGGAGCTTCGGGTGCTGGCGGAGGTATTCTATCAGGTATTGACGGAAGATACCGAGGTTGGTCAGGTTGCGGCCGTTGAGGGGAATGCCTTTGTCTACTTTCCGGGCCGTGTTATGGTCGTTAATTTCTTTTTGCTTTTCAGCAAGAACGGGGGCCAGAAGCTCTATCCGCCGGTATTTTTCCAGCTCGTCTCCGGCCAGGAATTTTACGGAGCTCATCTTGATATTGATAGCGCGCTTGATCCGCCTCCCGCCGGTTTCGCGCATTCCCCGCCAGTTTTTAAAGGAATCAGAGATAAGTGAGTAGGTGGGAATAGTAGTGATGGTCTTGTCGAAGTTCTGGATTTTTACGGTAGTGAGTGTTATTTCGATCACGTCGCCGTCGGCCCCGTATTTGGACATTTCAACCCAGTCGCCTATCCGGACCATGTCATTGGTCGTAACCTGTATACTGGCCACAAACCCCATGATCGTGTCTCTGAATACAAGCAGCAGGACTGCCGACATGGCGCCCATTGCAGTAAAAAAAGTCCAAACCTCTTTACCGGTTACCTGGGAGAAAATCAGGATCGCCGCAATGAAGTTAAGCAGGATGCTGACTACCTGCTGATAGCTTTCCAGGGGTTTGTCCCGGAAGCCGGGCTTTGTTTCGGCAATGTCGGTAACAGAGCGGAATATTTTCTTGAAAATGCTCACCACCAGGGTGATAATCAGCACATTTATAACAATAAGCGCGGGGGATGTTAATTGAGGAAAGCTTTGGAATATACCCGGGACGGCTTTATAGAATACAATCAATGGGATGAGATTGGCTGTTTTCCTGACGACCCTGTTATCGATCAGCGCCTGGAAAAACGGGTATAACCTGCTGCTTCTGAAAGACCTCAGAGATTTTGTGAGCACGATATTGACCAACTTATCGATAAGCCAGGAGAGGCATAGGATAAGAATGCTGAGAATGAAGATATTGAGGATCTTAGCGCTGGTTTCGGTAAATCGGAGACTAAGCAGGAACTGGTAGCCTTGCTCATGCAGAAGGTCAAAAATTGAAAGAATATTCGTCATACTGATTGCAATTTATCCGCGGGCCGATGGTAAAAGAAACTTCAGTTTCAGACGGCAGTCGGAGCGGATGATCAGGGGGTAGAATTGCAAAAATATCCATTTCCGGGGATTTTGCGCCTTTCCGGCCAAACAAAGTCTCTTTTGGCAATGTCCGTTTCTACTCTGATGATAGTATCCTACAATAACTTGCAAAAAAAATGAAATAATACCGTCTGCCCGGGAGGTACTTTTGCAGTATTACCCGGGTATTACATTCCAAAGACCTGTTTTTCCAAATTACCTATGAATAATTTACCCTTTATTGACCTGGCCGTCATCGGTATCTACCTGCTTTCAATGATACTGGTGGGTTTCTATTTTTCGAGAAAATCCCAGGGATCGGAACAGTTTACCAAGGCGAGCGGATCTATTCCCGGATGGGCGATCGGTCTCTCGATTTATGCAACATTCCTGAGTAGCAATACTTTCCTGGGGGTTCCGGGCAAGGCTTTCGGCAGTAACTGGAACGCATTTGTCTTCAGCCTGGCTATGCCCCTCTCTGCCTGGGTGGCGGCCAAGTACTTTGTACCTTTTTATCGTACTTCCGGTGAGGTTTCGGCCTACACGCATCTTGAGCATCGCTTCGGACCCTGGGCGCGTACCTATGCCGTAGCTTGTTTCCTGCTTACCCAGCTGGCGCGTATGGGGTCTATTTTCTTCGGGATCGCGCTCAGCCTGCAGGCGCTGACCGGAATTTCGATGAGCACCGTGATGCTGGTAGTCGGCGTGTGTATTATCATTTATACGGTGCTTGGAGGCATTGAAGCCGTGATATGGACGGAAGTCGTACAGGGAGTGGTCAAGACACTCGGTGCATTTCTCATTATGTACCTCGTTATAAAAGGTGTGCCGGGCGGGGTTTCCGAGATTATTGAAATCGGTAAGGCCAGCGACAAATTCAGTCTGGGAAGCTTTTCCTTCGATTTAACCTCGTCGTCGTTCTGGGTAATACTGCTGTATGGCTTCTTTATCAATCTCAATAACTTCGGGATGGATCAGAATTACGTGCAGCGGTATCATACGGCCCGTTCTCAGAAGGAAGCGGTCTCGTCAATATGGCTATGTGTCTGGTTGTATGTGCCGGTCTCCCTGGTATTTTTTATCATAGGGAGCTGTTTGTTTGCCTATTTCCAGGTACATCCCGAATTGCTGACTGTGGTGAAGGAGCAGGCCGCCGCGGAGCTGCTGCCCGCCGGAGCTTCGGCACAAGAGATCGCCAGGATGGCTTCCACCCTGCAGCCTGCCGACTACGGAGACAAGGTAATGCCCTACTTTATGGTAAACAAAATACCGACCGGCCTGGTAGGCCTGATCGTATCGGCGATCCTGGCCGCGGCGATGAGCACGATCAGCTCGGGAATGAATGCTTCGGCAACGGTTTTCTCCGAAGATATTTACCAGCGTTATTTCAACAGGAATGCCACCGACTCCCGGAAAATGAGGGTGCTGTATATCGGTACGGTGGTTTTCGGTTTGGCCGGTATGTTTACCGGTATCGCCATGATCGGGGCAAAAAGTATCCTGGATATGTGGTGGGAGCTTTCGGGTATTTTCGCCGCGGGTATGCTCGGTATTTTCCTCCTCGGTATCATCAGTAAGCGGACCAATAGTCATGAAGGTCTTACAGCCGCTATTATTGGTGTGCTGGTGATCATCTGGATGACGCTTTCCAAGAACTTCCCTGAAGAATATGCGCATCTGAAGAACCCGCTGCATGTCAATATGACCATTGTAATCGGCACGCTGACGATTTTCCTGGCTGGCGTGATCCTGACCAAAATGAGAAAGAAAGCTCAGTAAGAGTATATAAATGCTTTACACAACCGGAATTTATTAAAACAAATCATTATGTCAGTAAAAGGAAAGTTTGTCCCTGTTATGATTACGCCTTTCAAGGAAAACGGGGAGATTGATTATAAGCAGTTAACCGCATTGACTGAATTTTATCTGAAAGCGGGAGCAAAAGGGCTTTTTGCCAACTGTCTTTCAAGTGAGATGTTCGAGCTATCGGAAGAGGAGCGCGTTCAGATCACGAAGCACGTAGTGGATGTAGCTGCCGGGCAGGTGCCGGTGGTGAGTACCGGTACTTTCGGGGGCGCTATAGCAGACCAGGCCGGTTTCGTGAAAAAGATCTATGAAACAGGGGCCGACGCGGTGATTGTCATTACAAGTCTTCTGGCTGAAGAAAGCGAGCCTGATGAAGTGCTGGATGCCCGTGTAGCGGAGCTGATTGAGCTGACCGGCGAGATCCCTTTGGGCTTTTACGAATGTCCTGTACCTTATAAAAGAGTTCTGAGCCCTGAGCAATTGAAGAAGTATGTCGATAGCGGAAGGGTGGTTTACCATAAAGATACCTCGCTGGATATCGACTCGGTGACCCGTAAAATACAGCTTTCCGCCGGGAAAAAGTTCGAGCTGTACGACGCTTACATGGTGAATGCCGTGGCTTCGCAGGTGGCGGGAGCAGCCGGTTTGTCGTGTATCCAGGGGAATTTCGTACCCGAGCTGGTCGTGTGGCTGTGCGACAACTACGCGGATCCTTCGGCAAAAGCACAGGTCGACCTTGTGCAGCGTTTCTTTGTCGATAATATGGATGTAATGCATGATGTATACCCGATTATTGCCAAATACTTCCTTCGTAAGAGAGGGTTCGATATAGGTCTTACGACCCGCAGGGAAGTAGGTAATTTCACTGCGGAAGTGGCCGGTAACGTCGATCGCTTCTATGACCGTTACCAGGCGCTTAAATCAGAAATCGGCTTGTCGGACGTTCAATTCTAATTTTATTTCTATGTGCCGGGCGGGAAGTTACTTTAAGTATACAAAGAGGCTGACGTGGGCGGTTGTACCGCTGGTGCTGGCTGCCTGTACATCGCAATCGACTATGAAATCATACCAGGAAATACAGCTGACAAACGATCCTTCCGGGCATTGTGTCAATTCTACTGAAGCTTTTTCGGCAGACGATAAGTGGATCGTATACGATTCCCGGTCTGTAGAAAATTCGGGGATAGGCGAGGCAGGAGAAATAGCTATGGTCAATACCGAAACCGGAGAGATCAGGACATTGTACAAAACAGAAAACCAGACCGAATTTGGCCCGGGACTGGGCGCGGTGACTTTTTCGCCTACCGGTGATCGGGTACTGTTTATTCATGGAATCCGCAATGCAAATAAGGATAATCCGTATTCAATGACCAGGAGAACCGGGGTTGCCGTGGATATAAGCAACCCGATGAAGCCCATTTTCCTCGACGCACGGTGTATGAATCCGCCTTTTGTGAAGGGAGCTTTACGTGGCGGGACGCACGCCCATACCTGGAGCAGCGACGGGTGGATCAGCTATACCTATAATGACTACCTGATAGAACAGACTGCGAAGAAAGGCGGCGCTGCGCAGGATCTGCGTACCATCGGTATCATGGTTCCGGGGCGTAAGGTTTCGGTACCCGACGACGGCAGCCTGGAGAATAACGACGGCGAGATGTTTTCGTTGATCGTAGCGGAGGTGAAGGATAACCCGAAGCCGGGTAGTGATGAAGTCGATAAAGCTTATGATGAGTGCTGGATCGGAACCAACGGGTATGTAAAGACTGATGGTACTCATCAGAAGAGGGCGATAGCCTACCAGGGGAATGTGAGGGATAAAGAAGGCAACACCAAAACTGAAATTTTTGTAGTTGATATCCCGGATGACATTCTGGATAAAATAGATGATCTTGAGATATCGCCTGATCCGGGCGTGAGATTACCCGTACCAAAGGCGATGGTGTCGAGACGGATCACCCGGCTGGAAAGAGGGGTAAGCAATAAGCCGCGTCACTGGCTCAGATCATCGTCCGACGGGAAAAATATCGGGTTCCTGGCAGCAGATGACAACGGGGTGATACAATTTTATATGGTGTCGCCTAACGGAGGTGAGGTAAGAAAGGTCACCAACAACGAGTTTTCGATAAAAGGCCCTTTCAACTTCAGCCGTGATGGAAAGAAAGTTGCATATCTAGGCGATAACAGCGTATTTGTGACAGACGTAGAAACAGGTCATACCGAAAGAGTCAGTCAGAAATATCCCGACGACGCCCCGCCAACAGGAGCTGTCGTGTGGTCTTACGATGGAAAGATGCTCGCTTTTAACAGGGAGATCAAAGGAGAGAACGGAGAAAGCCATCTGCAGGTGTTTCTTTTGAAGGAGATTTAATCTTTTTCTCAATGGGAGGCCGGTCTCCAGACGGGTCTCCCTATCTTTGCTTTGCCCATTACTATACTTTAACTTTCATGCAACGAAACGACTACCTATGGAAAGGTATCATCGAGCACGTTACCGATGATTTCCTTCGTTTTTTCTTCCCGGATGCAGATACGATTTTCGATATGGAAAAGGGCTTCTACTATCTGGATAAGGAGTTGGCAGAGCTTTTTCCTCGTGAGGATGGTTTGGATGTGAGGTTTGTCGATAAACTGATCAAGGTATTTACTAAATCTGCGCCTGGTAAGCCTTCGGAAGAGAAATGGATACTAGTTCATCTTGAGGTACAGGGGTACCGCGATCCCGATTTTCATCCGCGGATGCATACTTATTTCTATCGGATATTTGATCGCTATAGACGCCCTGTGACCGCCATTGCTATTCTAACCGACGGGGATAAAAACTACCGGCCGGAGGTGTATCGGTATGAATTTCTCGGAACGAGCTATGAGTTCCGTTTTAATACTTACAAAGTGCTGGATCAGGATGAGGAAGCATTGGAAAAGGATAGCAACCCGTTTGCTGTAGTGGTCCTGACCGTGTTGATAGCACTAAAAAACAAGAAATTACCGGATAAAGAGTTATTCGAATTGAAAAGCCGGCTGCTTCGTAACCTGGTGCGTCGTCGGATACCGCGGGTGAAGATTGAAAAATTGGTTCTTTTTCTGCAATTTTATGTGGTGTTCCGGAATAAAGCTTACAACAAGCAATTTGAAGAGGAAATAGTATTGGTTACTGAAACTACTAAATCAATGGGGATCAAGGAGTTGATATTGGAAAAAGCAAGAGAGGAAGGATTGGAAAGAGGATTGGAAAGATCGGCCCGCAATCTGATTAAAGCCTCCATTCTTACCGACGAGCAGATTGCTGCTGCTTTGGAGGTGTCGGTTGACTATGTGGCTAGTATCCGTCGCGGAATGGCGAAAGAGGGATAGAAGGGATGTAAATACTATACACATACCACCTTTACTTTTATCAATACGAGAAATTCTGTACATCCGGAGAACTTTTGTCTGCCGGAGCTGGTTTAGTTAATTTTGAGCTTTATCAAATGGTCATAAGTCAGGAAATATATTGCAATTACCTGTTCCGGGAGCGAACTGCTGCCCGGCGACGGTATTTATTGCCGTTTCCTGCTTCCGGAATTGCTGCTTTTTCAGCCGGACGATACTTTTTCCCCACTCCCAAGGTTTTTTTTTGTTAGCCCCCGAATACAGGTAGTCTGTTTGCCGAATTCGGGGACATAGCACCTTTCATGAATTTCAGGAAAGGGGGGTATCCGTTTTGTGATTTTCACATTTAAAGCGAATAAATCTTTAATAGCATTTATAATAACAAGTTTAATTTTACCCATGTCGGTTATGAAAGAAGAAACTAATCAGGTCGTGTTAAGTGAAGAAGACCATCGTTTGTTAACTGCATTGACTGAAAATGTTTCTGCTCAGGGAAACCAGCAGGAAATGACATTATCTTATGAAATCTCCAGGGCGAAAGTCCTGGCAAACGATAAAATGCCGGCAGGAGCGGTCAGGCTCAATTCACAGGTTAAGGTGAAGGACATTGACAGCAACAGGGAAATGCAGTTTACTATCGTGCTTCCCCAGTTTGCTGATCTGAAGCAGAACAAAATCTCGGTACTGACCCCTATGGGATCGGCGCTGATCGGTTTGTCGGAAGGAAACAGGATTGCCTGGAAGATGCCTGCGGGGATCAGGAATCTTGAAGTGCTGGAGGTTCGCTACCAGGCTGAGTAGCTGGTATTTTTTTTAGAAAAAGTGGGAATACACTGAATAAACAACAGTAATCCAGTGCTAAAGTGGTTGATCATCGGCCCGGTTAAGTTCTACCAATGGTGTATTTCACCATTCCTGCCTTCTTCGTGCCGGCATTCTCCCACATGTTCCGAATATATGATCCAGGCGGTTAGGGAATGGGGTATTTTGAGAGGTACTGCGTTGGGGCTGAAACGCCTCTCAAAATGCCATCCCTGGGGGACAAGCGGGTATGACCCGGTGCCGCGGAAGAAAAACAGCCCGGACATTACAGATTAAAGCCCACCGGAATCGGTCAGGTTGTAGATTTGCTGGATTTCTGACAATATCCTCTTAAAATCGAGTTTCAGGTCTTTCAGCATACCGTTTCTCATGTCGAAAACCCAGCCATGCACCGAAGGATATTGTTTTTTTACGTAGGCCTTCTGGATGACAGCGAGCTTGGAGACATTGATGCACTGTTCCTGGACATTCAATTCTACCAGCCGGTCATAACGTTCTTCCAGGTTTTCGATGGCATTCAATTCGTTTTTATGCAGCCTGTAAACATCGCGGATGTTTCTCAGCCAGGGGTTTAGAATGCCCATGTCGCTTTGTTGCATGGCAGCCTTTACACCACCACACCCATAGTGACCGCAGACGATTATATGCTTAACGTCGAGGTACTGGACTGCATAAGAGATCACTGAAATAGCGTTCAGGTCGATAGTGGCCACGACATTGGCGATATTGCGGTGAACGAAGACCTCTCCGGGTCCCGCCCCCATTACTTCCTCCGCTGTAACCCGGCTGTCGCTGCACCCTATATACAGGTAGTCGGGATTTTGATTGGCAGACAGCCTGTCGAAGAAAGCCGGGTTACTCCCGATTTTATCTTCGGCCCATTTTTTATTGTTTTCAAAAATTTCGTCGTAGGTAATCATTTGCTGCAGATGTTTAGAATAATCAAAAGTAGTGCTTCTCGGTATAAAAAGTAGTAGGGATATCTGTAACTTTTGACGTAATTTTGATGTTGTGCTCAGACAGGAGCAACAGAACAAACAGATTCTAGTGAACGAAGAGACCAAAAGCGGGCAGATTTTCGATCTGCCTACGCTTAAACGACTTTATAAGTTTATAAAGCCTTATCAGAAGCAATTTTTCATACTGATAGGGATCATTATACTGAGCGCTGTTCTGGCACCGCTTATGCCGTTGCTCATCAAATATACGGTCGACGGCCCTATTACCGGCCGCGATCTGAACGGCCTGATGGTGATGATGATCGTGATGGTGTGCACACTTGCCTTGCGGGGCATCGTCCAGTTTACGAATACCTACCTGTCGGGATGGCTGGGCCAGAACATCATCATGGATATAAGGATGCAGGTATACGAGAAGATCGTTTCCATGCGTCTTAAGTATTTCGACAATACGCCTATCGGCCGGCTGGTAACCCGCACCATTTCAGATGTGGAAACGCTGTCTGAAGTATTCAGCGAAGGAATGGCCGCTATAGTGGGTGATATCCTCCAACTGGTGCTGATTATCGGGGTCATGTTTTACACCGACTGGCGGCTCTCGCTGGTAAGCCTTTCGATGATCCCGCTCATGCTGTTCAGTACGTATGTTTTCAAAGAGAAAATCAAGGATTCGTTCAACGAGGTCAGGACGGCCGTGTCAAACCTCAATACGTTTGTCCAGGAGCATATATCAGGGATGAGCATTGTACAGATTTTCAGCAATGAGGACCAGGAGTATAAAAAGTTCGTGGAGATCAATAAAAAGCATCGCAAAGCCAATATTCGCTCCATACTCTACTATTCTGTTTATTACCCGGTGGCTGACGTGATCTCTTCCGCAGGCATCGGGCTCATTGTATGGTATGGCGCCAACCAAATCATGAACCTGGATATGACCTTCGGTACGATCCTGGCATTTGTCATGTTCAATAACCTGTTTTTTATGCCGATCAGGCAGCTTGCAGACCGTTTCAATACGTTGCAGATGGGGATTGTGAGTACAGACAGGATACTGAAAATCCTGGATGCCGATGAGATGATCCCGAACACAGGGACCTATTCTCCCAACCGGGTCGAAGGAAGGGTGGAGTTTGACAAAGTCTGGTTTGCCTATAATGATGAGCAGTTTGTACTGAAAAATATAAATTTCAGCGTGAATGCAGGAGAAACAGTAGCCCTTGTAGGGGCTACAGGCGCCGGGAAATCGTCGGTGATCAACCTCCTGACCCGTTTTTACGATATCAATAGCGGTACAATCAAGATCGACGGTGTACCGATCAGGGAATATGATCTGAATGCGCTCAGGCATTCTATCGGGGTGGTGCTCCAGGATGTATTCCTGTTTTCGGATACGATCGAGGGAAATATCCGGATGGGGGATAAGTCGATTACGCACGAACAGATCGTCGAAGCCGCCAGGTTGGTGGGGGTACATGATTTTATAGAAAAACTTCCCGGCGGCTACCAATATAACGTACGGGAGCGGGGGAGTAGCCTTTCAGTAGGGCAGAGGCAGCTGATCTCCTTCGTAAGGGCAATGGTACATGATCCTAAAATACTGGTTCTCGATGAAGCGACCTCGTCGGTAGACAGTGAAACGGAAGAGCTCATTCAGCAAGCGATCGAGAAGCTGATGAGTGGGCGGACTGCCATCGTTATCGCACACCGCCTCAGTACTATCCAGGAAGCGGATAAGATCCTGGTGCTGGATAAGGGCGAAATTGTGGAATCAGGTAGTCACATGAGCCTTTTGGAGAAAGAAGGACTGTATGCCAATCTCCACAGGATGCAGTATAAAGAGGTTGCAACAAAAAACGATGTCTGATGGAACTCCTGGTTAGTCTATGTCTTGGAATAGGTCTCAGCGCGGCGACCGGGTTCCGGATTTTTGTTCCGGCCCTGATCGCTAATGTCGCCGCTATGAATGGCTGGATTACTCCATCAGAAGGTTTTGCCTGGCTTGCCAGCTGGCCTGCTTTTCTCGTGTTGCTTACCGCGACCGCCATAGAAATTGCCGCTTATTACATCCCTTTTGTAGACAACCTGCTCGATACGGTGGCCGTACCGGCGTCGGTTATCGCCGGGACCCTGCTGACCACCTCTTTTGTGGAAATCGATAACCCGGTGATCCAGTGGGTACTGGGCATTATTGTGGGCGGGGGCACCGCCGGAGTTGTACAGTCGGGTACAGGTCTTCTGAGACTTTTTTCATCTAAACTTACCGGTGGAGTAGGCAACCCGGTTGTTTCAACTACAGAGAATGTAGCAGCTTTTGGTTTTTCGGGCCTCGCTGTTTTGGTCCCCGTGCTGGCGATGCTCCTCAGTATCATTTTGCTGGTTTGGATCGTTCGTGGTTTTAAGCGCTTCGGCGGCAGGAAGTCCAGCGTCTGACCTGCTTTTATTGTATTGTCTATGGAGAATATACCGGTTCACTTTTTGCCCCGGCTGGTAGCAGACCTGCCTGATCTTCAGATTTTCCGATTCAAGAATACGCCCGAGATGCCGGGGAGCCTGCCCATTATGCAGCTTCCGGTAACACCGCTTCCGACCGACCTTCCTCACAGGCATACTTATTGCGAAATACTTTTTTTTGAAGCGGGCAGCGGATTTCACGAAATAGACTTTTATACCCATACGATACATGCCCCCTGCGTTCACTTCATCGCACCTGGGAAAGTGCACCTGCTTACACCTACTGAAGAATGCGTAGGTTATATTATTACTTTTCCCCAGGATTATGCTGCCTTTTACGGACCGGGCAAGGACCTGGATCCGCTTAAACCCAACAGATGGAGCTACGAATGGTCCGACCCTGTTCTGAACCTGTCGGATACCTCCCATGCTTATTTCAGGAATCTCCTGGAAAATATGCTGTCGGATTACCTGCAGGGAGGGGAAGAGAAGAACAATGTACTGGCGGCTTACCTCTATATTTTCCTGGGCAAATGCCGGCTTCTTTTGACAGGTGGGCTGGACACGGCTGTGCCTGAGCCTGGTAACGACATTGCGGGCCGGTTTCAGGAATTGGTGGAAAAGCATTACAAAGAGATGCATAGTGTTCAGCAATATGCCGACCTGCTGTCTGTTACCGCCGACTATCTCGGCAAGGCAATCAGGAAGTCGCTGAATGTTACGGCAAGCGACTACATACTCGAAAGGCTGCTGCTGGAAGCCAAGCGGCTTATCGTCTTCACTAACCTGACCAGCAAGGAGATTGCCTATCAGCTTCATATAGAAGATCCTTCCTATTTCAGCCGGATGTTCAAACGCAAAACCGGCCTTTCTCCCAACGAGTACCGCCATTCGATGCGGAAAAGTGCCAAGAATTGACAGTATAGTACCTTGATGGTAGCGAAGAAGTCGGATATTTTTGTACTTTCCGATTACTAAAGAGTATTTAATTTGAATCAGGTCGTCAGATCTCACAAACGAATATGAAAATAGACCAGCAACTCAAAGCTGCAGACCTCAAATCCGGAATAGACCGCTTTTGGGAACTTTCAGCGCAGAAAATCGAACTCATCAACAAGGAATACGACACCTCGAAGGGATCTCCGGTGTTTACCGTAAATGGCAAATATTCAGTACGCGGATGGACTGAATGGACGGAGGGATTTCGCTATGGATCGGAAATATTGCAGTATGACGCTACAGGTGATGAGAAATTTTTACAATCTGCGAAAGCGCAGACTGTAAGGCGCATGGCTTTTCACGTAGGGCACTTCGGAGTACATGACCACGGTTTTAACAACGTGAGCACCTACGGCAACCTCGTCAGACTGATGAATGAAGGCCGGATTCCTGAAAATGAATGGGAGCGTAATTTTTACGAAGTAGCCCTTAAGGTCTCAGGTGCGGTTCAGGCCGACCGGTGGACCGATATCAAAGAAGGAGGGTATATCTATTCTTTCAACGGCCCGCACTCACTTTTTGTAGATACTATCCGGTCGGTACGCGCGCTGATGGTTTCTCATTTGCTGGGACATGCGCTGATGGGGGAGAATGACAAAAAGATAAGCCTGCTCGAAAGAGGAATCTGGCATAGCATCAATACCGCAAAATATGCCGTTTACTACGGCGAAGGCCGTGACCAATACGATCTATGGGGAAGAACCGCACACGAAAGTATTTTCAATATTAACGATAGAAACTACCGCTGTCCCAATTCACAACAAGGGTTTTCGGGCTTTACCACCTGGACCCGTGGATTGGCGTGGGCCATGACCGGTTTTGCCGAGCAACTCGAAACCCTGCCTCTGTTTGCCGATGAAGAGCTGGAAGTATTCGGCGGGAGGAAGGCCGTAGAGGAGATATTCCTGAAAGCCGCCCGGGCCACCTGCGACTTTTACCTGGCACATAGCTCTCTCGATGGTGTGACTTACTGGGATACAGGAGCTCCGGATATCCATCGCCTGGGCGACTATACTTCCAAAGTTTCGGATCCTTTCAATGACTTCGAGCCGATCGACAGCTCTGCTTCCGCCATAGGCGCCCAGGGGCTCCTCCGG
>CAZLGW010000051.1:0-26021 GCA_964559125.1 uncultured Cytophagales bacterium
GGAAAGTCTTGGCCGCGTGTATACTCGCATCTGCTACCTGGGCGCCGATAGACGGGTTGAAAGCGCCTAGGTTAACGCCTTGAATGTTCTGGCTTACCGATTGTTTGGCCGCATCTCGCCCGATAGCACCTGGTATGTAAAGCCCGGGAATACCGTCCAAATCATAAGCCTGTAGCTTGACAGGTAACAGCGATTCCTGGTGACGTATCGCGTTAATCTGAACGGCAAGTCGTTCATTTCCCAATGAGACAACCCCATAAAGAAAAGCACCCTTCGGGATCAGCACACCTGCGACATACACCGGATCGGTTAAACGGAGCCGAATCGTTGAACCGGATACCAGTGTTTGCGTGCCGTCCACCACGACCGAAACGGCATTTTGCTCCTTACGGGAAGGCTCCTCGTCGTCGAGCGAATAAAAGCCGGTTTCATAAACGGCCCGGTGATAGGGGGCTCCGGTGGAATCCCACTCCTGTTCACCCGCCAGAAAAGACACCGGGTTTTCTTCCTGGAGGGTACTGACGGTAAACACTTTTCTTTTTTCGGTTTCCGACTGGGCCTGTACCCTTTCATTTATCCGTTCGGGGTATTGCAGGTCCAGTGCTTTTTCCAGGAGCTCGTTTAGCTGCTGCATTTCCGGATCAACCGCTAATGGAGTTTCGTCGGGAAGCTGCATTTCTGCCATCAGAGCTTGAAGCCGTACGATCTCAGGATTGGTTTCTATCTCAGGGATTGTCGGTTCCGGTTTTTCTTCGCTGACTGACTTCGGATTAGCAGGTGCCTCCAAGGCCACCTCCAGTTCTTTTAGTTTACGGTAAATTTTCTCATCCGCCGCATCGGCCTGTGCACTGCGGCCGGCAGATGCCTTCCGCCTTGTGATCGGCTTCGGCCGATCGACATTATTATCCTGACTGTTGTTTACTGCTGGTGAAAAAGCCAGCCCTCTTTCCGGCACTTCACCCGCCCGGTAGGGATCTTTGCGGATCGCCTCCAGGATCCGGGCTGAATCAGAGGCAGCCTTTTGGTAGTGTCCAAGCTTGGTTAGCTCTTTTTCGGGTGGGTTGCCATCCGGAAGTGTGAGCAAGAGTCCGGTCGTCTTGGTTTCTTCCTTTTGGGGTTGAGAAAATCCTTTGATGGCAACGGCCCAATAAAAAAAGGTGAGAAACGGCACGGCAATCAGCGGTAGAATGGTATACAGTTTTCGCTGTCTTAAGAATTTTTCAGAATACGGTCTGGTTTTCATGGCCTATCGTTTTTGTTGTTTTAAATCAGGCAGCGTATCCTGCCCGGTACTATCAGCGGGTGGAGCCAAAAACTCCGGCTTCCAGAGGTTTTCAATCGTGACCGGAAAAACGTTTGTCCCATCCGGAAAGAAACTCCTTTTCAAAAGCAGCACACTGTACACCGATGCTGCCGAGAGAAGCAGCGCCAATCCGGCCAGGATCCATTTTCCAGGGATCAACAGAGATCTCCGTTCGGATTCTGCGGTTCCTGGTTTTCTTTTGTCTTTGAAAGGGTGAAATCTGTAAAACATGGCGAATAGATGAATTAGTTAATGAATAATACGCTAGCGCTTCTTGACCTGGATGTCCCGGTTTTCAAGGGTCTTCCAGCGCTCGATCAAAAAACCGTGCGGGTTGTTGTCACTGCGCGATACGGTGCGTAAATACCCTTCGGTGATCAAAAGCCGCGTGACGATACTGGTCGTGCGAATGATTCGCTGACGCGCTGTGCACCGGAAATAATACGGATAGTCAGCTGTCGAAAGAGCCACACTGTCCACTTCGATCAACTGGCTGACGTTGCCGGAGATCATCTGGGTATAGAACCCCGACTCTTTCATGTAGTCATACTGAAGCTTGGCCGAGGCATCGGCCAGGTAAAGAGCTTTTCCAACACCTGATTGGATCGCTTTTTCATCCGGGTCCAGGGTAAAGAAGAGCCGGTGAAAGATAGCGACATGGCTTCTGGCTTCTGCCGGGATATTCTCCTGGCGGGAAGACGCATAGGCTTCCAGGATACTGCCTTCGGTTAAGAGGTACACCTGATCCCGGCTGTCTTCTGCCAATGCATACCCTTTATAGATTGCATAACCGCTGAAGCCAAAGCTTGCCGCAACAATCAGGAAGGTGAACAGTCTGACATGGCGAAATGCGGTATCGATTCCCTTTGCTTTTGTAAACATGGCTTAAAAAAGTGATTGGATACTTCTTAATCGTTAGCGCCCTGTACGGTTGCCAAAACCCGGCATGGCATGGGCAGACATCCTGCGAGCGAGGTTATCAGACATCGCAGAAAACATCCGGGTCGTGCGGTAGAGTAGTGCGTTCCCTCCCCCGGCATGGATGATGTAACCCGCTACCGAGGGGACTGAAAAGTATCCCACGATTCCGATGATGAGAAAAATGAGGTATCCCATATCGGTGGGGCTGAAGAACGTATCGCCTGTGCCTTCGACCTGTCGGATATCAAGGGCGATCATTTTCTCCTGGATCTTGCCAATTATGGCCCCGAAGATATTGGCCACCGGAAGCCATAGGTACACATTCATGTACCGTGCCGCCCAGCCGGTGAGCGTGTGTTGAAAACCGTCGAAGACCGAGATACCAAAGGCGATCGGGCCGACAATGGCCAGCACTACCAAGTGAAACGTCCGGATTGCGTTGATGCAAAGTGCAGCCGCTTCAAAGAGCACCCGTAAGATTTCTGCCATCCATTCTTTGACAGAATTTCTAAACTTGTAGGCGTTCTTGTCCATGGCAAAACGGATGTCGTTGCCGATCCCTTCCAGCATACCTTCCCCGGAAGAGCTTTCTACGCCAAAAGTGTATTGGTACCAGCGCTGCCGGTCACCTTCACCGGTGATGCCCACATACATCTGCCAGGCATCGGTCTCACGGATGGCTTTCTCTCGTTCCGCGAGCAGTACGGCAATAGCGCTATTAGAACCCTGTACCATCGAAGCCGTTGCCCCCACGACCGGCGAGAGCACACTATTGATCAACCCCAGCACGGATGGAAAGATCAGGATGGCGAAGCCTAACACAAACGGTCTCAGTAGCGGGTAGAAATCTACCGGTTCAGCGGCGGCAATATGCCGCCAGACACGCGAACCGATGTACCAGATCGCAGCAAACCCAGCAATCGCCCGACCGGCGCCGATTAACCGGCTGCAAAGAGGCATCATGTCCTGGTAGAGCTGATCCAGCACGCCGTGCAGACCGCCCATTTGGGCCCCTCCCTGCGCTAGGGATATCCCTGGAATCAGGATAGCTGCCAGCAGGAGTACAATTGTTTTCTGCCTTCTCATGGTGTCCCGATATCATACAGTTCCTTGATCACCCCTACATTGCCTTTCTCCCTGGCTCTTTGAAGGCCCAGCACCGACGCGCTGGAATTAAAATACCTCAAGAATTCCAGCCTGTTTTGCATATCCGCGTAGAGAGCATCGATCGCTTTCAGGCGCTCATCATCCGATGCCCTGAGCTTTTTGGCGGTGATTATGGTCGTCAGCGCGTCCAGGGATTGGATACTCTGGTCAGTTAATTGTTTGTATACTTTCCCTAGGTACTCCAATTCTTCCCGGCTGAAACTATCCATGGAAGAAAAGCGGTCATAGGCGTTGCGGTATTCCCGTACCAATGCCAGCTGCAGATCTATGATTCCTGCGATGCGACCATATTTTTTTACCACCGGGTTCACCTCCAAAAGTCCATCCAGGTAAGCTTCGTGTAACTTAAAATTCCCTTTTGACAAATCCTTAATTGTGATATAACCCTTAAAGAGGATCTCATAGCCTTTCTTTAGCTCTGATAATATCTGGCGGAGTTGGTTGAGTTTTTCAATGTTAAGCACCAACTGGACTACTTCAGGCGTCTGTGCGGTCGCCAGCCCCGGAGCTGTTAGCATCACGGTAAGGAGCAGCATTTTTAAATTGTTATTTTTCATGGCTATGGTAGATTATCAAGGCCGTGCAGCAGCGAACTATTCTGAATATCTTTTCGCTCTCTTGCTTTTTGCCGGGCTAGGCTGAGCGTACTTTCATAAAAGTCTTTGGCAAACCGGTAGTTGGATTGCACTTGGGAGAGCAACTCATCAATCCGCTCCACGCGCTCATAGTCGGTTAAGGAAAGGTTACCACTCCGAATGGTCGCCAAAAGGTTTGTGATGATGACTTGTCCATCGTTATACAAACGGGCGTAGACGGTTTTAAAATAATCCAGCTCCTGGCTTGTAAACTGATCTGTCTTTTCAAGATCCGCTCCCCCTCGTTCGCAGATCATATTGACCTGGTCGTGCAGGTCTGTAATCCGCTCCACGTTCACGTAGCTCCCAATTGCCGATTTAACGATCATCAGCGAGTCAAACCGGTTTTTGTGCAATTGAAACTCCCCTCTTTTAAAAGAAGAAATCATCGTCAGGCCTTCCTGGGCGATTTGATACCCTTTTTCAGCCAACTCCAGGTAGAGCTTTAGGTACCCGATCTGCTCGATCAAATACTCCCGTTGGGTCTTCTTCTGAGCAAACCATTCTTTAAGGCCCTGGGCATAAGTGGCGGTACTCCCCATGAGTACGACTGCCAGTAGTAGGATCAGCTTTTTCATCATTCGAGTCCGTAAAGTTGTCGTACCGTTTCTGCTTCCTTTAAAGTTCGGGCTCTGCCGAGGCTCAAGAGGCTATTCTCCCTATTGAAAGCCACCAGATCATCGTAGACCGCATCCGCCTGCATCGCCGCGCGGTCAATCAGTTCCAGCCGCTTGGCATCACTCATCTGGGTCGTAAAGGATTTGACAACCAATAAAAGCAAATCCACATTGGCTGCCGATTCTTCCAGGATAGCCGAATAAACCTGTTCCATGTGTATGAGCTCACCAGATGAGAAGCGGTTGTCCTGCCGGAACAGGTGCCAGGCCCTTTGATATTCGTCCACCAACCGCGAGTTCTTTTCGGCAATCTGCTTAACCCGGAAATAGTAGGCAATCACGCCTTTTACTTTCCGGAGTTCATCGTAATACTCCTTATAAAGATCCCGCTGCTTTTTGACCCAGTCGGCAATCTCGTCTAGTTGCAGCCTGGACATCGTGTTTTCAAGTGCCTTCTGCGCGTTTTGTAGCTTGATGACCGCATTCTGCCGTCGTTGGATGATCAGGTCTACCGCCTGCACCACCCGCTTTACGGCCGCCTTGATCACCGCCGCCCAAGGGTTCGCCATCATGGCCGACTGCGCGGGCGGGAGCGAGCTCATCGTAAAAAGTGCGACCAGCAACAGTTTCTTTCTCATACCTTTTCTGATAGTTCTGCGGCCAGAGCCGCGATTCCCTTTTCCATACTCCCGTATTTTCTAGCGTACGCATTCACTTTGAGCTTCTCGGTTTCTTCGGTTGTATAGGCCAGATACTCAGGTACGCTCACCTCTGTCCGGTAGACCCTTGAAAGTACCCCGCCCAGGCTGATAAAAACCTCTTTGTATTTTTTGGTCGGATCATTAGCCTTGTTGACCGAGAGCACCAACGCTTTTTCTTTTTCGGTCAGGCCCAATAGTTCCTGGATCTGATCGAACTTGTTTTGGTATTTGCTCTGGTCGAGCAGAATCTTGCAGTCGGAATTATTGATAATGGCCTGCTTGACGATGGGCGAAGAGATAATATCCTCCACTTCCTGGGTCACCACAATCGCTTCTCCGAAGAACTTACGAACCGTTTTAAAAAGGTACTGTACGTACTGGGCAAACCCTTCTTTCATCAGCGCTTTCCATGCCTCTTCCACGAGTATTATTTTACGAATTCCCTTCAGTTTGCGCATTTTCGAGATGAACACCTCCATGATAATAATGATCGTCACCACGGGAAACAGGATAGGATGATGTAGGCTAAGCACCCAGCGCCTTGCTATATTGCTATAGTAGGTTTCCATGTACTCGCCCCCGAACCGTACGTACACCTTCCAGCGTATACGGCTCTCCACTAATATCCGCAGTTTATTAGCCATGATGTACCTTCTGATGACATTGGTGACACAGCGCCAACGTCTTTCGCTTCCTTGTCATCATGTGAACTTCCCAAGGGTTCTTGCCCTTGGCGATGTCTTTCAGTTTCCTGACATGATGCATTTCAAGCGTTGACGTTTCCCCGCACATCTCACAATTCCGGGCCTTCAGCCTGTCGATCAGACTGGTGCGCATCCTTGCTTGATAATAATCGGGTATTTTGTCAAAGAAGGCCTCTCTGGCTTGCATTTTTCGTCCAAAGCCGTCCTTGTAGAAGGTACGGTAACGTGTTTCACGTTTCCTGTTGGTGTACACAATAGTGAATACCCCATTCTTTTTATACTTTCTACAGATGTTGGGTACAGTAGTACGGTACTTGTTTGCAAAGGTTTTGTACATGCTGTACTCCATGATGTAGCTTAGATTATTGATAATCCCGGCGTTAAGTGCAATAGCGTAATAATTGTAGAAGCCTATAATCTCGGCATTGTATTTGCTGAGTATCTCCAGATCATCGTTAAATACCAATCCTGTCCTGCATTTTGGTTTCCATTGCTCTTTGCCATTATGCAGTTTGATTTCAAGTGCATCATAATCAAGCAGCCGCTTTCTGATGATGCCTTGTGGTATTTTTAAAACGATCTTTTTGTGATAGGCCCTGGTCAGTTTGCCATTCGCCGACCTTTTGGTGAGATTGGATTTGCGGACAGTTATATCAAAAGATAAGAATCTTGCAGGTTTTTCGGTATGGGTTATGAGTGTCTTTTCGTCTGACAGTATCAGTTTTAGCTTCTCTTTAAGAAAGACGGCAATGTCTTCTTTGATCCGCTTACAGTCTGCCAGGCTGCCGATCACTCCTATCAGAAAATCATCTGCGTATCTTACGTATTTGAGTCTCCTGTAATCGCTATCCATTTCATCGCAGCTCGGTATCATGGCCCTGTTTCGGTCTATTGCTTTAATGCGCCGGATGATCAGCTTTCTTTCAGCTTTATCATTTTCGGCTTTAAGCGTACGCACAGCAAGCGTCTTTTCGTATTCATATTGAGTGCGTTCTCTGTTGGGCTTACGAGCCTGCCCCTGATCGAATTTTTGGATATACTCCTTTACGTACTTGTCCAGCTTGTCCAGGTAGATATTAGCCAGTATGGGGCTGACGATACCGCCCTGCGGCGTACCGCTGTACGTTCTGTTGAATACCCAATCTTCGATGTATCCCGCATTCAGGAACTTTCTTATCAGGCGAAGAAAACGATCATCATCGATGCGTTCCTGTAGGATCCTGATTAACACCTCATGATCGATGTTGTCAAAGAATCCTTTGATATCGCCTTCAATGAACCATTTGGCTCCGTTGAAAGTTTTGCTGACCTGTAACAATGCGGTGTGGCAACTCCTGTTTGGCCTGAATCCGTGAGCGGTATGCTCAAAGCTTCCCTCATATATGGCTTCCAATACCATTCTGATCACCTCCTGCACCAGTTTGTCATCGAATGACGGGATTCCTAAAGGGCGTTTCTTCCCGTTTTTCTTCGGGATGTACACCCTTCTGGAAGGATGGGGTTGGTAGCTCTCATCCCGGATCGCTCCAATCAGTTTTTCAATGCGGGAAAGGCTCATGTTGTCGATCGTTTTACCGTCTGAACCTTGGGTCATATTACCGGGCTTCGCATAAATATTCTGGTAGGCCAGGTAATACATTTCCTCATTGAATAGAATACGATAGAGCCTTTCAAACTTGTAATCTGAAAGTTTGCTGTGCTCTGTTAAACTGTCCAATACCTTATCAGGACTTCTCATAATGTCTCACACATTTTCCTTCTTCGGTATTGAAAGATATTAGCTGCTTCCCTTCGCCATGTACAGGGCTTTCCCCTGCTCGGACTACTACGGAAGCTCCGTTACCATATCGGATATTCAGGGACCTGTAGTCCCATAGCCTTTTGAGGGCCTTCCGACTTAGGTAATCCACGGTTAACGGCATAACAACAATGGCATCGCAGATTGCCGGATATGACTTCCACCCTTTATTGCATATTGCAATTGCGCCGTGACCTGTTCTTTGCTCTCCCTCCTCAAAGACTGGATGGAGAGTGTCACGGTATGACGAGTTTAGTTGTCTTACGTCATAGATACAGCATGGAGCCGCTTGGGTTATCATTCAATCAGTTTGGATTTTATCCTCATATCTGCTACTCATCCTTCTATTCAGTCGTGGCCTGACAACTGGCCAACTCATAGGTTTTTCCGGCATGCTACACTCCCCGATATTGGTTTCCCTCACGGATAAGCCGGTGAATGACAGGCTTTTTACTAGAACACTTGCCTGGTACCCTGCCATGGGTACATTTGTTATGCTGCCATCTCGTGCGCACCCTTCACCGCATCTAATTCAAAGACGATGAACCGCTCGGAGAGCAAATCCAGGTTTTCAGTTGCGTTGAGCAGGTAGTCCAGCTCCCCGCCCCGGTAGTAGGGCCTTAACACATACAGGAAATTCGACAGATCAAAATCCCGGTCTTTCACCTTGTCCTCTATGAGCTTTTCGGTAAACCCGCTTTTTAGAAACTCGTAGAACGTGTTGAAGGAGGGCGCTACGTCCGGGTTTTCCTCCAGGTGATCGTAGTAAAGGGTGAGCGCATTGGAAAGGGCCACGTATTCACTCCGGCGATAGGTTTCTGTATCCTTCTTCCAGAGCGCTAAGAGCAGCGTTTTAATGCTCTCCTTCTTCTCGGTATCCGGCCTGTTGCCATCTTCGGTGTAAAACGGGTTAAACCGGATCGGGTCTGATTCGCTGTAGCTGAAATAATACCCGTCTACCAGATCGCAAAGCCCTTTATAGGAATGCCCCACGTCCACTAATACGATATGGCTCCCCTGCTCGTAGTAGGTTCTGAGCATGTGATTGGTAAAAAAGCTCTTACCTGATCCCGACGGCCCCAAAATAAATTTATTCCGGTTGGTACAGATCCCTTTTTTGATCGGCTCATCGGAAATGTCCACATGCAAGGGTTTGCCCGTTAGCCGGTCGCCCAGACGCAGGCCTACCGGGCTGACTGAAGAGCAGTACCCGCTTTCCATGTTGATAAAACAAGCAGCCTGCTCAGCAAACGTCTCAAACGTCTCCTCCAGCGGAAAGTCGGCATGATTGCCCGGGATCCCCGCCCAGAAAATTTGCGGGGCCGAGACGGTTTCCAGCTTGGTGACCGCGTCCATCTGGGCAATAGCGGAAGACACCTTGTTCTGGATCTCCTTCAACCTCTCCGGATCACTGGTCCATACCAATACGTTAAAATGCGCCCTGACAGGAAGCTTTTGCCCTTTGATCGCCTCATTTAAAAACTCGTTGGTAGCATCCAGGGCCAGGCTGTTTTCACGCGAGTAAGTGGCCAGTGATTGAAGCCGAAGCCGTTTGTTTTCCAGCTTCCGGATCGTTTTGGCCCCATCTTCCACGAAGAAATACTGGCTGTAAAGGTGATTGCAGTCCAGCAGCTGTCCCAAACTGGTCGCAAAGCCGGTACTGAAGCTGGTCCTGTCGGTGGAGTATTTCTCGTACCGGTGAAAGGGGGCGCAATACCCGGGAAGATCGGTCGTATCGGCCAGTGAGTAAAGCTGGCAATGATCATCCCCGATCCGGATCATATCCTCGAAGCGGATGTCTTCCAGCATGGGTGTCCCGCCGGTTTTACCAAGTTTACAGTAACTTTCCAGAAGGCCACAGTGCCCCGGTTGACTTAACAGGTCATCACCTCTGAGCTTGGTAAATGAGACAAACCCGGAATCTTCCAATATCCTTTGAAACTGGCCTGCACTGCTAAGGAAATCATTCAGCGCCTGAGGGCTCAAGGTTTCTTCAGGTACAATAGAAGAGGCGATCAGGTTAGAAAATAGCACGCTTCCCGCTCGTCTTTTGGCGGGCTTTTTAGTGATCATGACATAACAATCATGATCCAAAAACGGCCGCTCGTTAAAGAAACGTTCGCTGCTTCGCGAGAGAAAACTATCCCCGGTGTTACTAAAATCTGCCTCGTACCGGCTCTCAAAAAACCAGTCCTGCTTACAGACCACCGTATGGGCCGGAAGGACTTTCAGCGCTTTTACCCATGCCTGGTGAAAGGCAGTATATTCGAGCGATGAAAGCGTAAACAATTCCGGCAGTTTGACCCGGAAGGCCACAGTAACATCCCCTTGCCTGGACAAAATGGAGTCGTGCTCCACATCCAGGATCGGCCATAAATCACGCAATGTCTTTTCCATCTTTGGTAAATAGTTTTCTGGATGCCACTTTCACATATTTCGGAAGCCTTTTGCGCGCCAGATGCCGGGTCAATCCATGCTCTCCGTATCGATCACTCAGGTGATAAATCCCAAGGATTCCGGGAAGTCCCAATGCAACCACAGTTCCCAGACACCAATACGTGTTGACGCCCATCCCGTAGAGCAAGGCATAGAGTAAAAGCAGGCCAATAGCCAGTACAGCTACATACCAGATGTACTGGGATTTGAGCCCTTTAAAAAGGATCGGTCTACCGATGCCTTTATTGATCGTGTAGCTTGTTTCAGGTACCATTTTCTCTCTCAACGGTTGTTATTATACGCCAAAGAAAGATTGTAGCACCGTCGCTACTACGACCAGGAAAATACAGCTGCCAAACCAGGCGGCTGCCACCTTTCCCGTATCCGGTTCCCCGGCATTCCATTTCTGGAACACCTTCACTCCGCCTATCAGGCCCACCACCGCCCCGATGGCATACATCAGGTTGGTGCCCGGTTCAAAATAAGACCTGACCTGTGAATCCGCTTCGTTGATCCCGGCCGCACCGTCTTGGGCTACCGCCGTTAATGTGCTGACCACACTTGCTAACAGGAGCATTCCTTTTCTCCACACCGCTTTTCTCACTTGCATACCTGTTTATGATTTTAGAGTTGAACAAATACGTTTTTTTAAAAGTAAAAATGGCTTCGTCAAACCGCCTCCTTCCAAATCTCAACCCGTTCTACAACATGGAGGGGGACGAAGCCATATCGTTCGCATTCCGAGTTAATCAGCCTTTCGACAAGGCTCCGAAATGGCTGGGCTGAAAAGCCCGGGTATTCTTTTAGGGTCATCCGCAAAAGCAGCAGCAGGTCTTCCCTTGGATATTCCTTTTCAGCCGCTTCCTCTAGCGAGCTGGTCAATGCGTTGCAAAGCCTCTCTACTTGCTGCGTCAATTCCTGAAGGTTGTTTCCATTACTCGGCACCATACCTTTAGAGGACTGTTCCTTGGAGTGTTGAGCTGGATAGTTCTTGATCTCACTAGCTGAAATACGCCCCCGGAACTGGTAGATTTCCTTCTTATAATACCGGACCACAATCACCAGGTAATAGACTGCCAGCACAAAGCCCAACAGGATTAGGTAGATTTTCCAAAGTTCAAGTGTTGACATAGCCTATCGGTTTGTTTAGGTTGTTTTTATCAAACATTACCTGACAAAATTGGCCTGTCCGAATAAGTTGTTTTCACAACCTGTACCCAAGTTGGGTATTATTTTTCTGATTAAATGCGCGCTCAACCTCAATAGCCTCCTTCATCGGCTGCATCCATCCGCTCGATCAGTTTTTCCCTCAAGCGGTCAAGAAAAGGGGTACGGTTTTTCTTTCGTCCCCTTAGTTCCAGGAAAGTCCGGTACACATTCCCCAACGGCATTTGAAAAACCTCTTCAAATAAACCGGCGATGGTTTTAACCTCTGCAGATCCGTTATTGAAGCCTCCGGCGCTTTGCAAGGCGTAAACCAGTTCGGTCAGATCTGTCTTGCTGGCTGTCCAATAAAGTGGCCGATCAGAAGTTTCGGCCTCGAACCGGGATTGATTGGGCTGTTCGCCGGAGTTTTCAAGAACACCTATAAGATATGCAGCCAGCCGCTCATTGGCTATCATTCTTGACAGCTTAAAATCATGGCTGGTGGAAAACTCAGGATCCCGGTCAAAAAAGTAACTGTCCGAGGTCAGGTCAGCATGCTGCGGGCAGCGCAGAAAATACTGACGGTCCAGGTAGGTTTTTCCGGCTTTGTAGTATTGGTAAAAGTCCATACTACGCTCGTAGGAAGCATAGATATTTTCCAGTTCCCGGCTATAGTAGGCTTCCAGCTTTTCCGGCCCCCCGAAAGGTTTTTGGCTTTCCAGCTGGTAGCGTTTTTGATAGTAAATGAGTTGGGAGAGGATTCTTGGTTTGGTTACTTTAAAGAAGCGGATTTCTGCTTCCGGTGTTGGCGGCGGATGTTTCCTGAAAAATTCCTTTAACCGCCCTTCGTAAGTGACGCAGCGCTCTACCGCCTGCTCAAGCTGTTGCAGTGTCGGCGGGCTCTCTGTGAGAAGGTGTTTTAATTCAAGTGTAAGTTTGCTTTCTAAATCGTTGCTGAAATTTTCCATAGCGCTCTCATCTCCATTCTTTTTCACGTTCGGTATTCAAATAAAAAACATATAAATCTACCTGTAAAGTACCCTGTTGGTATCAGCACCGATTCAAGGGTTTAACATCCTTTTCTCTTACCGGTTAACAATTCCGTCACCGCTCCAAAGCCCTTAGAAATCCCTTTTAAAAGCGTCCCATCACGATCAGAATTCAATTACGGTGAAAGGTAGCACCTGGCTTTAGGGAAGCCGCGGCAAAAGCGTTCGGCATAAACGGTACCCCCTTGTCAGGAACCCCCAATTATTCCGTTTCCTTTTGCCTTGTTCCCCGCCCCGGTGCAGCGGTAAGCACCCTAATTAAATTCTTAAAATGATCATGGGAACGCTTAAAACAAAAAGAAGATTTCAAGGGGGTAACTCCGCACGGCCTGCTACTTCGGCAAAAGCCGATCTTTACGAGAGGATCAACGAAATGATCCTGGAAAAACTTCGCCGGGGGACCGCTCCCTGGAAAATATCCTGGAGCTCTTACGGGCCAGCCCGAAACTACGTTTCTTCAAAACCCTACCGGGGCATTAACGCCCTGCTGCTAGGGTGTATGAACTACGAATACCCACTCTTTATGACCTTTAACCAGATCAAAAACCTGGGCGGAACCTTGAAAAAAGGATCTAAAAGTCTTCCGGTGGTCTACTGGAAAAGATTGGTTTACGCAGCTGATTCGAAAGGTTCGACTACGAAAGCGCCTGAAAAAGAAAACGAAGATGTAAAGATCGTTCCGCTTTTAAAGCACTACAATGTATTTAACATTGCCTCAGTGGAAGGCATCGATTTTAAGCTACCAGCCAAGACGATCGCACACGATCCGGTACAGGCATGCGAAAAGATCATTGCCGGAATGCCCAATCCGCCTGTTATCCGCTTTACCGGCAACCAACCCTGTTACATTCCGGCAATTGACCAGGTCAAGGTACCGCCGATATCACGATTTGAGGGTGCCGGTGAATTTTACAATACCCTCTATCATGAGTTATCGCACGCAACAGGACACGCCAGCAGGCTCGATAGGCCGACGCTTACCAACACGGCCCAATATGGCTCAGAAGTTTATTGCAAAGAAGAATTGGTGGCTGAAATCTCCGCCTGTTTCTTATGCGGCCAGGCTGGCATCGACTGTCAGATCCTAGACAACAGCGCTTCTTACATCGGTCACTGGCTGGAAAAGCTGACCGGTTTGCTGGAAGAAAACCATAAGTTTTTTGTCCAGGCTTCCGGGCAGGCGCAAAAAGCAGCGGACTATATCCTGAATGACCAGGAAGATGTAGACGCTGATGATAAAGATGCATCACCGGATTGAAAGCAGCCACCTACAGGGGGTACCGTTACCCTTACGGCACCCCCTAAATTTCATCTAAAGTCTGGTTAAACGTGTTTAGTCTTGCTATCTTTGAGGCAGAAAAATATTAGTAGCGACAGCTATTTTCTTTGGGTCCTAAAACCGCCAGAATAAATCCCCACAAGAGAGAATAAGCTGACGCTCACGCTACGCGTGGGCTCAGTTTACCGTGCGTGCGGGCGCTTGGCGGTGCCTGGGACTCGGATGGCTGATGTCCCACGCTGCTTTTTGCTCTCAATCCACCGCTTCGGGACGGGCGACTTTATCTCTACTACAATGAAAAAAGAACAGTTCCCTGAGGCCATTCTGCATGAGCCGATTTCATCGTTAGAGTTTTCCGAGGAATTTAAAGCGGTAACCCATAGGGCGGGTTACAGTACGCTTGCTGAGATGCTTACGCGCAAGAACCCTTATAAACTATTGAAGCACCCGGGGTTTGGATACCGGATGCTGGCAGAGTACTTTACTTTTTTAGTAGACAATAAAATGAGTTATTATCTTCAGCCAAGATAATTCTCTGTGTCCTTAACCATTGCTTTTAAAAGCTTTCGGACTTCCTCTACGGCGTTGTCCCCCGGCTCCTGGGCTTTGGTTTTAAAACTACCCGGGCTGATGCGGAAATCGCCTACAACAAGGGTATTTTACCCCTGCGCCATACCGACGAGCCCGTCCTCTATACTGATGAAAACATACTTGTCACGATCCCTTGCTACCTGGTCGATAGCGCCGTGAAAAATATGATATACCCCACAGGCTGCCTGCCGAAGTCGGTCAGGAAAGACCGCTACCTTACCGTTACGGTACAGGATTCTGGACCGGGAATGCCCTGGGGAATAGGAAAATCGATGAAACGGCCTTTCATGAAGAAACGAAAATCGCCGGGAAAGGATACTGCTATAAAATTATACTCCATCTCATCGAGCTCATCTACGCCGACCTCGAGCTCGAAAATTCCCCCGGGATGCAGGTTCGCAGTACGCTTAATTATATCACCGGATTGGATACCGGCGGTTCCGGCTCGGCAAAATCCTGACGGACAATTCGTGATCTGTGCCCGATCTGCGCACTTGCCAGCTACGGGAGAGCGCTTACGGTGACTTTCGCGGGCTCGCCGAAATACTGCCAGGCTGCTTCTGCCCTTTCCGGCTCAAAACGATCTCTGAATACGATAAAACGGTATCTGAGAGTATAGGTTTTACCCGGAAGCAATACCCAATCCCTGTCTTTTGTCGGAGCGAACATCGCAAATACCTCCCCGCCCGCTACCGAGCTCTCCGGCCAGATACGCAGCGGCTCAGGATGATTGTAGTTGGATGGGTGTGACAGCATCACAGCTCCCCCATAGTCATGATCCAACGCCCCCTGGACTCCGTACCACCGGGCTGATGTTCCGTCTGCGCCTTTGCGGGTACGGCCCTCCGAGGTAAGCACCTCGCTATTGTCCTTGTTCCACTTCTCAGTAGCGCGCCATCCCAGACCTGCATAGCGATACTCCAGAATGTGAAAGGGGCTTCCGCCAGCACAGTTCAATTCACTGATAAAATCAACCAGGTAATAGCCCTGATCTTCTTTCGGGCGATATACCCTCACGGTCTGAAGCTCGTGGAGGGCGACCTTGTGGGTGCGGTCCCGTTTAATCGCCACATGTTCATGCTGCGCTCGGAACTCCGCATATACAGGCCCCTCCGTTACCGATACAAATCCGGAGAAGCGTACCGTTCCTTTTTTTCTTTTCAGGTTCCAAAAATCGAGCGTATCTCCTTCAAAAAGCACGTTGGTCCACGGATTCCATATTCCGTAGTGGTGGTAATGGTCCGGGGCATGAATACGCGTCAGCGCATGCCCATGAGGAGTCCACAGCGGATGAATAAAGCCGCTTCTTCCGTATGAGGAATCGACGCCTGCAGGCGGATAAGCGATTTGAAATCTATATTGCAGAAGGCGTTGTTTGCCAGCGCGGATAGTCAGCGTTCCTTCGCCCCTGTCTGCCACGATAGGCTCGAACGTCAACGCTCGGGCTTTTACAAGCTCGAACCGACGTATTTCGCCTGACCGACTTCCCGGTTTTACCAACCAATGAACCGTTCTGCGCTCGCCTGAAACAATCTGAAACGGGATGCTCGTTCGCCCATTTTTATCCAATGCTACCAGTGTCAGCAAGGAGTCGGGCACAAAAGGAAGTCCGTCAAGGTCGGCCTGTACCGGAATATCCAGGCCGCGCGAATGATGGGGCAGCACCACCTCGATCGCTGCAAATTTCTGAGCCTGGACAGGTCTGGGAAATAGCCCGGGCGCAAAGATAAACAGGAAACGGTAGGCCCAAACCAATTCTTTTCTGATAACGGAAGCGTTCATTTTGCGTTAATTAATTCCTTCATTATTTGAATGCAGGCACTTGGGGGCCGTTTTTCCACTGGCCAACAAGCCTAAAGACTTTCTTTATTCCCAGCCTCTTCCGCCCCCCGGAGATTTCTGCGCGACCTGTTGGGAAAAAATATTGCCGGTGTCCGAGTAAAAATGGGCATTATTTTAGTAGACAATAAAATGAGTTACTAACTCCAGCCAAGATAATTTTCGGTATCCTTAACCATTGCTTTCAAGAGCTTGCGGACTTCCTGAACGGCATTCTCCCCTGGCTCCTGGGCTTTGGTTTTAAAGCTACCCGGGCTAATGCGGGTAGTTTCCCGGCTGGAGAAGGTCTGCGTGATCCCCCGGATCACTTTGGCTTTGACCGGTTCGTGGAATACATCGTGTTTATAGAACAAGGAAGTCAGGTAGGCCATCTGGGAAACCGAGAGGTTCAGCTTTAAGTATGGCTCCATTTCTTCTGGGGCACTACTTTTAGCTTGAAGCAGCTTGATTTCTTCGTTCAGCCATCTTAACAATTGCTTTTTGATTGAGGGGAAGGCTTTCGTATAGCGGATTCCTTTCGGGATAAAAATCTGGTTTATTCGTTTTCGGTAGTCTGTTAGGAAAACTAAACTTTCATACGAGTTCCTGGAATCTCCTCTCGCTTTTTGGCTAATCGAATTAATCAGGTATTGAAAAAACTTTGGATTGTTAAAATTGAGTTCGATAAGAATTTCTGAGAAAGCAATACTTTTACTTTTCCGGTATCCTATTTCGGATCCAATTAAGGATAACCTGTTAGCATATTGTTTCAGATAATAGAGCTGATGAAAACTGACCGGGTTTCTCTCCGACAGAATCAGCTCGTGGAAAGGAGCCAACGCGATCAGCTTTAAATCGTCGCTGATCCCTTCCGCTTCGAGCTGCAATTCCAACTCTCCGGCGACAGGGGTTAGAATAGCACTCTCTTTTGTTTGTAGTCTGATTGGGATAACTCTTGATAGATCAAAGTCATTTTCAAATGTTAATTTGAATTCTTCGAGCAAATCGAATACCAGAGTCAAACGTTCTGGGTTCTGTATGGCACTCTCTTCCAAACTAACAGATACTTGGTCTAGCATACGAGTGATTTTGTCCTGGTACCAGCGGATACAATATCGAATTTGCTTTTGACTGGTAAGTTGAAGGACGCTTTTCATCAGAGCTCGGAGAAAGCGATCTTTTTCTTCCTGCCAAACAGTATAAGGTAATTCCCGGCTTGAAGGAGAACTCTTCGTCATAGACACAAATAAATCTTCAATATTTTCCAGCTCATTTTTCATGCGTTAAGGCGGGAATATTTAATTTATGAGTATGATATTTTAATAACTATTTTGGTTTCAATCATTACTTTCTTCAAATGATTATGATTGATAAATATCTTTCAATATATTAAATACTTTTGAACTTCAAAATACACCGGGTGTTCAATGTACCGGAATAAAAATGCCTATAATATACTCTAGTACAGGCTTTTATTTCTCCGAAAAGAAGACGTATCGATTGAGGTCACTACACACCTGTCCAAAACGTTTTTTTTTAGCTTATAAAATGGCGCGTCCATCATTTCTACGCGGTTTTTATGCGTGTTTCTAAAATCTAGCCATACCTTATACGTAGTTGGTCCCCTTGGCGTCCAGTTATTGGCTTGTAAAACGGGTTGTTCAGCCATTCCATCAGGCCTATTCAACAAGGAGCCATATTCCTTTCTGGAAGCGTATGCTGTCAAGTGAACATCCTCATCCTCAAGCACTTCTCTCTCTACGTCATATTGCTCTTTGACTTTATACGCCATATTCGATTTGGCCCGAGTCACAAAGAAACATCCGCTGCTGTCCAAAACCTTCAGCCAACTAAAATCCAAATAGCCCCGGTCTACAACCACCACGCTCCCTTTGGGGAAACTCATTTCTTTAGCTACGGTTATTTCATGTGTTTTGGCATCGGTGAGCTTGACAAATACCGGCAACAGGCCATCGTAATCCAATACGGTATGTAGTTTTATCGCTCCTTTTTGACTCCGATAGCTAGCCCAGTTAAAGACCTTCAGGCAGAGTGGGATAATACTACCATCGACAAGAAAAACCTTCCTCTTCAGCCGGGACAAACCTGATCTGGTAAATTTGTATGGGGAGTCTAAATGTTCAAAAAGCATGGTATACACCGCTTTGAATAATTCCGGGGTTCGGCTTTTGTTTATATACGACAGGCTGGACTTGCAGGGAACCCGATCAACCCCAAGATGAGATAGGTTCCCTGTTGTACTGGTTAGCCCGTTACTGATGTCACGCACCGAAGCGGCGCCGCCGATGTGACAGAATAGCATGGCAACCAGGTGCGTCCAAGAATTAATCCCCTTCTGATGCTTGTCAGAAGCATGCTTAGATACTAAGCGGTCGAACTTATCTCGGGGAATCAGGCTCAGCATTTGACTGAAAAGTGATATTTTTACCATCGGGAGACTCTTAGGTTTTGGTTTGGCGATTAAAACCTACCACTTTTTGGGGACAGTCTCCCTTTTTTTATGCTTTCTCAGAATTTATTTTGGACACGTATGAGGTCACTACTCAAATGGCAACATTTTTACCTAAAAGCTTTACCTCACTTAGGAGCAAGATTATTCCGTGATTTTTCTGATAATTTTCGTTTATGAACAATAGTTTTAGCTTCAAATCACGGCATTTACCAAGTGCAGGCGTGAAAGTCAAAATTTTTGGGATTTAGGGGAATTCACCTCACAAACCACCGTATCGCGTGCCGGGTGTCGCTTCTGCTGAACTCCAGCGTGTATGGATTTACCAACCAGCGGGCTACATGACCGTCGGAGCGCGGCATCAACCAGCCGAAATCCCATTCGTCGCTTTTGTATTTTACCGGGATACGTGGCGCTACCCTTACCACAGGATGCGAGGCGCACATAAACAGTTTCTGTTCGGTGTAGTAGTAGGCCGATCCGCAGTGAACAAATACCTCATGCGGCAATTTTTCGTCTTCACTGCTGGACAGATCCGAACATAAATCCCGGATGGCGACTTTGATTTCCCGGCCATTCTGAAAGGCGGCTTCCAAAGCTTCCACGCTGCCCCTGAGGGGCCGGCCCTCTTCATCGTGCGCATAGACCTCTTCCCAGTCGTCGCAAACCCAAAACTTGAACACGTTGAAATCGTAGACGAAGTTTTGACTTGGGGCATTGGTACCGGAGTCCCATGCATCGGACTGGTGGTATTTGGGCATTTTACTGTGGTCGTCCAGGGGGGAAGGCCCTTTTCTACGGCTGGTTGGCTTCCGGCCGTCCAGGTAGGGCCTTGCAATGGCCTGGAGCCCATTCTGATTGTACAAAAAGAAGGACATAGAAGGACGAGGTCCAAAGCCGGTCGGGAGCTCGATAGGTTGCCGGAGATTGATAATCCCAGCTACCCAGCGGGCATCCACTACATAGGTAACCCTGAAATCGGCTACTTCCTTAATAAGTTCACTACTGGATGAATCCGTGTCGACATGCTCATTATGTTGGAATTCGGTGTATATCCGCATATCAGCGCCCTTACTTATAGCAGCCAGTAAATCCGTCTCGCTTCCCCCGGTCACGTTGCGGTTTCTGTCAAGGATCAATTTACACTCCCAGTTATTTTTTCCTGATTTATGATCCGTTCCCGGGTTAGAGCACCTTTTTTGACTTAACAAATGCTCCCGAGCCAAAGAGGATGTGGCCAAAAAGCCCCCAGCAATAAAATTGCGCCGTGATTGTTTGTGCTGGCTTCCGTTCCGGCGGACTTTTTTTTTCGGGATCATAAGAATTTGCTAATAGTTTTAGGGTAATCTTTCTCCGGAACCCACCAACATTCTTTGTGAGAACCGTACTTCCTACTCATTACACAATAGTATATCATTCTGGGGACAGCAACTCTGTTCCAGATAGGTGTTAAAATCTCGCTCCTACGGGGGAAACATTCAAATAAAGAAGATTTATTTTACGAGTCCATTCTTTTTAGAACATGGTTCAAGGATAGCTCATACGATAGGTGTCGTTGGCCCACGCAGATGTGGTTTGTCTTCCACCATATATTCTGCTTCTGTAACCCATGATTCATCAGCTGTAATCGCCGAAGCTCCGAAATTGCCAAGCATAACGCCCCACTCTGGCATCAAAATCTTTTAATAACGCGGAGTTTTACTGGATCAACCTGTGCGAGGAATATAGGGACTCAGTTCCGCATTAATGTGATCATTTTTCATTAGTTTATTTTCCTCCATTTAGCCTCTGGTTGGTTCTGCTTTTTGTTTAATGCTCCCGACAGGTAGCATTTCGAAAATGAAAAATATTTTTTTCAAAAACTTTGTCGTGAAGAGATGGTCTTATCAGAAAGCGCCCTCGATGTAATTCAGCATCGATGGTTTGATTAAAAACAATTTATGTGTTTTATCGACAGGGGTTTTTAAGTTTAATAACAAAGGATTCTGAGTAGATATTTTTTGACCCGCCGAAAATCCTAACAGGTTGCTTTGAATTGGTGCTTCCTCTTTAAGGCAAAATTGGTCACTTTTTTGAGTATATATTCCGACAAAATATGAGTTTTGATCTAGATTAATATAAAAAAATGGTTTCAAGCAGCATGGAATACTCCTCATATCAATGAAAAGCATTTTACTTAATAAAGTAAAGTTGAAATTCCCTACGGTAACTCTTCAACCTTCACTATCTAAAATGAAGATTGGAGAATTTTATAAATTGCTCCCAATCGTAAATGTTTATACCGTGCCTTCCTTTTCGTACATGATATCCTATTGTATTCATTACCGGTTGGTCGGCCAATGGCATGGTAGCGGACACCAATCCCGATTTATTGAATAAACTGTAAATAGGAGTTGCATGATATCCCGATAAATATTCGCCCTTGGGATCAGCATTCCTATCTTCTTCTGCGCTGGCAATATATACAGGTCTAGGGGCTATCAATGCTATTAGTTCATGCTGATCTATAGGCAGATTCTCCTCAACCAAATTGTATTTCTTATTGTTCTCACACAACCAACCTTTTTGTATTCGATTCAATTTTTCCATTCTTTCACCATATTTTCGTCGAGATAAAGCGGCGCCTGCGCATCCTGAATTAACGGATATTACAATAGAAAAACGCTGATCCAATGCGCCCGCCCATAAAGCAGCTTTTCCTAACCGTGACAAACCCATTAAAACCACCTTATATGAGTCTATATCATTGTCTTTCTCTAAATAGTCCATTATGCGACTCAATCCCCATGCCCATGCTGAAATAGAACCCCATTCGTTTGGAAGAGGCTCTGTTTGGCCATCAGTATATAATAAAGGATGTATGCCGTCGGTAAAATCAACACCACATTCACGAGCTTTATCGGGATCAACATCTCCATAATAGGCTGTAACAATTCCAAAGCCGGCATCAATAATTCTATTCAGCGGCCATCTACTGCTCATTGCTCCCCTTGACTCCTTATTAGAAATGTGATTCATTATACCAATTGATGGATTATTTCTTACCCATGACCCATTCAAGAAAATATTTGAATCATTGACAACTGTATGGTTACCGAAAAAATTATACCCTACGAACAAAGGTGGTTTAGATATATTTTTGGGCAAATAGATCAAAACATAAATAGATAACGTTTTTCCATTTCCACTAAAATTTAAAATTACCTGCTTTCTAATAGCTTTATCGTCAAGCGCGCTATCACTCTGCTCGACAACCCTATATGAGTGTGCTTTCAATTCTCTCGGAATTTTCCCATACATACTTTCTTCAAAAAGATGAATTAATTCAGGGCGTCTTTTCTGGATCCAACCTATACTATCGATAATTCGATCGCCATTTTCCATTGATAATACTTCCGGCAATATATAGTGAGGTACATTCTCTTCACTGTAATTGACATCGTATTGTGCGTATCCGATGATCGGAAGTACTACGGACAAAATTACAATTAGATATTTCATTTAGAGTTTTTTCTCATTTTTTAACGGACAAAAATTTCAAGTTCTTCCATATACGGAATTACGTCATTGCGAGATTCTATCTTTAATAAAATTCCCAGTTCATTATTCCCTCGAAATCGCGGGCATTTATCTAGATCAATAATAAATCGTAGTCCGGGAACTCCTGCCATTGCATCTATTTTCTCCGTCTTAATTAAATTGGGATTAACTATCTCACCGTTAATATCAATTACGTAATCATTTTTTGATGATGAATTATATATATTGAACTCCATTAGACCAGAAAGCGGATCACCATTTTTCCCATCCGCCATACGAAATGGATATATTTGTCTTTCTCCTGCTTTATCCAAAGTAAATTCGAGAACCGGATTGTTTTTATGTCCAAGAGGGCTTTTCCCTTCGTCATACCACGGGTAGTTTCTGGAGGGCGGAGCATACTGACTTATTCCCTTACCCATAGGAAGGTAATGATACCAACGCATTCCTTCATATAGTTTACCAGGATCAGATACAACATTTGTCCAGTCTTTCACCCGATACCAGTGTCTGACATCAGACGGGTGGTCGTCCTTTCCAAAAAAAATACCTACATTCCAGAAATAGATACCATCTGCTCCCCAGCTATAATAGTTAGCAGCAGCAGCGCGCGCTTCATCCCTGGTTATCAGCATACTACGATAACTCTTTGTTTTGTGTTTATTGGACACGGCATAGCCCCGATTGTGTATTATTGGCAACCCTTCCGTGAAAGAACCGATCATATTACCCATAGCCGCATAAGTTTTTACTCCTGCGGGCTTGGTATATTTTATAAACTCCTCTATTGGGAGCTGAGGATCAGTATTGTTCCATGTCGATACTATTACACAGTCTACTAATCTACTATCAACCCAAGTCTTTATATCTATTCCAGCTAACCAACATGCATTAACGGATTCAGGAATCTTTACTACTAGTTTAAGCCGACTACGACCTTTTTTATTGGCTTTATCCTCCATCATGTTGTATATGCTTTTGACAAATTCTGTCATTATTGGTGCCTTTTTTATGCCCTCATCACGGGGGAAAAATTTAGCCCATCTGGTAAAGTCCAGCAAAAGTCCATCAACGTTATATTCTGAGACAATTTCCTTCATAATAGCAAATCGATGTTCGCGTACTTCTGAATAAGTATAATCCAAGGCGGTTTCGTTCGTTCTGCCGTCCGGTTGTTTGATCACATACTGAGGGTTTTCAATAGCAAACATAGAACAAAAGTGGTCGTTTATATCGAGCTTACGGTGGTGAGTATCCCCCATACGTACCGAGGCTAAAACTTCATACCCTTTCGATTTCATATACCCTGTAACGAATTTTAGCGGATCAGTTCCTGCCCTTTTTAACCCGCGCATTGCCGGAGCATAAAGCTCATTAAAATCATCCCCAAAACGTTTACCGTATTGTTCGCCGACTTTCGTTTCGTAGAAGCAAATATCGGGTGTAGCAGCCAAGAATGAGAAAGTCTTAAATGGAACAAAATCAGATTCATGATCCAACCAGTGTTTTATAAATGGTATCGGGTTATTTTCAGGGGCTTCAGATATAACTTGCCCATCATCATCAAATATGTTGTCGACAATAGGGGATTGAGAGAAGCCTTTGTATGAACAAATAAAAAGAAATAACAAGATGGAACGCATGCCAATCGAACCAATTATAAAGCGCAATATTGCGGGTGAAATTTTCTTTAACATAGAAATCAAATTACTATTTGTAGTAAAAATATTTTGTAGTGCTAATATTATAGGAATAAGAACCTAAACACACTAAAACGAGAATAATAGTATCTTTTAATAGCCGGGGTTTTGATTCAAAAAAGGTGCTTTTTGAATTTCACTAAAAGGAATTGGAAAATTATACATTTTCGGATAATAGTTTCTGTCTTGAACTTGAAGTATTTTATGAGTAAGGTTTCCACTGTCGTCCTTATACCATTGAATCCCTTTAGGATCTATAGCCGCGGTCTCTGGTAGAATTTCCCATCTTCTCTCGTCACACCACCGAATATTATTTTCAAATACCAATTCAATTCTTCTTTCGTGCTTTATATCCTCCAGTAATTGATCCCCTATAGATTTTCGCTCAGGCAATTTTACTCGTCTACGAATTTTATTCAAATATTCTAAAGATTCGCTTTGATTACCTAAATACCATTGTGATTCAGCATAGTTCAGATAGATCTCAGCCAAACGAAATAGAACCAGGGGCGAATCTGATCGCTCTCCCTCGAAATTCGTTGATTCATCCATAAATTTCCTTATCCAATAGCCGGTTGGGGAACTAAATCCTGGTAATACTTTCGATTGATGGCTATCTATACCGGGTTTAACATTTGTGGCGTCTTCTATTGGTAAATATTGCTCTATCTCTCTACCATAAAATACAGTTCCATTATACGTAATAGCAGCATGAAAACGTAATTCTCT
The DNA here is from genome assembly GCA_964559125.1 of uncultured Cytophagales bacterium. Taxonomy (GTDB): domain Bacteria; phylum Bacteroidota; class Bacteroidia; order Cytophagales; family Spirosomataceae; genus Ravibacter. The sequence goes on from CAZLGW010000051.1 coordinate 24,605, forward strand.
GTCTTTATACATCTGCGCAGGACTATAACCAGAACGCGGATCTGTAATCTTCAATCCATTTGCCATTTCAAATTCATCAACTAACTGTTGCGTCGGGGACGAAGCCGTCAATCCGTTAAATCCGTTAGGCCAAAAATACTGATCTTTCCATCTAGCGGGTAAATTCAATTTGTTAAATGGTCGTGCAAATATGGTTTCTACGTTATTCTTTTCCAGCCATATTTGGGTATAATCTCTCCAATTTTCGACGGGATATAGCTTATATATTCCCAAATCGATAACAGCTTTTGCCGCGTCACTTGCTTTTTTCCACTTGTCTAAATCGCTCTCCGGATTGTGGAGTCTACTAGCTGCATACAACAAGACCCGAGACTTCAATGCCATGCATGCCCCTTTGGTTACCCTACCCCAATTTGAATCGTCCCACTCCAAAGGAAGAAATTCCTGAGCCTCATCTAGTTCCTTAACGATAAAAGATACGACATCCTCATAACTATTTCTCTTGACTGTAAAGTCATTACCTAATTCAAAGGGTTCTAAAAGCAGAGGTACGCCATTATTCTCGCCTCTCCACCACGAATAGAAATTCAATAAATAGGCATAGCATTGAGCTCTGAGAAACATAGCCTGCCCTTTTAAGGAATTAGTTTGCTCTTCTGAGGCATTTAGTCTATGGATCTGATCTAAAAAAACGTTTAAGATCCGTATATAACTATAATTTATAGTCCATTGGTCTGCTTCCGAACCCCTGCCTAAATTGGTAGGAGAGATCTCCCCAGTATTAAATGTATAAGCTCCATTGCCTGAATTGAGGTAAACACATTCGTCAGTGTATTGATTAGACATTGTTCTAACATCATAGGGATAGGAGGCACCTAGCCCCCATCTACCTACGGCCGGATAAGCTGTATTCAAGTATTTCTCCGCTAAATCCGCACTACTCCAGATGTCATATTCATTGTATGCATCCTGTGGTTGCTTATCTAATACTTGACGTTCGCAACTCAAAATCATTAAAAGAGAAAATGCTATAATATAATTTTTCATTTCTAGATTCGTCATTAATGTTAGAAAGCAATTTGTGCACCCAGCGTATAGGTTCTAATTTGAGGATGATAATAGCTATTAGTCCCTTCTTTTTCAGGATCAATGTTCGCTGGAAGATCACTGAAAGTTAGGAGGTTTCGCCCTCTCAAAAATACACTCATTTTGGATAATCCCATTTTTGAAGTAATATTTGATGGCAAATCATAACCTATATGCATTGACTTAAAACGCAGCATTGTAGCATCAAATAGCCAAAAATCAGAATCTCCTCTTGCAATATTTGTATCATCACTTATGAAAGATCGAGGCCATTTTGAATTAGGGTTGTCTTTTGTCCATCTTCCGTCAAACATTTCCTTATGATAGACTT
>CAZLGW010000051.1:26121-31157 GCA_964559125.1 uncultured Cytophagales bacterium
GAATTAGGGTTGTCTTTTGTCCATCTTCCGTCAAACATTTCCTTATGATAGACTTCCATTCTTCCACTTTGCGCAATATTTGTTTCTACTCTACTTTGACCCTGAAAAAAGAGATCTATATCGAAATTTTTAAATACTAAACGTGTGTTGAAACCAAATTGAACTTCAGGAATAGCAGAAGTACGCCTTCTATATAGATCTTCTCCACCAATTTGACCGTCACCATTCATATCGACATACCTGATATCTCCGGGTATGGTGCCTATTAAATGGGTGCTTGCATCGATTTCGTCCTGTGAACGATAAATTCCATCTGTTTTATAAACCAACCAAGAATCAATAGGAAACCCCTCAACCTTCTGATAATCGGCAACGCCAGAAGGTTCAGCTAGATAAATAACTTTGTTGCGACTATAGCTTATATTTCCGCTTATAAAATACTGCAAATCTCTAATTTTCTTCTGGTGTTGGAGAGCAAATTCTATTCCTTTATTATCAACACTTCCTCGGTTTTCAGCAGGCAATTGAAGTCCGGTGTAGACGGGAACAGAAGCTGTGTTTGGAATCAAAATACCTCTTCTTTTTTCATAGAAATAATCTATAGTCAACCCAAATGTACCTTTTAATACGGAAAAATCAATCCCTATATTCTTTTGTTTGGAAACTTCCCAAGTTATCCTCGCGTTTGGCACATTTGAAAGAAAGAATCCCTTGTCAGTCATTGGAACAACTCCAAAGTCATAAGCATTACTCCATCTGTATCTGGAGACATATTGATAAGAAGAGACTGCGTCATTTCCCATTTTTCCATAACTAAGTCTCAATTTCAAATTATCAATCCAATCTATGTCTTTTACAATTGATTCTTCCGAAATTATATAACCTGCCGAGAACCCGCTAAATAGTCCAAATCGCCTATCTTTTGCAAAATTGAACGAGCCATCAAATCGCAGTGACGCATCTACTAAATACTTATTTGAATAGTTATAAAATATAGAACCAAAGTAATTGACTCTGCCTGTTTCTGACTTTGTTCCATTATTTCTTCTGCCAGCATCTTCTCCAGCCCATAAATATGGCTTTGTGTCAAGCGGAAGCCCTCTTGCAAATGCTGATACGTTGTTCGATACAAATTCGCTTTGCTCATATGCAACAAACCCTGAAATCGTATTTTTCCCAAAATACTTGCTGTAATTTAGTTTAATATTATAGAAATCAGTTTGAGCATTTTCCATTATGTCCTCTACTGTTCTAACTCCTCCTCCATATATACTTTGTACTGGAATATACGCGTCGTTTACACTATCGTAGCTATACATATCCCACTGGGCATTTCTAAATTCTTTATTAAATTCAAAGATATTACTATAGTTTGCCATACCAGTTAATTCTAACCCTTTAAGCATCCAAGACATATCATAGAACAGATCAAAAATAAAATTGAATGTCTTTTTATCGTTGTCTATAAAATGATATTTCCGCTCTGACCTGGTAATCGCATTCTCTCCTGTACCGCTGACACCGGGCCCTAGCAGGCCATTTGGATATCTAGAAACAATATGCCGGGCCCCCACCAAATTACTCCATATATCCCTGGAGTTAGGCACCGTTCTTCTCTTCTCATACCTATACATAGTATTGATTCCGACTCGCAAATTTTTTGTTACATTAGCTTTAATATTTATCCTTGATTGATAATTGTGAAAGTTTATATCGTTAGATCTATACACGTCGTTTTCTCCCAGAAGGTTCCCACTAACATAGTATTGGATTTTTTCATTTCCCCCTCTTGCAGACAAATTCAAATCCCTCATTGGAGAAAAGTCACGTATGACTTCTTTAACCCAATCCGTATTGGGATATTCAAGGGGGCTATCTTGGTTTTTAAAATGTGCGACTTGTTGGTCACTCCATCGTCTAAGTATTCCCTTATAGTCAGCATACTCATTTTCCCAAACAGCCCTTTCATATGAATTCATATATACATTGAGCTTGGTCGGGGCTTGTAAGCTATAATTTGCGGAGAGTGAAATTTCACTCTTCCCTTTATAGCTCCCCACTTTGGTTGTAACAAGGATTACTCCATTAGCAGAACGAGCACCATAAATAGCAGCTGAAGCGTCTTTCAGAACACTAATACTTTCTATGTCTTTTGACGAGAGATACGACAATTCATTTAGTCCCGCCGGCACCCCATCGATTACTACTAATGGGGAGTTATTTCCCAAAGTACTTTTCCCTCTTAAAAGTATATCCAGATTAGCGGCACCTACGTCTCCCCCTCTGTCTGATATTTTTAATCCCGGTATCCTTCCTTGCAAGGCCCTTGTAATATTTGAGGGTGATGAGGTTTTTTCCACTTCTGAACCTCCAATTTCGGCTATAGATCCGGTAATTTCTCCCCTTTGCCTTTTTTGATACCCTATAACTATTAGCTCATCTAGGCTCTTTTGATCTACCTTCAATTGGAGGGCTAAATTTGTTCTATTTCCTACTACTACTTCCTGAGTTGCATACCCCACAAACGAAAACACCAGCACGGCGTTTTCATCGGGGACTTCAATCGAAAATTTTCCGTCAGAATCCGTAATTACTCCCTGTTGGGTGTCTTTTACCAAGATATTTACTCCCGGTAGGGGTTCTTCTTTTTCATCTTTTACCTGCCCACTGATTTTTCTTTCGGCAATGGGTACTACTAATTCTTCCAATGGGAAGGGCGGTGTTGTTATTTGGCTTTCGGGAAGTGCTATTTTACGAGTGTTCTTAGCCTCTTCCGGTACTGGTTTTCTCCTGCTGCTCTTGGCTAAAACAGCATAAGAGCTATTTCCTATTTTCTTATATCTTAAGCCTGTTGGTTTCAAAATACGATTTAAATTCTCTTCTAAAGACCCGTTCAAAACTATATGCACCTGTGAAACAGAGAAATTTTGGATGATCCTATCACCGAACACAATGTCTACTTCGTAATGCCCCTCAAGGAGCTTCAGGGCCTCTCTTAAAAGCATGGTCTTACCAGGATCCTGAGAGTTATTAGGTATTTCTTGTTGAACGTACGCTATTGCGTGTTGACTATAGCACGTTCCCATCCCTATTAGCAGCCAAACAGGCAATGCAAGCGAATAGCAACTTGTGTAAAATAGTTGTTTCATAGTGATTGGATTATGTTAGGTAAAAGGTTTTACTATTGGGGTCGTGAGACTGTCACGTTTTGGCCTTGTCGGATTATCTCAATGCCTAAAATGCCTTGAATCAACTCAAAAAGCTCATCGATACTCTCCGCCGTGAACTTTCCGGATATGGTTTGAACCTCCAATTCCGGATCAGTAAACTTTGCCATTACTCCGTGATCCTCCTTTAGTTGATCCATAATCTCCGAAAGTGAGGTCTTGTCAAAAATATATAAATGTCCCTGCCAGGCCTCTCGGATCTCCGGTAACGTGGTGGTTTTTAGAGAGGTTTTATTTTTGCTATCCAGGGTAAAGACGTCTCCAGGTTTGAGGGCTACCTTATTTGCATTATCACCTGTCTGAAGATTTAATTGTACTTTCCCTTTCTTTAAAATCACCCGGGAACCCGTTTGGCGGGCTACCACGTTAAACTCCGTTCCTAGTACCTCTACTTCAAACCGTTTGCTTGTTTTGACCACGAACTTCTTATTATTAGGAGTATGTTTTACTTTAAAAAAAGCTCCCCCTAATAGATATACGTCGCGACTTTCGCTACCAAAACCCCACCTTGGCACTCTCAGCAGAGAATTGGTGCTAAGCGACACCGCGCTTCCGTCGGGCAGTGTAAAATCCTTTCGCTCTCCGATTTCAGTACTATAGGTTTTGAACAGCCAAAAGTCGCGACCAAGAAATGCAGTAATTCCCAATAAAAGAACAAGCCCGGCCGCGATACTCCATCTTCTAATCCAGGAACTCCACTTCGCTGTCTGATGGATATCCACTCTCTCTTCAAACGGGATATGCGCACCTGAACTTTCATTTAGTTCTGATAGAAAGGTATAATAATTCCGGATTGCATTATCCAAATCCGCATTGTACTCTGGATGCAAGGTTTCAAATTCCTCAAGCCAACGATATAGCTGTTCTTCATTGGCCCGATCTCTGGCCCAATGTGCAATTTCCTGTCGTTGTATGGCAGAAACACTACCCACAAAGTAGTTAAATATCAGTTCTTTCGTAACGATCGGTTTCATAGCTATACAGATCCGTTGATAATAAATAGAGAGATAGGTAACATGCGGTCGTAACAACAAAATTTAGCGACCAATGCTACGAAGAAAACTAACCACTTAGTTCTAAGCAATCCACGGATATGTTTATTGGCGCGATATAGTTGGACCTCCACTGTTTTCAAAGACAAATTGAGCTCGTCGGCGATCTCCTGGTAGGCCTTACCATTAAAACGGTTCATCAGGTAAATCCTTCGCCGTCCTACAGGCAAAGTATTTATAGCGTTTTGTACGTCCTGGTACATTTCTTCAAACTGCGTAATGTCTTCAGGATTCTGATCACCAGAAGGAATCGTATCCATTCTTTCCGAAAAAAACTCTGAATGCTTTAGTTCCGACCTTAAAAACTCCCAGGCTCTATTCCTGGCTGACTTGAAAAGGTAGAAACGATAGGAACTCTGGATTCCGATATAAGCCCTTGTTCTGTAAAAATCGTAGAATAGTTCAGAGACCAGGTCTTCTGCGTTGGTCTTGGAGCCTACATATTTTACCACGTGGCTGCATAAAGGTTTGTAATATTTACGATAGAGTAACTCAACACCTTTTGCCGGATTTTCCTCCAATGCTTTGCCGAGGAACAGTTCATCGCTATCCAATTGGAAGTTTCGGTTTTCTATCGCACCAAAACCGGATTCAATCGGCAATGCCGGAACCGATACAGCTCCTTTCTTCCCTTGATGTTGAATCCTTTCCTTCATAATATCGGCCACTGCTCCGGCTGGTTATACACTGATTTTGTCCGTTAACCCTATAAGAGTGAAAAAACGGAATTTCCACTTACAGCAGTTTTATTTTTTTT
>CAZLGW010000052.1:0-29906 GCA_964559125.1 uncultured Cytophagales bacterium
CGTGGTCTCGTAGGGATTCGAACCCCAAACCTTCTGATCCGTAGTCAGATGCTCTATCCAATTGAGCTACGAAACCTTCGTATACCCAAAAAACAGGTGTTGGCACTACCCATTAATTGGACTGCAAAAATAGAAAAACAAAGTAGAATCGCCAAAAAAAATCATAAAAATAAGAACCCTCCTGCTCCGCATACCAGTAATCCGAGCAGGAAACCGGCAAGTACTTCATTCATTGTATGCGCATTAAGCTGCAGCCGGGAAGCTGCCACCCATCCTGAAATAATCAGCGCCAGAAGAAATGGGGAGAGGAGCGAAGAATCCTCCATCTTTAACAGGGCTGCCATTAAAAACCCGGTGACCCCACCTGTTCCCGTCATGTGTGCGCTGATCTGCCAGAAAAAACTTATAATTCCTACCAGGAAAATGGAAACGGTGATACTCCCCAGCACTACCCTCAAAACCGGCGCAATTTCATCTACCTGGGTAAACCTCCATCCGAAAAAATAAGTGGCGGCCAGGTACACCACAACCGTCATCCAGAAAGGATATTTCCTGTCCTCCAGCTTTCTCAGGGTGATATCCTCCACAAATTTTAACTGCACCATCCCGTATACTCCCAGAACCGGGATAATAAAAGTATAAATACAGACGACCAGAAGCAGTATTCCCCGGGAAGTATGCGGCAGCAGGTCGACACCGGTTCCGTATGGTGCGAAAAAAAACAATATACCGAGCAGGTAGGTGGGCATGAGCAGCGGGTGAAAAAGATAAGACAACAGCTTTGCTACCGGCGTATTCACTTTATCGGGGATGATTTTTTAATAATGTTCTCTAAAACGAACCAAATATCAGTATATCTGTCCGCAAGACAAGCATACCGGCTGCTTTTTACATCCGGCTGCCTTATCTGCCCAATAATCCGTTTGCCGATCCGTGGCAATCCGGAGTTGAATGCGTATTTTTGCCACCTGACCTCGTCGACTGCTATTTTATTGCGAGGTGTTATTAATCTACTTAGTTTATGTCAAGGTTACAGATCAAGGATTTACTAAGGCTTGAGCCATCAGAACAAACCGTAACAGTAAAAGGCTGGGTACGCACAAAGAGAGAGAGTAAAAACGCTGTTTTCATTTCTCTGAATGACGGGTCGACCATTCACAATATTCAGGCTGTCGCCGAGCCGGGCCAGCTTCCCGAAGCTACTCTGCGGCTTTGTACTACGGGAGCATGCCTCAAAGTTACCGGCGCCCTGATCCCTTCGCTTGGGTCCGGTCAGTCGGTCGAGATCAGGATTTCGGAGGTGCATGTCTACGGGGCCGCCGACCCGGAGGAGTACCCGTTGCAACCAAAGAAACATTCACTGGAGTTCCTGAGGGAAATCGGGCATCTCAGGCCGAGGACCAACACATTCTCTGCAATCCTCAGGATCAGGCATACGCTCGCCTATGCGGTTCATAAATTTTACAACGACAACGGGTTCTTCTACCTTCACACACCTATCATAACGGCTTCCGATGCGGAAGGGGCCGGCGAGATGTTCCGCGTCACTACGCTCGATGCGGTCAACCCACCACGTAAAGAGGATGGAAGCGTCGATTTTTCGCAAGATTTTTTTGGCAGGGAGGCCAACCTCACTGTATCCGGGCAGCTTGAAGGAGAGCTGGGAGCTCTGGCACTTTCCAAGATATATACTTTCGGCCCCACTTTCCGGGCTGAAAATTCGAACACGACAAGGCACCTGGCCGAGTTCTGGATGATAGAACCGGAAATGGCTTTTTACGAGCTCGACGACAACATGGACCTGGCAGAGGAATTTGTCAAGTACGTGATAGGCTATGCCATGGAAAACTGTAAGGACGACCTCGATTTCCTGGAAAAAAGACAGCTCGAAGAAGAGAAGAACAAGCCTCAGAACGAGCGATCCCTCCCTCTGCGTGAGAAGCTGAATTTCATCGTGGCTCAGCCCTTTGAAAGACTTACCTATACTGAAGCCGTCGACATTCTGCTCAGATCAAAGCCTCATAAAGAGAAGAAGTTCCAGTTTCCTGTTGAATGGGGCATCGACCTTCAGAGTGAGCATGAGCGGTATCTCGTAGAAAAACACTTCAAAAAACCAGTTATTCTTACCAACTATCCTAAGGAAATCAAGTCCTTTTACATGAAGCTCAATGAAGACGGTAAAACCGTGAGGGCTATGGACGTGCTTTTCCCGGGTATAGGTGAAATCATCGGGGGAAGCCAGCGGGAAGAAGACTATGATAAACTCCTGAGCCGGATTAAAGAAATCGGGATAGATCCTGAAAACCTGTGGTGGTTCCTCGAAACACGCAAATTCGGCACGGCGCCACATTCGGGCTTCGGATTGGGATTTGAGCGGCTCGTACTATTTGTAACCGGTATGTCCAATATCAGGGATGTTATACCCTTCCCCCGGTATCCGAAGAGTGCTGATTTCTGAAAAGGGCCTAGTGTTTCATCACCTTTAGCATCCTGCCGTTGCCCGTACCAAGCAGGTAAATGCCGGGTGCGAGATCCCGTATGTCAATAGTGACGGTTTCATTTCCGGCATCTTCCTGTTTCAGCACAGTACCGGCGACATTGGTAAGGCTGAGCCTGCTTCCAACCGTCGAACGGTCAACCTCGACATTAACATAGTCTTTTGCAGGGTTCGGATATACGCGAAACGCTGCACGAACGCTCATTTTAATACTGCGAATAGGGCTATAGGCAAAGGCTTCATCCCGATCAATCATTTTCAGGCGGTAGTAAATGAGCGTGGATAACAGAGAGCCGGCAGTAGAAAACGAGAAACTATCGCTAAAGGTATATCGGGTGGGGGCATCACTGTTAGCTGCAGCCGGTACCGAACCGATTTTCTCCCAGGTACGGCCGTCGGGGCTTCTTTCGATCTCAAACCGGTCGCTACCGGATTCGGAGCTGGTACGCCAGTAGAGTTCTGCTGCGCCTTCGGCTGACCGTACCTCGAAAAAGGCAAGTGTTACCGGCAGGCCGGTGGCGTTAAACTCGTAGGCCCCCATATCGATCCTGCCGCCGGTAGTGTAGGCATCCACCCGCGGGTTACCGCCCAGGGCCCTGTCGCTCTGCAGGTTCCCGCCCGCATCGGTATACGACTGATTATCTCCTTGGTCTACTGCGGGACTTCCTTCAAACAGGCTGTAGTCGTCAGGCTGCCCGCTGAACACCGGGGCGGTAGTTATAATATTGTTGCCGTGATTGATTCCCGTGCCGTTTTGCCCCCATATCCAGGTAGCAGGATCTCCCTCCAGCAATGAATAGCTTACATAGATTCTGGCGTCTTGGTCCTGAACGACATCCAAGTTTCTATTACCCAGCGCGGTATTACCCGTCACAATACTGTTTTTCAGCGTGACCTGGCTATCCTGATAAATTGACATCCCTCCCCCTTTCAGATCGGCATGATTACCGGCTATCGTTACATTGGTGAGCGTAACCGTAGACCGGCCGATAGCCAAAGCCCCTCCCGTTGAATTGCTGGGGAGGGGCAAACCCTCGATTGGCTCATCGAAAGCCCTGTTTCCGGCAAACAAGCAATTGACAAACAAGGAAGTAGTATTATCTAAAAATACCCCGCCATTATCGTTTGAATAATTTCCAATAAATGTACTGTTGGATACCCGGAGCCCCCCTTGTGTGATGGTCATTGCTCCTACCGATGATCTTGCCATATTATCCTGGAAGGTGCAATTGTGAATAGTACCAGAGGTTGCAAGATTCCATACTGCCCCTGAACTGCGGGCGGTATTATTTGAAAACACGCAGTTTGTGATAGTCAGGAAGGCACCCTGGGTGGAACTACTATTAAACACCGCTCCGGCAAAAATTGCTTTATTATTGGTAAATACGCAATCCGACATCACAGGTTCGCTATTTATATTGGCTATTGCTCCACCGAATCCGTCAAACGTAATGGGCGGAGCCAGCGTCGGCCCTGCCTGGTTATTGGTAAAGGTACACCGGCTAATGAAAGGCGAACTACTGACATTTTGCATTCCTGCCCCCCATGAGTGATAAAAATTTTGACCGCCTACCTGTATAGCAGAAAAATTCTGAAAAGCCTGGGCATATCCCCTGCTTACGGTGAAACCGCTTAATTCAGCAGCCCCAACGTCGCCGGCACTGACCAGCACGTGGCAGGCATCGTTATTGCCGGGGGTACTATTTCCGTCCAGGTCCCCACTTAAAACCGTAGAATTGGCGTCAATGTCCCGCTGGCTCTCTGAAGCTTCTCCCCCGGAAAATCCGCCCAGCAGCCTGACGTTCTTTACCATCAGGAAAGTATTGTTGTATCCGTCCGGGTTTCCGAAATTTCCGTCTTCCGGGCTGTACTTTGGCGTGTAAGTCCCCTTTGCCACCCAGATATGAAGCACATTGCTTTCCCATGAAGCCTTGTTCTGGTTCGCCCATTTCAGCGCGTCGGCCAGCTCGGGGATCGCGTTGGCCCAGGAATTGCCGGAGCCGGCCCCGCCCTGGACACTTTTATTAACATAAAGAACATTACTGGATGAGGGCTCTATCTGCTGGCCATAGCACAAATAAGGCGGCAAAAAGAGCATGACAAGTAATCTTAACTTTATCATAACTGCTTTTTTCATACGAAGAGATCTGAACTGACAGGCCACTTCCGCACCATCCGGCCGTGTACGCTGTAATTTCAAAAAAGAAAAGAGTTTTTTCTGCTCAAACTACCGTGCAAAAGCGTTACTATTGTTAAAACATGCCCAAACAAATCGAGTAGGAAGTAGGGGTTTCCCATGCCTGGCGCACGAAAAAGGGTCGGGTCGCCATGGCGACCCGACCCTTTTTTTAACAGATATAGGAATGCCCGGCTTACAGCCTGAATCCGAAGCTGTAAACATCATAAGGTGCATCCAGCTCGAGTCCTTCGAACTGTACCATCGAGTCTGCCTTATCAGCCAGTTCCTTTTCCAGCTCCTTAACCGAAGTTACCGCCTTACCATTTATTTTAGTGACGATAAAGCCGGGCCCTACTCCTACTCTGGCCAATTTACCGCCCTGTACATCGGTAACTTTCACTCCGCCTTTTATATTGTAGCGTTCAAGCTTCTTTTTCTCGGCATCGGTCAGGTTAGAGAATTGTGCGCCTAAAGCCTCCAGGGCCAGCGCCGATTCATCTCTTTTGATAACTCCTGAACCACCGTCACGGTTTTTAAGCGTTACATTGAAATCCCTTTCCTTGCCATCGCGGTTTACAGTTACAGCAACTTTGTCGCCGGGCCGTAGAAGCCCCACAGTCTGGGTCAGCTCAGGAGTAGAGCTGATCTTTTTGCCGTTGATCTTCACAATCACGTCACCCGGCTTAATGCCTGCCTCGCCTGCAGCGCTGCTGTTCTCGGCAAGCTCCCTCACAAAAATCCCCTGTGAAACCTTCAGATCCTTTTCATCTGCAAGTTTGCTATCTACCTCCTGCATCACGATACCCAGATATCCACGCTGCGCGTTACCGAATTTGATCAGATCGGTAGATACTTTTTTCACAATACTGGAAGGCACCGCGAAAGCGTATCCGGCATAGCTTCCTGTCGGACTGGCAATAGCGGTATTGATCCCCACCAGCTCTCCTTTCAGGTTCACCAGGGCGCCGCCGCTATTCCCCGGGTTAACTACAGCATCGGTCTGGATAAACGACTCTATGGCGTCATTAAACTGCTGCGTATTCTGTCCGCGGCCCCGCTGGCGGTTCTGAGATGAGCCTATAATACCCAGTCCCCGGCCTTTGGCGCTTACTATCCCCGCGGTAACGGTCGACTCCAGGTTAAACGGGTTACCCACTGCCACTACCCATTCTCCTACCCGGATCGCATCCGAGTCGCCAAACGTAATGGAAGGCAGGTTTTTCGACTCTACTTTAATAACTGCTATATCCGTCGACGGATCAGTCCCGATCAGCTTGGCTTTAAGCTTCGACTTATCGTGCAATGTAACCTCAATTTCGGTTGCGCCTTCTATGACGTGGTTGTTGGTTACGATATACCCGTCGTTAGTGATAATCACACCTGACCCGGTACCTTCGGACCTTCTCGGAGCCTGCTCAAAACCTCCCATACCATCACCAAAAAAGTCAAACAGGTCGAAGGGAGAGGTGGGGCGCCTCGCACTTTGCTGCCTCATCGAGGTCGACCTTATATGGACTACGACCGGCGTGGACGTTTCCGCAGCCACCGTAAAATCGACAGGGCCGGGTGCAATCACTCCGCCGGAAGTAAAACGGGCCAGGGGCTGGTCGGAAGCTTCTTTCAGGATCACCTCTTTTGCATCATCCTGAATAAAGAATTTATATCCGGCCAGGGTTGTGGCGCCCGAAAGAAAACCCACCAGAGCGAGTACTTTCCAATTATATTTCATTGTTACAAAAAGGGTTAAACTTTTTAACAGAACTATCTAAACTAAACTACTAACGTATCTCTTGCTGCCAGGCAATTTTCAAAAAAAGAACGTACGAAAATAATAAACTATTCCCGTACGTTCCAGTTTTAACATAATTTAACTGAAAGCAAAATTCGCTTCAGACGTCAGGCAATCTCTATCTGACGGGGCGACGGAGCTGCCGGTAATTCTTTCTTCGGAACCGAGATATTCAGTATCCCGGCCTCATATACTGCCGATATCTTTTCGGCATCAACGGTCTCCGGCAAAGTAAACGCACGCTGGAAGGACTGGTAACTGAATTCTTTACGGCTGTATTTTTCGCCCTTTTCTTCCGACTCATTCTTTTTCTCAGCCGAAATAGTCAACCTGTCCCCGTCCACATCAATCTTAAAATCTTCTTTCTTCAGACCCGGCACAGCCAGTTCTATCCTGAACCCGTTTTCCGATTCTATAACGTTAACTGCCGGCTTGTTTGTACTATAATCCGGCACAAAGAAATGATCCAGGGTATTTTTTCCAAAAACCGAATCAAAAAGCGTAGGATAATAGCTACCGTTTTTTCTTACTATGGTACTCATGGCTTAAAATATTTTTAGTGTTTTGGTTTCCAACTCTGTAAACGGTTATTTCAATTGACGTACCAGCACAAAAAAAGACCAAACCAAAAGACAAAATGTCATTAAATACAAGCAAAAAAGAAAAAAACAAGACAATTTGTCTTCTTCCGGTATCTAAACTCTGTGGTCCTCCGTCCCACTCTGCAGCTCTCTGTGTCACCTGAAACCAAAACTCAGACTTAATTTCCGGAGGCCTCCTGCTTTAGCCGGAGGGTGCAATATTTAATAGGGTATGCACAAGACAGAAGGGCTCTGTCGTACGTAATCAGATCAGCTCGAGTTTCAGACAAGCCGCCTCGGCAGCAGATTGCTCGGCTTTCTTTTTGGAGTAACCATTCCCTTTTGCAAAGGGCTCATCATCGACATAAAGCTGCGAAATAAACTCCCGGTGGTGCCAGTTTCCGCGCTCTTCCGTAATCTCAAAACGTATTTCACGGTTTTCTCGCTGACCCCACTCGATAATCTGGCTTTTAAAATTGAAGTTATTCTGAACGATGCTGTCGAGGTCGTAGTGAGTCAGCAGGTTACCTATCACAAACTTGCGGGCAAAGGCAAAACCCTTGTCCATATACACTGCCCCGACAAACGCCTCCAGGGCATCTCCGTATACGGAAGACCTGGGAGACATCCCTTTAAAATTCCCGTCGTATTCTATAAATTTATCCAGTCCGAGCTTCCGGGCAATCTGGTTGAGCGACTCCCGGTTTACAATCCTGGACCTGATCTCGGTGAGGAATCCCTCATCCCTGAAGGGGTACTTGGTAAAAAGAAATTCTGCTACTATCATACCCAGAACCGCATCACCCAGGTATTCAAGCCGTTCATTCGACTCCCTGAATCCTTCTATACTGGTCTCCTTCGACGCAGAGGTATGCCTGAACGCTAATTGAAAAAGGCTTATGTTTTTTGGGCGCTCCCCGATGATTCCGGCTACAGCCTTTTTTAGCTTTCTTTCTTCTTCTGAGCTAAGAGACTTAAACAGCGAAATGATCGGCTGAAGCACTTTGTTATTTAACTCCACCTACTCTATTCAGGTTTCTTAAATACTACGGAAGCATTATGACCTCCAAACCCGAAGGTATTGCTCAAAGCCACGTTTACTTCCCGCTTTTGGGCTTTATTGAACGTAAGATTCAAAGCCGGGTTAATCTCAGGATCATCTTCGAAGTGATTGATGGTTGGCGGAACAACGCCGTCGCGGATAGCCAGGATACAGGCTACAGATTCTATTGCGCCGGCCCCTCCAAGCAAATGCCCGGTCATCGATTTGGTCGAACTGATATTCACCTTTCTTGCTTCTTCACCAAACAGCCTTTCGATAGCCAGAAGCTCCTGCGGGTCTCCCAATGGTGTAGAGGTACCATGGGTATTGATATAATCTATTTCTCCGGGTGCTACGCCGGCACTTTCCAATGCATATTTCATTACATTGTAAGCCCCGATACCTTCCGGATGCGGCGCAGTAATATGATAGGCATCCGAAGACAGCCCCATGCCTGTTACCTCCGCATATATTTTCGCGCCACGAGCTTTCGCATGCTCATACTCCTCAAGTATAAGCGCAGCCCCACCTTCACCCAGCACAAAACCATCACGGCCCTTATCATAAGGACGGGATGCCGTTTCGGGCGAATCATTTCTTTCTGAAAGAGCTTTCAAAGCATTAAATCCGCCGACTCCGGCCTGTGTTACAGCCGCTTCCGAACCGCCGCTCACGCAGATATCTATCACACCAAGCCTTATATAGTTATAGGCATCGATGATTGCGTTGGTCGACGAGGCACATGCGGAAACAGTAATAAAGGTCGGCCCTCTTAAACCATACTTAATAGAGATAACACCCGAGGCGCTGTCTGCTATCATTTTAGGAATAAAGAAGGGATTAAAACGGGGCTGCCCCGTTCCTTCAGCGAAATTAATTACTTCCTCTTCAAAAGTTTTAAGGCCTCCGATACCGGATCCCCAGATAACGCCGGCTCTGTCAGGATTAATTTTCTCCAGATCAAAGCCGGCGTCACGAATCGCTTCATCCGCAGCGATTACCGCAAACTGTGTAAAAGAATCCATCTTTCTAGCTTCCTGCCGAGGTATGTAATCGGTAACCTCGAAGTCTTTTACCTCGCAGGCAAAACGGGTCCTGAATTTTTCGGCATCAAACCGGGTGATGGGAGCGGCACCGCTTACCCCGTTTACCAGGTTTGACCAAAAGGTAGGTACGTCTTTGCCCAGAGGGGTAATAGCCCCGATACCGGTAATTACAACTCTCTTGAGACTCATAAAGTGTAGAAAGAGATATGGATACTTTCGTAAGTAAAAGTTTACGGTAGATTATTACTTGCTTTGGTTTGCTTCCAGATAGCTGATAGCTTGTCCTACAGTACCAATGTTCTCCGCCTGATCGTCGGGAATGGATATGTTGAACTCTTTTTCAAACTCCATGATCAACTCTACCGTATCAAGCGAATCTGCGCCAAGATCATTGGTAAAGCTTGCTTCCGGAGTCACTTCCGACTCTTCAACACCGAGTTTTTCGACGATAATCTGCTTAACTCTTTCTGAAATTGTTGACATTCTGTTTGTGCTTAATGGTTAAATACGCCACAAATAAATATATTATCCTTCATTTAATCAACAAAAAAGGGAAAAGACATATTCCTTGGTAAAATGCAATTGCCGTCATAACAGGTACCGGAAATAACCTCCGCGATAGCGTCCGCACCTTCGAAACTATGCAATCCTGAATAAATTACTATATTTTTGGTGACACTTTCAGATATAAGCAACACGTATCTATTTATGTCACGGATTCCGAAATTGTACACAAAAAATAACAATCGCTTCTTCTTAATGGCCGGTCCCTGTGCCATTGAAAGCCGGGACATCGCTTTAACCATCGCCGAAAAAATTGCCAACCTGACCGGCAGACTCGGGATCCCCTATATATTCAAAGGCTCTTTTAAGAAGGCCAACAGAACAAGCCAGGGTTCCTTTACGGGGATAGGAAATGAAAAAGCCCTTGCTATCCTTAAAGAAGTATCGGAGCAGTTCGGCGTCCCCACCGTTACGGATATCCACGAATCGGCTGACGCAGAACTGGCGGCTCCTTATGTCGATATGCTCCAGATTCCTGCCTTTCTCTGCAGGCAGACCGATCTGCTTACTGCCGCCGCCCTGACAGGAAAGCCGGTCAATGTCAAGAAAGGCCAGTTCCTGTCGGCAGCATCTATGAAATTCGCTGTCGAAAAGATAAGGGCCGTAGCCCCGGATGCTTCTGTGATACTGACCGAAAGGGGCAATATGTTCGGATACGGAGACCTGGTTGTCGATTACAGGAATCTCCCGGAAATGCAATCGTTCGGAGTTCCGGTAGTAATGGACTGCACCCACTCGCTGCAGCAGCCCAATCAGCCGGGAGGCGTAACCGGAGGAAAGCCCTTCCTGATCGAAACCATAGCCCGCGCAGCTGTAGCCGTCGGTGTCGACGGACTGTTTATTGAAACGCATCCTAATCCATCCGAGGCAAAATCCGATGGTGCGAACATGCTCCCGCTCGATCAGTTGGAAGGACTTCTCGTTAAACTAATCCGTATCAGAGAATCGATCATATGACCAGGACAATTTTCCTTCTGTTGATAATAATCCCGGAAATGACCCTGGGCCAGGCTGACAGCTCCCGAATAGATCTGAAGCTCAAACACACCATTGCTCCCGTAACGCTCACCCTTGCAGGATTTGCAGTGCAGGGAAAAATAAGCAGGCAGCTTCAAAGCAGGGTAGTCAAAACGTACCCGGACTTCCATTCCAATGCCGACGACTTCCTGTGGGCTGCTCCGTCAGCGCTTACTTTCGGATTAAGCGCTTCGGGTGTAAAAGGAAGGCACAAGCTGGGAGAGCAGGTGCTGCTGTTCCTGATTTCCAACGCAGTAGCCGGGGGAGCAAACCAGATAGTCAAGTGGGTGTCGAAATATCCAAGGCCCGATGGCGACGGTAACGATGCGTTCGCCTCAGGACACACTGCCATCGCATTTGCGAATGCCGGGATACTCCATGAGGAATACGGCCATCACAGCGTATGGTATTCCATTGGCGGGTATACCAATGCCACTGCGGTAGGCGGGCTTCGCATACTCAACAACAGGCACTGGCTTGCCGATGTGCTTACCGGCGCAGGGATCGGTATAGGCGCTACGAAAGGCGTTTACCTGGCTTATCCCTGGGCCAAACATAAATTGCAGAAAAAGTAAACCGGCCGGGCTCAGTCGATCCTGAAAATGGCGAGTTTTACAAATTCGGCCACCCTTTCATCTATTTCTTCCTGTGAAAGACTGACCATCCTTTCCACTCCGAATTTCTCAACACAGAAAGACGCCATTGCAGACCCGTATACGAGTGCCCTTTTGAGGTTTTCAAACGACGTATCGTTTGTCTGCGCCAGATACCCTATAAATCCTCCGGCGAATGTATCACCGGCACCGGTCGGGTCAAATACTTCCTCCAGCGGCAAAGCGGGCGCGAAAAAGACTTCATTTTCATAAAACAACAGCGCTCCGTGCTCCCCTTTTTTGATGACAAGCGTCTTCGGCCCCATTGCCAGGATCTTCCTGGCAGCTTTTCTCAGCGAATATTCTTTCGATAAAAGCCTGGCCTCTTCGTCATTGATCGTCAGGATATCTACTTCTTTCAAAACAGTTTTAAGATCATCGAGCGCTATATCGATCCACAGGTTCATGGTATCGAGCATTACCAGCTTCGGGCGGGTGTTCAGGCGGTCGAGCACCGCTTTCTGGATCGACGGCGACGTGTTACCCAACATCAGGTATTGCGCCCCCTGGTAGCTGTCGGGTATTTTCGGATCGAAGCTCTCCATCACATTCAATTCCGTCACCAGCGTATCCCGGCTGTTCATATTTTCATGGTACTTTCCAGCCCAGAAGAAAGTTTTTTCTCCTTTTCTTATTTCCAATCCTTCTGTATTGATGCTCCGGCTTTCGAGAACACCTATCATCGACTGAGGGAAATCGTCGCCTACTACCGCTACGAGATTGTTGTTCTTTATAAAATAAGAAGCTGCCAGCGTAATATAGGTAGCAGCGCCGCCAATGATCCGGTCCGTTTTGCCGAAAGGTGTTTCCAAAGCATCGAACGCCACCGAACCGACTGTCAATAAGCTCATATAAATGGTTTAACGATAATAAAAATTCCGGCGAATATAACTGCTATTTCTGTAACAGCCAGAACTAGCGGTTATAATGCCGGATTGGAGGATACACTTCTTATCTTTACCCTATATTCGCTCCAGTTTACTGGGATAGGCATTTTTCGCATTCCACTGACAAACGTATATATTCTCATCATTATCGATACATACGTCGTGACAATGGTGGAAATAAGGTTTTTCCTGCAACATCAGCTGAAGTTTCCCATCGCGGTATTCCGGGGCCGTGCCGCCGGGGTTTGAAACTACCCTGTCATTTTTGTCGAGTATGGTTACAAAGCCCGAATCAGGGGTCTGGTTGAGATAGCGTAACCTCGACCAGCAAACACCTGCAAATAAATGGTCTCCTTTTATCACCGGCCTGCACACAAATGCACCGGGCAGGAATATAGTGGAGATATACTTCCCTTCCAGGGTGAATCTCTTGAAAGAATTATGAGCCCTGGAGGTAACGAGTATGGTGGGGTTCGACTTATCGCGCGCATCGTAGGCTACCCCGTGCGCAGTTGAAAACTGGTGATCACCGTCGCCGCTACCGCCGAATTTACCTATATACTCTCCTTTCCGGGTATAACGCAGCACGTAATTGGATCCGTAACCATCGGCCACATAGATAGTCCCGTCGGGTGCAATGGCAGTTTCGGTTGGCCTGAACGCCCATTCTTTCTCATAAGCCCCTACGTTAGAGGGGTGTTCGAGGGTCATCAGTACCTTTCCTTTCAGATCTGTCTTAAAAACCTTTCCCTGGGTCGCGTCTGTTATAAAGAGAAACTCTTCTCCATTGGCATTCCATAGCGAGAGCCCATGTCCGCCCGGGTATTCATGGCCCCAGCTGTCGAGCAGCTTACCCGACCGGTCATAGATGAGTACGTTATTCTTTACCTCATCGCCCAGCATGATGAGCCGTCCTTTGCTGTCCTGCACCATTTCATGGCAGTTTTTGATCGGGAACTGAGCAGCGTCAAGCTTACCCCATTCCAACCGCAGCCTGTATTTAAAGTTTCCATGGCCCAGTATTTCCCCTTCTGTTGATTTCATCATGTCTTTCATAAAATGTGGTGTTGACGATAAGGCGGCGTACCCTAAAACAGAGCTCTTAACGAACCCGCGTCTGTTTATTTTCATTTTCGATAATTGTTTAACTCCTGCTGATTTATTATTTTAGTTTCCGTATTTTCAATATTCTATACATACTATCGGAATCCCCCGGAAGATGACATTCTGCTGTAGCCGGTCCAACCCGGAAAACGGACGCTAAGAGCGGTAAAATCAGTCATTTTTCAGTTTCCGTAGTTTTAAAAGACAGCTATACTTATGAATTTACTCGCAGCTTTCCTGCGGACACACCTGTTCGCTTTTATTATCCCTGTTTACTGCCTGTTCCCGCTTCTGAACGCTCAGACTCCACCACGGGAAGAACCTGATATCCACGCATTTATCCAGGATCTGTTTCCTGCCACTTCCGAAGAAATGAGCTCCGAAGAGCTGTTCGAATTCTTTTTCCAGTTGCTGGCCGACCCGCTTGACCTTAACCACGCCACCGAAGACCAGTTGACGGGTACCTTTATCCTCAGCAACGCGCAGGTAAAATCTCTTATCTCTTATCGCCATGCTGCCGGTCCGTTCCTTTCGCTTTATGAGCTGCAGGCTATTCCCGGCCTGGACCTTGCTACGATCCGTCGCCTGATCCCGTTTGTCACGGTGGAGTCCAAACCTGCTCCTCTTAAATCTGCCCTGCGAAACCCGACACAACACTTCTTTGTCACCCGGATGCGACGCATCTCCGAAAAACAGAAAGGGTTTTCTCCTGTCGATCCTGCTTCCCGGTCCGTCACCCGCTATGCCGGCAGTCCCTGGCAATGGTATGCCCGCTACCGCTATGCCCGCACCGGTGCCTTCAGTATCGGCCTTACCCTTGAAAAAGATGCCGGTGAAACCTTGAACTGGAATCCCGGCAGGCAGATTTATGGCCCGGATTTCACTTCCTTTCACTTACAGTTGCTCAATCGCGGCAGGATCAAAAACCTGACGATCGGCGACTACCAGGTCCATTCCGGCCAGGGGCTTGTTCTCGCCTCGGGTTTTTCATTGGGAAAAGGCGCAGAAGTGATCAGGACCACCTTCCGCGGCTCACCGGGCGTCAAACCTTATACTTCCGTAATGGAGCAGGGTTTCTTCAGGGGAGCCGCGTTGACTTACGGACTGAGCTCTTCCCTGGAAATGACACTCTTCTACTCACACAAAAGACGCGACGGAACAATCGCCGGTAAAGGTACTTTATTTGATACCCAGGTCATTACTTCTTTTCCCGAAGACGGGCTTCATCGTACTTCAACCGAGCGGAATAAGCACGGAAACGTTCTTGAAAAAAATTATGGAGGATACTTGTCGTATGCTCCGCGTCAAAAACCCTTCCGGGCAGGTCTTACCCTGATCCGGACCCTGTACAGCCTGCCTGTCGAAAAAAGGAACCTTCCCTACAATGCTTATGAATTCAAAGGCATTTCCAATACTACCGGCGGGATATATGCCTCCTACAGGTTGAAAAATCACCATTTCTTCACTGAATCTGCCCGGTCGGCAAGCGGGGGAACCGGTCTGCTCGCGGGGGTTATCACGGCTTTGCACAAGCACTGGGATATTGCTTTTCTATGGAGGGATTACCGGCGCCACTTTCATACTTTTTATGGGAATCCGTTCAGGGAAAGCACCCGGCCTTCCAACGAAAAAGGGCTTTATAGCGGAGTGAAGTACGCTCCTTCACGAAAATTTCAATACAACGCCTATGTCGATATCTTTTATTTCCCGTGGAAGAAGTACCAGGTCGATACTGCTTCGGCTGGCAACGGCTTTCTTTTGCATGCATTGTGGCAACCTCAAAGGCATATCAAACTGTATGCTGTTGTCAGGAATGAGCAAAAACAGAAAAACAACAGTAGCGCAGTTGTGGCTATTCCCCTGGCAACGACGGCCAGGAGCACGGCTATGATCAATTTCGAATGGAGCCGCCCCAGGAAATATACGCTGCGAACCAGGCTGCAGGGAGGCAGGTATCGCTTCGGCGATTCACGTCCTTCCGACGGCTTCGCTGTAGTCCAGGATGCGACCCTGCAGCTTAAAAAGCTGGAACTGAGCGGTAGGATAGGATTATTCAGGACCGACGACTATGACAGCCGCCAGTACGTATTCGAAAAAGACGCACTTTATTCATTTTCAATACCGTCGTATTACGATCACGGAACCAGGCACTACCTGATGGTCCGCTATGATATCGCCAGGCCGGTACGCATCTGGGTGCGGTGGGCCCGGACCACCTACAGCCGGCTTGAAAAGATCGGATCGGGTCTTGACGAGATCGAAGGTAATAAACGGAGCGAAATAAAATTCCAGATCATGTACCGTTTCTGATCTACCTGCTGCGGCGCGGTCTTGCCGTATTGGCATCTACACGCTGTTCCATGCGATTGACAGCCGACGCACCGAAAAAACCGAGTACTTTCTTCCCGCTCCGGCTTTTGATGTTGGTGGGAAGGTTTGCAAAAGGAACCGCGAAGAGGCCTCCGTTGCTTGCTTCCGTCCGTACCCTGGATAGAAAGTTGAATGCTGCCTCGTCAATGCTCAGCAATTCCAGGCCAACCAGGTCCTTATCTTCAAACAGCTCTCCGATGGTCAGCGACTGGCGGATAGGCTGGATAAAAATAAGTCCGTCGGTCGGTGATTCTGAAGAAAAGGCCGCATCATAGGCTATTGATATATAGACCGGATTGTTCTTATAGAGTTTCCCGTCGCGGAGCGGTTTGATCCAGTAACAATCGCCGGTACCTTCGAAATCGCGTGCGTAAAACTCAGCGATGAAGCCATCCTTCGGTCCTTTTTCGGGAGTAACCGGCCAAGACTCATGTGTAAAAATAAGGGAATCGATCACTGGCACCCGTTTAATTTCGTTCTGAGCAGTGTAGCTTTCTCCCTCATATTCTATATGTAAGGTATAGCTCCGCCCGACTGCGCCGAGCACGGAATCAGCATTTGCCGGCTGCCACAGGTAATTCCCGTCAGATTTAACATCTTCAAAACGGTATATCTCTCCCAGGTCATCTTCTATCCAGACTTCCGCCTGTAAGGCAGGGACCGCAGGACTGTTGTCGAAGTAGGCGGCCGACTTTGTAAGCTTAATTTTCTGCACCCCGGCCTGGTTGGTGATCCAGCCGTCTACGACCAGCGAAGGCGGGCCGGTCTCCGTTTTCAGATCGATAACATCCTCACATCCCCAGATACCGGCCAGTACCACTAAAGCAGCCAGGCTTTTCCATATGGATATATTATGCTTATTCTTTTCCATTTCTCACTCTTTTATCGACGCAGCACTCCTTTAAAATTTAAAATTATAAGTCAGGGCCGGGATGATGCTTCCCATGACCGCATATCTGATCGCTTCCGTTTTGAGCGCATTTTCTTCTTTTATCCGGCCAAAGACAGAAAACGGATTTCGCCGGTTGTAAACATTATACACGGATAGCACCAGTTCCTGCTCACCGGCTCTGAACAGCTTTTTCCTGAGCTTCAGGGTTGCGGCCAGGTCAAGACGGTGATACATCCCGATACGGTTATTATTCCTGGCATTATAAAAATTGTCTGCAAGCGCCCAGCCGTTAAACTCAAAGCGGTTGGTCGGGTAAGTAGCGGGCGTACCGGATGCAACTACGAAATTCCCTGATAATGATAACCTGTCGCTCAGGTCATAGATCGCAACCAGGCTGGCGTTATGGGGTTTGTCAAACCGGGTCGGAAACCAGTCGTCATTATTAATGGTCTCCACTTTCCTTTCCGTCCGCGAAAGCGTGTAGCTGAGCCACCCGGTCAGCTTGCCTTTGTTCCTTTTGATGTAAAACTCGGCCCCATAGGCACGACCCTTTCCCGGCAGGAGATCTCCTTCCACGAAGGGGTTGAGCAGCAGCTCCGAGTTAGGTACATAATCCAGCTGGTTTTTCAGATCCTTATAGTAAACCTCTACCGAAAAATCGTAAGCATTATTCCTGAAATTCTGGAACCAGCCTAAAGCTACCTGGTCGGCCAGCTGCGGCTTGATATTCGGAGAACTGAGGGTCCATACATCCAGCGGCGTACTGGCGGCAGTATTGGACAGGAGATGGAGGTACTGTGCAGTACGGTTGTAGCTTGCTTTTACAGACGCTGTCGGGGTTACACCGATATTCATCGAAAAACGCGGTTCCCAGTTCCCGTACTGTTTCACAACCTTTCCTTTTCCGAAAGTATCACCCGGCAAGACAGGCCGCTTCCTTTCCCCCGCTTCCACCTCTTCATACCGGTAAAATGTACCGGGTCCCAGGCTTCTGAAAAGCGAATACCTCACGCCGTACTGTAAGGAAAGCCTTTCTCCCAGGCGCTGCTCATTCCCGATATAGAGGGCTGTTTCGTCGGCATACCGGGGGTCCTGGCTCAGGTCTATCCGCTCATTTTCAGAAATCGCCACTGCCTGGGCCGGCTTGGCATGATAATGAATATACTGTCCGCCGAACGTAAGCTGGTTATCGGGCGACAAATAATAGGTAAAGTCCGGTTTGAGGCTCGTACTGATGATCTTCGAATTCCACTTGAACGCATCGGAATCCGTCTCCTCGCCCATCCGGAGACTATAGTCGTAGTTGCTGTAGTAACCTGTCAGGTTCATAAACAGCTTATTGGAAAAAACGCGGTTCCAACGAGCGGTAGCGGTGGCATTGCCCCATTCAAAGCCGAAGCCTCCCCCACCGAATACATCTCGACCGAAATACCCGGAGGCAAAAAATGTATCTTTGTCACCGAGCCGGTAGTTGACCTTCGTGGTCAGATCATAGTAGTAGAACTTCGATCCTCTCAGATCTTTATTGAGGAACGGCTTGGCGAGCACGTCGAGATACGACCTTCTTCCCGCCACTATAAAAGACCCTTTTCCGGCAGCAAATGGCTGCTCATAGGTGAGCCTGGAAAAGATAGTACCAATACCTCCGGCCACTTCGCGCCTCTTGGAGTTCCCTTCCTTCATCCGGACGTCGAGTATGGAAGAGATCCGTCCTCCGTATTGAGCTGCTATTCCGCCCTTTATGAGCTTCATATCCTTGACGGCATCCGGGTTAAATATAGAAAAGAACCCGAACAGGTGAGAGGAGTTATAAACAGGTGCTTCATCAAGCAAAACAAGGTTCTGGGAAATATCGCCGCCTCTTACATTGAAGCCGGTCGATCCTTCTCCAACGGTGCTTACACCCGGCAGCAATTGTATGCTTTTGATGAGATCTACTTCTCCGAGCAATGCCGGCATCTTTTTGACGGTCTTCATTTCGACCCTATTGACCGACATTTCTATACTTTTTACATTTTCATCTTCCCGTATTGTGGAAACTACCACTTCATCGAGCTCGCGGGAGGCTTCGTCCAATTCGATATCCCTTTTCAGATCCCGGTCCAGCCGGATCCCCACTTCTGTTTTCGAATAGCCAACGTACGAATAGACGACCGTATAGTCACCCTGCGGCAATGTGATGGAATAAAAGCCGTAAGCATTTGTCGCCACACCCGTACCTGCCTCCCTGACAAAAACTGAAACCCCGATCAACCCCTCTCCATTACGTCCGTCCTTTACGTACCCGCTCAAAGTAGCACGCTCCTGGGCCCCGGCCCGTGAGAATAAAAAGCAAAAAACAAATACCGGCAGTAAAAATCTCATAACACGCCTTCGGGTCTTTAAAATGGGTTTCTATGTAAAACGATATCGGAATAAGACTATTTTACTCCTACAGAATAGATTCAAAACTCTCCTAACAAAATGCTATTTTACAAGCGTAAAGCCTGCGGTCAGCTCAAAGCAAGTTATTTTTCCATATCAAAAAAATTAAAATATGATAAGCGATCGTATAGCCAGGGTGAACGGCTAACGAAGCGAAAAGCGGAAGGTTCCTGAGAACCTTTGACGGACGAGACGCGAAGTGTGGAAATTACAGGCCCAGTACTTCTTTCAGCCTGGCGTAGCCGGATTTACTGACCGGGATCTGCCTGCCTGTACTGAGTCTCACCGTATAAGTATCCTTTTCATAAGGATCGATACGGGTAATCAACGGAACCTGCACCATGAAAGAGCGATGGCAGCGGACAAACTGGTGGGCAGGAAGGTTTTGCTCAAAATAAGCCATCGTTTTGTTTTTGAGGAATACGCCTTCCCTGGTATTGATTTTTACGTAATCGTCTGCCGCTTCGAGATATTCTATATCCTGCAATTGTATGATCTTGATCTTGCCGGCATCTTTTACTACGACTCTTTCGGCCTGCGACGGCGACGCTTTCGACTGCTCCACCATCTTCTGTATGCGGGCAGCCTGCTCCGCCTGCTGATTCTGCCACTTTTGTATCGCTTTTCCGAATCGTTCACGGCTGAAGGGCTTAAGCAGGTAGTCTACGGCATGTGCTTCGAAGGCCTTAAGCGCATACTCGTCGAATGCAGTGGTAAAGATGACTGCGGGCGGCTGTTCCAGGAGTTCCAGCATCTCAAAGCCGGTTATTTTCGGCATCTGCACATCCAGGAATATGAGATCGGGCTGCAATTCCCTGACGCCTTTCAAACCTTCAAAGCCGTCGTTGCATTCACCGCAGATTACAAATTCGGGAAAATCCTTCAGGTATTCCCTGACAACCCTTTTAGCCAAGGGCTCATCATCTATGAGCAAAACTTTTGTCATTCGGTCAAGCTAATTGCGGGATAATCAAAACAGTAGTAAAAATACCATTTTCTCCATGGGTTTTTAACAACTGTTGCCCGGCAAACAGCAAATATAGCCTGCGCTGGATAGAACTCAATCCGAACCCGGTACCCTTTCCGCTGTTTTTCGGGTCGTAGGGATTGGTTACCGTGATCATCAGTTCCTTTTCGTCCTTTGCCTCCGCTACTATGGTGATCTCTATGTCGCCGATAGTGTCGTAGAGCCCGTACTTGATGGCATTTTCCACTACCGGCTGCAGCAGCATGGCCGGCAGCTTCATATTGTCGGTAATCTCGCTGCTTTCCACCCGGGTCGTCAACCGGTGCCCGAAGCGAACCTTTTCTATTTCAAGATAAAGCTGCAGATGAGCGAGCTCTTCCGCCAGCGTGCTCCATTGACGGCTCTCTTTCCGCAGCGTACCTCTAAGGAAATCAGATAGTTGCTGGATCATTTTCCTGGCCGTATCCGGCTCGAAGCCAATCAGCGCGTTGATCGAGTTAAGACTGTTGAACAGGAAATGCGGCTGCAATTGCTGGCGGAGATTAAACAGCTCCGCCTCTATCGCCAGGTTCTCGGCCTCCTTCTTCCTCCGCTCGGCTTCCTGCTGGTTTTGCAGGTTATACCACAGTACGGAACTCAGGCCCGCAATTCCGATAATAAAAAAGCCGAACATCGCCCTGACGGGAACAGACTGGCTGAAGAAATGCACATACTCGAAAGATTCCTGGAGCAGCAGCGTGATGATGAACCTGCTCACAAAAAACCACAGCACGGTCATAAAGAAACAGAGCCAGAAAATATAACTGTATCTCTTCTGGCTCGGCTGAAAATACCTGAGGTTGTTGCTGACCGCCACACAGGCAAGCAGCAGCAATATATTGCTTACGACGCTATCGATCAGGGCAGCCTCTATTGTAAAATCATACCAATATAATATAGCCGCATGAGCTGCCATCCATAACATCCAGATAGAAGCAAATACAACCTGAAACCGAAGGATAGTAAATGGAGAATGCATATTCGGTAGTCGTTTTTTCCCGGATTACTTCAGACTGCGACAGCTTATCAGTAGCTCTTTATCTCGATACCTCCCAACAGGCACACACCTTCCAAAACCAGTATCTTGCCCGGTTCAATCCTGAGAAAACGCGGATCTCTTTTATCCTCAACTCCTCCCAGGACAGCAACTACATTCGATTGAACATTCCAGTCAGAAGGTACTATAAGCTCTGTTCCTCCCATGATATTGGTTGCATTCAGGCGAGCGCGCCCGCTGATATCAGCTTTGGAAAGATCTATTTCCGCGCCTCCCATTATAGCTACGATTTCTCCACCTCTGAAGCTCTTCGAAACAACTACTTTTTTCACGCTCCCGAATATCGATGTGGTGTTCAGCACTTCTCCTGAAACATATTCCCGTTTCCCGAAAGACGAAGTTCCCTGGCTCCATTCAGAGGCCCCCTGGCTCCATTCAGAAGTATCCTGGCTCCATGTATGAGCTCCTGAAGTAAAAGAATCTCCCCCCGATTTAGTACCCGGCCTTAAGATCAGGTAAAGCCCGGTAACGATGGCGATCGTCGCCCATGTAAACTGCGGTTTATTGAAAACGGGAAAAATAAGATCCAGCATGGATATTCCTCCTATCGCTACCATGATAAACCACCCTGCTCCCCTGAACTGGTGGCGGATCCCGACTATGAGCCCTATCGAAATCAGGATCATCTCCCAACGGAAGATCCATCGCGGAAATTCCGGCAGAATGTTCCTCATCAAAAAAGCCAGGCCGACCAGGATCAGTATGATTCCCGTCCACTTCGGGCCATCCGGGTTTTTAACTTGCTCACCGGTGTGGCGACGCTCAAAATCTTCCATCGTTATCTCGTTGCTTTTTGGTATAACGCATCAAACATAGCGCCTGCGCGGCGCCCGCCCAATAGTATTTAGGCTAAAAACATATTTTCACCGGTAAAATGCCCTCTTTTACCGGTGAAACCAGAACCGTGGGTTAAAACCCGCGGCAAAGACATGCATTATTGCACGATAAAAATATACCCGGGAAGCGCTTCTGGCTTCCCGGGCCTCCGTATTTTCCATATATTCACAAGAAACAGACCCGACCACCGCCGGAACTATCCCTCCGTGGCCCTCCCTTTTCTCTCTGCGGCGCTCTGTGTCCAAAAACAACCAACCGATCCGAAAAGCACTGCTACAATACCTTCATTATTCAATCTGGATTTCCCCTCGCATATATTCTCTTACCTGCCCCGATATCAAAACCCTGTCCTCGTTCAGCTTACAGCGCAGGTACCCGCCCCGCGGCGATATCTGCTTTGCAGTGAGCTCATTTTTACCCAGCTGCTTTGCCCAGTAAGGTATGAGCGTAGTATGCGCCGAGCCTGTGACCGGATCCTCGTCAATCCCCGACTGAGGGGCAAAAAACCGGGAAACAAAATCCGTCTCCTCACCGGGTGCGGTTATGATTATACCCCGAGTAGGAACGGTGGAAAGGATAATAATATCCGGCGTCAATTCCCTCAATTCTTCTTCAGACTCCAGCACTACCATATAATCGGCCTTCCCGCGATATACTCCTACAGCAGCAACTGTGGAGATAGCCTCCTGGAGAGCAGGAGGCGGAACTGCTACCTGGTAGATATCGACAGGAAAATCAAGCGTGAGCCACCCATCCTCCTCCCTGGTCACATTCAGTATACCGCTTCTGGAGGCAAACGAAATCTCCCTGGCTTCGTATCCTTCTTCCCCAAATACGACATAAGCTGCCGCCAGGGTTGCGTGCCCGCACAGATCCACTTCAGTAACAGGGGTAAACCAACGAATCTCATACCCGTTTTCATTTCTCACATAATACGCCGTTTCAGGCACCATATTTTCCAACGCTATTTTCTGGAGCGTTTCATCAGATAGCCACTCATCCAGCGGCACTACAGCTGCCGGGTTTCCCCTGAAAAGTGTATCAGTAAAAGCATCCAGTTGATAAATAGGTGTTTTCATCGGGAACGAGACGATTTTGTTTAAAATTCAGGTATTTTAAGAATAGCAGGATCAGTCACAATATAGGTGTTGTGAAAGCAAGTAAGTATTAATTAATTAATTATTCAAATCCCGTCACAAAAAAGTCCAAAGTTTTTAAATACATCCGGAAGCCTTTCCGGTCTAAGCCCTCGGGTGAAACTCCGTCACGATCTGCCGGAGATAGTCCCTGTCGAGATGGGTGTAGATTTCGGTAGTGGTGATCGACTCGTGGCCCAACATTTCCTGCACTGCGCGCAGGCCGGCACCGCCTTCTACGAGGTGGGTTGCGAAGGAGTGCCTGAAAGTATGCGGGCTGACCGGCTTGCTGATGCCTGCTGTCATTGCCGCTTCCTTTACGATCAGGAAAATCATCACTCTCGTCAGGCCTGAGCCTCTCCTGTTGAGAAATACGATATCCTCATTCCCCTTCTGAACCTTCATCTGGCTCCTGTAATGGGTCACATACAGATTTACATACCTGATGGCATCGCGCCCTATCGGTACCAGCCGTGTCTTGTTCCCTTTCCCTACCACCTTCACAAATCCTTCGCTGAAAAAACAATTGGTAAGCTTCAGCGATATCAATTCCGTAACCCGCAGACCGCAGCTGTACAAAACTTCAAGGATAGCCCGGTTCCTGGTCCCCTCTGCGGTAGAGAGGTCGATGTGCTCAAGCATAGAAACGATCTCAGGGTAGTCAAGCACTTCGGGCAGCTTCCTGGCCAGTTTCGGCGATTCTATCAGTTCAGTAGGGTCTTTCTCCATGATGCCTTCCAGCTGCATGTATTTAAAAAAAGCACGGTTACCCGATAGTATCCTGGACTGGGAATAAGCCGACATGCCAAGCTCCGAAAGATACCTCATGAAAGCGGTTAAATGTGCATCAGTAACCTGGTTCAGGGAGATGTTTATCCCGGAAATCTCCAAATATTCCGAAAGCTTCTCCACGTCCCTGACGTAAGCCTCAAGCGTATGACCGGACAAGGATCGTTCAAGAAGTAGAAAATTCCGAAAGTCTGTTATATATTTTTGCATATTGCACGACACCGTTCCATATGGCTTCCTTACAAATTTAAATGAATTCCGGAGACCTGCTTATTCCATCCCCCATCCAGGAGCTGACCGATGCCATTTTTGAGAAAGCGGGGGTGAAGGTATTCCTGAAACGGGACGACCTGATCCACAGCGAGGTTTCAGGCAATAAATGGAGGAAACTGAAGTACAATATGGCCGAGGTGAGCGGTGAAAAACCAGGCACGGTCATCACATTCGGCGGTGCCTATTCCAATCACCTGGCAGCACTTGCATCCCTGGGGTATATTGAAGGCATCAGGACCATAGGCATCGTACGGGGCGATGAGCTGACTCCCTTTTCTTCGCCCACCCTCCGACACTGTTCGTCCCGCGGAATGGAGCTCCGCTTTGTTTCCCGCAGCGAATACCGGAAAAAAGAACGGGGAGCGCTTGCCGGCACGCTACTGTCCCAAATCCCGGATGCATTGCTCATCCCGGAAGGAGGCACCAATCACCTGGCGCTGAAAGGTGTCGGCGAGATTCCCGACGAGTGTGCCGATACAGGCTTTTCTCCCGATTTCTACGTAGTCCCGGCAGGGACCGGCGGTACCACTGCAGGCCTTTTACTCCGCAGGTGTGCGGTCATCTCGGTAGCTGTTTTGAAAAATGCCGGCTTTCTCAGGGAAGATATCGGCAGATGGGCTCCTACCGGTTTGCTCGACCTTCAGCTGGATTATCATTTCGGTGGCTATGGCCGGTACAACCAGGAACTTATTGATTTTATAGCCTGGTTTGAGACGCAGCACGGCGTCCCCCTGGAGCAGGTTTATACCGGAAAAATGTTTTACGGATTATATGATTTGATCAAAAGAGGCTATTTTGCGGGAGGAACCTCCCTTATGGTAGTCCACACAGGGGGGCTGCAGGGAAAACTTGAACGCTAATCTTCCAGAAAATGCTACAATTAGGCTTTGCGAGCGCTATTCTCGCCGACTTCTCGCTCGATCACCTCCTTTCTTTTGCTGCCAACAATGGCTTCAAATGCGTTGAAGTCATGTGCTGGCCGAAAAACAATACGGATAACCGGCGCTACGCGGGCGTATCACATATTAACGTAGATGCCTTGGGGGAAAGAGAGATCAGGCAAGTCAATGCTATGTTCCGGAATTCCGGGATTTTCGCTTCAGCGTTGGGTTACTACCCCAATCCCCTCGACCCGGATCCCGATAAATCGAAATTTTATATCGACCACATCTACAAAGTAATCGATGCAGCCACCATTTTCAGGGTCCCTGTAGTCAATACATTTGTGGGCCGCGACCCTTCGAGAAACCTCGCCGACAATCTCGCCCGCTTCAAAGAGGTCTGGCCTGACATTGTCAAATATGCAGAAGCAAAGAGAATAAAGATCGGTATCGAGAACTGCCCGATGTTTTTCACCGACGACGAATGGCCGGGTGGTAAGAATCTGGCTACCACTCCTGCTATCTGGGACAAGCTTTTTAACATTATCCCCAACGCGAATTTCGGGCTCAACTACGACCCCTCACACATGGTATGGCAGATGATGGACGAGGTAAAACCCATCTACGAGTACAAAGACCGCCTTCACCACATCCACCTCAAGGACGTAAAAGTATATAAAGACAAACTCGACAGGGTAGGCATCATGGCTAACCCGCTTGAATATCATTCTCCCAAGCTGCCGGGCCTCGGCGATGTAAACTGGCGGGGCTTTTTTGCCGCCCTTACCGACGTGAGATACCGCGGTCCCGTTGTGATCGAAGTCGAAGACAAGGCCTATGAAGGGCACATTAATGATATACAGTCGGCGATTTTGACCAGCAGGAATTATGTGAGGCAGTTTATTGGGTAGCCTAGTCAGCTACCCGTCATAATGCCTGAGCTTGTCGAAGGCCCAATAATGGGTGAAATGCAGTAGACTTTGCCCTGTTTATAATTTCTCAACCTCCTCAAGCGGTAGACTAGTTACACTAGCGATAAACTCAACGGGAAGGCCTTCTTTTTTGAGCTCCCGGGCAATTTTGTATTTTTCTTCCAGTTTCCCTTTTTCCTCCCCCTCTTCTCTCACTTTTTCCAATATCAACTCCCTGATTCCCATCGGCTTAGTTGTTTTAGTAACTCTCTCTATCTCCTCCTCGTATTGCTTGGCATAGGCCTTATCCCGAAACACCACATAAAATTGCAGAAAAAGAACGAGTTTTTCAATCTTCTCCCTCGGTATCCGGCGCCGCACCAGGTTACGTAACAACCGTGCTTTTAGTTCGAACAAGTCTTTATCCGGCAAATCTTTGTTTTTCAATGCGGTCAACACAGTAAGGATCACAACCGCAAATGGATTATCATCCTTTTCCAATTCTCCCTCGTTCTGATCCAGCACTTTATACGTATTGAAGCGAAATTCATAGCTCGTTCCCAGAAAACCATACCGGTACGAGTCAGGTCGATAGTGTTTGTTCCCATCTGTCAAAATCGCTATTGCTGTCACAGGACGTTTGAAACGATCCAGAATACGATAAAAATAAATATGCATTCGTCGGCCAAAACCGGGATCGCAGTATCCTTGTACCTCGAGGTGGACTAATATCCATTTCTCTTCAGAAGGCTTACCCGGCGCTGGTTTTGTAAATACTTTAATCAGCTTGTCGACAAAGCGCATGTCTGAGCCATCCTCGCCGGGAAAAAGCTCTGCCAGCTCTTTATCCAGATAAGAAAAGCCCCTTTCCATATCAAAAATAGTGTCGGCTTCGGGGAAAAAGAAGCGAAGGAAGTCATCGGTAACGTGCTCGATGATACCCTTCCACAAGTAGTCATTTCGATGCATTGGAATAAAGTATAGTAATGGATAGTATAAAGATAGGAATATTGTAGTACTGTACCTACTCGTTACTCCCAATTCATGGCTCCTCTATCTCCGGGTAGCCAACATTAGAGTGTTAGCGTTGTTCCTTCGTAGTGAAAGTTAACTACTACCATCATTTCTTCGGACGAAATACGAAACAGTAGGTCCGTCATGGCAGGATCATCAGGCTGGCTGCTAACTTTTCAATCTGATGACAAAGGGCTGAAGCGCAGCCTCGAATTTCGGCAACTGGTCTACCAAAAATGCGGTCATCTTTTCCCAATCCGCCTCGTTATAAAGATTCACTCCTTCACGCTCTGTTTTTATCCGGCTTGCTTTTTTATCCGATAATCGTTCCCAAACAAGTGTCCCTCCAAATACCGTTTCTATTACTGCCTTGTTTTTAAAAAGCCGATCAAAAAACGACTTGTTCTTCTCCCGGGTTGAGGTGTTGATATAGAGCTCAATTCTTGCATACGACTTACTGATACCCATCGCATAATGAATACCGCCTATTCCAGCTCCGACAGTAAGCCAATTATACTGTGATGCAGTCCCTTGAGAAAATAAGGCAGTTCCGGTGATTTGTGGCAAAAGCTGTTTCCAAAACCTTCGTCTGACGCTAAACCTGGCAACGTTTGTTCCTAGCGAAGACCCTGGCGCGTATTTTATTAGCAAATCGTCTTCCATTCCAAACAAAGTCAGTAGTTTTTTTAAAGAAGAGAATTTACCGACACTATCAACATTAGACTCAATATACCACCCCGCTGCAATTTCCTCGGGAGCTCTAAAATCTTCTGAATGCTGGGAGATTTTGAGCTGATCCGGATTTTCTATCAACAATTGGGGATTCTTCTCAAACAATCTTCTCCCTATATAAAAATACATTTGCGCTACCGTATCCTCTTCTACCTTCTCTCCTTCAAAAAATGAAATACTCAAGCTTTCGGTGAGTAGGACTATCTGCATCAAAAAGTGCCTGCTCTTCTATATCAGCAGACTTATCCATCTGAATTTCAGGGAAAGGCCATATCCGGATGAATCGCTCCACTATTAGCTCAAAACGCTTTTCGAGCGTAGAAATGTCCCAATGAGCTATTTCACGGAGCAACCTGTTGAGCCAAAGATGACTATAACGATACCCCTGTTCTAACCCGTGGACATTCATCTCTTTCTTTTCAGAGAAAGATTTATTGCTCAGCGCACCATTATTTCCGGAAAGCGTAAGGTTGGCCAATGTATTCAGGTACTTTTCTGAAAAAAGAAAATTCTTCATACACTTTTCCCTTGTTTGGAATCCGATTATTCCGCAACGTCAGGTAATCTCTGATAAAATCTGAAACCAATGACTCCTGCTTCTGGATATTCCGGGCATTTTGTTCGATCGGGTTCCAGACTGATTCGAAGACATCTTTCTGCCTGACCGGCTCCATATCAATGAGGATGTAATTTCTGATCAGGTCGGATTGGGAAAGCGCCAACCCAGTAGAGTTAAGACTCTCGAAAATGCGCTGTGGATCATCTTTTCCCCTTTCCAACGAAATTTCCACAAAAATTAACCTCTCCAGGCCCTGGTAAATCCGATCAAAACTATTGATATCAAAACCCGCCGGAAATAATGATAATTATTGATTACGTTTGAAAACGGAAGTTCCGTATGGTTTTCTGTCCCCGTTAAAATAGCATTAAAAGCCTTGAGATATCCATTTGGATACAGGCAAGTTTACATTATTCCTATCTCCAAACCAAAAAGCCAGCCCCTGGTATACCAGGAACCGGCTTTTGTATCAACAGAAGTCCCCC
The DNA here is from genome assembly GCA_964559125.1 of uncultured Cytophagales bacterium. Classification (GTDB taxonomy): domain Bacteria; phylum Bacteroidota; class Bacteroidia; order Cytophagales; family Spirosomataceae; genus Ravibacter. Next base: position 28,726 of record CAZLGW010000052.1, read on the forward strand.
TACCCATTCTCCACCATCCCCTCCATACCTTTATGCTGGTTGGACTTGGGAAGAAAATAAATAAACACAGCCCCCAGCAGAGCCACTGCGATCAACACCGAAAAGCCCAGGGCATAGCTTTGGGTCTGCTCATTGTACAATACCCCCAAAAGAACCGGGAAGAGCGCTTCGGCCACTCCATCGGCCACCAGAATGATCCCCATGGTCCGGCCCAGCGCTTTTAAGCCGAATAAGTCACCCGCCATCAACGGGATGATCATATAATCGCCACCCAATCCGATACCGAAGATCACGGCAAAAATATAAATACGCCCTCCAAAATCAGGGACTAAAAGCAAGGGTATGGCCGATGCTACGATGAGGTAAATCAATAGCATCACATATTTCCTGTTGAAAATATCGGCCAGGTAGCCCATCAACACCCTCCCGATCAGGCTGGACAGCAGCACAAATGACATTACGCGGGCAGCTTCCACCTGTGAGTAATCAAGATCTCTCAGGTATAGCTTGATATGCTGGTTGATACCGCCGACAACCCCTATGGAACACATACTGCCTATAGCCAGCAAATAAAAATTGCGGTTCCTCAGGATCTCCTTCATGGGCGTTCCTTCAATCAATGGAGCTGCGGCTTTGTCCTTCTGAGCGCCGGCATTCTGCTTACGGGCATTGTCCTTGATAAAGAAAGCGACACCAAATATCAGTACAAAACCGATTCCACCCAATATAGCCAGCGCAGTATGCCAGTCATACATGGCCACCAGCCGGGCGGCCAGGATAGGGACTACAGCTCCTCCGGCTCCGATGCCGAGATAAGCAATCCCCATGGCCTTGCCCCTGTTTTTATCAAACCAGCGGGAAATCAGTACCTGGGAGGGCAGAGGACCTGCAAACACATAGCCCAGCGCATTAAAGACATAAAAGAGATAAAACATTTCCAGCGAACTGGAAAAAGCGATCCCTGCAAACGCGATAAACAGCATCAGAGCGCCGGTCATCATTAGGCTTCTCGGACCGTATTTGTCTATCAGCCATCCTGCCAGAAAGCCGAACAGCGGGGCAACAATCAGTTTTCCTACTGCATTTCCGGAGGTAATTACGGCTCTGGACCAGCCTCTTTCTTCCATGATAAAATCATAAAAGAAGGGCAATCCGTAAATACCAAATCCCACAACCGCAAA
>CAZLGW010000053.1:0-22401 GCA_964559125.1 uncultured Cytophagales bacterium
TCATGGCTTCGTGATCACGATCACGTCGACTGCCGGGTATTCCACCTCTTTGCCCCAACCGCAGCGGATTTTCCGCGTCGTACCGGTCGGGGTGTAGGTGATTTTTACCGGGATAGACGATTGATCCCGGCGTTCCCGCTGGTAATAATCGTTTACTTTCCTGAGCGACCCTTCGGAAGCGACAACCAGTCTGGTATCGTCGCCTTCGCCGATACGCAAATGCAGGTCGCACCCGTCGACCGGCAGCTCATTGACCAGCCAGGCGCTTGTGAGCGAAATGTCTCCGCCGCTCTCCCGCCCCGGACTGTGCGACGAGGCTTCTGCTTCGGGAAGAACACTTGCCGTTTCCCTGTCGGCACAGGCCTGCAGCATGGCAAGCCCCAATAACAAAACCACTTTTTTCATATAAATATAGGATTGGTAATGTTGGAAGGATTTACCCGAAAGAGAAAAGGTTGGAATGTATTTTTACTTGATAATCAACATGTTGTAAGTTGATTCGCTTCGTTTTTGATCCACCCCGTTTCGATTGAAAGTAACTGCATTCCGATAAAATAACGGGACGAAAATTTTTTTATCAGGAATCTAATGCATCCTGTCTACCGAGCTGGGTTACGCACCTGAGGGTAATCCCCCCAATTTTTCCAAATGATCCGTAATAAAATTGCCAGCATCTCAATATGATAATCCAAAGTACTACTTTAGATTATCATGATAAACTAAAGTGAACCTTTTGATAATGTGCTAATAATAAGGGGTATAGCTAAATATGAAGAAATCCCGACACTTATCCCAATTCAGGAGCCTGCTACCTCTGAGTCGCTGTATCTTACGCTTCGGTTTGACCTCAGGCGCACTTCAACTGCAAATAGTTAACGTTTGGATGCCCCGTTGTTAGCTTTGATTTGAAATTTAAAATCATACACCATGAGTATGAAACTGATCCCGATATTTCACAGGCAATGAACAAATTATTAGCGCTTATCCTGTTTTTGGTTTGGGGAGAAAGTGCGTCCGCTCAAGCCGGCAGGGATTCAGACCTGTATGAAACAATACTCTCGCTGGACAGCCTTTTGTTCGACATAGGGTTCAATACCTGTGATGTAAGCCGGTTTGAGGACCTTCTGGGGGATGATTTTGAGTTTTTTCACGATAAAGACGGTATTTCTTCTAAACCTGGTTTTATTAAAAGCCTGCGGAACGGTCTTTGCGCTTCGCCGGAGACCTACCAATCGAGAAGAGAGCTGGTAAGGGAAAATACTGAGATCTACCCGCTTTATAGGCAGGACATCCTGTACGGCGCAATTCAAAAAGGAATCCACCGGTTTTATGAAAAGATCTCCGGAGAGGAGGAAAGCCAGGCAGGTTCTGCCAGGTTTGTCAGTGTCTGGCTACTGGACAATTCCGGATGGAAGCTTTACAGATGTCTGAGCTTTGATCATCATAGTGCTGATATACAGCGTAATAAATAATTATTCGCCATTTCATGCGCCCGAGTGCGCCCTGCTTACAACCGTTTCGTTAATACTTTCAACCATATTGGTACAGGATACCCAGGCGTCTTCCACCGGGCCCGTCCAGTCATTGCCCAGTCCTTTCCGGAGGGTCCAAATCAATGTAGAAACAACTTTCCGGTAGTGCGCCGGTGTTACCCAGATCCTGTGCGGCTGGTTTGCTATCTCCGTCAGCGCCCAGATCAGTTCCTCCCTCCTGTCGAGCCTGCTGATAATCATGTTCAACATTTTGATCAGGTCCTCATATCTTTTCTGGGGTTCCTTCGGGTATCTTTTTTCAAGATCCGGGTAGTCCATGAACAGCTTGGTGTAGAAGACATCTCCCACAAATTCCGGACTCATATTACGAAAGAATGACCACGTTTTTTTTACAATCCTGATCTGGTCCTGGGTACATGCCCGCATAGAAATAAAAAGATAACTGGTTAATGATGAAGTAAATTTTGCAGTATTCCGGTTGTGTTTCAACTCTTTCTGGCTGAAGCGAGGGAAAGGGGAATTGAGGCGTTTTTTGGATGAGCCGATGCCTCTGTTTGGCTATTTCGTTATTAAAGGGATTCTGACCGTGAAATGAGTGGGTGTATCGTCGATGGTGAGGGGTTTCTCTGAAAGGTACTGGTAGAGGGATTTGAGGTTGGCCAGTCCCTGCCTGTTGCTGGTTTCCACAAAATTCTTTTTCTGCCGGTTATTGCGTACCAGCAGGTAGTCGCCTTCTACCAGGATTTCTATGACGAGCGGGGAGTCTGGAGCAATAATGTTGTGCTTGATGGCATTTTCTATCAGGTTTTGCAGGGTTACCGGAGCGATCAGGAGATTGTCGGCGTTCTCGCCTGTCTTAAAGCGCACTTCCAGGCCTTCCTCAAATCGTGTTTTTTGCAGCTTGACAAAAGTCTGGGCAAACCTGATCTCGCTGCTCAGGGGAACAAGCTCGTGATCCCGGTTTTTGAGAATATACCGGTAGGTTTTGCTTAGCCCGTCGAGAAATTCCGCGGCCAGCTTCTGGTCTATGCGGATAAGGCTGCTGAGGGAAGTAAGGGAGTTGAACAGGAAATGCGGGTTGAGCTGCTGCTTAAGGCCTTCGTACATCGCAAGGGCCTTTTCTTTCTCAAGCGAATGCGTACGGTTCTGGAGGGCATAGACGCGCGATTCCTGGCGCTTGATACCGGCGATACGTCTTTTGACAAGCCAGTAGCTTCCGCCTACCGTCACCACTATGGCCAGGAGGATAAACCATGTCTGCTTCCATACGGGGGGAGCGATCTGGAAACGGAAGGGAGATGATGTTTCGTACCATTTGACGCCGTCGGAGCTGGTAGCAACGGAAAATGTGTAGCTGCCGGGCGACAGGGAGGAAAAGCGTACGGTGTTATTCGACCCGTTGGAAACCCAGTTGCTGTCAAGCCCCTCCATACGATAGCGGTACCTCAGTTTCTTTGGGTTCCTGAAATAAGGAGTGGAAAAATGAATTTCCACCGAGTTCTGGTCCCAGGTAAGCTGTAGTGGACGGGCCTTTGGGTTTTCCGCCAGGAACAGCGAATCGTTGCGGTTGACCTTGACCTCTGTGATCAATACATTGAGAGGCTCTTCACGGGGACTGATACGGAGGGGATCGAAATAATTGAGACCGCTGTTGCCGCCAAGGTAAAGCATCCCGCTTTTTGCATAATAAAGGCTTCCGGGGTTGAGCTGCTTATTCTGGACGTTATCCCAGATGTCAAACCATTCGAGCTTCCTGGTATCGGGAGCATAGCGGTAAAGGCCGTTGTCGGTTCCTATCCAGAGCTTTCCGCCCGGATCTTTAAAAATATTGGTAATCTGCTGGCTTTTCAGCTCGGGAAGTACCGGCTTCCTGACCAGCCTGCCCGCTTCGAGCCTGACTTCATATAACCCCACGCTTCCGGCCCAGACCGTGGAATCATTTTGCAACGCGACGGACGAAACCAGCCTGTTGGGGCTAAAAAGCGTATCCGCCAGGATAGTTTTGAAATCGGGGGCCAGGTATAGCAGGCCTCTGTAGGAACCGAGCCAGAGATGCCCTGAAGAGGTTTCGGCCGCCGCCTGCAGGATGTAGTCGGAACCCGTGAATTTTAACCGGCTCAGCCGGTAGCCGCTCAGTAAATAACAACCCTGGTCGCCCAGTACGAGATGGTTGCCGTTTTTTAATTGATGAATACCGTAAATATGGTCTTTTTCAATTTCCAGCTTCAATGCTGCGCCGTCTTTCCCGTCGGGGTATCCGGGTTTGTGTAAACGCTTAAACACAGGATCGTAGAGTTGTATTCCCCCGCTGTACGCACCGAAGATCACGTACCTGCCGTCGAACGAAAGTCCTCTTACCGAATGGTTAATGTCTTCTATAGGACGATTTTCCTGCGGATAGTGCATTTCCGCCCTGCCTTTCCGCGGATCGAACTCTACCAGTCCTGTAGCAGTTCCCAGCCAGATATTCCCGTTGTCGTCGCCCGTAATGGCATAAATGAAGTTGTTTCCGCCGCCTTCTTTTCTGCCCGCCTCTTTCAGCCAGTGGAAGCTGTGCTCCAGGGGGCGCAGGAAGAGTATCCCTTGCTGGTTGACCAGCCACAGGGTTCCGGTGCCGTCAAAACAGGAGGCCGAGACTTCGTCGAGAGGAAACTCGGCGCCGTAGTAAAAGGTGGTGACTTTCTCAAATATATCCTTTTCGGAATGGTAGCGGAAGCACCCCTGGGTAGTGCTTACCAGCGCCGTATGCTCATCAAGGGGTAGGGTACCGATTATCTCCAGGAAAGGGGAGCTGAGACCCGGCCGGAAGCGATCGGGGCTTACCCGGCGTTTCAGCCCGGTAGCGAAGTTTATTTCAAACACCTGTTTGCGTATGTCCGTTACCCAGATCACATGCGCTGATACGGCAGTGATAACACTCGCGGCTTCGAAGGGAATTTCTCTTAAAGCTCCGCTAAGAGGACTATAGGCGAAGATTGTATGGGTATCGCCGATAAAAAAATCATCGCCGTGCCGGGCAAAAAGCCGGCGGTAGTAGAGCTGGTTTTCATACCCGGGAAGCAGGTGGGCTTTAAAGCACATGGTGTTCCGGTCGAGGCGGAAGAGACCGTTCCCGCTGATCACCCACACGCTGTTGTCGGATGTGACCTGGAGCAGGTTAAGCTTAGTGGCCCGGCCGGTCTCTACAGGGATATCCTTAAAGCCGGCATGGTCGTTGACATAGAGCCTGACGCCTGACTGGGTACTTACCCATATATCGCCCGAATGATCGGCTGCTATATCCAGCAGGTCTTCTCCCCTCACGTCGAGCAGCCTGACTTCCCTGCCGTCGAAACGCTGGAGGTATCGCGGCGATAATATCCAGAGGAAGCCGTTTTTATCTCTTACTACACGCCTGATGTTGGAAGTCCGGATCCCGTTGCGCTCATCGAGGAGCTGGATGTTGAAGTCTGCCGTCTGCCCGGGCGCGGTAACGGGCGCGGAGACCAGGAGCCAGAGCAGGATGTCAGAAAATATAAACAGGCGTTTCCACATATTCAAACTCTTACAGGGAGCGATGTCTGCCTTATAAAGACCCCTGCCGGGTGGATATAAGATGTTCAGAGGTAAAATTACAATTTAACAGTTGATGAAGCCGGTTTTCCGGTAAATGCATTTTGCATGAAAAATGCATATCAGTGCCTGGATCTACAATAATTTGTAAATAAGATGAGTAAGAATACAATTGAGGCAGTTTTTTTTCACGTTGAAGTGAGTTGTTTTTGTCAAATATCGGCCGGACTATTTACGTTAATTAAAACCGGGATGAAAACTGAACGTCATGAAGAACGTTGTCAAACCTTTATATATCGTCTTTCTGTTTTGCGTCAGCCTGCTGCTGCAATCATCTTTTACGGAAGTTCCGGATAAAGAAGTTTCTTTTAAGATGCCATACAGGAAGGCCGGGCTCTCTCAACAGCAGGCAGCGGCTCATTTGCTTAACCGGCTGGCATTCGGAGCCCGTCCGGGGCAGGTTGAGGAGGTGGTAAAAACGGGACTGGAAAAATGGGTAGTCCGGCAACTGGACGGCTCCCTGCCCGATGTTTCCCTCGACCAGCGGCTTAGCCGGTTTGAATTCCGGCAATTGAGTAATGCGCAGATCGTAAAAAAGTATGTGACAGCCGGTGAAATTGTAAAGAAGGCCGTTAAGGAAGGCCTGATCGATATGGATTCGGTCAACAAATTTGATCAGCAGAAGCGCAAAGCTTTCGTTGAGACCTATATGAAAGCACATGACTTACGGTTTACGGAGGAGCTTTATCGCCAGCTTATCGAACATAAAATATTACTTGCCCTTTACAGTAACAACCAACTGACAGAAGTACTTACGGACTTCTGGTTCAATCATTTTAATGTTTCGATTGCAAAAGGAAGCTGTGCGGAATATGTGCCGGGCTACGAACGCGATGTGATAAGACCCCGCGTGACAGGTAAATTTGGCGATCTGCTGCTGGCAACCGCCAAATCTCCCGCTATGCTGTATTATCTGGACAATGTCCGCAGTTCAGGAGAGCGGCCTGCCGGCAAGAAAGGAGATATGTCAGGACTTAATGAGAATTATGCGCGGGAAGTGATGGAGCTGCATACCCTGGGAGTAGAGGGAGGCTATAGCCAGGCTGACGTCACGGAGACTGCCAGGGTATTGACCGGCTGGACGGTATACCCGGTCAGCCGGATGAGCGATAACGACAGCATCGACAAGGCCAATGAGGCCAGATACGTCAAAGGCAGGTCTGTAAGGGACGGGGATTTCCTGTTTGCGGCAAACCGTCATGACCCGGGAGAGAAAACGGTTTTAGGAGCAAAATTCAGCAATGAAGGATACCAGGAAGGAGTGCGCCTGCTGGAAATGCTGGCTCTTCACCCTTCAACCGCTTCATTTATTTCGCGCAAGCTGGCTATTCGTTTCGTTTCCGACGATCCGCCGCAAAGCCTGGTTGAGAAGATGGCAAAAACCTTTAAAAAAACAGAAGGAGACATCAGGCAGGTGTTGATTACGATGGTTTCCTCGCCGGAGTTCTGGGATACCACTGCGATCCGGCAGAAGATCAAATCGCCCTTTGAGCTGGCCATCAGCGCGGGGCGCGCACTGGGAGCCGATTTTGAAAATCCCTATCCCCTATATAGCTGGATTAATAGGATGGGGCAGAAGGTATATTACTACCCGGGCCCAACGGGCTTCCCGGACAAGGCGCAATACTGGATTAATACAGGAGCGCTTCTCAACCGGATGAATTTCGGTTTGGCGCTCGCTTCACAGCGTGTGCAGGGCAGTAAATTGAGCCTGCTGGAATTGAATCGCTATCATGAACCGGAAAGTCCCCTGGCCGCTTTGACGACCTATAGTAAGATCCTGATGCCCGAACGGGATATGGACCAGACTATCAAAAGACTTTTGCCTCTTCTGAATGATCCGGATTTAAATAATAAGATAGAGGAGGCTGCAAAAAAAAAGAGAGTGACGGAGCCTGATACCGCTTTAGTCAGCAACACTGCCCTGGCCCAGGTTGTAGGTATGCTTATTGGCTCGCCTGAATTCCAGCGACGTTAACCGGACTATAAATTCAGAAATGAAATGGCGACGAGAAGAGTTTTTTTGAAATCAGGAGGACTGGCGCTTTTCGGTGCCGGGCTTATGGGGGGCATCCCGGCTTTCCTGGCAGAGGCCGCCGCGCAGGGAAAGACAGCCAGACCCTATAAAAAGGGGAAGATCATGGTTTGTATTTTCCAGCGCGGCGCAATGGATGGATTGATGGCGGTTACGCCCTTCACAGACAGGTACTTAGAAGAAGCGCGGCCAGGGTTATTTATGTCTGCGGCCAAAAATGCTTCAGGCGAACCCCTTATCGATCTGGACGGAAAGTTTGGGCTCCATCCTTCCATGACCACTTTTGAGCCTTTGTTCAGAGAGAAGCGCCTGGCCATTGTGCACGGGATCGGTTCACCCAACAACACACGCTCGCATTTTGACGCGCAGGATTATATGGAGTCGGGTACTCCTTTTAATAAGAATACATCCTCGGGGTGGCTGAATCGCGTCGCAGGTCTGATGGGCCACGATGCAGTATCGCCTTTCCGGTCGGTGAGCCTGACCGCGTCTCTTCCGCGCTCTTTATATGGAGACAATCCTTCAGTGGCAATAAGCAACCTCCGTGACTTTTCTATTCAGATGAAGGGTATTCCCAAAGCAGTGAATTTTGCCGCCAAAGGGTTTGAAGACCTGTATGACGAGACTGCCAGTGATCTGATCAGCCAGACCGGCAGAGAAAGTTTCGACGCAGTAAAAATACTACAGCAGGCAGATTTAAAGGGGTATAAGCCTGCCGGTAAAGCGCAATATCCCGCTTCTTCACTTGGTAATTCGCTCAAACAGATTGCACAGCTTATTAAGATGGATGTCGGGCTGGAAATTGCTTTCACTGAATCCGGCGGTTGGGATACACACTTAAACCAGGGACGGGATACCGGTGTTTTTGCCCGTAAAATCGGCGATCTGAGCAGTAGTATCGCAGCGTTCTGGACAGACATCGAAGCCTATCAGGACGAAGTTGTCGTCATGACTATGACTGAGTTCGGACGCACGGTAAAGCAAAACGGTACCGGTGGAACCGACCACGGCCGGGCATCGTGTAATTTTATACTGGGCAACGACGTGAACGGCGGAATCGTCCACGGGAGTGTAGCCCCGCTCGCGGTGGAGAACCTGGAAGACGGCAGAGATATGCCTGTAACTACCGATTTCAGGGCTGTTTTCAGCGAAGTAGCCAGCCGGCATCTCCAGGTGAAGAACAATGAAGCGTTGTTTCCCGGGTGGAAAGGCCAAACCATCGGAGTAATGCGCTGATAATAAAAAGTGATTTACCCAAACCGGGAAAATCCTCAACCCGGAACGCCTTATTTCATATTTGCCCTTCTTTAATTACGCCTGACCCCGCTTCGGTCATTTCTTTTATTCCGAAAGCCGGTGCACGCCTAGATTTGTTCCTCATCTCTCTGATGTGAGGTAACAGATCTGTTTTTCAATTTTAACTTTCGTAAAGAAATGCTAAGAGCAACTTCTCTTTGTTGGGTATGGTTAATGGCCGTGCTGCTGTTGTCCTGTACCGACCACCAGGTGCCGGCCCCCGTCAATCCGCATATAGAAATCGACACGGATTGGTTTGATGAGGAAAGTGAGGATTACGAAAATGTCAGTCTCAAGGTAGTTTTCCACCTGCTCGGTAACAAGCCTATCAAATCTTACGGACTGGTGATGCTGAAGGGCGGGATCGACGATGATCTTACTCCGACGTTCAATGACACAGTGATTCCCTTTCAAAGCCCGCCGGTGGCGGGGGTCAATGTGCAGAGCTATCCTATAGACAATTTGTTGCCTCCGAATTCTATGGATCCTTTCCAGCTGTTTTTCAGGGCGTTTGCCGAGTTGGAAGACGGTACGGTCGTTTACGGCAGTTCGGTTTATTCCTTACCTTTCGGCGGTCCTCTTTAGGGAGAAAATCTCACCTTACGATGTCAGACGGGGCAGAATACCTGGGCATCCCGGTGCGGTACGCAGCGTTCCTGTTTTTTTACCTGCATGCTCCGGGTATTATCGCCCGCCCGGATTCACTGAAAACAGCGTACAGGATCGAAGCGGAGGTATCGGCTGTCGTATCATCGAACGGGGCTGTACCCTTCCGGCTGAGAGCAAACCGGTTCGGAACAGTGCCTGACCGGCCGTCAGCAGCAATGGCTGAACTCCGTTTTGCGAAAGAATACCGGCAGCCCGGCGCGGCGCCGGAGAGGAAGTTTGACTGCGGATTGTCTGTTCGTCCGGTCATATACCGGTCGCCGGACGTACCGGTGAAGTTGCTGCTTCCGGAAGCCCAGGTAAAGGTGCGTTACGGCAATATGGAGCTTTATGCCGGTCGTCGCATGGACGTAACAGGCCTGGGCGATACGCTACTCACTTCGGGCTTCTATGCGGTATCGGGCAATGCCATGCCCGTGCCGAAGATACAGCTCGCAACGGTCGGCTTTGTGCCGCTGAAATGGCTCCGGAATCACGTAGCCATCAATACCGGAATGGCTCACGGTTGGTATAATGTGGATTACCTGGAAGGGGCCAGGCTTCATCAGAAGTACCTGTACTTCCGGTTTGGCAGGACGTCGGCGCCGTGGAAGGTGTATGCGGGGCTTAACCATCAGGTGCAATGGGCGGGGCACGCAGAATACCTGAAGGAGCGGCCCGACATTGCCATCGATGGGGCATTCCCGTCTTCCTGGAAGCTGTTTCCTTATGTTTTCCTGGCTTATACGCCCCGCAACTGGTACGAAAAGCGGGGATTTACTTCCTTCGACAGCTACAGGATGGGCAATCACCTCGGAAGCCAGGATCTTGCAGCGGAGGGAACGATAGCAGGAGAAAAGTTTCTGCTCTATCACCAGCACATATATGAGGATGTATCGGGACTGATCTGGAAAAATTTCCCGGATGGCCTCTGGGGATTGTCATGGTCGGTCCGGCGGATAGGGTCGGAAACAGGCGTAAAACTGGAAAAGATTACGTTAGAGCATCTGACCACCCTCTCGCAATCTGGCCAGGCTTTTTATATGCCGGACAAGTGGTACCAGGGAGCCGACAACTATTTCAATCACGCACAGTACTATAAAGGGTGGTCTTACCGGGAAAAAGGGATCGGTACACCTTTTATTACGCCCGGGCATGAAATGAGGGGTGGGGCGTCGCCGGTACCTTACTTTAGAAACAACCGGTTGAGCATGTGGCATCTCGGGTTGAAAATGAAATACCTGGGCGCTTCGGCAATGTTGATGGCGTCGTATTCGCTCAATTACGGGCAACCCGGCAGCAGCTTTGCCACTGTACGAAAGCAGCTATCTGGCGGCCTGACCATAGAGACCGCACTCCAAAGGGATTGGACGCTTACTTTCAGGATGGGGATCGACAGGGGAGACCTGCTTCCGGTAACAGCAGGCGGACAAATAGGTATAAGAAAAAAATGGCTTTGAGAAATATTATATCACTTGCTTTGCTGGTAATACTGATTTCCTGCCGGGAGTCAGATATCTCCGCAGATAAGCCTGTGCTTACAGCTTCCTATGGTACACGTTATACACTCGATATTCATCTGCCGGAGGGTTATGATGCGGGGAAGCCGGGGGGATACCTGCTGTTACTCTATACTGACGCGGCCTATATGAAATCGGATATCAGGAAGGCTTTGAAAAGTAAAGGCCTTGATAGCCGACTCATTACCGCCGGTATAGGTTATGAAGGAAAAAACAGGCGTACAGAGGATCTTTCGCCAACCGCTACCGCCGTGAGCGGTACCGGCAATGCAGATGCTTTTGCGGATTTCATCGGGGAAGAGGTTCTGGGGTATCTCCGCACGCATTTTGCCGTTTCAGATGCTCCGGGAGCGCTGACTTTTTGCGGGCATTCGATGGGTGGCCTGTTCGGTACCTACCTGTTTTTAAAGAAACCGGGCCTTTTTGCCAACTATCTGCTGATCAGTCCGTCGCTGATGTGGGATGAGCAGGCCATCTTTGAAATTGAATCCGCGGTACGCCCGCAGAGCGCTGTCCCGGAAGCCAGGATATTCCTCACCGCCGGTTCGCTCGAAACAGGCGGATTTCACACCACGAGGCAGCATATTACCGGCCTTTTTGAAAGGTATTATCCCCGCGTTAGCTGGCAGGAAAGAGTTTACCGTAACAAAGACCATTCCGGGGTGATCGCCCCGGCGGTTTCGGATGGGTTGGAATATATTTATTTTAATTTTTAGACACATGAAAGCCAAACCTTTGCTGCTTGCCGCTGTCATGGCTTCAGCCGGTCTTCCGGCCCAAACGCCGCCCTACCAAACGCCGCCCTACCAAACGTCGCCCTCCCGCCCCGTAACCTTTTCTGCGGGTATTTCGATGAATCCCGGCCTCGCCATTCTCCATAAAGAATATGAGTTTGGCCCGGTGGTAAGCGTTTCACTGCCGGTATGGAAGCAATGGGACCTGGGCGCCACTGCCCTCGTTAGAAATGCCTGGTACCGTTCGCCCGACCGGAGGTACGGATATAAGCGGAACATCAGCTTTCCCTATGATAAAGAAAGCGTATATGCACTCCAGGCAGGCTATACCACCCGCGAGCGAAAATGGGTACACGGATTCCATCTTCATCCGGGTATCCGCCTGGAGCGTTATTCGGAAGTATTGCGCCGTCCCGATCTTGACCTGGACGAATCGTATACGGTTAAAGAAAATAATTTCTTCATGGCAGCCTCCTATTCCCTGCGCCGTCGCATCAGGGAAGATCAGTTTCTCGGGATCCGCTGGATGTTACCCTTCGACCGTATTCCCCAGGATGATATAAACCGGTATTCGCTCGAGCTGAGCTGGTATTTTGTTTTCAGGAAGCGATGAATCCGGGGGATCATATCACTACTTCCTGGTTAGTAAAAGTCCGAAGGAGTGGTATGATTATAGAAAATTTTCACTAGTCCGCACAGCCTGATATTGCGTAATGAATCCGTAATCAAAAGCCTCAAACCGGTGTACTTAAGGCTTTTTTATAAAAAAATCTAAAAAAAAGACGAAAACGACCAAGGGTAGGGGGTGCAAAAAATACTCATAGTGGTCGGAAGTCTCGGACAGTATTCACCTTATTGATCAGGCTAGTGGACCCTAACGAATCAAAAACAACGGGAAATAAAGGGGGAAATAACCCTGGTATCGGTATAAACGGCATTACCGGAGGAATAATCGATTCTGAGTTGCTTATCCGGCGGAGCTTTGAAACCGACCATCTGAAGGGGTGTGAATTGTTATTCAAACGTTACTACCAGTCTTTGTGCAGTCATGCTGTCCGGTTTGTCTACTCAAGAGCCGTTGCCGAAGACATTGTGATGGAAGTGTTCAGCCGTTTCTGGCAACATAAGATTTACAAATCGGTAGAGACTTCTTACCGGGCTTATCTCTTTACGACGGTAAGGCATGCCGCGTTTGCCTATTTAAGGAGTGAGTTTGGAAAGGAGCAGCCGGTAGCAATTCCGGTTGATCTACCCGACGGGTCCGAGAATTCCGGCAGTCCCCAGCAGTTGCTTCAATACCACGAGCTCCAAAGCAAGATAGAGGATATTCTCAAAGCCATACCGCCGCAAAGCCAGAAGGTTTTCATCATGAGCCGGTTTGAAGGTAAGAAAAACCAGGTTATTGCAGACGAGCTGAATCTCTCGACCAAAACGATAGAAGGGCATATTACGAAAGTCCTTTCGATATTAAGACGCTCCCTGCGTGAAAACGGCTTTATCACTATGATAGCGGCCACGGTCTCCTGGAGTGACAAACTATTAATTTCCTTTTTTTCATTGCAAATTTTTTCGCAGGTATGAACCAGGAGTTGTTCCGCAGTTCGGTACAGGCTCTGTTTGAAGGGCGTGCCACACCTTTGCAGAAGACATTGATCGGTGAGTCCATGTCTGATCCGGCTTACAGGGAGCTGTATTTCCTTTTGCTGGAAGAATGGGAAGCCCGTAATCCCCAGCTTATTATGGATCCTGACGAAGCTTTCGCCCGCTGGCAGCAGCAGGTTGCTTCAGGGGCCGGCAACCCAGGACAGACTGCGGCCGGAAAGCCCCTGTACCGCCGGTTTTCCGTGGTAGCTGCCGCGTCGGTGCTGATCCTGTGCGGAATCGCCGGGTTCCTGTTCCGCGACAGTATCCTGAACCGTAGCTTCAGCACGAAATACGGCGAATTAAAAACAGTCTACCTTTCAGACGGTAGCAGGGTGACCCTGAATGCGAATTCTTCCGTTACCCTTTCGCGGTTCGGCTTCGGAAAGTCGGGGCGGAAGGTTTTCCTTGAAGGAGAGGCGGAATTTTCGGTTACGCACCTTCCCGGACACCAGCCTTTTATAGTCCGGACTGCCGACGACCTGGAGGTGAAGGTACTGGGAACCGAATTTGTCGTTTACAGCCGGTCGAAAAGGAGTAAGGTAGCGCTTAGCAAAGGCAAGGTGCAGCTCACTTCAGGTAAAAGGCAGGGTGCAGTACCCATGATCATGAAGCCCGGTGATGTCGTCATGGTTTCGGGTGAAGGAGAGCTTATCTGGAAGCACGACCAGCCGTCTGAGATACATACGGACTGGAAATACCACCGGTTTACATTCGACAACACTTCTTTATCGGCTATAGCCGGGCAGCTTCGTGATGTGTTCGGGGTGAATATCATCATCCCCGATTCATCCCTGGCAAAACGTACGCTCGGAGGCACCTACCAGGCAGATTCGGCAGAGAAAGTGCTCCATATCCTTGCCGATGTCCTGGAGATCAGGGTCTTTCCAAGCTCAGCTTCCGATCAATACCCCCGCACTTATACACTTACCTATTGACCTATCAACTAATTCCAAATGTATATGAAGAAAAATAGACGCGCTTTATCTGTTCTTGTGCTGGCGGTGGTCATATTGACTGTCCCCGGTCTGCGGGCGCAGTTGCTGTCGGCTCATTTCCAGTCTGTACCTCCTCCGGGAAACGGGCCTCTTCAGGCGAACCGGATGGCGCTCCGCGATGCAATCCAGAAGTTCCGGAATCATTTCGGAGTAGATGTCCTCTTCGAAGAGAAAGTACTGGAAGGAATTACCGTTTCCTCCAGCAGGCTCAACTTCGACGGTGATGCCGAGCGGGGACTTTCACAGATTCTTCAGCCTTCCGGGTTGAGGATGAAAAAGGTGGATAAAAAGACTTTCGTCATTCTCTCCGGTAAAGCGAAGGGCGCTGCGGCAGACCTCCCGGGTCATACCCCCGCGTTTCCGGCTCTGCCCGCGGAAAGCCGGTCGGCAGAATTACCGGTGAGGAATGCCATTATCCGGGAAGAAACGGAAGCGACTGAGACCGACCGGGTTATTACAGGCAGGGTCGCGGCTGAAACAGGTGAAGAGCTACCGGGCGTAAGCGTAATGATAAAAGGCACGCAGTC
The DNA here is from genome assembly GCA_964559125.1 of uncultured Cytophagales bacterium. GTDB lineage: Bacteria > Bacteroidota > Bacteroidia > Cytophagales > Spirosomataceae > Ravibacter. The sequence goes on from CAZLGW010000053.1 coordinate 14,502, forward strand.
GGGAACAGCCACCGACGACCGGGGGAATTTCAGTATTGCGGTACCCGACGACAACAGTGTCCTGATTTTCAGCTTCATCGGCTATATCAGGGAAGAAATTGCCGTAGAAGGCAACAGTCGCCTGGATGTTATTCTGAAAACGGACAACCTTATGCTGGATGAGCAGGTGATCGTCGGGTATGGCGAGGTAAAAAAATCTGACCTGACAGGCGCCGTAGCTTCTATCCAGTCCAAAGATATTACAAGAGCCAATCCGGTGATGGCAGCCAGGGCTATCCAGGGACAGGTAGCCGGCGCAACCGTGACCAAATCGAGCAACAGGCCCGGCGCAGGCTACGGGATCACGATACGCGGCGAAAATACCATCAATTTCTCCACGGAGCCGCTCATCGTGATCGACGGCCTGATGGGAGGTAACCTGAATAACCTGAACCCGAACGACATCCAATCGATGGATATCCTCAAAGATGCTTCCTCGACAGCCATCTACGGATCCAGGGGCGCAAACGGGGTGGTGATCATCACTACCAAAAAAGGAGTATCGGGAAAACCGAGGATCAGCTATGACAGCTATGTAGGGGTGAAAGCGCCGGCCCGGCTGCCCAGGCTCATGACCAGCGAGCAGTTCTATAAGGTGACGCACACCGACCGGGTACTGGAAGGAGTGGCACCGGCGACCTTTACTGCGGCCGAGATGAAGAATATCGAAAGCGGGCATACTACTGACTGGGTCGATCTCATTACCGATCCTGCCTTGCAGATGAGCCAGAATATCAGTGTTTCGGGCGGGAATGACAATACCACCTATCGTTTTTCGGGCGGATACCTGAACGAAAACGGGAATGTGCTGCACACCGGCTATAAAAGGTATAATCTCAATGCCGGCCTCGACAGCAAGCTGGGCAGGCTATTTAAAGCCGGTTTCACATCTTACGTAACCTATAGTGACCAGGAGCTGGGGTCGATGGAGTCGCTGCGCGGCGCCTATCGCGCCCGCCCGACCGGGACCGCGTTTTACCGGGATGTGGAAAACCCTTCCGAAAACCAGGATATCGACATAAACGGCATCGCGGTATGGATGGGGATCAACGACAAGCAGGTGCCCAATCCCCTGCTGGATATAGACCCGGTAAATTCCAAGCTGCAAACCGCGGTTTCTACCATAATGGGGAATGCCTATGTGGAATTCCTGCCTGTCAGGGGACTGAGCATCCGGTCTTCCCTGTCGGCTTCCTACAGCTCTGAAAGGGCGGGGGATTACCGCGGTACATGGTCGAAATCGCAGATCGGGAAGAAGCCCAGGGCCCAGTACGACAGCCGGATCATGGCCAACTATACGCTCGACAACATCGTCAACTACAACCTGAACCTCAACCGGCATAAGATTAACTTCACCGGTTTGCAGAGCACCTTTTACCAACGGAACGAAGCTTACCAGGTTGCCGTGATGGATCTGCCTTTTGCCTCAGACTGGTATGCCATCAACACCGGAACGGTGACCGGCTACAACAGCTCTCTTGTCGAAAGATCCCTGCTGTCATTTATGGGGCGCGTCAATTACTCATTTGCCGACCGCTACCTGCTCACTCTGACGGGGCGCTCAGACGGCGCGTCGCAGCTGTCGGAGAATAATAAATGGGCCTTCTTCCCTTCCGTGGCTGTGGCGTGGAGACTGATCGATGAGCCTTTTATGGCGGAAGGACTTCGTGCACTCTCCGATCTGAAGCTGCGGGTCAGCTACGGGCAGGTAGGAAACTCCACCGTGAACCCTTACAGCACCCAGGCTTCGCTTCTGAATACCGGGTATGACTTCGACGGAACGCCCGCATACGGTTTCGCCCCGGCAAATCTCGGGAACAGGGACCTCAGGTGGGAAAGAAGCAAGGAAGTGAATCTCGGGGTTGATTTTGGGTTTTTCAGGAACAGGATTGCCGGTACGCTTGAATTGTATGACAGGAAGACGGTAGACCTGATCCTGAACCAGAAGATCCCTACAGTATCCGGCTTTTCCCAGGTGATCGCCAATGTGGGCGAGATAGGGAACCGCGGCGTTGAACTGACGCTCAATACCGTCAATATTTCCAAAAGTAATTTCTCCTGGAATACTACGCTGACATTTACCAGGAACCGCAACAAGCTGCTGTCGCTCTACGGTGACGGACAGACAGAGGACAAAGGGAACAACCTGTTTGTCGGTCACGCGATAAGGGCCAACTTCGACTATAAGTTCGACGGGATCTGGCAGTTGCCGGAAAAAGACGAGGCAGCGGTATACAAGCAGCAGCCGGGTTCGGTCAAGGTGGTAGACCAGAACAACGACGGAGTGATCTCTTCTACAGAGGGGATAGACGACCGCGTAGTGCTGGGAACGCAGCTGCCCAATTGGTTAATGGGGATTACAAACCGTTTCCGGTACCGGAATTTCGACCTTTCGATGTTTATCTATTATCGTAACGGCGTCCAATACCGTAATAATACGCTGGCCGGAACCTTCGGGGAAGTGAACAATACCCGTTACAACAAACTGGCCTCGCTCGACTACTGGCGCAGCGACAACCCGTCTAACACCTATTTCGGTGTGGCGGTGCCCAATCCCTACAAGAGTGCGATTTTATACCAGGATGCGAGCTTTCTGCGGATTTCCGATATCACCGCCGGCTATACGCTGCCTGCCGGCCTGATCAGTAAGTGGAAGATGTCGACCGCCCGCGTATATGTGCAGACGATCAGCCCGTTCGTTTTCACGAAGTTCACAGGATTTGACCCGGAGTTCAATTCATCCATATACCAGGATGATATCCCGACAGCCATCTATACAGTCGGGGTCAATATCAGTTTCTAATCATGAGACAAGAATCAAAACAGGAAATCTCCATGAGCGAATTACAACGTCTCCCCGATTATAACAGGTCCTTTCAAAAGAGGTCGAAACGTCGTATGCAGTATGCAGCGCTAGGGATACTTGGGCTGTGCCTCGTATCGTCCGGGTGCGGCGACGACTTTCTGCTGGAAAAGCCCGTCTCTACGCTCACTACCGACGTTTACTATAAAACAGAAACAGGGTTTGAGGACCTTGTGAAGTCCTGTTATCCTCTCCTCCGGAATATCCATCAGAGCCGGATCCTGGTACTCAACGGGACAGATATCTTCTCGTCGGGTATAGGCTGGTCTGCAGCCCAGAAGGTAGATCCCAATACGTTCGACGTATACGATACCCGCCTGAACGGCACGAACGGCGATATCCTCGAGCTGTGGCGGCTTTTGTATGCCGAGATCGGACGGGCCAATACGGTGGTATCGCGTGCGCCGGACGTTACGATGGACGAGACCCGCAAAAATGTGAGGGTAGCCGAGGCTAAATTCCTGAGAGCGCTTTGCTATTTCTACCTGGTGCAGCAATGGGGCGATGTACCTATGCCGCTGGTAGAGACCACTACCGCAAGCAAGGAGGCCACCAGGGTGCCGTCGAAAGATATCTATACGCAGATAATCGACGACCTCACGGAATGTGAAGCCAGGCTTCCGGCGGTGGCTTCCAACTACGGAAGAATTACAAAAGGGGCTGCCCAGTTCCTGTTATCGCGGGTTTACCTCACCAGGGGATGGAATTTTAGTAATGTGCTGGGAGGAAGTGACGCTGATTTTCAGAAAGCCCTGGAATATGCCGACAAGATCATTGAATCTTATCCGCTGGCTGCGAATTACAAGGATCTGTTCCCGGTCAGGTCAGAGAACCCGCTGACCCAGTATACAGGAGCCCAGAACGACAAGAATCCCGAGATCATCTTTTCGGTCCAGTACAACTCCGATGTGCTTACCAATAAGACTGACCCGGCGTTCCAGGTAGATGCAGCGGGAGGGAATAATCTCCACTCCATATTCGGCGGTGGCGGAGAAGGATTTGCCGGATCTGTCGGCAGGACCAGCGATTACAACCGGTATCAGAACGATCACATCGTAACCCAGGCAGTGTATCGTATGTTTGACCCGCAGCTCGATACCCGCTACGACCACAATTTCGTGGAAGTGGGCTACGCGTTGTCTAACGTAAACAATTTTCTGCCGATCCGCCTGAACTCCGATATAAAGATCAATATAGCAAAGGGTGACACGGTATGTTATTTCAGACCGTGGAACGACCCCGCCACAAGCCTGGAGGAAAGAGGGATCGATATAGGCGGAAAGAAGCATTACGCGGTGATCAATGTAGATGAATACGGCGGCGCCTACACGAGATCATCCGGCTTCGGCGCCGGCGATCATCCTATGATGTGGAAGTTCTGGGAGCCGGGTATTCAGTATGGGGATGCTTACGGTACGTTCAATGAAGCAGTATTCCGGTCGGCAGAAGCCTATCTTATCGCGGCCGAGGCTATTGTGAAAGGAGCTAAAAACGGTAAGCTGGGCGGAGCCGAAGTATACTACAATAAAGTGCTCGACAGGGCTTTGAATGAGGCAGGTGCAGATCCGAAATGCGCGGCCGAACCGGGCAACGTTACTTCACTCGACGCAGTGTCGTACCGCGCTACCGCCGCCAACATTTCCATAGACATAATCCTCGACGAGAGGGCCAGGGAGCTGATGGGAGAATATTCCCGCTGGTTTGACCTGAAAAGGACAGGCAAGCTGATAGAACGGGTCAACAAATACAACCCGTGGGCGCAGAAATCGTCTGAGATAAGCACCAAACATTACCTGCGTCCGATTCCTCAAAGTGAGATAGACCTTTCTTTCCCGGCGATGAGCCAGAACGACGGATATTAGTTACCCCCCCTATATCAATTCATCTACCATCTGTATTTCCCCGGCTCAGCACAGATCCTGTCTGGGCCGGGTATCTACTAAGTGTATCAGTTAAGCCATTTTAAGGCAGAAATGAATCGTCGGGAATTTCTTTTTAAAGCTGCCGCCGGAGCAAATCTTTCGCTGCTGTCACCAGGTCTTTTTGCCGGGAGGACAGCAGCCTCGCCATGGAAGAATTATGATTTCAGGCCATTCAGGGAGGGGCAGTTTCCTGTACCCGTCTTGCAGGTCACTCCCGATGACGGATTTTATATCCACACCTTTTATGATGTTTGTCCCTGGAGTCCTTCGGGGAAAATGCTGGCGCTTACCCGTCTCCCGTACCAGGGAAGAAAGCCGGCCTGGGGTGATACCGCCGGTGTCTGCCTGGTAGATCTTCAGAACCGGCGGATCAGGGAAATTTACCGGACCAGGGCCTGGTCTTTCCAATTGGGCGCCAACGTGCAATGGGACAGCGTTTCTGACCGGTATCTCTACACCAACGATATTATAAACGGTGAGGCAGTATGTGTGAGGATAGACCTGGAGAGTGAAGAAGTAAGGGCATTTGCCGGTTCGAAGTACGATGTGGCCCCGGACGGACGGTCGGTTATCAGCCCGAACCTCCTTAACATGAATATCCATCAGTACGGTTATGCTGTCCCCGACGGCCCGGGCGGGCGTCCCGTTCCGTTTACACCCGCGGATATGGAAAAAGAAGGCTTATGGCATACAGACCTGGAAACGAATACCAGGAAGATACTGGTCCCGATGAAGCGTTTCTTTGAAACGGCAGAGGACAAAGACAGGTATGCCGGAAGCATAGGCTACCTGTTTCATTCGAAGTACAACCGGCAGAATACAAGGATCCTCCAGGTGTTCAGGGCACAAATCGGCGGCAAGGGCAGAAATGCTTCTCTTTTCAGCATGAATACTGACGGCTCCGGCCTGGTGCAATGCCTTTCTGCGGAGCACTGGAACCAGGTTGCCCAATCGGGAGGCTCGGGAAACCATCCGAACTGGCATCCGGACGGCGAGCATATCATTATGAACTGCATCCCTACCTGGCTGGGCTTCCGGGAAATGATGTTCTGCAGGTTTCGTTACGACGGCTCAGGGTTCACAATTCTTTCCGAAAAGCACCGTGGGAGCGGGCACCCCATTGTGGAGCCTTCAGGCCGGTATCTGGTAGCAGACGCTTACCCCAAGCAATCGTATGTAGGATCGCCGGAAGGTGAGGTAGCCATCCGGATGCTGGATACGAGAGACGATACGGAGCTGAGGCTCTGCAATATCCCGAATGATGTGGGCGGAGGTATTAAACAGTCGAGAGCTGAGGATGCAGGCTCCGGCGGAAGCCATTACAAGCTCGACCCACATCCGGCCTGGAGCCGCGATTACCGCCAGCTATGTTTTAACGGTGCGCCGGGAGGGCAGCGCCGGGTATTTATTGCAGATTTGAAAAAAGTATTGGTGTAATGAGCAACTGTTTGAAGCAGAAGATTTTATTGCCGACTTTTAAGCATTCTTAATTGGTTGGAATGAAAAAGATAGCTTTACTGGTCCTTTTAACAGGGCTGACAACGGCATTTGTGCGGCAAAACCCGGAATATGCCTTACCCATACCCGAAACCCGGCATCCTAATATCCTCTTTGCGATAGCCGACGACCAGTCTTTTCCGCATGCCTCGGCCTATGGCAGCAAAACATTTCTGACCCCTGCTTTCGACAGTGTAGCCGCCAGGGGAGTCTTGTTTAACAATGCGTTTGTGGCGGCTCCGCAGTGCAGTCCTTCGAGGGCAGCTTTACTGACGGGCAGGAATATCTGGCAGCTGGAGGAGGCGGGGACACACTCAAGTTATTTCCCGAAAAAATTTCCCGTGTTCACCGATGCGTTGGAAAAAACCGGCTATTTCATCGGTTATACGGGTAAACCATGGGGGCCGGGCAATTTCGAGGAAGCCGGCTGGAGCCGGAATCCTGTAGGTCCGGCTTTTAACAGGCACCAGGTCGGGAGTCGTCCCGCCAAGGGCATCAGCAGGAATGACTACGCGTCGAATTTTGGTGAATTTCTTTTGCAAAGGAAGCCTGGTCAGCCTTTCTTTTTTTGGTATGGCGGACAGGAACCGCATCGCGGATACGAGGAAGGGTCGGGCATCAGGGCAGGCCTGACGATCGACGAATCGGAGATCCCCGGCTTCCTGCCATCTGCCGACAGCATCAGGTCGGATTTGCTGGACTATGCATTGGAGATCGGTTGGTTTGACAGCCACCTGGGGAAAATGCTGGCCATGCTGAAGGAGATAGGCGAGCTGGAAAATACCATCGTAGTGGTGACTGCCGATAACGGGATGGCGTTTCCCTACGCAAAGGCAAATCTGCAGGAGTACGGTATTCACGTACCACTCGCAGCCTGCGGTCCTGGTATAGCCGGGAAAGGGCGCAGGGTAGACGACCTGGTAAGCCTGGCTGATCTCTGTCCGACTTTTCTCGAAGCAGCCGGTGTCCCGGTTTTTGAAGGAACGGCAGGTCGCTCGCTCTGGCCGGTACTGGGGAGTAGGCAATCCGGCGATGTTGATCCCGGCAGGGAATTTATACTGGCAGGTAGGGAACGGCACACGCACGCCAGGCCCGATAACGTGGGCTACCCGGCAAGAGCTATCCGTACGAAGGACTACCTTTACATCATCAATTTCCTGCCGGAACGCTGGCCTTTGGGCGACCCGCCGCCGCCGTATCATACCGGTAAACCGGAAGGTCCCGATTTCAAGCCTATAACGGAGGGCTATGAAGATATCGACGCCTCGCCTTCCAAGAGCTTCATGATCAGGCACCGCACGGGCTATCCGGACCTTTTCAGTATGGCCTTTGAAAAACGCGGACGGGAGGAGCTTTACGATATCCGGACCGACCCGTATTGCCTGCACAACCTCGCTTCATCACCGGCAACAGAGAAGACCCGGCGTGAACTGGAAAAGAAACTGATCGGCCTGCTGACCAGGCAGGGCGATCCGCGAGTGACCGGCGGAGGGGAAATATTTGACAGCTACCCCCGGTTCGGCCCGATGAGGCCCTTTGAAGGATTTAAGGAAAGGGGGCGCTATAATCCCGCATTTAT
>CAZLGW010000053.1:22501-29525 GCA_964559125.1 uncultured Cytophagales bacterium
CGATGAGGCCCTTTGAAGGATTTAAGGAAAGGGGGCGCTATAATCCCGCATTTATACCCAAAAAACGCTGATTGTTTTATTCAAATGAATCTCTGTTAATCATATGTATCCTTTCTACGGAACTTTGAAAAATGGCCGGCGATATTCCAACCGCCCGGTTGAAACCGGGCGGCTATTAAATGATTCGAGACTATGTCTCTGCTGTTTCATATAATAATCTAATATTCTGAAATACAGTTGGTTATTTTAATGAAAAACCTGCTACGAGCAAAATTTCCGGGAAAAGGGTTCCTGACGATCGTTATGATGCTGGCGGTCTTTTCCGCGGCTGCGCAAACCCCCGGACGTCCGAATATCATCCTGATCCTGACCGACGACCTGGGATGGAGCAGCCTCTCCGCCTACATGGACCGGCATACGGCCGGGTCGGGAAGCGACTACCACGAAACGCCGGCTATAGACAGGATGATAAAAGAAGGAATGCGGTTTTCACGGGGCTATGCACCCGATCCGATCTGTACTCCAAGTAGAAGAAGCATCCAGTTCGGCCAGACTTCGCTGCGCCAGGGTGACGAAGAATTTGCAGAGAACTACACAGATGCCGTCGCCAGACCGGCGTCTATACCCGAAATGCTGAAAAGCATAAATCCGGCTTATGCAGCCGCGCATTTCGGAAAGTGGGACCTGCGTGCCGGCATAACGCCCGCACATCTTGGGTATGACGAAAGCGACGGTGATACAGGCAATCGCGACGGCGATTCGTCGCAGGACAGGGAGGACAAATGGCTGAAAGAATATATCCATGACAACCCCAAGCAGACCGACAGCCTTACGGCCAGGGCTATCCGCTTTATGACGCGGCAATCAGTCGCCGGCAACCCGTTTTATCTCCAGGTGTCGCACTATGCCACACATGTTAATTTCGAAACCAGGCCGCAGACCTACCGGAAGTTTACAGATAAGAAAAAGGGGACAAAGCATGACAACGCAGCCTGGGCCGGAATGATCTACGACCTGGATGCCAGTATAGGGCGTCTCTTCGATGCCTTGGATTCGCTCGGCCTGTCAGACCATACGTATGTGTTTTTCATGGCCGATAACGGCGGCGTAGAATTCATTCCGCCTGTCAGCAACCGGCTGGATCCACCGTCGGTATTTTCAAAGCCGATGAGAAACGCTCCCCTCCGGGGCGGGAAATGGACGCTTTACGAAGGGGGGATCAGGGTGCCGTTTATTGTGAAAGGGCCGGGGATCAAAGCCGGGACCCAATCGGATGTGCCGGTGGCAGGCTGGGATCTCCTCCCGACTTTCTGTGAACTGGCAGGGAACACCCCGGCAGACCGTAGTCGCCTGGATGGCGGAAGCTTTGCATCCCTGTTTAAAAATGGAGGGAAGGGAAAAGTAGCGCGTCCTTCCGACGATTTCTATTTTCATCGTTTCCATAATTCCTATCCTCATTCAGCCATCATTTCCGGGTCCTGCAAGCTGATCCATTTCTGGAAAACGGGTGTTACCGAGCTTTATGATCTCAGCGAAGATCCGGGAGAGATTCATAATATTCATGACAGGGAAAAAGCGAGGGCAGAGACGATGAAAGAACGCCTTTTCAGCTATATCCGGAAAACGAATGCGGGGCTTGCTGTGAAATATCTTAATAAAGAGGATTAGGCAATTAGGCAATTAGGCAATTAGGCAATTATTGTTGTTATGAGGCGATTATTGATTCTGGTAGGGGTTTTGGGGGTGGTTGAGGGCTATTCGCAAACGGGGAAGCCGGGACATGTGATCATCATTATGGCCGACCAGCTGAGGGCCGACGTATTGGGGCCGGAGACTCCCCATATCAATGCGCTGCGGAAGGAGGCGGTCGAATTTAGCCGTGCTTACTGTGCCGCTCCGCTTTGTGCGCCTTCCCGGGCGTCTTTTTTTACGGGTCTTTATCCGAACCGTACGGGGTCGATGATCAATCCGTGGGCGAAGGAAGATGAAATATACGGTACTGTGAGGGAGGGGATACCCAGTTTGTATACTATGATGGAGGATTCGTGGGACAGCCGGCATGTGGGTAAGCAGCATTTTTTTACGGCAGAGAAGATAGACAGGAGAACGGGCTCCGGTACAAAATGGATTACGCAGGAAGACTATTCCCGGTGGATGAGCAGTGAAAACAAAGGCAAACCGGGAGGGAAAAGATTCAAGACTGATGCGCCTGAATTGGTGTCGGGCAGCTTTACCAGGTTACGGTCGTATTCAACCCCGAAGACGGAATTGTATAAAGAGGGGGTTGACTATTTTCTCGATCGCTATATCACCAACGAAAGCATCAGGGCCATAAAGGAAAGAGACAAAAGCAAACCACTGCTGCTGAATGCGATGTACCTGGCGCCGCACCCGCCGTTTCACATCCCGGATCCTTATTTTTCGATGTATAAGCCCGGCGACTTCCACCTGCCGGCAAACGTAGGGCGCTGGTATCCGGGGCAGTCCCCGCTCCAGATGTACAGTCTTACCGGCTTCATCGGCTCCCGCTATACCCGTGCGCAATGGAACGAAATATGGGGCAAATACCTGGGACTGGTCAGACTGCTTGACGATGAGGTCGGAAGGCTGATCGGAACCCTTAAGGAAGAAGGATTGTATGAAGATGCCCTGGTCATTTTTACGTCAGACCACGGAGAGATGCTGGGAAGCCATTCGCTCTGGCAGAAAATGTGCATGTACGAGGAGTCGGTGCGGGTGCCGCTGATCATGAAGCTTCCGAAGGGGTACCCGGTAAGAGTCCGGAATATCGGCACGCCTGTATGCCTGACAGACGTGCTGCCCACCGTGCTGGAGCTGAATGGTGTCGTGTCCTCCCCTGGGCAAACCGACGGGAAATCGCTGCTTCCCCTGCTGGCCGGAAGCGAGAAAGGGAGAGATGCTGTCTTTATACAATACGACGGGAACGGCTCTTTGGGTAATGCCCAGCGGTGCCTGGTTGACGGAAAGCTGAAGCTGATCGCGGATACGTTCGGAGATGAGGTTTTTCTCGAGCTGTATGACCTGGAGAAAGACCCGCAGGAAACCCGGAATCTTGCGCTGAACGTTGAGAATAAAAAACTGCTCAGCGGACTTGTGACAAAACTGGAAGCCCGCATGGCTGAATCCGGTGATCGCATCAGGTTTGAAGAAGATGTAGTGAAACGCTTCCTGGAGAATTATGGAGGGGGGAAAGAGTGAAGAAATCCGCCGCTACAATATTGACCGATGCTACGCATCTGATTTAGAGACATTAACCTTTATAAAGATGAATAAGGGCTGATCGCTGACTGCTGAAAGCTGATAACCTTTTATACGAATGAAACGTAAAGCAACTTTATATTCCTTTTGTATCCTCGCGGTGATGGTATTTCCCTGGAAATCGCCTGCAGGCAGCTTTTCCGGGGATGGTCGCTCCAGGCCCAATATCATCTATATTATGGCAGACGACATGGGCTATTCCGATCTTGGGTGCTACGGAGGAGAGATCCGTACTCCCAATCTGGATCTTCTTGCCGCCGGCGGGATAAAGCTCCGGAGCTTCTATAACAACGCAAGATGCTGCCCGACGCGCGCCAGCCTGCTGACCGGCCGCTATCCGCATGAAGCCGGAATGGGACATATGGTGACATCAGTGGGGACAGAAGTGAAGCCGGGGCCTTACCAGGGCTTTATCGACAACCGTTTTCCTACCATTGCAGAGTGCCTGAAGGAGGCCGGATACAGTACCTATATGACCGGCAAATGGCATGTGGGAGAACGGCCTGAGCATTGGCCCGGGAAAAGAGGGTTTGAGCATTTCTTCGGGCTGATCAACGGAGCTACGGGCTATTATGGCGTAATCCCCCAGGAAAAGGGTAAAAGGCAGATCATTCTGGAAGACGAGGAATTTGATGTTCCCGCTGACGGATTCTACATTACGGATGCCTTTACAGATCATGCGATCGGGTATCTGAACCGGCATAGGAAGGAAAATTCTCAAAAACCGTTTTTCCTGTACCTGGCCTATACGGCCCCTCATTTTCCTCTCCACGCTCTTGAAGAAGAAGTGGTAAAGTATGAAGCCGTTTACAACCGGGGATGGGATATGATCCGTGAAAACAGGTATAAAAAGATGGTTTCGCTGGGCCTGGCCGACGATCGTTTCCGCTTCCCTGCGAGACCTGCCGATATCCCTTCCTGGAATTCGGTAGACAACAAAGAGGAGTGGGTCAGGAAGATGGCGGTATATGCGGCAATGATCGACCGGATGGATCAGAACATCGGGAGGCTTCTGGAGCAGCTGAAGGAAAACGGGCAGCTGGATAATACGCTGATCGTTTTCCTGTCGGACAACGGCGCCTGTGCCGAGAATGTCGCCCGCCGCAACTTTAACGACCCGGCCGTGAAGATCGGGCAGCCGGGATCGTACGTCACTTACGATACGCCCTGGGCCAACGTGTCGAATACCCCATTCAGGAAATACAAGCGTTTTTTGCATGAAGGCGGGGTCATCACGCCGTGCATTGTTTCCTGGCCCGGCCGGGTGAAACCACAGGGAGGCTATCACCAGGCGCCCGCCTACGTGACCGACCTGCTGCCGACTGCTTTGGAGCTTGCCGGGATACCGAAGGGGGATTTACCCGGGAGCAGTATGTCTTTCCTGTGGACCGGGAAACAACCCGAAGAGCGCACCTACTTCTGGGAGCACGAGGGTAACCGGGCCATCCGGAAAGGAAAGTGGAAGCTCGTTAAAGACAAGGAGGATGAAGACTGGGCGCTGTATGACATGGTGAAGGACCCTGGTGAAAGGACAGACCTTTCCCAAACAGACGGTGCCAGGGTCAATGAACTGAAAAAGCTATATGAAAAGTGGGCAGCGGAGGTAGGAGTGAGGGCTTCCAACCGTTAGGTTTGCCCGGTTGTTCAGTCTTTTAAATATCGCCTCAATCGTGATTTTGACTTTCTGAGCTCATCTGCAGCCAGTGCGGCAACCGTTTTGCCTCCATACTCGTTGAGATGCGTATTGTCAACCAGTCCGTCGGGCATTTTGGTGAACCTGCCCGGGGCAATATGCAGGAAAAAATCCTTGGAAGCTTCCTGACCCGTACTATCTATCAATTGCATGGTTCTCTGATTCAGATCCAGCACCGGGACTCCTTCAGCACGTGCGACTCTCAACGTCGTTAAGGTGTATGCCGTATGGGTATCGGTGAGCTTCCCGGCATCGTCGAAAGTCCTCCTTGCAATAGAAGTAGCCAGAACCGGGTGGGCCCCTTTGCCCCGTATTTCGCGTATATACTGTGAAAGAGACGCTCCGAACTCCAGGCGGGGCTCGGTATAGCGCAAACTATCGTCTTTCGTCTGATCATTATGACCAAACTGGATGAGCACATAATCTCCCCGCTTCAGGCTATCCAGGATTTTGGCCCAGTGCCCCTCCCCGCGGAAATTTTTTGAGCTTCTGCCGCTGATCGCCTTGTTGCGGAAAACCATCCTCTTTTTAAAGTGGTCTCCAAAATACATCCCCCATCCTCTCAGCGGATAATTTTCTCCACCCTGGCGCTTCGACAACGCAGCAATATCATAGTTTGCCATGGTAGAGTCGCCGATACCATAAACTGTCCGGCGGGAGCAGGCTTGTAGAAGAATGAATGTTAAGGGAAGGAGGGAGGGGAGTAGGGTCCTGATCATAAAGTGTTTATGCGGCGTCATATGTTTTACGGTCTTATAGTCAAACCCTGTCGATACCCGGTACGGGCACATGATAGTTCCCGTTTTCATCGGGGATCGACAAAGGATAGGCATCCCAGGCGAGCTTTGAAGGTACAATACTTTCTGAAGAATTCAAGGCCGACTCCCATTCTATCAACTGCCCGGAATGCGAAGCCATCCTTCCCATAATACTGGTCATGGTGCTTTTTGCCCCCCATTCCGTATCGTTTATATACTTCCCCTCCTCTGATAGCGGCAAAGAGTTCATCATGTTCGATCTGGTAGGGGTTGGCCTGCTTTCCGGTGTACTTCCAGATCGGCTTTCCTTTATAATCCGTAAATCCATCTTTGAGGCTACCCTGGCCTTTTGTCCCGTAAAACACGCTTCCACCTTTGTTCCAGCACCCATTGATATGCCTGATCTGGCTGTTCAGCTTAAACCCGTCGGCATATTCGTACTCATCGAAAAAATGATCGAATATATCCCCGTGTTCCGGTCCGCTGAGGGCGGCCCTTCCCCCGTTGCCTGTCACCCCGACCGGGAAGCTTCCCTTCACCCAATTCACGATATCGTCATTATGAATCTGTAACCCGGCAGGGCTTCCTGCCCACAACCAGTTAAAATACCGCCAGTTACGCAGCTGGTATTCCATTTCCGTCCAGCCTTCCTGCCGGGTAACGAGGTTTATCCTTCCAACGTTATAATAAGCTGAAGCGCTTATGAGATCTCCCATCATCCCGTCATGGATACGCTTTACCATTTCCTGGTAGCCCGGGTCATACCGGTTCTGCAGCCCCACTACTACATTCAGCCCTTTTTTTGCCGCCAGCTCTCCGGTAGCCAATACCAGCCGGATACCCGGGGCGTCGGAAGCAAGGGGCTTTTCCATAAACACGTGTTTCCCCTTCTCAATGGCAAGCCGAAAATGTTCCGGCCGGAAAGGCGCCGGAGATACCAGCAGTACTACATCCGCCAGATCGGTGGCTTTCTGGTATGCATCAAATCCGATAAATTTATGTTTTTCAGGAACATCAATCTGATCCCGGATACCTGAGACCTTTGAAAGGGCCAGATAAGATGCATCCAACTGATCCTTGAAAACATCGGCCATAGCTACCAACCTCACATTCTTCGATGTTTTCAATGCCTGTGCTGCGGCTCCTGCCCCTCTTTTTCCCGAACCTATCAGAGCAATTTTAAGTACCTGTTCTTTACCTGTGTTAATAGCAGGGAATCCCGGGATCAGGGCGCTGCCGGCTATTATGGATGAATTCCTGATAAAATGCCTCCGGGAAGTTGGTTTTTCCATTT
>CAZLGW010000054.1:0-29428 GCA_964559125.1 uncultured Cytophagales bacterium
CATTTCCATACATATCCGTATTTGGGCCGGCTTATCTTGCACCTAACACAGACAAATTTGGACTTTTATTCCCTACACTGTATAGGAATATTTTTTTGAAAAATTTTACTTGCCCGCAGAAAATGCCGCTCTCTAGGCGGATTCATATATTTTACTTAGGTTTGGAACCATGTACTTTTCCTCTCGTCATGAAAAAATACTACTTACTATTTTTATTGATTTTTGCCTCTTGTTTACCCCTGTTTGGTCAACCGCCTTCAATTACCATTGCCTACCCTGAAACAGCCTGCCTGAACGCGGTTCAGAAAATCCAGGTGGCGATTAGCGGTACTTATAATCCTGACAATAAGTTTGCCGTGCAGGTAAGAAAAGGGGATAACCAGCCTGTGATTTCTGAAATTCCGGCAAAGCTGGTGGACGGGAAGATTGAGGTGGTCTATTCCGATTCGAGCCTGTCGATCCCGCCTTATGTCCAGGTGCGGATCGTTACGACTTCCCCGAAAACAGAGAGTAACTGGTATAATGTAATTATCCATACGAAAGGGGTCGTCAGTCTTGCCCTTGCCGATTCGGATACAATCAATGCAGGAGAGGATCTGCTGCTAAAATTTACGACTTTTAGTTCCAGCACAGCCATCGTTACCCTCAACGACAGCTCTACTTTTACGATGTCGTCGCGGGTAGGCGGCTTTTTCAATAGCTACCATCGTAAAGGAGTCAGTGCAGCCACTCCTTTTTACATTGCCCGTGCGGAGAACATTTGCGGGCCTATGCAGGTAAGCGGTGAGGTCAGGGCTACGATTAATACCACCGCGCTGAGAGTCCTGTCTGTTACACCGGAGGTTACCTGTGAGGGAAGCGAGATCAGGGTGAGTTTTTCTACTTCGGGTCCTGCACTCCCGCCAGGCGCCCGCTACCGCTTGCGGATCGCAGTTTATGATGGTGACCAGGTAAATGTAAAAAGCGTTGAAGTACCGGCCCGCCTGGAAGGTAACGTGCTGGTCGCCAATTTCCCCACAAGCTTCAACCTGGGGTGGCGAGGCCAATACAAGCTGAGGATTGTTACAGACAACCCCGCGCTGTTGAGTCCTGATATGGATTTTAGATTCGTTGCCTATCCCCGGGCCGGGGCCGTTATCAATACACCTGGTAAGACCATAGAAATTGGTGAAAAAGCAGTGTTAGGGGTAACCTTCTCCGGTATTGCCCCTTATTCGGCTACTTTACAGGACGGAACCGTTATCGCTTCCAGGCAGATCAATGTAGAAACGGAGCTGCGGCCGGAGAAAACCACGTCGTATACGATTAAAAGTGTTACTACCGGCTGTGGTACAAACGAGCTCCCGCCGGGCCGCGTGATGGTAGTGACGGTTAAGCCGGGAATTGCTATGGATCCTACCGGAGGGGAAAGGGAGTTTTGCGCGGGGTCCGTGGCAAGGATCAAAATGCTTTCGAACGTGGAGTTTAACCAGAATACCACCTTCATGGTTAATGCAATTATCGGCAACAAAACTGCCTATTCGTTCCCGGCCACAAAGTCGGGCGATTACCTGGAATTCCATATCCCGGTTTTAGCTCCGGATGTCGATTATTCCCTGAGCTATGACAATATTGTCGCTTTCTATATTTCAACTGCCAATCCATCCTACCAGTCGGCTCCAGTCGGGTATCAGTACACGATCAGGAGCAAGCCCGATATGGTAGTGCTTCCGCATTCGGTTTTAACGTACAATGCACCGGCAGCGGCATTTTTGTGGTATGGATTGAGAGGAGGCGGGCCCTTTGAGATCGAAGACTCTGAAGGTAGTATTTATAAAACTGAGGGCGCGGCTACGGCATGGCCCCCGGAATTTTACGTGAATAAAAGCCGGGATTTTAAGCTGAAGTCGATCAGCAATGCCTGTTCTAAAAATGAAATACTTCCCGAGGTGCATATCAGATTTGATACTTCCGGAGCAGCGCCGGGAATTTATATGGAGCCGATGGATAAACTCATTTGCCGGCAGGACAGCGTTGAAATTACGTTTATGAAAACGGGTACCTTCGGCCCGGACAACGTGTTCAATATAGAGGGCTACGCCGATTGCTGCACGTTCCAGACGTTGGCGACGGTGCGTAAGGACGGTACCTATAAAGTCAGGATACCTACAGGCGAGCCTCATGTGGCTTATTTTAAATTCAGGATAAGTTCTACGAGTCCCCGGCTAACCACCTCTCCGTTTGAAATACAAATGCAGGGACCGCCTTCCGGTTTGGAAATCAGCCCGTCGGGAACGGCCGGATCTCCAGTCGAGTATGTGCACGGCCAACGGGTATATTTGTCGCTTTCGAGCCGGGAAGGAGGGTTTTCTTCC
Source organism: uncultured Cytophagales bacterium (assembly GCA_964559125.1). Classification (GTDB taxonomy): domain Bacteria; phylum Bacteroidota; class Bacteroidia; order Cytophagales; family Spirosomataceae; genus Ravibacter. Next base: position 2,355 of record CAZLGW010000054.1, read on the forward strand.
GTTGTCTATTCAGACGGTGTTGCTGAGCATACCTACGAGTTGACTTCGCCCGGCTATGGCGTGATGCTGAATCCGCCCGTCGGGACAGTCACGGCATATACCGTAAAATCGGTCAGTAACCGATGCGGGAGCTTTCCGGTCAACCTGACCACCTACATCCGGGTGCTGCCTTACCGGATTGTTGTTTCTGGCGGAGAAGGAGGACTCCCCCTTTCGGCATGTCGGAACGGCAGCCTTACGGTTCCTTTCGTCATCCTTGACGGAGACGCTTCGAAGGCAACTTTTACGCTTCAGATCGCTCCCTATAATACGTCTGAGTTTACAGACCTGGCGAAGAGTGAAACCATAGCTCCTTTCAATGTTACCATACCCGGCAATACGCCCACGGGACGTTACGGGATGCGTATCGTATCGTCGGAAGGTAGTGTTTCCAACAGCGTGGAGCTGGTAATCGGGGCTGTGCCGTCGGCCACTATCACTTCCTCTGAAAAAGAACCTGTTATTGTCAATCCCGGACAGGCGATACCTTTTTCGGTCAATTTTACCGGAACACCTCCGTGGACGATGATCTTTGAAGACAGCAGCAGGGAAACAACCGACAACAACCCCTACCTACGTAATATTTCAGCCACTTCGCAGAATGATTTCTCGCTCATTTCCGTCTATAACCGCTGCGGCTACGGTCCGGTGTCGGGTGAGGTTTCGGTCAGGGTCAATCCTGTGCTAAGTGTATGGCAGGATGTACAGGAAGCCTGTGCGGGTTCGGAGGTACGCGTCCGCTACCAGCTCCAGGGGGATGCTGACCTCGAAAGCGACTACATCGTCTTTCAACTGGCGGATATGCACAGCAGGCAGGTTACCGGCCTGGACTCTACCCGTATCAAAGCCGGTGCTATTTCACTGAAAATACCTTCAGATCTGAGCGGGGATTTATACGAAATACGCTGCGTTCTCAAAAGCCATAAGCTTTCCACGAAACTGTTGCTGAATATTAAATCCAAAGTAGATGTTTCGCTTGCCGGTAATACCACGATCAACCCCGGGGAGAGTACCTGGCTGAAGCTCGGGAGCAACGAGACGGTGAACGAAGCCATTCACTACCGGCTTTCCGACGGACAGACAGGTACCTTCTACGGAGGTATCGCCAATTCGGAGTTTTACGTAAAGGTAAGTCCTGCGCAAACAACCACCTATACGCTTGTATCGGCAGATAACGGTTGCGGAGAAGGGAAGAAATCGGGCAGCGCTACGGTGGAAGTCAACCCGGAGAGCGAGCGCACCGTAACCGTCACGAAATGGGAACCTTATGATAATTCCGCATTCTGCCTGGGCGATGAGATCCTGGTTTACTATGACCGGTCGGGCAGCTTTTCGAACGGGAATACCATGACGGTACAATTTTCGGACACTACCGGTCGGAATTTCAAACCGGTGACGACGACCGGCAATACATCGCCATTGAGAGCGCGTATTCCAAACGATTTTTTTGCGGGGAAATACTACAGGATCCGTGTCGCAGCTTCCGATCCCGGAACTGGCAGTGGCGCCTATGAATACCCTTTGTCGCCCGGCGCCGGAGCTACGGTGAAGTTTGCATCTGAATCACTCCTGCAGGATGATACCAATATTTCCAGGCTTGTGGTTTCACTCACCGGCACCGGACCCTGGGAATACGACATCGGCAGCACGATCGGTATGGACACCTATTATACAAACACTGCTATAGATACTGTCTATCTCCACGTCACAACGCATCCCAGGTATTATAAGCTTCTCCGCGTTGCCAACCGGTGCGGTATGGGCACGGTCGAAAAACCGGATATGGTTACGGTTGAAGTGATCCTGGGTAGGGACGAGGAACCGGCTTTGCAGGTAATCGTAGCGCCTAACCCGACAACAGGGCAATTGAAAGTCCTGTTGCCGGATACTTCCCGGAAAATCATCAGGCTTCTGAATGCAGCGGGTGTTCCGGTGCTGGAAAGACAGTCTTCCCTGAAGGAAGAAGAGCTTTCGATCAGTTCGTTGCCTTCGGGTATTTACATACTGAGCGTTGAGGGAATACATTCCAGGTCTGTACACAAAATTGTCAAACAGTAATTCATGATCAACCGGCCCATTTTACAGTGTATTCTCTTTTTGATCGGTGTGTCGTTTTCCGCGATTGCTCAAACCCCATCGGTCACGGTTTACTATCCCCCTCTGCCGGCCTGCCAGGGAAGCATACACCGGATTCCGGTCAAGATCAACGGCAGTTTCGATGCTACCAACAGCTTTTCGGTGCAGGTGAAAGAGGCGGGAAGCTCTTCCATTTTAGCGACTGTTCCGGCGGCTCTGAAAGGAGATAACCTGGAAGTGATTTACAGGGACTCGACCTTGTCCCTTCTCCCGATGCTACAGTTCAGAGTAGTTTCAAGTTCACCCGTAACAGAAAGCGGATGGACCAGTTTTAAAGTACATAGCAAAGGAATTATCCGGCTTAGCGCAGCCATTTCCGATACTGTAAATCTTGGGGAAGAGCTCTTGTTGAAGTTTACCACGCTCAGCTCTACTGAAGTGGATATAACGCTCAACGACGGCCACCAGCTGGAGATATCGCCGTATTCATTTTCGGAATTCAACTACTACCATACGATCGGCGCCCATACGACCGATCCGTTTTATATCCGTACTGCTACCAATTCCTGCGGTGCGATGCTAAAGGACGGCGAGGTCAGGCCCGTGATCAATCCTACTTCCGTCAGGACAAAGTCGGCCGATGCCCTCAACGCCTGCGAAAACGGCGAGATACGGATCGCCCTCTCGACGATGGGGCCGTCGCTGGAACCCGGCCCGAAATACCGGGTGAGATTCATTCCTGTACTGACAGGATTTACCGGAGAGATACAGACGATGGAAGCTTCCGCGGAGCTGAGAGACGGATGGATCGTTACACGGGTGCCCGGTCATCTGAATCTGCAGGACAAGCAGAACTTTAAACTGAGCGTACTCTCCCGTGAGCAGGGCATTGTCGGGGCGCCCGGAGATTTTATGCTTACCGTTCACCCGAAGCCGTCCGTCAGCTTTTATACACCGGATATTGGCATTGATATGGGTGAAGAAACCCGGGTAGGGGTTATTTTCAAAGGCGTTCCGCCGTTTTCAGCGCAGCTGGGCGACGGTACCGACATCACAGCGGATTATTCGGGAGAGGTATACCTGTATAAAAGCCCGGACAAGACCACGACTTACAGCATCCGGTCCATGTCGTCGGGCTGCGGAATTACCGAGCTGCCGGTAAGACAGGATATGACCGTCTCTGTAAATGAGGGGATCGCGCTTGTGCCGGAATCGTACCCGGTTGTCCTTTGCGCCGGTACCAAGGCGAGGGTCAGGATCCGCTCAAACGGTAATTTCGGTGCCGGGACTTCCTATACGGTTCAGGCCTATTATTATAACCACAGATCACAATCGTTTCCTGCCACCCGTAACGGCGACTACCTGGAATTCATGATCCCTGAATTACCGGCAGGGACGGATCCTTCAGAGCTATACGACGGACTTTACCACTTGTCAGTCATATCACAAAACCCGGCCCTGCAATCCAGTTCTTCGTATGTATACCAAATCCAGAGCAGGCCGCAGGTCGTACCCTTTGCAACGGACTATACATTTGACGAGCCGGGTATTGTAACACTGCGCTACCAACTGTACGGGAAGCCGCCTTTTACGATCGAAGACGAAACCGGTAACCGTACGGTGGTAAAAAACGACTGGTGGGCGCCGGAGGTCTATCTCGACAAGACAAAAGATTTCGGAATAAAGTCTATCAGCAATTCCTGCTACACCACCGGGAACATCCCCTCCACACGTATTACCCTTACAAACAACACGGCGCCCGGGCTCTACCTGGAGCCCATCCCGTCGCGGGTGTGCGCGACTGACAGCCTGGAACTGAAAATTCTGGCGCCGGGGAAATTCAGCGATGACAACGAGTTCCAGATACAGGCTTATGCAGATTGTTGCGATTTTAAGACGTTGAAAACCGTGCGGGAAGGAGGGACGTACAAGGTTAAAATCCCCGAAAGCCGGAATGGCTATACGTATCCTGTTTTGATTAAAGTTATCTCGACGCATCCCTTCCTGACCAGCGAAACATACCAGTTCTTTGCCGATACGCCTTTGAAAGATTTCACCGTAAGGCCGGCTGGCACGGAGCAGGAGCCTGTGTTGCTGCCTGATTCCGGCGACCAGGTCCTTTTCTTTTCAGCGACCGGCGGTGGAATGCAGTCGCTGATTTATTCGGATGGTACGGAGGAGAGGAACGTGGTTTTTGAAAATCCCGACGACACCGGTATCCCGTTCAGGCCTGCACCCGGCCGGACTACAGTTTATACGCTCAAATCCATGACCAACAGCTGCGGCACCCAAACGGCAAATATCGCCACCCACATCAGGGGGCTGCCTTACGAGATCCGGATTGCTGATTTTGACTTTACAGTAAACAGGTTTTGCGCCGGCAACCAGGTCCTGGTGCCTTTTGCCGTTACTAATGGCAAAGCCGGCAATGCGACGTTTGGTCTTGAAATATCGCGTGCGGATGAGGTTGCCTACCGGACTATCGCAAGCGGGGAGCGTTCGGGGATCGTCAGGGCTACCCTGCCGGCCGACCTTCCGGAAGGGAATTACAAGGTCAGGGTTGTTTCGTCTGACGGCGTAGCCTCCAACACGGCATGGTTTATACTGGGCGTACTCCCCGGGGCGACGATTTCGAGCGATTTGCCTCAGCCCATCACGATCTCCAGCGGCGGTTTCCTGGAGTTGGATGTGCGTTTTACAGGCACGTCGCCCTGGACGGCCGTGTTCGAAGACGGTACCAGCCTGAGTAGTAATCATGACGTCAGGAGGGCAGTATACCCTACGACAGGTAAGCTTTTCGGGCTCAAAGCGGTTTATAATCAATGCGGCTACGGCACGGTGTCAGGCTCGGTCGAGGTCAGAGTTCCGGTATACCTGACCGTATCTGCTGACAGCTATGCCGCCTGTAAGGGGAAAAACTACCCGGTCACGTATGAGCTCCATGGCGATGCCGAGCTTAAGGATGAATATATCCGCTTTGAGCTGGTCGATCAGGTATCGTCCCGGACCATCCCGCTCGATTCTACGAAGACCAGGAAAGGTACCATCAACCTGAAGATACCGGCTGATCTGACCGGCAGCAGCTACCTGCTCAGAACTACCTACAGAAAGGCAGGACTCACCGAGGAATTTCTCATCTTTATGACCAGTCCGGTGGAAGTAACGATCAGCGGGAATACGACCATTAACAGCGGCGATAAGACGATATTGGTGCTACGGACCAACCATAAGATTTCCGAAATAATTGATTATGAGCTGTCCGACGGCACAAAAGGGAAGTTTCACAGTGGCTCGGCAGATAGCTATATTACTGTAAATCCTGATAAGACGACGACCTATACCCTCACTTCTGTCTCGAACAGTTGTGGAGCCGGAACGACGGCCGGCAGCGCGACGGTAGAGGTAAACCCGCCCAGTGCGCGGATGGTGAGCGTCACAAGCTTTGCTCCTTTGAGGAACGGTTTCTGCGTCGGCGATTCCATCGTAGTAAACTATGCCCAAACCGGCACCTTCACGGACGGGAATGTGATGACGGTGCAGCTTTCGGATACGACCGGGAAAAACTTCAGGTCAATACCTACCGCCGGGAAGACATCGCCGCTGCGTGCCCTGCTCCCGGCCGATCTTTTTCCCGGAAAGCCTTATCGGATTCGTGTTATGGCGTCGGATCCCGGTACGGCCGGTGGTGCACACCAATCCTTCCTGTTTACGGGGGAGAAAGCAGGTGCAAGATTTGAATCGGATGTGGCTGCTTACAAAGAAGGCGTCGACCCGGTAGTGGTGGTATTTCTTTCAGGAACAGGCCCGTGGCAATACGATATCTTCCTGGATAGCAAAAAGCAAACTATTTACTCGTCCACGGCCGTTAGCACCATTTATTTGCAGCAGGCGCTGCCCGGCCAGGTTTACAGGCTACAGAATGTATACGGCCAATGTGGTCCCGGAAACGTCCTTACGCCTGCGACGATTACTGTAACATCCATCCTGGGTACAGCCGAAGAATCTGTAGGCTCGCGGGTGATCATCTCACCCAATCCGGCGCGGGATCACCTGTTGATACGCTTTGAAACGGCTCTTCCGAGAAATATTACCGTGGTTGACAGCAGGGGTATTACAGTCCTGACGGAGCAGGTTTGGATGAAAGAAGAAAAACTAGATATCCGAAATCTGTCGTCAGGCGTGTACCTGCTTAGTATTGAAGAGAATGGCGAAAGACGGGTATACAGGGTGGTGAAGTATTGATACGTCTATACACAGGCCATGGTTGAAGACACAAGCCAGCGTGAGACCACGGATTGATCCTTACCCCATTTTTCAATGGCTTCGTTCCGGTATGCTTCCGCCTGCTCTTTGGGCAGTCCTTCATATAATTCTTCGTGATTTAACATTTTTCCTTCTTTTAGATTGAAAATGGTTTTGTTTATGGTGTCCATCATCTTCATCATCCGGTTGAGCCGTATCTTCAAAGCCTCCCGGTGGCTTTCCAGCGCAGTAACGGTATCGAAGTCCGGCTGATCCAGGATCTGCTTTATCTCGCTGAGCGGCATATCCAGCTCCTTATAAAACAGGATCTGTTGCAGTCGCAGCAGCTCTTTTTCCCCATACAGCCTGTACCTGGCCTCGGTACGGACGGATGGTTTAAGCAGGCCCATACGGTCGTAGAGGTGGAGTGTACGTACGCTTACTCCCGCCATTTTTGCCAGTTTTTTTACCGTGTAGTGGATCATGATGCTTATCAGGTATGATGACAGGGGCAAAGGTAGACTATGACGTAAGGTTAGAGTCAAGTGTTTTTTTGAAATTCTTTTGGGGGTGTTCTTCAACCGCGTATAGGTAGCCACGAATGCACGAATAATAGCCATTCGTGCATTCGTGGCTACCTTTTTTGGCGGTTCTCCGGCTTTCGTTGCGCAGCGGTACCCCTAATGACAAAAGAGGTTATCTTTACAAGATGATCAATATCTCCCACCTGGTGGACAGTTCTCTTATACGGAGATACCCGGACAAGCAACTTCTGCCGGTTTTGCGGCATCATCATAAGAAACCCGCTTTTACCTACCTGTAAACTATTACTTCGATGTTGCTACGCTGTTTTATTAACCGGAGAGCTCACTCTAAAGTCAGGATAGCACCATACTTATTGTGTTTCGCCATTGTGGTTGTACCATTAGCCGTTAAAGCACAGAGCGCTGCTTTCGAGCCATGCGCTTCCAAGCTATTTGAGGCATTTAAACAGATAAACGAAAGTGATTCTTCCAAAAAGCTAGGTTTAAAATCGATGTTAAATTCAAGTGTTTTAAAAATGCAAGGTGTGTACGACGAGTGGGCTGAATGTATAGAGGGATGTTCAATTCCGGGTTTGGATTTTGTGACTATTAAGGGTGAAAGTCGTAAGGATCCGGACTTACGGGGGAAAGTTTTGGTACTCAATTTCTGGTTTAAAAGTTGTGCTCCCTGTGTGGCCGAGATGCCCTCGCTGAATAAGCTATACCATGAATTTAAAGGTAAGGACGTGCTGTTTATCGGATTTGCGACTGATAGTGAACAAACTTTAAAGCCTGACTACCTGGACACGGGGAAATTCCTGTTCGATATTGTCCCCAATTCAGGAAACATAGCAAAAGAATTCAAATTCGCAGGGTTTCCTACGACCTATATTGTCGATCAGAAGGGACGAGTTGTCAAAGCCTGGACCGGCTATAGGAAAGATCCTTATGAAACGGCGAAACCGATCATTTATCAGTTGTTATCTCATCGGTGAGGAGTAGGGATAGGAATGGTCGGTTCTGAAGACGAATACCGACTGTAATATCCGATGAACCTGCACGAGAATAAGGGGCTCTTCCATGATACGGTTCAAGCTACTGCTCAGGAAATGGGTATTCCGAAATCTACGTGGTTTGGATACTATGAGCACTATTGCCTGAATGTGGGTAGATTTTCCTGCCCCGTTAGGTCCGGATACGACCAGTAGGGTAGGTTCAGAGTAACTCATGTTCTTTCCTTACGCGTTCAGCGTCAGATAGTGCAAGCGTATGGATTACTGTGGATTCGAAATTCGGACCGCTGAAAGAGACCCGCTGAATCTCGATCCGTCCATCCGGAAATTCCCGATATACCTGCCCTTCGGGAAGTTTATCAGACAGAATTAAAAACGGCAGGTTCTTCCGGAAGTTTCTTGCCCGCAACTCCCTCACAGTGATCAGATACCGTTCTTTTTGTTGTCTGGTGTTTGAAATAGTTTTTGACATAGTCGAGCCATATAGCACCTACTAATAATTATTCATAAAAATACCATTTTTTTGAGAGAGTGGCAACTTGTCTGTCTGTTAAGGTCTATTAAGTCAGACCATCAACCTGATCAAACATATAAAAACTAATCTCTTCAATTTTGCCGGTCTCAACCCATTTTAGGAACTCTAGAAGCCAAATATATTTTACTTGTACTTTTAGGCGATCATTATTTTCAAAGACTTTTTGAATAATATCACTTTTTAGATTTTTTAATTCTTCAGTTTCTCTCTTCTCCAAGTCTTTTAATCCCGAGTGGGCAAAATCACTTATAGATGACAGAAATGGTGTTAGTATATTTTTGTACTCTTCATCCAATAAGTCAGAAATATTATTAAAAATAGAGTCTATCTGAACAATAGTAGTTTTTGTGAGATTAAAAGGGTTTAGAAATGATATTTTCGAACTGTCTATTACTATATACTTATCTATCTTGAAATAGGAAACTTGTAATGGGTTGTAACCCAGTATTTTATTTATTATTAACTCATCAATTATTACTCTAGGGTATATGGCGACTTTACTTTCCAAAGTATAAGCATTTATCAATCCTTTAGAAAAAATTATATTTTCATCCGAATAATACGACCCTATTGAAATTCCACCTCTTAGATAGAATCCCTTACTCATCATAATAGATTGAAATCCTCTAACGTAAGTAGCTATAATATTAAAATTTGATAAAAAGTCGATTTCGTTATCAAAGTATGGTATTGAAATACAAATATTATCAGAGAATGTTTTATATTCTAAATATTCTATATCATCAGACTGAGAAAGATTAATCTCGTTTCTTAGTAGCATCATAGCTAAGCTAAATGATTCTTGTATTTCTTGCAGAAATGTTGATGTAATATCTTGATCATATTTTGCTACGTAATCACTAAACCCAAGGATATCTAGAAAACACACTATTCGAGATTCAGTATCGACTAAGTCTTTAAATAGCGACTTTGGGTTAATAGTAAGACCAATTTTTATGCTAGTATTGTTAATGTTTTCAATACAAATTCCAAAAAAATTAGAGAATTCATTTATTTTATTATGTAATATTTTGATATCTAAATCTTTACCATGCAAAATACGATTTGTATTTTCCTTTATTATCTCCAATATTTCATAAATAACCTTTCCACAGTTGTCTTTTATTTTGATTTTTGGATCTGACGCTTGATTTTCTGAAATTCTTAAAAAGAAATTATTTAAATTTTTTAAATATTCTAAAAAAAATAATTCAGTTTTGTCTTCATCTTTTAATTTATCAGAATTATAGAAATATAAATCCTTTTTTAATTTTCGTTTAAATGAGTTTAGTAAGGCATTCTTATCAATTGGGTCTTTTATTTGGCTTACTAATTCACGAGTTTTTGTATATACATAGTCTGCTTCAACCCAAGTAAATAAAGCAGATTCTATTTTGTTCTCCAATGTCAGGGGTTGTGGTATATACTGCTTCTTTAAAATTTCTATAGGAAATATAGATCTTGATTTGACTGACAATATTCTATTAATAAGTATCTCTTCTAAATTCCCAATAACGCTTAATAGAAAATTCCAATTAAAGAAAATTATGTACTGTGGAGATTCGAGATTTAAATTGAATAGAATTTTACTAACGACGCTATACTCTTTTTCTTTAGTTATTTCTGTATCTATATGCCACAGGTTAGCCTTTTTTTTGATATCCTCCTCGAAGTTATTAGTAAAAACTAAAGATACAATAGCATCATCCCATATCCCTAACTTAGTAGATTTACTTATGTATTGTTCAATAATCTCTTCTATTATTAGTAAATGTTGGTTAGTTTTTGAGGAATCAGATATTCCTGCAAATTGGATTAGTTTTTGCATTGTTTAAGTAAGCATAAGTGACGTATTATAACTTATATATTAGTAAAGAATGCGATCTTAATGATTGGATTTTAGATATGTTGTGTTATTGAATAAATAGCTATAATCCCAACCTATGTTAAAAGATAGAATGAAAATCATCAGTGCTGATGTGCAAAACGAAGTTTATTGTAGATGAAAATATTCAATGATAAAAACCTTGGAGAAACTACCCCAACGACGGGCAAGCTCTTTCACTTCTTCGAACTCTCCATAAACCCCTTAAGCATCCCCATCATCTCATCCTTCTCCTTTATCATCCGTTCGTAAAGCGTGATCTTTTGATCATGTAGCTCAATGATTTTTTATATGGGATGAAAGTGTATAGTCCCGAAGTTGAAGGAGTTACTAAAAGCATGATCCCCAAACGTATTCGCAATCACATTCACCGCATTTTCCTCATCAAAATTCTTAAAGGCCTCCACCGGTATCTTCAATATTTGGGATACCTGTTGTAGGATGGTCTCGTCGATAGCTTCCTTCTGCTCGAGGAGTGATACCTTCTGCTGGTTCCAGTCTTCGCCCAGCTCCCAGGCCATGGCGTCCTGCTTGATACCGAGCATTTCTCTAAAGCGCTTTACGTTACGGCCTTCGTGTACTTTCTTGCGGTCAGACATAGCGGTAGTTTTCATGAGTGACAAATATAGTGGTCCCTGAGTTTATCGAAGGGTTGATAGGGTTAAGATAAGGATTCCGGAGGAGAAAGCAGCGGAGGAAGTTACCTCAATTTTGAAATAAATTCGAGTAGCCACGAATGCACGAATGGTAACAATTCATGGTTCCTGCCGTATAGCCAACCCGGTGCGGCGTATTGATCGCACGGACGCGATCCTCAACCGTACATTCAAGGTGTGCTAACTATCGATTTGAAGAGGTTTCGCTTTTGATCGCCTCGCGGATTCGGGCTACGTAGTCGGGAGTTACTTCCAAAACTTCACAAATCTCTCTATCGGAATAATTCCTTACGATCATGTTACGTACCGTCTTTTCGGTTTGTACCCTTACGCCTTTTTTTTCAAAAATATTCAATGTATCCATTATAGCGCTTTTTATGTTTAACGGTGTTTGTTCAATAAGGGTAATGATCTCATCTTCTTCCAGACCGCTTACTTCAAAGGTATAAACGATGATACTGTTTTGCAAGTTGTTCCGCTGCTCCATCGCTAATGACAGGATAGCGGGGATCCGTTTTATAAGTTCTTCCTTTAACCTGCTGTATTTCAGGGCCAGGAATGAAGCCTGAAGGAATTTGTTCTCCAGGTTTTGGATTTGATGATCGGGTATATCTCCCAGGTTATGATATACATAGTCATAATCGGGGAGAAACGGGCGGAGCCAGCTGTCGAGCTCTTCAAAATGAGATGCCAGGGTATGGTATTCCCACTTTTCTCTACCATGATATAGTAAGACCGGGATAATGGGAGACACTTTTCTTTCCTGGGCAATTTGCCGTTGAAAGCCTGAAAAGAGATAGCCCCCCAGCTGTACAGGCGTAAACAGATCCGGCTTGCTTTTGTGCTCCAGCAAAAGGGAGATCTTAACTTTTCGACGGCTGCCTTTTATACGACAGGCATATACGATGTCGGATAGCGTCTTCCTCAGCTCTTTGGATACGTAGGTATCCGGTAGTTGGGTAAGTGTAGAGAAATCCAGTATAGTCGAAAGATGTTCCGGCAGACATGCCCTGAAATAGTCGGCCGCGATGTCTTTATCAGAAAGTATCGCACGGATAAACTTATCGTGTATAGTGGTAATGGCAGTCATAACAGATAGTATGTGGCTGTCCGGGTGGACACGGTGTTTGTTGTTTCATCAATGAAAAGTATAGTACTTCGATTCCACTAAGATAGGGTTTTTCCCAAAACGATGGAACAAAAAAGTTACCTCAATTTTGGAAAAAAATCGAAAATGGTATTCAGGCCACGAATGCACCACACGGCGGACCGCGAATCTGTCCTATTCGTGCATTCGTGGCTTACTCAGCAGCTCCCAATCCGGAGCCGACCGGACGGTCAGTTCTGAACATCATCATTCCTGATACCGCGCTTGTTTTTCCGGATACCGTCTTTCAGCTTGCCGAATTTGTAGTTGGCGGTGATGTTGAACGTCCGGAAATATTCGCGCCTGAAATCAGTCTGGTCGAAATCGGGGCCGAAGGTATAACGGTAGTTGCGACGGAACCGGGTGAACGGGTTGTTGAATGCGACAGACAGGGCGAGCTTGTCTTTTACTACATCCTTGCTTACGCTGAAGGAGCTGAACAGCACCGAATTGCTGCTCCCCTGGAGGTTGACGTTCGGTCCGTTGAAGTTGAGGTTTGCCTGCGCCCGCCAGCCTTTCTTAAGCCGGTAGCCGGTCGAGACGTTTATATTAGACATCAGGCCGCGGTTGGTGATAACTTCATTGTTGACGGTTCCGGTCACCTTGCCGTGGGCGGCTCTTGCATTCAGGTTGAAATCCCACTCTTTGCTGATCGGGTAGTTCCAGCTCAGGTGCGCCGTCAGGAGTCGGGCTTTGCCGGTGTTCCCGTAGCTGATCCGGTTGATATTGGTAACAGGGTGATAAACCGAGACCGGAAAGATAAGGTCGGTAAACAGGATAGCACCCACGCTGAAATTAACCGAACCCTTCTCCGCCCGGTTGTAGCCAAGCTGAAAGTCATTGACCATCGCCGGACGCAGGTCGGGGTTCCCGGTCCGCTCGAAATTAGGGTTGGAACGATCGATAAACGGGTTGAGCTGGTAGATCCCGGGGCGTTGTATGCGTTGCGAATACCCCAGCGTGAGGCCGCTGTTGTGCTTTTTCAGCTTCTTCTGCACCGAGAGCGACGGGATGATATTGAAGTAGTTTTGCTCCACAGTAGTGACGGAAGAGATAAAATCGGCACGCATAACGGTTTTTTCCAGGCGTACCCCGGCTTTGACGCCCCAGCTCCCGAATTTGTATTGGTAGGTATTGTAGGCGCCGTACACATCCTGGGTATTGGCAAAATGATTGCGCTGCGACGGATCGGCTTCATAGCTGCCGGTTTCCGCATCGCGGGTGTTGTACTGGAAGTCGCTTTGGTTGTCCCGCATAATCACTTTCACCCCGGCTTCAACAGTGAGTTTCTTATACGGAGCCACGAAGTCCACCTGGAAGGTCTGCTCGGCAAAGCGCTGATCGTTGAGCTGGCTGTAGTCGGGCAGCGGATAGTTGACCCGCTGTGCAAGCCCGAGATCGGTCTGTTGGTGATTGCCAAACCGGAAAAAACGATAGGAAAGGGTGAGAAGCCGGTTTTTATCTGCTTTGAAGCCTTTCTGGTAATTCAACGCCGCGTCCATCCCGTTGCCGGTGCCGCTGCTGTTGCTGGTGAGCCTGTATTGCTGCAGGATATCCTGCGGACTGCTCAGTACCGACATTTGCTGCGATGATCCGGTGGAGCGGCTGCCGTTGACATTAAGCTGCCCGGAAATGAGGTTGAGGCTGTCGATTTCATAGCTGACTTCATAACCGACGTACCCACTTCTGTTGCCAGAGGTATTGGAGCCTGTCTGCAACAGATCGGTAGGGGAGTTCCCCACGGTAGCCCGTTCGGTAGAGCTGCGGGTTTCAGGCGTGTTGTAAATGCTGCCGCCCGCCATGCCGGTCATACCCCATTTGCCGAGCTTCGCCGAAACGGAACCGCCTGTGCCCGGCCCGCCCACCGGGAAACGCCCGCTAACGTTGACCGAGCCACCGACGCCGTTGTCGACGCGTTTGCTGGTAATGATGTTGATGATCCCGGCAAGGCCCTCTGCGTCATATTTTGCCGGCGGATTGGTGATAACCTCGATCCGCTCTATGGAGGAGGCCGGCATGCTCCGCAGAAGATCCTTGTAATTCCGCTCCGCCATGCTCGACGGCCTTCCGTTGATCAGGATACGGAAGTCGGCATTGCCTTTCAGGTATAGATTATTGTCTGCGTCGAGCGAGAGGTAGGGTACTTTCCGCATGATTTCCAGGACATTGAAGACCTTGCTTTCCGGGTCGGCCTGCAGGTCGTACGAGATCCGGTCTATCTCCTGTCTGACAATCTGCTTTGCGGCGGTTACTGACACTTCTTCCAGCGTGACCACTCCGGGACTGATTTGGATCTCTCCTAATTCCAGTACCTTGCCTGAAGCTTCCGAAAGGTCAGCCGTCAGGCTTTTTCGTTTGTATCCTACACCGTCTATCATCACTTTGTAGGCAGCCGGAGCCAGGTCGGGAAAAAGAAAGTTGCCGTCTGCCTGGGTATACCCGGTCTTTACCACTTCATTTTGGGGATTCATGAGGCTGACGGTCATAAATTCGAGCTTCTTCCCCGACACGGAATCGATCACAAAGCCTTTGATCGTACCGGTCCGGGTGCCTGCCTGTCCGTATGCCTGCTTCTGAAGCATAAATGACACGATGAGTGCAATAAGGAGCAGGATGATATATGCTGGATTTTTCATTCTTGTTTAATTGTGAACCTCGGTTCGGTGGCTAATAGATTTTTCAAAAGGCAAAGCGATATCTATACGACTTGTGTCCTTTTTGCGGTAATACGGGAAAGTGATATCATAAACCTCAAGGCAAATATATTGCAATGTACTATGTAATGCAAGGTACTTTATGAATAATATTTTTCCTGAATTTTAAAGCAGGTGACAGAGATAGAAGAGTGGCTTTTTTTGTCGTGTATGAAAGCTGATGAGCGTGAGAAATTGAATGTCACCGGCAATAGGATTGCTTGCGGAGGCGTTACATAATACAGACAACAAACATCAACTATAAACTAACTACAACTATGAACACCAGGAATAATGAATCAATGGACAATGCATTGCACGAGCTGTTTGTCGACGGGTTGAAAGACATTCTCTGGGCAGAGGAACATCTTTATAAAAGCCTGCCGAAAATGGTTAAAGGTGCAACTTCGGAGGAGCTGAAAAATGCTTTTGAAAGTCACCGTGAGGAAACCGCAGGACATATAGAGCGTCTGAAACAGGTATTTGAGAGCATCGGTGAAAGGGCGCAGGCAGTTAAATGCGAGGCTATGGCCGGCCTGCTCAAAGAAGCGGAAGAACTCTTGGAGGACTCAGAAAAAGGCACTATGGTGCGCGATGCCGCGCTGATAGCCGGTGCTCAGAAGATCGAGCACTACGAGATCGCCACTTACGGTACCCTGGCGACCTTCGCCAAAATAATGGGGCACAAAAAGGCCAAGCAATTGCTGGGTCAGACCCTGGACGAAGAAAAAGCCGCAGACGAGAAGCTGACCCAAATTGCGGAAAGCTTCGTCAATGAGTCGGCGATGGAAGAACACCAATAATTAATTGATACTGTTTGAAAGAAGGGGCGACGCCGGTAATGGAGTTCGCCTCTTTTTTGACGTATAGATAGATATGCCGCGGTGATTTGAGCCGGGAATCGAGCAGCTGTCTTAGCGGACCACCAATATCCTTTGAACAACTGCACTGCCCTTTACCCGTACAAAATACACACCCGGAGTCAGCGTAGCTGTACTTACCGGCTCGTCGGCGTTGGTGACAATTTTGCTGAAGATCACGATACCCCGCGTATCGGTCACCGATATTTCTGCCGGGAATTTTCCTTGCTCTGCTGCCAGGAAGAACGAGCCGTCTGGGGGGACCGGCCTTATTTCAAAATCGGCATTTGCCCCTTCCTGGATGACGATTGATTTGATTTGTGAGAAAGAGACCGAACCATCCTGGTCGACCGTTTTAAGCCGGTAGTAATGGATACCCGCTGTTGCATTAGCGTCAATCCAGCGGTAGGAGCCGGATATTTCACTGCCGGAAGATTGTGCCGGAATATGAGCGATAAGCCCCAGATCTTTTATATTTTGACCTCTTTCCAGCTCGAAATGGGAGAAACCATGCCTGGAGCCGATCTTCCAGTTTATCTGCACCGACCGGCTATTTTCAGCGAGCGTCACGTCAAATCCGGCCAGCGTGACCGGCAATGAACCACCGTCCAGGCATTCGGTATGCATTTTGGTAGCGTGAGCGCTCAGGCCGTAGGTGCTGTTGTTGACAACCTGGTTTCCATAGGCAGATAGCCCTGAAAACAGTCCGGAAGGAGAGAGCTGCCGGTCGGAGCAATGGTCTTTAAACCACGTCCAGGCCAACCAGCCTACATTCCTGTTCTGGGCTTCTGTCAGCAGGTGGTCGAGATTGATCGTATATTGGCAGGGCTGGGTGTCGGTCTGGTAGTTAGCCACTTCTCCCAGCATGACAGGCACATTGGCATTGGATATATTCTGTATGAGAGTAGATAACTGGCTGTCAGAATAGAAGTTCTGCGCCCAATAAGCATGTACTGAAAAGACCAGGTTGTGTAGAGGATCGTGGTTTTGAAGCTCGTTTCCTTTATCCAGCAGCGGTTGCAGGCTGGTGCCGCAATCGGGTGCATCGATGACGATGGGAACCCGGATCCCGGCCGATCGCAATGCGGTGATCACGTTTTTGTAATGTGCTGTCCAGGTAGCCAGAGCCGTAGCGGGATTACCGGTCCAGTTTACATTGCCGAATTCATTGGCCGGATTCACCATCAGGAAGGACTGGTGCTTTTCGATGAGCGCTAACACGTCGCTTCGCTGCCACCAGGGCGTTACGACGGAGTTGAACCGGGAATAATCGTTGCTGCAGGTAAGATCCCAAAGCCCGACCATTGATACGATGCCTGCGTTGCGGAAGCGGGTGATAACCTCGTCGAGATGCGCGAGACTATAAGCCGGACGGCTTGGCTGACCATAGTCGGCATACCACTGGATACGTACCAGGTTGGGGTTGGCCTGGACGATCTGGGTCGATTTTTCGGTAGTTGGCAGGTTGGCCGGGAAGTCCCAATCGTCGAGCAGCGAATAGTTTACACCCCGGGGCACAAACGGATATCCGCAGGGGTCCATAATGTTGCGGTGAGCAGCCTGCAGCACTTTGGTCTCGCACGGCTCTACATCGTCCAATGCATAATTCCTGAAAAAATCCCAGATAGCCACGGATACGTTCCAGCCGGAGACATTCGGCCAACCATGCCCGCCCCCGACGATCCGTATTAGGCTGAGCTCCACCGCACCGGAGCAAAACGACAGCTTTTTGACCGAGCCTGACGGCGTGAGATCCTGCTGAGGAAGACTGTAGGTAGTTTGGCCGCACGTATAATACGCCAGGGACGAGAGCGGCCATTCATTCCAGGCATCGGGTGTATGGTTGGGGTCGGGGTAGGCGACGGTACCGTCCGTATCGCCGTGTATATGCATTACCGGTAGTGGCCGGAACTCGGGCGAGGAAAAGAAATTATTCCAGTTGAACCCGTTGACGCCATACATATTACCGGCTACGGGCGCGATCGCTGTGATCTTGCCAGGAAGGGACATCCCCAGGTTATAGGCCATAAATCCTCCTGCCGAATGCCCTGTGACGTATATCCTGGACGTGTTGACCTTGTACACCTGGCACAGGTAGTCGATCAGGTCCGAGATGAAATTGACGTCTTTAAGCTCGCCTTTCGCACGGCTCCAGTTTCCGCTTTGGGCAGACGGGTAAACGGCCATAAACTGCTCGCTATCGGCCAGGTTATCAAACCCGGAATAGCCTTTGATCGAGGTGCCGGTACCGCCGTCTCCATGCAATACAAATACCACCGGTAAATCACGAGCTACAAACGAGCCCGGCGCGTGAATGATATAGCTGCGGTCGCCGTCGGCAGTCGGGAGCGTAGCTGAAATGTCTACTGCGGATACACTGTAAGAAATACCTCCCAATAGAGTCAGGAGAAAAAGGGAGTAAAAATAGTTTCTCATAGGAGTAAGGTGAAGTGTGGTTAGATAGTTGATCGCGGCCAGGCCCGACGGCTGAAAGCTGACTTCTGACGGCTGAAAAGCCCTATAGTCGGGCTGGAAAAGATTCATTACGTTGAGTTGTTAAGGTATGGCGTGGTCTGTGAAGACACAAATCAAGGCAGGTCAAATTTAATGAATAAATAAGAAACCCGGGATGAGCGCTCCTGTTCTCACCGACTTCCAACCTTCTCAGTCGAATTCCTATCTTTGGAGATATGAACTCTCTTAGATCACTATTCCCGGTCATTCTTTTACTAACTGGTGTTACATCCTGCATCTTTTGTAGCGAGCCGCCTGCCCAGCCTGGTTTTGAAGCCCGGGACTTGTCTTTGCTGAATATCGACAATAGCGGCAGTTGGCCCGTGCAATCGGAAAGCGAGTCGTTGAACCGGAATGCCTTTGGACTGGCGATAGTATTTGCCGATAAGCCGGGCAGGGCTGTTTCACTGCGTGATACGTATCCGCTTGCTCCCTATTATCCCAGCAACTGTGAAAAGGGCAGTCCGGCCACCTGGGCTGTTGAATATATCCGGATTTATACCAATCACGATTTTGATGAAGCGCATACGGCAGGGTCGGAAGTAACGGAGTATTTCCACCTTGTAACCGGGTCATCGACCTATCAGGTATCTTACCAGCCATTGAATAGGCTTAAGACGAGCGTTTTTTATAACAGTTTTGACTCCAACGGAAACTACGTCATGCCCGTGTTGCTTATGAATCCTCCGTCAATCCCGAAAGTCGCTCAGTTTAAGGTAGTCATAAGGTTCAGGAACTACTATGAGGAATTTGAAAAGGTTACTAACCCGGTCACACTCCGATGAAAAGATGGATTTGCCTTTTGCTGGTGCTTGCCGGGAGCGATTATGCCGGAGCTCAGACAGTGGGCGATAAGCCGACGCGCTTTATGATGATAGTCGGTGGCAGCGTGACGGCCCCGCTGAAAAGCGATCTCTTCAGCGGTATGGGCCGAAGCCGGGTACTTCCGGGGTTGTCGGGCGGACTTCACTACTATTTTAATGAAAATTGGGGTATCGGCTGGGAAGTTAAGGTTTCGCTGACACCTTATATCTATAGTAGGAAGGCATCCTTTTACCGGGAAGAGTATATTCCGCCGACCTACCGGGAAATGGAACTTGAAGGAAGCCGGCAGACACTGGAAACAAGCTTTGTGGCAGGAGGCGCATTTTACAGGAAAAACGCTGGTAGGTTGTGGCTCGAGGCGGGGTTGCTTGCCGGGATGATCGTGTTTGAGACACCGCGAGGAGTGCCTCAAAGG
Organism: uncultured Cytophagales bacterium; assembly: GCA_964559125.1. Lineage (GTDB taxonomy): Bacteria > Bacteroidota > Bacteroidia > Cytophagales > Spirosomataceae > Ravibacter. The sequence continues at coordinate 21,779 of CAZLGW010000054.1, forward strand.
AGTGTTTACTATAAAGAAGAAGGCACAAATTTTATCCATCAACACGTTATGTCCGAACTGGACGAAATCCAGTCATTTGCTGTTTCTCCGCAAATTTCAGCCCAATGCAAGCTCAATTCCCGTTTGGGACTGGCCCTGAACGTGGGTATTTTGCAGCCTTTCCGTAGAAAAGTAAACTATACCCTGACGCTGACGGATGTTTTTTACCAGGAAGACAAAGTCGTCGAATCTTTACAGGGCAAGGTAAGTACGCCAATGTTGTATTCGAGGCTTGCGCTTATCTTAAATTTTAAGGCGATAGGGAAGAAAAAAGATTGAGAGTTTAAGGTGTATGAACTATGCAAAACAAGAATCTGAAAAAACCTGCAGAACAATCAAACCGCTATCCGTTCATTGCGGAACATCGCGGAGGACCTCTTACAAAAGAGAATCATCGCGAGTTAATGAAATGGGCAATAATATGTGCTGAGCATGTATTGTATCTTCTTAATAATGAAATAGATGAGAAGCTTATTTATGCCTTACATGTAGCTAAATCTCCTCCACACACGAGACTTTTTCCAATTTCATCCCCTTGCTGAAGTCGATCTCCCTTATGTCTTTGAATATCATTTTGCCGCCTTTCTCTACCACCTCCCCATATCCCTCGATGGCAACGCTATTCCTGATAAGAAATATTACCTGCCTTGTCGAACGCGTACCTTCCGATGTAAAAGTATAGTCTGCCAGTAGCGTATCTCCCATCAACTTTCCTTCTATTTCCCCAGTGTTTTTGTCTTTTTCAAAGAAACTATAAACAAGCGTCCCGGTGACTACGTTGGGGAAGGTTTCTACTTTTAATGTGACCGTATCTCTTGCGGAAATATTTTCATAGCATATAGTTTCTGGTATCTGGATAGTCATCCTGGCGGTATCCTCATCAGCCGGATCGGTATCGTCACCTGTGGTTTGCCGGGTATTAGGATTACAGGCAGCGGCTGTCAGCAGGAGAGAAATGATTAGTGTCGTTTTCATAATCTAGTTTTTGAGTGTCTGCGAAAATTAAGAATAATGGGTAGTAAAAAAAAGATTGTAGCCCTATGGCTATTTCATGCCGTTAATTATAACACAGTGAAAGCGTCCCTGGCTCACATTAAATGATGCGGGTAGGGGATTCTCAGATTCGGATGGTTTTGACAGAATTTTAACCTGACATTTGCTTTCCAAAAAAGAGGAATTCAAAATCGGGAATTCTACCTTTGGAAAATATGAATATTCAATCTCACCAAACAGTTGGTACCGCCATTGCGGAGGTCATTTCAGACGATGTGGTCATTCAGAATACCGAAGACGCGCTGGATCTGCTGGGCAATGTTTATTACCAGGGATTCGACCATGTCATCATTCATCAGAAGAACATTACACCGGATTTTTTTGATCTGAAAAATAAAATGGCGGGAGATATCCTGCAAAAGTTTTCCAATTACCGGGTACGCCTGGCTATAGTAGGCGATTTTTCCTCATTTAGCAGTAAAAGCCTCCGGGACTTTATCTACGAAAGCAACAAAGGCAGGCATATCAATTTTGTTGCTTCCGTCGGGGAGGCGTTGAATGTGTTCTCAGGTGGCTCGTAACGAAGACAATAGGGGCAAGCCAGGTTTTAGCAGCCGGATCGCGAGATTGATCCTGAGTGCTGGAACTAAGCTACCACCTGCTCATGGATGATTTTGCCTATATTTTCGGAACTATCGTTGAATTTCCAGCGACGATGCGACCAGAGCCAGCAGGCCGGAGTCCGTCGGATCGTTTGTTCCAGTTGCGTGTAATAAGCCTGCTCGGGGTTTCTTTCCGGTAGGGGCAGAAACCGGAATGTACAAAATCCTGATTCGTCATATTCCGCTTCCACATACATAAGAATAGCTTTCCTTTGCGCGGCGAGCCGGAAGGCACCCTTATGGAAATCTGTCTTTCGGCCGAAAAAATCGACCTGCTCGTTTCCATGTTGCGACGGTCGCTGGTCGGCGATGGCAAGGAATACGTTCGGCAGGTTCCGGCTGGCCTTCAGGCAATGCCGGTACCATTTTTCCCGCGGAATGAGCGACATGCCATAGCGCCTGCGGATTTTCAGTACCAGTGCATCGAGGCTCGCGGGTTTCACCGGAGTGTAGGCCGTAATCACGTTTGCCTGAAGGATTTCGGGAAGTTTCCTCAGGTATTCCCAATTACCCGTATGGGCGGCCAGTAATACGATGTCTCTCCCGTTCCGAAGATGTTTTTCCACTTCGCAGCAGTTTTCGTACCGGGCGCTGACCGACGGACATCTGTCCGGGTGAAGGAAGAATCTCAGGTAATCCGTGATCAGGGTCGCGAAGTACCGGTAGAAACCCGCTTCGGTCGATTTAAGGCCTGCGCTGCTCATGTCAGGGAACGCAATTCTCAGGTTTTGTCTCACCACCGCCTTTCGATAGCCGATTACCCGGTATAACAAGAATGCAAGCAGGGATGTCACCAGCAGTATTGGATTCCGCCTACTACGCCCAGATAAATTCCCTGGAAGTCACGCGAGCGTTGCCGGCTCCACAGGAACCGGTCGATCCCAGCAAAATCTTTACCCTCGCAATAGTTGAGATAGTTGATAGTAGGACCTGCAAAAAACTCCAGCGAACCGGTCTTTACGGCAGGTAATATACGTATGCTATGTTTAACGTACTGGCCCTTTCTGAAATCGGAAAGATGCTGGTTGGTAATTTCGGTATTGATCCTGAAATAATTGCCAAGGGAGATATGCGCACCCAGCCCGGATTTAACTCCATAAACGGGTTTCTCATGGCTCCTGAAGTTGTAGCCAATTCCCAGTATGCCATACAGCACGCGGCCGCCAGAGCGGAATGAAGCGATACCGGTGAGCGTCTCGTCTATGGTAAGAGCGACTGATTTTTCCCCGTTTTTAATAAAGTTGAGAACGGCCAGGGGGTAGTCGCTGCTATCGGCAATGTTGATCAGGCCTGCTATTTGCACTCCCTTTACCCGTTTGGCTACGTTGATCAGGCCTGCCACCTGATTGTCGGTGTCTGTAGCCTTGTTCAGGAGACCTGCTACCTGTATCCCGGCGCTGCCTTCACTAAGGTTGGCTACTCCGGCAAGGGCGGTTCCCCGTGAGGCCCGGGCGACGTTTGCAACGCCTGAGGCCTGCAAGCCGGTAGATGTACCGCCGACGATATTCATTGCACCTGACAGTAGAACGCCGCGTGCATCGCCGCCGATCAGGTTCAGAGAGCCGGAAGCGATCAGGCCGTCGGTATTCTCTTTTACAATTCCCACCGCGCCATAAAGTGCGATGCCGGTTTCTGCGCGTGAGACACCTGCGATGCTATGAAGAGAGATACGGTTGGTATAATCGGCGGCTTTGGTGCCATTGGAGCTGATGGGGTAGACGAGCCCTATGTGAAAGAGACGGGTACTGTCTGATTGGGCCGAAAGAGGAAGCGAAGGCAAAAATGTAGCCGCAGTGCCGCTAAGGCACAGAAGTGCTTTCGATAAAAAATTCATAAGATAGATGCTTTTAATTTTCCTGGATAATAAAATCCGATTAATTACAGACAGGAACCTTTCCTGGTCTCACAAGTATGACAACCCACTCTTTCCTTACCCTAATTTTTTTCGATCTTTTTTAAAACAGTGTGCCGTAACGCCAGCTAAGGCCTGCCTGCCATCCGAGCCATGCCGTGCCGCTCCGGCCGAAGTTGAAATGAGGATAAGCTGCAGAAGGTAATTCTGCATGTCCATCGCCTGATGTGTGATTGCGTTTAAAATCGAAGGACAGCACAGGCCCGGCATAGAACCGAAGCCGCGACGGCATATCCCATTGCAGGAGAGCCTGGACCCGCGCGACATTTTTTGTACGCTCCCAGTCGCCTGCAAAGACCGTATGGGTGCCAAGCTCTGCGGCGGAAGAGAGATGCTGGGTGTAACGGAATTCCTTACCTAAGCCCATACCCCACACGTAGACCGGTTTACCGGAGTTCCGCGAAGCGCCGGCGGTCAGAAAGCTATATAGCTGCCGGGTACCTGTTTTCCAGGTGAGATTGACAGGCGCAAGGTCTGATGCGGTTATTCCGAATTCTCCCTTTCCGTTCCGTATGAAATTTACAATCCCTATGCTGTACCCGGCGGAACTGTCGGCTATGTTGACGACACCGATCTGGACACCCTTCAACTGGTGAGCTACATTGACCACGCCAACCTGCCAGCCCCTCATCCGCCCGCTTGCCACATTCAATCCTCCTGCCAGCTGAGCTCCCTTCACGCTTCCTTTTACCAGGTTGATAAGACCTGAAGCCTGCACACCGTTCAGTGAGTCGAGAACCTGGTTGTGGATGCCGGCTGCCTGCAGGCCTGTGACATTCCCCGATACGATATTGAACATCCCGGAGAGCTGCAGGTAGCGTACATCTCTCCGGGATATATTGAATGTACTGGCCAGTTCTACCCCGTTTACTCCGGCGGTATATCCGCCTATTATGTTGATTGATAGCTTGTTGGTTATCTGCGTACTCATCCTTCCCTGCGTGCTGAGGCCGGGTGTCAGCGATACCTGGTAGGGCAATGATACAAAAAATACCCCCAGGTTTTTAGCCTGTTCGCGTAGTGATCTGGACACCAAATGACGGGCAAACCAGGTGCGGTCGTCGCCATATGGGTAGATCAATACCTCGTCGAGAGATACCGGTTTCATCCTCAGGGCGATCTGTAAGTCGGGATGACCTGCGCCGGGGATAGAGATCAGCGTGTCGGCATATCCTATCCTGCTTACCGTGAGGTCGAGGGGATAGGCATTTTCTTTGACCCGGAGCCTGAAGGTCCCGTCGTCTTCACTGATAGCGGCTATGAGCCGGGAGGGCGAGTAGATACTCGCCATTGCGATAGGCCCGGCGTTTTCAGCATCGTAAACGGTGCCGGTGATATGGGAGTACTTTTCCCGTACCTCCGTTTTCTGAATAATGACATGACTGCCTGTTTCTTTGTACCTGAACGACGGCCCGAGGAGCCGGGAAAGTGTATAGCGGAGTGTTTCGTTGCGGAGGGTAAGCGTGACGAGGCTGTCGCCGGGTATGATCGCGCTGTTATAAGAGAAATAGAACCCGTTTTGTTCGCTCAGCGTTTGCAAAACCGTGCCGACCGGCTGGCGGTCGGCAGTTACATTTACCGGCTTATCCAATAGACGCTGCGCCATGCCGGGAACTGCACACGACAGGATAAAAAGCAATACGACTTTCCATATTTTCTTCAGCAACACTATCATTTCGAAATATACACCCTATTTCAGGATGATAGCATCGCCTTCTTTTGCGAGCCTTAAATTGAATGTTTCTGCGATAACCTTCAATACATCGGGTAATGACTCGCCCTCGAAAGTCGTATTGATCACCAGGTTGCCTGCAGCCGGATCGGGCAGGTGTATTTCGGTCTCGTACAACTCGCCGAGTTTAGCTACTACCTCCCTCAACGGGATGTCGTCACAAACGAGTTTGCCGGTGCGGTAAAACTGGTGGAAAGAATCCCTGGTTTGCTCTTTGCGTATTACCGGGTTCCCGGCCTCTACCGTTACTTTTTCTTCGGGGCTCACACTGACCTCCTGCCCTCGGGTTTCTACCTTTACCAGGCCGGTTTCTACTACGACCTCCGTGCGTTCGGACGTTCCTTTCACGTTAAAGGATGTACCGACTACCTTAACCGTTACGTCGTTGACGGTGATCACAAAAGGCTTTTCTTTGTCAGGGGTTACTTCAAAAAAAGCTTCTCCCTCCAATGCGACGCTGCGTTGCTTGTTCTGCGAAAAAGGATTGGTGTACGACAGGGACGAGCTTTTGTTGAGAGTAACGACAGATCCGTCAGGAAGGGTATCGGTCAGCACTGCCGTTCCCGCCTGCCGGATAATCATCTCCGGCGTGCTTCCCCGCCACATATAGACAAGCCAGGCTGCGCCGGCCAGTAGCGTTGCCATTGCCGCAGCCCGGAACCAGGGGCGGACAGTAAGCGGATGTACCGGCTTTTCTTTTTCTCCAACCCTTTCCATGAATCGCTCCCAGGCTTCATCTTCATTGACCACCGAAGAAGACGCCTGCAAACGGCTCTCCTTCCAGAGGTACTCAAAACCCTCGTAGTACTTCCGGTTGGCGGGATTTTCGTCCAGCCAGGCTTCAACCTCCGCCTTTTCGGCTTCGGTAGCTTCCCCGAGCATATACCTGATCAGCAGTTGATCGGCCGGGGAGGGATGTAAGGACATATCCATGGATTGACGATAGTTTAATGTTGAAAGAGGATTAAAAGCCAGAACGGCAGGAATTCGGCCAGTTTCGAGCGCAGCAACCTGAGTGCCTTTCCCATCTGGTTTTCCACCGTCTTTTCCGGCAGATCGAGACGGGTGGCAATCTCATGATACCTGAGTTCTTCAAATCGGCTCAGCTGGAAGATAGTCCGGCATTTTTCAGGCAACTCGTTCAGCGCTTCATGAAACCGCCGTTGGAGCTCGTCATGTTCGAGTTGGTGGAGGGTATCGGTGGTATACTCCTCCCGCTGCTCCCGGTATGAGCCGTATACTTCCCTTACTTTCAGGTGCTTAAGGTAATTGAGGCTCTCATTATGGACGGCGCGGTAAAGATAGGCGCTTACTGGTCCGCGTATGGAGACCTGCTCTGCCTTCTCCCAGAGGCGACAGAATACGTTTTGCACCATTTCCTCCGCCATCACTTCATCTTTTACGATAGTGAAGGCATAGGCGTGGAGGCGTCCGAAATATTTCTTAAAAACCGTTTCAAACTCGACGGCGCTATCCCGGTCGAGGTATGGCGGTTGCTCCTGCTGATCCAGATTCATTCAAAGCCGGTTCGATGTTGAGGACCTGATTCCTGTAACTATGACACCTCGAAGAGGCTTTACCCTAATTTTTGATAAAAATAAAACGTAAAGCTCTATAGCTTCACTTTATCATCAGCAATACCTATAATGCATGATGCAATTTTGGTGTCGATATCGTCTGTAACTGGTGCGTTTTCGAGCATAGTGGTAAAAAATTCTTCAGAATCCTTTGGCCAATATATGGCTATCTCCTCATGCGGACTATCCATTCGGTCGGCACGGCCTATTCTCTGCTCTACAACACGTAGTACACTTGGCATATCTAACAGCATAACGCAAGACGCTTTTTGCAGATCAATACTTTCCGACATTTTATCAGAGCACAAACCTATAAATTTCCCCTTTGAAGCCGAATTGAGATGAAATGTTTGCATTACTTTATGGCTATCTTTGTCTTTTTCATTTCCCGTGGCTACGAGCACATTCTGATTTTCATATTTCTGGGAAAAAAGATGGCGTAGATAGTAAAGAGTGATTACCGTACTGTCGAAAGCGAGGATAAACTCGTGTTCCCGGGATATTTGGACTAACTGTTCCATTTTTCCCCTTTCTCTATTTCCTGAGAGTAATTTAGCAAGGCTGCTGATTTCCTTGTAAATTTTCAAATCATCCTTACAGGCATTCAGGAATTGTTTTTCATCAATAAGCCATTCCGGAAAGTACTCTTTCCGGAACAGTTTATTTCTTTCAGGTAGCTTGTGAAGTACTCCCTATTTAGAGGACAGCTTATGGGTAAATTTAAATTCATTTACG
>CAZLGW010000055.1:0-29202 GCA_964559125.1 uncultured Cytophagales bacterium
GCTAAAATCAAACAAAGGTCATATCAGTGTAAAATCTCTGGAAAATGCCGATATTACGGCTTGCTAACATATGATCCCAAGCCGGTAGACAGGAGGACAAGATCCGTTAGGATCGACATCATTGTAGCCCCGGGTTTCAACCCGGGGCTACAGAGCAGGCCGACCCTAAGGGTCTGCACTTTCTCTGTCGAATCCAGCTATGTGATTAAAACAAGATTCTCTACAAGAAATAGGCTTGATTCAACTTCAAGACCATAGAACTCAAATAATATGGAAAAGATTATATTCTAAAATCTTAGTAGCGAAAAGGCATACCTTATTGCCCTTATCGCAGAAAATCATGAAAATCTATACAAAAACGGGCGATAAAGGGATCACTTCTCTTATCGGAGGGAAAAAAGTCAGCAAATCTGCTGCCAGGATCGAGTCTTACGGAGAAGTAGACGAACTGAACTCACACATCGGGCTTCTGCGCGATCTGGACATCAACCTCTCAAGAAGCGGGATACTGAAGGAAATTCAGGACCGGCTCTTTACCATAGGAGCCAACCTCGCTCTGGCACCGGAGAAGAATTCAAACAGGATCCCTGATCTGCTGGAAGGAGATATATTGCTCCTGGAAAAGGAAATCGATGAAATGCAGGAAAGTCTTGAACCGCTCAGATCTTTTATCCTGCCGGGCGGCCACCAGTACGTTTCGTTCGGACACCTGGCCCGGACAGTCTGCAGAAGGGCTGAAAGAGCGGTGGTCAGACTTTCGGAAACCGAACCGGTCGATGAGATCATCATCAGGTATCTTAACCGCTTGTCGGACTATCTATTTGTAATGACCCGCCTTATGTCAAAAGAGCTGGGTGCAGAAGAAATTTATTGGACTCCCCGCCGATGAAATATTGTTTTGCAGAATTGTGTCAACTCGATAGAATTATTTTTTCTAACTTGCGGACACCCCTGTAATCTTTACTTTCACGGGGCGGAATATTAAAATAATTAGTTGTTATGGCAACGGAGACCACCACATTTGAAATCAGGAAAACACAGCATTCGCGTATTGCGGAAGTCGATTTTTCCAACCTTGTTTTTGGCCGCAGTTTTTCTGACCACATGCTTGTATCGATCTATAGTGACGGGCAGTGGGGACAGAACCAGATCATACCTTATGGCAACCTCTCGCTGAGCCCTGCCACCGCCGCGCTTCACTACGGGCAGACTATTTTCGAAGGGATGAAAGCCTACAGAAGCCCCGAAGGCGAGGTGCTTCTCTTCAGGCCTTTCGATAACTGGAAGCGGTTCAACCTCTCGGCACAGAGAATGTGCATGCCGCCTGTACCTGAGGAAATATTTATCGGGGGCCTGCAGGAGCTCATCCGTCTCGACAGCGACTGGGTGCCCGAGGGAGCAGGACAGTCTCTTTATATACGGCCCTATATGTTTGCTTCCGATGAGTATATCGGTGTAAAACCTTCAGACACCTATTATTTCGTCATTTTGACCTGCCCGGTAGGCAACTACTACAGCAAGCCGGTAAAAGTCAAAGTTGAAAAAGAATACATCCGCGCCGCCGAGGGTGGTGTGGGAGCCGCAAAATGCGGAGGCAACTACGGAGGTTCCCTCTATCCCGCCAAGCTGGCCCAGCAGGAGGGATATGACCAGCTCATCTGGACTGATGCGAAAGAACACCTCTATGTAGAAGAGTCCGGAACTATGAACGTCATGTTTGTCATTGACGGCAAGCTTATTACGCCGGCAGTTTCCAGCAGTATCCTCGACGGCGTTACACGTAAAAGTATCATTGCCGTGGCCGAATACTGGAATATCCCGGTCGAGCAGCGGAGAGTATCCGTAGCCGAAGTCATAGATGCAGCCAGAGAGGGACGGCTTGATGCCGCTTTCGGGGCGGGAACCGCTGCCGTGGTTTCTCCTTTCTCCCATATCGCTTACGAGGGCGTCGACTATGCGCTGCCGGAGTTGACGGAAAGCTCATTCCCGGTAAGGGTTAAAGATTTCCTGGAAAAGCTCAGGACCGGCAGAAGCGAAGATATCTTTGGCTGGAATCTTAGGGTGTAGGGGAATTATGAATTATGGCCCCTGAGCGGAGTCGAAGGGTGAATTATTGAAAAATCCCGGGTTTAGGCCTGGGATTTTTTCAATAAAATAAAAGCCTCTTCATCTCCGAGCCTGAATGGCTCTCCGTCTATCGCTGAAAATACTTCGGTCACTTCCATTCCCGCATTTTCAGAAAAGCTTTTCAGCTCATTCAAAGTATAGACGTACTGTTCAATATTATAGGTATTTCGTTCATTTTCAGACAAATAAGTCAACCTGGCCCGGATAAGTCCTTCTACCGCGTCGAATTCATTCTGTGCCAGGTAAAAGATCTTTTCACTTCCTTCCCCTACTTCCATCCATGTATTCTCCTGGAATGCCGGCAGAACACTTTCCGCCAGCATAGCGCTATGCAGGACGGCCATTCCTCCCGTATTCAATCCTTCAGCTATCTTTTCAAAAAAGACAAGCATATTCTCCCTGTCAAAAAAGCTCAGGCTGTTGCCCATGCAATAGGCCGCATCCATTTGCACCGGAGGCAGGGTAGCAGTTAGAAAATCGTCGCAAAGCACCTGTATACCGAGATGTTGCTCTCTCGACTCTATTGCCAGTTCCTCGCAGTATTCAGATGAAATATCCACGCACCACATCTCTACCTTATTCCTCGCCAGGGGAATAGCATGACGACCGTACCCCGAAAAAACATCCAGTACTTTGCTCCCTTCATCCAGGTTCATGATATCCCAGAGGAATTCCGCTTCAAATTCGCTTTGTTCTTCACTTTGCCCCAACTTCCATGCGCGTTGCGGAACGCCATTAAAAAATGTATGATACCAGGCCAACTCTTTAACAGTAAAATCCGAGGAACGAAGGTAGAAAAACTTTCAGACAATCAGCTGCCCTCCCTTCACTTCTCCGTCCGTTTCACCCAGGGCTCCTTTGATCACCTTCAGATCTGCCGCCAGCCGCTGCCTGAACAGCGCTATGTCGAAGCTGTGCACAATGATATTGGCCCCTTCCTTCGCCCATTTTACCTGCCGTTCGGGTTCAAGTGAAAAATGCACCCCGATATGCAGGCCTTTCTCCCGTGTCTTACGGATTATGGTACGAACGGCTTCTTCGAAATCGGGGTGATCATATTTTTCGGGCAGGCCCATACTGACCGACAGATCGTGCGGCCCTATGAAAACACCATCCAGCCCGGGTTCCGACAGCAGGTTATCCAGGTCTTCGAGAGCAGGTACGCTCTCGATATTCGCAATAAAAAGATTTCCCTTGTTGTAATTCCTCACATATTGGTCCATCTCCTCAGAAAGCGCTTCTTTCCCGGCAAGGAGCGCCTCCAGCTTTTCTCCCTTCAGCGGACGGTATTTGATAGCCCCGGTAAGCTCGCGGAATTGGGCCGGGTCTTCCAGGTAAGGGGCCACTACACCGATAGCGCCGCCGTCGATTGCCTGGCAGGCAAGGAAAGGATCCGGTTTCGGGATCCTTACGATGGGCGTTACGCCGAGCGCAGTGTAGTGCTGGCAGAGCTTCGACAGGTCGGCGCGATCCAGCGGGATGTGCTCCGTGTCTATAAAGACGAAATCGATGCCGGTCCCGGCAGCGGCGTGCTGCCATGAGGGAGATGTGGCGGTTACGCATGTGCCGTAGACGTTGGATCCGGCGTTTAGTTTGTTAAGTAGGTGGTCTTTGGTCATTTTCTGCTTGGTTATCCCCGGGCTGCGCGGGGTTATGCGTATATCACCCCTGCGGGGCTTAGTTATTTTGTTTTTATTAGCCAGACTTCCGAAACCTGGGAGCCTCTTTCTGCTTCTTTACAGGTCCAGGTAAATTCGGCCGTGCCGTCGCGTGTGATTTCATGGGGCACGTCAAATTCGTAGACCGGTTGCGTGCCTACTTTTATATAATCATGTACCTGCACGTTGTCGCCTTCCAGCCTGATATTTGATTTAAAACGCCCGGTATATACTACCCGGATGCGGTAGGCGGCATCTTTTTCGAGGTTGTCGTAGCGTACCCGCAGCGGCGTATCATAGATTGCCTCGATCTGGTTATTCCAGTTTCTGGGGACGAGGGGTACTCTGCGGGCAACGCCTTCGATATCCCGGTACGAAGAATTGTCCGGAAGGCTAAGGCCAAACCCGGTACGGGGCGACCTGAGGCTTCCCGGATCTTCTTTCCAGCTAACGTCGGAAACAATCCTGTGCCGGCTTTCGGGGCTCGCCAGATGGTCATAAAAACCTCCGGGGCCAGGATCCGTACGATGTAGCATCTCTCCGACTTCAGTCAATTGCCCGGCAGGATCAGAGAGCTTCGTAATGCTTTCGAGCCTGACAAGCAGCCAGGGAGCCTCCGTCAATGGAAATTGAATGTTGTCAATAAAGTTACCTCGCCCCGCCATGGCTCCGTGCTTTTCTATCGTGAGCTGGGCGCCGATGCTTTTATACAGGGAATCTGCCAGATCAAGGCACTTCTGCTTCAGGTCCTGCCTGACAGGCGATTTCCAGCCGGATTCCAGCAATGCTGACGCTGTCTTTATTTTTTCACGCACGTCTTCCGCTTTGGCCTGCGCCAGAACTTCCCTGGCACGTTGCTCGAGGTTGGTTTCATAGATCAGCCGCTCGCGTATGTAGGCGTCGAAATAGGCGCGTATAAGTCCCATCTGAAACCTGGCGTTGCCCAGCAACTTCTGATCCGCCTTGCGCTCCATTGCCTGCCATTGAAGCAACGTCCTGCCGATCGACTCCTTCGGCAGGATCGCTCCCCTGCTGTTCTCTTCCAGGGCAGCGATCGCCCATGCACCGGTTACTGCAAACTCCGGGCCGAAGAAAAACCGCGAATAATCCCGCAGGGTTTCCATCACGTCGGTCTCAGGGTCCCAGTCCTGATCGCTCCATACAAATTTATTCAGGTCGTCATTGGTCCCTTCCGAATAGCTGATACTACCCTGGCAATACTGTGCTACGTCATTATGGAACAGCTTCTGGTCATAAGGACGCGGATTTACAGCCTCCCTCCCCAGCGTTGCGGCCCAGGCCATATCCCAGTCCGGAACGGGATACTGGCACGCCAGTGAATGGGTTATATCCGGGTAGTTCCGGATCGGTACGGCAGGGTTAACCCGGGCCCTTATTTCTTCTATAGGCACTTTGACCCAGGGCCCGAATACAATACCGCCCAGCCAGGGGTAATCTTTGTTCACGTGGTTGAAAAAAGCATCAAACCAGGGTTTATCGGGGCGGAAGGACTGCGGCGAGATCCAGACCTTTGCATCCGGGTGATATTTCTGCAAAAGTGCGGCCACCTTTCCCATCCACTCAAATAGCTCGTCCGGCTCCAGGTCGCCGGGATCACCACCGGGCGCGAAAAGAGCGTTTAACCTGGGCACGGTCTTAAAAACTTCCTCCCTCTCGGCCAGCTCCTGTTTGATGGTTTCAGGATTGCTGTAATCTTTTTCCAGGTTAGGATACCACATCCAGACATCCATCCCGTAGCCGGCAGCGATCCGGGACTGCTCCCTGATCATATCTATAGCCGGTATTTTCATGTGCCGGCTTGTAAAATGATCGTCGGTCCTCGGAGGCATGATCTCGATGCTGTTGGCGCCAAACAAGGCAAGCTCTCTTATATACTGATCAAACTGCCCGACAGTAAAGGCGTCATATGAGTTTGTTTTCGGCCTGTACCCCAGCTGATGCCCCCTTATCGGGTAAACGGGGCTGGTCGCTATAGCAGGGTTTCCGTTTAACAAGATGCTCCGGGGCGCCAGGTCGGCTTTCCTCAAAAAACGCCCGACGCCATACAGCAGGCCTCTTTCGTCTTTTCCGACTATCACAGCGGCTTTCAGCTGTTCATTTACAAAAAACTTAAACCCTTCTTTCTGTATAGAGGGCAACGACAGGTATTGCTTCCTCAATGCTTCGGGAAGCTGGAAAACATCGTCTTCGAGAGCGAGTATGATATAAGGTCCTGTGCCCGGCTGTAGCCTGGCAGCAGAAGGGAGCATGATCGAAGTCCGGGAAGCAATTTCACCCATGAGCACCTCCTGCGTACGCATCAGCTTACTTTTTTCACCGACTGCCACGTAAAGCTTCGCTTTGGAAAGATCGATCTGCCCGTTAGAAGGACGCGGAGCCGCAGCCAGGAATACTAGTAATGTCAGTATTTTTAAAATGATATCTTTTTTCACGTCAGGTTTGGGATTTCTGGCTTAGCCGACAGCTAAAGCCCGTTGACACATAAAACAGGTCGTTGTCTTTATAATATCGACAACGACCTGTTTAGGACTATTGATAGAGGGGGGCTTTTTTTACCAAGGCTTGCCCGTTCCCTGCAACACCCACATTTTAGCGTAATGATGATCCTTGCTCTGTCCAGCCGGAATACGGGTCGTAGCTTCCAGACGGCCCAACGCGGCCTCGTAATTAGGAAGGTAATTGGGATCCAGGTTAGGCGCGGGATACATGAAACGCAAAGGAAGATCCGGGCCGTAAAACGCAGCAGATCCGGCCTGGAGCTTAGGATAACCGGTTCTTCTCCAGTCGAACCACGACTCGGGGGTAAGCCAGGAAGCAATCCATTTTTGCTCCATCACACGTTCCCATTTGTCGGTAGCCCCCGAAAGTGCCACTTTGGGTTGGGCATAATAGGCCTCAAAGTCAAAAGATGGCGCCTCGTTGACTGCCCACTTATCCATCGACGCTTTAATGGCCGCTTTGTAGTGAGTGTCTGCATCCGATGCGCCGAAAATCCCTCTCGCCGCCGCTTCCGCCACAATAAACTTCACTTCGGCGTATGTCATCAGGTTCATCATGATCAGCGGATCGGTGTTTTTACGATAGCGCGAATGAGTAAAAGAGATGAACGGGCTTCTTTCGTCACGATAGGTTTCAGTCACATTTCCCCTGTTGTACAGGAGCGCCTCGATGACGGGAATACCGGCAGGAAGCCCTACATACATATTGGTATCCACATTAGAAACTCCCTTGGAAGGCATAAGCGTAACCGTAAAGGAATCGCCGAAGATATTGGAAAAAGTGGTGTCCTTGTCGGCCGACGCCGAAGGATGCCATTTCATTTGAACCGGCTCAGCCCAACGTTGCAGACGCGGGTCATTGATCTCGATCAGCTTACCGATAAACGACTGGCCGATCTTGGCGGCGAAGTTGGGGTTTGAGCTGTTGATCGGCCCTCCCGAAGCAGAGTTTTCGCCGTTGGTACCCAGGAAATCGATCTTCGCATCATCGGCATTGGCAGTAAAAGCGCCCGGCAGCGCATCGGCGAATTCCGTATCCAGGTTGATCCCGATCGCGCTCATTTCAGCTTTCTTTTCGGAAAGCCTCATGATATAACGCAGCCGCAGGGAGTTGGCAAACTTCCTCCATTTGGAGGCATCGCCCTTGTAGAGAATATCGGACGAAGCATTCACGCCGTCTTTGGCTTCCAGGCTTCCCAGTAATACATTTGCTTCGCGCAGGTCTGTCAGTATACCTTTATAGATATCTTTTTGCTCATCATATTTAGGGAAATAGCTCCCGCTCTTTGCCTGGAGCGCCTCCGAGTAAGGAATATCCCCGTATATATCAGTGGCAGCTCCGTAGGTAAAAGATTTCAGGATAAGCGATATGGCCTTAAACATCCTGTTATTGTCCTTTTCGGCATTCTCACCTATGATCTGTACGTTCCGCAGGATATCATAGTAGGTAGCCCACGGCCATCCGTCGTGCGTCCACCCGAAATGATTTACCTTCTCGGAATTGAAGTTCGTTCCGACCTGGCTGTACTGCATCGTACCCGAAATCCGCTGCGACAGGTCAGCAAGCGAATAATGAGTTTTACCGGTATTGACCAGTACATAGGAAAGGATATAATTGGAGGATACTGACTCGGCGCTATTGGGGTTTTCATTTATTTCTGAGAGGTCTTCGCACGACACAAGGACCGCTCCACCCACCATAACGGCCAGCCCGGCCATTAATTTTTTAATCGGTTTCATATTATTCTAATCTTAAAAATCTACGTTCAACTTAAACCCAACCGAGCCTGTCCACGGCATTACGTTGTAATACTCGACACCCTGTACCCAAGACGGTCCGTTCTGACGGAAAGCGCGTTCCGGATCTACACCGTTATTAGCTTTGGTCCATACAAAAAGGTTGTTGCCTACTACAGAAAACGACGCCCTTTGCACTTTCACTTTATCGAGCAGGCTCTTCGGCAAGTGATAAGTCAATGCTACTTCTCTCAGCTTTACATAGGTAGCGCTGTATAGGTTACGGTCAGGGAAGGGTCTATGTGCATAGCGATATGCATTGAAAGGATCCAGCCATACGGTAGTCGGCCCGCCGAGGTTTTCTATATAAACCGGCGCCCCGTTTGCATCGACTCCCCCTGAGCGCACGCCGACGTTCATGCTGGCATCCTGTACCCTGTTGTTTTCAACCGGCCACGGAAGCCCGCCATACTCGGCATTTCTGCCTCCGATCCATTTTCCGAAGTAGGCATGCGGGTCGGCTTTGATCTGCTCTTCAATACTCACTGACCGGTCGTAAGGCACTCCTGAAAGTGTTTCGTCCAGCATACCGTTGTTACCCAGGAACATCATGGTATTGGAATAGAAGGAACCGCCCTGGCGCCAATCGATGTTGGCATACAAAGAAAAGGCTTTGTAGGTAAATGTAGGCTGGATACCAACCATTACATCGTGGTTGAAGTTCCCGATTTTGACCATGTTATTCACGTCATTATCAGTTTGGTACAAGCCAGTATTGGTCAATATCGGATATCCGAAATACTGCGAATTGGGATCTTTTACAGTAAGTACCGGTCTCATGAAGATATCTCCGATCTGTCCGCCGGTATACGTTCTGACCTCTGCTCCGCTGTACGACACAAACGGGAAATACTCTATTCCTTCGGCGAGTTCCTTGATGTAGGTCCTGTTACGGCTGAAGTTCAGGTTCATATCCCATTTGAAATCACCCGCAACTACCGGCGTAGTAAAAATGCCTAACTCCCAGCCCCGGCTTTGAACAAGCCCTGCGTTGATCATCTTGTAGCTTGCACCCGACTCGATAGGCACATTGATGGAAAGCACCTGGTTTCTGTTGTCCCTTATATAATAGGTACCCTCTACTTCAATCCGGTTATTGAAAAATTTCAAGTCTGCCCCTATCTCGCTCGAAGTTGAAATCTCGGGCTTCAGCATCGGGTTCCGCATAGTGCCGCCCATGAACATTCGTTTCGCCGACCCCCAGTCTGTTGTCGTAGCAAATGTCTGGTTGAGACTGTAGGGATCTACGTCATTACCTACCTGCGCGTAACCTGCCCTCACTTTGGCAAAAGTAAACCACGACGGAAGGTCGACCATCTCCGATACGATACCGCTCAGCGATACCGACGGGTAGAAATAGGAACGGTTCTCTTTCGGTAGCGTACTTGACCAGTCGTTCCGCGCGGTTACATCGAGATACAGCAGATCTTTGAAGCCCAAAGATGCCGATCCATAAACCCCGTACAGGAGTTTTCTCGACCAGAAGCTGTCGTAGGCGACCGCTCCCGGGGCTCCGTTGCTGATTGTATACAATCTTGGAAGCGTCATCTGGGACGCGGTATTAGTGATTGCCTGGTTATACTGTGATAGCCTGTTGACACCGGCCATTGCGTTCAGGCTCCACATTTCGCCAAAGTTTTTCTTATAGGAAAGCATGAAATCCACGTTTTCTTCCCTTCTGTATTTATTGGCAATGGTGTATCCCCCCAATGGCTGCTCATAGTTGGTGTAACCGATTTTAGCCTCATCGATTTCGGTGTAAGAATCACGCGTGTACCGCCCCATAAAGGAAAAGTCGTCCGAAATGTCGTAATCGAGCTGCACTTTACCGGCCGTACGATCTCTTTTAAAACCAGTGGAGTTTTCGTACAAAACAAAATACGGGTTATTCTGCTTGTCTTTATACTTTCTCTGCGCAAGGCCCTCGGAACCGGGAAGCCAGTAATCGCGCATTTCAAGAATATTCACCTGAGCTCCGGTTTCGTAAAGACTTCTGACGGGGTCGGTCCGGTTTCCATCTATGATAGGCCTGTTTTTAGACCCTGATTGCGTAACATTCATACTCGCTGTAGCGCGCAGCCGGCTGGTAAGGTTATAAGTCGAATTGAACCCCAGCGTAAGGCGCGACAGATCTGTATTGGGCAGAATACCGGTATTACTCATATTCCCCAGTGAAAGGCGGAAATTTCCTTTCTCATAGTTACCGCTTACTGCCGCGTTATTGGTATTTGTCCATCCTTTCTGAAAGAAGTCCCTGAAGCGATTGGGGTATGACACCAGCGGGGCCTTCTGCCCGTTGCTATTCCACTGTACCCACTGCTCTCCTACGTCGAGCTGTGCTCCCCAGCTTTCATTTTCCTGCTCTTCAAAAGCGTGAGCCCCCGATTTGCCCGACGAAAATTTGTTTTGAACTTCTACGTACCGGAACGGGAAATCCATTACTGTCGAAGTATTGAATGAAACTCCGATCCCCTTTTTTCCTGTAGTACCCGATTTTGTCGTAATCAGCACAACGCCGTTACCCGCGCGGGAGCCATAAAGCGCTGCGGCGCTCGGCCCTTTCAGGATCGAGATGTTGGCAATGTCATTGGGGTTGATATCCGAAATAGGATTACCCATATCGGCTCCATTAAACCCGTTATTGAGACGATTGGCTACAGGGACTCCGTCTATCACGAACAAAGGCTGATTATCGCCATTCAGTGAGTTTGCTCCACGGATAACGATGTTGACCGACGACCCGGCAGAACCGGACATCTGCGAAATCTGTACACCCGATACCTTTCCGCTAAGCGCATTCAATACATTGCTCTGAGGAGTCTCTACCAGCGCGTCTCCGTTCACATTACCTACAGAGTAACCCAAAGAACGTTTCTCCCTTTTGATTCCAAGCGCCGTAACGACAGCTTCCTGCAGCACTTCAGTGCTTTCTTCCAGCTCTATACTGAGGACTGTCTGGCTGCCGACATTTACTTCCTGGGTCCTGAACCCGATGTAGGAAAAAACCAATACAGGATTCCGGACGGTCAGATTAAGGCTGAAACGCCCTTCATTATCGGTAACCGTACCCAATTGAGTTCCCTTAACCAGTATGCTGACGCCAGGCAGGCCCTGCCCGTCGCTTTTCGATGTGACCCGGCCTTCAATCTTTTCGTCCGCGGCGGTGTTCGTACGGACAAAGCCGGTGTTATGAATGGTTTCAAACTGGCCGTCCAACCCTATAACCGGCCTTTCTACGGGCGTATGGATTTCTTTCAGATCGGGCGCAACTGAATTTATCCTGTCGAGGGGAGTAAGCAGGTAGACGCGTTGGTGGAGCTTTTCGTAACGAAAATTAAGTTTATCCGCCAGGAAGTCCAGCTCACTCCTGAGATTTTTAAATTTCCTGCCGCTATAGTCGACGTATTTATTTTCTACTGTTCTCCGGTCATAGGAGAAAGAGACCTGATAGCGGTCTTCCAGGTCCTTCAGGACATAGGTCAGAGTTTTGCCCTTCTGAGGGGCCGCTTCCGTCTTTTGAGGAAGGTATCTGAGGTGGGCGGAAGCCACCATCTGTGCCCACGCAACGCTCCCGGTTTTAACGAGCATGAAAAGCAGAAGCACAAAAAATGACTTTGAGCAGACATTCTTTTTCATTCTATACAAAAGGTTTATTATTACTGATTCTGGTACCGACGTTTATTTTTTAATCATAACATTCTTCTCTGTTTTCACGATTCTGCCCGCATAGGTCTTCTGTAGTGCAGTAAGCACTATTTCGGGGTCATCGGAGGGGAAAATACCGTTGAATTCACCCAAAACCGCCCCCGGCTCGACTTCTACCCGCAGGTCGTAGCGGTCACGAAGCACTTCCGCGATCTCTTCCACGCCCGCGTTCTCGAAAATCACTTTTCCTTCTTTCCAGGACGTATATATCTTCGTATTGACATCCCGCTTGACTATCGTCCGCGATGTCTTGCTGAACTCAGCCAGTTCGCCCGGCTGCATGACCACCTTGCCTGCCGGAGCTTCCGCAACGCTAAGTTGTACCTTCCCTGATTCGAGCACGACCTCCGTGCGCTCGGCGTTGCCCCTTACATTGAACTCCGTGCCCAGCACCTCAACATCGAGGTCGCCGGTATGCACAATGAATTTATCCCCCGATGTCATCCGGGCTACTTTAAAATAGGCCTCTCCATCCAGCCATACTTCTCTGTCCTTCCCTTTTACAAAATGGGTTTTCATCGAAGAGCTTCCATTCAGGTCCACCACAGACCCATCGGGTAACTCTATCCGTCTCGTGCTTCCGCTTTCTGTATAATACTGGGATTTGTCAGCGCCCGTAAGCACCCAATAAGCCAGGGTGACCAGCAGCGCTACCGATGCTGCCAGCCCGCCCCACAGGAACCTTCTTCTACCCGTGGCGCCGGAGGAAACCGTCAGGCTTCTCTGCCTGTCCTCCCATGCCTGTATCCTGCTCATCAACCTTACCCGGGCTGCCGTCTGCCGAGAAGCGTCTACCTTCACACTGCCGGAAATAATGGCATCGATTATTTTTCCCGCCTCCGCCATTTGCCCTTCCAGAACAGGGTCCTTTTTCCGAAGCTCTTCCCAGCGTTTCCAGTGCTCTTCATCAGACCTGAAATACCATGCTAAAAACCCGTCATCTAATAAAAAATCTTCCGGTGTCATCTCTTTAAAAGCTGTCAGCCATCAGCTGATGGCCTCGTTGTTAGTGTTTCCTGGTTACCAGTGTATGCTACATGAGTTTTATAATCACTTTTTTTTATATTTTTTCATTCTTTGCTTTTAGTTATCTTTAAAGATTATAGCAATAGTATATTTTTGTCGTTGCGTAGTACTAAGAACTACACCTCCCACACCATGGAAGAGACTATTGTATGGAATACTTTCGTAAAGGGTGACAGAGCATCTTTTGAAACACTTTTCAACAGATGCTACAAGTCGCTGTTCCAATATGGATATAAGCTGATCCGTGACCCGCAGTTGGTAGATGACTGTATCCAGGATCTCTTTTTCGAGTTATGGACGGGACGGGAAGGGCTCCCGGAGGTCGTTGATTCGGTTAAAGGTTACCTCTTCAAAGCCTTGCGATATAAGCTCCACCGGGCAATCAGAAAGGACTCCCGGTACAATACCCTGGACGAAGCGGCGCATGTGGAATGGGTAACCAGCCATGAATCGCTGATGATAGCCGAAGAAAGGGACGATGCGCTCAGGAAAAGACTGCATCACTTCCTGGATCAGCTAAGCCCGAGACAGCGGGAGGCGGTCGAACTCCGGTTCAATAACCAGATGAGCTATGAGGAGATCAGCAATGTCATGTCGATCTCTTACCAGGCTGCCGTCAACCTGATCTACAAATCGATAAAATACCTGCGGGAGAACATGGTCAGTATCCCTATCCTGCTGTTCAGTCTCTCGTGGTACGACTATCTTATAAAATAGGCCGGAAAAAGCGGTTTGCTTTCCCCGGCCCATCCGGATTTTAAAGGCGGCGACGGCTACTGAAACCGGCTTCCTTCTATATCTACGTTACCGCAGAAATGCACTTTTATACCCATAGCTTCTAAAGCTGCTGCTTTTATACGGCATGCCTTGTGAGCGGAGGCTTCGTCTGTAGTATAGACTACATGAATGTGATTGGCCTGGTGGCGCGCCATCATCTGGTCCCTGGAAACGCCGTCAAGCACACCATGCATGATCGGCCAGGCCGGGGTAGTCCCCTGCCAGCGGCGATTGGTTTCTTCTTCGGGCAGATCGGCTACGTATCCTACCCCCAGATCACATTGAAGCGCATCATCCTGGACGTATATCCTACTCCAGACAATATTGCCGGGCTTACTGACACCTTTCAGACTTCCACCTCCCAGTTTAAAATACACAGGCGGCTGCCTGTCGCTGGAAGCCCCGCTATACCCGCCTGTAAAATGCTCGGCAGGAGCAGCACCCGATATCAGGAATACCCATACAAAATCGTCGATTCCTTCTCCCTTATAATGCTGGCCCCAACGCAGATCATGCAGTGTGTTCTCAGCCGGCTGACCGAGCTCCCGCCAGAGATGATAGGTCAGTAGAGTGTCTATACCCGCACATTCATCCACTTCATTAAAATGGGGAAGAGCAGACCCGGCATATAGCTCCCGCCCGTCTTCGGCATAAACCGGTGGCCGGTCGGTATTATTCAGCAGGCCCTCCACCAGGTCGCTGGCCGGAGCCAGGTCTTTCAGGCCTTGCTGATACTGTATCCCGATAGTATCGCACCCGAACTCGTCGGCGATCCGCAGTGCTGCGATATACATTTTACACTGCCCCAGCGTCTGCTCCCTTGTAAGCTCCGTCGCGCCATCCGTACCCCAGTTAAAGGTCATTCCTTTATCCAGCAGCCACTGCAGTACCGCTTCGGCTTCTTCATCTTTCACTGTCAGCATACGGGCATAAAGCGTAGACTGGCTGAGCCGCTCCTTGAAAATACCGGTTTTGTGCAGGAGGTGATCGGGCACGATCGCATTGAACATACCCATACAACCTTCATCAAACACACCCATAATAGCCTTCCTTCCTTTTAGTCGGGAGCCAAACTCATTTCCTTTCCTTACATCCTCCTGCGGAAGCTTTCCGGCTTCATACGACCTGACATGGCTCAGATCATGCGTTACCTTGCCTGTCCCGAACCATTCTTTCAGACCATTCACAAAAAAGTCGTCATCGAAGTTTTCGCTCCAGAGTGAGCTGTACTTTACGCCTGCTTTGGTCAGGGAGCCGTTGATATTCAGCATCCCGACCAGACCCGGCCATTGGCCGTCCCAGTTGGCAACGGTCAGGATGGGCCCCTGGTGAGTAGTCAGCCCGGCCAGAACATGGTGCGTATATTGCCATACACTTTCAGCCACGATAAGAGGAACATCCGACGGAATTCCCCTGAATATTTCCATCCCATGTCTCTGCGAATCGATAAATCCGTGCTTCTTAACCGGGTCGTAGGGGTGAGCACGTTTTACCGACCAGCCCAAAGCCGAAATAGCAGCGCCGAGCTTAGTCTCCATTTCCAGCTGCGCAGGCCAGCAGTCTTCATTCGCCTGGGGACGCAGATCCCCGCTGGCTACTAACCAAACCTCTTTTTGTGAACTCATTTTTATATAATTGGAATCTAACAAAGTTTACTTTTCTTTCATAATACCCTTCCGGGACTCCAAACTACCTTTCCATTCCTGCTTTTTTTCAAAACCTCCGAAGGTTATTTTTTACTGGATAAGATTGCATAGTCAGGTTGATGGTTTGTATTTTATTTACTACCCCAAAGTTCAAATTTCTATCAGAATACCGCAAAATACTTCCATCTTCTTAGCCAGTTGATATACTATTTTATCATAATTATTTCACTCTTAACTGAAATGATATTAACTTTCGCTCCCCTGATCCGGCGGGATAAAGGAATGACGTGTTACCAACCTTATGAAGCCTCGTTTTCACAAAATCAATACGCCGCTGGAGAACTCATTCTCCCTGGCCCATACTATGGGCCCTAATTTCGGAAGAATCTGGCATTTCCATCCGGAACTGGAGCTGCATTACACCATAAAAGGGAAGGGTGTACGCTTCATAGGCGACAATGTAGATAATTTTTCTGAGGGCGAGCTTATCCTGCTCGGTGAAAGCCTGCCTCATACCTGGCGCTGCGACGAATGTTATTACCAGAACGACCCTTCCGTAAATGTGGAAGCCATCGTCCTCCAGTTTTTACCCGAATGTCTCGGAAAAGGTTTCTATGAACTCCCGGAAACGTATGCGATTTCCAGGCTCTATGAAAAAGCCAGGCGGGGTATGATCATTGAAGGCTTAGCCAGGGCCGAGACGATCCGTCTCCTTTATGAGGCTCAGAAGGCAGCCGGCTTAGATAGGCTTATATGTTTTATAAGGATCCTCCAGGTGCTTTCCGAAACCGAAGAGTTTTCACCCATTGCTTCTGCTCACGCCTTTTACAGGTCGGGTGAAAAAGAGAATATCAGGCTGAACAACATTTACACTTACTCGCTGGCCAATTTCAGAAGGGAAATTTCACTGCAGGAAGTAGCTGCCCTCAGCAACCTGAGCGTCACTTCGTTTTGCAGGTATTTCAAGATGATGACCAAAAAATCTTACTATGATTTCCTGATCGAAATCAGGATCAGCCATACCTGCCGGATGCTGATAGAAGACAAGTATCCTATTGAAGTGCTTTGCTTTGACTGCGGATTCAATAACGTATCCAATTTTTACCGGCATTTCAAGCGGGTAACTGGCATGACCCCACTGGAATACAAAAGGAAATTCCTGGAAAAACGAAGCGCGTAAAATAAATGGTGGATCTCAGGCCGAATTCCGTGCCGCATTGATAATCCCGAACATAGCCCTCATGATCAGCTTGTTATAAAGATCGGTCTGTTCTGCGGTAAGATCGGGGTTTTCGGCCAGCAGTTGAAGTGCATATTGCTGTATCGTAATGAGAGGGAGCACAATCCGCTCTCTCATCTTGATGGATTCTTTGGTTACATTATTACTGTCGAGCAGTTCCTTCTGACCCGATATTTCGATCAGAGCCGCCTTTGTACGCTCAAATTCCTCGTACATCATCATCCAGAATTCCCTGTATTCCGGTTCCCTTTCCAGATACCTGGTCACAGGGAAAAACGACTTGGACAACGCCTGCATCGAGTTTTCAATAAGCGTTCTGAAGAACAGCGATTTCTTATAAAGCGCTTTCAGCTCATCCATTTTCCCTTTGCCTCTCAGTTCCTCTACCGCTTCGCCAAACCCATAGAAGCCGGGTACATTCTGTTTCATCTGCGCCCAGGAGCCGACAAAGGGTATAGCCCGCAAATCTTCAAAACGCAGGCCTTCCCCATCTTTTTTCCGCTTCGTCGGACGGCTGCCTATATTCGTCTGCCCGTAGAACCGCAGCGGTGTACGGGTTTCAAGAAAAGGCACAAACGAGGGGTGGTTCTTAAGCTTCAGATAGGAGACATAGGACGATCCGGCCAATTCTTCAAGCAAAGCCTTGTCTTTTTCATTCAGCGGTTCGGTCCGGCCTTCGCTGGTACCGGCAAAGAGATAATTTTCAAACCCTGCAGTAAACAGGCGCTCAAGATTGTAAATCGCCGTCTTGACAGTCCCGTAATTAGAACTGATGGTTTGTCCCTGAATAGTCAGCTGTATCTCCTTGTCTTCTATATCCTTTCCGAGTGAAGCGTAAAAATCCTGGCTGTTACCGCCCCCTCTTGCAGGAGGGCCTCCCCTGCCGTCGAAAAAAGTAACGTTTATCCCGTATTCGCGCGATACCTTCGTCAGTTGTTCTTTCGCTACGAAAATCGACCAGTTGGCCCTCAGGTATCCGCCATCCTTGGTCCCGTCGGAAAAGCCCACCATAATAGTCTGCTTATCAGCGCGATCGGCCAGGTGTTGCCTGTATTCCGGGATTTCATACAGCGCCTTCATCACCAGGGGGGCCTGCGCCAGGTCATCGATAGTTTCGAACAGCGGCACTATATCCAGCGGCACCTTCCCGTCGGGTAGCCTGATCAGGTTCCTGGCAAACGCGTACACCTGAATCACATTCAGCGCTGAACTGCAGTTGCTGATCACATACCGGTGAGCACCCAGCGGACCGTTCTTCTTCTGGATCTTTTTTACCGCGTGAATCGAGCCGAGGATATCCCTGGTAATTTCGTCCTCATAGTCGTCGATCCTCAGCGGTATGTTTAGCGACAGGAGGAGCTGTATCTTTTTATTTTCATCCCATTGTGAATACTCGTCATACTTTAACAGCGGCACTTTAGACTCCAGTCTCCGCAATATATCCTCCCAGGCTTTGTCGTGCTTTGTGCTTACCTGCCTGATATCGAGGCTTGCAAAATGGAAGCCGAATAGTTTCAGCTTCAGTATAAACTGGTCCAGGTATTCTACAAACAGCCCCTCATGACGCTCCAATAGTACCTTCCTGGCAGCAAACAATTCCTCCAGCACTTCATCAGCGCTGCTATACCCATCTTCTACCGGGCCGAAAATAGTACTGTTCATTTTCCGTTCCAGCACCACGATATAATCTTCGACACCTTTAAACGTAAGACGGCGTTTGAGGGTGCGGATATCCCGGTAATAGGTACGGAGCAATGTGTTACGCAGCCTGTCTGCCACATCCAATGTCGCCTGCTTATCCACGAAAGGATTCCCGTCGCGGTCACCGCCAGGCCAGAATCCGAGTTGGATAATGTTAGGATAGCTCCAGGAGTGGGCATCAAGCTTTAGTGACTGGCACAGTTTCCAGACAATTTCGGAGATGGCATCGTAATATACCCTTTCCAGGAACCAGCACAGGCTGACAGCTTCCTCGTAGGGAGTAGGTTTCTCCTTGTTAATAAAGCCGGTCTTTCCCAGTTGGAGCAGTAACCGGTTAACGGAAGCAAAATCGCTTTCCCTGATAGCTATTTCGAGATCGTTGATAATTCCTAATACTTTTCCCGGATAGAATTGAGTCGGATGCGCAGTCAATACGATCCTCACGCTGAAATCTGCCAGCTTCCTGATCATTTTCTCTCTCTGGACGGGAGATTCGATACGGTTCATCAGGAAATTGACCGACCCTTTCCCTTCCAGGTCGTGTGTCTCGTCGAAAGCGGAATCTTCTACCGAATCGAACAAAACCACCTGGCGCTCTATATATTTAATCATGGAGAATAACAGGTCGATCCGCTGCTTATCGTCAGCAGTTTCCATAAATTCCCCAAAAAAATCTTCGATAATCTCTACGGGAGATTTTCCCTCCGCATAACCCTCCTCGCATTTTTGCGTTACAAGGGGGAGAATAGAGCCGGTCTGAAAAATCCCTTTATATGGAAGACTCAGGAAAAGACTATTAAAAATATTGTACTTTGTAGCAACAGTATCCTGAAAAACGTCATTCATACAACAAAACTTAAAATAAAATTTTAACTTTTCCGTGTTTTGCAAATATAACGATAAAACTGTCAGGCTTTGGGATGGGCCTGTAAAAAAGTCTTTTTCAGCTCCTCTATAGCATTATGCGTATATACCTGCGTTGCAGCCAGGCTCGTATGCCCCAATAGTTCCCTGATCGCATTCAGGTCGGCTCCGCGGTTCAGCAGGTGCGTAGCATAGGTATGCCGGAGCAGGTGCGGGCTTTTGTGCTCTATCGAAGTCACAGCCGAAAGGTACTTTTTCACCAGCCTTTGTACAAAAACCGGGTACAGCGGCTCTCCCTTGTCGGTAGTCAGAAGAGGCTCCGACGGCGACTTCGCTTCCTTTCGGGCGATATGCTCACCGATCAGGCGGATCAATCCGGGTGTAACGGGTATAATCCGCTCTTTAGAGCGCTTGCCCAAAACCCTTATCGTCGAGCTGGAAAGGTTGATATCTCCTATCATCAGACCGATCAGCTCCGAAAGCCGCATCCCTGTCCCGTACAGGATCTCAATTATCAGTTGGTCTCTACGCCCCGACGGACTGTCTTCAAACAACGACGAATCAAACAGGAGTTCCATGGAGGTCTCGTCGACAAAGCCGGGGAGCTTGCGGGGCTTTTTGAGGGCCGTCAGCAGGGAAGCAGGATCTGCCTCTGCCAGCTTTTTTTTCTTTAAAAACCTGTAGTAGGCCCTCAGCGCCGCTATTTTGCGATTAATGGAAACGGCGCTGAGCTTCTGCCCCGACAGGGCGATCAGCCAGTTCCTGACAACTTGCCGGTCGGCATTTTCCGGAACCGTTTCCTGCTGCGCCAGAAATTCTTCAAACTGCCTCAGATCCGTACGATAAGCTGTTACCGTATGCCTGCTGAGCCGTTTTTCGAATTCCAGGTAGCTTATGAAAGCGCTGATGGTTTCAGACATCCTTTTTAGACGACTCCTTCCGGAGTCCGGAAATGTTTTAACGCTGTAAATGTACACGGATTCGGCACTTATACAAAAGAGGAATGGCCCCCGGCCGGAAAATCCGGCCGGGGGCCATTCCTCTTTTTGCATTCCGGCGGCAGATTTTACCTGAGGAAGCCCATTGCAACTCCTCCGTCTACGTTTAATACGTTTCCGGTAGATTTGCTGAGCAGGCCTCCTACAAACGCAAAACATGCATTTGCTATATCCTCCGGCAGGATAGCTTCATTCAGCAGCGTGCGTTTGGCATAATAAGCCGGTAGCTCCTCTACCGTAATACCATAGGCCTTTGCCCTGCCTTCTGCCCATCCTCCGGCCCAGATATTGGAATCGGCAATGACGGCGTCGGGGTTTACGGAGTTGACACGGATCTTATCGCCGCCCAGCTCAGCCGCCAAGAGCCGCGACATATGAGCCTGGGCAGCTTTTGCAGAGCCGTATCCGGCGTTGTTAGGTCCGGAAACAACAGAGTTCTTGGAGACAATATTGACGATATCACCTCCCAATGCCTGCTTACGAAGCACTTTTACCCCTTCTCTTGAAACCAGGAACTGGCCTTTTACCAGGATATCATAAAGCCTGTCCCATTCTTCGATAGAATGATCTGTAATGGGTTTGGAAATGCTGATACCGGCGTTGTTCACAATAATATCAATTCCGCCAAAAGCAATACAGGCTTCCTTAAAAGCGCCGGCAATACTCTTTTCGTCGGTCACGTTCAGCAATGCGGTCGCAACCGAATCGCGGCCGAACGCTTTTTCAAATTCTTCCTGCGCTCCTTTCAGACGTTCTTCGTTAATATCGTTCAGCACTACAACAGCTCCTTCCCGGACAAACTTACGCGCAATAGCCTTCCCAATGCCACCGGCGCTGCCTGTTACCAGGGCGATCTTGCCCGACAAGGGTTTGGGCTTCGGCATCCGCTGTAATTTCGCTTCTTCAAGCAGCCAGTATTCTATATCAAAAGCCTCCTGGCGGGGAAGGGAGGTGTATTCACTCACCGCTTCGGCTCCTTTCATGACGTTGATCGCATTGATATAGAACTCCGCTGCCACCCTTGCAGTCTGCTTATTTTTCGCAAACGTAAACATGCCCACTCCCGGGTATAGGATAACGACCGGGTTAGGATCGCGCATAGCCGGGCTGTCGGGATGCTTACAGCTTTCATAGTATTCGGTATACATCGCCCTGTAGGCTTCGACGGCGGGCAATATGCGTGCTTTTACAGCTTCCGTATCCGAGAGATCTGCATCCGGCCCGAGATCAAGCACAAGCGGCGATATTTTGGTCCGTAGAAAGTGGTCAGGACAGGAAGTACCGAGAGGTGCCAGGCGCTCCAGGTCGTTTGAATTTGCGAATTCAAGCACCCGATCGTCGTCTGTAAAGTGCCCTACCATCTGCACATAGCTGGAACAGAACCCCCTCAAAACAGGCGCCAGCGCTGCTGCCTGTTCCCTGCGGGCGGAAGGTTCGAGGCTTTGGATCTTTTGTCCGCCAAAAACAGGCCTGCTTTTTCCATAGTTCGCTTCCAGGTATTCCGCACATTTTTCAATGACCTCCAGTGTGTTCAAGTAGCTTTCATAGGCGGTATCACCCCATGTGAAAAGCCCGTGTGAACCGAGCATAATCCCCCTCAGCGCTATCCCCTTTACCGCATTTTCTTCCAGGCAGGCCCTGAGCTTAAGCCCGAGGTCAAAACCTGGCCTTTGCCACTCTACCCATCCGACGGCACCATCAAAAAGTTCCTCTGTGATCTTTTTCCCGTCTTTGGCTGCAGCAATCGCGATGGCGGCATCAGGGTGTAAATGATCTATATGCCTGAACGGCAGAAACCCGTGCAGAGGCGTATCTATCGAAGGCGCCTTGGATGCCAGGTCGAAAATGCTGTGATTGAACAGCTCTACCATTTCATCTTCGTGTTCGATCCCCCTATAGACATTTTCAAGGCTCCTTAACCGGTCTATATATAAGGCTGCGCAGCCCGATTTTGTCAGGGTTCCGATATCCCCGCCCGATCCTTTGATCCACATAACCTCCGTCGGCTTGCCCGTCAACGGATCTTTATCGGTGATTTTTACCGAGGTATTTCCTCCTCCGTAGTTGGTTAGACGGAGGTCTGCTCCGAGCAGGTTGGAGCGATAGATAAACAAAGCTACCTCGTCACCGGCCAATTCGGCGGCTTTTGCTTCGTCCCACAGATAACTTACATGTTTGAAGGCGTTTTTGTCAGCCATTTTTAGTGTCTTGCGTTAACAGGTTTATTAAACCGAACGGCGCCTGGAACAGGTACCACCGACCGCTCTCAAAACAAACTTACGCTCTCCGGAACATTAAACTTTCCTATACCTACCTGCTATAGACGGGTAGCCCCTGGTGGGGCATGGCGGATCCTAAGGCAAATACATCGGAGCGGCTTCCTGTCTGCAGCAGGCTAAGCATTTGAGGACGCTTACCAGATAATTTAAAAATATGTTATATTCTTAAATTACAACAAGCTGACTACAAGCGTCTTAATAAAAATATCACTTTTAATCAAAATATATTCCGTCTAAACTATTTGTAATAAGTCTAAATACGGTATATTTGCAAATGTAATCGCCTTGTATAAATGAACAGAAAGTCTCTTTCTTTTTGTTAGCAAGGAAGGCGGGGATGGAAACCTGATAAATGATGGCATTTGAAAAAGTAAAACAGATTCTGGAAAAAGAGCTGGAAAAACGTAACCTTCGTAAGACGACAGAGCGTTTTACCATTCTGGAGGAGATTTACGGGCGAAACGATCATTTCGATGTCGAAGATCTCTATGACACGCTTCTCAGCAAGAATTTTCATGTGAGCCGCGCCACTGTTTACAACACACTAGATATGTTGGTAGAGTGCGGTCTGGTGAAAAAACATCGGTTTAACGGAGACGGCGCGGTTTTTGAAAAAGCGCTGGGTTTCAGGCAGCACGGCCACCTGGTATGCAACGAGTGTCATCAGATCAAAGAATTTTGTGACCCCCGTTTACAGGCCATCCAGGACAATGTCGGAGTTGCGCTGGGGTTCAATATTACAGATCAGGCGCTGGTTTTCTATGGCACCTGTAGTGAGGATAACTGTGAGAACAGGCAGGAAGCAGGCTCTCTGAAAAAGGAAGCCTAGCATGAACAGGGGCCTCATTCAAAGTTGAAGGTTTATATTGGTTAACAATGAGTAGTGACAAAGACCTCTTCTGGTATCCGGGAGAGGCTCTTTTTTTTGCTGTCAGATTTCAGCGGTCAGCTGTCAGCCTCTTTTAATCAGCAGCAAAAAAAAGGCGATATTCCTTTTGGATCAGGAAATATCGCCCCTCTTGTTATCGTTCCTTACTGCTTCCTCAGAATTTTGTCGGTACGGAAAAACCGACATTATCCCATTGGAAATCAAGAGAAGACTTCTCCACCCGGAAAGTCATCTTCTCCGCGGAGTTGTTATAGGTCTTTTTGGGAACGGTGATGTGAAACACATCCTTTGCTTTATTCTTCTCGTATTCAGAGGCGCCGTGCATCTGGCCTGTTACACTATTAATAATGATAGTCCACTGGCTTTCTTCAGGGGTAGCAAACAAGGTATAAGTGCCGGCTTTTATAGATTGCCCGCCGAACTGTCCGTCTTTTTTAAAGGTTATTTCCGTTGCCTGGTTCGCGCCTATCCTCCATACTTTGCCATATTTCTCCAATGCGTCACTACCTTGGGGGCCAAATAACACCCTGCCCTTTTTTGACGGTTGTCCGTATTCAATTTTTATATTTTTCCCTTCTGCGCTCACTCTCGGACTCGGCTGCGCACAGGCGCAGACAGCTACAAAAAGGCATATTGATAGAAAAGCAGCAATTTTTTTCATGGTTTATGTTGTTTTGGTTGAAACTCTACTAACGTCAGAAAGACACGCTTATTACATTACCTACTCCTCCCTGAACGGCCTTTTTTCCCATTTCCTCTCTCTCTGCCCGTATTTTTCGCTTTTATCTTTCTACCGCGACTACCCTGATCCCGGCCTGCCTTCTCTCCTACCAACATCAAATCCATACTTCTCCTGGCCAGGTTTGTTTCTTTTACCGTCACAGTTACCTGGTCTCCGAAGGCAAATATCCGGCCGGTACGTTCTCCTATCAGTCGGTAATTCTCTTTGTCTACCTCGTAATAATCATCTTTCAGGTCATTCATCCGTACCAATCCTTCGGTAGCGGTTTCCGTAATTTCTACAAAAATCCCGAATTCGGTCACCCCCGATATCACACCGTCATATACTTTGTCCTCCTCCTGGAGCGACATATATTCAACCTGCTTGTACTTGATGGATGCCCTTTCGGCATCGGTAGCAAGTCTTTCCCGCTCGGAGCAGTGCATGCATTCCTTCTCCAGCGGTTCTTTATCCACCGAAGCTCCCTTGTCGAGGTAGTGCTGCAGCAGCCTGTGCGCTATCAGATCAGGGTAGCGCCTGATAGGCGAAGTAAAATGCGAATAACGTCTGAAAGCCAGGCCAAAATGTCCTATGTCTTCTGTGCTATACCTTGCCTTGGCCATGGTCCGCACAGCCAGCGTCTCCAGTAAGTTCTGCTCCGGCCTGCCTTCCGCCTTGCTCAGCATTGCATTCATAGACCTGGCCAGTTTCGAATCGTCCGCCACGTTGAGCGAATAACCCATACGGGCCACAAAAACAGAAAAGGTATTCAGCTTATCCTGGTCCGGGGGCTCATGTATCCTGTAGATCATCGTATTCGGATCAGATTTCCGGCGTGATGCTCCCACTACAAATTCGGCTACCCTCTTATTGGCCAGCAGCATGAATTCCTCTATGAGCTTATGCGCATCCTTTCTTTCTTTCCTGTACAGCCCCAGAGGCCTTCCCTCGTTATCAAGCAGGAATTTTACCTCAACCGTTTCGAATGCGATCGCACCGTTCTTAAACCGCTCCTCGCTCAGCAGCCGGGCCAGCCGGTTCAGCTCCCGTAATTCTTCGGCAAACTCCCCTATCCCCGATTCCAGTACATCCTGGGCCTCTTCGTAGGCGAAACGCCTGTCTGAATGAATAACGGTCCTGCCAAACCACTCGCTGACCACTCCGGCCTTTTCATTCAGCTCAAAAACAGCCGAAAAAGCAAGCCGGTCTTCGTTGGGCCGTAGTGAGCAAAGATTGTTGGAAATCTTTTCGGGCAGCATCGGGATAGTCCTGTCTACCAGGTAGACCGAAGTTCCGCGCCGGAATGCTTCCTTATCCAGCTCCGAACCGAGCCCGATATAATGTGATACATCGGCTATATGAACGCCTATTTCGAGGTTTCCGCTTGCGAGCCTCCTGACCGAAAGGGCATCGTCGAAATCCTTCGCATCGACCGGATCTATAGTAAACGTCAGCACATCCCTGAAATCTTTCCGGCCTTTTATATCCTTTGCCGTAATTTTTTCGGGAATAGCCTCTGCTTCTTTTGTTACGCCGGCCGGGAATTCCGCAGGCAAACCGAACTCGGCCAGGATGGCATGCATCTCGGTATTGTGGTCGCCGGCTTTTCCCAGCACGCTGGTCACCTTTCCGAGCGCGGGCCTCGAACGGGTAGCCCGACTTGTAATCTCTACAATAACTTTATCCCTGTCTCCGGCGCCGCCGGTTTCGTTCAGGGGTATATCTACCGGTTCATAAATCCGCCGGTTGTCGGGCTTCACAAATACGTATCTCCCGCCGTGGTGCAGCACTCCTACGATATGTTGCGCTACCGGGTTTATAATTTCGACCACCCTACCCTGCTCGTGCCCGTTCCGGATCCGTCCGTATAGCTGGACCTTAACCTGGTCGCCGTCTATGGCTCCCCTGAGGTCGTCGGTATCTACGTAAATATCGGAATCCATTCCTTCTACCACTACATAAGCAAAGTTCCTGTTCACATGCTCGACTTTGCCAGTCAGTTGCTCAGCCTTCAATGAGCCCGAAGCAGTATTGCGGCGTTCTCCTACAGTCCTGTCTCCCTTGCTTCCTGCCCGGGTTCCGGCCGGTTTCTCTTCCGGAATAGCAGTAGCTCCGCGTCCCGGCAGGTGGTCACCCAGCCGGCGATACAGGCCTTCCCTTTCCGCGCCAACCAACCCCTCCACTACCAGGTCCTGGAAGATTTCGTGGTAAAGCACCTTTAATTTCGGATCGCTTACATTTAAAGTCTGTATGAATGCCGGAAACCTGAACAAGGGATCTTCCAGGCGGTCGAGCCCTTGAATCAGCTCCTGTTTTATGGATTTTACCAGTTCCGAAAAATAGTCCCGGGTACCCGGATCCGCTTTCTGTTCGTGAATTGGTTGCTTTTTCTTTTCTTTCTTCTTAGTCATAAATAATTTTTATACCAGGCATCTGCCCGGTCTTTTGCATCAGGGAGTTACCCTGACAATATTTTCTTCACTGACCACCGGCTGCAGGTGCATTTTGAGGTATAGCTGGGCCAGGACAACAACATCTTCCCTGCAATATCGCCCTATCTTCTCCAGGTCTTTCTCCTCATAGTAAACCCGCGTTACCTGGTCTCCGCTCATTTCATTTTTGCTCCCCGGGATATCGAATATCGCAGCCAGGAGATCGAGCGAGGTATAAGACTTGTAATCACCGAATTTCCATAGCTCCATCGTATCCTGGTGCAGAATCTCCCAGGGCTTTTTGCCCGACAACTGAAGTGAACGCGGCAGCTCTATCCCGTTCACGAGCATCCTCCTGCAAAGGAAAGGGAAATCAAACTCTTTCCCGTTGTGGGCGCACAAAATCAGCTGTTCCTGGTTATATCGTTCGAGAAGAGCCTTAAAAGCCGGCAGTATTTCTCTCTCGTCATCACCGGAAAAAGACGAGACCTTTAATGCCGGCTCATCCCGCTCATTAAAATAGACGGCTCCAAAGGCAATGCACACGATCCTGCCGAACTCGGCCGATATTCCCGCCTGCTCATAATACAGCTCTTCGGTAGTATATGACTCGTAATCCGCCCTCTTCCTGATCGTCGCCGCCCTTTTGTCCCAAAGCTGCTGCATGCGGGGCGGCAATTGCTCATAAGACCCGTGAGAGGCGACCGTCTCCAGGTCGATAAAGAGCACATTTCTTACTTTTTTCCGGAATTCAGGAGCCATAGTACTTCTTTTAAATAGGATCCTCCGTCACAAGTTCCATTCCAAACAACCCGGCAAGATGGCTTCTCAGGCTGTCGGAAACTTCCTGTATGTCTATTTTCCCCGCCAGCTCGAGCTGCATGGAAGTGACGGCCTTGTCTGATATCCCACATGGTATGATATGTCCGAAATAAGCCAGGTCAGGGCTTACATTCAGCGCAAACCCGTGCATGGTCACCCACCTGCTCGTTTTTACACCGATGGCGCAGATCTTCCTGGGAGGCCCCGACCCGTCGTGCCCGAGCCAGACCCCGGTCAGCCCCGCTATTCTTCCCGCGTTCAGCCCGTAGCCGTCCAGCATCCTGATCACAGCCTCTTCCAATGTTCTGATATACCGGTGAATATCGGTAAAAAAATGATCGAGATCCAGGATCGGATACCCTACGAGCTGTCCCGGACCATGATAGGTGATATCGCCTCCGCGGTTAATACGGTAATAGGCAACATTTTTTTCATCCCTCGCCTGATCATCCAGTAAAAGATGGTATTCCTTCCCGCTCTTGCCGAGTGTATAAACGTGAGGATGCTGGCAGAAGATAAGGTAATTGTCCGTCAGCATTTGCTTTTCCGGCTCCAGTTTCCGATTATTAACCTTTCGGTCTACTATTTCCGAAAATATTTTTTCCTGGTAGTCCCAGGCTTCTTTATAATCCAGCAGCCCGAGATCCCTGAAATATACCTTTTTATTTTTTTGTAACTCCATTTAACACTATACCGTTCCGAAGCCTTTGTAATTCACGTATAACACAAAGAACAACCTATTTAGTAAAAATATTCCATACTACACTCGTTTCTACACATGGCCGAACACAACGATACCGGCAACTGGGGCGAAGACCAGGCCGTACGCTACCTTGAAGAGAAAGGGTACGTGATCCATTTCAGGAACTTCCGGTACAGCCACGCGGAAATCGATATCATCGCCGAAAAAGACCGCACGATGGTATTCGTGGAGGTAAAAACAAGACGTGGTGTTTCTTTCGGGCTACCTGAAACATTTGTCAACCCGACGAAAGTCAGGCTTATCAGAAAAACGGCCGAACACTTCATTTTCACTTTTGACTGGAAATTTGACGTCCGGTTCGATATCATTTCAGTTCTGATCCAGGGAGAGGGAAAATACGATATCCATCACATCGAAGATGCTTTTTATTAGGCATTGCTATCTCAAACAAATATAAGTGTTTATTTTTGGTGCTTTATCCTGCAAAAGCCGGCGAAGAAGAATGAGCTCCAGACACATCCTGCTAATGGACGGCCCTGATCATAAAGGGCTGATTTTTACAGTTACCAAAGTACTTTTTGAGCATCAGCAAAACATCATCAGGAACGACGAATATGTGAGTCCTTCGGGCTATTTCTTCATGCGCACCGAGTTTGAAGGCGAGATCAATCCGAACATTGTACTTTCTGCCCTTCAAAAAGCCCTTCCGGAAGGCCTGAGACTACGGCTAAAATCCGACAAAAAGAAAGATATAGTGCTGATGGTCACTAAAGAGCACTATTGCCTGGCCGAGCTGCTGATCCGCTACGCTTTTGAGGAGCTGGGCGCCAATATCAAGGCGGTAGTAGGCAACTATAATACGCTAAGGCCACTGGTTGAAAAATTCAATATTCCGTTTTACCACGTGTCGCATGAGGGGTTGAGCCGCGAAGAGCACGAAGAGAAACTCTTGAAATTATTGCTGCGCTACCAGCCTGAATTTTTGGTCCTGGCCAAATACATGCGCATCCTGAGCCCCGGATTTGTGAGCCATTTCCCGGAAAAGATCATTAATATCCATCACTCTTTCCTGCCTGCCTTTATAGGGGCAAATCCTTACAAACAAGCGTATGAAAGGGGCGTGAAAATCATCGGCGCCACGGCCCATTTTGTGAACAATAACCTCGACGAAGGGCCTATCATCGCACAGGACGTAAAGCGGGTGAGCCACCGGCATACAGCTGCCGACATGGCTACGCTGGGACGGGATATCGAAAAAGCGGTACTCTCGGAGGCGCTGAAGCTCGTGTTTAACGACA
>CAZLGW010000056.1:0-27195 GCA_964559125.1 uncultured Cytophagales bacterium
GAACCACCAAAGGAACCGTTAAAGATCACCTGCTGAAAGCGACGCGCCATCTGCGTATCTACCTGAAAGAATACAGCGGTATCCGAATCGACATACTGCTGTTCCTGTTCTTAATGGATTTCTAGCGGCTGGTTCTGCCGCCGGCTTTTGAGGCATCCCATCTGCGTATATTCAGGGTTGTAGGTGGGTGATGCCCGTAATTCTTAACGGAGAAATATTTTTTTTGAAATTTTTTGGCGAACCGGCATGTCTGGCTTCCCGAAAACCTGTATCCCTATATAGAACCTTAAACCGTCATGATGCAATATCAAACCAGATACCTGTTACGTAAATACCTGGAAGGAGAGCTGACAGAAACAGAGCGTACAGAGCTTTCCGGGCTTCTGAAGTTGGAAGGCGGACAAAAAGTACTGGCTGAAATGATAGATGAAAATGCACAGGATCTGCTTTTGAAAGACCTGACGCTGGAGCCGCATACTTCGGGCAGGATGTGGCAAAACCTGGAAGACAGGATGGGAGCGCCTGACAGAACTGTGGCTACACGATGGGGCCGGGTCGGCTGGGCAGCTTCCATTGTCCTGCTATGCTGTATCGGAGGCATGTTATGGCTGAACCGTGACCGCGGCGAGGCGCTGGCTTATACAACAGACGCGAGCCAGAAGCGGACGGTTATTTTGCCCGATGGGTCCCTGGTAACACTAAACAGTAATTCGTCGGTATCCTACCGGGAGAAGAGAAACTCCCGGGAAGTGGAGCTGTCGGGGGAAGCTTATTTCGATGTAAAGCACGACACACGGCGTCCTTTCTTTGTTGCAGCCGGGGAAGTCCGGGTAAAGGTACTGGGCACTTCTTTTAATGTAAAAGCTTATGAGTCGGATAATCACATTTCGACCACTCTTCTGAAAGGGAAAGTGCTGCTTGAGGCGCGTGCGGGCGAGAAAACCAGGATAGAGCTTGAGCCTGACCAGCACGTTAGCTTTGCCAGGAATGAACGGATCTTCGTGCCGGGCGATATCCGCGACTACTACACGGCCGGATGGAGGAACGGTGACCTGGTCTTCGAAAACGAACCCTTCAAAAATATTCTTCCCGAGCTTGAAAAATGGTATGGAGTACCTTTCGAGATAGATGAAGGTTTGCTCGATTGCCGCTTCAGCATGGCCATCGGCGATGAAGGACTGGAACAACTCCTGCTTTTTTTTGAATTGTCGGCAGGGGTGCCCATGACTCGTCTGCCGGGCGGCGGTGTCCGCCTGGATGCACGACTTTGTGATTAACGTACATTCTTAACCCTTAACCAAAATATTTCCGAAAAAACCGATGAAAAGCTAGAAGCTGAAATTGAGGCGGGAACAGGGAGTTGTTTCCCGGATAAAAAAAGGATGCCGTCATAGTCTTTGGCGAGATCGGACGGCATCCGGGTCTATCGTTTTATTTTCCAATAAACCACAGCAAAAGTATGAGAAATACTTTAAGCAGCTCATTTCTATGGGCAAACTTATCAACCCATTTACAGAAAAGTATGTTAATAGCCATCCTGCTTTTCTTCCAGATCCTGCCGGGCAGAGCCAATACCGGCGCGACAGCGCCTCTGCCGGCAAAACATTCCTCGCCGGAGGTCAATATTTTTCAGCAGACAAAGGTAGCCCTTGCTTTTGAAGGTGTTCCCCTGAGGCGTGTTCTCAGGGAGATAGAGAAGCAGAGCTCCCTGAATTTCTTTTTCAGCAACAGTCACATCGATATTCACCGGAAAGTTACTTTCAAACAAAGCGGGCCGCTTGACCAGGTAATGGACAACCTTTTCGGGAGCCTGGGCATTAGCTGGGAGGCCAGGGGGCGGCAGGTCGTTTTGAGAAAAAGCGATGTACAGAAGGGTGCCGCGCTTCAGCCGGAACCTGTCAGGCCAGCGGAAAGGGCCAGGCTGAAGAGGGAAGAGCTGAATGTTCTCCGACCCGTCCAGGAAGTGGTCAGGGGAAGAGTGACCGACGACAGGGGGGAAGCCCTTCCGGGGGTCAGCATACTGATCAAAAACACGCAGCGGGGGACCGTTACCGACGAGGACGGGAATTTCATACTCGAAATACCCGGTGAAAAGGCAGTTCTTGTATTTTCTTTTGTCGGGTATGTGACCCAGGAAGCCGAAGTAGGGAGCAGGCGACAGTTTTCCATATCGCTCGTGCAGGATCAGAAAACACTCGATGAGCTTATCGTGGTAGGGTATTCCTCCAAGCAGCTTTCCGAGATTTCGAGCGCAGTGGCAACCATATCGGGAAGATCGCTTACCGACGTGACATCCAACAGTACCACCAGCCTTTTGCAGGGGAAAGCCGCAGGCGTTATCGTCTCCAATTCCTCCGGCGACCCTAATACCAGCTCTACCGTGATGATCCGCGGATCGGGATCGATCACAGCCGAAGCCGATCCGCTCATGGTAGTAGACGGTATCATCGGCGGCACGGCAAACCCCAACGATGTAGAATCGGTCACTATCCTGAAAGATGCGGCGGCTACCGGACTGTATGGCTCGCGCGCTTCCAACGGGGTTATTATTATTACCACCAAATCGGGAAAGGCCGGCAAACCCAGGATCGACTTCAACCTGACCACCGGGACAACCAGTCCTACCTCAGGCAATTTCAGGGTAATGGATTCGCAACAGCTTTACGATTACACCAAAAGCTTCTACCCGGCCGACCGCTTTAACCAGGATATCCCGTCGTCGGTGCTAGGGCAAAACACAAACTGGAAAGACCTTGCTTTCAGAACAGGAATAACCCAGAATTATGTGCTGTCGCTTTCGGGAGGGTCGGAGAAAACCAGGTTTTATGCCGCAGGGAATTACTACTATGAGGAAGGTACGCTTCGCCACAATTCGGCCAGGCGCTTTAACCTGCGTACCAATATTTCACATGCCATCAACGATAAGCTCGACCTTACACTGAAGGTAAACCTCAGGAGAAACAATAGCGAATCGGATCCGTCAGGACTCGATGGCGCACTTTACGGCGCATACAATAACATGCCCTGGGACAATCCCTACAACACCGACGGTACCGTCAACAGGGGAACTGAAGGTGGCTGGTTCGGCAGGGAGCAGGAAAATTTCCTGCACGGCTGGCAGTATAACCGGAATGCCGCCGTTCAATCGGGGGTAGATACCGACGTTAACCTGACTTACCGCATAGCCAACGGGCTTACCTTTTCAACCTACAACCGGGTTAGCTACACAGGTACAAAAAGTGAGCTGTATCACGACGTCCGTTCGAAGGCCGGCAAAGGACTCGGAAGGCTGACCAACGGGAATGGTGAGAATCTCTCGTTGGTTTCATCCAACCGGATTTACTATGATTTCAGTATCGGCAGGCACTCTTTCAATGCGCTGGGCGTAGTTGAGATGGAAAAAAACAGGTCGGAGAGCGGGTCTGTCGTAGGTGAAGGTTTTGCACCCGGGCTTCATGTCATGAGCACTGCATCGAGGATACTGAGCGCCTCCGGCGATATTTTCGAGAATTCTTTCAACAAGGGCCTGGTACAACTTGACTACAATTATAACGACCGCTATTTCCTTACCGGGTCTTATATCCGTGAATATTCATCGCGCTTCGGTGCAAACAACAAAGCGGGGAACTTTTTTACGCTCGGCGCTTCCTGGCTGCTCAGCAATGAAGACTTTTTCAGGAATACGGAAGCAATTACCATGCTTAAGCTGAGGGCCAGCTACGGCGTGACGGGAAATGCGCAGATCGCGAACTACCAGGCTTTAGGATTGTATAGCTATGCTTCCCAGTATGCGGGTAATTCCGCAGCCCAGCCCTATCAGCTCGCCAACCCTGATCTCACCTGGGAAAAGGCCAAAAGCGGCAATCTGGGGGTAGATATCGGGTTTTTCAACAAGCTTATGCTTAACCTTGATCTCTACGACAAGACCACAGACGGGTTGCTGCTTAACGTGGAGCTGCCCTACACCAGCGGCTTCCGTTCCATTATCCGCAACGTAGGCTCTATCCGTAACAGAGGACTCGAAGCCAATCTTAGCTATAATCTCCATTCAGGCAACTTTACCTGGGATGCGGGCCTGAACATAGCCTTTAACAAAAGCCGGGTGATGGCGCTCGACCAGGGTAAGGAGATCAGGCAGGGCAACCTGCTGATAAGCGAAGGAAAAGAGCTGTATGTCTGGCAAATGAGGAAATGGATGGGAGTGGATCCGGCAAACGGCGATCCGCTTTGGGAAAAGGTTACCAAATCGGCCGATGGATCGGAAGAACGGTCGGTGACGAACAGCTACAGTGAGGCATCGTTGCAGATAGTTGGCTCGTCTCTGCCCGATTTTACCGGCGGTATGACGCATACGTTCGGTTACCGGCGCTTTACGCTCAACCTGTTCTTCAATTTTGTGCAGGGTGGGCAGATCTATCATACCTCCCGCCAGTTGTTTGATTCCGACGGCGCTTACTATACCTATAACAGCATGGTGCCGGCAGACGGGTGGAGCCGTTGGGAAAAGGCAGGCGACATAGCTACTCACCCCAGGCCGGTATTCGGCGGTAACCGCAACTCCAACCAGGCTTCTTCCCGCTATCTCGAGGATGGCAGCTACCTGCGGCTGAGGAATATCAACCTGGGATATAACCTGCCCGACAGCTTCCTGGAAAAGATCAGGATGAAATATGCCAGGCTGAGCGTGAGCGCCGACAACCTGCTGACGTTCACTAAGTTTTCGGGAATGGATCCGGAGGTGGTTATCGGCTCCGGGGGAGGGGTATCAAGCATTAAGTACCCGATTTCACGGAAGATCATGTTCGGGATCAATGTCGGATTTTAAAAAAAGACTTCGATGAAAAATATAAAAATACAACACATGGCACTTGCCCTGGCAATAATCACTGCCGGGTGTGATACCGACTTACAACCCTATACGGGGAAGTCTAATGAAACGGCACTTGCTACCTTTTCAGACATCCAGATCGCTACCTACGGGAACTACGCCATGCTGGTGGCAGAACCTTATACCCGTCATTACCTGACGCTTAACGAATGGCCGGGAGACAACGTAGTGCAAAGCGGCGCCGACGGCGACCAGGCTTCACTGGCGGCTTCTTACCTGCACATTCCGACCATGTACCCTACCAACGACTTCTGGGCGCAGTCGTATAAGCTTATTTATGGGTCAAACCTTATCATCGACCGCATAGACGACGGCGCTTCTGCCGAGTTGGATCAGCTCAAGGGTGAGAATCTGTTTTTGAGGGCACTTGCACATTTTAACCTGGTAAGGCTGTTCGGCCGTCCCTATACCCAGGGGAATGGCGAAAATCCGGGTGTACCGGTTATCCTGACTCCCGACCCACCGCAGGATATAGCCCGTAATAGCGTAAAGGAAGTGTATGATGCAGTGATTAAGGACCTGGAGAAGGCCGCTTCCCTGATGAAGACGGAGAAGAACGCTAATTTTGCTTCGCGTGAAGTGGCGCTGGCTCTTTTGTCGAGAGTGCACCTTTATATGAATGACAATGAAAAGGCGATTACCTATGCAAACCAGGTGATAGAGTCGGGTCGGTATTCGTTGGCTTCGACAGATGCGTATATCAAATCGCCTACGCTCGTGCCTGAAACTAACCCTGAAACGATATTCAATTTCAGGCATACGCTGGCAGATAACAAGGATAAAAACTCGGTAGGATCATTGTACTATAACGATCCCGCAACGCTGTCGACCGGCTGGGGCGAGTATTACACTTCCCAGGCCCTGATGGATCTCCTCATGAAGTATCCCGAAGATGCCCGGCTGAATTTCATTACGCCTCATTATATCAATGGCGTTCTGCAATACCGCGGGACCTCGCCCGTGTATTTCATTAATAAATTTAATTGGCAGGAAGGTATTGCCAATCTGAGCTCACCGGTTTACCTTCGTCTGGCGGAAATGTATCTCAACAGGGCGGAGGCCTATGCCAAAACCGGGCGACCTGAGGCGGCTCTCCAGGATGTGAACCTCATCCGGCAGAGGGCTGGGCTGACCGGCAGTGCGCTCTATAGCGCCGGCAACCTGAAAGGGCATTCGACGGTGCTGGAGGTAGTCCTCGAGGAACGACGCCTCGAGCTTGCGTACGAAGGGCATCGTCCGGGCGACCTTTACCGGAACAATCTCCCTCTCGTAAGGGCATACCCGGGTTTGC
Source organism: uncultured Cytophagales bacterium (assembly GCA_964559125.1). Classification (GTDB taxonomy): domain Bacteria; phylum Bacteroidota; class Bacteroidia; order Cytophagales; family Spirosomataceae; genus Ravibacter. The sequence continues at coordinate 6,180 of CAZLGW010000056.1, forward strand.
ATGGTACAGACAACTTCCACTTTCGTGTAGAGCCTACCGATCCGAGGGTAGTCTTTTATATACCGGAGCGGGAAATTAATGTGAACCCGAACCTGACGCAGAATCCTTAGCCGGCTGTTACAGCTTAACCTTTGAAATTTGCACTATTATAAGTTAACTAAATAATGAATTTTCAGAAAAAACGTATGCCGTCGTTCGTGGTGAGAAGCCTGCCGGCTTTATCGCTGCTCCTCCTCTGCGCCTTCCCCGGTCAACAGCAGAAACCTGATCAGGAAGTGTCAGGTCTGCATGTTCCTGAGGGTTTCACTATTGAGAAGGTAGTAGACCCGTCCCTGATCTCTTACCCCATGTTTGCTTCATTTGATGAAAGTGGCCGGCTCTTTTTATTCGAGTCCACCGGGACGAATGATATGGGAACTGCCCAGATGTTAAAGACACCTACCTACCATGTGAGGGTATTGGAAGATACCGATGGCGACGGGGTGTTTGATAAAAGCGGGATTTTCGCAGATAAAATTCCGTTGCCGATGGGAGGTGTTTTTCACCAAGGGAGCCTGTATGTGGCTGAATCGCCGGATCTGGTCAGGTACACGGATACGGATGGCGACGGACGTGCAGATTCGCGCGAGGTACTGTTGACAGGCTGGGTGCTGCATTCCAACGGGGCGACACTGAGCGGTCCGTTTTTAGGGCCCGACGGCTGGTTGTATATGCCGGATGCGCGCCGCAGTTTCGACATTACCAATAAGGAAGGCGTCAGGCTGAAAGGGAAAGGGGCCAGGATATGGAGGTGCCGTACCGACGGTAGCGGGCTGGAATGGATTTCCGGTGGCGGGTTCGACAACGCAATAGAGATTGCTTTTATGCCTTCGGGGGAGACAATAGGTACTATGACCTATTTTGTGGATCCCCAGGGAGGCTACCGCGATGCGCTTATGCATTGGGTAGAGGGCGGTGTTTACCCCAAACCTAACGCGGTTATCCAGGAAGATGAGCTGAAGCTGACCGGCCCCCTGATGCCTGTGATGAGCAAAACCGCCCGGGTTGCTCCGTCGGGACTGATGCGATTGGACGGACAGGAGTGGGGGAAGGGCTACCAGGGCAATCTTTTCAGCGCTGAATTCAATACCGGGCGTATCATGCGCCATGAAGTGAAACAGGAGGGAGCGAGCTACAGTACTACCGATTCGCCTTTCATGACTTCGTCGGTGCCGGATAGTCACCCGACCGATGTGCTGATGGATGCCGACGGAAGCATGCTTGTGGTGATCACCGGCGGCTGGTTTATAGAAGGCTGCCCGCTCTCCCGGGTTGCAAAGCCGGATGTAGTGGGGGGAATATACCGGATTCGTAAAAAAGGCGTTGCCCCGGTAGAAGATGCATGGGGAAAACGTATCGACTGGGCCGGGCAGTCGCCTGCGCAGCTAAGGACATTGCTGGCAGATAAAAGACCGGCCGTAAAGAAACGGGCGCTGGAATATCTGGTTGAAAAGGGAGATGCCTCCATTCCCTTACTGAAAGCCGTACTTACAAAAGCGGCTCAGCCCGAGGAGGCTGCAAGCCTGGCATTTGCGTTGTCAAGGATCGGCACGCCGGCAGCTATTACAGCGGTAAGAGGGCTGCTGGGGCATACCAGCCCTGTGGTACGTACTGCAGCTGTCCGGACTCTCGGATTGGCGGGAGATAAATCGTCTGTGGCAGGTCTTTCAAGGATTGTAGCCTCGGATCTGCCCCAGGTCAGCCGCCAGGCCGCTACAGCTCTGGGCCAGATAGGCGCTGTTTCGGCGATCCCTTCGTTGCTGAAGGCGGTGTCACGAACAGACGACCGGTTTGTAGAACATGCCGTGATCCATACGCTGACAGGGTTCGGAAAGCCGGAACCGTTATTGGCAGCCCTGAAAAACCCGTCAGACCGGATCCGGAAGGCCGCCCTGACAGCGCTCGACCAGATGGAAGGGTCGCCGCTTGAGAAAGAGCACCTGAAACCTTTCCTGGCAAGTGCTAATCCTGATCTGCGCGCTGCCGGTATCTGGGTAGCTACTCACCGTCCGGAGTGGACCGACATCGTAGTGGAATTCCTGGAGAAGCAGTTGGCGCGATCCGGTCAGACGGAAGAGGAATTGCTGGCCCTTCGCGACCTGATGGTTACTTTCTGCAGGAATAAAGCCCTTCAGGACTTTGTTACGATACAATTGAAAAATGAAAGCGCGACTCCGGAAAGCCGTTTGCTGTTCCTCTCTGTTGTAGGGCGCTGCGATGTGCGCCAGCTCCCGGCTACCTGGACCGATCAGCTAAAGGCCCTGCTGGAGTCTGGAGACGGAGCGGTTGTAGCGGAAGTTCTTAACCTGATCCAGTCGCGGCGGGTGAAAGGGATAGACGGGGAATTGCTGTCGATATTCCATGACAAATCGTCTTCTCCTGCCTTGCGCCTGAAATCGCTTGCCGCCCGGACCGTAACGGTTCCGGAAATCACCGACGGAGATTTTGCACTACTCGGTGATCTTCTGGGTAAAGGTCAGGAGGCGCCGGTCAGGCAGGCTGCCGCCAATGTGCTTGTAAACCTGAAACTCACCGAATCACAATTAATGTCAATCGCTGAAAAGCAGCTTCCGGAAGCCGACCAGTTCCTGATGCCGGGAATCCTGGAGGTATTTAATCATGGCACATCTGAGAAAGTAGGAGAGAGCCTGGTGAGCTCCCTGCTCCGGGTTTCCGACCGGCTTACCAATATTCCCGAGCAGGATCTGGCGCGGATTCTTTCCGCATACCCTGCCAGCGTAAAGGCCAAAGCCGTACCGGTATCGGAAAAGATCCGTCAGCTGCATGCGGCTCAGCAGGAGAAGCTTGCTCAGCTGGATAGGGAACTGACAGGTGGAGATGTACTGGAAGGGAGAAAGCTGTTTTTCGGCAAAGCGTCCTGTTCAGCCTGCCACGCAATCGGAGCGGAAGGGAACCCTTTCGGGCCTGATCTTACTAATATCGGCGACATCAGGTCTCGGTCAGATATCCTGGAGGCTATTATTTTCCCGAGCTCAAGTTTCGCAAGGGAGCATGAAACTGTAAACGTTGTGACCGCTTCGGGGACTTTCATGGGCATTATCAAAGAGCAGACAGCCGACTACCTGATCCTGGCGCCCGGACCTGGACCCGGCCTGAGGATCAACCGTTCGGAAGTGAAGTCAATAGACCCGCACAACATATCCATGATGCCGCCGGGATTGGAAGAACTACTGAATAAACAGGAAATGGCCAGCCTGATGGCTTTCCTGGAATCGCTTCCGAGCGGGATCAAGAAACTCTGAAAGTAAATCGGATTTAACCCGGAGACATAGCTCTTCATTTCTCTGGGGTTCTCTATTTTTGCTCTGTGGCTCTCTGTGTAAGAAAAAATTACACAGAGAGCCACAGAGCAATGCTATAGACAAGGAGGTACACAGAGTAGTTCCCTATGGTTAAATTATATAGTCTGAATTTGCTTCAACGCCTCTTCCACTGAATGGACCGGCAACTGGCAGGTTTTATTGAAGCAGACATACAGCGTAGTCTTCCCGCCAACAGCGCTTTTCCCTTCGGCCAGCGGCAGCGTGGAATACTCTCTTGCTCCCAATACAACCTTGTTGGGAATAAAAAAGCGATCCAGGTCTTTTCTGTAGCTTTCAGCTTCCGGACCGATAATGACGACTTCTGCGGTCGGGGAAGCCATCTGGCAGTGCAGCGCCGCCCAATTCGCTACCCATTGCGCGTCGGTAGCAATAAGCCGGGACATTTTCTGCGCCATTCCGGATGCAAGGTCCAGGTACTGCCTGTTGTCGAGGATGAGCCCCAGCGAGTATAGCGCACAGGCCATCATCGAATTGGAAGCAGGAATGACGTTGTCGAACAACTCAGTCTTTTTGGCGATAAGCGGTTCGGCTGCAGAATCGGTGTAATAGAAGAACCCTTCAGCCTCATTCAGGAAATGAGAGAGGACATAGTCTGCAAGCGACTGCGCTTCGGTTAGCCATTTTTCGTCAAAAGTAACCTGGTAGAGCGCGGTGAAGGCATCGATCACAGCGGCATAGTCTTCCAGGAACCCGGGAATGCGGGCCTCCTGCTTATAAGTTCTCATCAGCCTGCCCCCGGATACCAGCCTGGAGCTGATAAACCGGGCATTTGCCAGGGCGATTTCTTTGATATGCCCGTTTTGGGTTGCCCGGTAGGCGTCTGTCAGGCCGCGGAGCAGCAGCCCGTTCCACGAAGCCAGGATTTTGTCGTCGAGGCCGGGGCGGATCCTTCTTTCGCGTTCCGCAAATAACCTGTTCAGCGCCGTCTCGTATCTTTCCCCGAAATCGTCGCTCAGAATTCCTTTTGTCCGGGCAGTTAAGGCAGGCGGCATGATCAGGTGAAGATGGTTCCGCCCGTGTTCCCAGTTGCCTTCGTCCGAGAGGTCATACAGTTCCGCAAACCACTCGTATTCATTGCCGAGTATACTTTTCAGCTCCGGTGAGGTCCAGGTGTAAAATTTTCCTTCGACACCTTCGCTGTCGGCATCGAGCGCAGAATAGAAGCCACCTTCCGGAGACAGCATTTCCCGTTCGAGCCAGTTTACGGTCTGCAGTATCCTTTGCTCGTAAAGCGGGCTTCGCGTAAGCGTAAATGCTTCCGAATAGACGCTCAGGAGTTGGCCGTTATCGTAGAGCATTTTTTCGAAATGCGGAATAAACCATTCGTCGTCAACCGAGTAGCGGGCCCATCCGCCCCCTACATGGTCGTAGATCCCACCCAGGGCTATCCGGTTGAGTGAATGTTCCAGGTGAGTCAGGGCTTCCGGGTTTTGAGTGAGATCGTAGTAGCGGAGCAGGAACTTGTATATGGCAGGCATCGGGAATTTAGGCGCCCGGTCCATCCCTCCTTTTTCATGGTCAAAATGCTTTTTCAGCCGCTCAAACACCAGGTCCAGCTCTTCGACAGTTAAAGTATCGTGCGCAGCCCCGAGCCCGTATTTCTGTATTTCCGACTGGTTGAGGTTTTGCGTAAAACCTGTCGCCGAATTTTCCAGTTCCGCATAATTGTTCTGATAGGCGAGGCGGATGCTTTCCAGCAATTGCGCCCAATTCGCGGGGGGCAGGTAGGTAAGCCCGTAAAAGGGCCGGGCGTTTTCCATCAGGAACACATTCAGGGGCCAGCCGCCTCTTACTCCCATCGCCTGAACCGCGTCCATATAAACTGCGTCTACATCGGGACGCTCTTCCCGGTCCACCTTGATACAGACGAACGATTCGTTCATGAGTTCTGCAATCGCTTCATTCTCAAAGCTTTCCCGTTCCATTACATGGCACCAGTGACAGGCGGAATATCCTATGCTGACCAGGATAGGCTTTTTTTCTATCCTGGCTTTTTCCAGCGCTTCCTCCCCCCATGGGTACCAGTCCACCGGGTTATGCGCGTGTTGAAGCAGGTAAGGGCTTGTTTCGTTGATCAGTCTGTTAGGCATAAATCCTCTGTATACGTGTGGCATTGAGAATAGCGAGCAGGGCTACTCCTACATCCGCAAAAACCGCTTCCCACATAGTTGCGAGTCCCCCGGCCCCCATGATGAGCACCAGGGCCTTGACGATAAAGGCAAATGCGATATTCTGCCAGACGATCTTTCTGGTTGCCTTGCCGATCCGTATCGCCATCGGGATTTTCCCGGGCTTATCGTCCTGTATCACTACATCGGCGGTTTCTATTGTCGCATCGCTTCCCAAACCGCCCATGGCGATCCCGACGTCGCTGAGTGCAATGACTGGTGCGTCGTTGAGGCCGTCTCCGACAAAGGCTATGCTTTCATTGCGCGCTTTGATCTCTTTCACCCGGCTGACTTTATCTTCGGGAAGCAGGTCGCCGAAAGCATGTTGTATGCCCAGTTTTTCAGCGACAAAACGAACTACGGCAGATTTGTCACCGCTCAGCATGGTTGTGCTGACATTCAGTTGATGTAACTGTGCGATGGCCGAAGCGGCTCCCTCCTTTATTTTATCGGCAATGGTAATGTAACCCGCAAACCTGCCGTCGTAAGCAATGGCGGTGACGGTATGGATGATCTGCCCGGGGTCGATATCCACCGGTATGTTATAGCGTTCCAGCAACCTGAAATTTCCTGCCAGGATCAGCTTTTCACCTACCCGGGCTTTCAGGCCGTGCCCGGGAATTTCCTCTATGTCCCGGAAGGTGATCGCGGGGTCGACCGGGCCGGCGTATTTATGAATGGCGGTAGCGACGGGATGAGTGCTGTGGCTTTCGAGTGCATTGACAAGCGGGAGCAGCTCATCTTCGCTGAAACCCTCGTTCCATACAACGTCCTGCACCTGGAAGACACCTTCTGTCATAGTGCCGGTTTTGTCCATCACCACATTCTGTATTTCAGCCAGTTTATCGAGGAAATTACCTCCTTTTACCAGGATCCCGTTACGACTGGCCGCCCCGATCCCGCCGAAATAGCCCAGGGGGATCGAAATGACGAGCGCGCAGGGGCAGGAGATGACCAGGAATACCAATGCACGGTAGAGCCACGTTGAAAACTGGTAGTCGTCTGTAAATAAAGCGGGCAGGAGACATACCATTACAGCAAGTAACACTACGACAGGGGTATACACCCGGGCAAATCTCCGGATAAAAAGCTCTGTGGGAGCTTTCTGTGAAGTAGCATGCTGGGTAAGCTCCAGTATTTTCGAAAGCTTGCTGTCGGTATAGCGTGCAGTTACTTCGACGAGAGAAACTGTATTGAGATTGATCATTCCGGCTAATACCTGATCTCCTTTTGATTTGGAGTCGGGCACACTTTCGCCGGTCAGGGCTGCCGTATTGAAAGCAGCCGAATCGGAAAGCAGGATGCCGTCCAGCCCGAGCTTTTCCCCCGGCTTTAGCTGGATAACCTGTCCGATACCGGCGGTTTCAGCCTTTATCCTGACGGGTTGATTGTCGACCAGGACTGTAACTTCATCGGGTCGCTGATCGATCAGCGACCTGATATCTGACTTCGCCCTTCTGACCGCCATTCCCTGAAATGCTTCCCCGACAGCGTAAAAGAGCATGACAGCTACCGCTTCGGGGTACTCTCCGATAGAGAAAGCTCCTATGGTAGCAATCGACATCAGGAAGAATTCCGAAAAAACATCGCCTTTCCTGATGCTGTCGAATGCTTCTTTAATGACAGGCAGCCCGACAGGCGCGTATGCAGCCACGTACCAGGATACCCGTACCCAACCTGTAAACCATTCCTGCGGGATCCATGAATCGAGTGCAATAGCCGCGATCAGCATAATCAGCGAAGCAATTGAAGGAGCAAAAGCGCTAAGCAGCCCCTGCCCGGCTCCGGTGTGATCATGCCCGTCGTGATCGTGCTCTTCGGGTGAAGATGCTCCCGGGTTTATTTCCGTTTCCGTGCTGCAGCAGCTATCTGCTTTCGGCGGAGCTGTATGTTTGTGACTCATTCCGGACCGTATTACTGTGCGCAAGCCGGTTCTTATATTCAGGCCGGTTGCTTTTTGTTCACACAAAGATACGACGGCTTTTGGCAGGAAACAGGATTTCAGGGAGTTAAAGGAAAAGAATGCCGCCCGTTTGAGTGGAAGGCGGGAAGTAAACCCTGATTATTTAAGGTATGTAGACAAATTTAAGAAGCTTCCCTGCACACTCAAACTCTATTTCCGTGTTATATTGCTTTGTTTTTGGGTAAAAGAGCGTTGAGCTATCCAGAGCCGTAGGCTCGATCAATCCTCTAGCCCCGGATTTAAATCCGCCGCTACGATATTAACCGATCCGATAGCTATCGGATACGCATCTGGTTTAGAGAGATTAACTTTTATTCGTATGAAAAAAATAGCATTGATAACAGGCGCTACTTCCGGGATAGGCCTGGCGACAGCGCAGAAATTTGCAGCAAACGGGATCGCCCTGATATTGTGCGGGCGGCGGGAAGACAGGCTGAATGATTTGAAAGCAAGCCTCGAAAGTGATGTGGAGGTCAGAACCCTGAATTTTGATGTCCGTAGTGAAGAAGGGGTACTGACCGCCGTCAATTCACTGGAAGAAGAATGGAAAAATATTTCTATCCTGGTGAATAACGCCGGGAATGCCCACGGATTAGCTCCTGTCGACCAGGGAGATACCAGGGACTGGGACGCGATGATGGACGGCAATGTGAAAGGATTGCTGTATGTTTCGCGGGCTGTTATTCCCGGGATGGTCAGCAGAAAGTCCGGGCATATTGTGAATATCAGCTCTATTGCCGGGAAAGAGACCTACAAAAACGGTGCGGTTTACTGTGCATCGAAGGCAGCCGTAGAGGCCATCAGCCAGGGGATGCGCCTGGATCTGACAGAGCACGGTATAAGGGTGACTAACATAGCCCCGGGTGCTGTGGAGACGGAGTTTTCGCTGGTACGCTTCAAAGGTGATGCGGAGCGTGCCGGAAAGGTATATGCAGGCTTCGAACCTCTTAAGGCAACTGACATAGCAGACGCAATTTTTTATGCGGTGAATGCTCCCGCTCATGTTACCATTGCCGACATGACGATACTTGCAGCCGCGCAGGCGCAGGCTACCGTAATACACCGTCAATAGCAAAACGCTTAGGTTTGCGGAGTATCAGCCGCTTCAGTATTGACCATGAAAAAGGCTGTCTGCGGGAATCGGGCAAACAGCTCCTGTTTCAGATCCTCAGATATTTCGAGAGAATTAATAGCGCGTGCCATACATTCAAGCCACGCGTAGGCATCGTCGTGGGTGATGGGGTGGGGCAGATGCCTGGCCCTCATCCGGGGATGTCCGTAACGGCCGGTATATAACTGCGGCCCTCCCAGGAACTGGGTTAAAAAGAGCCGTTGCTTTTCCTTGATCACCTCCTTGTCGGTATTAAAAAGCCTTCCGATCAAAGGATGTATAAATACCTGGTCGTAAAATTTATCAACCAGGTGCTGTAATGTATCGTTGCCGCCGATTCGGTTATAGAGAGAGTCTTCTAAAAGCGGTGGTTCTTCTACTTTCATGCCTGCCTAACAAAAAGCACAACTTTTTAGTGCCCTGACCAGGGAGATTTCCCGGGACTTCAACGGCCCCCGGAAATTATACTTACTGAGCCAGGTAGCCCCCGTCGATCGGGTAATAGCTGCCGGTTACGAAAGACGCTTTGTCGCTCGCCAGCCAGAGGAACAACTCCGCAACTTCCGGGGACTTGCCCAGCCGACCGATCGGGTGAAGCTGCGCAAGCGCTTCGAGCATCTCCTTCGGAAGCGCATCCAGTATCTGCGTTTCAACGAAGCCCGGACCAACCGAGTTGATACGGATACCTTTTGCAGAATACTCCAGCGCCGCCACTTTGGTAAGACCTACTACCCCGTGCTTGGCTGCAACGTAGGCCGGTGCATTGGCAAATCCTACAGATCCCAGTATCGATGCGACATTGATAATAGAACCTTTCCCGGCCGTTTTTTCAATCGCCGGTATCTGGTATTTCATGCCGTAAAAAACACCTGACAGGTTGATATCGATTACTTTCTGCCAGGCTTCTACCGGGTAGTCGGCAACGGGGCCGCTGTGCCCGCCGATCCCGGCGTTATTGACAGCGATGTCGAGCCGGCCGTAGGTATCCAGCGCAAGCTGCACGGTCTTTTCGGCGTCGGAAACACTGCCGGCGTCGGCCTTCAGAAATACGGCTTCTCCTCCCGACGATTTTATCCGGTCTGCCACTGCCTGTCCATCCTGTTCATTGACGTCTGTCAGTACAACCTTAGCTCCTTCGGCTGCAAAAAGAATCGCGGTGCTTTCACCGATCCCGGAAGCAGCTCCCGTAACGATCGCCACTTTGTCTTGTAATGTTTTCATATGTTTATAATTGTTAAATGGCTGATGGCGGTCCGGATTCAGAGTACCGCCTCAAACCTCATACTTACAAAATAACGTACTACGGCGCTTCGTCTTACGTGCTTAATTATGATTCTGATCATAAATACGGGTGACTTCATTCTGATTTCCGGATTTATGGGTTGATAACGGATTCGTGTTTTTTTGAAGCTGGTTTATTATTTCTTTCCTTAAAATACATAAGGATATACCCGATTGCTATCCAGAAAAGCTCTCTTATCCTGGTAACCAGGCTTATGAACACTCCCGATGCAGCGGGAAGGCCTATACTACTGAGCGCCAACGCCATTCCGCCCTCGCGGGTACCGAGCTGCATCGGGAAAAAGAACACCAGGTTGGCGAATAGGGAGGACCCCGAGCTGACTATAACCGCATCGAGCCAGCTCATATCGAGCCCGATCGCCACCCCGATAAAATATATTTCAGCACAACCGACCACCCTGGCGGCGAATTCCAGGAAAAGAGCCTTATAGAATACGGGCTTGCGGTGTGCGTACAGCGCTGTGATCTGCCCGTCAATTCCTTTGAGTGTTTCGGAGTGCGTAGAAAGCACCAGGCCTGCTCTCCTGCCGATCAGCGGCCAGCGGCTTACATAGGTCAGCGCCGCTACCAGGAATCCTTTCCTGTACATCCTGAGAAAAAGGTACGCGAGCGTTAGTCCCGTAAGTAGTATTACGAGACACCCTGCAATCAGGAAACGGTCTAGGTCGGGCCGGGCGATGATCAGGATGATAGAAGCTAGCCAGAACACGACATGGGAGAACATGTGCATCAGACCGTACTGCAGCACCGATGACGAGGCTTTTGCGATACCCAGCCGTGGGGCCAGCTCCATCACTCGGTAAGGTTCTCCGCCGAGCCCTACAAAAGGGGTAACATAGTTAATGGCATAGCCGGTGATGGTGAGCTGCAGCACTTCACCGAATGGCAGTGCTGTATGGGATTTGTCTTTTTCCCGGATAATATTGTGGAATGCCCACGCATTCAGCAGGTAAATGATCAGCCAGGAGCCGATTACGGGTAAAAACCAGTAACCCATGACAGCGAGGTTGGCCGCGATAGAATGCCAGCCGGTATTGTAAACCAATACCGCCATGGTAACGATACCTATCGCGAAGAATAATATTTTATACTGCCTGGTACTCATGCCAATTTGAGCTCCATATTGTGTATGATGCTAAAAATCCAGCCTGAACCGTGCTCTTACGCCCCAGCCCGTCACATTAGGATGATCCAGGTAGGAAAGTCGTTTCACGATATCTACTCTCAACAGCTTGAAAATGTTGGCAACCCCCACGCTGGCCTCCATATAGGGTTCTCCCGACAGGGTATAGGTAATGGGCCGCCCCTGTTCGTCCCTGCTGAATTCATAAATATGTTCCCTGGTAAAGTCGGGATCGTTTTCTTTTCTCAACCCGCCTTTCAGCATCTTAAAGCTGAATACTTCCCTCCATTTCAGGCGTTTGAACAGCGGTATCTTGTTGAAGAGAAAGCCGTTCATATAATACTGGACGTTGAGGCCGGCCCAGTGATCGCTCGTAAATTCGAGAAAATTCATCAGGTTGTACGAGTTGAGCTGGTAGGCGTAAGTCTGGTTGGCACGGTGGATCATCAGCAACGGGTAGGGGATCCTGCTGCCGAAAATATAGCCGCCCTCCACGTCGATATCGGCAAAGCCCAACTGCGAGAGATAAACACGCTTGAATACCGACCCGTTTATATTATGGTAGGTATTTTGGCCTCCCATCAGATTTTTCACGCCGGTATTGTACCGGAGCGTGTAAATCGGGTACTTGTTGACGATAGGCGTGCGGTAAAGCTTCCCCTGGTAGAATTGTTCGTTGGGAGCGTAGCGGAGCTCGATGCCGATATCAGTGTTATTCAGCTCCCCGATCACGTTCGGACTGTCTGAGGGACTGCCCGCTTCGATGTATTCCAACACACCCGCCGGCTTCTGCGCCCATTTGGTAATACCGGCCCTGACCGACAGCCTGCTGGCAAATTCCCTGACGTATTCCAGCTTCAGCTGGTCGTTATAGAGATAGCGGTTATTCTCTCCCCTTTTAAAGGAAAGGAGAAAATTGTCTTCCTGGATGAACTGCAGGTCCTGGCCCGGGATCTTGGTATCGTGCTGGTAGCTCAGCCGGACATAATGCAGCGGGAAATGATAGACGGATTTGTTGTTAAGCGAATAGGTCCCGCTCAGGAAGTACTTCCATTTTTCGTCCGTGAACCCGTAGGCCGCATATGTTTCAAAATAGTAGCGTTTAGAAAGTGCGGAAGTGGTCCTGCCTCCCAGGCGTAGCTTGAAGCCTTCGATGGGATTAAAGCTGTAGAACGTGTTCGCCGGACCCACTTCGAATTTCCCGAAGGACTTGTAGCCTGCAAAAAGAATGGTGGCGATGTCCATCGTGCGCCGGAAAGAGGAGATGGTCTGGAGGGTATCTACATTCCTGTATATGTTGCGTTCTGTCCGCTCGAGCTGCATATGCCGCGCACTGTCCCAGTAGCTGTCGGTTATAAAGCTGCTGCTGTCGGGCCTGTATTCCTTGGGAAGGCCGTAATATATCTCTTCCGGGAGCGGCTTGTTGAACACGTAATTCTTGTAGCTGATGGTCCTGCGCCCCAATATGCCTGCCCCCCTGTCGCTTAGTGCAAATTCCATCGACAAGGTGGTTTTTTCGGGACGGTACCGCCCGTCAGCGGCTTTTTCAAACTCCAGCTTCGCTTCCAGTCCCCGCATAAAGTTGAGGTTGATGTCCTTGTTTACCGACAGGTAGGCATAATTTACGGCGTAGCGGCCGTCGAGGGTAATGTAGAGCTTTCCTTCAAACAGCATATCCGATTTATTGCGCGGCACAAACCCCAGTTCGATCAGGTTCGGCTCATGATTTTTGAGCGTATCCCTGATAAAAAACTTATAAAATGTAGGCGCTGAATTTGCAAGCGGGCTTAAAAAAAGGTTGGTAGCAATGGCTACGTCGTTTTTGTAAATGTCGATATCTTCATACAGCCTGTTGACATAGCTGCTCAACCCGTCGTTATCGACAAACCGGTTGTCATACTCTGCTTTTCGCTCCGCCTTTATGTATTGCTTCAGCTTGTAGGGATTTTTTCTGAAGTAGATCTGCGAAATCTGTTCCTGCATATAAGCCGGAAGCTGATGCCTGGAACCTTCGGCAGACGACGAGTCGTCTTCAAAAAGGAACTGGTACTTTTTGAAGATACCCCTTTCCACGAATTTGTCGGAAAGATTGCTGATTGCAAGCGTTACCTTCTCGTACTGCTCATACTCTACAAAGTCGTTTTTCAGCACCCTGTTGCTATCCTTGTATGCTATTACCTTCCTGATCAGCTCTACGGCCGGATTGTTCCGGTTCCGGTACCTGCCTTTTGCCCTGACCGTCACTTCGGTCAGCATGGAAGCGTCGACGTCCAGCGTAATATCTACCTGTTGATTCTTTTCTTCGGAAACTGCAATTTTTCTTGTGACGTATCCTATGTACGTAACTACGAGTGAGTCTGCTCCGGGCGGTACGGAGACCAGAAAATGTCCGTCGTCGTCGGCCATGGTACCGTTGGTGGTGCCTTCTACAAGTACACTGGCAAAAGGCAGCGTTTCCTTCGACCGGCTGTCTGAGATCTTACCCCTGACTACACGATTCTGCGCGTACGAAGTGCTGACGGCTCCAAAAGTAAACAGGCAGAGAAAGAGAGCCGGAATGACGCTCTTCCGTCTCAAAACGTGTAATAAGAAAATCCTTTTGTTGTTTGTTGAAAATTTCATGACATTAAGGCAGGCCTTTTCCTGCCGCATTTATCTACCTCTATCAGAGCCACTTTTTTTCTTTATACCACCGCCAGGTTTCTGCCAGCCCGCTGTTCAGGTCATATCCCGGCCTGTACCCCAGAAGTTCCTGCGCAGGTTGAATATTGCAAAGCCAGTTCTCGGCGGTGAGCTCCCTGACTTTATCACTATTGAGAGCAGGATAACGGCCTGACAGCAATGTATACCACTCATTGACCCTGGCTATCCCTTTTACCAGTCCTACCGGCAGGTGGATACGCCTGGCCTTCACCCCGCTTACCCGCGAAAAGGCCTCGGAAAGGGCATAGCGGTCATATTCGAATCCATCCGAAATATCGAAGCTCAGCCAGTCGGATGCTTGCTTCTGTAAGGCGAGCGCTACTGCTTCTACCAGGTCGTGCACATACACAAAAGTCAGTTTTTGCGGATTAGCTCCCATATTGAAATCCCATCCTCCGGCAAGCAGCCGGAGCACGATGAACAGGTCTTTTTCACCGGGGCCGTATACCGCCGTCGGCCTGATGACGGTTACAGGCAATTCCTTTATTTCCTGCAGTTCTGCCTCGGCCAGCAGCTTGCTCCTGCCGTAGGCGGTAACGGGGTTTGGCCTGGCGCCGTCGCCCGAATAGCTCAGCGGACCGAGCGCAGCCAGGCTGCTGACATAAATAAAACGGTCGGGCAAGGTGCCCGAACTGACGATGGCATGGGCCAGGTTACCCGTAATGCCGGCGTTGATCGTTTGATAAGCTTCTTCGCTTCCGGCTTTGGTAATACCTGCGTTATGAACGATAAACCGGTATTTTTCCAATGATATCAGCCGTTCAAGCCCCACGCGGTTTTCATATTCCGGGTATACGATCTTCAGCTTCGGGTCTGGTGCGACAAACGAGTTAAATACCTCCATGCTGCTGTTTTTCCGGATCGCGGCATGTACTTCAAATCCCCGTTTCAGGCAGGCTGCGACGAGGTGGGATCCGATAAATCCGTTAGCGCCGGTAACGAGGATTTTTCCGTTCATATCTTTTTTATATACAGCCTGTAGCGTTTGTAGGGCCTGGCATTCAGCTTTTCCACCGCGCTTGTAATAGCCTTATTGTCTTCCAGCAGCCATGAGCATTCGGCGGTATCGACTTTAGTCCCTTCCAGGTTTTTGATCAGCGTCAGGTAAAGGGCGCTTTCGATGCCCAGCTTGCGGTATGGTTCCAGCACGCCCAGCGTCATTACTCTTACGGTGGTGATGTTCCTGATCCCGGTAAGAAGTTTGAATAACCCGGTAGGGAAAAGGCGCCCCCGTCTGATCCTGATCAGGACCTGGTTCAGATCGGGAATACCCAGCAGCCATGCAATAACGTTCCCGTCTTTTTCGGCCACCAGGCACATATCAGGCTTTACGATCTGTTTGAGCTCCCGGGCCAGCCGGTCAAATTCCGGGTCTGTCATAGGGACAAACCCCAGGTTTTTGTCCCAGGCCGAGTTATACACTTTCTTGATCCGCTCTGCTTCCGCCTTAAAATCTTTGAGCCGGACAGACCTTATCGTAATCCCCTTGGCGAGGAGGCGGTCGAGAAGCGGTCCGTGTAAGGCAAGTAACCGGCTGTTCAGTTCCTCCCGCCTGATTTCATAAGCCAGCAGATCGGTCCATTTTTCCAGCCCTAATCCCTTAAACAAGGTATCATAATAGGGCGCATTATAGGTCATCATAACCACCGGCGGCTTGTCGAATCCGTCGACCAGCACACCGCAAGGATCGTTGGTCGACGGGTTTACCGGGCCGAGAATCGCAGTAGCGCCGCGCTTTTCCACGAAATCACGGGCGGCACTGAAGAGAGCTCCGGCTACCGCGGAGTCGTCGATACAGTCGAAAAAACCGAAAAAGCCGTCCTGTCTGCCAGTAAACTCATTGTGGTTCCTGTTGAAAATGGCTGCGATCCGGCCTACGGTTTTGCCGTTTTGCTCAGCGAGGTAAAGGGCTGCTTCCGCATGAAGAAAAAAAGGATTTTTCCGCGGGGTCAGAAGCTCCTCCTGGCTGATGAAAAGTTCCGGAACATAGTTCGGGTCGTCTTTGTACAGCTCGTGAGGAAAATCGATAAAGCGGGTCAGCATGGATTTTCCATGTACCTCGAGCACCTGTATCATGCGTTCGTGAATTGTTTGGAAACCCCCGCTTTCCGGAATACCCTGATCATTTTGTCTACCGCTTCCTCAATCTGGGAGAAAGAATGTGTAGCCATCAGCGAGAAGCGGATGAGGGTATCCTCTGATTTGACCGCCGGGGAGATCACAGGATTTACAAATACGCCTTCATCCTGCAGCATTTTGGTGATCAGGAATGTGAGGTGGTTATCACGCACATAGACCGGCAGGATCGGGCTTTCGGATTTCCCGATATCAAGGCCATTCTCCACCAGGAGCGCTTTGGCGTAGCGGGTATTGACCCAGAGCTGTTCGATGTGGTGCGGTTCTGTTTGAATGAGCTCAAGGGCAGCCATCGTACTGGCGGCAGCGGCCGGCGTCATGCTGGCGCTGAAGATCAGGGAGCGGGCCTTGTGTTTCAGGTATTCTATGGTGGCGGCATCGCTTGCTATAAAGCCGCCCAGCGACGCAAGCGACTTGCTGAAGGTACCCATAATGATGTGCACTTCGTCGCTGAGGCCGAAATGAGAAGCTGTTCCTGCGCCCTTTTTCCCGATCACCCCGAGACTGTGCGCATCATCTACCAGCACAGAAGCGCCGTATTCTTCTGCTACTTTTACAATTTCAGGGAGCTTCACAATGTCGCCCTCCATGCTGAAAATGCCGTCGGTGGCAATGAGTTTCAGCGCGTTTTCCGGGAGCAGCGAGATTTTCCTTTCAAGGTCGCCGGCATCATTGTGCCTGTACTTGATTACCCTGGAAAACGAAAGCCTGCTGCCATCTATGAGCGACGCATGGTTGCTTTCGTCCATTAAAATATAGTCGCTCCGGCCGGTGAGGCTGGACAATACGCCTAGATTCGCCTGGTAGCCTGTGCTGAAGAGGATCGCCTTTTCCCTACCGGTATATTCTGCCAGCCTGCCCTCCAGCTTTTCGTGGATGTCGAGCGTCCCGTTGAGGAAGCGCGACCCGGCGCAGCCTGACCCGTACTTTTGCAGCGCCTGCTGGCCGGCTTCGATCACCTTGGGATGGTTGGTCAGGCCCAGGTATGAATTGGAGCCGAACATAAGCACCGGCTTGCCGCCGATTTCGACCATAGTATCCTGACCCGATGAAATGGTTCTGAAATAAGGATATAAACCTGCTTTTTTGACGGTTTCGGCCTCCTTATATAGCGAGATACGATTTTTTAGAGCTTCATTCATAACATTGGTGTCTAAACTTCCTGAAATCGTTTAACTTAGATAACAATTTAGCAATCCGAACTGTTGACTTCTGACACTAATTTTCTATCTGCTTTCTCTTTTTTGTCGGCAATGTCCGCAAGAGACAAGAGTTTTTTGCTATTTAAAATATTGATGACCAGCAGTGCAGCAAAAGCTATACCCAGGAGATAAACCAGCGAGCCTGTATAAAAAAACTCTATGCCTATCATAAGCGAGAGCACGATGCGGAATTCGGTAGGCCCCATTATCCCGGCATCTATTTGGTAGGTGCCGGTAATTTTGTACTGAAGCTGGGAAATGATCATAGCCCAGCCGTACATAACCACTACCAGGAAGGCCAGGGCTTTTCCCCACTCGCCGGTCATGTAAATGAAAGCGCCCAGTCCTGTCACGGCGGTGCTGAGCCAGTCCATCACTACGTCGAGAGAAAACCCGTACCACTTCCGGGGGATGTTCCGGTAGTAGGCCAGCCGGCCGTCCAGCGAATCGCCGAACCAGTTGATTGCAAAGCCTGCAACGGCCATCCAGAGAAATGCCGGCGAATAGAACCGGGCGGCTGCAAGCGAAGCAAAAACCAGCAGACTTCCGAAGAAGCCGATCCCCGTCATCATATCGGGTGAGCAGAAGGAGGGTATGATGCGGACAAGACGTGATATGGCCGCCTGCTCATATTTCTTCAGCAAATGGGTCCGGGGCCTGTCGCCGAAAATTTTCCCTGCCTGTGCTTTTTCTTCTGACATACCTGTTTTCTTTCAGCAGTCAGCAACTGATTTCTGATTGCTCATGGCTATTTTATGTAAATATAAAATTTCCGTGACCAAATCTCTTATAACTTTAGAAAGGCAGATAGCATATTTAACGGGAAACGGACAAAATCAAGGGTGAAATTTCCCGGGGTATCTGCTTAAAACATTAGCCCGGCGGATACGGATTGCCTTTATAATACGTTACTTTTAGATCACAGAAGCTGCCAGCTACATATTTGAAAAACGCACCAACCTTTGATTGCCCGTTTAGACTGAATGAGCCGTATTCTTAAAAGTTATCTCAGGCGCCTGACCAACCTCTCGAGCCGAAACAAATCGCTTTTGCTGACCAGGCTTGTTTCAGAGCAGTTTGCAGATTTGCAGGAGGCGGATTTCCTTTTAAATGTGCCTGCTTTCGAGTTGCTGCACCAGGTTATCCAGCGGAGGAAACGGATACCGCTTTGTGATATGACCGATCCGCGCTTTGAAAGGACAAACGTATTCAGCAGGCGTCTCCGGAAGATAGCCCGCACTGTCGATTTTATCGAGGAAGAAAGAGGGAGCAGGAATCTTTTTATCGGGTATCCGTTTGTAAGGGGCAGGTTTGGCAACGGACAGGTAGTGCATGCCCCGCTGCTGTTTTTCCCGGTTTCGCTGGAGGCGGACAAAGGACAATGGTGTCTCCGGGTGAACGCTGAAACCGGCCCTCACCTGAACCGCTCGTTTGCACTGGCCTACGGGCAGTTCGGCGAAGTGGCTATCCCCGATTCTGTTCTTGAAACTTCGTTCGACGAATTTCCTACCAATATCACCATTTTCAGGACCGAGCTCTATAAATGGCTGAAGGAATCTCCCTTTAACGTCAATTTCAACCAGGAGCTGTTTGAGGATAAGCTTCAGTTGTTTGACGCGCAAAAGGCCAAAGACCTCGAGCTGACCGAAAAGACAGGAGAGCTCAAGCTTTTTCCTGAGGCCGTGCTGGGGATTTTCCCCCAAACCGGTTCCTACCTGGAGGAAGATTACCATTTTCTGCTTGAACAGGGAGAAGAGTTCAATATAGCCTCTATCGGCACAGCGGGCGAGAATGCGGCCTTGATCAGGGAAGAAGACATGCTGGCGCCTTTTGCGCTGGATTCTTCGCAGGAGCAGGCTTTGATAAGGGTAAAGCAGGGGCAGAACCTGGTCGTGCAGGGCCCGCCGGGTACGGGGAAGTCGCAGCTCATCTGCAACCTGATGGCCGACTATGCCGCGCGCGGTAAAAGAGTGCTGCTGGTATGCCAGAAAAGAGCTGCCCTGGATGTAGTGCATGAGCGGATGAAAGAAGCAGGATTGGGCGATTTTACGGCCCTTATCCATGACCATCTCCTGGATCGCTCGGCTCTTTACCGCCAGATGGCAGGCCAGATCGGGCAGGTAGAGGCTTTCCGGAAAGAGAACTACAGCCTCGACTCCGTTTACCTCGAAAGAGAGTTTCTCCAGGAATGCCGCCTCACCGACCGGCTGACAGCCGGGTTAAGTGAATTCAAAAATGCATTATTCGATGATTCGATCTCCGGCCTAACGGTAAAGGAATTATACCTGACCTCCGATCCGGCAGGACCGGAACTGCCGCTTACAAACCTGCTGAAGTCCCTGCCGATGCAGAAAGCGCCGGAAACCGAACGGCTGGTAGGACAGTACTTCATTTTTCTGCTGAAGCTGGGTCCCGGTCATTCATGGCTGAAGCGAAGGGGTTTTTCGGAGCTGAACCATATCGACCATAAGCGGATACAGGATTTGCTGCACCTGTGGCCCGATACATTTGCGCAGTTGGATAAGCAGTTTAACAGCATTTTTTCCCTGCCGCTTTCGCGAAAGCACCTCGTAGGGGCCGACCAGCTCAAACAGATGCTGCTCGAAGTTCAGGAGATGGTCGGAAACGCGAAGATCTACCGCCTGTTTAAAAAGTACTTGGCTTCGGCCGAAGACACCGGCTATCGTATAAAAGAAATTGAGCAGATGGGCGGTATCCTGCAGGCCAGGGAAGGAGTGGAAGGCTACCTGGAGGCCTACCGGCTGGCCGATGCTCTCAAAAAGGTGGAAAGCGGGATAGCGGCAAAACGCGAGATAGTGAGCGGCTTATGGTGGGATTGGTTTTCGAAGGAAAAAGAAGAAGTGCTCTGGCTGAGCCGCAGGCATGCGCTTACTACCAAACCGGCCGATCTCGACAGGCTTGCAAAGCGCCTGCGCAACCGGATTCTCCTGGAAGAAAAACTTTCGGACGACAAGCTGGGCTTCGACAAAAAGAGCCTCGCCGAACCTGCGGGCATACTTCACCAGTACGGACTTTTCCTGGACGACGCCCGGGAAGCCGCTGAGCTCGTTCATAAGCTTTCGGGAAGCGAATGGTTTGAAATAGCTGCCGGCATCAGCGGCAGGAGTCGTGATTTCAGCGAATTCCAGCAGTTGCTCAGGGAGGCTTTTACCTGGCTGACCCAATGGGAGACAACGGCCGATGAAATGGATATGTGGCTTGTGCCCGAACAGTTTAACGGGCTCGTCGCGGATCCTGCGGGTTATTCGGCGCGGCTTGCGCAAGACCTGGATGCCGATTTTGAAAACCTGGTCGAAATCGATACGATGTGGCGGGATGCTTCCCATACGGAACAGGTCCTGATCGAGCGGCTGAAAGAAAGGGGAGAAGAACTGGGTATGAAAACTTCGGAAGAGTACCGGAAGCTGTTTGACAATAGCCTGCGCCTGGCGTGGATCGACCAGATCGAGCGGCGGTACCCTGTGTTGAGAGCAGTTTCTTCCCTGAAAATATCCCAATGGGAGAGTGACCTGCAGAGGAGCGTGGAACGTAAACAGGCGCTCAGCGCCGAGATCGTGAAGATGAAGCTCAGGGAAGAAGTTTACGGCGATGTCGCTAAAAACCGCCTGGGAAATACGGTTACTTACAGGGAATTATATCATCAGCTTACCAAAAAAAGAAGGATCTGGCCGATCAGGAAGCTGCTTGGCGGGTTCCACGAAGACGTGTTCCGGCTGGTACCCTGCTGGATGGCCTCCCCCGAATCGGTATCCGTCATCTTCCCTATGATGCAGGGCTTTTTCGACCTGGTGATTTTCGATGAAGCTTCGCAGTGCTATGCGGAGTACGCACTGCCGGCGGCCTATCGTGGCCGGCAGTGCGTAGTGGCGGGCGACAGCAAGCAGCTTCAGCCTACCGATCTGTA
>CAZLGW010000057.1:0-26887 GCA_964559125.1 uncultured Cytophagales bacterium
CATTCCAGTGGCTCAAATACGCACTGGAAAACATCATGACCATTAATCACAAGAAACTATCCGAACTCTTCCCGCAGAACTATAAAAATCTGGAGATATCAAACAAGGCGTAGTTCGTCGGGCGCATACTTAGTTTTGATCTATAATAAAAATACAGCCTGCAAAGCCATGGCTGTGTTAAGTATGGACTTCGAAACTTACAAATATGCAAAGGGAAACACTTAAACTAGATCTTTGGTTGTGCGCTATGGCGCTAACGTCAGTGATTTTTATAATGTCGGCATTGGCGGGGATTTACTGGCTTCTGATTCGAATAATTTGACTGCAGGTGTATCAAACCCGCTAGACAATATCACACGTTTGATTACCACCCTACCCGGGGCGGCAGTGGTAAAAGGTAGGCAGCGACGCGCTGCTATTGCCTTTTATAAATAAAATCGTTTCGCTTAAGATACATTTTTATTCTATTTGTGTATCTTTACCGATACGATGGAAGTATTAATTGATCGATACCGGGAATTACTGCGTGGTACCATGACCGGGTTTATCCGGGGATTGGATGCCAGGATAAATTGGAGCGCCCGGGCTGTATGCATAGAAGGGGCCAGGGGAACTGGTAAGTCCACCCTGATGCTACAGCGCATCAGACGCCATTTAGCGCCGGATCAAACCCTTTACTTGTCTTTGGACGACCTGTATTTCAGACAGCATTCGCTCCTGGACGTTGCTGAAACATTCTATCAGCGGGGCGGACGGTATCTTTTCCTGGATGAAGTACATAAATATCCCAACTGGCAGCGTGAGGTGAAGAATCTCTATGATTTTAAACCTGAATTGAAGCTGGTGGTGTCGGGGTCTTCAATTCTTACCTTACAGCGATCTGACGCTGATCTGAGCCGACGCTTGTTGCGTTACCATCTTCCTGAACTATCCCTGCGGGAATATATAGTACTAAAAGAAGACATCAGCTTACCGTCCTACTCATTGCCGGAGGTGCTGAATAACCATCAGCATATTGTTGATGAAATAAAAGAGCGCCTTACGTCCCCCTTAAAATTATTTCACGAATACCTGACCTACGGAGCCTACCCGTTTTTTCTGGAAGGCGAGCATGAGTACTTGCTGCGTATCAACCAGTTGATCAATGTCATTATAGATTATGATCTTCCGGAAGCCAAACCCATAGAAGCCGGAACACAGGGTAAGCTGAAAAAATTGTTATACATACTGTCTACAGCTGTACCCTTTAAACCCAACATCGCCAAGCTTGCCGTACAGGTCGGAACGTCGCGTTCGAGGTTACTGGAAATGCTGGACCTGCTGGAAAAGGCTCAACTGATCGCCAATTTACGAAGCGCAGCTTTTGGGATCAGCCTGATGAATAAACCTGAGAAAGTGTTGCTGCACAACACAAGCCTGATCGCTGCCCTGGCAGAAGGACTGCCCAATACAGGAAACCTGCGGGAGACCTACTTTCACACCCAACTTACCGGCGCAGGCCATCGTCTCACGTATCCTCAAACGGGTGATTTCCTGGCAGATGGGCGATACCTTTTTGAAATAGGGGGTAAAAATAAGGGGAAAAACCAACTGGGAAATACAGAAGACGCTTTCCTGGCGCTTGATGACATCGAATATGGCTCCCCTGGAAAAATCCCGCTCTGGCTTTTCGGATTTCTGTATTGAATGGATCTCCCTTTCTCACCCTTCTTTCCCCAAAAACTCCCGCAGCGAAACCTGCCCTCCGTCCTTACCTACGAATACCCGGTACCGGTTGGGCGTTCTCCATCAGTTTCCCGATGTCCCGGCCCAGGTTGAGGTTATCTTGGTATCAATTCTTCCATTATAATTGAATATTTCGTTAATATGGAAATTTTATCAATTACGATGGAAGAAATTTTTTGTGTCTTTATTATCCAGGATTATGTTTTACAAAGATAATGTTTTTAAAGGATAATTATACTTACATCTCTTCCATCGAAAGCGCCCGGTAATCCAGGTCGTAGTCGCTTAAAGTCCCGGTCTTTTCGATAAAATGCAGACTTTTCTCTTTTAACTTGTTTATACTGATATTTCCGGCATTGCGTTTTATTTCCGCTATAACAGCGGTTTTATTCAGCTCGTTGACTGCGATCATATCAATTTCATTTTCACCTTTTCTGTCCCAGTATCCTCCGATACGCGAAAAAGTCTCTTGCTCCATATACTGAGTCCGGAAATAACGCTCCAGTATGTTTCCGCTGAAAGTCGGGTAATCGCGGACGATAACTTCTTTTAATTGCCCGTATGCCCCTACTTCCACCATATAGCTGTATTTGTAGATGAACCTGAACCAGAAGGCCAGGAAATTATCATTTAATGCATAGCGTACGTTTTTGGTTTCTACTTTGGCAAAGATGGGGGTGACTTTCGAAACCAGGCCATAATCATGTTCTAGTCTTGTCAGGTAACCGCCAATCTCCCGATCCACTACCGCTTCAATCGTTGCTCTTGTATTTTTGCCTCTTGCGATAGCCGACAGGATGGTGAAATAATTGGCATACTCTTTGCCGAATTCTTCTATCAGCATGTTTTTACCTTCAGGAATGAAAGTAGAATCTTCCCGGATGATGTAGTTGAGCATGGCCTCCAGCGTGTAAGAGCAGGAATCAATCAAAAGCTGGACATATTTGGCAACTCCTCCGGTAAAGGCATACAGAGCCAGCAGATCTTCCGGGGCATAACCGGGGTGGTGGTTGGCAAGGATTTCCTTCAGGACATAAGTTTCGAAGGGTTTTACCTTCAACAACGCCGTCGCACGTCCAAATAGAGGCTCCTTGGCGTGTTGGAATATCTTATGCATCAGTGAATGAACAGAACCGCTTAGCAGCAGATTTATTTTGCTCTGACTTTTATGAATGTCCCAATAATGCTGTATATCACTATATACGGAAGGTGCGATGTTGTAGAATTCCTGGAATTCATCAATAATCAGGTTGAAAGGCTGTGTTTTTGAAAGCTCCATTAGAAACCTGAAGAGTTCTCCGAAGCGGCTCGTTCCGCCGAGGATCGGGACATTTAATTTTTCCTGTAGCTCCCGCGCAAAATCCTCACACAGAAAACGCTCGGCTTTTCGTGCGACAAAGAAGTAAAGGGTCGGTTGACCCTCGGTCGCTTTCAGCAACAATTGGGTTTTACCAATACGCCTGCGCCCGGTGATAACGGTCATTTGGGCATGTTCCAGGGATTTCTCCCGGATCGACAATAGCTTTTCAATCTCCTTTTCTCTGTTGTAAAATTCCATGTCTAGGGAAATGGCTGATTCCGAAATGATCAGTTCCGAAATGAGTGTTTCTATAATGCAAATATAATGGGCGTTTGCGGGAAAGCAAGTTTTGTCATAATCAATCGCACACCCCTCTGGTCCTCACTTTTCTTCCACCTGTGGGACAGTAGTGTAGATCAGTGAACTCAAAAGGCTACCCAAAAGCTTCCGGATCGAACCTGACTTTGGATGATCTCCACCGCGTGCGGGATGCTGTTCTTCGTGTGCTTCAGCCTCAGGCGAGTAATGCTTTTTTTAAAAAACAAAAAATCCATAAATTTGCTTTTTTAAAAAAGCGTTTATGGATAATCTGTTTGAAAAATATTACCAGAAGCTGGGGCGTGTGCAATGCAATACCAAGCGGTCGTTATTGGATGAAATAGACTGGACTAATCGTCGAGCTTAAAAATATCTATGATGACCATCCCGGTCTTCAGCTTGTTTTTACGGGTTCATCTTTAATTCATATAGAACGGGCTAAAGGTGATTTGAGCCGGCGGGTGGTTATGTATGAGCTTTTCGGACTTTCGTTCCGCGAGTTTCTGCATTTTGAGGGCATTGGTTCTTATAGTAAGATCAACCTCGATGACTTGTTGAAAGATCATATCGCCATTGCCCGTTCGGTAGCTGACAAAATCAGGCCGCTGTCTTTTTTTAAGGATTACCTGCAATACGGCTATTACCCTTATTACCTGGAGAATAAAAACTTCTATTATCAGAAGTTGTCCGAAACTATCGGTATTGCGTTAAGTACGGATTTGCCTGCTGCGCATGGTTTAAGCTACGGTAGTATTGAAAAAATACGCCTTTTGCTTCATGTACTGGCAGAAAGTGTGCCTTTCAAGCCTAACATTTCCAAGCTGAGCGAACGGATCGGAACCACGCGCAATAGCCTCCTGGAATTCTTAAAGTACCTTGAGGATATGCGTATTGCGAAACGCCTCTATGCCGATACCAAAGGAATAGGCGTATTGCAGAAGCCCGAGAAGCTATACCTGTTTCATCCCAATCTGAATTACGCACTTTCCTATGGCCGGAGCGATACCGGGAATATGCGGGAAAGCTTTTTCCTGAACCAGGTGTCTTCTGTCTATCCAACGGCTTATAGTCATGACGGGGATTTCAGGACTGGAGATTATACTTTCGAGATAGGAGGCCAGGCCAAAACACAAAAACAGATACAGCATGTCGAAAATGCCTTTATAGTAGCAGACAACATCGAAATAGGGTATGGTAACAAAATCCCGCTCTGGCTTTTCGGATTTCTGTATTGAATGGCTCTCTCCCCCTCATCTCCGTTGCGCATGGGTATTTCACTACTGTTCCTTCACCTGTGATTCCGGCGTCTGGGAAGGGTTCAAAACCAATACAGCTTTGAGCGAAAAGGTAAGCCTGGCCTTATTTATAAAAACTCTGTTATCGTCGATATTGATAGAAGTCACGACGTCATCGTTGATTACCAGTTGCTTACCGACATATTGCTCGGTTATGTACTTTCGGGGTTGCCTGATACCGTTGAATTCTATTGAGCCGAGCATCGAAAAGTTATCCGAAAACCGCCAGCCAGCTCCCAATCCTCCGTCTATTTTCTGGTTGTAGACTTTTGTTTCGGATGCAAATTGCACAACATTCACGACCATCCCTATCGAAAACTTTGATGGTACAGAAAATATTTCTCCTTCCGTATTTTTCGAGGAGCCGTATAGCGCATCTCCTTTTTTTACCGTCTCCTTTATTTTTCGAAGGTAAAACGTCTTGGGGCTCACTAATATAGCGGTTGAAAGAACCACCGATCCCAGCCCTACTTTTTCGAGTTGAAGCGTCTTATCGACGGGGTTAACACTCAAATCGTATGGGTT
Source organism: uncultured Cytophagales bacterium (assembly GCA_964559125.1). Lineage (GTDB taxonomy): Bacteria > Bacteroidota > Bacteroidia > Cytophagales > Spirosomataceae > Ravibacter. Next base: position 5,164 of record CAZLGW010000057.1, read on the forward strand.
ACGCGTAATGATGTTATAGCCAAGACTTCCACCTATTTTAAGAGACGAAGCCGAATTCACTTTCACACCGGAGAGCTTTAAATCCTGTACGGAAGTTTCCGATAATCTCAGATAGCTTTGAGAGAATGCGCAGCGGCCGGCAGCATACAGTACAATAAACAGGGTCAGGGTTCTCATAACAATGGAATTTTAAGGGTTGAATATATTCTTAAGCTGTAAAAATCAAGGGATCCCCGTGGGAAAGCTAGCCTCCTACGGGTACCCACAACGTCAGGCAGCCCCAGTAGTGGCTCCGCCTGAACATAGGGTGCGTAATTTCGGTCGATCGCCTTTTTATCGAAGCCGACAGGCGAAAGCTGTTTCCATTTTTTGTCCCCGCCGGTATATTATTGGGGTTAAACAGAGAGATAGTGCTTGCGAAGCATAAACCCAGTTCAAAGTCCGAAACAAAAGTGGACATAAGATCCGGGTCGATCGAATAGCCTGAAGAAAATCGCCTGGAGCCGGTCAGGAGCACGTTTCTCCCAAAGAGCCGGGCTGCAAAATTGCCATACAGGAATAATTCTCGGGATTTATATTTAGTCAGCGTGTCTAACCCTGGGGCCTTACTGGCCACATCGGTAGCCGACGCCGCTGTTATGGCGTAGTTATATTTGTCGATAAGTCCCAGCCGGCCTCCGATTTTTCCTCCGAAATAGGTATAATAGCCTGCGGCCAGCTCCGTTCCGTAGTACCCGTCCACCCCGAATTTATTTAAATAGGTAAAGTGCTTTCCACGTTTACAGATTGAATTGAGCCTTTGTATTTCTTCAACCGGCTTCTCGCTCCTGTCCTGCCTGACAAATGGCGAAAGAAAGGTATTCCTGACCATGAAGACTGGTTTACCCCCTTTGCCGATCTGTGTGTCCCACCCTAAAGGCACTCCTCTGCCGTTTAGATAGCGCATCCTGTGCGTTAGGTTCTGGAACTCCTTCCCCACATTGGTGCCCAGCAGGCCATAAGTGAAATCCCACGTATACATGCGTCCGCGGTTGTTTATCCTGGAAGTGCTGGTTGAAAAGAAAACCAGGTTTGAATAGGGGCGGTCGCCGTATTCCGGGTAATAAGTGCGGATATCCTTAGGGGTGAAAGCGGATACCCCGATAGTAAAGGCAGCGGGTAGCGGATTTCTCACGGCTTCCCCTCCAAGGACATTAGAGACCAGGTTGTCCAACAGCTTATGAGGCAAAAAAAGTACATTTTGCTGTTCTTGTCCTTCCGCCATATACGTAAGTGTAGTCCCCTGCGTATAGTTGCGGTCCTGGTTTTTGCCAAAGGGCGCCATAAGAAAGTCCTGGTCGATCTGCAGGCCTATCGTGCCCCGGGTAGACTCTTGCCCGGATGACCTGATTACCAGCAGCAGCAAGCTGAAAAGGAGGAGCTTTTTCATTTTTTTGTCAGTAATAGTTTAACCTTCCTGAATTCACCCTGCAAGCCCGGATCGACATCTTCCCGGTAGTTTTCGATGTGGAGTATACGAATCGTGTAGCCATCCACATCGGCCATATCCGAATACAAGCCGCAATTACCCTGCGAAGCCCGGTTCATCAGAGAAACACGCTGGTCATTAACCCCCAACTGCACCTTAAAAAAAATATCGCCGTCGGAACATGTATGATTTTTAAGGGAAATAAGCCTTACTGTTATCCTGACATTAGCGATGGTGTCCGAAAATACGGCCTGGTCTGCCCTGTTTACCGGATGAGGTAAATTCTCGGTATTCCGCAGATAAAAAGGACGGTCCAACTGAATCTGAATATCTGGTTGTGGGTAGTCGCTTTCGCAGGCAACAAAAAGCAGAATAAGAAGAGAAAGCAATATTTTCATATCATTTCGACATTAAGGCTTCAAATTTTTTTATTTGATAAAACTCCTCTCCCGAACAGGGGTTAACGCTTACTTGTCGGCATATTTTGTATTTATCGCATTGCCCACTAAAGATAAAGTCAGCGCCACCCCGGACGAATATCCCCAGGAATTCCCCTGATTCGAGGAATACCGGAGAGCCCGAATTGTAGGTAAATGCATCGAGATCGCTAACCACACTATGTCCGTTCATCCTGATTACGCGCGCATTTTCGGCAAATTTCTTGGGCCACCCGAGCGGATGCCCTATCATGACCAATCTTTCCCCAATTCTGACGTCGTTACGGTAAATCTCCACGTCCGAATACCATTTGACGGGTTTTTTTAGTATAATCAGTACCACATCAACGTTATCGTGACGGTGCATTTTTGTTCCTTCAAGAACCTGGCTTTCATTGAAAAACTCAGGAGTATGTCCCTTTTCATCAACCTCGTAGCCCGAGACGAAATACACGCTGTCGAGATTCGTCTCGTTCTTCTGGGTGGAAATACAGTGCCCGGCGGTAAGGATCGCATCCGGTCTTACCAGGAAGGCAGTCCCTATCGCGCTGTTCGGCTGCCTGCTAAACTTCTCACCGGTGCAGATGTGGGCGTGCCGGGTAGCGATACCGCCAAACCGGTTCTTCAATTTAAACTTCTGCTTTACATCGTCCCAGATCATACGTTTTTTGGGTATGATGGCCAGCGTATGCCGGATGTTTTTGGTGATCCTTTCTTCCTCTCGCTCAAAAATTTCAAATACATCGAAAGTTCCGTAAACTGTAGAAACTGCTCTGTCGAGCTTTATCAGGTAGTCGATCCTCTTTATCCGGTGAATAATAGAGTCGGCAGGCAGACTTCTGTATTTTGCGGGCGTGGCAGGTATGCGCTGCTTCAGCGATATGTGCGTACCCGAATCGGTCGTCGAAACAATAGAGTCGTATCGTATTCGCTTTTTATTATCCTTGTTTCTTTCCCAGAGTTCATCATCCAGTGCCCGCTTCGTTTTTATCAGGTCTTCCTTGCTAAGGGATTCATACGATTCTATCGTCTCGATGCTGTCTTTTTCTGCATCCGGACCGGTACAGGCATACACCCATAAAAAAAGAGCAAAGAATATCTTTTTCATACTTCAATATGTTGAGGGGGACTAACATGAAAGGGAGGATTGCTTTCCATAGTGGTGACTACCTGAATGAGCTGAGGGTTTCCGATCATTTTAACAGGGGAAATACATGACTCCCTGAAATGATAATTCTTTAAAAAGAAAGTTGGAATTGTGTCCTACTTATCAAGGATATTCAACACGGGGATTCTTACGATGTTTGGATGCATATTCCCCTCTTGATCCCTTCTTTTCATTATCAAAAACGCCCACAGCGAAACCTGGTTATAGACATCCGTGCATCATCTGCGGCGACGCGCTACTATCTCCTTTTACAAAGAAAATCGTTTCATTTAAGATACATTTTTATTCTATTTGTGTATCTTTGCCGATACGATGGAAGTATTAATTGATCGATACCGGGAATTACTGCGTGGTACCATGACCGGGTTTATCCGGGGATTGGATGCCAGGATAAATTGGAGCGCCCGGGCTGTATGCATAGAAGGGGCCAGGGGAACTGGTAAGTCCACCCTGATGCTACAGCGCATCAGACGCCATTTAGCGCCGGATCAAACCCTTTACTTGTCTTTGGACGACCTGTATTTCAGACAGCATTCGCTCCTGGACGTTGCTGAAACATTCTATCAGCGGGGCGGACGGTATCTTTTCCTGGATGAAGTACATAAATATCCCGACTGGCAGCGTGAGGTAAAGAATCTCTATGATTTTAAACCTGAATTGAAGCTGGTGCTGTCGGGGTCTTCAATTCTTGCCTTACAGCGATCTGACGCTGATCTGAGCCGACGCTTGTTGCGTTATCATCTTCCTGAACTATCCCTGCGGGAATATATAGCACTAAAAGAAGGCATCAGCTTACCGTCCTACTCACTGCCGGAGGTGCTGAATAACCATCAGCATATCGTTGATGAAATAAAAGAGCGCCTTACGTCCCCCTTAAAATTATTTCACGAATACCTGACCTACGGAGCCTACCCGTTTTTTCTGGAAGGCGAGCATGAGTACTTGCTGCGTATCAACCAGTTGATCAATGTCATTATAGATTATGATCTTCCGGAAGCCAAACCCATAGAAGCCGGAACACAGGGTAAGCTGAAAAAATTGTTATACATACTGTCTACAGCTGTACCCTTTAAACCCAACATCGCCAAGCTTGCCGTACAGGTCGGAACGTCGCGTTCGAGGTTACTGGAAATGCTGGACCTGCTGGAAAAGGCTCAACTGATCGCCAATTTACGAAGCGCAGCTTTTGGGATCAGCCTGATGAATAAACCTGAGAAAGTGTTGCTGCACAACACAAGCCTGATCGCTGCCCTGGCAGAAGGACTGCCCAATACAGGAAACCTGCGGGAGACCTACTTTCACACCCAACTTACCGGCGCAGGCCATCGTCTCACGTATCCTCAAACGGGTGATTTCCTGGCAGATGGGCGATACCTTTTTGAAATAGGGGGTAAAAATAAGGGGAAAAACCAACTGGGAAATACAGAAGACGCTTTCCTGGCGCTTGATGACATCGAATATGGCTCCCCTGGAAAAATCCCGCTCTGGCTTTTCGGATTTCTATATTGAATAGATCTCACCCTCTCACCCCTCCTTCCCCAAAAACTCCCGCAGTGAAACCTGCCTGATCCCTTTAAAGGTATTTTTGGGAACGAAACGGTCCATGGAGACGACGAACTTGGGGTAGTTGTCGTTAATAGCGGATAAATTACCGAATTCGCGTTCAACGGTTTTTTCGTCTACCAGGAGATAGCAGACCTGAACGTAGATCCGCTCTCCGTCGCGTTCACCCATAAAGTCGATTTCCTTTTCTCCGTCCTTACCTACGAATACCCGGTACCGGTTGCGCAATAGATGTAAGTAGACGGCGTTCTCCATCAGTTTCCCGATGTCCCGGCCCAGGTTGAGGTTGCGGATGCTGTTGCGCAGCCCGATATCGCTGAAGTAATATTTTTCACCGTTCTCGAATATTTTCAGGCCATTGATGTCAGCGCGTGGTGCACGGCGTATGAAATAGGCGTTCGTCAGGGCATGAAGGTAATTGATTACGGATTGGGTCGGAATATAGATCTGTTGTGATTTCAGGTATTTGCTGATATTGTGTGCAGAAAAAAGACTACCTATGTTGTCTGCCAGATAAGCTACCAGGTTCTCCAGCAGGGATACATTCCGTATATTTTCCCGGCTGACGACATCCCTCAGTAAAATGGATGAATATACGTTTTTAAGGTATTCAAAAACAAGGCTCTGATCGGTTCCGATATGATGTTGGTAAGGTAAGCCGCCGAGGATAAGGAATAATTGTAAGCTTTCATCGCGGTCGTCTAACCGGTTGAAGGTCAGAAATTCACTATAAGAGAGAGAATGTATGTGGAATTCTATATATCTCCCTGCCATCAAAGTTGCCAGTTCACCTGAAAGCATTTTGGCGTTACTTCCGGTGCAATAAATGTCACAAAGGTTTTGATTTAGCAGGCTCCGCAGGCATCGCTGGAAGTCTTCGATTTCCTGTACCTCGTCAATGAATAAATAATTGGGCGCATCTGTTTTTAAATGGCGCTGCACATATTCGTTCAGCTGCTGATGATCCCGGATGAGCCCGAATTCTTCCAGCTCTTTGTCTATGGATATGAGGTTGGCATGTGGTTGGGCGCTTTTAATTTCCCGGATGATGAGCTTTAGCATATAGCTTTTGCCGACCCGGCGCTGCCCTGTCAGTATCTTGATCAGTTGTTTTCCAATAAACGGCCTGATCCATTCTATGTACCCTTGTCTTGGGATTAGTTCTTCCATTATAATTGAATATTTCGCTAATATGGAAATTTTATCAATTACGATGGAAGAAATTTTTTGTGTCTTTATTATGCCACTGCTATAAGATTACATCAATTTGCTTTCATGCTATCTATTACTTGCTGTGGCGTATAGACGGCGTCTGTCCAGATACCGGGCCGGTGTTTTAGAAATAAAACGGGGAGGATGGTCTTGCCTTTGGCAAAGGGCAGCAGCGCGGCTTTTTTGGCAAGCTCACCTGCCAGCGAAGCAATATCTGCCTTTTTATCGGTCCATTTACATTCTCCTGCAAGGATAGCCGAGCCGTCCATTGATTCTGCTACTACATCCAATTCTATTTCGGTATTTCTGGCCGGGCTGCCCCACCATCTGGAGGCGGGCTTGAACCGGAAACTCCTCACGGTTAAAAAAGGTACCGCTTTCCGGCATAGTTTTTCCCAATGGGCCGCTACATACTGCGGAAACTGCTGTCGGACGATATCTGCAACGGCGTCGGATTGCTCTATCTCTATAAAAGACCGGTTAGGGACAACAAACCCGAAATAGAAATCCAGAAAGGGGTCTGCTATTTTGTATAGACTTTTTTTGCTGCTTTTAAGGGATTCTCCGTAAGGAATTTCCCTCTCTACATAACCCAGGTGGATCAGTTTTTCTAATGGGGCAGACAAATGGGTGGCCGGCTTTCCAAGCCGGGAAGCTATTTCGGAAAGACGGTGGCACCCGGAAGCAATCAGTGAGAGAATGGTAAACGAATGCACGGTATCCCTCATATCGTCTAAAAACAGGCGGACCGGCTCGTCATAGAGTATTCCGTGGCTGCTCAGCAAATGATGGCCTAACGCTTCAAACAAGCTGTTTTCTGAAGAGCGTAATTCCCAATAGCGTGGTATACCTCCCCAAACACTGTATTCTTCGATCGTTTCTATCCCTGAGCAGCTCAACACCTCCTGTAAATAAGGAATATCTATCGGTTTTATTTTCAAAATCTCGTCTGCCCTGCCGTACAAAGGAGCTGTGGCATCCATGACCAGGCCATGCATCAATTGCTGTGAAGAACCGCAAAGGATCAGATGGTATTTCAATAACTCCTTCTGTTCCATTAATTTTTGTAAAACAGAGGGCAATTCAGGAGCATTTTTGACCATATATGGAAATTCATCCAGGCAAATCGTAATATGCCTGTTCAGGCGCTGGTTCAATATTTCAAAGAGAGTTTCCCAATCGGGATAGACGACTTTGTCAAAGCTGTCGATATAAAGCCCAATCTGCTTTGCAAACAGGCTGCGTTGGTGGACAGCCTCCGACTGGTCGGCCATGAAATAGACGTCATGCTGCTGCAGTACCTGTTTGATCAGCCGTGATTTCCCCGAACGCCTCCTTCCATAAACAACGACCAATGCGGCAATGCCACGGGATAATACTTTTTGCAGTCGTTTTTGTTCGCTTACTCTGTTTACAAATTCCATTATCCAGGATTATGTTTTACAAAGATAATGTTTTTAAAGGATAGTTATAAGAAAGGCCAACATGTGATTCCTTTCACACCCAACTTACCGGCGCAGGCCACCGTCTCACGTATCCTCCAACGGGCGATTTCCTGGCAGATGGGCGATACCTTTTTGAAATAGGGGGTAAAAATAAGGGGAAAAACCAACTGGGAAATACAGAAGACGCTTTCCTGGCGCTTGATGACATCGAATATGGCTCGCCTGGAAAAATCCCGCTCTGGCTTTTCGGATTTCTGTATTGAATATTAGTATCGTTAACTTGCTTCGTGTGAGTGCAAATATTATGAAAAATCGCACTATTGTCGTGCGATTTTGTTATTTTACAGGGAAACTTAAAACCTGTGGATTCGTTATTCGAGTATTCAAACAAATTGATAAGCCAGACAGACACAGATTTTTTACTATGCTTGAACGCTTAGACACTTTTTATTGATACGGGATTAGTCGAACGTAAATCGGTGCCCGTATCGCTAATTCTATTCTCTACCAGGGTGCTATTCCTGTATTCGTCGATTCGGAAACCACCACCTGGAACATGGATCCTGACTTGCTGCAGGAAGCTATAGAAGATCGGTTGAAAGGGGCAAGAAGTCGAAAGCTGCTGTTGGATAAATTTACAATTTTGGAATTCAATTCCAAAATTGTAAATTTATCCAATGATACCACGGATAGCAGAACAAGAAATAAGGAGTTTAGCCGCACAGTTCAAGGCGATAGCGGTAGTAGGCCCAAGACAGTCGGGAAAAACCACCCTGGTCCGGGAAATATTTAAGGATAAGCCTTATGTCAACCTGGAAAACCCGGACATCAGGCTGTTTGCTACGGAAGATCCCCGGGGATTTCTGTCGGCTTATCCCGAAGGCGCTGTGTTTGACGAGGCGCAACGGGTACCGGATCTTTTCTCGTATCTGCAGCAAATGCTCGATGAGAGCAAAGAAAAGGGGAAGTTTATTTTGACTGGCTCGAATAACTTTCTGCTTCAGGAAAATATCTCCCAAAGCCTTGCGGGAAGGATAGCCTATTTGAATTTACTGCCGCTTTCGCTGTCGGAAATCGATAGCCGAGTCTGGGCAACCGATTCGCTTATTTTTAAGGGATTATATCCAGCGCTGTATGATGAAGATATCGATCCGGCGAAATGGTATGACAACTATATCCGGACTTACCTGGAGAGAGATGTAAGACTTGTTACAAACATCTCCAATCTTCTCGTATTCGAGCGGTTTTTGCGCTTATGTGCCGGACGTGCCGGTCAATTGCTCAACATGAGCAGCCTGGCCATCGAAGCCGGGGTCGATGTCAAGACAGTCAGCTCCTGGCTGAGTATACTTGAAGCAGGTTTTATCCTGTTTCGGCTACGTCCTTACCACCGCAATTTTAATAAACGTATCGTGAAAACCCCTAAGCTATATTTTTACGACACCGGGTTGGCATGTGCTTTACTTGGAATGGAGCATAGCATTCAGCTGGAAATGAACCCATACCGGGGCGCGCTCTTTGAAAACATGGTCGTGGTTGAACTCCTGAAACAGCGATACAATGCAGGGCGTTCGGGCAACTTGTACTTCTGGAGAGATAATGTCGGAAACGAAGTGGACCTGCTGGCTGAGCATGGTGCCACCCTAACTGCCATCGAAATAAAATCCGGTCAAACCATCACTCCCGATTATTTTAAAGGAATACAATTCTGGCAGAAATTATCAGGCGTAGATAAGGGTTACGTTATCTACGGTGGGAGTCAGGTACAGCAACGAAGCAGCGGAATATCCGTTTTACCCTACAGACAATTGCCGTTATTTAGCGAAAAGTAGGATGTAGGTTTAACCCTTCCATTCCCAAAAACTCCCGCAACGAAACCTTCCTGAGACGCTACTTCCCGGCCTACACGATAACAAATACAGGTTTCCCTATAGATCATTTACATACTTTCCTATATTTCCTGAGAGCAGGTACATGCCTAGTTTTGTAGAACTTTTAATGCTACCCTGCTATGAAAAAAAAGATACCCTTGATTCTCGCCTTTGTTTTTAGCGTTATCATTTCTGTATTCTCAAAGGAAATAACTCCTTCTTCGAATATTCTCTATGTGAAAAAGGATATTTCGGGCGGCGATGGCTCGGGTTCCTCATGGAGCAATGCCATCCCAGAGCTGGCGGATGCATTGCAATGGGCGCGGCAAAACTATTTCGGCGGGAGCTGGGACGCCGATAATCCTCTCCAGATATGGGTAGCAAAAGGTACCTACAAACCGTTTTACCCCATCGACCAAAATTTGACTCCTGTGGTACCGATGCAGAATTCTTTCGTCATGCTCAACAATGTTCAACTGTACGGGGGATTTGCCGGCGATGAAGCAAGGTTAGAGCAACGGACGAATTGGAAAGGAAATCCCACCATTCTGTCGGGAGAGCTCGATACCCAGTACCAGGAGACCGATCCGTTCACAAACCAGATAATCACGTACAATTCTGTGTGCCACGTAGTAGTGGCCGCCGGAGAAGTAGGAAGCGCCGTTCTGGATGGCTTTACCGTTACCTCGGGAAATGCAGCCTACCCGTTTAGCTACGCCAGGTTGAACGGTGAACTTATTTCTGGCACCTATGGCGGGGGAATTAGCGTAAAATTTTCCTATCCGGCGATAAGAAACCTGGTGATCACCGGCAACGCCGCCGACATCGCTGGCGGAGGAATCCATTTGCAGTCGGACCGGTCCGACGAAAGAGAAATAGAGCTTTTCAATGTAACACTGCTGGGAAACACTATCAACGAGTCCGAGCCGGAGGCTTACAGATGGGGTGGCGGAATTTATGCCAACAGAATTAACTTGGCTACCTATAATTGTCTGCTGATGGGAAACGTGGCAGAACGAGGCGGAGGATTCTATATGTCTGGGTCTTATTTGTCCCTGGTGAATACAGTTGTCGCCGGAAACAAGGCTAATACGGCCAGTGATTTCGGCGGCGGGATTTTTCTCTACGATAGTTCCCTTAAAATGACCAATGCTACGATAAATGGAAATGGCGGAGGAGCAATTTACCGGGATGCCGGATCAATTACCGGCATACGGAATAGTATTATAAATAATCATGCGTTGACTGCCAGTGGTCTCGGAGAAGGTGTTGTCAGAAATAGCATCGTGCAGTTTGTTACTACCGACGGAGGCGGAAACGGGACAAACCTGGCGGGAAATACAGCCCCGCGATTTGTGAACGCCCCTGGTTATACAACCGCCCCGTTTGTAAACGGGGATTACCGCTTGATGTCCGAGAGCCCGGCGATCGATAAAGGTGACAATGATTCGTACCCCGGAGATGAAAGGAGTGACACGGATCCGGCGGGGATGCCCAGGCTGGCTGGCATGTCCATCGATATGGGGGCCTACGAGGGCGGATATAACCCGCTGCCGGTCAAGCTTGTTTCGTTTGAAGCTATGACTGAGCAGCACGCTGTGCATTTGGAGTGGATTACAGTAAGTGAGGTTAATGCATCGCATTTCGAGATTCATCGCAGAGCTGAGGGCAGCGTTTTCAGCGCTATAGGCACTGTTCGCGCGAAGGGAGGGGGCGAAGACGTAACTCGTTATCAAATAACCGATTACCTTCCACGATCAGCAGGTGGACCGACCTATTATCGTCTTAAGGCGATTGATAAGGATGGTAGCTATGCATGGTCCGGTATTATTGTGGTGAAACAGAGCCGGCATGATATCGCTGTTGGTCGTATCTATCCCAACCCGGCGCACGAGTCAGTTACCGTCGAATTAGGCGCAGACTATGTGGGTAGCCGGGTAAAGCTATTGAGTACGGCCGGTATTGTTTTGCAGGACTTACCAGTCAGTGATCCCACATTTTTCATTCGCCTTGAGGGCTATGCCCCCGGTATATACTGGCTGCAAACTCTCGACGGGACTGTGCTGAAGCTACTCAAGAAGTAGCCGATAAGCCCGCCCATCGCAAGTGTAGTTTTTCCACATCTTAAACTCTATACTGCTTTCCATCAGGTTCGATACTGCCATCGAAATAAAATCCGGTCAAACCATCACTCCCGATTATTTTAAAGGAATACAATTCTGGCAGAAATTATCAGGCGTAGATAAGGGTTCTTTTTGGAGATCAGTAATATTCGCTTCAAGAGCGCTTTAAGATGGTGGGCAGCCCGGTCAGGAATTCAGAAATAGAGCCGGATGTCGTCAGTGAATCATTAGATGGTACAACACTCCTGGTAGGAGAATGTAAGTGGAGCGACAATATGACCAGAGTATTGATTATTACGGAAATCCTCCCGGTTTCAGAGCTGGCGCATAGGACCAATGAGAATGATATTTTATTAGTTGCCGATGGGTATCAACGCTCACAGCCTGATGCAGAGCTATACCTGGGACGAGGTTGCCGGGAAGTATTATGACGTATATAGCGAATTCAACGGTGAAAGCCGGGTATAGTTTTTTGTTACCTTTTTCGGTTCTGCTCGTATTAATAAGCATGAAAAACCGGAGCACGTTTCTTCAATGGCTTAGAAAACCCGACTTTTAGAAAAATGTGTACCCTTCTTATCAATATCTTTGGAGCAGGCTGACCTAATGGGATCTGTTAGTTGCGAGTGTAGAAGTATTGCTACGTGACCAGGTATGATTATTGTTCGTTTTGTCTAAAGTTTTAGGGATGAAAAGTTGTCGTTTGATTTAATAACACGTTACTTTGCCTTATATACGTAATGCGCTCTTTAATTACTCTTCGTTAATATACTTAATAGTACCAACACCATGAAGTCAATTTTCAGTCGCTACCACAACCATTTTGTATCCCGGTGGGTGGTTTTATTAATGGACCTGTTTATCGTCACTTTTGCTTTTATGCTCTCGACGGTCATCAGGTTCAACTTTGAGCTTGACTATATCGATCCCGCTCTTTTCAAGTACCACCTGGCGCTTGTAGTGGTCGTTAAAATGGTGTTTTTCCTGATGCTGCGTACCCATGCGGGTATCGTGCGGCATACTAACCTGCTGGATGCGCGGAATATTGTGAATGCTTCTTTGCTCAGCGCGGTGACGTTGTTAATGCTGGGAAGTCTTGATAATTACGGGGTCCCGGGGCTTAATATTCCGCATTCCATCCTGGTGATCGATCTTTTTGTGTCGGTATTCGGTCTGCTGGCCAGCCGGGTATTGATTAAGGATGTTTTCCGAAGCCTGTCGCTTAACTGGAAGCCCCGGAAAAAAGTAGTGATCTATGGGGCCGGCAACCTGGGTATAGCTACTAAAAATGCGTTGAGTGCCAACTTGGGAACTCCCTACAAAGTGTTGTTTTTTGTGGATGATAATCCTCAGAAAAAAGGAGTCAGTATAGAGGGTATTAATGTGTATGACCGGCAGCAGGCAAGGGAGATCATACAAGGGGCCGGCTACAAGGATGTGGAGCTGATCTTTGCCATCCAGTCGATCACTACTGCCGAGAAAAATGAAATTACTGATGAGTTCATGGCTTTGGGAATGGCGCTGCGCATCGTACCGCCGGTTGAAGAATGGATCAACGGGCAATTGAATGCCTCCCAGATAGCTGATATCAGTATTGAAGACCTGCTGGAGCGGCCGGCGATCAGTATCAATAATAAGGAAGTAAGCAGTTTCCTGCATAAAAAGTGCATTATGGTGACCGGCGCAGCTGGCTCTATCGGGAGTGAGATTGTACGGCAGGTGCTGCGGTTCCGGCCGCAGCGGCTCATCCTGGTCGACCAGGCAGAATCTGCCCTGTATGACCTGGAAAGTGAGCTTACGCGCCTGGAGGATATCTGTGAAGGCAGGGATTGCCTTAAAATAGAGGTGGAAAACGTAGCAGGCCGGGCGCAGATGAGGAAGCTGTTTGCGCAATACCGGCCTGAGGTGGTGTTTCACGCAGCGGCATATAAGCACGTGCCGTTGATGGAGTCTAACCCTGCGAAAGCGGTGGAAGTCAACTGCTTCGGAACCCGCCTTCTGGCCGACCTGTCGGTAGAATACGGAGTAGAACGCTTCGTGTTTATTTCGACCGACAAGGCTGTGAACCCTACCAATGTAATGGGGGCCAGCAAGCGCCTGGCGGAAATGTATGTGCAGTCGCTCAATACAGTCCGTGGCGTCAGAACCCGGTTTATCACCACCCGTTTCGGTAATGTACTGGGCAGCAACGGCTCAGTGATCCCGCTGTTTAAGCGGCAGATCGCCGCGGGAGGCCCCGTCACGGTAACGCACCCGGAAATTATCCGTTATTTCATGACCATCCCGGAGGCCTGCCAGTTGGTACTGGAAGCCGGTACGATGGGAGAGGGGGGCGAGATTTTTGTATTCGATATGGGCGTGCCGGTGAAGATCATCGACCTGGCGCACAAGATGATCCGGCTTTCCGGCAAGGAACCCTATACACAGATCCCTATCTCTTTTACCGGTCTCCGGCCTGGCGAGAAGCTATACGAAGAGCTGCTCAGCGATGAGGAATCAACGCTGTCTACCCACCATCCCAAGATCATGGTAGCCCGCATGAAGCCGTCGGTCTACCATGAAGTGAGACAGGAAATGGACCGCGTAGCCCCGGTGCTGGCGGAAATGTCGCGGGAGGAAGTCGTTCAGTTCCTTAAGTTCATGATCCCGGAATATATTTCCCGGAATTCACCCTACGAGAAACTCGATCACGTAGAAGAGGAGATGTAAGAACCCTTTTAAAATCTCACCACCAGCCCAATCCCATCCTCCGTCACACCCACCTGCGCTTTCATCCCTGCCTTCCTGATCTGGTCCAGGTTATAAAGCCGGGCCGATTTGGCCAGCAGGTCGTTAGACCACTCGAACAGGCATAAGCCTCCGGCCAGTAAGACCAGTCCTGCCGCCAGCTTTGGCTTGCTGCGGACCGTATAATTGTAGGTTTTATCTTCGATGACAGCCGTAGTCGGTGTGCCTTTCAGGGCAATGGCGCCCAGGGCTAGACCACCGGCAGCGACTACCGGGGCGACAATCCGCATGGGCCGGCTCCATTGTAAAGGAGCTGCGGCAGGAGTGCCGTAGTACAGGCCCCTGAGCTCTCCATAGGAAAGCTTTTCTCCCCCTTGACTGTATATTGCCGTAGTCAATGCATTACGCCGTACGGTTACCGTGTCAATAATGGACGATGTCTTGTTTACCAGGGCATCCGGCGCCTGTGAATAGGCCGGAAGCTGCTGGGAAGCAGCCGGTATCGCCAGGGATATAAGAAGTATATTGAATAACAGGAATTTCATTTCGAATAAAGTAATATTATTAATTTTCTATTCACCTCCTCTTAAAACTCTTTCCTCAACGCTACACTCAACCCCAGATTCTTCTCAAGTAATTCGCCCTGGTCATAATAAAGGCCGGTTTGCAGGATGAAGGAGCGGATTGGAAAAGAGACGGTTTGCTGGATAGAAGTCTGGTTGGCTGAAAAGGGCTGGGAATAAGCCCCCAGGTTCTCAGAAAAAGACAACCTGGTAGTGAGGTCGAAGATTCCGGCCCGGCTTTGCATGGCAATCATCAGCGCTTTTACGCGATTATTGGCGATCAGCCGGTTCTTGCTTCCTTTATGTTCCATCCCTGTAATGTGGGTCCAGGGAGTAATAAACGGGGTACCAATCGTACCTCCTTTGTAGGTCCAGCCATTTTTGTATACGCCGTTTGAAAAATAATTATCCCTGCCTCTCAATTCGGGGATTACAGAGCTGGCACTACCTGCCCCCAAGCTTCCACCCTGGTTGGCGGTATAGAGGTATTCCACTACCAGCTTCAATACCCCCTGCTTTCCGTTTTTCCGGGTAAAGGCAATCCCGTTCAGCCCGTCTTTAATATTATTCAGGTAGAAAAGGGAGCCATCATCATAAATAGATTGCCGGTACAAGAATATATTAATGTCGGGAGCATCATATTCTAACGCAATATCTGCGGACCCCAGGTGATTACCGGCCCGGTTGCCGGCTTCGCTCAGGGTTCCCTCTCCAAACAAGTCAGGATCTTCATCGGGTGGAACCGGCGTTCCAAGCACAATATGTTTATAGGCATTCAGGTTATTGCCGTAGCTTGTAATCCATCTGCCGGTTTTCTTTTGCTGATAAGGCTCTGCAGGTTTTCCGCCCCACTGCGCATTGTGGTTTATGCCTGCGTGTAACCTGAAATGCCACTCAGGCTTACCTAAGCGTACATATATGCTTTTCTGATGGAGAAGATAGCTTTTTGTGAACTCGTCAGACCCAAACCACCCGTGCGCGAAATTACCCTTCACAGCCAGCAGTCCGCTTTTCACTATAGGAGTGTAGTGAGGGATCGAGATCTGTATTTTCGGCATAGGCAGGGCATTGCCCGACCAGATGTAGGAACCGCTGCTCAGGGTGCTGTCAGCCAGTCCCATAACTTCTTTTCGCCGCCCGCCATACAGCTCGAAGGCGCCGAAGCGGACCTTGCCGTAGATTTCAGGCAGGATAAGCTGGTTGGTGCGGCCTACGTTGGCTACTCCCCTGATGCCGTAGCCATAGGAGAAGCGGTTTTTTTTCCCGTCCTGTTTTTCATAATCTTTCCGGAGCTGTCCCCTGAAGGAGACGATCCCCGACTCGAGCGGTACTTCGCCGTACTGGTTGGTACGCATCCAGAAGGGCAGTGTCTTGCCCGTCGAGATCATGCCCCCGGTTTCCAGTTCGTAACGGATGGCGTTGTCTTGTTCCTGCGCCGCCGCAGGCAAAACTGCAATTGACAATAAGGAAAAGGTGACCCCAAATCCCTTTGCCAGGTGGCTTAAAAGTGTGTTTCGCAAGGAATTAATCGATTGGTTGAAGTTTTCTGGTTAAGTGGGCTTCGACTCCCGATAGCTATCGGGACAGCCACGGATACGACGGGCTCAGCCACCAATACGGCAGACTGATCCTGCAATCTTATTTATAGCAAAAAATATGCCCCGGGGTAGAATCCGGTACATCAAAGTAAGCAAATATTGATATTTATTTCAAATTAATTTTCTCCCTCGCCTCCTGTCACTCCTCATCTTCCTCCGACCGGAAAGAATAGATCCCCGTATCGAGCTTTAGTTTTCCTGAATTGAAGTCCCGGATAAAGTTGTCGATGGTTTCTTCTTCTATCGTTTCTACATTGAGCCCTACTTCCAGCCCGATTCCGAAATCGAAATCAGGCTCTACATCTACATGCTCCTGCACTTTGACTTCCTCGTTTTCTTCGATCTCGTCGATAAGCTCGGTCAGGAGCAGCTCGGCCTCCTCGTCGGTTTCAGGAGTGATTTTAGATCCGGGACCCCGCTCGTCGGGCGGCAGATAACCCGGGATCTGCTTCTGAAGGCGTTCCAGGGCGACGTCATACACCAGCGCCGAATGATGCAGGCGAAGCGTGTAGATGAGGGCATCATAGATGACTTCCTTCCCTTCGTATGCCCCGATAAACTGGATATGGGCGTGCTCGTCGATAGACTCATCCTCTTCGAATTCGTCTTCTACATAGATGAAGTTCCTGCCTTCCTGCCGGCATTCGGCTTTTAACTTGCTGATTTCTTCTGGGTTGAATCCTGGGTTCATATGGGTGGTTCGTAATTATTTGATGAATAACAGCTCCCTGTATTTGACCAGGGGCCAGTCTTCGTCGTCGATGAGCAGTTCCAGCTTGTCGACATGGTACCTGATCTTGTCGAAATAGTTTTTTACTTCCGATCCGTAAAGCCTTGCTTTTTCGACCAGTTCGGGGGTATGATTGGCTTTCTTACGGCTCTCGATCATTTCGTAAACATGCTTCTTGATGATGGTCACGTGGTGGGAAATATCAGAAACCACCTCCTTGATCGGCTGCGCTTCCTCCAGCATCCCCATCTCCGACAGCGAGCGCGCAGTCTGCGCCAGCTTAAACTGGTATTTCACGCAGGTCGACATGATATGGTTCAGCGAAAGATCCTCTATAACCCGCGATTCGATCTGGATGTGCTTTACATAGTTTTCAAGCTCGATCTCATAGCGTGCATGTACTTCCCTGGAAGAGAGCACGCCCGTCTTTTCGAACACATCGACAGACGAAGGAGTGATGTAACATGCCAGGGCATCGTAGGCGTTGGTGATGTTTGAGAGACCGCGTCCGGCGGCCTCGGTCTTCCATTCTTCGGAATAGCCGTTGCCTTCGAAAAGTATATTCTTTGATTCCTTGTAATACTGCTTGAGAATATCGACGATCGCTACTTTTTTGTCCTCACCGGCCTGGAGCCTGGCGTCCAGGTCATTTTTAAACTGCTGCAGCTGGTGGGCGACAATGGTATTGAGCACGATCATGGCCGATGCGCTGTTGGCATTGCTACCCACCGCCCGGTATTCGAACTTGTTACCGGTGAAAGCAAAGGGCGATGTGCGGTTGCGGTCGGTATTGTCGCGGGTGAGATTGGGAATCCTGCTGATGCCGATCTTATAATAGAAATTATCCCCTTTTTCGAGTTCTATTTCACCCCGGTTCATGAGGTCGTCGAGCATTTTGGTAAGCCCGGCGCCCAGGAATACCGATATGATGGACGGCGGCGCCTCATGTGCGCCGAGCCGGTATTCGTTGCTGGCCGAAGCGATCGACGCGCGCAGCAGGTCGGAATGGTCGTGTACTGCTTTTATTACATTGACCAGGAATGTGAAGAAGCGCAGGTTTTCTTTCGGCTTGGTGGTAGGCTGCAGCAGGTTGATCCCCGTGTCGGTACCTATCGACCAGTTGTTGTGCTTGCCACTCCCGTTGATCCCGGCAAAAGGTTTTTCGTGGAAGAGCACTTTGTAGCCGTGTCTTTCGGCGACCTTCTGCATGAGGTCCATGAGCAGCGCTCCGTGGTCGACGGCGAGGTTGACATCCTCAAAAGTAGGTGCACACTCGTATTGCCCGGGGGCGACCTCGTTATGACGGGTGCGGAGAGGGATGCCCAGCTTGATCGCCTCGAATTCGAAGTCGACCATAAAGGCGTTGACCCGTGTGGAAATGGAGCCGAAATAGTGATCCTCAAGCTGTTGTCCGCGGGCGGGGCTGTGGCCGAATACGGTCCTCCCGGCCATGACCAGGTCGGGCCTTGCAAAATACAGGGCCTTGTCGACCAGGAAGTACTCCTGTTCTATACCGACATTGACCGACACCCGCGAAACATCCCTGTTAAAATACTGGCAGACCGCCGTAGCAGCCTTGTCGACGGCATTCATGGAGCGAAGCAAAGGTGTTTTATAATCCAGCGCCTCACCCGTATAGGCGATGTAAACGGAAGGAATACAAAGGGTTTTCCCTCCTGCCCCGTTGTGCATTAAAAAAGCCGGCGAAGTAGGGTCCCATCCCGTATAGCCCCTGGCTTCGAAAGTAGCCCTGAGTCCGCCGCTCGGGAAAGAGGACGCATCGGGCTCCTGCTGCACAAGCGCGCTGCCTTTGAATTTTTCAATGGCTTTCCCGCGGGAGTCCAGGTCGAAAAATGCATCGTGCTTTTCGGCTGTGGTGCCGGTCAGCGGCTGGAACCAATGGGTATAGTGGGTAGCTCCTTTTGAAGTAGCCCACGACCGCATGGCGGTGGCGACTTCCTCGGCCACGTCCCGGTCCATAGGTGCTCCGCCCCGCATGGCATTTTCCACTTTCTGAAGCGCTTCGGGAGACAAAAGAGAACGCATGACGTCTTCGCTGAAAGTATCCGAAGCGAAAAGGTCTGTGATCTTTTCAGCCGGCGGCGTAAACGACAAAGGGATTCTTCCAAGAGCAATTTCAATCGATTTGGAGCGAAGCGACATACGTTATCTGGTTTTTGAAAGGAACGCGCAAAATACAACACGGTTTACTATCTGCAAAAGGTTTCTTTCAAAATACATGCATGCTCTCTCCCGTCTTCAGACGGCGGGAGGGCGACATCAGGTCTCCGACCTGAAACCGATACGGTCTTTTACGGGTCAGAGACCCGCCTTCGCACTTTCACCGTCAGGAGACGGGAAAGAGCGGCCCTTCACAAAAACCGCCCGATCAGGTTTTCCAGGTATTCCTGGCGTCCTGAAACAGTGCGCGGTTCGGGACTGGAGGCAGCGAGCCTGTAAAGCGCTTCCAGGTCGAGGCGGCCTTCCTCGAAAGCCTTGCCGTCGCCGGTGTCGTAGCTTGAGTAGCGCTCTTTCCTGAAGCGGTCGAGCTCTCCGTGCTGCAGGATCCTGTCGGCGGTGATGAGGGCCCGGGCCAGGGTGTCGATCCCGCCGATATGGGCATGGAAAAGGTCCTCAGGATCTGTCGAATTGCGCCTTCTTTTGGCATCGAAATTGATCCCGCCACCCCGGAGGCCTCCTGAGCGGAGAATGATCAGGAAGGTTTCGGTCCATTCCAGTAAATCGTTGGGGAACTGGTCGGTATCCCAGCCGTTCTGGTAATCGCCCCGGTTGGCGTCGAGGGAGCCAAGCAGGCCGGCATCGGCCGCTACCTGTACCTCGTGCTGGAAGGTATGGCCGGCGAGGGTGGCATGATTCACTTCCAGGTTCAGGGACATGTCGTCAAGTAAGTCGTACTGCCGGAGGAAGCCGATAACCGTAGCGGCATCGTAGTCGTACTGGTGCTTGGTCGGCTCGCAGGGCTTAGGCTCTATGAAAAATTTCCCTTTGAACCCGCGGGCCCGTGCATAATCTATCGAAAGCCTGAGTACACGGGCGAAGTGGGCCTGTTCCCGCTTCATATCCGTATTAAGAAGTGACATATATCCTTCGCGCCCGCCCCAGAATACGTAGTTTTCTCCTCCCAGCGCTATGGTAGCGTCGAGGGCTATTCTGATTTGCGCCGCGGCATAGGCAAGCACATTGAAATCGGGATTGGTGGTGGCGCCGTTCATAAACCGCTCGTGGCTGAACAGGTTGGCAGTCCCCCAAAGGAGCTTTACTCCCGACGCTTCCTGCTTTTGCTTCAGGTATCCGGTCAGTGTTTGAAGCGATTTTTCGTTTTCGGTTACAGTCCCGTTATAGTCTACCACATCAACGTCGTGAAAGCAATAGTAGGGGAGGCCCAGCTTGGTGATGAATTCAAAGGCGGCATCCGCTTTGTCCCTGGCACGGGCGATCTTGTCCGGATTTTCGTCCCAGGGATAGAAGTGCGTAGCGCCACCGAAAGGATCCCCGCCGTTCCCGTTGAAGGAATGCCAGTAGGCCACGGCAAATCTGAGATGTTCTTCCAGGGTTTTGCCGGCTACTATCTTTTTAGGATCGTACCATCTGTAAGCAAGCGGGTTATCGCTTTCGGGACCTTCATAAGAAACCGGGCCGATGCCTTTGAAATATTCGCGATCGCCAAGGGTAAGAGTCATGTTGGATGAATTTAGGATTAGCTCAATTGTACAAATACAAATAAAAACAAATTTAATCCGATTATAAAGTGTTTGTGTGACATCTTATATGCTTCTCACAAAAAAAAACGGCTAACTCAAATAGAATTAACCGTTTTCTAAATAATGATTAGGCAAAAAGTCTTTTAATAGAATTTGGCTCTGTTGTCGACTATATTGGCGCTCTCCTGCATCGCTTCATTGATCAGGTAGGGAATGCTGCCGGATTTGTTCATCAGGAGCTGATTCTTATATTGCGAGTAATCGGCAATTTCAGAGGCGGGCTCGACCGACTTGGACTGGATGATAAACACCCCGTTTTCTCCTTCAAAAGGCCCTATTCTTTTTCCAGCTTTCAGACCTACCGCTTTTCCGACGGCTAGCGGGTCGAAACCTGCTCCTTTCAGCATCCCGGTCTGGAGGTTAACTTCGACGTCTTTTTCGACAACAGCGCCGGCGCCGTATTTGCCGGAAATTGCATCAAACTCACCTTTTTCGTCTTTGAGCTTCGCAATAATACCGGCCGCTTTGAGCTGGTTGCGTACCTTTTCAGTTATTTCAGTACGGAAGTCGTTCACTTTGACATTCTTCTTGTCGGTCTTACCGGTAACCACCGCAACGACATATTGCTCTTCGGTCTCGAAAACCTGGGAAACTTTGTTCAGGTCTGTTTTTTCGGAAAATGCCCAACGGGTGATCTCCCTGCCGTCTGCAATAGCATTGATATTGGTAGCCGATTCCAGGAGCCTGTTGGCAGTCGATACATAGAGGTTTTCCTTTTTGGCGTTCTCGTTGAACAGCTCGGCTGTTTTCGACTGAAGCGCAAATTCGCTGGCCTTGTTATAGACGTCGTCGCGCGTGGCCTGGCTGGGGACGATGGTTTTCCCGATGGAAGCCAGGCGATAAAGTACGTTGGACTTCGCTTCGGTAACTTTGATGATATGGTAACCGAACTGGCTTTCCACCACGCGGTTGATCAGGCCTGTTCCGGGATGCGAGAAAACGGCATCTTCAAAAGGCTTCACCATCATTCCGTTGTTCTGGAAGTAACCCAGGTCGCCGCCTCTCTGGGCCGAACCCTGGTCGGAGCTGCTCGACAT
>CAZLGW010000058.1:0-25925 GCA_964559125.1 uncultured Cytophagales bacterium
GGGTTTCCCTGGAGAGTTTTTTCGGGTCAGTCGGGCGCGTATGGATTTTTTGGAAAATGATAGAACTTGTACCCGTTCTGCTCCATACTTTCCCGGACTTTGATATCCGGTACCTTTTTAAAAATAATAACGCACAGTACCTGTTCAGGGATAATCGACAACGAACACAACAGGTCCAGGAGACGTTGCTTCCTTTTTATTTTCCTGAAAACAGCTGAGCTGTTATCTGCTTTCTGGTTGTGCACCTCCGAAGAGTAAAAGTTATTATTGATCCCTTTCACGGCCATAGCCGGTATCCCGATGCCGTTCGACAGCTTTTCCATTTCCCGGACAGAAAGCTTGAAAACGTAGTTTCCCACCTCTTCAAAAGAATACTGGTTTTTCCATATCCGCCTGAGAGCAGAGGTCTCAAACCTGTCCAGGATATTCCGCAATGCAAGTAAGAGAGGGATTTTCGAGATCGGGTCCTGGGGTTCTATTAAAACAATGCCATGCCTTGCTACCCGCAGCATCTCGTATACACCCAGGTACGGACGGGGAAAATGGTGATATGACTCTTTGCAAAAGACGTAATCAAAGCTGTCATTGCCAAAGGATAACTTCTCGACGTTTTCGACTGCATACTTTTCCAGCAGGTTCTTTTGACGAGCCAGCGGCAGGAATGTTCCGGAAATATCGCTGGCTGTTACGTCGAGCCCCTTGTCGAAAAAGTAGTTGGCGTCAATGCCATACCCGTCTCCGACTGTCAGCCAGGTCTTAGACGGGTCGGCACATAACGGATCGGCAAGCGCAAACATCCGTTTATGCAGCCAATAGTTAATATTTCCCAGGCGTTTGTCGTCTAGCCAGCGCTGGATGGTTTCGTTTTGAAGATCCTTATTGGGAAATTGTTTCTCATACCAGTTAGAATGAGCGTCGTAACTATGTTGTTCCTCAGGCATATGGGCATTAAAAAAAAATTAATACGGCAATATGCCACAATATAGGAAATTCCGGCTAAACCCTTCAATGCCTGATTTTGAACACCGATAAGCTACAGGTTTTCCCTGATCAGCCTCTCCAGGTCGTTTGCCTGGTGCACCCCTGACCGGCGCCATTTTACTTCCCCGTTTTTGAAAATAATAAGGGTCGGAACTCCCTGGATCCTGTAATGGGCGGATAGCTGCGGGTTCTGGTCTACGTCAATTTTGATGATACTGGCATCATCGCCTACCCGCGACTTTACCTCTTTGAGAATAGGTGCCATCATTTTACAAGGTCCGCACCATTCGGCAGAAAAGTCTACCAAAACCGGTTTATCCGAGTTGATTATTTCCTGAAAAGTCATCTTGTTCTATGTCGTTATTTAGCTGTCTGCTATCGGCCGTCAGCTGTCAGCCCTTTGTCGTCGATAGTGTAACCCGGAAGATATCGGAGTCAAACGTGCTGATAGCTGATTTCTGACCGCTGATAGCTGTTAATCATTTTATCTCTTTGAACTTTACATCTTCAGTGCTATCTGTTGCTTTCCGGGCCGGCGTCGCACATCCCCCTGTCGCGCAGCAGCCGGCATTCAGGACCGCCAGGAGCACAAACAGGCCACCTAATATAACAAACATCCATATACGGTCCTGGAACCCCTGAACCATGATATAGATACCCAGTACGAGCCTCAGCACCCGCATGAAATTCCAATTACTTAAAATAGCGCCCATTATTATCCGATATTTTCCCGGACATTCTGCCAGGTACCACCATTGATAACGTTTTGAAACCCGTTTTGTTCCAATATTCTTTTAGCCTGCCCGCTGCGGTTACCGCTACGACAGAATACGACTACGTTGGATTTGCCCTTAAGCCGCGAAAGTTCACCTGAAATCCGTTCGAGCGGAATATTTACCGCCCCCTTTACGCTTCCGGATGCAAATTCCTGCGGGCTTCTGACATCGACCAGGAAAGCCCCTTCCTTAATTGCTTCTGCCAGTTGCTGGTTGTCCGGAGCAGCAAATATGTTTTTAAAAAAATCAAACATTGCTTTTGTTGTTTTAAATGATCGTGTAAAATTACGGAGCCGGTAAACGTATTTCCGCTACTATTGTTACACAGCGGGGAGGGGAATTCACTTAATCGCACCAAATGCAGCAAAGCATAGATTTTTATGAAGCAGCTCCACTTTCCTGAACCCTACCTTTTCCAGTAATCTGATCTGATAATTGATTGATCGCGGGCTGTCTTCCTTTTCGATATAATTAAAGACGTTATCCCGGTAGGACTCACCTTTTAAGCCGGCCAGGTACTCCCCGTAGCGTTTCCGGTAGATCAGCTCCTGAATTGCGGGTGTTTCCTGCGAAACAAAATAGGCAAAAGCGAAAAGGAATGGTAGATTCAGGAAACGGACTTTCTGAACGCTGACGGGGACATGCCGGTGTACTTCTTGAAATACTTGACAAAGTAAGATGCGTCGTCAAACCCCAAACGGTAGCCAACCTGGTTGATATTGAGGTTGGAATACAGGAGTAAACGCTGGGCTTCCAGGATAATCCGTTCCTGTACCATTTGAGATGGTGTTTTATTCAAAAGCTGCTGGGTAAGGTCTGACAGGCTCCTGGATGATATAGGAAGCAAACGGGCATATTCGGCTACCGTAAAACCTTTTTTGTAGTTTTCATTGACCAGGCTTACGAACCTGACCAACTGCACCCGCTTTTCATCCAGCAGCGGGGGCAGGTCGTTAGCTGATTTTTCAAGTTCGTTTTTCTCCCGCTGGACCTGGATAAGAAAGGCTTTCAGGTAATTTCTTAATAAAAGCTCTTTACCAAGCACTTCCTCACTCTCCAGCTCTCTTTTTATCTGCGAAATATATTCTTCCAGAATACCGGCTATACCGGTTCCGATACAGCAGGATGGTGGCTGGTAAGGATTGTTGAACAAATTGCATTTCAGGAAAAACTCCGTTTCATTCTCGTTATTGACCAGGAAGGTCTCGTTGAAATGGAGGAGAACCCCTTCATAATCCGTATTCTCGTCGAAATAATGAACCTGGTTTTTGGCGACAAAAAAAATATGATTGTCGGATACATCGTATGTCGTGAAATCAACAGAATGCTGACCTTTTCCGCGTTTGAACCATATTACCTGGTAGAAACTGTGAATATGCGGCTTCTTTGCCTGACAATGGTTGGTTTCGAGA
Source organism: uncultured Cytophagales bacterium (assembly GCA_964559125.1). Classification (GTDB taxonomy): domain Bacteria; phylum Bacteroidota; class Bacteroidia; order Cytophagales; family Spirosomataceae; genus Ravibacter. The sequence goes on from CAZLGW010000058.1 coordinate 3,170, forward strand.
TATTTGTTCAAGTCATAGATGGCAAATTGAGGCTTATCAGGCTCATGCCTGTTTAAATGATATTCGCTTATTACGTTATTTGCTTCTTTAGCCATAGCTGTTCTTCTACCAATGACTTTACTAAACAGCTAATTTACAGAAACCAGGGCACTTCATAGCCGGGCAGGGAAGCTGGGTCGGTTGTATATGCTCATAAGTACCATCAATTTTCTCAAATGTCCACTAAAAGCAATGGCATAGCAAAGCAACTTCGCGCCCAAAATCAATATCACCCGTATGGCTTTAAATGAAAGGATATACATTGTAGGCGGTGGGTTGAGCGGACTTACGTTGGCTTATCTACTATTTAAAAAGGGGATCAGAGCCACCGTCCTGGAAGCATCCCCAAGACTCGGCGGAAGGATTCAAACCATTAATGGCCCTCTGGGCACCCCTTTGGAATTGGGCGCAACCTGGTTCTCGGACATGCACCCTAATCTCCTGTCTTTGATCGACGAATTAGGGTTGAGGAAATACCCTCAATTCTCCAAAGGCATATCCCTCTTTCAAACCAAGTCGTTTGAGCCGCCGCAGAAGTTTTTTGTGCCTGAATCGGAGATGCCATCCTACAGGCTGGCCGGCGGAACACAGGTTTTGATTGATGCGCTGGCACAAAGGCTATCGGATGAACAAATTATGCTGAATAAAAGGGTGACAACCATCAGGGAAACTGAAAGCGGCATTTTGCTTGAGACCGCCGATAACAGGATTTGGAATGCCGATAAGGTCGTCGTTTGCATACCACCCCAATTAGCGGCTAAGCAGATAATATTTTCTCCCGGGTTGCCTGACCCATTGAATACCGTCTTACCGAACGTACAAACATGGATGGCCGGAGCTATTAAATTCACACTGGAATATGACCAGCCATTTTGGCGGGAAGACGGGTATTCGGGGATGCTCTACAGCCATGCGGGAATTATCACGGAAATGTATGATCATACCAATTTTGAAGAAAATAAATTCGGCTTTACAGGTTTCCTGAATGGAGGTGCGGCTAGCTATTCGTACGAGGTGAGAAGGGAATTTGTATTACGTCAGTTGACTGAATTACTTGGAGAAAGAGCGCTAAAGCCCGTTGCATATTTTGACAAGGTATGGACGGATGAGTTTGTGCTGGCAGGGAATCAGGCGATCGGACGACCACACCAGAATAACGGGCATCTGCTGTTACAGGAAAGCTATATGGACGGAACCATATTTTTTGCCGCAACAGAAACGGTTAACGAATTTCCCGGATACATGGAAGGTGCGGTTAATGCTGCTCATTATGTTGCAGCAAGACTCTGAGAGAGGCTATTCTATTCCCGATTTCCTGAACTCCGACGGAGACAAATTGGTGTGCTTCTTAAAGTACTTATGTCCCCCGCTGCCTGCTCTCCTCCATAAAGGCTTCCATGTCGGCGGCCGGCCTGATTTCCCAGCTACTCTCTCCGGGCGCCAGCCGGAGAGAAGGGTGCTTTGACATCAGGCGGATGGCATGATTCAGATCGGTGGCTTCAAGTATCATGATGCCGCCGATTTGCTCTTTGGTTTCGGCGAAAGGGCCGTCGGTCACGGAGACCTTGCCGCTGCGCCATCTCAATGTAGCGGCATTCCGGGCTTCCTGCAGGCCCTCTCCGCCAGTAAAATGGCCGTTTTTCCGAAGCTCCTCATCGTAGGTGAAACACTCGTCCATAAAAGTGTTCCGTTCGCTTTCGGACCAGGTTTCCCATATTTCTTCATTCATGTATCCAAGACAAATGTATCTCATAATAATTGTCTGTTTGTTTATTGAACTTTCTGATTTCTTCCCGTCAATCGGTATTACTACACCTGGTCAGCGGACGGTTGTGTAGTGCAGGGTTAAAACGCCTGATTTCAGGGTTTCTGAGTCCAGTAACTTCAGGGCGCTTTTTGCCGTGTTGCTGGTGAACACGCTGATACCGTTTCCCAATATAACGGGATGTACCGTCAATTTGTATTCGTCGATCAGGCCCAGGTTCATCAAGCTGGTTGCCAGGCCGGGACTTCCGAATATCACGAGGTCTTTCCCGGGTTGTTGTTTCAGCTTGTTCACTTCTTCGGCAACATTATCCTTTATAAGCCGGGTATTGTTCCAGGTTACTTCGTTCAGGGTTTTTGAGAACACAATTTTAGGTACGTTTTCCACCCATTGGGCGTGTTCCAGGGCGTGCTTGCCTGCATCGGGTTTCTTCAAAACAGTTGGCCAGTAACTTTCCATCAACTGGTAGGTAGTTCGTCCGTATATAGGCGAACCTACTGTTTTAACCAGTTCATCGGCGTATTCCTCCAGCTCTTTATCATAGGATAAAAAATCCAGCCCGCGGTTCGGGTCTGCTGCAAATCCATCGAGGGACATATGCATGAATAACACTAATTTTCTCATATGATCATTGTTTATTTTGTTGTCTCGCGCACATCTGATGTGATTTAATTTTAATGTGCTCTCATCAGGTAGTCGAATGGCAGACGATAAAATCGACAAACCGTGTTATTTTTTTTATTTTTCGGAAATCAGGCTCCCAGTTCGCCAAGCTTTCGTTCGATAAACCGCCGTTCCGGGTCTTGCTGCGCCAGGGCAAGGGCGCGCTCCCATGATGCCTTTGCTTCGCTTACCCTGCCTGTTTTACGGCACAGTTCCGCACGCGCCGAGTGTGCCAGATGATAGTTGCTCAAGTCCCCACGCTCCAGGATTGCATCAATCTGCCGCAAACCTGCCTCAGGCCCCTTGTGCATGGCAATGGCGACAGCACGGTTTAATTCAATAACAGGAGAAGGACTCATGCGCAGCAACAGGGTGTACAGTCCGGTAATCTGAGCCCAGTCCGTATCGCCGGGGTGATTTGCTTCAGCATGCAGGGCCGCAATGGCTGCCTGCAGCGTATAGGGACCCGGCTTTTTGGATGAAAACGCCTTTTCTACCAGCGACAATCCTTCGCTGATCATTTCAAGATCCCAAAGCGAGCGATCCTGGTCTTCCAGGAGAATAAGATCTCCGTTAGTTGAGGTGCGGGCCGACCGGCGGGATTCATGCAGCAGCATAAGGCCAAGCAAGCCTGTGACTTCGGGATCAGGTAGTAAATCGTACAGCAGGCGACCGAGCCGGATCGCTTCACCGGAAAGGTCGACACGGGTTACGGATTCGCCGGATGAAGCGTAATAACCTTCATTGAATACCAGGTAAATTACCTGGAGCACGGCTTCGATCCGGTCCGGCAATTCATGTTCCGGCGGTACTTCGAACGGTATTTTCATCTCACGAATTCTGGCCTTGGCACGGACAACCCGTTGGGCTATGGTAGATGGCGTAGCAAGAAATGCGCTGGCAATTACTTCGGTGGTCAGACCACAGACCTCGCGCAGGATCATGGCCGTGCGTGCGTCAGGCGGCAGCGCAGGATGACAGCAGGTAAAGATCAGCCGGAGCACATCATCCTCAATCTCTTTGTCGACCAGCCCGGAAGGATCGGTAGTCTCTGCCTCCACTTGCAGGGCCTGCTTTCCCGACAACGAGTCAAATTTTGATTCGCGCCGGGTACGGTCTATTGCCTTAAACCGGCCGGTGGAAATGAGCCATGCCCTCGGATTGGAAGGAATACCTTTTTCGCCCCACTGCTCAAGTGCTGCCCTGAATGCATCATGCATGGCGTCTTCAGCGAGGTCAAAGTCGCCGAGTAACCGAATCAGCGTAGCAAACACCGGGCGTGACTCGTTATGATAAATCCCGGCTATAAGTTGGGAAATATGTTCTGGTAAATTGGCCGTTTGTCCAGCTTTCATACACTAATAGAATTTAAGATTTTATAAATAGGGTTGTATGAAGTACTCCCTATTCGATGGACAGCTTATGGATAGATTTAAGTTTGTTCACGAGACTTTTGCATCGTTTCCGAAAAATAGGTCATTTTGTTCAGTGTATAGCTTTGGAATAGGTTTACAGCCTACTCATTTTATGAATGTCCCGGACATAGATCACGTTTCCTTCCTTTCTGTATTCTTCCTCCGTTTTTCCCAGGGCGCTTTTGTCTGTGCAATGGCTGCCTTCATTTTCTTTCACCGGATATTTTGACGGAGCAAAAATATGGTATAGATTTGCATCCTATAAGTATAGACTATACTCTATGCTTTAACTTTTTTTACAACCAGGAAGAAAAGCAATGCTGATTAATGAACTATCGAAGCGGACAGGCGTCACCATACATACCTTAAGGTATTACGAAAACCTCGGGCTGATACAGGGCACAACCGACGAGAACGTCAAAACCAACAACTACAGGAACTATGACGAAACCGTGGTGGAAAGGGTCGAGATAATTAAGGGCGCTAAGGAAGTAGGCTTTACCCTTTCGGAAATCAAGGAATTAATGAACACCTGGTTCAGCGGGACTTCTACTCAAGAAGAAATACTATCCTTTTTTGAAAAGAAAGTAGCCGAAATCGATGATAAAATCAAAAAGTTCAGACAGATAAAGAAGCTTCTTGAAGGCGTAATGAAAGATATTGGAAAGGGTGAATGTTAAGCTACCCTTACGTATTCCGGTAATATTATCAGAATAATAATATCTTCCCTCTTCTCACAAACTCCGCATAGACTTGCGGTGTCGGGAGTGATAATATATGGTGTTATTTTATACTATCTTTACTTTTCATACAGTTACGCAGGGATTGGACTGGCAGATAATCCGGCCAGGTGAACAGTCAAAATTGACCCTCCTATGAAAAAATCGATGAATACAGAAAAATCAGGAAGGAAGTCTTTGGGCGATACCCAAACCCTATTTTGCTTCGTTATGGCCATCGCACTGATAATTTCCTCATGTCAATCCAATTCAGGAGGAAATACAACTGGTACAGACAAGCAAACCTCTGTGGATTCACTGGCGATTAAAAATGGCGCAGAACTCTATCCAATCTATTGTGCAGGGTGTCATGGGCGGCAGTTCCAGGGAAGTTCGGGGCCGGCACTGGTGAATACGACCTTCAAACACGGCAGTGATTTCGATTCGATCCGCAGATCCATCTACGAAGGTGTTCCCTCTACTGAAATGATCGCCTATTCCAATCTTCTTTCCGATGAACAGATCGATCAGATCACCACGTACATTATAGAGGCCGGGAAGTCGCCTGACCTGATTGTAGAAGACAATATGCCTTCCCGGGTTAAGACCCAACATTACGAGCTGGAAATCGAGCAGATGGTGAGCGAGGGGTTGGAAAGGCCCTGGGCCTTTGAATTTCTGAATGCCGACAGTGCATTGGTCACTTTCAGTAAAGGAGGGCTTCATTGGCTGGTAGGCGGAAAAGTGGACCCACAGGCAATTCAGGGTACGCCTAAAACCTATGCCACCGATATGTTCGGCGGAATGAAGGATGTGGCCTTTGACCCGGACTATAAAACAAACGGCTGGGTATACCTGGCCTACAGCTACAACAGTACAGGTACCACAGACTCTCATGCTCCGGGCACCACGAAGGTAGTCCGTGGGAAAGTGAAGAATAACCGCTGGACGGATGAACAGGTCCTCTTCCAGGCGCATGATTCTGTGTTTGTGGCTAAAGGCCTGAGGTGGGGCTGCCGGTTCCTTTTCGACAAAAAGGGATACCTGTACTTTACTATCGGCGAAATGCTGGGGCCGAGAGAAGGCGGCGGCAGGAGACCACAGTTTATGACAAGGCCGGAAGGCAAGATTTTCCGGATACACAGCGATGGCTCTATACCCAAAGATAACCCGCTCTACGGAAAGAAAGATGTTCTTCAGGCCATTTACGCCTGGGGATCGCGGAACGCTCAAGGGATCGCGCGGCATCCCGTAACGGGAGAGATTTATTTCAGCGAGCATGGCCCCCAGGGTGGCGATGAGCTGAACCGGCTAAAAAACGGGGCAAATTACGGTTGGCCGGATATTACCTATGGGATTGATTACGACGGCGGTATTATATCCGGGGATACGCACAGAGAGGGAATGGAGCAGCCTGTTACCTACTGGACCCCTTCCATTGCCGTCAGCGCGATAGAGTTTGTTAGCGGCAACAGGTTCCCAAAATGGAACAACGACCTGCTGGTGACAGCTCTGAAATTTGAAGAAGTGAGAAGACTGGTGATTGAGAACGATAAGGTGAAGGAAGAGGAGATCCTGCTGAAAGGCTACGGGCGCGTGAGGGATATCAAGATCGGCCCCGATGGTGCCCTTTATGTCCTTACCAATACACCTGATGCACTGTGGCGCGTCACTCCGAAGGTTCCATAGACGTATTTTTACGAAAAGAACCTCCTATTCAACGTTTCAGCACTATACCATTCCTCGCTTTGGAAAAAATAAAAAGGCGTGTTTCATTTTATGAGAGTCCACATCACTAAATCGTAGATTTATTCCTATATTAAATGGGAGCATTACTATATTTGCAAAGGAAAGCAAAGATGAAAACGAATTTTGCAGGAATGAGTGAGCACTTGGAGACTGTCGATCCGGATCAGGGGCTACTGACGCGATTACGGAATGGGGACCACGCTTCATTTTCCGAGTTATATGCTACGTATAGTAGTAAGGTATATGTTTTTATCCTGAAGTATATTCATTCTCCGGAACTTTCAAAAGACCTGACCCAGGAAGTATTCATCAAAATCTGGGAGGGAAGAGAGCAACTGGAAGGTGTCCGATTGCTGAGGGCATATATTTTTGCGGCAGCAAGAAACCATGCTTTCAACACCCTGAAAAAGATAGCCAGTGTAGAAGCCGCTCAAAGTCACCTGCTGTCGCATTTCCAGAGGGAGCGGCAAGTGGTGGAGGATGATTTTATTTACCATGAATACCTGGAACTACTCAATCAGGTGCTGGAACGTTTGCCGGAACGGACCCGGGAGATTTTCAGGATGTGTCGCCAGGAAGGAAAAAGCTACGAGGAGGCCGCCGCTGCTCTTGGAATTTCCCGCAATGCGATCAAGAACCACATGGTCTTTTCAATGAAGGTATTAAGTGATTTTGCAGAAAGGGACCTCGGAATTTCATTGAGTATTCTACTCGGCATTCTCTCCGGTTATTCGGCGCAATCGGTCTGAAAAATTTTTCCCGCCACCATTTTTTCAGATCTCCTCCCCATTTTAAAAAAAAAATCAAATTTCTGCTACCCTGGCAGCCTGCTTTTTTGTCTTCATTAAAAAAAGACGAAATGGAGCTGCCCGAATTTTATAGAAAGTTAATAAGAGGGTATAAGGACAGAACCTCAACGGATGTCGAGCTGGAAGTACTGATGCAATTGCTCAGGGAGGGGAAGCTGGATGAGTATCTTATGGAGTCTATGGACGAGGAGGCAGCAATCGGGGAAGAGGCTCCCCGGGAGGTGTCTATTCCCCGTCGGTCCGGCATTCTCAAATGGCTTCCCTATGTTGCCGCTTGCCTGCTGCTCCTTTCTTTAGGGGGACTTCTTTATAATAATTATGTTTCTCCGGTGGAAAAGGCCGGGCTGGCCGACAGGGTACAGGATATTCCCCCAGGTGGTAACCACGCTACGCTGACGCTGGAGAACGGGTCGGTTATTACCCTCGATCAACTGGCTGATGGTGAAATTGTTCAGCAAGCCGGATTGGTGGTTCGGAAAACAGGCGACGGACAACTGGTTTACGAAGCGGGTATTACAGACGCGGAGGTAGGTTTACTGACTTATAATACAATTACAACGCCCAACGGCGGTCAGTACCGCGTCATCCTGCCGGATGGAACTCATGTATGGCTCAATTCGGCATCATCCCTTCGTTACCCGATCAGGTTTAACGGGACAACCAGGCAAGTCGAGCTTACCGGAGAGGGCTACTTTGAGGTATCAGCTGATGAAAGCGCACCATTTATAGTTGCCTGCCAAAACCAGGTTGTACTGGTGACGGGCACCCATTTCAATATCAATGCCTACCCGGAGGAGCAATCGGTACAGACTACCCTGCTTGAGGGCAGGGTAACTGTGGTTTCAAACGATGGGAAAAACAGTGTTTTGCTGAAACCGGGTGAGCAGGCCTTGTTGGAAAGTGAAAAGTTCACGGTCAGGGCGGCTGACACAGAGCAGGCGACAGACTGGAAAAACGGTGACTTCATTTTCGAGAATGAGGACATCCGCAGTATCATGCGGCGGGTTGCACGTTGGTACGACGTGGACGTTGTCTACGAGAATGGCTACCAGCCTGACATTGGGTTTTTCGGACAGGTTTCCCGCTCAAAAAATATATCGGAAGTCCTGCAGGTACTCGAACTTACCGGAGCGGTGCATTTCAGGATAGAGGACAGAACTATTACCGTTTTACCTTAAGGTAAAAGAATAACCAGTTCAAATTAATTCCATAACCTTAAATTCACTAAACGAATGAAAACCTAAAAAAACAGGCTGGGGACAAAAAAACCGGAAATGCGGCTAACATTTCCGGCTGACGTCGGATGATCCCTGAACGAAATTTTCGAAATCCAATCATTTCTCACCCAAACTTTACAAATGTATGAATTTTTACGTTTGCAAATCATTGTTGTATCTTCTATCACCCTCAGGCAGATCAGAGATGCATCCGAAAATCATTACCCTTAATGATTGCGGGGTTATTTTAACAAAGGCCATTATGAAACTGAGGTTACCCGTATTCCTGATGCTCACTGTAGCCTGCCTGCAGGTCGGTGCGTCGGCGATTGGGCAGCAAATCACCCTCTCTGAAAGAAATGTACCCCTGGAGCGCGTGTTTAAAAAGCTGCGAAAGCAAAGTAACGTTGATTTTGTATGTAGCAGCGAGCAGATGCGACGTGCGGCCCGTGTAACGCTGAATGTAACGAATCAGCCGCTGAAGGAAGTGCTGGATGAAATATTTGAAAACCAGCCGCTCATTTATACGCTGAAGAATAAAACGATTGTGGTACAAGATAAACCTACGGTGGCTGTAGGCCTTGCTGCGGAATATCCTACTGAAACGATCGTAGAAACGATCCCGGTGAGGGGGCGTGTGGTTGACGAGAAAGGAGAAGCGCTACCGGGGGTGAGTATTTTGGTGAAAGGGACACAAAAGGGGATGATAACGGATACGGAGGGTAAGTTTTCCATTGAGGTACCTGATAAAGACGCTGTGTTAGTGTTTTCGTTTGTGGGCTACGTAAGCCAGGAGATAGTCGTAGGGAACAGGAATCTGATTGAGATCGCACTGTCGGAAGACAAGAAAGCACTGGATGAGTTGGTCGTAGTAGGATACGGGACCACCCGGAAATCTGATCTCACCGGCTCGATAGCGCAAATCAGGCCTGAGGAGCTGCAGGCAGTACCCGTATACAACGGAGAACAGGCGCTGAAAGGGCGTGCAGCCGGCGTGCAGGTCACCCAGAATTCAGGACAGCCCGGTGACCGTATCAAGGTCCGTGTGCGGGGAGGAAACTCGGTGATCGGCGATAACCAGCCGCTTTATGTTGTAGACGGGTTCCCGATGACCGGAGGTTTGAGTTTTCTTAACCCTTCGGACATCGAATCGATCGACATCCTGAAAGATGCCTCTGCCACTGCGATTTACGGGGCCAGGGGCGCTAACGGAGTGGTGATCATCACTTCGAAAAAAGGCAAAAGGAATGTCCCGGGGAGAGTCGAATTCAATACGTTTTTTGGGGTTCAGCAAGTCACAAAGCGTTATGATCTGATGGATGCCGGAGAATATGCGGTTATAGCCAACGAATGGCTGAAAAATAGCAATCAGCCGCCTTTTTTTAACCTGGACGAAATAAGGGGTCCCGGTACCGACTGGCAGGATTTGGTGTTGCGGTCGGCACCGATACAAGACCATACCCTTTCTTTCTCAGGAGGTTCCGAACGAACGCAATACTCCTTTTCCGGCAACTACTACGCCCAGGACGGTATCCTGATTAACACCGGGGTAAAGCGAGGCTCGGCCCGGCTGAATCTCGGCCACGACCTGAAAGACTGGATGCGTCTGGATGTTAACCTGAACCTCTCCCGAAGGCAGCAGCTCTCCGTCCCGGTCAACAACGGTCTGCTCGGAGCTTCTTCCATTTTGTCTGCAGCAGCTTCTGCTCCTCCCACATTGCCTGTTTATGATGAAAACGGCCTGCCGACGCGGATCGAACGTGCGTACAGCTTCGGGTCGGCCGATATGCGGAATCCTTTGATTTTTGCAGAGGAGAAAACCACTACCACAACCAACGGCGGGGTAGGCAATACCAGTCTGGAAATAAAGCTGAGCAAGGACCTGGTGTTTAAAACCCTGGCAGGCCTGGAATACACTTACTCGCTGACTGACCAGTATACACCCATTGTTTTTGCCGTCGATCGGGGTTCTGCCAGGCAACAGGTTAATTACAGAACTTCGTTTCTGAATGAAAATACACTTACCTACACTAAAGAGTTTAACGGCAATCATCGTTTTACGGCATTAGGCGGCTATACGTATCAAACTGACCGGAATCGCAATTTAGGAATAGGAGTTAGCGGTTTTCCGGGTAATACGACCCTGAATTACGATCTTTCTGCCGCAGAGGTCATTAGCCCACCTTCTTCCGGCATATCGGAATGGGCATTGGCTTCCTGGCTTTCCAGGGTCAATTACTCCCTGGCCGACAAATACCTGTTCACAGCCAGTTTAAGGGCCGACGGATCATCCCGTTTCGGGAAAAATAACAAGTGGGCATCGTTTCCCTCCGCAGCAGTTGCGTGGCGGGTATCCAATGAACCATTTATGCGCGATGTGACCCAGGTTAATGAACTTAAGCTACGCGCGAGTTATGGGGTTACAGGTAATACAGCGCTGAATCCCTATCAATCATTGGATCGGATGAGTACAGGGCGTACGATTTATGGGAATAATGAAACACTCGTCGGTTATGTTCCCTCCGGAATTTCCAATCCTGACCTGAAATGGGAGACTACCAGGCAGACGGATATCGGCTTCGAAATGACGGTCCTGAATCACAGGCTTAACATTTCGGCAGATTATTACTGGAAGTACACAACCGACCTCCTGGCTTCGGTACCTTTACCTCCTTCCGTAGGCTTCGGGTCAATTCTGCAGAATATAGGCGAGATCAAGAACCATGGGTTTGAGCTTACTTTAAATGGAGATATACTGACCGGTCCGCTGAAGTGGACTGCCTCCGGGATGTTGTCGACCAATAAAAACAAGATTGTCAAACTTGCCGGAAAAGGCGATATCTACAGCACCGACAATACCAATATCGCACGGGAAGGAGAGCCTTTGGGAAGCTTTTTCGGGTATCTCGAAGACGGATTGACTGAAGCCGGTTTCATTCAGTACAGCGATCTCAACAGAGACGGAGTCATTAATTTGCTGGACAGGGTGATTTTGGGAAAGCCTAATCCAGATCTTATTTTCAGCCTTAACTCCAGCCTTTCCTATAAAGGAGTGAGTCTCGGTATATTTCTTGAAGGGATACACGGAAATCAACTGTATAATGCTACCGACGCTACTCACCTGAATTCGTTTCAGCGCGGAACCAACCAGTTCAGAGACCTGACCGGGAACTATTGGACCGCCGAAAACCCGGATGTAAATGCAAAATATCCGAAAGTCAGTCCCCTTACTTCATTCGTTATTTCCGATCGTTTTATAGAGGACGGCAGCTACCTGAGATTAAAATCGATCAACCTGAGTTACGATCTCCCCGTAGCCAAATGGGGAATGGCATGGTGTAACTTCTTAAAGCTTTATATTTCAGGGACCAATTTGCTGACATTCACCCGATATACCGGGCTTGACCCGGAGATGAACACCCGCGGTACTGACTCGCAAAATGTCAACGACCGGCTGCGGATGGGCCATGACCGAAGCGGGTATCCCAACGCCCGTATTTATGCAATGGGTTTAAGATTAACTTTTTAACATACAAGGACAATGAAATTAACCAATATCATGTTAGCATTGGTCGGACTATTGCTGGCATCTTGCTCGGATATGCTCGAAGAAGCCCCGAAGGATTTTGTATCAAGAAGTAATTACTATAGAAGTGAAGCCGATGCACAGGGAGCGTTGAATGGTGCTTACAGCTCTCTCTCTCCTGATTTTTATGACCTTAACAGCCATCTTCTGGCAGAACTCCATAGTGACCTGATTATGGGTCGGGGGTCTCAGGCATCAGTTTCAAACATGAGCCGGGTACTGGATCAGGCGAATATAAATCGTGTGGCGAGCCTATGGTCTGCCCTGTATTCCGGAATTAACCGGGCTAACGCAGTGCTGAACAACGTGCAGATGATTGAAAATATCAACGAAAGCGCTCGGACCCGTATCATAGCAGAAGCACGATTCCTCAGAGCACTGGCTTATTTCGAGTTAGTTAGAGGATGGGGTGGCGTACCTATCAAAACTAAGGAGAGTACCGACTTGTCCGAACTGGAAGCTCCAAGAAAGTCTGAAAACGAAGTATATAATTTCATTATAGACGATTTACTGGAAGCTGAAAAAGGACTTCTGGAAACAGTTGGAAGTTCGACAGGTCAGGCTTCCAAGGCAGCGGCCAGGATGCTCCTCGCCCATGTGTATCTGACAAAAGGCGATTGGCAGGCTTGTGCCGACAAGGCCGAACAAGTGATTGGTAGTGGAGCCTACCGTTTGCTGGAAGTAAGCAAGGCCGATGACTTTTACCAGATATTCGCCTCAAACACCCACCCCGAAGATATTATGTCGGTTCATCATTCGGAAATCAGACAGTCCGATGTGGTCCGCTATTTACATATGGGTAGCAATATTCCATACAATTATAACAGCACGGGCTATTTTGCCTGGCTACCGAATACCAGCTCCATCATTGGTGAGGAATGGGATGACAACGATCTGCGGAGATCTTTCAATCTGTACACCCACGTTCTGGATGCATCCGGGAATTGGGTGCCTCTGGCATCTACTACTCCGGTATTATTTAAAAAGTTTATTTCCAATACCAGTGGCTTGAGGATGCACAGTCTGCCCATCTATCGGTATACAGAGGCGTTGCTGTTTTTTGCCGAGGCGTCTTGCCAGGCTGAGGGAGCGCCGTCTGCGACTGCGTTGGAAAGGCTGAATATGGTTAGAAGAAGGGCTTATGGATATGATTCGAAAACGGTCTCTCCCGTAGACTACAAGCCGGGAATGGACAAAGAGACCTTTCTGGATGCCGTTCTCCGTGAAAGAGCTTATGAGTTTGTGATCGAAAGACGGCGGTGGTGGGATCTCAAGCGGACCGGCAAAGCCAAAGAAGCCCTTGCAGCGGTAGGAAGGCCGATGATTGATGAGCGTCTGATGTGGCCGATTCCCGAAAATGAAATAAACAACAATCCGGGCATAGGGCAGGCAGATCAAAATCCCGGTTATTAGGAAGTGATCAGGCAACCCGGCAGAAGTGCAGTAGCTCTTTATAGAGATGGATCTTGCTCTCATAGAAAAGAACGGACCGCTATAATGTTGCAGGCGTTAACACATTGAAACCCTAAAATGATAGTAAAAAAAATCTTGTTGCAGATTGTTTGCATGCTGTTGTATCTCCTGCCCGGATTTTCAGCAGACAAAAAAGAGGTAAAGACGTTCGATGTAGTTATCGTCGGAGGAAGCTCAGGTGCTTTTGGCGCAGCAATGGGAGCAGCTCGCTCGGGCGCAACAGTAGCATTAATAGAGGATACGCCCGTGCTGGGTGGAATGATCAGCAATGGCATATCCAATATTGACTGCTATTCATATGAGTCGCTGAGTGGTGTTTTCGAGGAATTCCGTCTGAAGGTGAAGGAATACTATCGGCCGGTGATGGAAACGGACCCGGTTTTCAGGCACAGACCGGGTCCTGCCAGGCAGGAACAATCTTATTCTGAAACTGAAAGAAAAACGAGGAGTAGCAATCCGTCGGAAAGCCGTGCACGCCAGACCAATGAGGCCGTAAACGGAGGACGATGGGAACCGCATGTTGCCGACCGTATTCTGAAAGATATGGCTTCTGCCTACACAAATCTCACGATTTACTACAACCGGTATGCAACCGGCGTGATTAAAGACCACAATCGTGTCGTGGGTGTAACCACCGGTTCGCCGGATCAGGGGGCGATAGATTTTCTTGGAAAAGTGGTGATCGATGCCACCCATGAGGCTGATATCGCTGCCTGGGCGGGTGCTCCTTACCGGGTAGGGCGGGAGGCAAGGTCAAAGGAAGAGCCTCATGCAGGTGAGATCTACTACTACAATAGTACCGGCGAGATAATACGAAAAGGCTCCGGCAAGCAGGATTTTGCTATTCCCTCCTACGGAATCAGACTTTGCATTAAGTACTATGATCCTGATAAAGACGATAAGCATATATTAAAGGAGCCGCCTGCTGATTATGATCCCGCAAAATATCAGTATGCGCTCTACGGCTTACCCGATTCCTTTGAGCCATCCATGCCTTCGCTGAAAACGGAAATGAACAAGAATCCTGTTGGAAACGAGTTGCAGGAAGTCAACTGGGGCTGGCCGGAAGCTACTTACCTGGAAAGAAGAGCGCTATATCAATTCTATAAGAACCACGCGCTTGGATTTCTTTATTACCTGCAGCACGAAAGGGGTATACGAAATATCGGCTTGCCTGACGATGAATTTACCGATAACGGCAATATCCCTTACCGCGTCTTTGTCAGGGAAGCAAGAAGGATCGAAGGAGATTTGGTGCTGACCGAAAAGGATATCAATCCTTTTATCGAAATAAACAGCTCACTTACCACTCCCTTCCACACCGAAAGCATCGCGATCGGGCACTACCCCATCGATGCAAAACCAGTACGGCAAAAACGTGATATTTCTACGCCCGACAAAGGGGAGGGTGATTTTTTCCTCTCAAACGTGATTTCTCCTTTCCAGGTGCCTTATAAGGCGCTGCTGCCCCGGAAAGTGGAGGGGCTGATCGTACCGGTAGCCATTTCTGCAACACATGTCGCTTTTTCCGCTATCCGCATGGATGCTACCTGGATGGCAATGGGGCAGGCCGCCGGTATCGCCGCCGGAATCAGCGTCAAAAAAGGACTGCCGGTCAGGGAAGTAAACGTTCGCGATATCCAGGATGAATTGCTGCGGCAAAAATGCCGGCTGGTTTTCTACTGGGACGTCCCTTTGGACCATCCGTATTTCGATGCGATCCAGAAAGCCAGTATAGAACGATGGATAGAGCCTGACTTCTCCAGGAACTTTATGCCCGATTCGGCGCTTACAAGAAGTCAGGCCGTACAATTGCTGATGAGGGCGTTCCGATTGTGGCCAAGCGTAAGCAACGTTCATTTTTCGGACGTAGACATCCGGCATCCGGCCTTCCAGGCCGTCGAAACTCTTTTTGACAACGGGGTTCTTGACGCGATCGGAGTAAAACCCAGGTGGCCTGAAGCGGGCGGCTATACGGGCAACAAAGATGGATTTTCGGGA
This sequence comes from uncultured Cytophagales bacterium, assembly GCA_964559125.1. Taxonomy (GTDB): domain Bacteria; phylum Bacteroidota; class Bacteroidia; order Cytophagales; family Spirosomataceae; genus Ravibacter. Next base: position 18,606 of record CAZLGW010000058.1, read on the forward strand.
GGGAAAAGCAATTTCGGGCCATTTTACCCGGATGAGCCTATTACGCCGGAGGACTTCAAAGCGCTTGTAAAACGGTTGAAGTCCGGAGAGGCGGGGGAGGCAACTCTTTTTTCCTCAGGACGACTCGGCAATGACAGCTCCCGGATGGTTAAGAGGAGCGAAGCTGTGGATTTTTTATGGCAGATAATACAGGGTGCCGACTCGAAATGACTATGTTTCAAAAAAGGTGCTGCGTTCGCGATAAAGTACTTGTACGGCTGCTATCAATCGTTCTGCTCCCGGCGACACTGTGTTTTCTGGCTGCTGCAGGGACTTCCACCGTAGAAGTATTTGTGGATTTCCCGGGGGGAAATATACGGGTAGACTCAATTGTCGGAAACACCGTTTATCTGCGCCCCGACCTCAGGGATACCACCCGCGATTGGTTTTATTGGTATATGGGTGTAAGATCTTCCCGGTCCGGCGTGGTCAGGTTTGTATTCAACCAGCCCAATTGTATTTCGGGTATGGGACCGGCCCTGAGCACGGACAAAGGGAAAAGCTGGAAATGGTTGTGGGCGACGCCGGCCAACCGAAATGAATTTGAATATGATTTCAGCGCCGGAAAGCAGGTCAGGTTTAGTATGGGTATGCCTTATACATCCCGTCATCTAAGCCAGTTCCTGGGCAGGTACAAGAAAAACGAACGTCTCCATAAGGGTATACTATGTCGTTCGGAAGGGGGAGAAGTAACAGAGCAGATCGTAATACGAACTGCCGGAAAGGGGCAGCCAAAACTCCGCGTTCTGGTTACGGCACGGCATCACGCATGCGAAATGATGGCAAGCTACGCTTTGGAAGGAATGATAGAAGCCCTGCTGCGTACAGATCGGGAAATAGCGTCTTTTATGGAGCAATTTGAATTTGTGTTTATCCCTTTCATGGATAAATCGGGAGTAGAGAAAGGAGACCAGGGGAAGGCGAGATTTCCGCGGGATCACAACCGGGACTACAGCGGGCAGAGTATCTACGAAAGTACGAAAGAATTGCGCAGCCGGTTTACCGGCAACATAGTAGCTGCATTAGACCTGCATTGCCCTATGCTCAAGGGACGCGATAATGAGTCCCTGTATCTCGTCGGGCAGGAAGATATAAGACTGAAGCAAAACTTCGAAGACTTTGCAGACCGCTTTATAGCCTGTTCGACGGGACCTTTGAGGCTGGACAGAAAACGGGTTTATATCTCAAAAGGCGGATACCCCGAAGGAGCCTCTTTCGGAGAGTGGGCCGCTGCGTTGCCGTCTGTACGCCTGGTTTGTACGTTGGAGGTCCCGTATGCCCTTCATTATGAGGAGGCGATCACGCCGGAGAAGCTGCGCATATTGGGAAATGACATGGTGTATGCGCTGAAAGACTTTTTAAGCAACCATTAGTCATCTCTTGTCTGATTCTGAATGACAATGCGACTACGTACCTGAAAGAAATAGAAACACTAAAAACCGGTTCCATTTAATAAACCGGCGGTCAAAGAAGTAAATCATGAATTCAATTAACCGGATAAGTCTTGAAAAATAAGTACATCATTTGCATGTCGCGAAAGTTTTGGCTAGGGATTTTCAGCGTTTTCGGGGCAATCAACACTACTGCGGATGGTTTCGGCCGTGGAATTGACTCGTATGATATCTGCATCTACGGTGGGAGTTCTGCAGGGGTGGTAGCAGCCTACTCAGCCAGTAAATCGGGCAAAACCGTTTTGCTGATTGCACCCGACGGTCACATTGGAGGGTTGTCTTCAGGGGGACTGGGACAAACCGATATAGGTAACAAACACGTAGTTACCGGCGTAGCAAGAGACTTTTACAGGAGACTGGGCCGACAGTACAATAAACTGGAGGCATGGCAATTCGAGCCCGGCAAGGCCGAAGCTGTTTTCAGAGAATATTTAAGGGAAGGAAAGATAGCAGTTCTTTATCATAAACGAATCTCGGATGTCATTAAACACGGCGACGTAATCGAAGCAGTAGATGTAGTGGACACATATGGTGCGGTGGACGAAAAGAAGAGAATTCACGCCCGTGTTTTCCTGGATTGTACTTATGAAGGAGACTTGATGGCGATGGCGGGGGTGTCGTATACAGTTGGACGTGAGGATAACAGCCTTTACAAAGAGAAGTGGAACGGATATTATCTACCACGATATCGGGAGGCATCAGGCTATCACCAGTTTCCTGATGGTATAAGCCCTTATAGAGTTCCGGAGGATCCATCAAGCGGATTGGTGTGGGGAATAGGCAAAGGGACCGGCCGTCGTACCGGAACAGGCGACCGGCACGTCCAGGCGTATAATTTTCGTATCTGCCTGACCGATAGTGCCGAGAACCGTATTCCTGTTACACGTCCTCCCGATTACGATTCATCCAGGTATGAGCTGTTGGCCCGGCTCCTGGCCGCCCAGCCAGAAATGAGAAACATCAACCACTATTTTATCTGGAGCCTGATGCCCGGGAGAAAAACGGACGTGAATAACAGAGGGGCATTTTCTACCGATATGATCGGAATGAGCGACGAATGGCCGGAAGCAGACTTTGAGAAACGCAGAGAAATATTCAATGCTCATTTATCATACATCAAAGGATTGCTCTATTTTATGTCTTCGGATCCTCGGGTACCGGACACGTTACGGAATTTTGTCAGTGAATGGGGATATCCAAAGGACGAGTACCTTCAACACGGCAACTTTACCCCTCAGTTGTACGTGAGAGAAGGCCGGAGAATGATTGGCGAGTATGTTATGACCGAACATGATTGCTGGGGGCGCACAGAAATAAAAGATGCCGTTGCCATGGCAGCCTACACGATGGACAGCCATAACACCCAGCGGATTGTCGTGAACGGAATGGTTAAAAACGAAGGGAACGTCGAGGTAGGCGGATTTCGACCTTACCCGATTTCCTATCGCGCGATTATCCCCAAGCGGAATGAATGCAGTAACCTGCTTGTCCCGGTCTGCCTGTCTTCCTCTCATATCGCGTTTGGGTCTATACGCATGGAGCCCGTTTTTATGGTGCTGGGCCAATCGGCTGCCGTGGCAGCGGTGATGGCAATAGATGATGATCTACCCATTCAAGATGTAGATGTAGCTGCGCTTCAGAAGAGGATCGCCGAAGACCCCTATCTGAACGGAGGTTTGAGAGAGTTTCTTGCAGATGACACAGACCAGGGAGTAACTGAGATGAGCGGCTCCTGGAAATCAGTCTTTTTTAAAGAAGTATCTTATTTTTCTTCGACGATGATCGCTGAAGATCAAAACGCAAAAGCACGTATAAATCTGAATGGAGCCGGGAACGGCAAATACAGGTTATATTTCTATTGCCCGGGAATAAGGGAAATGAAAGAAGCCGGAAACTACGAGTTCGAAATAACGGACACAAAAGGAAAGCGATTGACAACGGCCCGACCCGCCGGATTTGCCGGCGACTGGATGCCGGTCGGCATCGTCGAATTGGATGGCGAAAAAGAGTGCAATGTGGTAGTAAAGGCCGGAGAGGGAACGGCGGCATTGGTTTTTGATGCTGTGATGTTCCTCCCGGAAGATTTATTGAGCTTTTAACAAAAAACAGGTTATGAATTTTACGAGAAGAAAACTCTTGAAAAAAGCTGCATTGGCGTCTTTCATCCCGGTAATTGCTCCTTTAAATACTTCTGCGTTTCGTGGAAAGCCGGTCGCGAAATCTGCCATCGATAAAAACCTGTCTCTTCTGTCGGGTTTTTGCTTTCGGTATCACCATTCAAACCGGGAATGTATGAAGCGTATACTGGATGGGCAGATCGGTGATATTTCCACGGCTTTTAACGCCCGCCTGGGAGGCACGCTCTGGTCTCATCCACGAAAAGCTGAATGGAGTGAAGCTGAATACCAGTTAAGGAACTGGATTTATTACACCTGGCTAAGCGGTGATCTGATTGTAGAGCAGGCAGTCCACAGCATCGATCTTATGTCGTGGGCGATGGGGGGTAAATTGCCTGAGTATGCCATCGGTACAGGAGGAAGGGAAGTGAGAACGGAACAGATTTATGGGAATGTCTACGACCATTTTGCAATTACCTACGGGTATGAAAACGGAAGTAAGGGGATTCACTTCTCCAGGCAACAGGCCAACTGCTACGGAACAAATGTCTTGGAGATAGCCGGGACAAAAGGAAATGCACTCATTGATGTGTCAAAAGGGACAAGCGCCATAACCGGGCAAACGCCCTGGAGGTTTTCCGGACAGGCGAACGATATGTTCCAGACGGAACACGACGAATTTTTTGCTTCTATTCGTTCGGGCACCCCAATGAACGACGGAGAGTGGATGGCTCATAGTACGCTTATTGCCATAATGGGGCGTATGGCAGCTTATACTGGAAAAAAAGTAACCTGGGAGGAGGCGTTTAACTCGCGGGAGACACTCGGACCGCCCGCCTACGGCTTTGATATGAAACTACCTGAAGTAGCGGTAGCCAAACCGGGAATTACAGCCTTCTATTGATCACAAAACAACCTTAATCAGAATGTTACAGTTTAACTTGTTGCAAATCGCCTGTTTTTTCTCCTTTTTAACTGTTTTGGGATTCTACCCGGAGAGAGAATATATTAATTCAAATTCACGTAAGGTAAAACTATTCAACGGTATTGACCTTACCGGGTGGCAGGTTCATGGCACAGAAAAATGGTATGTGGAAAACGGAGAACTGGTCTGTGAAAGCGGACCTGAAAAGCAGTACGGCTACCTTTCGACCCGGAAGCACTATAAGGATTTTGATCTTACACTGGAATTTAAACAGGAATCGGCTGGTAACAGCGGCGTATTTTTCAGAGCAAATCTAACGGGAACCAGGATAAAAGGATGGCAGGTAGAAGTCGCTCAGCCCGGGTACGATACAGGCGGTATTTTTGAATCAGGATGGGGAAGAGGATGGTTGGCCAAAATTCCGGATGAGAAGGAAGGTATTCTAAAGTATGGAGAATGGAATAAGCTGAGGGTTCGCGTCGTTGGTGGAAATGTTAAAACGTGGCTGAACGGGAAAAAGATGGTAGACATTGACAACGAAAATATCGCAAATGCCAACGGAAGCATCGCGCTGCAGATACATGATGGCGGGGGGATTAAGGTGAAATGGAGGAACGTGATCTTGAAAGAGATTAACCGATAAACTTTTCTAAGCCGCTAAAATACTATTCATTATAAAAAGTTTCAAAGGAAATAGTAGCCGGTTACCAGAAGTTTCCATCTAAAAGGCTAAATTTCTGGAATGTTTCCGGTATATCCCGTTTGAAAGCTTCGGCTTCCCGACTGGCTGGTGTACCGAATCAACTGCGGGAACCGTTAAGATGCCCTGCAGGTAATAAATAACTGATTTTTAACCCAAAAATAATCATGAGTGAAATAAAGAGTGCATCGGCCAGAGCTGCTCAAAAGAAAGTAAAGCCGCGGACACCGAAAGTAAATGAGCTTATTGCTAAATGCAAATCCGTGATCCTGGGGACTATTGATGCCGGAGGGGCTCCGAATGCAAGCTATGCCCCTGTTGTGCGCATCGGCAATGAGCTGTATATCCTGGTATCATTTATGTCGCGCCATACTGCCAACCTGGTGGAGACAAAAAAGGCCTCAGTCATGTTTATCGAGGATGAAGCCGATTCGAAGCAGATTTACGCCCGTGACAGGCTCACCATTGACGCCCTTGCCACAAGGGTAGACAGAGGTACCAGCGAATGGGATCTGGGTATCGAAAAGCTCAAAGAAGCCCATGGGGGTGTACTGGATATCCTTGCCGGGCTGGAAGATTTCATTATGATCAGGCTCACTCCGCAGAAGGCGTCGTATGTAAACGGCTTCGGCAGCGCCTATTATGTGAACGAAAACCTGGAAATTATCGAGCACCGGAATGACGTGGGGCATACCGTAGCATCGGAGAATACCTGATATACGCGGGCAGACAGACGTCGGGGTATATTACCTCAGGAAATTTAGATGACCAAACAAACAAAGGCAACCATTATCGGGTTCTGCGCAATTTTACTGTGGAGCTCTATTGTGGGGTTAATTAAGGAAGTCACCCAGGCTTTCGGTGCAACGGGAGGCTCTGCGTTGATATATACCGGCGGCGCTTTTTTACTACTGTTTTCGGTAGGCTGGGTCCCTCTCAGGAATTTTCCCAGGACATACCTGATCTGGGGAGGTTTGCTGATGGTCTCCTATGAGCTTTGCCTGGCATTGTCGATAGGGTATTCTACAAATAGTAAGCAGGCCATAGAAGTCGGGATGGTGAACTATCTCTGGCCGACCCTGACGATGGTGGCTACCATTATTTTTCATACCAAAAAAGCTAACTGGATGATCGTTCCGGGGGTTATCCTTTCGGCTACCGGTATTGTATGGGTATTGGCCGGCGATGAGGGTTTCGATTTAGCCGGGATGATTAACAATTTGAAAACGAACCCATTAAGCTACGGCCTGGCATTTCTGGGCGCTTTTCTCTGGGCTGCCTATTGTGTATTGACCATCCGGATCGCGAACGGAATAAACGGCATCACGCTGTTTTTTACGCTGGTGGCTATTGTTTTGTGGGTAAAGTATCTTCTGACCGGTGATGAAGGAGCGATGAATTTTAATATTTCGTCTGTTACCTATCTTATATTGGCTGCAATCGCCATGGGATTTGGCTATGCTGCGTGGAATGTCGGAATTATAGGCGGGAATGTCACGGTATTAACCGGAGCGTCTTATTTTATTCCTGTTTTGTCGTCGGCTTTGTCTTCAGTGCTTTTGTCGACGACGTTAGGGTTTTCTTTCTGGAAAGGTTCTTTAATGGTCTGCGTCGGATCGGTACTTTGCTGGTTGTCTTCAAGAACTACCGGCAAAACCGGAAAACCCGTCGGTAATCATGTCTGACCGGGTAATGCTAATACCTGACTGGATCAAGACGGGCGGCATCGCCCGTCTTGTCCGGCTTATTAAATTGGACTTTTCGTATTGATCTGTTGCCTGGCCTGTCTGGCGGCGGCCACCATATTCTCCAGGGCAGCCTTCGTTTCCGGCCACTTCCGGGTTTTCAGGCCGCAGTCCGGGTTCACCCACAGGTTTTTGGCCGGCAGCAGGCTAGCCGCCTTCGCCAGCAACAAAGTCATTTCTTCTGTACCGGGTACACGGGGGGAGTGTATGTCGTAAACGCCCGGACCGATCTCGTTCGGGTATTCGAAATGTGCAAATGCCTGCAGCAGCTCCATTTGGGAACGCGAAGTCTCGATTGTGATGACATCGGCGTCCATAGCAGCAATGTGCTCGATGATATCGT
>CAZLGW010000059.1:0-24538 GCA_964559125.1 uncultured Cytophagales bacterium
TAAAATATGCCCCGGAGCTTATCCCCCGGGTCACGCTTTTAACGGATTGCATGTCCGACGTTTCGGGTATGGGACACCTGGCTGACCCGATCTATGCGGAAGCAGCTTCAAAAGGAATCCGGTCCGGCTTATCAACAGAAGTGTAAAATTTTACCAATATGAATACCCAAGCTATCGAAATCCCCTCAAGACCGGCCAGGAACTTTATCGGAGAAGATTTTCAGTTCTCCTCCTGGGAAGATCTGAAGCCATTGTTCGAGGACCTTCAAAACAGGCTTATCGGAAATGCCGGAGACCTGAAGAAGTGGTTTACCGACCGTAGCGAACTGGAATCCTACCTGTCCGAGAATTTTGCCTGGCGATATATCCGCCAGACCTGCGACACTGCCAATGAAGGGCTGATAAAAGAACTTCAGTTTTTCATATCAGAAATCCAGCCTCACCTGGCGGCTGCCGGAAACGAGCTGGATAAAAAAGCGGCTTCCGACCCCTTCCTGAATGAGCTGAACGAACAGGGATTTGAGATCATGCTCCGCGGGATGCGTAAGGCGATCGAAATTTTCCGCGATGAAAATATACCTCTCCAGACCGAAGCCCAATCTGAGGAAAGAAAGTACGGCGCCATAGCAGGAGCGATGACCGTAACCCTCGACGGTGAGGAAATGACGCTTCAGAAAGCCGCTGACCGGCTCCAGTCTACAGACCGGCCGACCAGGGAAACGGCATGGAAGGCCATTGCCGAACGACGGTACCAGGATCATGAAACGCTCGATGAACTGCTGGATAAGCTGGTAACCCTTAGAGATAGAATAGGAAAAAACGCAGGTTTTGACAACTACCGGGATTATATGTTTGCCGCTATGGGGCGGTTTGACTATACCCCGCAGGATTGTTTCGACTTTCATACGGCGGTGTCCCGCTCTGTAGTACCGCTTCTTAACACCATGGCAGAAGACCGCCGGGGCAAACTGCAGCTCGCATCGCTTCGTCCGTGGGATCATAAGGTGGACGTAGACGGGAAAGCCCCGCTGAAGCCTTTTAACGGAGGCGAAGATCTCCTGAACAAAACCATCCGCTGCTTTACCCGCCTGGATCCCTATCTCGGCGACTGCCTGCGTATCATGAAGGCAATGAACCACCTCGACCTGGAATCGAGAAAGGGAAAAGCGCCCGGAGGTTATAACTACCCGCTCTCCGAGATCGGGGTACCGTTCATTTTTATGAATGCGACGTCAAACCTCCGCGATATGATCACGCTGCTGCACGAAGGCGGACATGCGGTACATTCTTTTGTGACGCGCGACCTCCTTCTCAACAGCTTCAAGCATACCCCCTCGGAAGTAGCGGAGCTGGCCTCCATGTCCATGGAGCTACTGACAATGGATTACTGGGATGAGTTTTTCGATAATGAAGAAGACCTCGTGCGGGCTAAACGGCAGCACCTTGAATCGATCATCGAAACCCTTCCCTGGGTGGCTACGATCGATAAATTCCAGCACTGGCTATACGAGAAACCGACCCATTCCCATGAAGAAAGAGCCCTGGCCTGGAACCGTATTTTCGGGGAATTTTCCGAAAGTATAACCGACTGGTCGGGACTGGAGAGGTTCAGGAGCTATATGTGGCAGCGACAACTGCATATCTATGAAGTCCCTTTCTATTACATCGAATACGGAATTGCCCAGCTGGGGGCGATCGCCGTGTGGAAAAACTACAGGGAAAACAGCTCGAAAGGTCTCGAAGGATACCTCAGCGCGCTCCGACTGGGATATACGGCAACGATCGGGGATATTTACAAAGCCGCCGGTATCCCGTTTGACTTTTCCGAGAGCCATATTGCCGACCTGATCGGATTTGTAAAATCGGAATTAGAAAGCTTATAAATTTATTGCAAAAGAGCCGGTAACTTTTGGTCGTCAATTTTTTGCATCCTATTTTTGTGCTTTCCGTTAAACGGCTGGAATTTCAGCACCTAAGTATTATGAACATAAAGATTGTTGCAGCTATTCTAACAGGTACCGCGCTATTGTCATCGTGCGAATATCAGAAATATAATAAGGCCATCCAGAAAGATGTAAGAGCAGGGAGCGAGTGGGTATATGGGGTTCACCCTGATTCGGCCGCGCGGCAGCTTTCATTCAAATATGAAGAGAAGCCCGAGCTTGAGCTTAAAGCCAATGAGCTGCGTACAAAGCTCTATGGCGATCCCAAAGTTTATATGAAATAAGGAGATTAACCTGTTCCAGGTATGAAGGGGAGCTGACCGACAGGGTCTGTTCCCTTTTTTATTAAAGCGTCAGCCTTCTGAAAACGCTTTCCAGCGACTCATTTTCCGGTCTTAAATTCTGAAGGAGATCATCGGCAACGATCTTTCCCCGGTTGATGATGATCACCCGGTCGCACAATGCCTCCACTTCCTGCATGATGTGCGTGGAAAACAACACGGTCTTATCTTTCCCGAGCGTCCGGATCAGCTCCCTGATCTCTACCAGCTGGTTGGGGTCGAGGCCCGTTGTCGGCTCATCCAGTATCAGTACAGGCGGTTGGTGAATAAATGCCTGAGCCAGGCCAACCCGCTGACGATATCCCTTTGAAAGTTGCCCGATCTTCTTGTGCTGCTCTCTTTCCAGTCCGCAGAGGGGAAGCATTTCTGCTATTCTTTCCTTCAGCAGGCTGCCTTTCAAATGGCAGAGGCGGCCTATGAATTGCAGGAACTCGATCACGTACATATCCGGGTAAAGCGGGTTATGCTCGGGAAGATAGCCGATGGAAGACCTCGCCTGCATAGTTTGCGAGGAAACATCGAAACCGTTTACCGCTACTGTACCGGAGGTAGCTTTTACATAGCCGGTAAGTATTTTCATCGTAGTCGACTTTCCAGCACCGTTGGGTCCGAGAAACCCTACTATTTCCCCGGTTTTTACTTCGAAATTGATGGAATCTACCGCTTTCTGGCTCCCGTATGCTTTGGTAAGACTATTTACAGATATCGACATTATACCTTCAAAAACCATTTGTTACGGTAAAGTACGTACAAAAAGTACCACTTTACTGCTAAAACGGCTGCAGCCATACAAAATTTAGCGGCGCCCTCGTGTAAAAACGACAAAATACCGCCAAATAACGCGTTGGCGGTAAACCCGAAGTCTATGAAATCGCCGATAAGGTAGATTACGATACTGTTCATACCGATCACTACGAAGAAGAAGGTCCACTTTCTCCACTCAAGGACATCCACTATAAAGTAAAACAACGACAGCAACAGCAAGCTCCAGCCACCTGCCATCAGTACAAACGAGCTGGTCCACAGATTTTTATTGATCGGGAAAAAAGCCCCCCATGCCACAGCCAGGATAAGACAAGCGACCCCGCCGACCGTCAGGTAGATAGTTTTCTGCTTTTTGTCCTTTTCTTTACTTCTCAGCACATTGCCGGCAAAAATGCCCAGAAGCGCAGTGGCAATGGCCGGTATGGTAGACACGAGCCCTTCCGGATCATGGATCTTCTGGTAAAGACGGCCCGGCATCACGATGCTGTCCCAATAGCTGGCCGGGTTACACTCCATAGTAAACAGTCCCGCTCCGCATCCCGGCACCGGGTAAAAAGCCATGAAAAGCCAGTAGCCGACCAGGAGGCCCGCAAACCACGCCCATTGTGCCCTCGTCCCGGAATAGATATAGATAATCTGGGCAAACATACCCGCAAGTCCTATCCTTCCCAGAACACTGCCATACCTCATTTTCTCCCATTCGGTAGCGAAAATACCGTTATTGTATATGATACCAAGGAAAAACAGGATCAACCCCCTCGATACCGCCTTCCGGAGCAGATCCCTGCGATCTGCGCCTTTCTCCAGGCGGCTTCCCATCGAGAAGGGCGTCGATACCCCGGCCAGGAAGAGAAATAGCGGGAAAATGAGGTCATAGGCTACAAATCCATGCCAGTCCACATGGGAAAACTGGATGCCGAGCGCAACCGCCCACGACCAGCCGGTCACCTTAGCCAGCACATGGACCAGGTCTTCACCGCCGGAAATCCAAAACATGTCAAAACCCCGCAGGGTGTCCAGAGAGAGTAATCTACCCGAAGGTTTAGGGGTCTCCATCAATTGAAAATTTGAGAATCAGTAAATAGTGTACTACAGAAATTTAATATCAGGCTATCCGGAGGTCCTTGCCTTGAAAGGCGGGGAATTCATCGCAGGAGCTACACAGTTGCTCCTTAAACCCTGAAATGCTTCCGGATTAAATGCCTGATGGCAAATTCTCCGAAATTTTCGGAGCAAAAGTAATAAAGTGGAGACGAAAGCGTACTTTTGCAGCACAAAATCCAAACGGTGTGCCTGAAGTAGCAGAAAAAGTGATTGTACCGGTCCCCTGTGCCATTATTGAAAAAGATGGCAGGATATTGGTCGCTCAGAGAAATGCATTAGGCTCCCTTCCGTTAAAATGGGAATTCCCCGGCGGGAAGCTTGAGCACGGAGAAACTGAGCAGGAAGGATTGGCACGCGAAATAATGGAAGAATTGTGCGTACAAATCGTGATCAGCACTAAACTCCGGACTACCTCCCGCGATGACGGCTGGCGAGAGATCGTCCTGATACCCTTTGTCTGCTCCCTCCCTGCCGGCCAGGACATATTCCTCACCGAACACGAGCAGATGGCCTGGCTTTCGAGGGAAGAATTTTACACCGTAGATTGGGCTGAAGCCGACAGACGGGTGGTCAAGACCTACGAAAACTACCTCGACGGCAGGTAATTATACCGGAAGCTACTGAGCCAGCCTGCTCTTCCTGTATCCATAGGCGAAATAAATCGCCAGCCCTACCACAAGCCATATCAGGAAAATAATCCAGTTGGATGCACCCAGCTCGGTCATCAGGTAAAGGTTGGTCAGTATGCCCAGTACAGGGAGCAGGGAAAACTTAAACCGGTATCCTAATACGCTCAGGATCAGCCAGGCCAGCCAGAATGCCAACATCAGGGGACGCTCTTCGAGAATACCGGCAAAAGATCCGCTGAAAAGGGTGTAGGCCAGCGCGATGAGAAAGCATACCCCAATTATATACTGCCCGTTGACACGCGGCACCTTAAACTTCGACTTCTCCGAAATACCCGAATAATCCATATAGAGAACTCCGCAGCAAACCAGTATAAAGGCAAAGAAAGTTCCTACGCTCGTAAGGTCCACAAAAAAGCCCATATCGAAAAAAAGTGCCGGAATACCTACTACCAGTCCTGTAACGATCGTTGCAAAGCCCGGTGTCTTATACCTGGGATGTATATTCGAAAACTTCTTCCAGAGAAGCCCGTCACGGCTCATAGCCATCCAGATACGGGGCTGGCCGAGCTGGTAGACCAGGAGCGCGCTGGTGATGGCCACTACCGCGCTGACCGAAATAACGCCCGCCATAAAATCAAACCCGACCTGGTGGAAAACAAAAGCCAAAGGGTCGTCCACGAGCAATTCCTTGTAGCTTACCATCCCCGTCAGCACCAGCGCAATAAGAATATACAGGACTGTACAGATCAGCAGGGTATAGATCATTGCCCGGGGCATATCCCGCTGCGGATCCCGGCATTCCTCGGCCGTCGTAGAGATAGAGTCAAAACCAATATAGGCGAAAAATACGGCAGCTACGCCTTTCAATACCCCGTTTATACCGTTGGGTGCGAACGGCGACCAGTTTTCGGGCTTTACGAAAAAAGAGCCGGCTATGATCACCAGCAGCACGACTCCTACCTTCAGCACCACCATAATATTGCTGGCATTCCTCGACTCCCTGATCCCGACGTAGCACAGCCACGTGACAAGCAGCGTGATCAGCCCCGCCGGAAGATCAAAGATCATTTTGATCCCGCCGAAATCCGGGGCCGCCTGGTATGCAGCAGTTGCCGCTTTTTCCGATATGGAAAGCGAGTCTGCTCCCGACGCCTGCAGCTTCTCCCAGGCATCGTAGGCCGCGCCGGGATTCATGCTCAGCCAGCCCGGGAAATCGACGCCGAATCCCTTCAGCATGCTCACGAAGTATTCCGACCACGAAATCGCCACTACCATATTGGAAACGGCATATTCGAGAATTAGCGCCCAGCCGATAATCCATGCAGCCAACTCCCCGAACGCCACATAAGCATAGGTATAGGCACTGCCGGAAACCGGGACTGTACTCGCAAACTGCGCATAGCACAGGGCTGTGAAGACACAGGCTATTGCTGTAAATACAAACAAAAGCGCTACTGCCGGCCCGCCTTCAAAGCTCGCCCGCCCTATCGTGCTGAAAATTCCTGCACCGATAATAGCGGCTACCCCCAGGGATACGAGGTCGCGCACGCCGAGTATACGCAGTAAACTTCCCGAATCACCGTTTTTGGCGGTATCGCTAAGTATTTTTTCGACGGATTTCTTCCTGAAAAGATTGGAAACTCTGATCATAGATAGTAGCTGAAGGTGAATTTATTTGATGTAAAGCGGTATCATTCCTGGGGCTCTTTCTCCAGCCGTTCCTTTAGTTGCAAAAACTCGTCCCGGAACCGCGCCGCTTCCAGGAAGTCCATATCTTTGGCGGCCTGCTCCATTTTCCGCTGGGTTTCCTGCAGCAGCTTCTGCAGCTGCGGCCTGCTCATGTAGGCTACTACCGGGTCGGCGGCCACGTTGACTTTTTCCGGCTCCACGTAAGCTCTTTTGCCTTTCACGTCTGCTACAGAAGTCTGACCGATAATAGCTTCCTTCGATTTAAGTATGGTACGGGGCGTAATGCCGTGCTCCATATTGTAGGCAATCTGGATACTCCGGCGCCGGCGTGTCTCATCGATGGCTTTTTCCATCGAACCGGTGATGGTGTCGGCATACATCAATACCTTCCCGTTTTCATTCCGGGCAGCCCGGCCGATAGTCTGGATCAGCGAACGGATATCGCGGAGGAAGCCCTCCTTGTCGGCATCCATGATCGCCACCAGCGATACCTCCGGCAGGTCAAGCCCTTCACGCAGCAGGTTTACACCCACCAGCACATCGAATACCCCCAGCCTCAGCTCACGTAGTATTTCCACTCTGTCGAGGGTCTTGACTTCCGAATGGATATACCGGCATTTAACACCGACCCGTTCGAGGTATTTGCTCAGTTCCTCGGCCATACGCTTCGTAAGCGTTGTTACCAGCACACGCTCCCGTCGCTTGATCCTGAAATGGATCTCATCCAGCAGGTCGTCTATCTGGTTGAGGCTGGGCCTTACTTCTATTTCAGGATCCAGCAGACCTGTCGGACGGATAATCTGCTCGACAATTATACCGTCGGTCTTGCGCAGCTCATATTCTGCGGGCGTCGCACTTACGTAGATAGTCTGCCCTACCAGGCTCTCGAACTCCTGGAAGGTAAGCGGACGGTTGTCCAGCGCGCTCGGCAGCCTGAACCCGTAGTCGACCAGCGCCTCTTTTCTCGACCTGTCGCCGCCCCACATCGCACGCAACTGAGGCAACGTAACATGGCTCTCATCGACCACCAGGAGCATATCGTCCGGGAAATAATCCAAAAGACAAAACGGCCTCTGTCCGGGCTGCCGCCGGTCGAAATACCGCGAGTAATTCTCGATACCAGAGCAATAACCCAGCTCGCGCATCATTTCAAGATCGAATTCGGTCCGCTCTTTTACCCTCTCAGCTTCCGCAAAACGCCCTTCCCTGGTAAAATATTTGACCTGCTGCACCAGGTCATCCTGGATTTCCCTGATGGACTGCAGCAGCACGTCTCTCCCGGTAACGAAAAGATTCGCCGGAAAAATCGCAATACGGTTTTCTGAAGATATCTTCCTCCCGCTGACCGGGTCTATCCTCTGGACTTCCTCCACTTCGTCGCCAAAAAAGATAAGCCGGTATGCAAAATCAGCATAGCCCGGGAAAATATCTACCGTATCGCCCTTCACCCTGAACGTACCTCTTGAAAAATCAGCCTCTGTGCGGCTGTAGAGGATTTCAACCAGACGATACAGGAACTGGTTCCGGCTCACAATATCACCCGGCCCCACCGAGAGAATACTCTTTTTGTATTCCGCAGGGTTACCGGCGCCATAGATACAGGACACCGAAGCCACTACTATCACGTCCCTACGGCCGCTCATCAGCGACGAAACGGTAGACAGCCTGAGCTTATCGATCTCTGTATTGATCGCCAGGTCTTTTTCGATATAGGTATTGGTGGAAGCTATAAAAGCTTCCGGCTGGTAGTAGTCGTAGTAACTGATAAAATACTCGACCGCATTGTTGGGAAAGAATTGTTTGAATTCACCGTACAGCTGTGCGGCGAGCGTTTTATTATGACTCAGAATGAGAGTAGGCCGGTTTACTTCGCTGATAACGTTGGCCACCGTGAAGGTTTTACCGGACCCGGTCACTCCGAGAAGCACCTGGTGCGGCTCACTATTTCTAATCCCTTCCACCAGTTGGGAAATCGCCTGCGGCTGGTCTCCGGTGGGCTTATAGTCAGATATGAGTTCGAAATTCATCCGGTGAAAATAATAAAGCCCGAGTTCTTTTGACAATATCCTGATTCAGGACAGTATTTACTGCATCACAAACGGATCTGTGTTCCTTTATCTCCGCCGGCCGCCTCCGCAAGGTCTTTGGCATGGCAGATCACGACCCTCTCCACTCCGGCGTGAAGCGCGTCGAAAGAATTATCCAGCTTGGGGATCATTCCCTTATTAATCGCTCCTGTCGCCTTATAACTCTCATAAAGCTGCGGGTCGAGCTGCGCAATCACACTCGAATCGTCTTCCGGATCCGAAAGAACGCCATCCTTTTCAAAGCAGTAAATCAGTGAGACTTCAAAAAGCCGCGATAGAGCTACCGCCGTGGCCGAAGCCATCGTATCGGCGTTGGTATTGAGCAGGTCTCCCGTAGCGGAATAGGTAAGCGGCGCAATCACCGGCACGAGGCCGCTGTTCAGAAACGAGGCCAGTACCGACCCGTTGACAGCTTTTATATCTCCCACATAGCCATAGTCAATTGTCTTTACCGGTCTTTTCACCGCCTCAATAATACCGGCATCGGCGCCTGTCAGCCCGATGGCATTGATCCCCAGCGACTGCAGCGTTGCCACGATGGTTTTATTGACCAGGCCGCCGTATACCATCGTGACGATTTCCAGCATAGGCTTGTCGGTAATCCGCCGGCCATCTACCAGTTGTGCCTGGATACCCAGACGTGACGCAGTCTGCGTAGCCACTTTGCCTCCGCCGTGAACAAGTATTTTATTCCCTTCCAGCCGGGAAAATTCTTCCAGGAAGTTTTTAGAGGCTTCCGGGTTGTCAATAATATTACCGCCTATTTTAATGACGGATAAATTGGATTGCTGCATTTTTTCTCGTTTCGGAACCGTGAAGTTAATAATCTGCGGAAAGAGTTTGACCGGAGACGGGAAGAAATAGTAACATACTTGCTACCTTTATGATTGAGGTTCGTGAATACATTCGTGAAAACGGAGATAACCCCTTTAAAAAATGGTTGAATAAACTGAATAAACCGGCAGCAGTCAAAATAGCAATGTTGCTCACAAGAATTGAGCAGGGAAATATCACTTCTTTGAAAAGTCTGGGTGAGGTGATCTATGCTTTTCCAGGTATATCCGTCTTCCCGCCTCCTTGTATTTTTAATATTTTATCGTGAATATTGTGTAAACAACAGACAGGTAGGAATAATATGCAGGAAACACTTGTGACCGATGCAGAGCTTTTGGGGCATTTGGCACGCGGGGACGAGTATGCATTTCAGACGCTGTATGAACGTTACTGGCATAAGCTCTATAGCTACACTGTCCATAAAGTTGAATTTCAGGAAACTGCCGAGGAGATTGTACAAGATATCTTTATCGACCTCTGGAAGCGGCGGGAGGGTCTGGCCATAGATCGTCTTGAATCTTACCTGTTCCGGGCAGTGCGAAACAGGATAATCGACGTGATCAGGGCCAGCCTGGTCAGGAAGCATCATGAAGAATCTTCTCAATTGATCCGGTCTGCCGGGAAAGAAAGACTCGACACGGAGGAGCAACTGGCTTACAACGAATTATATTCGGCAATCCACGACGGACTTAGCCTGCTGCCGGAAAAGACCGGTGAAATATTCAGGCTGAACCGCCTCGACCAGCTGTCGGCCCGGGAGATATCAGCCCTGCTCGATATGCCGGTACGCACTGTCGAATATCATATTACCCACGCCCTGCGCACTATGAAAGTGTATCTTCAGGATTTTCTGATAGCGCTTTTTTTATTGACTAACGGATTTTAGTGTTAAAAAAGCTGGGGGTGTTAAATATCCCCCGGAAATATCGCCTGATCCTACCTCCAGCTACCTTCATTTCGTATTATTAATTTTTCAAAGAAAACTCTTTGAAACCACCCTTTTTTTATAACTTTTTCAACATTTTATCAAACAGGTTGCGGCGATCCCGTCCGGGAAACGACTTAATGGCAGCTAAGTGATAAAGCATTATGTTGACAAGAGGATTTATCAAGCTCTTAAAAAGGTATAAAGAGGGTACCTTGTCCAGCCGTATGAAAGATACGATGGATGTATGGTATCATTCTATCCATAAGGACCCTGTTGAAAAAAACGAAAAAGAAGAAATCGGGAAAAGGATCTGGTCGGGGATTATGGAGGGCAGAGAAGACGACGCCGGTCGGGATATGACTTCCGGACAGACAGCCTGGTGGGAAAAAGGGGTATGGAAGGTTGCAGCCATATTAATCGCGGCGGTAGCTGCACTTTATTTTTCAGGTATAGGGTCTCCGGAGCGCGGCCCGGCAAAAGAAGCTTCGTTCACTGCCGGCATCAACTGGATTGAAGACGTCAACAACGACAGCATGGCAAAAGATATATTTCTGCCCGATGGAAGCAAGGTTATACTTGAGCCGGGAAGCAAGCTGCGCCGTCCTGAATTTTTCGACAACGACTCCAGGGTGGTTTACCTGGAAGGAAGCGGCTTTTTCGACGTTGCGAAAGACTCAGAAAGACCTTTTATCGCTTATTCGGGTGTTGTGCTGACCCGTGTGCTGGGCACCAGTTTCACGATCAGGTCTATCGCCGAAACCGGGGGTACGGAAGTAGCGGTGGTGACCGGGAAAGTAATCGTTGAGAAATCGGGAGGGAAAAGACAGGGCGGTAAGGAGCCTGAAAGGGAAAACCGGATCGTACTGACGCCTAATAAAAAAGTAACTTTTTTTAACAATTCGGATCATTACGTTACCGGCCTGGTAGAAAACCCTGTAATGGTACCCGGGCAGGAAGAGTATCTGAAACCCGGGGTATTTGATTTTGACGAAACACCCCTGTCTGAAGTGTTAGACAAACTGGAGAAAGCCTACGGAGTGGCAATAACGCTTAGCAACGACGCTATGCTTGAATGTCCGGTCACGGCCGATCTGAGCTCGGACAACCTTTTTGACAAGATAGAGATAATAGGAGCTGTCCTGAACGCTAAATATGAAATTACAGGCAATGCCATTCTTCTCTCCGGGGGAGGATGCGGCGTCTCTAAAACCGTTTATAAACCTTAACGCCAATGCTTATGCAATAAATTTCCTAAATCAGAATCCTGGTAAAAAGAAAAGCCGGAGATGGTTGCGACATCCCCGGCAGTTTCTCTCCGACTGTTGCCGTGCTATCTCTTTCCCTTACAAAAGAGACAGTGAGAATTATTTTGTCAAATCGTCCAAGATCCAACAACAACAAAAGAATGGAAAAAACAAGAAAATTCATAGCCTCCTGGGGTACTATTATGAAGGTTTCACTAGTACAGCTATCCATAATTCTGCTCACAGCCGTGTACACCTACGGCGGGTACGAGGCCAGTGCGCAGGAGTTATTGATGAAGCAGGTGTCAGCCCGGTTTGTCGACACCGATATCAAAACGGCACTCACAGAACTGGAACTGAAAGCAAATGTGAAATTCGTATACACATCAAGGTTAGTCCCGCTCAAACGAAAGGTTACGCTAAACATCGTCAATAAAAGCATAGCCGAAACGCTCGACGCATTGTTCAGCCCCGACAAAGTTACCTGTAAAATAGTACGTAACAGGATTTTGCTAAGTGTGGAAGAACATATGGAAAGCTCGGTTTTCGGGATTCCTGACCCGGAAGATATGCCGGTGATCACCGACAGGACGATAAAAGGGAAGATTACTGATGAAAAGGGCGAAGGCCTCCCGGGCGTAAGCGTGATATTGAAAGGGACTCAGAGAGGCACGATAAGCGCTACCGACGGCGGGTATGAGCTCGTCGTCCCGGAAGGGGGAAATACTCTGATTTTTTCGTTCGTGGGGTATGTGACCGAAGAGATTGAGACAGGGAGCAGATCTGTGATAAACGTGAACCTGCGGGTAGATGAAAAAAGCCTGGAAGAGCTGGTGGTAGTAGGATATGGAGAACAATCCAGAAAGAAAATTTCGACTTCCATCAGTAAAGTTTCCGGGAAGGATATCAACAATTTACCCGTTGCACTGCCCGGAGATGCACTGGCCGGACTGGCCGCAGGAGTCCAGGTCCAGGCTGGAGCAGGAGATGTTCCGGGCGCTGCTCCTACTATCCGCATCCGGGGAATCGGCTCTTTAGGCGCTTCCAATCAGCCGCTTTACGTAATAGACGGTTACCCGCTCAACGCCACGGAATTCTCAAGAATCAACCTTTCGGATATCGAATCTATCGAAATCCTAAAAGATGCCGCTTCTGCTGCGATTTATGGTTCAAGAGCTGCAAACGGGGTCATTATGGTAACGACGAAGCGCGGGCAGAAAGGGAAAATGAATTTTAATTTTAATGCTTATTCCGGGGTTCAGAGTGTGGCAAGGAGAATAGAAGTGATGAACCAGGAGGAATATCTTCAATATGCCAAAGATGCAAGGGGCGCGTCGGGCGTGCCCTATCCCGATGCCTACGATTACCCCGAACAACTGGCGTCTACCGACTGGCAGGATGAAATATTCAGGATTGCCCCTATGTCGAAATTCGAACTTGGCGCCCGCGGCGGGAATGAGAATATCAGGTTTGCATTGTCAGGAAGCTATCTCCAGCAAAAAGGCACCATGCTGGGTACCGATTATAAATTGATGACGGTCCGGGCCAATCTCGATGCCAATATCACGAAATCACTCAGCATAGGAGCCAATTTTGCACCTTCCTATACCATTCTCAATGAAAAGCCTACCCCGCGCGCTCCGGGCAACTGGGGATACAGCCCCATCTACGCCGCCATGTTGTTCCCTCCGGTGGTGGATGTCAGGCTGCCAAACGGAGACTATGGCCAGAACAATGTGCTTCCCCATACACAATATGGTTTCTCGGAGGTTGCGATATACAATCCCGTTTCGATACTCTCGCTATACAAAGATCAGAGCAACAGGTTCAGTATACAGAACAACCTTTTCCTGGAGTGGCAGATCGTGCAGGGCTTAAAGTTCAGAAGCCAGGGAGGAGCGTTGCTGCTCTCAGGCTCCCGGGAAACTTACCTGCCCTCTACCCTGGCCAGCTCCGTCGCTCCCTTTGCCAATATTTCAACACCTCAACTGTCGGGCATTGCCAGCAGCGCCTCCAATAATCGCGGCGTAGACTGGATATGGGAAAACAACCTGACTTACAGCAATCATTTCGGGGGAAGTCACAACCTGACTGCAATGGCGCTTTATTCCATGCAAAAGGCTACCAGCTTTTCTACCGGTACTTCAGGCAGGGTTGGCTCTTTTACGAATGATCTCGTACACAATCCTTCCGCCTCTTCAGACCAGATCGGTTCGGTCAGTTACGGAATACACAGCTTCCTCTCTTATGCGCTTCGTATCAATTATGACTTCAAAGACAGGTACTTGTTTTCAGGAGCTGTCAGGCGGGACGGATCATCCCGTTTCGGACCGAACAACCGATTCGGGATTTTCCAATCCTATTCTGTAGGCTGGAGAATATCGGAAGAAGGCTTTATGCAGGATCAGAGGCTTTTCAGTGACCTGAAACTGCGGGCCAGCTATGGCGAGACCGGGAATGCAAACATCGGTGATTTCACCTGGATCAGCGGAATGGTGCCCAGCCATTACAGCTTTGGCGGCCAGAGGCTGCCCGGAGCGACGCCGTCGGGTTTCCTCAACCGCGACCTGACCTGGGAGAAAAGCCGGCAGGTAAACCTGGGGCTGGACGCTTCTTTTCTGAAAGACCGGCTTTCACTGACACTCGACGTGTATCAGAAAAATACAGACGGCATGCTGTTCTCCAAAGAACTCCCCGCAATTATAGGCTATGCCACTTCCTTTCAAACCAATATCGGGGAGATACGAAACCGGGGAGTGGAAATAGACCTGTCGACCAATAACCAGATAGGCCGGCTGAAATGGACCACAAGCTTTAACCTGAGCTATAATGCTACAAAAGTACTAGATCTGGGGGGCAGGGAATCGCTGAACTCACAGGTGGGGACTCCGGGCTGGAATAATGTCTACCAGATACACGTGGGCGAACCGCTGGGCAATTTCTACGGCTTCATCATAGACGGTGTAATAAAAAACGAAACACAACTGGCTGACAAGCCGCAATGGACCGGTTCGAAGGTGGGTGATTACCAGATCCGCGATGTCAACAATGACGGTGTGATCAACGAAGACGACCGGACTATACTGGGCAATGGCTTTCCAAGAATACTATATGGATTGACCAATAATCTTTCCTATTCCAATTTTGACCTAAGCTTCATTATCCAGGGAGTAGCACGCAACAGTATCGTCAACGGAGCCAGCCGGCATACGGAATTATGGTCGGGCAGGTTCAATGCCGTAAAGGAAATGGCTAATAATTATTTTGATCCGGCCAATCCCGAAAAAGAGGTTAAGTATGCCCGGGTAGGCCCCAGAAGCGGATTCGGAACAGCCAGTAACCTGCATTCCTATGCTGTGTACAGCGGGTCTTTCTTAAGATTCCGCAATGTTACGTTAGGGTATACACTTCCTCCTTCTTTACAGCAGAAGCTGTCGTTAAATGCTACGAGGATCTACCTGACAGGCCAGAACCTTTTTACTTTCACAAAGTATCCCGGATTTAATCCGGAGCCCAGCCAGTATGGCGATACGGTGTATCAACCCGGTTCAGACCAGGCAACCTATCCGGTTAACAGAAGTGTAATGATTGGAGTAAACATCAGTTTTTAACCCCCGGAAAAGCAAAATGAAAAGGCTAGGAATCTTAATCGCATTTTTTTCATTAAGTGTGATTTCATGTAATGACTTTATTAATATAGACTCCCCTACCGTAGTCCGGCAGGATTTGTATTTTAAAAGTACTGCCGATTTTACGGCGGCTGTCAACGGAGCTTATTCCGGTCTCAGAGGGTATTATGCCGGCTTTTACGAAGCTGCTGAAATCCCTTCCGATAATGCCCAGGCCACCGGGTATACGCTCACTTCCGCGCCGATGGATCAGTTGAACTGGCTACCGAGTACCGGAGCAATCCAGTCGAGATGGAGCTTGTCGTACTCGGTAATTGCCAGGTGCAATACAATCCTTTCCAGAATTGAAAATTTTGAAATGGATAACGCCCTGAAAACCCAGTATCAGGGCGAAGTCAGGTTTATTCGTGCACTGATGTATTTTAACCTGGTCCAGTTTTTTGGAAATGTCCCGCTTGTAGTGAATGAAATCGTGTCCGAAGGTGAAGCCTACGAATACACCAGGACGCCGGTAGCAGAGATTTATTCACAAATAGAAAGAGATCTTATCAGTGCCGCGGAGAATCTTCCCGAGCAACATACCTCTACCAACACGGGTAGGGTAACAAAGGGAGCTGCATTGAGCCTTCTGGGGAAAGTATATACGACCAACAGGCAGTTTGACAAAGCGGTGGATGCCCTGCAAAGAGTAGTAAACCCGGGTGTCTATAGGCTTCTGGCAAATTATGAAAGTGTATTCTCCGTCGACAACAAAAACAACGAGGAGATTGTATTTGCCGTACAGTATCTCGGAGGCACCGGACGCGGGGAAGGCAGCAATTTTTCTATTTCCTTTGCGCCCTTCGGCTCAGGAACCAGTGTTACCAGCGGAGGAACCCCGGCCAGTGCAAACGCCGGAACCCTCGACCTGTACAATGCCTTCGAGGAAGGAGATCTCAGGAAAAGCGTAGCGATAGCGCTATGGCCTGAAGGGGGGCTTTTTTACACGCGCAAATTCCTGGATAAGCCCGCTGCCTCAAATGAGGGAAAAAACGACTGGCCTGTGATCCGCTATCCTGATGTATTGCTGCTTTTGGCTGAAGCCTATAATGAAACCGGGCAGCCGGATAAGTCTTTACTCCTGCTCGGAGAAGTAAGGACCCGGGCAGGCCTGTCGCCGATAAGCACAACCGATCAGGGCGAACTCAGAGATGCCATACAGCGGGAGAGAAGGGTGGAGCTGTGTTTTGAAGGTCACAGATGGTTTGATCTCCTGCGTACAGGCACGATGCTTTCAACTATGCGGGCATACAAGGAGAAGTATCACGAATCGGGAGGTTACCTGGTTGTCAATTACGAAGTTACCGACAATAAAGTATTGTTTCCCGTACCATTCCGGGAAATGAGCTTAAATCCTGAACTGGGTCAGAACCAGGGCTACTAACCCACGATGCTATCGGGTATGCATGCCGGAAAATGAGCATTTGGCCGGAACCGGCGCGGCATGCTTAGCCGATAGATAAAATTTACCTTTTAACGAACCCGAATAAGCGAATTAGGATGAAAAAATTATTTAAAATCCTGACAATATTGTTGTTTTATACCCTGATGTTCGAGACAAACGGAAAAGACAACCCCACTACCTCATTCAATCCGGGTCAGCACGATCTCCGGATAGGATGGGCGTCTGCCGATATCACGCCCGAACAACCCATTGTATTGAGGGGTTCCCTCCACGCCAGGGTATCGGAGGGGCTTCTTGATCCCCTTACCGCTACAGTGTTGGCGATCGAATCAGGCGATGGGAGCAGCTCCGAAAAAACCATCATGATAAGCGTCGATGTAGTAGGGATCCCGGATGAGCTGAGGGACAATGTCAGGAAGCTGGTAAAACAACGGATCCCGGAGATTGATCCTCAAAAGATCATTTTAAATGCAACCCACACGCATGACGCGCCTGCCATTGCCCGCGCCACAAACTTCGAGCTGTACGGAGTCCCGTTAGACGCGGTAGAACCCAAAGCCTACTTTGAAGTGCTGAGTGAAAAACTGGTCACTGCCGCTGTAAAGGCCTGGAATTCCAGGCAAAAGGGCGGAATAAGCTACGGGATAGGGCAGGCAGTAGTAGGCCATAACCGGCTTCAGGTAAACTTTGCCGGCAAATCGGAAATGTATGGCAATGTAAACCACCCTCAATTCAGTCATATCGAAGGCTACGAAGACCACTCGATCCAGATGCTTTTCACTTTTGACCAGAACAGAAAAGTATCGGGAGTAGTCATCAATCTTGCCGCCCCTTCACAGATCTCCCATGGCTGGCAAATCACGGCCGACTACTGGCACGATACCAGGCAGGAATTAAAAAAACGCCTGGGCCAGGATGTTTTTATATATGCCCAATGCAGCGCCGCCGGCGATCAGTACCCCAATATAATGGTGGGAAAAAAGGCGGAAGAGCGTATGCGCAGCCTTGTATACAAAGATATCGAATCGGATAAAATGCGGATACGGAAAGAGATCGCCCGCCGTATCTCCGATGCCGCGACTTATATCCTGGAGCACGTAAAGGAGCATATCGAATGGACTCCTCTATACGTTCATCAGCCTCATAAGGTGATGCTTTCCAAACGCCTGATCAGCCAGGAGCATGTCGACAATGTCCTGATCGGAGAATGGCACAACCGCGATAAGTTCACTCCTCTTCAGTTTGAAGAAAGGTACAAAAGGAAACTAAAAGAAGTACAGGATAACCCCTCACTGAAGCAAACCCCCAGGTGGTATGTCCCTATTTCTCATGATTTTACTATGGTGAGGAGGGCCAACAGCGTGAGGGAACGATATGAGCTTCAAAAAACACAATCCAAAATTGCAGTTGAAGTCCACGTTCTGCGTATAGGAGACATCGTAATGGCAACGAATCCTTTTGAACTTTACCTGGACTATGGGATGAGGATCAAAGCGCAAAGCCCGGCGACTCAAACCTTCCTGGTGCAGCTTGCAGGAAACGGGACTTACATACCCACCGAAAGATCCATTGCCGGAGGCAGCTACGGCGCCACCCCGACCAGCACGATCGTAGGTGCGGAAGGTGGCCAGGAATTGGTAGAAAGTACTTTAAAGATCATAAACGACCTATGGGAAAAATGAACTCCTTTTAACCATTTAACCTTATTTTATTCTAATGAGTGCAACCACGGAAATCCGGGTACTTTTTTATTTCTTTCTGATCATCCTGTATGGAAGCTCCTGTACGACGAAAACAGAATACCGCAACGGGGCGGTACCGCCCGGAGAGGCGGCAGCCACCTATGAAGTGGCAGACGGTTTCCAGATTGAGCTGGTAGCAAGCGAGCCGCATGTGATGGACCCCGTAGATATGGAAATAGACGAATACGGGAATATATATGTAGTGGAAATGCCGGGTTACCCGCTCGACAAAGAGAATACAGGCCGGATAAAAATACTGAAGGACTCAGACGGCGACGGGGTCATAGACGAGAGTATCCTTTTTGCAGATCAGCTCAAATTTCCGAATGGCATACTGAGGTATAAAAACGGGGTGATCGTTACGGATGTTCCCAATGTCATCTACCTGGAAGATGCCGATGGCGACGGGCGGGCCGAAATAAGGGATACCCTGCTGACCGGATTTGCCGTATCAAATCCCCACCTTTTGGTCAATAACCCTGTTTACGGGCTGGATAACTGGATTTACCTCGCTCATGCCGGGCTGGCAGGCTCGAGAAAGTACGGGGATATTTTCGGAGATACCGGCGACAGTATCTCTTTTTACAAAAAACCCGGCAGCCCTAAGCTTCCGAAAAACGCCGGGAGCAAGAATGTAAGGTTTAAGCCCGATCAGGATAAACTGGAAATATTGTCCAGCAGAAGCCAGTTCGGGCATGCTTTCGATGAATGGGGGAACCACTTTCTCACATTTAACAGTCATCATATTTATCATGAGGCTATAAAAGCGGAGTATCTGATCAGAAATCCCAGTCTGCAGGTATCCGATGCGACAGAGGCAATTTCTGATCACGGAAAAGAAACCGAAGTTTTTTCGATAACCACCAATCCAGATCCCCGGCTTTCATTCTCTCCGGTAGGCTTTACCACTTCATCAGGCGGTATTACTTACTATGGCGGCGGGCAGTTTCCCGCTCCCTACGACAAAGGGGCCGTTTTTGTAACCGAATCGGTAAGCAACCTGGTACATGTAGACAAATTAGTGCCCAAAGGCGCCACCTTTACCGCCAGGCGTGTAGAAGAACGGAAGGAGTTTCTTGCATCCCGCGATTTCTGGGCGCGCCCTGTCAACCTCTATGTCGGACCCGACGGCGCTTTGTATATGCTGGACTATTACCGGCGTATCATCGAGCACCCGGAGTTTATGGCTCATGAGGATGTAGAGAAAGGAGGCCTGTACGATGGGAACAACATGGGAAGGATTTTCCGGGTATCTCCCAAAGGCAATTCCAGGACCGGCTGGACAAAGAGAATCACATTGGGGGAAATGCCGAACCATGAGCTCGTATCCCAGCTTTCTAATGAAAATCAATGGTGGAGAACGCATTCGCAAAGGCTATTGGTCGACCGGAAAGACGAGAAAACAATTCCTCTTTTGGAAAAGATGGTTACCGAAAGTCCGAGCACCTACGGGAGGCTACATGCACTATGGGTATTGGAAGGGATGGAAAGCCTGCGGACCGACATACTGGTAGGGGCTCTGCGTGATCCGGAGGAGGGAGTAAGGGAAAATGCCGTCAGAATTTCTGAAAAATATCTTTTGCAGTCCGGCACAGTACTCAACGGTGTGATCAATATGAAAAATGACAAAAGTGCCAAGGTCAGGTTCCAGGCGCTTTGCTCTTTAGGTAGTGTAGATACCCCCGCGGCTATAGCGGCAAGACAGGAGATCCTGTTCAGAGATATAAACGACGAGTGGGTTCAGATTGCCGCGCTGACTTCTTCCAGCCTGAACAGCGATCAGCTTCTGAAATCACTGATAGCCCGGTTCAACATCACGAGCAATGATAGCTATTTGTCTGTCATACAGCGACTTTGTGAGATAAAAGCATCGGACGGCTCCGATCATGACCAGATCAACTCCTTCCTCACCCGGGCGGTCTCCCAAAAGAGCCCCTACAGCAGTTCATTAAACGAAGCCATTCTATCGGGCCTTTCCCGCGGATTAAAGCGGAACAAAAATAAAAATGAAATAATCGAAAAGCAGGCGCCCGTCCTGATCAGCTCTTTCTTTAGTCATAAATCAGCGCTTATCCGTGAATATACATTGCAACTGCTGGCGAGCTCCGACTCAATCGGTGGAAATATTGTAAGCGATAATGTGGATATGGCAATTGGGTATGCATCGGACAAGACAAAGCCGGGAAACTACCGGGCCCACATGCTGTCTTTTCTGGGGCTCTCCGATGTCGGCAAGCACTTTGACCTGTTAAAGGAAGTAGTAGGATCGGAAAGAAATGCTGAAGTCCAGAGAGCCGCTATAAAGCTTCTTGTATCTACTAAAGACATCGGGGCAGCTGAATTTCTGATCAAAAGCTGGGAATCTATTCCCCAGGAAAACCGCGATGCGGCTCTGGATATATTCTATACCGATAAAAGTCACGGATATCTCTTGCTTGACGCGCTGGAATCAGGCGTCGTTGAAAGGGTATCGCTGGGATGGCCCAAAACCCACGCCCTTTTGAGGGGTTTTCATGACAAGGACTTCCAAAGCAGGGCAATCAGAATCCTGAAAGTATCGGAAGACGCGGGCAATATTTCGGACCTCTACAAGGCAATTGAAAGACTCAAGGGCGTGGAGTCGCAGGGGCTCGAGGTATTCAAACGTAATTGTGCCGTTTGTCACCAGGTCAGGGGAGAGCTTGGCATATCATACGGGCCTGACTTAGGGACAGTTCACAATTGGTCGGCAAAAGACCTTCTGGCCAACATAGTCAACCCTGGCCAGTCTATTGCACAGGGGTTTGATGTATGGGAAATACAATTGCATAACGGCAACACTATGCAGGGAATGATCAAATCAGAAACCTCCAACACCATAGAATTTGTCCTGGGACCACAGGTGACGCAGTTGATAAACAGGCAGGACATAAAAAGTATCAGAAGCCTGCACACATCCCAGATGCCCGGTTTCTCCGGAGTTCTGCAAGAGCAGGAACTTGCTGATTTAATTGCATTTTTACGAAACGGCACTTTGGAAAACACGGTAAAATAGAACAATATGGATCGGAAAGAATTTTTGAAAAAAGGTCTGCTGGCAGTAGGAGGTTCTCTTTTGCTTAGCAATAAAGAACTGTACGGAGCGACAGAAAAACCGGAAAACGCCCCGTTTAAAATGAAGTTTTCTCCCGACTTCGGGATTTTTAAAAGTCCGGGCGCAAAGCTGGATGACCAGATCAAATGGGGCCACGACATGGGTTTCAGGGCGTGGGAAAACACGTGGCTTACCCGGAAAACTGTAGAGGAGCAGGAACTGATCGCAAAGACCCTCGGACGTTTGAACATGGAGTTCGGCCAGTTTGTAGGAACGGCTACCTTTAAAGAGGTCACTTTTGCCGGAAGGGATCAGTCGGCCAGAGAAAAGGTGCTCCAGGACATCCGGAACTCGGTTGAGATAGCGAAACGGGTCAATACCCGCTTCGTACATAATGTTTTAGGATGCCATGACCCCAAGCTTCCCTGGGATTTTCAAATGGCCAATGCAATTGAGCTGTTAAAACGGATCGCAGAAATTTATGAGCCGCATGGCATTGTCCTGGTAATGGAGACCATGAACCACAAAATAAACCATCCCGAAATGTTTCTGCACACTGTCCCGCAGGCCTATGCCTTGTGTAAGGCGGTGGGGAGCCCGAGCGTCAAACTGCTTTGCGATATATACCATATCCAGATCCAGGAAGGAAATATTATTCCCACCCTGGAATATGCCTGGGACGAAATCGCCTATTTCCAGGTTGGAGACACGCCCGGTCGCTTCGAACCCGGTACCGGTGAAATAAACTACCGGAATATCCTCCAATTTGTCTGGGATAAGGGCTACCGCGGATTTTTAGGCCTGGAGCATAAGGTTAAAGGCCAGGGGAAAGAAGGAGACATGATGGCTGTGAAGGCCTATCGGGAACTTTGTGAGAATATTTAGTTAGTTTTTTAAAATTCCCGCCTTATATTCCAATCATGCAAAGTCTCAAGAAGATCCCGTTTTGTATCCTGCTTTACTTTATCCTGGTCTTTCCGTCCGCAGGGGCAGAATTCTCCGCACAGTTTGCTGACGAGGTCACACCCAACAATTTTTCCGGTACCGACAGTGAAAGGATCCGGCAGGCTCTGCAGACTGCCCGCGGAACTACGAATCTTGTAAGGATTCCTAAGAAGAACGCTAACGGAACCAATATTTGGAAACTGGATGAAGCGATCCTGCTGCCCGGTGATATGACCGTCATCCTGGATAACTGCACGATTCAGCTCTCAGACTCCTGCAGGGACAATATGTTCCGGAGCGATAATGTAGGAGCCGGGATAGAAAATCCGGTATGGA
Source organism: uncultured Cytophagales bacterium (assembly GCA_964559125.1). Lineage (GTDB taxonomy): Bacteria > Bacteroidota > Bacteroidia > Cytophagales > Spirosomataceae > Ravibacter. The sequence continues at coordinate 22,734 of CAZLGW010000059.1, forward strand.
ACAGGAATATTCATCTGATTGGCGTGGGAAAGGTAGTGCTGAAGGGTGCTGACAACCCACGCTCGACAGGCGACGGCGCCAGGCAGCTTACGCTTGACCCGGACGCAGAGCGGAAAAAAGGTAACTGGAGGGTTAGCTACGGTACCGATGCCGCCAGGCCGGAAAGGAAACAAACCGGCGACTGGCGGAACATTATGATCCTCATAGCACAGGTAGACGGATTTTCGCTGAAAAATGTAAGGATTGAAAATTCCCACGCATGGGCAGTCAGTTTTGAACGGACGCGCAATGCGGAATTGAGCGATATTTCCCTTTATAACCCGGAAGAGATAGAGATCGGCGAAAAGAAGGTAAAGGTCTTTAATAAAGACGGGATAGATCTCAGGCAGGGCTGCAAGAATTTTCGTATCAATAATATCTCCGGGTTTACCGGCGATGATTTCATTGCGCTTTCAAGCCTCGACGTCAGGCGTGCCTTAAACCGGGTTAACGGAAGTCTTAACTCTACGATGGTCACCCGGGGCCGCTGGTACGGGCCGGAAGACGATACGGAGCAGATCTTTATTACAAACATCAACTGCGAATCGATCTGCAGGGCCGTAGCAATTCGTGCAAGCGATAGCGCCAGCATACATCACATATATATCGAGGGACTGATCTCGAAGGAAATACAGGGACAGGGCGGGCGCCACAATGCCGTGCTGATAGGGGGAAAAGGCTATGGTGAGCTGTCACAGCCGGGTAAATTGAACAATATCTATGTGATGAATGTCATGACGAACGGCCATTCTGCGGTGATGATCGAAGCTCCCGTAGCAGATTGTCATTTCATGAACATTCTTTATTCCGGTCACCAAAAGGAAATCATTCACTATGCGATGGACCGGTCGGAGATGAAAAATATAACGGAAGTTAATCTCAGGAAAGTGAATGAATGAATTTCCCGGTAAAGAAAGCTTTATGAAAAACGCATTTATTACAGGCGGCGCCGGCGATATAGGTTTCAGCATTTGCCGCAGGCTCTTAAAGGAAGACTACCGCGTCTTCCTGTATGACCTGCCCGGCTCTGAGGGAAGCCGGAAAGCTGAGGAGGTGAACCGGGAGTACGGCGCCGGACGGGCGGTGTTTATCGAGGGCGACTTGTCGGAACTGGCCGCCCTGCCGGCGCAGGTGGAAGCGGCGGTAAAAGAATACGGCCCTTTCCAGGTCCTGGTCAACAATGCGGCCATCGATACCATGGGATCATTGGAAGCAACGTCGCTGGACGAGTTTCTGGCTACGCAGCGGATTAACGCCGAAGCTGCGTATATTTTGAGCCGCGCGATGGCGCCGGGTATGAAGAAATCGGGAAGCGGACAGATTGTGAATATCCTGAGCATTATACTGAGCGGCGGCTGGGAAAACAGGGTCCCCTATGCCATGTCTAAAGGGGCTCTGCTGGGGTTGACCCGCTCACTAGCAAGGGAGCTGGGGCCTTTCAACATCCGCGTCAATGCCGTCAGTCCCGGTGCGATCCCCACAGCTATGGAGAAAAAGCACTGGAAAAACGACAGGTCGGAGCTGGATGCAGCGATTCTTGAAAAGCAGTCCCTGAAATTCCGTGCGGAGGTAGAGGATGTATCCAATGCGGTATGGTTCCTGATTTCCCCTGAAAGCCGTTTTATCACCGGCCATGAGCTCCATGTGAACGGCGGCTGGTACATGGGGTAGCAAATAGATTTACTTTAAGATAAGTATTATATATGTCTGCCATTAAAATTACAGGGATAGAGACAGTATGCCAGTCTCACCTGCTGTTGATGCGT
>CAZLGW010000060.1:0-24011 GCA_964559125.1 uncultured Cytophagales bacterium
CAGAAAGCCGTGTACGATATGGAATCGAAACTGATCCACCAGGATTTGGTCGATAGCCCCCAAATGATCGAACAGGATATCCCTGAATCCATATTTGATTTTGATGATACGCCGGTCAACGCCGTTTTGGAGATTCTTCGAAACTCATACGGAATGGAAATCGTGGTGAGCACCCCCGATCTGAATAACTGCCTGTTTTCGGGCAACCTAAACGGTTTTGATCTTTTTAAACAACTGGACTATATCTGTAAAATAGTTGGAAGCCGGTATGAGGTCCGGGGGACGACCATCTTTCTGACAGGCGACGGCTGTAGAAATGCATTGTAATATTTCAATGTCAACTTAATTCACAATAACCCTTAAACCGATAACTGATGAATAAATAAGTCTGGAAAAAATAAGCCGGTAATGTGCTAACACTACCGGCCGTCGTGTACGATCCAAATGCCAATCCGAACAGTACACGTGTTTTAGAGTTCTCTAAACCTTAAAACTTTACTAATTTATGAACAAAAAGCTACTTATCCCCTTGTGGATACGGAAAATTATGAGACTGTCATTCTATCAGTTTCTTTTGTGCGCCATCCTTTGTGGAGCGTCCTATGCGCACGAGACAAGCGGACAGGCGGTTCTTGAAAAAAGAGTTTCACTGGATGTCCAGGGGGTTCGATTCAAGAAAGTGCTCTCAATGCTCGGCGAGCAGGCTGACGTCAGGTTTATTTACAGTTCGAATTCGATCGATTCCCAGCGGAAAGTGACACTGAAGATGTTTAACCAGAGGCTGGATTTGGTGTTGAAAGAGCTGCTCAATCCATATGCTATTGAGTTTACTGTTTCAGACGGCAAGATGATATCGCTAACGCCGGTACTGCCTGCGGAGGAAAGCAGTATAGTTGTACCGGAACTCAGGGAAGAAAAGTTGGCCAGAGAGGTAAGGGGACGGGTGGCCGACGAGAAAGGTGATGGTTTACCCGGGGTGAGCATCCTGCTGAAAGGCACACAACAAGGGACGACAACCGACGGAAGGGGGAATTTCACCCTGAATGTACCTGATGAAAACGCGGTATTGGTATTTTCGTTTGTAGGATATATAAGCCAGGAAGTAGTAGTGGGGAACAGCACTGAGATTAATATAGCGTTAATAGAAGACGAAAAAGCTCTGGACGAACTGGTGATTGTGGGATATGGAAGTGTTAGAAAAAAAGATCTTACAGGGTCGGTTGTGCAGGTAAAAGGTTCCGACTTAAATGCATTTGCCGCTGCCAACCCGCTACTCACGTTATCTGGTCGTGCTGCAGGGGTTCAGGTGAAGCAGGTTTCCGGTCAACCGGGCGCTGAGTTATTTATCAGGATCAGGGGTTCAAATTCTATCCGGGGAAGCAATGACCCTTTGTATGTTATTGATGGCATTCCTACTGATTATCCCTATGTACTGAACAATGCCGATATTGAAAGCATGGAGATATTGAAAGATGCGTCTTCTACGGCAATTTATGGTTCAAGGGGAGCGAATGGCGTAGTGATTATCACTACGAAAGGAGGGGCTGCGGGGCGCACCAAAATAGACGTAGAGTCGAGGTATTCGGTTCAGCAATTGAGAAAAAAAATAGACCTGCTGGATGCTCAGGAATATACTTCCTTTTATAATCAATTGGCTGCAAACTCAGCAATGGACCCCTTGTTTACCACTGAAATGATCAACGAGTATGGCAAGGGTACGGATTGGCAGGATCTTATATTCAGGAAAGCCCCTATGCAGGATCATTCTCTAACGATCAGCGGCGGAAATGCTAAAACTAAATTTTCTTTGGCCGGGAGCGTATTCGATCAGCGGGGTATTATCGAAAACAGCTCCTTCAAAAGATATTCGGCACGTATAAACTTTCGTCATGAAGTAAATGATTGGATGAATGCTGAGTTTTCTAGCATTGTTTCCCGGTCAGACCAGTCTTTGCAAAGTTCTGCAGGCGCCAGGCTAGGAGGATCACTGATTGCGGCTATCATTACGGCGCCACCTATTTTTAAACCTTATGACGAAAATGGAGACCCGACTATTTTTTCACAGACATATCCATTCCCCAGTTCCGCCATGGGTAACCCTTTGCTTTATACCAAACTGACGGAGGGAGGAGCCGTAAAAAATGACATTAATACAACCGGAAAATTGTCGTTTAAGATTATCGACGGCTTACGGTTTAATGTGCAAGGTGGCTATATAACACGCGACATAAGGAATGATACCTATCAGGCTATTGCATATAACCAGAGGGGGAATGCATCTGTTTCTACCAGCAACTATACCAGCGCACTTAGTGAAAACACGCTTGAATACAGGCGAAATTTCGGTAGAAAGCACAGCCTGAATATCCTGGCGGGGCAAACGTATCAAAACTTTATTACAAAAGGGTTAAGCGGATCCGGTACGGACTTGTTAAGTGATATTACGAATTCGTATAACCTGGCAAGCTCCCGAACGCCCGGCATTCCCGGTTCAAGCTATACAAAATCCGTTCTTTTATCCTACCTGGGAAGAGTTAACTATAGCTATAACGACATGGTATTGTTCACAGGTAGTTTACGTGCTGACGGAGCATCAAAATACAGTCCGGGGGAAAAATGGGGTTACTTCCCCTCGTTCGCAGTTGCATTGAAGATAAAAGAAATGGCGCTGAAAAACGTGAATGCAATAAGTGACCTAAAGGTGAGAGGAAGCTGGGGAAAAACCGGCAGCCAGGCCATTAATGCGTATGCTACTATGAACCTGCTCCAGGCAGGTAGTACAATATTCGGCAGCGATACCCGTACTGTGACGCTTGCACCCTCCAATTCACTACCCTATAGATTAAAATGGGAAAGTACTGCACAATTGGACTTTGGAGTTGATGCTGCATTTTTAGAAGGAAGATTCAGGCTCGTTGCAGATTATTACAGAAAAATCACCAACAACCTTTTAAGCATTGTATCCCTACCTACCTCTACAGGGTATGCTTCTTCGCTTCAAAATGTGGGAGCAATGCAAAATAAGGGGGTTGAATTTTCCGTCGAGGCCAATTTAGTAAAAAACAGAAATGTTAGCTGGAATGTTTCCGGTAATATCTCTTTCAATAGGAACAAAATTGTAGAGCTGTATGGCGGAAAAGATATTATAACAGGGAACTTTAATTTCGGTGGAGCACAGTTTGTCGACGATATAGTTGTATTAAGACAAGGCGAACCAGTGGGCATGTTTTATGGGTATGAGGAGGACGGATATGCAAAGGGCGCTCAGGGAGCACTTTCGGTAGTTAAATATAAAGATCGTAATAACGACGGTGTCATTAATATAGACGATAAGATAAAAGTTGGTGATCCTAACCCTAATTTTATATATGGATTCAGCTCGTTTTTAACATACAAAGCATTCTCTTTAAGCGCATATTTCCAGGGCACTTATGGAAATGATATTGCCAACCTCAGTGCTTTAAGTTTATATGAAGTGCCTTATTGGGTTAACACACTTAAAGAGATGCCCACAAATCTGGCCACGAGTGAGAATCCAAACGCTAAATATCCCCAGCCTGAGCAACGAAATCTCGGATTATTGTTTTCAAAAAGATTTATCGAGGATGGGTCTTACTTAAGACTACAGCATCTTGAATTAGGGTATAACTTAGAAAAAGCGCCAAGAAACGCTTATATCTTTATTAGCGGGCAAAATCTTCTTACACTCACAAAATATTCATGGTGGGATCCTGAAGTTAACGCCACAGGCGTAGATATTGTTCAGGGGGTTGATTACAATACCTACCCAAGAACGAGATCTTATACTATTGGCTTGAGATTATCCCTTTAACCGTAAAAATGAAATATCTTATGAAAAAATATATTGTTTATTTGATTGTCATTCTTACCGGTACCACGGCTTGCGAGGATGAGTTAATAGAGAAGCCCTATCTTATTACCCAAGAAAACTTTTATAACAATAAGGTAGAGGCTGAAGCCGCCATAGCGGCCGTATATCCAGGGCTTAGATCTGCTTTTCAGAACCTTTACCTGGTAACGACTGAGTCGTCAACCGACGTCTTCAGAGCTAGAGACAACTGGGGACAGATCAGCTTATTTGAAGGACTGGAAGGTGGTAACCGGAGTCCGACAGAAGGCTTTTGGGCCAACTTCTATACTACTATCCGCAATGCAAACATCATGATCGAGGCTATACCCAATGCATCATTATTAACTGATTCGGAAAAAAAACTGTATGTAGCAGAAGCCAGGTTTCTCCGTGCATTAGCTTATTTCCATCTTGTTCGCTGCTATGGCGGAGTGCCTTTGAGAACAGAAACCAACCGGAGTGAATTACATCTCCCGAGGAGCTCCGTTGATGAGGTTTATCAACTTATTGTTGATGATCTGGTTTTTGCAGAAAGCAACCTGCCTGAAGTACCTTCAATTTCAGGAAGGGGAACGAAGTGGGCAGCAGCGGCGGTTTTAGCTGACGTATATTTTACAAGGCATGATAACCTTTCCGCCCGGAATAAATCAAAAGAAATTATTCAATCAATGAATTTTGATTTAGTTGAAGTGCGTGATTCAATGGACTTTATTAACATCTTCGGGAAAGATGCAAGCAGCAATACCAAGGAAGAGATTTTTTATATTAAATATTCGCAGCAGGGTACATGGAGTTGGCCGAGGTACCTGGTTGGCCTTAATGCAGCAAACGGAGGTTCTCTATTGAATGGCGGGTATTGGATACCTACTGGAAGATTATGGATGCCTTTCTATCAGAACTGGGATGATAATGAGCTACGCAAAGCATGGAGTACAAAGCTTTATTTTGTACAGCCAACAGACAGTATACAGGTAGAATGCTCGAAATTCAGAGACCCGGAGTTTTCAGAAGGGCGAATGGACTATCCCCTGTATCGATATGCCGATATCCTGTTGCTTTTTGCTGAGGCGGATTGTTTGGCTGAAGGTATGCCTACTGCAGAAGGGATGGAAGCCCTGAACAGAATACGCCGGAGGGCTTATGGATACGATACAAAAACTGTATCTCCGGTTGATTTTTCATTAGCCAATTATAATAAAGATCAATTCCTGGAACTGGTTCTGTCAGAAAGAGGTAAAGAAACTTATGCTGAAGGGAAACGTTGGTTTGATCTGTTGAGGACAGGAAAGCTGAAGGAAAAAGTAAAAGAAGCTTATGGCATAGATGTGAAAGAGAAGCATCTGTTATGGCCCATACCCAATGCGGAAATCAATTTTAATGAAGCGATCAGTCCGGGTGATAACAATCCGGGATACTAATTCCATGCCGGAGTAATTAAAACTGGGTTTTGGGGCTGACCAAAAGGTCTTTGAACGTCATTGCGGGTGAGTAATGGTCGAAGTAATCCTTTTCTGGTCAGCCCTTCTTAACAGCAAATCCACTACGAGGCACGGAAGGGAGCAATAAGGTATATACGAACGGAGCGACAATTGAACGGCCATGGTCATGCATAAAAGCATTTTATTATTTACATTTTCTTCTATTTTTCTTTTTAATTACTGCAGGGCGCAAACGCCTCTTAGCCATCAAAGTGATAAAACTGCATTGCCGAAGCATTTCCGCTTTATGTATAATAGTGATGGGAATAATATGTTCCTGGGTATGCCTCCGATAACGCCGGAGAAGATCTATTCTTATATAGGCGAAGTAGCAAAGGCCGGCGTAACCAGCTTTTTCATAAGCCCCCAATGGGGAATGCCCATGAACTTCCCTACAAAGGTAGGGGATATGATCGGTGAGCATATCAACGAAAACCTGGAAGCGACAGTAGCTAACAATCAGCCACTTTTGAATTTCCGGGAGCTATTGAAAAGTACACCGGACCCGCTTGAGCTTATTTTAAATCATGCCAAATCCCGCCGGATGGAGACCTTTGTTTCGTTCCGTTTAAATGAAGTGCATGATGTAGAGAGTGAAGAAAGCCTGATATTCGACCGGTTCTGGAGAGCCCATCCCGAATGGCATATAGGCAAGGCGGGCGATCCGATGGCCCAGGTGTATACGGACATCATGGGCCCGCGCACGCATCCCATCGTTAACAGTTGGCTACCGGCGGGACTGGATTTTGCTGTTCCCGAAGTCCGGGAATTTCGAATGGCACAGCTTCGGGAGATTTGCGAACAGTACGACATAGACGGGCTGGAGCTTGATTTTCAGCGTTTTCCCATGTACTTCAAGCCGGGAGAGGAAGAGCGAGGTATACGGATCATGTCTGGCTGGATGCGGGAGGTAAGATCGATGGTGGAGGAGGTGGGTAAAAAGCGTCGGCGACCAATTTTGTTAACAGCGCGGATACTGGCATTACCCGAACAGAACAAGGCCATTGGCTTGGATCCGGTGTCGTGGACACATGATGGGATATTGGATTTTGTGGTGGTTGCTCACTACCTGCATAACAATTTTCAATTGCCGATCAAAGAGTATCGTTCCCTCTTCCCCCAGGATTTTCCTATATATGCATCCGTTGAAGTGGAGCCGGGGATGGATCGTTTTTTCAACATCGTTTACCCGTTGTGGCAAAAAAAAGTAAACGGGATCTATTTGTTTAATTATTTTTTCCCAAAAGGAAAAGAGAGAGGGGCTCCTGCTCCTTATGATTCGATAAGAAAACTGGGTCATCCCCTTGTTGTAAGGGATTCTGTGTTGTTGGTAGCCAACAGGCATTCTAATACAGTATCGTTTGTCAATCCGAATACATTTGAAATAACAAAGACTATTCCTACCAGCTCTCATCCGGGAGCCATTGTAGTGACGCCGGATCAGAGAACAGCTTACGTGAGTAATTTTGAACCCAACCGCAGTCCTTCGGGGAATAAGATTTCTGTAATCGATCTGACGGAAGGGAAGCTGGTCAAAGACATAGCAATATCGTACTATGGTCGATTGCACGGCGGTGCTGTTTCTCCTGACGGCAGGTATGTTTATTTCACTTCGGAATATTTAGGTTATGTGATAGAGATAGAAACGGGTAGCAACAGGTTTGTGCGGGCAATCCCAACACAGGGGAGGGAGCCACATATGGTATATGTTTCACCCGACGGCAAATATTTATTAACCTCCAACAGGTCTTCAGGAGATATCTCGGTCATTAACCGTTCAACCGGCCACCTGTATAAAAAGATCCCTTCAGGAAAGGGGGTGGAGGGAATGGCTTTTACTCCCGACAGGAAGTTTTTATGGGCCTTAAACCGGGAGGAAGGAAATATAACAGTAATTGACATGCAGAAGCTGGAAGTAGTGAAGACTTTAGATTGCAAAGGCATGCCTGTTCGGATCAGGTTTACTTCTGACGGGAAGAGGGCGTTGATTTCGGGATGGACAAAAGAGGGTACACTAACAGTGATAGATGCGGTGAGCTTCAGGGAGATAAAGCGGATAAATGTGGGGAGTTATGCAATGGGGGTTGAGCTTTCTGCCGATGAAAGGTATGCTTTTGTGGGATGTGAAGATCAGCTGGAGCCGGGAGAAGCGCCTGATGCCTTAGGAGGGGTAAAAGAGTACAAGGCCGAGTCTGACGGAATACATGTCGTTGATATGAATACATTAAAGGTCGTATCGGTGGTAAAGACAGGCCTGGGACCTGGTCCAATGACAATGTGGTATCCTTTAAAGGATTAAGTGAAAGCAAATAAATTATGAAACGACTAACCTTCTCATCTTTTATTGTCATTACCGTTTTAGGTATACTTCTGGTTGGAAAGGTACGGGCTGCTGATACATCCTATCTTGCATCACGAAATGAGGAGGTGCCATTTCCCTATCTCCTGCAGGGTACACGTAGTTGGCCCATCCTGCGTCACGCTTTGCCCAGGGGGAGTCAAATCAACTTTACGGCAAAAGTGGATGGAAAAGTACTGGCAACAGGAACCACCTTAGATTTAGGTGCAATAGCAGTTTCAATTGATAATAACCAAAAATTAAATATTGTTGCGAAAGGCCGGGATGTTCTACTATCCTTTACTCTCGAACTTCAGTTAACCCTGCCCGATGGTAGCTCTGAAAGGCAAACACTTTCAGTAGTTCCGGCGCCGCCTAAACGTCCTTTGTCCTATCTCGCAGATTTTGGTGATGATCTTATTTACATTTTTAATACTCCGTTTCGCAGCAGGGATGACAACAATGGCTGGGCGCCTGTAACAAAAGATGCTTTCGATCAGTACTTCCGGCGTTGCCAACTGCAGGGAATTGATCGGCTGATCATGTGGATGAGCCCGATGCCTTATATTTCAGATTCAGCGAACTATGCTCCGGAGGACTTTATACGTTATAAAGCGCAGGTGACGGCAATGATAGAAAGTCCGATTTTCAATGAGCTTATAAACCACCGTCGAAAAACCCAACAGCACATCCCATGGGATTGGGTTCGTCAACTGAATATCTACCGGCTTATGCGGGATTTTGGATCTGTACTTTCCCAAAGTGCGGTGGACCATGGTATTAGGTTGACTGCGAGCTTCCGGCCTTTCGAGACTGCTTTAACCAAATACTATGAATTACCCGTCTTTGATGAAGAAGGAAATTATTTATGGGGCTTTTTGCCTATGGCGACTCCCATAATCAATTACAATACGAGCCAGACTGCCTTCGCTCACTACCGTACCATCCTGGAAAAAATGGGAGAATCAGAAAAAGGAAAAATCGGCCGCATCTCCATTTCCGATGTAACCAATGCGGAGGCCTTTCTCAAGCGCTATCTAACACGGGGTGACAATCTCCGTATAGTCGCCTCAAATTACCCGCCGCTCAGATCCCATTCGCTGGTGCTAAGGCGAAAGAAAGGTAATACCAGATTTGAATTAGAGAAATTTGGAGATTTTGCAGCACAGGCAAATGATAAACTGAAGCTGGTAACAGATTATAAAGTAACGGTAGAGGATGATGTTGTCTGTATCAATAATATTAATATATCAAGCAATTTTCGCTACCTGATCCTTAGCAACCCTGCTGAAGCCGACGAGGCCCTGGATTTTCCGACCTTCGAACCGGTACAGCTCTTTGCTAAGGCTGGAAATGCAATAGGACGTGAAAATATATATTGGGTCCTGGACTCGGAAGATAGCCTGGCAAGCCGAACCCGTGTACCTGGTATTCCGATCCCGAATGTAGAAGACATTGCTACAGAATTCAATACTACGGAAGACAGTTATAACCATCTCTATAAAAAAGAGAATGTCCGTACCCCTCTAAAAAACTGTTTACTGGTTATTGATCTGGGCGCTCCTTATTCTGTGGAAATGCTTGATCTGAACCAGCCGGCAATGCGGGACAATATTGTTAAAGAAATGAAAACAATGCTGGACCTGCCGGCCTTTGACGAGCTTTTTGTAAACACACGATCCCATGTAAGTTTATCGGCCTATCAAGCCGATGGAAAGGAAGGGATAAAACCTCTGGTTTATTATCGTCAAAATCGAATAGGTTATCAACAGCTTGGTATTGATCGTGCTTATGCGCCTTTAACAGTCGTAAACGATTCAATACTTCGGAGGTGGGCCGGGGATCCTAAATTGGTGGAGCGCATTACCACCTGGCAACTTGGAGAATGGGATAGGCACTGCCAGCAAGAAGATTCGCCCTATCGCTGGCGCTATGCCCGTAATAAAGCTGTCGTTCAAGGGGTACGCTTGCTGCTGGAAGACTTTGAAGCGGCATTCCCCCATGTACGAACCAGGGTTGTTATTCCTTTAAATGAAGCGTCTGCGGGGAGAGTTGCCGACCGGATCGCAGCCCTTCCTCAACCGGAAGGCGCCTCCAATAGCAGAAACAATAGCGGCGGCATCTGGAGTACGATCAATTATATTCGTAGTATCGGCGAAGGCATGGCCATGCTTGATCTTACAGGCCTCAAGACTGAACCTGTTTTTTTTGGAGTTCGTGATATCCCTGACCCCTCTGCCTTTGATATTTTCTTTGATGAATCCATCCGCGATTTTTCTAGTAATCGCGGCTCGCAATTTCGAGGCCCCCGCAGCTTCTTCTTTGAAGCCCAATACACGCTCAGGCGCCCTGCTAAAGACTATGAACCGGCCCGTAAAAAGCGCGAAGAGCTGATCTGCAAAATCCTTTCCTTTAAGGAAGATGTAAAAGAAGTGATTTTATATGAGGCCTGCGACTGGCTGTATAAGCTGCCATTCAGTGATCCTGATTTGTCTGGCAATTATTTTATCGAACGATGTGAAATTACTGAAAACAAATAGTTGCGTACACAACGGTACTATTTACAGCCAGGCGCCGCTGGTTAATAAAAAAAGCCATATTTTTTATCATAGTGCATAATACCGGTAAGAGAAGAGCTCAGATGTTTTAAAACCGAACTGTCATGATCATGCGTAAAAAAAATTTACTATTTACGTTATCTTTTATTTCCCTTTTTAGCTGTTGCAAGGCCCAAACGCCTCTTAGCTATCAAACCGGTAAGGATGGATTGCCGAAGCATTTTCGCTTTATATACAACAGCGACGGAGATAATATGTTCCTGGGTACGCCTCCTATGACGCCAGAGAAGATCTATTCTTATATAGATGAAGTAGCAAAGGCCGGCGTAACCAGCTTTTTTATGAGCCCTAACTGGGGTATGCCTATGGGCTTCCCTACAAAGGTAGGAGATATGATCGGTGAGCATATCAGCGACGCTCTGGAAGAAACAGTAGCTAAAGATCAGTCAATTTTGAATTTCCGGGAGCTATTGAAAGGTACACCGGACCCGCTTGAGCTTATTTTAAATCATGCCAAATCCCGCCGGATGGAGACCTTTGTTTCGTTCCGTTTAAATGAAGTGCATGATGTAGAGAGTGAAGAAAGCCTGATATTCGACCGGTTCTGGAGAGCCCATCCCGAATGGCATATAGGCAAGGCGGGCGATCCGATGGCCCAGGTGTATACGGACATCATGGGCCCGCGCACGCATCCCATCGTTAACAGTTGGCTACCGGCGGGACTGGATTTTGCTGTTCCCGAAGTCCGGGAATTTCGAATGGCACAGCTTCGGGAGATTTGCGAACAGTACGACATAGACGGGCTGGAGCTTGATTTTCAGCGTTTTCCCATGTACTTCAAGCCGGGAGAGGAAGAGCGAGGTATACGGATCATGTCTGGCTGGATGCGGGAGGTAAGATCGATGGTGGAGGAGGTGGGTAAAAAGCGTCGGCGACCAATTTTGTTAACAGCGCGGATACTGGCATTACCCGAACAGAACAAGGCCATTGGCTTGGATCCGGTGTCGTGGACACATGATGGGATATTGGATTTTGTGGTGGTTGCTCACTACCTGCATAACAATTTTCAATTGCCGATCAAAGAGTATCGTTCCCTCTTCCCCCAGGATTTTCCTATATATGCATCCGTTGAAGTGGAGCCGGGGATGGATCGTTTTTTCAACATCGTTTACCCGTTGTGGCAAAAAAAAGTAAACGGGATCTATTTGTTTAATTATTTTTTCCCAAAAGGAAAAGAGAGAGGGGCTCCTGCTCCTTATGATTCGATAAGAAAACTGGGTCATCCCCTTGTTGTAAGGGATTCTGTGTTGTTGGTAGCCAACAGGCATTCTAATACAGTATCGTTTGTCAATCCGAATACATTTGAAATAACAAAGACTATTCCTACCAGCTCTCATCCGGGAGCCATTGTAGTGACGCCGGATCAGAGAACAGCTTACGTGAGTAATTTTGAACCCAACCGCAGTCCTTCGGGGAATAAGATTTCTGTAATCGATCTGACGGAAGGGAAGCTGGTCAAAGACATAGCAATATCGTACTATGGTCGATTGCACGGCGGTGCTGTTTCTCCTGACGGCAGGTATGTTTATTTCACTTCGGAATATTTAGGTTATGTGATAGAGATAGAAACGGGTAGCAACAGGTTTGTGCGGGCAATCCCAACACAGGGGAGGGAGCCACATATGGTATATGTTTCACCCGACGGCAAATATTTATTAACCTCCAACAGGTCTTCAGGAGATATCTCGGTCATTAACCGTTCAACCGGCCACCTGTATAAAAAGATCCCTTCAGGAAAGGGGGTGGAGGGAATGGCTTTTACTCCCGACAGGAAGTTTTTATGGGCCTTAAACCGGGAGGAAGGAAATATAACAGTAATTGACATGCAGAAGCTGGAAGTAGTGAAGACTTTAGATTGCAAAGGCATGCCTGTTCGGATCAGGTTTACTTCTGACGGGAAGAGGGCGTTGATTTCGGGATGGACAAAAGAGGGTACACTAACAGTGATAGATGCGGTGAGCTTCAGGGAGATAAAGCGGATAAATGTGGGGAGTTATGCAATGGGGGTTGAGCTTTCTGCCGATGAAAGGTATGCTTTTGTGGGATGTGAAGATCAGCTGGAGCCGGGAGAAGCGCCTGATGCCTTAGGAGGGGTAAAAGAGTACAAGGCCGAGTCTGACGGAATACATGTCGTTGATATGAATACATTAAAGGTCGTATCGGTGGTAAAGACAGGCCTGGGACCTGGTCCAATGACAATGTGGTACCCCTGCAAAAATTATTAAAAATTAAAAAACAGTGATATGATAGAAATAGAGACTTCGGACGTTTTCGGCAAAGACGAAATTACTGTCAATACTTTTACTAATGGGATACTTGATCCATACGCTGCCATGCTTGGTCCTCTCAAAGACGGGGGAATTATAAAAGCGGTTACAGCACCCGGGTGCTGGGGGCCAATGATTACACCATCTTTAAAGGGGGGGCACGAGGTAACACAACCTGTCTATATTGAAAATTCGGAACCAGGGGATGCTGTTGTTATCAGGATTAATAAAATAGAAGTTACATCATTAGCGACCGCATCAGGACATGATAGTTTTGTTCAAGGTTGTTTTGTCGGTGATCCATATGTAGCAAAGCGCTGCCCTAAATGCGATATTATTTATCCGGAAACAAGAGAAGAAGGTATAGGCCAGGAAGCAATTAGATGCATTAAATGCGGAACTCCTGTTACTCCATTCAAAATGGAGCATGGATACACAGCAGTATTTGATGAAGATGTAAAAGTTAGCGTAACTGTGGATAAAAGCCAGGCAAAAAAAATAGCTGCTAAGTCCAAACATTATGCCATGCTTCCGGAACATAGCATTCAACATTCAATTCTGATTTATGCCCCCCATAATCTTGTAGGAACAGTTTCAAGATTAAGGCCATTTCTTGGACAACTTGGTACTATGCCTTCCATTAAGATGCCAGACTCTCACAATGCAGGCGATTTTGGCACTTTCCTTATCGGAGCGCCCCATGAGTTTGCATTAACAGCAGAACAACTGGAATTAAGAACGGATGGTCATATGGATATAGATATTGTTAGAGAGGGGGCAATAGTAGTTGCTCCTGTCAAAGTCGCCGGAGGTGGGGTATACCTGGGAGATATGCACGCGTTACAAGGTGATGGCGAAATAGCAGGGCACACTATGGATGTAGCAGGATCGGTCGAATTGCAGATACAGGTGATGAAAGACCGAAAACTGGAAGGACCCGTAATATTTCCTTTGGCTGAAGATCTTCCGTTTCCGGCAAAGCCGTTGACCGAAGAAGAAAAAACAAAAGCTCTGGCGCTGTCAAGACAATGGAGAGTTGATAAGATTGAAAAGGTGGCTCCGATTTCAGTAGTAGGAACGGGAGCTAATTTAAATATAGCAACTGAGAATGGACTTAGTCGCGCTGCAAAGCTTTTGGGAATGAGCATTCCGGAGGTAAGAAACCGCGCAACCATTAATGGTGCAATTGAGATCGGCCGGCTCCCGGGAGTGGTGCAGGTTACTTTTCTTGCGCCATTAAAAAATCTGGAGAATGCAGGTTTTCTTGAGCTGGTTAAGGAGCAATACAACATTGTATAACAGACGTACGGGATTTTAGGGTCATGATAAAAATTAAAAGCATTTGAAGTTTCTATGAAAGGATATTATTTAAAGGCTGTATTGCTCTTGTTTGTGGTAGCAACCAATTTTTCGTTCGGAAAGCAGCGATTGCAATTATTCAATGGTCAGGATTTGACAGGTCGGTTTACCTATCCGAAAGAACCGTCTTTCGGGGAGATTGGATTACCCATAGTGGCAGGTGAGCCCCGGCTTTTGGTAGCCAACAAACATTCCAATACATTGTCGTTTGTTAATCCCCAGACCCTGGAGGTAGAGACAACCATCCCTACCGGACCAAACCCCCACGAGATTGTCGTAACACAAGATAGTCGATATGCCTATTTGTCCAACTATGCTCCTCCGGGTAATACGATCTCAGTCATAGACCTGGTAAAACGTCAGCATATCAAACAGATTTCTACCGGCAAATTCGGAAGAATACATGGTACGGCGATAGCGCCTGATGGCAGAAATGCCTATTTCACGGCAGGTCAATCGGGCTATGTTATTGAAGTGGATACAAGAACGCATGAAGTAGTCCGGCAAATCCCGACTCACGGGAAAATATCACACATGGTCTATGTATCACCGGATGGTACAAAGCTCTATACGGCCAATATAAGCTCGGAGGATATCTCGGTTATCGACCGTAAGTCAGGCAACTTACTGATGAAAATTCCTGCTGGAGAGGGAGTGGAAGGGATGGCATTTACTCCTGACGGAAAATATTTGTGGGCGTTGAACCAGACTGGAGGTTCGGTGATGATTATTGACCTGTCCACACATCGTGTGATCGAAACTTTTGAATGTCCGGGGATGCCTGTCCGTATCCGATTTACACCGGATGGAAAGCGGGCTGTGATCGCCCATTGGATACAGGATGGGGAGGTGACGATTTTGGATGTGGCTTCACGAAAGACTATAAAAAAACTAAAAGTGGGTAAATATGCTATTGGTGTAGAATTCAGCGCAGATGGTAAGCGTGCATTCGTGGGCTGTGAAGATGCCAGGAAGGCAGAACATACAGGAAGTGGAAATGAGCGAACGGAACATACATCAGAATCGGATGGAGTACATGTAATTGACTTGGAAAATCTGAAAGTAATTGGTACGATCAAGACTGGCTTAGGACCTGACCCTATGATTATGTGGTATCCCCCTGTGAATTGATGATTCTCCACATGTATAGATAGTTAAAACTATTTGCAGATTCTTATGACTCCGAAAACAAACATCCGCCAGAATGGAAGCCAGGTCAAACGTTCACGTCGCAATTTTCTTCTGACGGGCTTTTTAGCCACACCCTCTTTAACCCCGGAGCATCTGTTAACTCAAAAAAAGTACTCTAACCCTGGAATGGATCATAAACGAGGAAAAAACAACTGGGAGTGTAAACTGATCCTCGACCAAAACCGGAAAGTGACCGGGGGAAGCGAGGCTGATTTACTGGCTGCTATAAGTAATGGCTCCGATATGCGGATATACACTGAATTCCATCATAATGAGCATATCGACACTAGTTCATCCAGCAATGAACTTATTAAAGAAGTGGCCGATTTCAGGGTTACCTATGTAGTGGACGCCCGCTGGGTAGCCGGCATCATCAATCTCCGGCAACCTATCGAGCTTCCCGCCGGCTTCGGACCCCGCCCGTCCATGTCCTTCTTTTTGTACAATCAGAATGGGCTACAGGCCATTGCAAGACCCTACCTGGACAGCCGGAAGCCGGCCAGCCGGAGGAAAGGGTCTTCCCCTTTGGAAGATCACAGTAAAATGCCCAAATACCACCAGTTCGACGCCTGGGATTCGGGCACCAACGCCCCAAGTCAAAACTTCGTCTACGATTTCAACGTGTTTAAGTTCTGGGTTTGCGACGACTGGGAAGAGGTTTATGCGCACGATGAAAAGGGTAAGCCCCTCAGGGGTAATGTGGAAGCTTTGGAAGATGCCTTTCAGAATGGGCGGGAAGTCAAAGTTGCCATCAGGGATTTGTGTGTGGATTTGGCTGTAACGGAAAATGAAAGATTGCCGCACGAAGTATTTGTCCATTGCGGATCGGCCTACTACTACACCGAACAGAAACTGTTTATGTCCGCGTCGCATCCTGTCGTAAGGGTAGCACCTCGTATTCCGGTAAAATACAAAAGCGACGAATGGGATTTCGGTTGGCTGATGCCCCGCTCCGACGGACATCTGGCCCGCTGGCTGGTTGATCCGTACACACTGGAGTTCAGCAGAAGCAACACCAGGCATGCGATGCGGTGGTTTGTGAGGTAATTCTCTATGACCAATCTTAAACCATTTCCCCGGGCCTGGCTCACCGTTGGCCTTCTCTGCGTGGTGGGTTGCCTGAATTACCTGGTCCGGATCATGATCACCACCATGCGTGAGCCCATTATTGGGAGCATACCCATGACCGATGCCCAGTTCGGCCTTCTTACTTCTTCTTTTCTGTGGGCTTACGGGCTGTTCAGCCCCTTTGCAGGTTTCCTGGCTGACAGGTATAAGCGGCATGTCGTGATCATCATCTGCCTGGTTGCCTGGTCGGCTGTTACATGGACGACAGCTTATGCGACGACATTCGAAAGTTTACTGGCTACAAGGATATTGATGGGATTAAGCGAAGCCTGTTATATCCCTGCAGCCCTTGCGCTGATCTCCGATTATCACCCCGGTCCCACCAAATCATTTGCCACCGGTCTGCACATGGCCGGGATCATGGCAGGACAGGGCCTGAGTTTTACAGGTGGATGGATCGCCGAAAAGTATGACTGGGGATCGGCCTTCCAGGTATTCGGTATCATCGGCATCGTGTATGCCCTGGTGCTGCTGCCTTTGCTGCGTGAAGCGCCGGCAGGCAAGCTGGAACAACAAGCCGGGGCTTCCCCGTCAGGAGGCATCAGGTTTGGCAGCGCTGTTTCTTACCTTGTAAAGAATACTTCCTTCCTGATGCTGATGTGCTTCTGGGGCATTCTGGGTTTAAGCTGGGTGGTAGTGGGGTGGCTTCCCACATTCTATAGCGGGAAATTCGGCCTCTCTGCTTCCAGCGCCGGTATTTACGCCACCGCCTACCTGAATACCGCTACTTTTATCGGTGTCCTCACAGGAGGGCTGCTGGCCGACTATTTCAGCCGGTTTCATTCCCGGGCGCGCATCCTGGTCCCTTTTGCCGGTCTTTGCATAGCCGCTCCTGCCATATTCCTGGCCGGGTCTACCGCCATACTCCCACTGGCTATCGCCGCCTTCATGGCCTATGCTTTTATGCTCACTTTCAGCGATTCCAATATGATGCCTATCCTGGGGATGGTGCTGGATTCCCGCTACCGTGCTACCGGCTACGGCATACTGAACATGCTGAGCTGTATTGTGGGCGGGGTCGGTGTGTACGTAAGCGGCGCGATGCTTGACCTCCAGGTCAGTTTCGATACCATCTTCCAGCTCGTTGCCCTGATCATCGGCGGCAATGCCATCCTTTTGTTTTTTATCAAACCCGTTAGATTGAATCAGCTATGAATATTATCTCTCAGGAAAGTGGGATCCTATACCGTAATCCTGTCCCCCACGTATTCAGCAGGCATGCTTATTTCCCCTCTGTCGTGCAAATGGATAACGGCCAACTGCTGGCTTCCTTTACTATCGGCGAAAGCTTTGAAGCTGCCAATCTCAATACCTTTATTTCCCGTTCAGCCGACCAGGGCATCTCCTGGTCTGAACCCATACCGCTGATGGAAACCAATCCCGGACAGCTCTTATCCAACTCCGCCCGTATAACCTCGTTTCCCAACGGGCAGGTAACAGCCGTAGTCGTACAGCATCACCGGAAAGACCACTATGGGGAAGGGTTGGCCAACCCGGAAAACCTGGGTTTCGTCCCCACAGATACGCTCCTTGTCCGGTCTTCGGATTACGGGCACTCATGGGGTAAGCCTGAACTTATACCCCCACCGCTAACCGGGCCTTCTTTTGAGCTGTGCAGCCGTATTGTCAAGCTCAGAGACGGGCGGCTGATCTGGCCTACTTCCACCTGGCGGGGGTGGGACGGCGATTGTCCCAACGGGATGAAAATGGTCGCCTGGGTTTCGGCTGACAGCGGCCTTACCTGGCCATCCTATATGGACGTCATGAATAACTTAGAAAAATCGCTGATCTACTGGGAAAGCAAAATAATCCAACTACAAAACGATAGCCTGCTTGCGGTAGCCTGGGTCTACGATGAAAAGCACGATAAAGACCTGCCCAATCATTATAGCCTGAGCCTGGACGGAGGGAAAACCTGGCCGGATCCCCTGTCTACCCAAATCCAGGGACAGACCATGGCAATCGCAGAGCTGCCCGACGGGCGTATACTAAGTGTTTACCGCCGCAAAGACAAGCCCGGGCTATGGGCCAATGTGTGCCGTATAGAACACAACCGCTGGGTTAATGAAAAAGAGATCCCTCTCTGGGGCGTATCCAACCAGGGGCTTCTTGACAAAACCGACAGCATGGTGCAGGATTTCAACGAACTTAAATTCGGAGCGCCTGATATTACGCTGCTGTCAGACAGCACCATATTCATTACGTTCTGGTGCTATGAAAAACTCGTATCCAATATCAGGTGGATCAGAATTTCGTTATAAAAGCTAGTATCTCCCCATATCCGCAAAGCCTTCCAATATGTCAATCTCGACTATCTTGAAGTAGCAATACGGAAAAAATTACGACTAATCATCTTTGGAATACCGAAAGATAAACCGATATTCCGTTTCCCCTCACAATCGTCAAGCGTCAACTATGTAGTGGATTTTGATGGCGACGGATTTCATATAGTGGAGGAGGGACAAAAGTATCTAATTAGCAAACTCCCTATTATATTTAAACACTGGTATAAACCCTGCCAGTCAGTTTACTTATAAGACCCATGAGAAGAAACCCGTTCCGAAAGAATTTCAAGGAAAGAATCTGGCTTACTAGCTTTTTTTTCGCGTTTGTAGCGCTACAGTTCAGCCATAAGGGGATATCGCAATCCGTTCAAAAAAAATCGCCCAATATCATTGTGATACTGGCTGACGATCTGGGATGGACGGATCTCGGGTGTTTTGGAAGCGATCTTCACGAAACTCCGAATATCGACCGGCTGGCCCGGGAAGGGATGAAGTTCACGGCATTTTATGCAGCCAGTCCTGTCTGTACGCCGACCAGAGCCTCCATCGTTACCGGGAAATATCCCGCCAGATTGCACATGACGACCCACTACGAAGGCTCGGTCGACTATTGGCGTAACAATGGCGCTACTCCGCCTGATTCGCTACACCCGATAAAGGAAGCCAGAAGCCTGGGGAATCTGCCTCAGGGAGAAGTCACGATAGCGGAAGCATTGAAGCAATCCGGCTACCGGACTGCACTGGTGGGTAAATGGCATCTGGGAAATTTTGAGCACTACCCTGAAAACCAAGGATTTGATGTCAATATCGGCGGTACTTCGTGGGGCGCTCCCGATACCTATTGGTATCCGTGGACGGGGAATAATTTCCAAAAAGAACTCCGGTATATTCCGGGGCTCGTACTTGGCTCTTCAGACACCGCCTATCTTACAGACAGGTTAACAGACAAGGCCCTGGAAGTGATAGATGCCTGGAAAAACGAACCGTTTTTTCTCCTTTTATCCCACTACGCCCCTCATACTCCCATTGAAGCTCCGCAGGAACTGGTCAGCTATTTCAGGAAAAAGGTAAAACCCGGCATGAAGCATCAGAACTATGAATATGCCGCCATGATTGCGAGCCTCGACAAGAGTGTAGGCCGGATTCTATCTAAACTTGATCAGGAAGGAATGAGCAGGAACACTGTTTTGGTCTTCCTGTCTGACAATGGTGGCCGCATAGGGAAATACAAAAACTGGGAAACCGTAGCCAACAATTCGCCGCTGAGATCGGGTAAAGGGGCGCTGTATGAAGGCGGGATCAGAGTCCCGCTGCTTGTGAAGTCCCCGGGCAGCCTTTCAAGCGGTACAAACGCATTCCCTTTAAGCACCATCGATATTCTGCCGACATTGCTGGATTTGGCAGGAATAAAACAGGTAAATGTGGACGGAAGCAGCTTTGCATCGATTCTGTCCGGTAAAACGGATAAACTCGACCGCGATTTCCTGTACTGGCACTATCCTCACTATTACCCCACGACAACACCGGTCAGCGCATTACGGCACGGACCATGGAAATTACTCCATTTCTTCGAGGATAAAAGACAGGAATTATACAACCTTGAAAATGATCCGGGAGAGCGCCACAACCTGATCAGCGAACATCCCCAAACCGCCGAACTTCTCAATAGTCAGTTGGCCAGGTGGTGGAAAGATACCCGGGCGATGTTTCCTGAAGAGAATAAACATTTTCGCAAACCATAGCCGATCTGCTTCTGTTACTTTTACCCTAGCTTAACCTTCAGACAGACATATTCTGCTAAAGGCTTTGCAGGAAAGACTGTAGATGACCAGATGCTGGAACTGGGTCCGGTAGAGCACTATTTTATCAAAAGAGGCCGGGGCTGTAATTGCATTTTTCCTATCTATCACTGGGACGGTATCCGGACTCTGGAGACTCTTTATTTTTGCACAATCAGCGAAACCTGAAATGCTATAGACAAACGGAGATGACCGAAAAGAAAATAGAAACCTATTGTCCCGAAAGCCGGGCAGAATGGCGAAATTGGCTGGAAGAGAACCATCAGTCAAAGGAGTCGGTCTGGCTTGTGTATTTCAGGATATCAACAAACGTAGCTTCCCTTACCTGGAGCGAGGCAGTTGACGAAGCGCTTTGCTTTGGGTGGATAGACAGTACTAAAAAGACGATCGATGAGGAGAGGTTCATGCAATATTTCTGCAGAAGAAAACCTGGCAGCACCTGGTCAAAAATCAACAAGGAAAAAATCGCTGGACTCATCCAAAACAACCTGATGACAAAAGCCGGTTTTGAAGCTATAGAAACCGCCAAACAAAACGGGACATGGTTACTGATGGATGCGGTGGAAGAATTAATAATACCGGAGGATTTGAGGATAGCATTGAATCAGAATGGAAGTGCTCTGGATTTTTTTCAGAGCCAGTCAAAATCAATTAAAAAGACCATGCTGCATTGGGTCATAACGGCTAAAAGACCTGAAACCAGAGTCAAGCGGATCGCGGAAATAGCGCGCTCGGCAGCTAAAGGGCTAAGGCCGGGTCCGTTCAGGTAAGAGAATACAACACAGATAGAACGAGATGTCCCTTGGGTATTCTGCCAAAAATTGTCAAAGTAAGTAACACGGATGTATATTTGAAAAACGATGCGGGCGTAATAACGGATCGGACAGAAGAGGCACTGAATATTATCAGGGAGTTATCGGGGCAGGTAATAGACATAAGTATGTGGGACCTGCAAAAGCTGATGGCTTCGAAATTACCTTCACGTATGATAGAGTTGGAAGCTGATCAACCCAATCGGATTGCCGAAATGTTGTCGCAGGTTCGTACGGTATTGACTGATCATAAGCCCGGTATAAGGCACGCCATTATGCTGGTAAGCGAGGGGCGCGAGCATCCGTGCACAATCCGGGAAAACTCAGTTTTGAATCGTGGATTTAAAGAGGCAGTCGGGAGCGATGCGTATCTGGTTAAGTCATTTTTTGAAACGGACCAGGCGCTGAAGGGCGGTTTGATTGTAAGATTGCTCCTATGGACTGACTGAGCTCGTGCGCCCCCCAATGAGCACAATTGAGCGGTGCTCATAAATTTTCCAGATCCGGTTTGTCCAGACTGAGGAGGAAGATTTTTTTAGCTGACGCCAGCCTTATCCCACTGTGCCTGAAAGTTTTCTTGACAAATCAGCCCAAAATGATGTTAGAAGCTCGAAATCCGCAGTTTTTTAAGCCATAAAAAACGTTTTGGACGGATGTGAACTTCAGTAAATCCTCCAACATCAAGTAGCTGCCGGGTACCGCCTCTGAAACCGGGCAGATCATCGACCTTACATACGGAGAATGGAAGCTATGGTGTACAGTAGTTCCTTGAAATAGATATGATCCTCCCGTACGGATATACCCCCTTCAAACCCAAATCGACAAGACAGGTTAGTGGGAAAAACACTATTACAGCAAATTCTTGTATGGTTTGCATTTTCCCTGTATTTTAAAGCACAAAAGTACCATACTTTAAAAAAATAAACCTATAAGTTGATTCTGTGGAGATAGTTGCTATTTTTGCAGACCGGTTATTCGCTCTTCATTATGACAATGAAGTCTACAATGAAATGGACCGACTGCTCGAACTATGGACGGACCCAAGCTACCTGCAAGCCTATGCCAAGCGCAACCATGTTCCGGATATCTACGGATTTATAGACAATGTTCTCGAAAACGCAGAGGAGCTTGATGACTTACTAGCTGAAATCGAGAATGATAAACAGCCTTTTGGGGTGTATTTCCGGCCTCTGCAACACTCCGAGTATGCCAAAGTACTGTCTTTTCAAAAAGGAAAAATCAAAAGTAACTACTTAAGGCTCTATGCATTAAAAATCGACGACGACTGTTATTTGATTACGGGAGGAGCTATCAAGATGAGCCAGAAGATGGATGATCATCCGGATACGGCAAAAGAATTGGTGAAACTCCAAAACGCCAGAAATTATCTCAATGAGAATGGTGTATTTGATCAAGATTCGTTTTTAGAACTGATAAATCAATGAATAATAAAGAAAAGTTCCTGTCGCTGGTTTCTGATAAAGAAACCCCAACTGCTAAAAAAAGCAGAGAGCGGATCAAGAACAGGGCGATGCTACGGGAGTCGCAAAGAATCGCTATTAAGGTGCTCAAAAAACTCGATGTGTTGGGTTGGAGCCAAAAGTTACTCGCCGAAAAATTGGGGGTTAGCCCACAGCAGGTTAACAAAATAGTAAGTGGGAAGGAAAATCTGACGATCGAAACCCAGATCAGACTGCAGGAGGCTCTGGACATACCGATATTGGCTAGCTATTATGAAAGAGGCCATGACAATCAGAAAATTGTCGCCGCAGGAAAATATCAGGAGAACATAGAGCCTACGGCTTTTCGCGACTACAGTAGTTACACAAGCGCATCTCCGGTGATAAGGGTCACGCATGTGTATAGTGAGGAGGAGCAGTTTGCTGTTTTTGAAGACGCATATTTGCCCGACAATAGAACCAATGTGATTACAAACCTGCAATTCCGGATCGACGGAGACAATCGGCTTATTGGTGTTTTTCCAGGCTTTGAATTTACGCAGGAAGAAAAAGTATTCCTGAAAATTGAGGTTAGCTGTCACTTCAAAATCAGGGACGAAAGCTGGAATTCCTTTTTGGCTGAAAATCAACTTCGTGTGCCTAGAGATTTTATGGCTCATCTTGCCATGATTACGGTAGGAACAGCCCGAGGGGTTTTGTTTGCAAAGACAGAAGGTTCATCCTTTTCCCGGTTTATATTACCTGCTATCAATGTCAAGGAAATGATACCGGAAGACGTTGTGATTCAATTATAATACCCGAACAGCCCTAACAATTACATTGTTCTCATCTACAATTTTAACCAGATGCTTGCAATGGGAGTCGTTGTTGGTCAGTAATCTCAGCACGCGGGTGAAGTATATAATTTTGAGACTTACTTTAAAGATATCATTGGTGTTACCCGGCTGGAAGGAAAAGGAGTGATAGAGATTCATCTTGCATTTGATTCTCAAACTACCCCTTATATTCTGTCAAAGCCGCTTCATGGTTCACAAAAAGTTAAGTATAAGGATGCCAATGAATTGTAGCATCGAGGTGATTCCGAACTATGAGTTGGAGAGTTGCATTCTCGCTTTTAGCGAAAAGGTTCGGGTGATAAAGCCTGAGACTTTCAGACAGGTTATAAAACAGAGGATAGAAAAAGCTGCAGGACTATACTGAGAGGCTTTGTCCAGTTAAGCTGCGACTGTTTTGAATCATCCAGAAGTTAACCCTGCGCCTTCATCCGCCGGGAAGTAAAAGCAAAAAACAGCCCGGCGTCAGCCAGACTGTTTTCGTGGAGTTAGCGGGATCACAGTCGAACACCTTATTCCGTTTTTGAGTTTTTTGGATGGAATTAAATAGCTGTAAATCAAAAATATAGGCA
>CAZLGW010000061.1:0-23348 GCA_964559125.1 uncultured Cytophagales bacterium
CCGGATCGCGTTGACCAGGAGAAATATAGTCAATTCCGTATCGGGTTACTGACGCATATCAAGATGGAAGAGAGGGTACTTTTTGTGGCAGCGCAAAGAGCAAATGGCGGGCAACCGTTGCCTTTACAGGCAAAACTTCGCCTGGATCATGGGGCATTGACGGCCTTGATGGTTTGTGTGCCTACACCGGATGTGCTGAAGGTGATCAGCCATATCCTGGAGCAACACGATATCCTGGAAGAGGAGGAAGGCGGGATGTATGAAGTCTGCGAAAAGCTGACACAAGCAGAGACCCAACAGATTTTAGAGGAGCTGAAAAAGGTGACTCCTGTACCTGTCCGTCCTTTCAATGAGGCTGATTATGTCCTGGATGTAGCGAAGCGTTGTATGGAAAGGGCCGGGTTTGATTTCGATGAAATTGTGTAGGGAGATCAGTTCGACCGAAAACCGCGCCTGCTGTCTCTTCTTCAATATCGTAGTCATCCTGAAGCCCGAGCCAGAATTTGGCCGAATTACCAAAATACCTACTTAGTGTACTTCGCTTGCATTCCCCTTGTCCCACTGAAAGATAATCCTCCATTGTCTGTTGATCCCTATGCTGTAAAACCCCTCAAGATCTTCTGACAGCTTTTCCAGTCTGTTTGAAGGAGGAATCTGCAGATCTGCCATGTCTTGCGAGTTATGTAGCATTCTGAGTTTTCGCCTTCCGATATGCTGGTTTTCAGCAGGTATCTTTTTAGCACGGATGCCGTTCCAAAACGGCAGAGCCGCCTTGTGATAATTGGTAAAAACCTGAAGTCGGATGGGTTTGAGGAGATGCTGGAGCAATGTCTCGACAAATCGTTTGTAAACGATTAGAGATCCCGGTAAAGTAATTTATTTTACTTGCAACAATGTTGCAAGTATGTATTTTTCTATATTTGCAACAATGTTGCAATTTGATAGACCAATATATAGAATATGAAAATGAAAAAGAAACTGCCGGTTACCGTGTTGAGCGGGTTCCTTGGTGCGGGCAAAACAACGCTTCTTAACCACATACTTCATAATAAGGAAGGACTCAAAGTAGCGGTGATCGTCAATGATATGAGTGAAGTAAATGTAGATGCAAGGTTAGTCGAGAGTGAAAATACCCTTTCCAGAACGGAAGAAAAGCTGGTAGAGATGAGTAACGGGTGTATCTGCTGTACGCTCCGCGAAGATCTGATGGTAGAAGTGGAGAAGCTTGCCACAGAAGGCAGGTTTGACTATCTGCTTATTGAAAGTACAGGTATCAGCGAGCCTATTCCGGTAGCCCAGACTTTTTCTTATATCGACGAAGAAAACGGGATCGATCTGTCCAGGTTCAGTTACATCGATACGATGGTAACTGTCGTGGATTGCTATAATTTTCTAAAAGATTTCGGCTCTGACGAACTGCTGGTCGACCGGGATCTTACCGATATGGAGGGCGACCAACGGACGATTGTCAATCTGCTTACAGACCAGATCGAATTCGCCAACGTGATCATCCTGAACAAGACAGACCTGGTTAGTGATGATAGGGTTGGTCTGCTCGGGGCCGCTATCGGCAAGCTCAATCCTGGTGCCAGAATACTGACATCCTCGTTTGGAAAGGTGGAGCCGGCCGCCATGCTGAATACAGGGCTTTTCGATTTTGAAGAAGCACAGCGTTCGGCAGGCTGGCAGAAAGAGCTCGAAGCAGACCATCATACCCCCGAAACAGAAGAATACGGCATCGGGTCATTTGTCTTCCGGAATGCGAAGCCGTTTCATCCGGAACGGTTCTGGAACTATCTTAATAACGACTATCCGTCGGGCATTATCCGTGCAAAGGGTCTTTTCTGGCTGGCTTCCAGACCCGATGACGCCCTGAACTTCTCGCAGGCAGGAGGATCGTCCCGTATGGAAAAAGCAGGGGTTTGGTGGTGTAGCATACCACACGCACAAAGGATCCGCTATGCCGCTTATGTAGACAACATGAAAAATATCGAGTCCCGCTGGAGCAGGCAATGGGGTGACAGGTATAATGAAATTGTATTCATAGGCCAGGATATCGATAAAGAGATGATGATCCTGGATATGGAAAGATGTCTGCTACAGGAAAGCGAGCAGCATCTTTTTGATCAAAAACATGCGTTCGCCGACCCCTTTCTCAGGTATATCGCATGAGAAAGCTCTCAAACTCTATCAGGACCTACAATGGAAAGCGAAAATTTTGAAGTCATCATTATCGGCGGGAGCTATGCAGGGCTGTCTGCCGCTATGGCGTTGGGCCGTGTACTACGTCGTGTGCTGATCATTGATAGCGGCTTGCCCTGCAACAGGCAAACGCCCCATTCCCACAACTTTATTACACACGATGGTGAAAAGCCGGGTATAATTGCTGAAAAGGCTAAAGCGCAGGTATTGAAATACAATACTGTACAATTCCATCAGGATCTTGCCGTCAGCGGCAGGAAAAGCAAAAATAGCTTTGAGATCGCTACGCAATCGGGCCAAACGTTCCGGGCAAAAAGACTAATTTTTGCCACAGGTGTAAAGGATACAATGCCGGATATAAAAGGTTTTTCGGAGTGTTGGGGTATTTCCGTCATTCATTGTCCCTATTGCCACGGGTATGAATACCGGGAGCGGAAAACAGGCATCATAGCGAACGGAGAGCGGGCATTTCATATCGCTTCACTGGTCAGGAATCTGACAGACGACACTACAATCCTGACTTCGGGCAAAGCAAATTTTAAATCAGAGCAGCTTACAAAGCTGGATAGTCACAACATAGAGGTGATTGAAACTCAGGTTTCGGAAATACAGCACGAAAGCGGCCATGTCAGAAACCTGGTTTTCAACGATGGAAGTAAAATAAGCTTTGATGCTGTATACGCTGCCATTCCGTTCGTACAGCATTCGGATATCCCGGTGTCGCTGGGATGTGAACTGACCGAACAGGGGCACATCAAAACGGATATGTTCCAGAAAACGACTGTCGATGGTGTTTTTGCCTGCGGTGACAGTACCTCTATGATGCGTTCGGTAGCAATGGCGGTTTCAACCGGCAATATGGTCGGTGCAATGGTTAATCATGAGCTCACCGTTGAGCAGTTTTAGAAAATGGCTGTCAGATTGTATACTCTCGTCTTATTAGGTTGTTTTCCCTGTATTTTGCAGGCACAACAAGGTCATATAAGGGTAACCGACGCAACCTCAAATCAGCCCTTACCGGGAGCGGTTGTGATACTAAAGACCTCTGGCGACGTACGTGAGCAGACCTTTATCTGCGATGTGCGGGGGGATGTACGCTACACACGCTCAGCCTCATCCGCGGCTGAAGTGACGATCGAAGTGTCATGCATCGGGTATCATACCAAAACGCAGATTCTACATACGGATGAAATAAACTATGTTCGGCTTGAACCGGCAGTGAATCAGCTGGCTGCGGTGACGGTCGTAGGCGGCTCATCTGCCGTACAGGAAGCAAGGCGCTCGGTACACAATGTAAGAGTGATCGATGCCCGCCATATACAGGCGCAAGGTGCGGTCAATCTCACGGATCTGCTGGCTTCGCAAATGAATGTGCGCGTGGTCAACGACAATGTAAATGGCGCCAATATTATGGTACAGGGGCTTTCGGGGCAGAATGTGAAAATTCTCCTCGACGGGATTCCCATTATTGCCGGTGAGAATAATGAGCTCGACCTGAATCAGCTGAATCTCAGTAATGCGGAAAGAGTAGAGTTCGTAGAAAACGCTATGGCAGTGCAATATGGCAGCAATGCTACCGCGGGGGTCATCAATATTATTACCAAAACCGCCAACGGACTGAAGCCGGTAGAGGGGAGCCTTTCCGCATATTATGAAACAGTCGGGAAATACAATATTGACGGGCTGCTGGGTTTACGGCTTCCCGACAGCAGCAGTTTATCGGTTACACTGGGCAGAAACCAGTTCGACGGGTTTTCGTCCGTTCGCCGTCCCCGCAGTCAACTCTGGAATCCGTCGGTACAGTATTCGGGCAATATCCGTTATACAAAGCCCTGGAAAAAATTGCAGTTCGGGTTAGCGCACAACCAGTTTTACGAAAACCAGATCAACAAAGGCGACCCCGACCCCGGTTACCTTTACCGCACCACCAACGATGTGGAATTTATTACCAATCGTTTCAATTCCGTCGCATCTCTTTCGGGTGAGTTGTTCAGGCATTTCAAAATAGATATCATAAACAGCTACCAGTATTACAGCAGGGATAACCACGAATACCTCGTTAACCTGGCAGACGAGACCCGCAAGGAGCTCCGTGTGACCGATACCTGGTTTGGCAGCTTTGCCCTGCGGGGCAACGCCAGCTACCGTCCGAAAGAGGGACCTGTGGCCTATCTGGCAGGATATGATATTAACATTAACCACTCCCGCGGAAGCAATATCGATCCGCTGGGTTCATCTATCAACGACTACGGTTTCTATGGGGGTGTCGGCTATTACCTGAAACCCTCTTTGTATGTCCAGGGGGCCCTCCGCTGGATGCACAATTCGAAGTTCCGGGCCGACAGTATCAATTTCCTGGGCCTGGGGCTGCCTATCGTACCTTCCCTCAATATCAAATGCGATATAGCCGATATTGGCTCCGTTCGGCTTGCGTATACCAAATCCTTTCGAGCACCGGGTTTGCGCGAGCTGTACTGGGACTTCCAGGACGCTAACCACAGCATCAACGGAAATCCGGGACTCAAGCCTGAAATGGCCGATAATGTGACCGCATCGGCGACTATGACCTGGCGGAATGGCCCGCACAGACTTGGGATTTCACCGATGCTTTACTATAACTATATCCTGCAAAAAATAGAGCTGGTGGACAAAGACCGGGCCACCATGGAGCCCGAGCGACAATATGTGAATGTGGCGATGATCTACCAGAACATTGCCCGCTTTCGAACCTACGGAGGCAGCCTGGGGTTCATGTACAGCTACAATAACCGCCTTACCGTACGGCCGGCCATCGGTTTGCTGATGCGTTCGGGCAGCAGCTCGCTCAACAGAGTGTACCGCACACCGGAAGCCAATGCGACAGTGACGTATGCCGACGACTGGTCGGAGATTAAATTTTCACTTTTCTATAAATACAACGGCCGGCTCTCCCGGTTCGGGATCAACGCCGACGGCCGGCTGCAGGACCGCTCCCAGGGCGATTATCACCTGCTGGATTTTAGTATGGCCAGGAGCTTCGGTAGCAGGTGGTTTGCTACCGCGGGGCTTAAAAATATCGCAGGTGTAACCGAAGTAGAGCAAACCAGCCGGGGAGAGGTGAATGGTTCCGACTATAGTCCCCGCTTGCCTGTTGCACAGGGCCGTCAGGCCTTTTTACGGTTAACCTTCCAGTTCTAGCAAAGCTTATAGTAAAAAAATATACCATAAAAAACGAAGATCATGATCATAAACAGATTAAAAAGAGGGGCGTTTGCCCTCGTTCTGCTGACAGCTTTTGTTTCCTGCAAAGAGGAGAAACCCTTTACCGAGCTGGAGCCCGTCGAAGGAACACTGGTGGCTGAGGTAGGGGAGGAGCTAAAGAACCAGATATACCTGGATCTAAGCGAAGGAAAGGCTGTCACCATACCGGTCAATGCCTGGGATATTGCATTTGAAAGTACCGGTGGCTTTGCGGTAAAGGTAAATTCTGCGAAAAAATCGGGGGTGTGGAACACGGGGCAGACCGACTTCAGCGCTGTTACAGAACCCTCGGCTACACCGGGGGCATTTAAGTTTGACAACGTGGCGGATGAAACCGGCGGTACTGCCATCGGCTCATGGGGCAGCAGCGGGGTATCCGACAAAAAAGTGTATGTCATCAATCTCGGGCTTAACCCGCCTTCGTCCACCACAGGTATCGGTTATAAAAAATTCATCATTGAAGGCTTTTCCAACGATACCTATACGCTGCGCTATGCCAATATGGACGGTACCGGTGAAAAAACCGTACAAATCCCGGTCAATAAGAACAAGAACTACACTTATTATTCCTTTCAAACTGACGCGGTAGTTGAGATAGAACCCGATAAAGGAAAGTGGGACATCCTGATATCGGGCTATACACGTGCAGGCGGCGGCCCTCCGCCATTTAGCTTTGTGGTCAGCGTAGGCGCTATTGTAAACACGTATGGCGGCGTTCGGGTCGTAATTGATAACCCCGGTAAAGATTTGGAACGCAGCGATAACCCCGAAGCCCTCATTAATACTTTTCCGTCTTCCAATAGCCGCTATGACCAGATTACGGTTGCAGATTATGCTTCACAGGAGCCTTTGGACAAACAACTGTCTATCGGGTCGGATTGGTACACGATACTTCAGCCGCATCGTGACGGCAATTATAAGGTTTATGACTGGAAAACCTATATCGTCAAAGATACAGACGGCCGCTATTTTAAAATGAGGTTCCTGACCTATAAAGGAGGCCCCAACATTACGACAGGATACCCGAGCTTCGAATATAAAGAGATTAAGTAACAGAGCTTTGCCCGTAAAATGATGACGTTTTTTAAAAAGTACAAACGGAAATTGTGGCAAGCCTTACCCGTATTGGCAGCAGTTTTGGTATTGTATTTCCTGTATGCAGGATTTCTGGCGCCAACCCGTATAGCATTTGTCCATTTCCCGGAATTCAGGCTATCGGCTATCAGCAAGGCAAATGACAACCCGTTTGTGCGGACCGTCCTGTTGTCTGAAGACGAGCTGCATAAAGCCGGGAAATACGATGCCATTTTCATTTTCGGACGAGGTTTTCACCTGGATGAAGCCCAACAGGCTCGGTTGCTGCAGGCGGGTAAAAAAGGTACACCGATCTATGTAGACGGCGCTACCAATCCTGCGATGGATTTTACCAATATAAAGGGCGACACATTGGAAGTCATAAGGGGTTACCTTGACTACGGCGGGCTGCTTAATAATAAAAGCCTGCTGAACTATGTCCGCAAGGTGTTTGACGGAAAATCACTTTTTACCGGGGAGATAAGCCCGCCCGAAAAAATTGACCGGGATGTGCTCTTCCATACAGATGAAACGCTCACCTTCAAAAGCCCGGAAGCTTTTGAGGAATACGGGAAAAAACAAGGGTTTATCAAAGCCGGCGCACCGGTAGTGGCGCTGCTGACGTCGGTCCCAGGGCCTTTTAACGCCAATCGCGACCATCTTAACAGCCTTATTACGGCTTTGCAGGACAAAAACCTGAACGTATACCCCATAGCGGCGTACGCCAGCCGGGCAAAATGGCTGAAGCAACTGAAGCCTGATCTGGTTGTGGCCATGCCACACGGTCGTTTCAGCCTGGGCAGTGCAGATAGTACCATCGCCTGGCTGAAAGAGAATAATACGCCTGTCCTAGCGCCGCTTAGCGTATTTGAACCATACGACAAATGGCATGAAGACCCGCGCGGGATGTCGGGCGGTATGCTTAACATGTCTGTTACGCTGCCGGAGATCGACGGTGCGGTAGCGCCCTATGCCATCGTGGCCCAGTACCGGGATGAAAACGGCTACCTGGCTTTCAGGGCTATACCCGACCGGTTAGAAAAATTTGCCGATATGGTCGAGAAGCAGATTGCGTTGAAGCGGAAACCCAACAAGGACAAAAAAATAGCCATCTATTATTTTAAAGGGCCGGGTAAAAATGCTATGGTGGCTGCCAATATGGAGGTAGCAACGAGCTTATACAATGTTCTGTTGCGTCTCCGGCAGGAAGGTTACCGGGTGGAAGGGCTTCCCGCTTCTGCAAAAGGGCTCGAATCGCTGATCCAACAGAACGGCACCGTGCTGGGGCCGTATGCAGAAGGAAGCTTACAGACTTTTTTGCAAAAGGGAAACCCGGCATTGGTACCTGCTTCCGAGTACGAAAACTGGGCAAAAAATGATATAAGCCCTCAGCGTTGGCAAAGTGTGATCGATCTGCATGGTTTGGCGCCCGGCGAATATATGGCAACGCGCAGGGAAGATACCGATTACCTGGCAGTGGCCCGTATCGAATTGGGCAACGTAGTACTCCTGCCACAACCCATGGCCGGTACAGGCAATGATACGTTTAAAATGGTGCATGGGACCAACGAGGCCCCGCCGCATGCCTACATTGCCGGCTACCTCTGGTCCCGTCATGCTTTTCAGGCAGATGCGGTCATGCACTTTGGTACGCATGGAAGCCTGGAATTTACGCCCGGCAAGCAGATCGCTTTGTCAGGCAACGACTGGCCTGACATCCTGATCGGGAATACCCCTCATTTCTATGTATACACTATCTCCAATGTAGGCGAAGGGATGATTGCCAAACGCCGTATCTATGCCACGCTCTTCAGCTACCTTACACCACCTTTTATGAAGGGAGAAACCTACAATGAGCTGGCGGCACTGGAGCAAATGCTGCACCGGTTTACGGCGCTGGAAGACCCGGCAGTACAGCATGCCTATGCAAAATCGATATCTGAACGGGCTCGCAAAATGGGGCTTTACAACGATCTGCAGATACCTGACAGCACCCGTGACCTGTCGGTGGAGGAAGTGCATCGCCTGGCGGAGCTCGTCGAGGAGATCGGTTCGGAAAAGGTCACATCCGGACTTTATACCCTGGGTGTTCCCTATACAGCCGAACAGGTAGTCGCCACGGTGCGACTCATGGCTATAGATCCGATCGCCTATGGCCTGGCAAAGCTGGACGTTATCAAAGGAACTATACCGGCAGAGCGATTGGAACAGAAGACATTTATGAATGCCAACTATACCAGGCGGGCAGAAGCAATCATAAAAGACTGGCAGAAAGGCCGGAAGGTGACCCTGTCGGATCTTGTTTCATCGGGGGATATCGTCCGGGCGGAAGGTTGGAAAGCTAAGCAGGCCGAACAAACCGGACAAAGGTCTCAACGGCGCGGACAAGGCGGCCCTCCTCCGGAAGTTGCGGCTGCTTTGGCCGGCGGGAAAAAGCCATCGTCGCCGCATAACCGGGAAGAAACCGATTTTGCGGATGCAGTCAACCGCATCGAAACAGCCATTAGTCACCTGGATACTTACCGGGAAGCCTTACGAAGCAGTACAGAGAAAGAGCTGGAGGCGCTGGTGAACGGGCTGGACGGAGGATATACATTGCCCTCTTCCGGCGGCGATCCCATCAATAATCCGCAAAGCGTTCCGTCAGGGCGTAATTTGTACTCCATCGATGCGGAGAAAACCCCATCGGCAGAGGCCTGGGAAGTAGGTAAAATGCAGGTAAAGTCGATGCTGGAGAAGCATCAGAAGGAGAATAATGGTGAATACCCGAAAAAAGTAGCTTTCACACTTTGGGCCGGCGACTTTATTCATACCGAAGGAGCTATGCTGGCCCAGATCTTTTATCTGCTGGGCATAGAGCCTGTGAGGGATGTTTTTGGCCGTGTAGCCGATGTGCGGCTCATGTCCGTTTCGGAGCTTGGCCGCCCGCGTGTGGACGTAGTAGTGCAAACCTCCGGTCAGCTGCGCGACCTGGCTGCTTCACGCCTGGAACTGATCAATAAAGCGGTGGCTATGGCAGCGGCGGCCGATGAGGATGACAACCCGGTAAGAACGGGTGTCGGTACGACAGAAAAAATACTGAAAGAAAAAGGCTTTTCTCCGCGCGAAGCAAGGGAGCTGGCGGTGCTGCGTGTTTTTGGCGGCGTCAACGGTAGCTATGGTACGGGTATAACGGGTATGGTGGAAAAAGGTGACAGCTGGGAAGACCGCAGTGAAATTGCACGTACCTACCTCAATAATATGGGTGCGCTGTATAACGACGACAAGCACTGGGCTTATTTTAAGGAAGGCGTTTTTGAGGCAGCCCTGCAAAATACTGAAGTCATTATCCATCCGCGTTCGTCCAATACCTGGGGAGCGCTTAGCCTCGACCATGTGTATGAATTTGCCGGCGGACTCAACCTGACTGTGCGTGAGGTAACAGGTAATGAGCCTTCCGTATATTTCAGCGATTCCCGTAATCCTTCAAACCCCCGGGTGCAGGAACTGAAGGAGGCTATCTGGGTAGAAGCACGCAGCACGCTGCTCAATCCCAAATACATTGGAGAGCTGCTGAAAGGCGGCGCCTCTTCCGCCGAAGTGTTTGCCGAAACATTCCGTAATACCTACAGCTGGAACGTGATGAAGCCGGATGCCATCGATGCAGCGTTATGGAATGAATTACACGAAACCTACGTGCTCGACAAGCTGCAACTGGGGACGAAAACGTTTTTTGACCGGGAGAACCCTTATGCCTTACAGGAACTGACGGCCGTAATGTTGGAAACGGCCCGCAAAGGCCTTTGGAAGCCCACCGAAAAGCAGCTGCAGGAAATCACAGACCTGCACCTTGCCGAAATGAAAGATCATGGCGCGGGCTGCTCGGGATTCGTATGCGGCAACGCGGCACTCAATAAATACATCGCGGACCATCTCCGGGAAAGCGACCGGGCGCATTACCAGGCCAGCCTGAAAGCGGCGAAAGAAATTCAATCTGCCGGTTCTGCTGCGGAAAACAAATCGACCGTATTGAAAAAGGTAGATGAAAAAACCGGTGATACACGGAATAATACAGGCGACCAGGCTGGTTCGGGGGCGGGTACAAAATGGCTATTGATTGGCGTAGCCGTATTGGTCTTGCTTTCACTGCTGGTATGGTACGTCCGGAAGAAGAATAACCCCGTCAAATGACCTTTGAACTGTTGCTGCTGGTTCTGGCAGGAAGCGTGCTGAATAGCGTGCTTCAATATACTGCCGGGGATACGGGATGGCCTTTGGCCGGGCTTGCACTGGCAACCGGTATCTTTTGTTATGCGCTGTATCCCACAGCGATAGATCAGAGTGTGCCTGTATTGAAAAAATTGCCCGAAGACCCGCTTTGGCTGCAGCGTATCACGGTGCTTATCCTGGCCGAGTTGCTGCTACGCTGGATGATAGTCAATAACTCGCTTCGGGCGGTACTGGGTTATCCCGTAAAGAAGTGGTGGCACCGGCTGCAGTACGTGCCGCTGCCCGGCCTACCTGCGGCTCTTTTCCTGTTCCAGGTCATACTTTTTTATACGGATACCCGTACCCCGTTTCAGACACTGGCTATAATCTATGCACTCGGGGCGGCATCGGGATTGGCATTATTGGGAATCGCCTTACGCGCGATGCTGCCCGATCGTGAGCAGCGATTGGAACTGGCACAGCTACTGGTCATTATTACAGCAACTGCCACCTGTACGCTGTCGGTCAATATACAATTTGACCAGTTGGGCCGCACCGCCGATAAGGTGGCCGACTATCGTCCGTTGGCGGTGCTGGTGTTACTGGTGATGTTGGTGGGCGCTCTCGGTTATGTATTGTCAACTATAAGAATAAAAAGAAATGGATTTTTTAAATAAGCTGATTTACTGGATCTCTACGGGTTTCCTGGTGCCGACCGTGCTGGCATTGGTGTTTCTTTTTTTTCGTGCGCTTTTGCTATTGGGTTCATTTTACGGCTTCTATATGAACCGGCTTAAAACGCGGCGTCAGGTGGTACCCCTGGTCAACGGGCTTCACCAGGATACGGTGCTGGAGTTGAATACCGGTGGAATACCTTCGTCTCCCTTTAAGGAAGCGCTTGACCGTATAATCAGCCATGCTTCATCAGAAGTAATACGCGAAAAGGTACTGACTGACTATGAGCTGCTTACCCAAAAAGAGTTGGATCTGGCGCGAACACTCTCAAAAGTAGGCCCCATATTGGGGTTGATCGGTACGCTCATTCCGATACAACCTGCGCTTGTAGGACTCAGTAACGGCGATCTTACCTCCATCGCTAAGAACATGCAGGAAGGGTTTGCATCCACTATTATCGGCCTGATTATCGGCGGTGTGGGCTTTATTACACTCCAGGTAAAACAGCGTTGGTACAATGAAGACCTGGCCGACCTGGAATTTATTCACGAACTGATTTCTGAACAAAATGAGACGGCATAAGAGAAGGAAAAGCTATGCCAGGCGCACAAACGACGAATCGCTGGACCCGATAGCGGCGGTAGCCAACCTGTTTGACTTTTCGCTGGTATTTGCCGTGGCGCTGATGGTAGCGCTGGTCACCCGCTATGGGATGGCCGAAGTATTGAGCCAGGAGGATTTCAGTATGATCAAGAACCCGGGTAAGGAGAACATGGAGATCATCACTAAAAAAGGGAGCAAAATAGAAAAATACCGTGCCGACAACAGTGAAGAAGCCGGCGGTAGCAAGGGGAAAAAGATAGGCACGGCCTATCAACTGGATAACGGCGAGATTATTTATGTGCCTGATTAAGAATTCCGTCGTCCTGAAGAATCGTATTTATAATACTTCCCGGAATGAATTCAGAGTGCGTTATTTAGAATTATTAAAAATAATATACTATCTTTGAATATCTTTTCCCGCGGAGATTATACCCGGGTTTAACTTTTGAGAATTAACAGGCGACATGAAGCAAAGACAAATTTTACAGCCAGGACCGTCAGCAGTGATTCTTGAGGTGTTCAGAAACGAATCCTGTGCCTTACCCACGGTCATCGCCGGAAGAGTTTTGGATGAAAAAGGGATGCCTGCAACAGGAACCAAAGTGAGCTTTTTTGGTAAACAATCTAAAAAAAACGGTGTTCATATAACTTTCGATATCGTGCAACGCGTAGCGGCCGATGGCACCTACCAAATTGCTACGATCGTTCCGCCCAAAACGGACTCTACTATATTGCGCATCGAATTCTCTGACTACAACTTCTTTTTATACACTTTCGACGTAAAAGTAAACGGCGAGCTGAAAGGCATGAACAATTCCGTTGAAATAGCTACGGAGCGGCATGGCCAAAGAATAATTGTTGATTTTCAGCTAAGAAGATTGTAGCTATACTGTTTTTCCGCTATCCAGCATTGATTTTCGATAACCGATCACCCAATCTCCCATTTCAACGATCAATTACAGGTAGTTTTTTCCTGAACAAAAACAGCAGGAGTAAAAAGAAAATCAGATAGGCGATGTTGAAAACAGCCCCGGCTACCGGTCCTTTTACGGATGGAGGTAGTATATGCTCCAAAGGAGCCTGATACAGGGTCAGCAGCACGGGAGGTCGATTGAAAGATCAGAGTCCTGCTTTCCCTTCTGTCCAATACGGTTCAGTGTGTATTCTCCGACCCGGAATGCCCTTGTCTGTCAGGTATTTCTTTATAGCCTGGATAGATTTTGCGTTTCCGGTAACGTAGAATGCAGTGTCAGCCAGGCTGTTGCCGTATTCTTTTATCTTGTCGATCGCTTCCTGCGCCTTTGCAACCGGATCTTTATTTACCGTATTACATTTCAACCCCAGCAAACCCGGCCATTCCCGGTGCGCTTCGTCCAGCTCTGCAATGCATCTGCACAGTTGATTTCTCCCGGCGGCTTCGTCAGACAGACACTTCAGTAAGCCCAGTGAAGTTTCGTCTCCGAAACATAAATGTTTGCTTACCTGATCATCAAACCGAATTTTCCCGCCTGGCCCAAGCAATTTGGTAGTGTCGCCCACCCTGATCTTTTCAGCCCAGTGGCTTCCCGGGCCTTTACCGTGCAGGTAGAATAAAACCTCGCATATTCCTTTACCCGTGTCGAAAAAAGAAGGTGTGTAATGCCTGAATTCTGTATCTGTGACTCTGAATTCAATCACATTACCTGCGATGAACGGCTTTCTCAACTTTGAAAAATCTCCTTCAAACATCACTTTTTTCATGCGACTGCTCAGATAATCTACTGCTGTGACAGAAACGGGATGGTAGCTTCCGCTGAACAGCGATTCCATGGCATTGGCTATCCATTTGGGGACTTTAGGCATTTTTGGTACTTTTTGTTTGGGACTCCCGGTTTACCTGAATGGTGAACAATAATCTATTTGTAATAGTTCTAAATAGATTGAATTTCCACTACTGGGTCGCCTGCCGGAAGAAGAGTTGGTGTGTACTAATATAGAGTGGACTTAATACCCCTGATTTTGTACCAGGAATCTATCACAAATGCCTTACGTTAAGAACCGATTGGGATGGTAGTAGTTAACCAAAGCGGCCGTTGACATAGTTACTGGTCAGTTCCTGCCGGGGGCTGTTGAAAATTTGTTCGGTAGGGCCTTCTTCTACGATTTCACCAAGATACATAAATACCGTTTTGTCCGCCAGCCGTTGCGCCTGATGCATATTGTGCGTAACGATCACAATGGTATATTGCTGTTTGAGTTTTTTTATAAGCTCTTCTATTTTGAGGGTGCTTATCGGGTCCAGCGCGGAGCAGGGTTCGTCCATCAGGATAATTTCAGGCCTTAATGCGACGGTACGGGCAATGCACAACCGCTGCTGTTGTCCGCCGGATAATTTAGTAGCCGGTTTCTTTAATTCATCCTTTACTTCTTCCCATAAAAAGCTTTCTTTCAGTGCTCTTTCTATAATGTCCTGCCTTTCATTTTTGCCAATACCATTTATCTTAAGGCCATATAGAATATTGTCGTAAATACTTTTGGGAAAAGGGTTGGCTTTTTGAAATACCATTCCGATACGCCGACGTAGCTGGGTAACGGAAGCCATTTTATCATACAGGTTCTTTCCGTTCAATAAAAGCTCTCCTTCTATTCTGGCATCCGGTGAGAGATCGTGCATGCGGTTGAAACTCCGCAGCAACGTGCTTTTCCCGCAACCTGACGGGCCGATTAAAGCGGTCACTTGTTTTTCGGGGAATTCCACGGTGATATCTTTTAATACCTGCTTACTGCCAAACCATAGGTTCAGGTGCCGGGCAGATAATTTTACGGGGCGCTCACTCATTCGATATGTGTTTATACCTGATATAAAAGGCAGTAGCATTTAATAACAATACAACAAGCAATAGTACCAGTGCAGTACCATAGGCGATGGGGCGCACCTGTTCTATTGCCTGGTGTTGGGTGGAAAGCATGTAGAGATGATAGGGCAGTGCCATGAATTCGTGGTTTAGAGAAATCGTGTTGCTGTTGATATAAAAAGCAGCGCCGGTAAACAAGATGGGCGCTGTTTCACCGGCCGCCCTGGACAGCGTTAATACTACGCCTGTCAGTATCCCGGGCAGGGCCGAAGGAAATACCACATCCTTGATGGATTCAAACTGGGTGGCCCCTACGGCCAGTGCCGCTTCACGGGTACTGGCGGGTATCCTGCGCAAGGCTTCCTCGGTAGTAGTGATGATATAGGGGAGTGATAATAGCCCTAACGTCAATCCTGCGGCTGCCAGCGAAGTACCCATGTTCAATCCCTGGACAAA
This sequence comes from uncultured Cytophagales bacterium, assembly GCA_964559125.1. Taxonomy (GTDB): domain Bacteria; phylum Bacteroidota; class Bacteroidia; order Cytophagales; family Spirosomataceae; genus Ravibacter. The sequence continues at coordinate 15,273 of CAZLGW010000061.1, forward strand.
TAACGCAAGTCCGAACAAGCCGTAGATAATAGAGGGTACGCCGGAGAGGTTGCGTATCGATGCCCGGATAAGCCGGGTCAGCCAGGTATTGGCTGCATATTCATTCAGGTAAACAGCACAGCACACTCCGAACGGAACTGCAAATGCGGCGGTTAACAGCGTAAGCGATATGGTCCCGATAATGGCCGGCAGAATACCTCCCTTCGTCATGCCGTCGGAAGGGGGCAGGCTGATGAAATCCCAGGACAGCACACCGGCGCCCTTACTGACGAGGTCGAATACGATGGCTGCCAAAAAGAAAAGCACCAGGCCGGTGCAGAACAACAAGACAAACCACTCCCAGACTTGCACCCATTTTCTCATGCCCGTATTTTTTAAATCTTTCAAAACTTACGCTTCCTGATATTTTCTAAAGCGGTTCACAAAATATTCGCCGGCAATATTTACCAGCAGTGTTATTATAAATAATACTGTAGCTATAGCAAACAAGGCAAAATAGTGGGTGGTTTGGTAGGGAACTTCACCCATCTCGATCGCAATGGTGGCGGTAATGGTTTTCACCGAATCGAAAAATCCTTTTGGGAATGCTGCAACATTTCCGGTCGCCATCAGGACGGTCATGGTTTCTCCGATCGCACGTCCGACTCCCAGCATAACCGCAGCGATTATAAAATCCCAGGGCTTTACCTTTAGAAAAAAAGCAACGGTATTCCAGAGCAACATGGCCAGTATACCCGCCAGGACAGCGATTACCAATAATCCCGTAGTCCTGAACAACGAGCGAAACAGGCGATCGTACGCTTCTCTTTTACCGGTCTTCATTTTGCGCGGGAGTGGAAACGTTATAATACCCTTCCTTTCTGATCAAAGCCTTTCCTTCCGGACTCATTTCATAGTTTAAAAAAGGCTGTGCTTTTTCCCAGGATGCCAGGGGAATGAATTGGTAAAGAGGCCGTTGAAAAAAATAACGGCGGTTTTGAATAGCGGTACTGTCGAGTGGGGAAATCGCTTTGCTCCCGGGTATGTCGGCAATTTTCAATATCTTAACCCTGCTTTGGGCAGAAGTGCCGTTTATGAGATACCCGGCGCCCACGTAACCGATACCCGAAATATCCTGTCTGATAGCTTCCAATATCTGCGCATTGCCGTTCATTTCCTTTGCGTTGCGGCTAAAGCGGATGCCTGATTTCTGCTGGACAAAAGAATGAGTGCCTGAATTACTTTGTCTCCCGTAGATGGTAACAGGACGGTTGATTGCTGCAACCTTCTGCCAGTTGTCATATTCACCGCTTAATATTTTTGCCAGTGTCCCTACATCGATCGAGTCCAGCGGATTGGATTGATGAACTACAAAGGCGGTGGCGTCTTCGGCAAAGACAACCGTCCGGATGTCTATGTTTCTTTTGGCGAACAATTCTGTTTCTTCTTCGGTAAGCGGGCGGGATGAATTGGCGATGTCGGCCTGACCGTTGAGAAGAGAGGCAATGCCCAGCCCGGAACCACCCCCTGAAATGGCTACACTAAACTGGCGGTTGTGCTTATGAAATTGCTCTGCCAGGTTAACGGCAAGGTTAACTTCTGTATCCGACCCCTTTATCTTAATGACATTGGAGTTGTTGCTGCAGGAAAGTGTAACGGGAAGTAAAAGGAGAATAAATACATATTTCATCAGAGCAGCAAAGAATATCGCTCCCGCAAATTCAGCATCTAATGTGAATTAAATATGAACGCTTGGTTAACGACCAGGTAATAATGAAGTAGTCCTGTTGTTTTCTTTACTCGCAGCAGGTATTTATCTTCGGTGCTTATAAAAAATCCTGTTGTTGTGAATGAAAACCGTTGTAAGCAGAGAAAGCACTTTCTACGTCGTATGTCTATTTTTTCTGTTTATGTCAAAACAGGGAAACATCTGTTTTGCTCAGCAACCCACCTATACTAACGAACAACATTTCGGAGTTGAAGACGGTCTGCCGCAAAGTTTTATCACAGGCTTTACACAGGACAAGGACGGGTTTATCTGGATTTCCACGCTCGATGGTCTTAGCCGCTTTGATGGACGTGAGTTTAAAAATTTCCGGAATAAACCCGGGGATTCTGCCACCATTGCACAGAATGTGATCTTCAAAATATTGCTTCAGGCAGATAGCAGTAAACTAACCCTGGTCTACGAAGGATTGCATCATGACTGTTTCGACACACGAACTTTCGAGGTAAAGCGGATTTCTCACCTGTCGACTTTACACAGTATTCCCAACAGCAAAGCCCAGTTTCTCAACAGGGCAAATGTATATGACGGCACAGACTGGCTTTTCCCGAGATCGGATGCTGCCGGTATAGGATGGAGAAATACCGATACGGGCAAGACTTTCTTCGCTAATACCACCAATGGCTTGTTGAAGCAGGATACACTCAGCGTTATTTTTCAGGCAGCAGATGGTACCGTTTTCCTGATCTCGGAAGATGGTGTACAGGTCAGTAATAAGGCAAAGAAACATTTTAAGTTCATCCGGTTTAACACTTTCGTAAAAAGGCTCAGGCCCGAAATGTTCTTTGAAGGGAGCATCAATGCCGGGTCTGTTGCGCTGCTGCCGGAAAACCGGCTGCTGGTTTACAGAGATGACCGGGTTGTAATCCTCGACCTGGCGAAAAGAACTTCCAAATCCATTAAAATTCCGCCCGGCTCATCGGTTTATCATGACAGCTATAAAGATTTGCTTTGTCAGGATTCGAAGCGGCTTGTTTATCTTGTTAACCAGGGTAGGGTCTTCAGGGTAAATCAAAATGATCAGCTGGAGCTGATCTGGCAAAATAAAACTGCTCCGCAAAACAATATTACGGCATTGCTTGTCGATCGATCCGATGTGCTGTGGGTGAGTATCAATACGCATGGGATCACCAAAATTGATTTACGTGCGATACCTTTTTATACGCGCCCTTACAGGAAGAGTTTTGTAGCCGACATCCTGGAGGAAGCCGGCGTTTCATCATCACAGATTCCCTCTGAATGGGCTGATCCGGAAGTTGCCTATTATTTTCGTCAGGCATGGACATCCGAAAACAAGCTCTATCTTGCCGCCAATCTGCGGGGGAATGGTGAAATTTTCAGCTACGACGGTACAACGTTTACCAGGTTCAATCACCGGCGGCATTTAAAGGTTTACACCGCCCTGGTCGTGAAACCGGAAGGAGAAGTTTATGCCCTGGAGCACATGAATTCCAGGTGGTATGCCTGGAAAGCCCCTGCGTCGGCTCCGGATTCGTTTTTTCTAAACCGTTCAGAAATGGTTAGGGTTGAAATGACCGACGGCCGCTATGTGAAGGGGAGCTTCTGGTTGCCGACCTTCTCGACGGGCTTGCTTCAATATAAGGGGGCGCAGAGAGTCGGGCAGTTTATGGGTAAACAGCCCGGTTCGCAGGGGTATATGCCGAAGGAACTTACAGAGATTTGCCCTGATCCCTTCGACGAAAACCTGTTATGGATTGGTTCCAGGGGATTCGGACTTATCCTTTGGGATATTGAGAAAGGGTTACGAGATATTTTTACGGTTGATGACGGATTGCCCAATAATACCGTTTACTGCATTTTACCGGACAGAACCGGGAAATTATGGTGCAGTACCAACAAAGGGATTTTCAGGTTTGACCCCAGAACCAGAGAGATCTATTCTTTCGAAAAGTCGGATGGGCTACAGGGCAACGAGTTCAACAGGGCTCATAAGTTTCGCTTTTTCGACGGGCGATTGGCTTTCGGTGGAACGGAAGGATATACCATATTTAACCCTGCTGACTTCGAGGGAGATTTTCCGGAAACCCCGGTACCGATCCAACTCACCAGTTTACAGATCAACAACCAGTTACAGCATCCGTCGCTTCCCGGCAGCATTGTTCAGGAACCATTGAGCCTGATCAGTGAAATAAATCTTCCTTCTGATAAAAATCACCTGCGATTTGAATTTGCGGCATTACTCTTCAACCAACCCGTCAAAACAAAGTATCGCTTCCAGATGGTGGGGATCGATAAACAGTGGGTAGAAAACGGCACGAGCAATGTTGCTTCCTATTTGGGGTTGTCGCCCGGCAAGTATAGGCTGCTTGTCAATGCTACCGACAACAGGGGATTGTGGGGCAAAGACTTTAAGGAAATCAGGATTGTAATTCGCCCTCCCTTTTGGGCGACTACCTGGGCTTACCTGGTTTACGCATTGCTATTGGTTTTCATTGTCCGGCGTTACCTGGTTTTCAGAGAAGAACGGATGATTACCCGGCAAACACTGGCCTTTGAAAAGCGGGAGGCCATCAGACTGAAAGAAATGGACGAACTGAAAGATCGTTTTTTTAGCAACGTCACGCATGAATTCAGAACTCCATTGACTTTGATTATCAATCCTTTGCATAAGTTGCTTTCAGAGGGGGCTGTTTCGGGGCAGTTGCAGCAAACACTTAAGGGCATTGAGAAAAACTCGCGCCAACTGCTTGGCTTGATCAATGAGTTCCTGGATTTTTCAAAGCTTAACGACGGGCAGATGCGGGTCAGTCTCTCTTCGGGCGAATTAACCCTTTTCGTGTCCGCCTGTGTCCGGTCTTTTGAAGCTGCCGCTTCGGAAAAACAAATAACACTTTCTTTTTCTTCCGGAGACGTTGAGGGCTTTTACCTCTTTGACCAGGAAAAGTGGAGCAAAATCATCTTCAACCTGGTGGGCAATGCCTTGAAATTCACCCCTGAAAAGGGAGCCATTTCGGTGGGGCTCAGACATACGTCGGGCGAAAATATCGAGCTGGAGGTGTGGGATAATGGCCCGGGTATTGCTGTTGATCAGCAACAGAAAATATTTGAAAGGTTTTACCAGGCCGATGGTTCGGCTATTCGCAGCCAGGGTGGTACGGGTATCGGTCTTTCCCTGGTGAAGGAAATGGCGGAATTGATGGGAGGGCATATCCGTGTGGACAGCGAGCCTGGAAAATACAGCCGGTTTTTGGTCGGGCTTCCGGTGTCAAAAGCCTTTTCCGCAAATAATGCAGCATCTGACACCGGGACATTGCCGTCCCGTCCTTTGCCGCCAAACGGCGCGCTGCCTCAACTCTTCGTTGTCGAGGACAATGAAGAATTACGCTCGTTCCTCATGAATAGCCTGGAGGGGACTTACCAGGTGACCGGTGCTGCCAACGGTATTCTGGCCTGGGAAACGATCCGGACCACACTGCCGGATATCGTCATCAGTGATGTGATGATGCCTGGCCGGGATGGATTCGATCTCTGCAACCTGTGCAAGTCGGACCCGCTTACCGCACACATCGGGTTTATTCTGCTGACTTCCAAGGCTGCACACCAGGCCCGTCTACAGGGGTTGCAGGCGGGAGCCGACGATTATGTCACCAAGCCTTTTCAAATGGATGAGCTGGAGCTGCGTATTCAGAACCTGTTCCGGTTGCAGCAGAATGTACGTGCCCAGTTGAGAGACCAGTTATTCAGTCGTTCACCGGATGCTGCACCCCAAGTCACAGATCCGTTTCTTAACCGTTTGCACCAGGAGATCGATGCGAGACTCGATGATCCCGACCTCATGGTAGATGACCTGTGCAAGGCGCTTTCGGTTAGCAAGAGTACGCTCAACCGTAAGCTGAAAGCATTGCTGGATGCTTCCGCTACTGACCTGATCCGCCGATACAGGCTCGAAAAGGCTACTACGCTGCTGCGGTCGGGAATGGACATTGCGTCGGTATCCTATCGAGTGGGCTTCGGAAGTCCGTCTTATTTTACACAATGCTTCAGGGAGCAATATCACGTGACGCCTTCGGAGTATGTTTCCGGCCGGATTTGAGCTGAGTTGACTGAGTTGCGCGTAGTCTCCAAACTACGCGCAGGTGTCCACAGGTCTCCAGACCGACTCCACCCGTATACCCGAGTTGTATGAGATTACGCGAGGTTGCACGTAATCTCCAGACTACGCTTAACAGGTTATAATCTTTAGTTCCTCGAAAGCCTTACCTTCTCAAGCATTTGGTTAATATGTTCAGGATACTTCCCTTCAAAATATTCAAATACAAGTGGATTTCCTTTGAAGAATTGACTGCTAAACTCGATCCAAGTATCAATGTTAACTATTCCGTTCATCTTAAAGAGCTTTTGCGATAATGTTTTTATATGATCTCGATTTTTACTATTATAGTTAAAATCAGAATCTCGCCGCTGATAATATTCATTTTCTGTATAAAAATGAATGGCGCCATCGAAATGCCTAAAATATCCTTTATTTATTTCATATTCTGCATGAATGTACCTTACTGGATGATATTCGACACCATTCTTTTCTATTTTGACTTCATCTGTTTTGAATTCTTCAGCTTGAAAAGTCTTAGTATTATTCTTTGTACTCCACTTTATATCTAGGGAATAGACATCACTAAAGAAGAAGGAAATGTAGCTTCGCTCAGTATCTACTGGCGGGCGTAGTTTTACAATCCCATCGGAAATCGAATCTATCTGTTCATTAAATTTGGCGCCGTACCACGTATCTTTCTCCATGTAAGCAGGCCCATTTATATCGATTCTTACTCTATCCATATCAAGAGAAATATATGCTTCAACGTTGGCGTCACTATACTTCCAAAAATGCTCAATAAATCTTGGAGTATAATTATTCATTCTATCGAAACTTCTACGAAAGTATGAATTGGCCATCAACATAAAGTTTTCGCCATATAGATAGCCATCAAAAAAAAGCTTTTTTGTGAAGTTGTTACATAGGTTAGAAAAACTCATTAAGCCTTCTTTGTCATTGACTAAACTGTGGTGTAAAAAATTAACGATATTTGGGTAAGATGCAATGATTCCTGTAGTATAGTAAAAATTAAAGTTGGCATCTGTTAATGTAATACCCTTTTTTCTCATAAACTCTTTGAAAGAAGAAATCAAAGCAGCATGTTTAGAAAGCTCTTCTTTTTCTTCTTCTTTCAGCATTCGAACATATTCTTTTTGAATGTCGGTCAACTCCTTCATACGTATGCTTTTATTTGCCGATAAATGATAAATAAGCTCTTTAGCCAAGCTAGAAGGCTTGATTAAAGAGCAGTTTTTAGGTAGATATTATTTGATAAGATATAAAAATATACTCTTTAAATATCAGTTCACTTTCCCTCCACCAACCGCTCCAATCTCTCGATCATTGCCCATTGCTACCGTTCACCTAGAAAAAGCGCAGCTATCTCCCCGTCGCCACCAGCAACTCCCGGATATCCACCTTTAAAAATTTCGAAATCTCGTAGAGAGTCTCGATCGATGGCTGGACTTCGTTTGTGCACCACCGCGAAACCGTGGACTCGGTTTTTTCCAGATGAGCAGCTAAATCCTTGCTGCTTTTGTTTTTCTCGGCCAGCACGGCCTTGATTCTATTCAACTGAAGTTTTGACACAGGATATTAATTTGTTGCTATCAAATGCTAATATCTCCAAATATACATTGACTTGAAAATCGTGCTCAAAACACAATAAATTATATTTTCGTGACATATTATTTGCATAATAATATTATTTATTGTATTCTTGTGACAAGAAATTATCATTATGGAGCAAGAAAAAAAGATTCAAACAGTCAGCCATCGCCAGCTAAAAGTCTATTACAAGTATTTTAAACGTGCCAATTCATGGCGGCCTGTAATATTCCCCGAAATCCGGTTATGCGGAAAATGGCTGCAGGACATCGGCTTCGAAAACGGGCAAACCATCAATGTACAACAGGAGAAAAATAAAATCACCATTACGGTTGAGAGGAAGGACCAACCAGCGGAATGATGATAGTTATGAACTGATCCGGTCCGAAGACCGATGACGCTCATGCGTAGTCTCCAGACTACGCCTAACTTGGTTTTTTTGTTTAAACCCGGGCACTGTACTAACTTTTACTCTATATTTGCATAATTACTTATGCATAGAAGCATCAATAATTATGAGAACTACCTTAGATATCCCGGAAGAGCTGATAGAGGAGGCAATGGAACTGACAGGGGCGAAGACAAAGAGCCAGTTGATAAGAGAGGCCCTGGAAGAGCAGATACTGCGCGTCAAGCGAAAGCGTTTGAT
>CAZLGW010000062.1:0-22605 GCA_964559125.1 uncultured Cytophagales bacterium
GGCGACAGCAGGATTTTATCGTAAGCGCCTACTTCCTCCAGCGCTATTTTATCATTTCTGAAAACCTCAACCTCTGAATGCAGCTCTCTCAGTATGTACACCAGGTTGTAGGTAAATGAATCGTAATTGTCGAGAACGAGAATTCGCATATGGTTTGTCTTGAAATTCCTTTTGATAATCTTACTTTAAAGCGTTTCCGCTTCCTCTACAGCTTTTCTGAGCGCCGCCAGCTTATTGTTGATCTCCTGCAATTCGCTTTCCACGTCAGATTTCGCCACTACACCCATACCTGCCCTGTAATAGAGCGTATTGTCCCTGCTGAAAAAAGTCCTGATCGCAATGGCATGATTAAAATCACCCTTGAAGCCCATAAACCCTATAGCACCGCCATAGATGCTCCTGTTAGTCGTCTCGAGCTCATTGATAATCTTCATAGCCATGTGCTTGGGAGCGCCGGAGAGGGTCCCTGCCGGAAAAGTATCCGCCACCAACTGCAGGGGATTCGTCTGCTCACTCATGAGTCCCGACACCGTCGATACGAGGTGAATGACATGGGAGTAATACTGGACTTCCTTATACGTATCCACTTTCACACTGTGACAATTCCTGCTGAGGTCATTCCGCGCCAGGTCCACGAGCATCACGTGCTCTGCGCTTTCCTTGGGGTCGTCGAGCAGCTTCTGGGCAGCCTGGGCATCGGCGGCGTCATCGCCGGTGCGCCGGAATGTGCCTGCGATAGGATGTATTTCGGCTTTGGTGCCTTTGATAAAAATCTGCTTTTCAGGCGAAGACCCGAAAATCCGGTAGCTTCCGTAGTCGAAGTAGAAAAGGTAGGGTGAGGGATTGATAGATCTTAAAGCCCTGTAAACATTAAAATCATCTCCCCTGAATTTCCTGCTGAACCTCCGCGAAGGTACTATCTGGAACACATCTCCCCGGAGACAATGATCGATACACTTCCTGATCACGACCCGCATTTCGTCGTCTGTGGTATTGGACGTTTCCGGTGAGGTGGTTTTAAAGTCATAGCGGGGAAAATTCCGGTTCCTGATCAGGACTTCCAGGCGGTCGAGCCCGTCTGAAGATTCCTGCCCGCCATAGCTATGTTCAAAAAGATACAGTTCGTTTTTGAAATGATTGATCGCAATTATATACCGGAATACCTGGTAGAATATCTGGTCCACTTCCGTAGCCTTTTCCTGCGGCTGGATGGCAATATCCTCGAAATAGCTGACCGCATCGTAGGCAATATGGCCGAACAACCCGTTCGTAATGAAAGGGAATCCCTGATCCTCTGTTTCGAAGCGGCCGGCAAACCCCTGCAGTGACTTCACTGCGTCTTTGCGATCTTCCAGCTCAAAGGTTTCCGTCGTTCCGTCCGGGAACTTCTGTATTACCTGTTCCTGGTTGATTTTAAAGGAAGCTACCGGTTCGCAGCATATATAGGAAAAGGAATTTGAAGCGGTATGGTAGTCCGAGCTTTCCAGGAGAATGGAGTTAACGTACTTGTCGCGCAGCTGCAGGTAGATGGAAACCGGCGTAATGGTGTCCGCCAGGAGTTTTTTGTAGCGGGTTTTAACACTATATATCTTCATACTTTATCGGAATAAATGCGTACTGAGTTTTGTATCAAAAAAAGCGGCCCGTCGTCATGATGGACAACGGGCCGCATATGTATCTTCAATATATTTTGACAATAACCTATATAGCGCGGGTGTCCACCGAACGGAATGACTCCTGCCACCACCACAAAGCTATATGAGCGTTACTGATCATCTTCTGTTTCTAACTTTACGGGGCAAATGTAAAAACCTTGTATGAATAAAGGAAGACCCGGGCCGGTTTTTTTCTCACATATTGATAATTTTGTGCCGTGATTGTTACAAAAGTGCTGTTTGAAGCCTGATTATGTTAAAAAAAGAGCGTTTCCGGCGATTCCTGGAATATTTTTCGACCCACTTCCCCGAGCCGCAAACGGAGCTCAATTACGGCAACCCCTATGAGCTGCTTGTAGCAGTAGTGCTGTCGGCACAATGCACCGATAAACGTGTAAACATGGTAACTCCGGCGCTTTTCGATCGTTTCCCGGATGCAATTTCGCTGGCGGCTTCCACCCCCGACGAAGTTTTTACGTATATCAAGTCTATTTCCTATCCAAACAACAAAAGCAAGCATCTTGTCGGCCTGGCCCGGATGCTGGAAGCAGAATTCGGATCAGAAGTACCGGCCAAGCCGGAAGATCTGCAACGTTTACCCGGCGTAGGGCGTAAGACTGCTAATGTAATAGCATCCGTTATTTTTAACCAGCCCGCTATGGCAGTCGATACCCATGTTTTCAGGGTCTCGCATCGCTTGGGTTTAGTGGGGGCAAAGGCCACCACCCCGCTTGCGGTAGAAAAAGAGCTTGTGAAGTACATCCCTTCCGGATTGATTCATAAAGCCCATCACTGGCTTATTTTACACGGTCGTTATATTTGCGTAGCGCGTAACCCCAAATGCGGGGAATGCCCCCTGAGCAGCTTTTGCAAATACTACGAAAAGAAGGTTGCCTAGAAAATTTCAGGCAGGACTACAACCAAATCAGGCGCTGAAAGCTCCTCATTTAACTGGCATTACTTGTTTAACCACTAAAACAGATTTAACATCAACATTTTTTAAAGAAAAGAGCGATTTCTTATGAAAAAGACCATCTTAAGTATTCTGATTCTGTGTGTCGTATACCTGACGTCCTGTATGAAAGGCGTCGACGAAGTAGCGAAACAAGAGGAAAATGACAGACAAATCAAAGAATACCTTTCAGCCAATAATCTTACTCCGACCGCAGAGTCCGACGGGATGTATGTTATTAGCCGAAACCTCAATCCGGGGGCAAGAAAGCTTTCCTACGGAGATTCGATAAAAGTGAATTACGAGATCTACCTGCTTGACGGAACGAAGGTGCTGAACAATAACCCAGGTGAGCCGCTGGAGTACCTGTACGGTTATCCGCCATTAGCCGGGTTCGACCTGGCGCTGAGCTTTATGAGAATCGGCGAAAGCGCTACTGCACTGCTTCCTTACTATCTCGCTTTCGGCTCCGCCGGCACCACCGACAGAAAAATAGCGGGATATACGCCGATCCGTCTTGAATTAGAGCTTGTCAGCTCAAAAAGCGAAGACGACCAGATCGAAGAATATATTGCCAAAAATAACTACGAAGTAGGTCTTACCAACAGCGAAAACTTACGTATCGTATGGTTGAATAAAATAGAGGAGGGAGATTCGGTAGGGGTTCAGAAACAGCTGGCCATAGCTTACAAGGGCTTTCTTTTGAGCGGCAAAAAATTCGATGAAGGTAATCTGAGTCATATGACCGGCTCTACACAACTGATCAGGGGCTTCGATCTGGGTGTAAGAAGGATGAAGCTTGGAGAAAAGGCTATGATTATTTTCCCTTCGAAACTCGGTTACCGTGAAACCGGAAGGCCGGAAGGAGGTATTCCGCCCTTTGCTCCTCTCGCATTTGAGGTTGAGATAACGAAGGTTAATTAAACATAGAAAAATACTTCCATTACCAAAAAGCCGGCTTATCCAGCCGGCTTTTTTTACAATATACACTACGGATACACACTAAGCCCATCCGCATATTCGCCCGGCTCCCGGTACAATTCTCCCGTATCGATCTCTACCTGCCAGCGCTCATCCAGGATCGGCCGGTCTTCAAGGTCGCGATAAGATGCGATCAGGCGGTTGTCTTTCAGCGTCAGCATTACAAACCCGTTATATCCGATGTCATGGCGTCGTGCCCTGGCCCTGATCCGCTGGTCGTAAAATGCTATCCGGTCGCGGTCTGCGGGATCAGGAGGCAGGTCCATTTCCACCGGCATTCCGCCGGTCCCGATACAGCGCCCGTATACCTGCAGGCCTTTTGCCGCTTCCTGGAATTTATAGCCGATCAGCCGGTGCTCATGCCCCCAGAACCAGATTACAGGCCTGTCCGGCTGGTTTAGTATCTCCGCTATCTGCCCGGCCGGTTTCCGGTATCCCTTCCTGAAGCCTGAAATGACCGGGTGATGGCTCAAAAAGACAATTCCCCTCCGGTCTGAAGCATCTCCCAGCCTCACCTGCTCTTCCAGCCAGGAGACCTGCTCCTTTCTTAAATGACAATCGGGAGGAAACAGCACCTCCACCAGGGGGCGCCCTACCGAAGTATAACCCGTATCGAGGCCTATGATCCGCCAGTATTCGTTTTCAAGACAAAAAAACCCGGCCTGCTGCGTCCGCTTCAGTTGTCCGTCCATAGCGTACATAGCAGGGAGCAGGTGATTAAAAAATGCATTCCCGTTCGAATACATTTCGTGGTTGCCGGAAAGCGTCAGGCTTCCTGATTTCCCGTAATACCATGAGGCATGAGGCGCTGTAAAATTTTCTTCAACCTCTTTAGGGGTACCTACAAAATAAATATCGCCCAGGTGCAGCGTATAGTCGGGTGCATACCGGGCAACCGTGTGAGCTACCGCATCCGATTCCTTCGTATCATTGGCCCAGTCGGAAAGCAATGCTACCGTCACTTCGTCCTTTTGGGAGGCGGGCTGAAGCGGGTAAATACCCGTGTCGTCATAGGCGGGATAATATTGATAGGGGTGCCGTCTGCCTAAACGGCTTCTCAGGTAGTGCCAGCCGAAGTCTATTATATTGGTCTTGACGAACTCATCGATCCGGCGTGTTACCGAGGAGGTTTCGGCAACATATTTTTCGTATAGCTTCTGTTGGGTCTTTGCATGGTTCTCTGCTTCTGTATGCCCCAGATCCAGGTATTTTTCAGTATTGCTTTCCGAGTGCCGCGCCATACCCCTTTAATCTCCGGTCGTAAGACCTGGAAAAATAAGTTTCTTCATCTGTGTAAAAAGCTGTCAGCTATCGGCGGTCAGCTGTCAGCCCGTATTCATTAACAGTTGTGTGCGGTTTGCCGCGCAGCTGAAAGCTGATTTCTGAAAGCTGATAGCTGACAGACTACAGTGTCTCCTTTAATTTCTTTTCCAGCTCTTCTGCCAGGGGCACAAGCACGTGATCCTCAATAATAGCATGCTTGCGGAGCTCCATCTCGAAAAGCTCGACCTGGTTCAGGAAAATCCGGTAGGGGAGCGGCGGTTCCTCATCTTTTTCCACAAAGCTGTGGATGATGACACTCACTTCCTTCAGCTCTTCTTCTACTTCGTCGTGATTCTCACTAAAGGCGTCGATCGAATTGCTGTTGAAAAGTTCACGCAGCTCTTCTTTGGAAAGCAACCCCTTTTCTGCCTGTATCAGCCGCCTGATATAAGGCAATACCAGGCTCTCTTCGAGCTTGAAATGCCTCACCAGTTTGTTTTTATATTGGTTAAAAAACAGGGCAAGACTGGCCAGAAGCTGGTGTGTCTGCCCAAACTTGCTGAAAATATGCAGCAGGGACTGCTCCAGCTCAGGCACCTTCTTGGTCAGGTAATAACGGTGGGACGCGTGTATATAGGTAACTATTTCCTCGAGCGAAAACTTCCTGAGCTTCTGATGAAAAAAATCGGCATCGCTGTCCGAAGCATACAAGTCCAGTATCAGCTCCACCAACTCGTGATTGAGCTCTATCCCCTCAAATGTACGATTCTTCGTCACCACCGGTTCGTCCAGCCTTTCGGTAACCAACTCGTACATTTTTGTAGTGGAGATCAGCTCCTCGTATGTTCTCGGATTCATGGTTCAGATTCTTTAAATTTTCCTAAAGTTATCATCTTTTGAAAAAACACAAAATGACAAAAGCGGTAAGTCGGTAAAAAAAACTCTGTATTCGCTTATTTGTAGTCCGTAAAGTTAAGGGTGCTCCCGGAGCAACGGCTCCCGGAGCAGCGGCAGGCTCATACAGTGGAATCCGCCTCTTGCCCTCGAAAGCTCGGCAGACGGTATCCTGATCAGCGTATCTCTCAGCCCATCGGGTGTGCAGCTCCCCGATTCGAAGTCCAGCAGCACCCTTTCGGCATCGGTTACCTCGAACCCGGCTTCCCGGAATGCCACCGAGGTCATATCGTTCCGGTCATAACCCAGTACTACCCCCTCCCGGATCGCCAGCAGATTGCATGAATCCGTCCATTGCTCGCGATCGCTGTAAGGAAATTCGCCCCTGCCCGAGTAGATAAACTTAACGGGTTCATCGCTACCCAGGTCCTTCACGCTGATCTCCTGCAGCAGGTCTTCGAGGTTATCAATGCGGACGGGTATATCTCCGTCTGCCTTGAACTGAAGGATTTCGAGCTCCTCCTCGATCTGCTTCCCGGCAAAAAAATGAAGGACATCCTTTTTTTTCTGCCGGTCGCTGTGTCGCCCGAGCGACTTGAGCAATACCCATACATTCCTCCTCACCTGCGTAAAAATCGTATCGATATGCATATAGTCACGCTTTTTAGGGATCCTTATAACGGTTACCTTCTCCACCACACCCTTTTCAAAAAGCACCCCGATCGCCTGCTGTACGGCATATAACGACGTCCGTTGGCTGTAACCTATCAGCAGGTGGCCCGGAGAAACGACCATCACGTCGCCTCCTTCCAGTGTGGAACGGTAGTATTCACTGGCATACTTTTCATCCGACAGCAGGAAAGGTCCCGGGTTATCGGGCAGTTCGAGAATTTCCGGAACGTGTTTATTGAAAAAAGGATGATTGAAAAAAATATACTGTGCCAGGAGGGATTCCCTCGTCCTGACGCTGGTAGCCGGCTTGCTCAGCAGGATATGCCTGTTAATCACGATGCCGGTATCCCGTGTAAATATGAGATTCGGCAAGGGAGCAAATAACATGGTCCGGTCGGGGAGTGTTCCGGAGATAAAGATCCGGGCAAGCTCGAACGGATCGAAAGTGTCAAGGTATTCCTGTGTTTTGTAGGAACACCGTTCTATCCCGCATATAGACGATGTCAGTTTAAGCCGTATCGTTTTATCCTGGAGGATCTCCGCCAGTAAAACCTCAAACTCCACTACGTTCGGAGAATTGAAATAGTCACGATGGCCCGGCTTGAAAAAGGTACGGCCTTCGTCAGCCAGCAGTTCGTGCGTCCGGCCTTTTATTTTACCCGGGTCGAGAAACCAGAGCAGAAGCATGACATAATAGTCATACTCTTTCCTCCTCATCGTATCGAGATGTACGATATCCTCAAATAACCAGTCCTGCGCTTTTGAAGGAATGACCTTGCCAAGGCCGCGGTCAGGACTGTGTATAAGGACCCGCCGGAGAGCGCCGATTTCAGAAGATACGTCGATAGAAGCAATGTCTTTTGCTTTAGTCATGTTGCGAAGTTTAATGTTGCTTCTCACCTATTTACCGGTTTCCCTACAAAAAAGCAAATTCCAGGAACAAGTCGACGGCTTATTCGGTTGATTAAAGCAAAGGGAGCGGGATTTCATTTTACCGGTTTTATTTAACGGTTAATCCTTGCTACTTTTGTATTCTTTTTTGATTTATGAAAACGTCATTAACAAGGGTATATGCTCAGAATTAAAGGCCTTCGGGCTTCAATCGGAGACAAAGAAATACTGAACGGCATAGATCTGGAAATCAACCCCGGAGAAGTACATGCCATCATGGGTCCCAACGGCTCGGGAAAAAGCACGCTGGCTTCCGTCCTGGCCGGAAGGGAGGATTATGAAGTAACGGCCGGCTCTATCGAATACAAGGGAGTCGACCTGCTTGAAAAAGCGCCTGAAGAGCGTGCTGCCGAAGGAATTTTTCTCGCTTTCCAGTATCCCGTCGAAATTCCGGGAGTTACTACGATCAATTTCCTCAAAACTGCCGTCAACGAGATCAGGAAATATAACGGTCTGAACCCGCTGGATGCAGCCCAGTTTCTCAAGCTCGTCAGGGAGAAGGCAAAGCTTGTCAACATGAACGACTCCCTGCTGAAAAGGGCATTGAACGAGGGGTTCTCAGGCGGTGAGAAAAAAAGGAATGAAATTTTCCAGATGGCAGTCCTGGAGCCCACCCTGGCTATCCTCGACGAAACAGATTCAGGCCTGGATATCGACGCGCTCCGGATCGTTTCCGAAGGAGTGAATAAGCTGCGGTCGCCCGAACGGTCCACCATCGTAGTAACTCACTACCAGAGGCTGCTCGACTACATCGTACCGGATTTTGTCCACGTACTCTATAAGGGGCGTATTGTCAAATCCGGCCCCAAAGAGCTTGCGCTGGAGCTGGAAGAGAAAGGATACGACTGGATCAAGAAAGAGGCTGCAGGCGTTGCCTGACTGTGCCGATGGTTGACAGTCCCGATAGCTATCGGGACTGAAGGCTGATAGCTTTTATACAGATGAAAGAAAATACAGTTCTTAAAGACCTACTGGCTGAGGATTTTGCACGCGTTGAGGCCCTTGCCAACGGTCAGGCGAAGAGTTCATCATTTCAACAACGAAAAAATGCTTTTCACCAGTTCGAGACATTAGGTTTTCCCACTCCCAGAAATGAAGAGTGGAAGTATTCGAATGTCAAAAACCTGGTGAGTGAAAGCTATTCCTTTAACGGGCCGGCCGGCCTGACTGAAGCGGATCTGGCCTCCCTGAGCATCCCCGACCTGGTCGGGAATATTCTTTACCTGGTCAATGGGGTTTACCAGCCCGGGCTTTCCAACCTGGTATCCCCGGCGGAACAGGTGCTCATTTCCCCTCTGAAGGATGCCTGGAAAACGCACCCCGATCTTCTCGCCTCGTATTTCAATAAGCTGGCAAAGAATGAGGACGAGGCATTTACTGCTTTGAATACTGCTTTTGCAGACGACGGTATTTTTATCTACGTTCCGGAAGGAAAGGTGGTGGAACAACCCGTGATACTCCGTTTCGTGTCGGATGCGCGCGGTGAAAATACCGGGTGTATAGCGAGGGTTGTAGTTGCGGTAGAAAAAAATGCGCAGGTTAAGTTTGTTGAGTCATTCCGGACTATCGGCGACCGTAAAGCATTTACCAATATGGTCACTGAGGTTTCGATAGCGCCGTCTGCAAATGTAGAATATTACAAAGTCCAGATAGAGTCCGGCAATACCCACCACATCGGTACTACCCAGGTACGAATGCTCGACCGCAGCCAGTTCTACGCGGCGACGGTTACGCTCGAAGGCGGCTTTGTCCGTAATAACCTCAACATCGAGATCGACGGGCAATACTGCGAAGCGCATATGTACGGCCTCTACCTGCCCGACGGGAAGCAGCATATCGATAACCATACACTGGCCGACCACAGGCAGCCCAACTCCTATAGCAATGAGCTTTACAAGGGTGTCCTTCTGGATCAGTCGGTAGGCGTATTCAACGGGAAGGTATTTGTAAGGCCTGATGCACAGAAAACCAATGCCTACCAGTCGTGTAAGAACGTGGTTCTTTCGCCGGGCGCGAAAATGAACACCAAACCTCAGCTGGAGATCTTTGCCGACGACGTCAAATGCTCGCACGGAACGACCACCGGCCAGCTCGATGACGAAGCCTTGTTCTACCTTCGCTCGAGAGGCATCCCGAAAAAGGAAGCGCTGGGTCTGCTGATGTTTGCCTTTTGCGAGGATGTTCTCAGAAATATAAGAATAGAACCGATCCGGGAGCACCTTGAAAAGATCGTTGCCCGGAAATTAAACGCTGAAGAAGAGTAATACTTACCCATCTTGTTACAGGGCCATGGTAGCTCATAACATCGATATAAATGCTGTAAGACAGCAATTCCCGATCTTAGACCAGGCTGTGAACGGCAAACCCCTGGTTTATTTCGATAATGCCGCCACCACGCAAAAACCCCGCAGGGTACTGGATTCGCTGCTTCACTATTATGAAAGCTACAACGCCAATATCCATCGCGGCATCCATACGCTGGCTGAAAAAGCGACGGGCGCCTTCGAGGAAACCCGTACCGCATTTCGCGGCTTTCTGAACGCTTCCGGGAACGAGGAGATTATTTTCACCTATGGCACGACCGACGGGATCAATCTTGTTGCACAGACTTTCGGCAGGAAATTTATCGGCCCGGGAGATGAGATTATCATCAGTACGATGGAGCACCACTCCAATATTGTACCCTGGCAGATATTGTGCCAGGCCAACGGGTGCTTCCTGAAGGTTATTCCTGTCAGCGACGAGGGTGAGCTTGATATGGAAGCATACGCAAACCTGCTTTCCGATCGCACCAAACTGGTTTCTGTCGTACACGCTTCCAATGCGCTCGGTACGGTCAACCCGGTAAGGGAGATGATCAGGATGGCGCACGAGGTGGGGGCTAAGGTGCTGGTAGACGGGGCTCAGGCTGCCTCGCACCTGGCGACGGATATGCAGGAGCTTGATGCGGATTTTTACGTATTATCGCTTCACAAAATGTACGGCCCGACGGGTACGGGCATTCTTTACGGTAAAAAAGAGTTACTTGACTCCATGCCTCCCTACCGCGGTGGCGGGGAAATGATCAGGGAAGTGACTTTTGCCAAAACGACCTATAATGACCTGCCCTACAAATTTGAAGCAGGTACGCCGAATATCGCCGATGTGGTAGCCGCAAAAAGTGCGATCGAATTTATCGGGTCGCTCGGTAAGGACAATATAGCGGCTTACGAAAAATCTCTTCTCGACTATGCTACCGACGCACTCGGCTCTGTCGAAGGGCTCAGGATCGTAGGCCAGGCCAGGGAAAAAGTAAGCGTGCTTTCTTTCGTGATCCCCGGTATTCACCACGAAGATATCGGGGTGATCCTCGACCAGCAGGGTATCGCCATCAGGACAGGCCACCATTGCGCCCAGCCTCTTATGCAACGTTTCGGCATTACAGGAACCTCGAGGGCCTCTTTCGCTGTTTATAATACCGTCGGGGAAATTGATAAGCTTAAAACAGGTATCGAGCGCGCCGTCAGGATGTTAAAATAACCACGGCTGCCCGTAACCGGAAATTTGTGCAGGTTATGACGATTAATGAAAAACAGGACGACATCATCGAAACTTTTGATCTTTTCGACGATCCCCTGGATAAAACGCAATACATTATCGACCTCGGGAAAAAGCTGACACCGATAGACGACAAATACAAAACCGACGAGCACCTGATCAAAGGTTGCCAGTCGCGCGTGTGGCTCGGGGCGGAACTGAAAGGTGAGCAGCTGCATTTTTACGGGGACGGCGAACCGGAAGCCCAGATAGCCAAGGGGCTGATCAGCCTGCTGATAGATGTACTGTCGGGCCATCAGCCGGAAGAAGTGGCGAACGCCGACCTGTATTTTATCGAGAAGGTCGGAATGGGTAACCTGGTGACTTCGAGAAGGGCAGGAGGGCTGAATTCGATGATTCAGAAAATGAAGCATTACGGAACTCTCTATTCCAAACTTCATGCATAAAATAGTAAAAAGCTATGTCTGAGATATCTGAAGAAGACCTCAAAGAAAAGGTCATAAAAGCGATCAAAGAAGTTTACGACCCGGAAATACCGGTAGACGTTTACGAACTGGGCCTGATCTACGACCTGAAAATATTCCCGCTCAATAACGTATACGTATTGATGACGCTCACCTCCCCTTCGTGCCCGTCGGCCGGCTCTCTGCCGGGCGAGGTGGAGCTGAAGATCAGGGAGGTCGAGGGAATAAACGACGTTAGCGTAGAACTCACTTTCGATCCGCCGTACTCGACCGAAATGATGTCGGACGAAGCCAGGCTCGAGCTTGGTTTTATGTAGACGGTCAGGCATCCCTGTACGGAAACACAATCACCGGAAAGAAGAATTATTGATAACCAAAAAACTGCATATTACTATGTATCCGCCACAATTAGTTGCCCCGATGAAAGCCGACCTAACTGGTGCCGGTTTTACAGAGCTGTTGACTGCCGAAGAGGTCGACAACTATTTTGCCAGTGCGAAGGGAACGACACTGGTTATGATCAACTCCGTTTGCGGATGCGCTGCAGGCGCTGCCAGGCCTGCTGTAAAAGCTGCCCTGGCTTACAGCGAAGTAAAACCCGACAATCTCGTTACCGTTTTTGCCGGTGTCGACCAGGAAGCTACTGCCAAAATGAGGGAATATACACTCCCTTACCCGCCTTCTTCGCCGGCGATAGCCATATTTAAAGACAAAGACCTGGTACATTTCATCGAAAGGCATCATATAGAAGGCCGGTCCGGCCAGATGATCGCCGAGCATCTCGTGGAAGCATTCCAGGAATTCTGCGGCGAAAACGCGTAGAAAAATCCTTTTCCTTCAAAGACAAGGAAAAGGATTTTTCTTCTATTATTGGATATAAGGACTGGTAATTTCTAATTTTGATATATGACCGGTCACTTGTTCTCGTCCTACATCCCCCGAAAATCTGAAGGAGGCTCTACCTTTGATCAGCTTCTGAAGCTTTTCGAACAGCTTTTGCTTGCCTCCGGAGACCCCGCCCAGGCCATGAGCTGGCTTAGTGAGCTCGACGTAAGATACAAGCTTACAGACGACCGCTATGGCATAGGTGATTTCTTCAACGATCTGATCAGCCGGGGCTACCTGAAGCAGAATGACGGGGAGGGCCGTTCTTTTTCCGTCAGCGCCAGGATGGAGCAGGATATCCGGAAAAATGCCCTGGAAGAAATCTTCGGAAAGCTCCGCCGCTCAAAAAGCGGAGGAAACCATCCGACACCCTTCAGCGGGGCGGGAGATGAATTGGGCAGCGATTTCCGGAATTATGAATTCGGCGATACCCTCGACCAGATCTCGATGCCGGAGTCCATCAAAAATGCGCTTGTCAATCATACTCCGGGAGAATTCACGCTCATGGAAAGCGATCTGCAGGTCGTGGAAAAAGAGCAGAAGTCAACCACGGCAACCGTGGTAATGATCGACATCAGCCACTCAATGATACTCTATGGAGAGGACCGGATAACACCGGCTAAGAAAGTGGCGCTGGCCCTGGCCGAACTGATCAGGACAAAATACCCCAAAGATTCTCTTGACATAATCGTATTTGGAAATGACGCCTGGGAAATCGGCCTGAAAGACCTGCCGTATCTCCAGGTAGGTCCTTACCATACCAATACAGTCGCAGGCCTGGAGCTCGCAATGGATCTTCTCCGGAGAAAGAAAACCAGGAATAAGCAGATTTTTATGATCACCGACGGTAAACCTACCTGCCTCAAAGAGGGGATTAGGTACTATAAAAATGCGTTCGGGCTTGATCGCAAAATTCTGAACAAAACACTCACTATTGCATCGCAGTGCCGTCGGCTCGATATTCCGGTAACCACCTTCATGATTGCTTCTGATCCTTATCTTAAACAGTTTGTAAGGACATTCACAAAAGTTAACAACGGCCGTGCGTACTACAGTAATCTGGACGGCCTCGGAGGGTTTGTACTGGAAGACTTTCAGAGAAACCGGCGAAAGAATGTAAAATAAAGGGTTTCACCAGTGTGTCCGCACCAGACCTCTTTCACTATGTCACCCAGACTTTGTCTTCTTTTCCTTATCCTTTCTGTTTCCAAAGTCTCTCCGCTTTGTGCACAGCAATCGTCTTCTGCTGTTATAGACGATTACTGGATACAAAACTTTACCGACGAAAACGGCCTTCCCCAAAACAGCGTAAAAGACTTTATACTCGACGCTTCGGGTTTTCTCTGGATGACGACAGAAAGCGGTATCGTCCGGTTTGACGGAAGGAATTTCCGCACTTTCTCCGGCAATAACACCTCTATTACATCAAATCGTTTCCGGATTTTCTTCAAGCCGCTTTACGGGACGCCTGATGAATTCTACGCACCCAATGAAAAGGCTGAAATCCTGCATATCAGGAAAAGCAGGGTAGAGCACAGCATTTTAACCCAGGAATCCTATTTTCGTGAGATCCCGCCGCTCCGCGGGAAAAATCCTGCCTGGCTCAACGGTGTGCAGCATAATTTCTGGAAACCCGATCCGGGCGCTATATTTCTGCTGTCGGTCGCTGAAAAAGAGCTTTCTTTTTTTACGTTCGATAAGGACAGTATCCTGTTGTTTAACAATGGCCGCAAGATCTGGCAAATCTCTCATCAGCTGGAGTACTATGGCGATTTTTTTCACTTAGACGGCCAGCTTTATCATACAGACAGGATCAAGGGTATACAGCACTGGGCGCCGTCGGGGCCGAAACCTGTAAAAATCACAGGCGATATTAAAAATACTTCTTCCGACGCTTTCTTAAAAGTTTACAGTAACAACAATATGTCGCAGGCTTTCGGGTATGCAGACAAATGCCTGTATCTTCTCTCCCAGCAGGAGCCGGGTACTCTTCATGCCAGGCTTCTTGTGTCGGATATTGACCCGGAATCGTTTAATGTCGCTGCATTATTTTTTGACGAACGCCATAAAAAATTGTTCCTGGGCAGCTATACAAAAGGCCTCTATGTCTTTCACAAAAGATATTTCACTGTGCTCAGGGAACCACCCTCCGGACGTAAAAACGATAACGTTTATTATGCCCAGGCTGCGCTTGACAGCCATATCATTATTACTCCCCAGGGAGCCATTCTCGGGATAGACCCTGTGTCGAAGGAAACCGTTGTCAGGCAAAGTAAAAACTTCAGACCCTCATTGGCCAACAGCAGGCACACTATAGCCAGGGACAACACGGGAAATATCTGGGTAAAGGACGGCTCCCAGCTGATCCTACACAACCGGCTCGACCAGAAAGAGCTGCTGCGTTATACGCTTCCCGTACAGATTACCCAGCTCAAAGAAGGAATGAACAATAATTTATGGATCGGAACAAAGGGGAACGGTCTTTACAGCCTGGATCAGTCTACCAGGTCGGCTCCTCAGCATTTTCTGAAAATTGAAAATACCGAAGTTACCAGCATTGCTCACGAAGATAAGAACGTTCTTTGGATAGGAACAAACAAAGGCCTCTACAGAATTGACCTTCGTACGAAAGCACTGACAAAAATTAACCCGGCAGACGGCATTTATATACGAAGCCTCTATATTCCCGAACCGGGCGAAATATGGTTTACAACTTATGACTCCGGCTTCTACCTTTTCAGGAACGACCGGCTTACGCAATTCCTTTTCGATAAGAGGCAATACCTGAGGAGTTCACATTGTATTGTAGAAGATTCTCTGGGCTATTTCTGGATTTCCACCAACAAAGGTATTTTTCAATTGAAAAGAAATGATCTTCTTGAATATGCCGGAAACCAGGGTGGAAATGGTATCTGGTATAACCATTACCTGTTACAGCAGGGCTTCAATACAAACGAGTTTAACGGTGGATGTGAGCCTTGTGCCATCCGGTTGCCTGACGGGTTCGTTTCTTTCCCTTCCATGGACGGGCTGGTCTGGTTCAAGCCGGAAGAAATAGAGCCGGAACTTTCGACAGGAGAAATCTTTATCGATAAAATCGAAGCGGACGGACAGATATTTGACAGCGAAGACGAGTACCTGAGCATCCCGTTTACACCAGGACACCTGCGGTTGGATATCAGTATTCCCTATTATGGTACCAACCAGGAAATCATGCTTCAATATACCCTGGTAAACGACGACTTTCCGGACGAGTATAGTTCTCTGCAATGGACTCCGACAGGTGAAAACGATCCTACGGCAATTCAGCTTTTCAACATCAGTCCGGGTAGTCATACCCTGCTGATAAAAAAAGTCAACGACTTCGGGCCCGACAACCATACCTACAAAAAATTGTACCTCACCATCGCGTATCCCTGGTACCGGACTACCTCGGCATACGCGTTTTTTTTCCTCATAACCCTTCTCGCTATATATCTGATTACCAGAATGAATAATCTCTATCTCCAAAGGAAGAACCGCATACTTGAAGAGGCGGTAGCCACGAGAACATCCGCGCTGACCCAACTGCTCGGGAAGCTGGAGATATCAAGAGAGAATCTCGAAAAACAATCTTTCATTAAAGAACAGGTGATCGCCTCTATCAGTCATGATATTAAAACTCCACTCAGGTTTCTCATCCGGCTCAACAAAAAGCTTTACGACCATCTCAGCAACGGAGAAAACGAAGACTCAATAGAGATATGCAAAGCCAGCTACGAAACCGGCAAAAATCTCGACAGCCTGCTATCGAACTTACTGGAATATGTGAAGACAAACCCCCTGAACACGGAGGAGATCACATCTCAGCCCATCCACCTTCACACCCTGGTCGAGGAAAAAATTTCTCTTTTTAAATCAGGTTTCCCGCTTAAGCAGTCAGAACCTCTTGTGAACAATGACGTCGGACGCAGATGGAAGGTGGTTAGTGATTATCACCTTCTCGGCATCATCGTCCAGAATCTCCTGGACAACAGCATCAAGGCTGCTTCGAAAGGGTTTGTTGCCATTTTTGTCGACAAAGACAGTAATTCCCTGATATTTCACAATACCGGGTATCCTATGCCGGGAGCAATACGTGATTGGGTAAACTCGAAGGATTTAGGGCTGGTAAACGAAAGAAGGATAGGTATCTCCCCGCAAAACGGCATAGGACTCCTGATCGTCAAACAGATAGCGAGCCTTCTCGGCCTGCTCCTCAGGGTTGAGTCGTCGCCCGATGACGGAACCTTCTTCTACGTAAAATTCCCTGACGGAGTCGCAGAAATATAGGCGGGCGCGATTGTTCTTAAATGCCTACTTTCATTTTTGCTATCAGCTCAACAAGGTTCGACACTTCCATTTTTGCAAAAACCCTTGCCTTAAAAGTACTGATCGTAGACAACTGAAGGTTCAGAATATTACCGATCTCCGCGGTGCTATGACCCTTTACCAACAGGTTTGCAACGTCCATTTCACGTTTCGACAGCTTCGAAAGCGGGTTCAGAGCCAACGATCCTTTATTGATGAGCGAATTAAGCATGGTTTCCTGCAGGGAGCTGCTGAAATATTTCTTCCCGTTCTCAATACTATTCAGTGCCGTCAGGAACTCTTTTTCCGGTGCATCTTTTGAAAGAAACCCATTAGCTCCGGCCTGAAGGTAAGCCAGGCCGTACACGCTTTCGCTGTAACTTGTGAAGATCAGGATCGGCACACCGGAGTTATGGAGCCTGATTGTTTCCATCATTCCGATATTGTTCCCACCCGGAATGTTGATATCAAGGATAACGAGGTCAAAACTGTTCTGCTTAACCTGCGCTAACGTTTCAGGGAAATCGTCAGCCAGCGCTACCTCAATTCTGGGATCCAGCCCCTTCAGCAGGAACTTAATCCCGGTCCTTACCACAGCATGATCGTCTGCAATAAGAACCTTCAAAATTTTTCGTGCGTTCATTGAAATTTTGGCTAAGCGTTTTTAAGGCAAGTGTGTTTAAACGGCCCCAAGGCCATTTACATTTGTCCGACCATGCATAACGCATCAAAATCAAACAACAAATCTATCGGAAATATTAACAGCAAAAAATGATTGACAAATCATTTTAGCAGCCATTTATCCATTTCTTTGTTCCACTTTTCCACAAATTCCTGGTAGAATCTGCCGGTACCCGCCCCGGCAAATCCCGTATGGATCGCTTTAACCGCTCCATCTCTCCCGATTATGATGGTAGTGGGGAAAGCAAGAAAAGTATTGAGCGCCTCAAATTTTGATTGTACATTCTCGCTATCAGGCTTTCCTCCAAACAACATTTCATACCCGATGCCATACTTATCTACCAGCTTACCCAGGGTTTTCTTCGCATAGCCCAGGTCATCTTTTACCTCGAACCCTACACCGATGATCTCCACTCCGCGCTCTTTATTCTCCTCGTACCAGGGATTCAGAAATTCGATCTGATCGATGCAGTTGGGGCACCAGCTCCCCAGGATATCTATAATGACAACCTTTCCTTTATACCGTTCGTCACTAAGCGAAACGGTGTCGCCATCCAGGTTCGGAAGCCGCAACTCCAGCTTGCTGAATCCGGGCTTCAGGTGCGTAAGTCCGTAGGAATCGGCAAGCGCTGCGTTTTCGTTTCTCTCGCCAGTGAAATGCAGCGCCTTGCTACCAAAGCCGATCGCGCCGGAAAGCCGGCCGGTACTGTCTATTCTGCCTTGTACAAGCGTCACACCGATGCCGCTGAAGCCGGAGAGCCAGAACTGGTCGCCGTTGATATTTCCTTCCAGCTCCCGGGTATCTCCTGTAATCGCCAATACGATGCCTTTCAGCTTATTTTCATCCTGCGAGAACACCGCTACCCGGTTGGCGGCATCGCCCTCACGCTCCGCTATTGAAAGCGACCAGGTCCCTGACAGGTTCAAGACAGGCTGCACTTCCGTTCCTGGTTTGACGAACCGGTAATCCTCGCTGCTTTTTGCTTCAAAACCGAGTATGCGGGATGTATTTCCGGGTGCCAGATGCCTGTACTCCCCGGATAGTGAGCCGTCGGGCAGAATTTTAGCAAACAGCTTATAGTCAAAAGTTTCGGGTGATACGTGGAGGGAGTCTTTCCCTACCCTTTCAAGCCGGAAAGTATCCCTGCGCTCTCCGTCAAGTACCGTGAAAACGGTTTCAGACCCCTTCTTCCCAATCTCGAAATTAACGGGTACCTGTTCGTCGTCTACCCGGAAAACCCCTCTCCATATCCCGTCTCTGAGTTCCGGATCCTTTTCACAGCCTGATAATAGCATCAAAGCAAAAAACCAGGATAGATGGTGTCGTTGTTTTAAGAAAGAATTCATTTTATAAAGCTTAAGATAGAATAGTTATCGAAGATTGCTGACAAGATCTGCCAGCACCTGCTTTCCGAATGCCCAGTCCCCTAGACCGGAGGATGCGTTGATGTGTCCCTGTTTCCCTACGGAAACAAAGCTGCTGCCCCATTTTCCGGCAAAGTAGGCCGACCGTTCCAGTGTCATGTAAATGTCGTCGGCGCTTGCTACTACTACAGAGGGAAAAGGCAGTTTTTCTATGGGTACCGGGGTAAAACCCTCCACAAAAGAAAGGCGGCGGGATTGTTCGGCATCTGCGGGAGCGACGAGCATCGCACCTGCCACGCGATCAGAAGTGTAGCGACTGCTCCAATGGGCCAGGGTTATACATCCCAGGCTGTGTGCTATCAGAACTACAGGAGATGTCCCGCCCTGAAGACGCTCCTGGAGGCGTTCCACCCACTTTTCCATAACGGGCCAGTCCCAGTTATCCTGCTCCACGCGTTCGAACTCCGCCGCGTTCTGCCGCTCCCATATAGTTTGCCAATGACCGCCGTCGGATCCGGCAAGGCCTGGCATCGTCCAAAATTTAATCCCGTTCATCCTGATTTTTACGCAGACCTGGTTGCCAATATGCAAAAATAGAACGCCGGCCGGTTATCTTACAGGCTCTGCAATGAAAAAGCCGGTACTATTGGGGATATTACAACCGGGAAAACTGCTATCTGACGGGCTGCTTTTTACGCTTCAGATGCTTTTCGTACAGCATCTGGAGGATGCCGTCCTTCAGTCCTACGTCAGGAACGTTCACAATTTCTGCTCCCGCCCATTCCATAGCCGCAATATAGATATCACCTGCCGGTACGATCACGTCCGCCCTGTCGGGGTTAAGCATCAATTTGTTAATACGGTCTTCGAGGTTGAAATCGGCTATATAATCCCTCATACGCCGGATCTCTTCGAGGCTCGTAGACCATTCGGTCAGCTTGGAAGAAAGGTCAAATAGCTTATTGATATTTCCTCCTGTACCGACGGCCTTTACAGGTTCAGAAAAATCGACATGATCTTTTATCCAGCCCTGCATGGATTTCCAGGCTCCTTTCGACTCTTTCCCCTCCAGTAACCGCACCGAGCCCAGCTTGAAAGATTTTGAAGCGATCTTTACGCGATCCATATAAAGATTCAGCTCCGTGCTACCTCCTCCTACATCGATATGCAGATACTGGCCGTTGTCCAACGCCTTTACGACCACGTTATTGGTGAGTTCCGCCTCCTTCTGTCCGTCTATGATATGGATGTTTATCCCCGTCCTTTTTTCTATGCGGTCCCGTACTTCCATCCCGTTTGCCGATTCCCGCATGGCAGAAGTAGCACAGGCCATATAGTCCTCAATTTCGTGCAGCTCCATCAGCAACTGGTAGACCAGCATCAGCTTTACCATCCGGTCTTCGCTATACTCGCTGATCCTGCCTTCTGTAAAAACATCATGGCCGAGCCGCAGGGGAAACCGTACATACTCGACCTTTTTCATCCTTGTAACATCCGCGTGGAGCACGGAAGAGATCTGCATCCGGGCAGCATTGGTTCCTATATCTATCGCAGCAAATTTCACAGTTAACTGGCCAGCCTTATTTTTTGTAATGTTACTTTCTGTTAAAAATCCAAAGTAACACACATTTGCGGGTTTTCCCAACAGCGGCATATCCCGCTTTGAAAATCTTACCGGCCGAACTGGTACAACAATTTTAAGCGCCCTCCGAATCCGCCGGGCTTGTCGATATAGGGGATATCTTTGTTCTGAAAATGATAATAGGCTTCCGCCTGTATTACCAAGGGGTCGAAAATCTTCTCGACACCGAGTACCGGGCTGAAATTATTGATGACCGGATAATTCAGTTTCCTGTATTTCAGGTCGGAAACCTTCCGGAGCTTATGACCATCCCAGAAATCATATTCCAGCGTTTGTCTGAACCTGATATTCAGATGAGTGCCTACGCTTCCGGTCAGCACAAAGCCCCCAGGCAGCGGTTGCCTGTAGCCTGCAAATAAAGGAATCTGGGTGAGCGTGCTATAGGTAGTGATGTTCATGATATCTCCGGCGAGCGGAGCTCCTTTTCCGAATGTCTTCCTGAAATTCTGCCCTGTCTGCTCTGCGAAAACCTTTTCGTTAAAAAACTCCAGATGGTCATAGTGGGTACGGTTAATGCCCCAGGTTACGGAAATATTCGGAAAAAGCAGAAATTCATTCACTGCACCGAAAGTATACATATTCTTTGTCCTGCTTCCTGTAAGTCCTATCCTGTAAGGACGCGAGGTAATGAAAGGGGGTAAAATATTTTTCTGCTCCAGGGACTCTACATTTTGCAGGGATTTTTCAGCCTTTTTTTCAGATGATGCCACTTTTCCCTGTAAAATTCTGGTAAAGCCGGATGCAGAATTTTTCCTCCCCAGGCTTTCGCGGGATTTATTTTCCCTCAGAATCTCTGTAAATCCGGCCGGCTCCCGCGTCTCGCGGTTTGCCACGTTTTCAGGCGACATTACGGCTTCGGCAGTACTTGGCCCTTCCTGGCGACCGATGGCCTTCTCCAGCGGCTGAAAACGGCCGTTGTCGCTGTCTGTTTCCTGTATGCCTGATACGCTCCCCGCCGGGTCGCTGTCTTTTATTTCCGTAACCTTGTCCGGCAGAATATTCCCGCTATTCCCTGTAACAGGTGTTCCGGGTTCGATCCGGCTCTGATTTACATCCGTATACGTCTTACTTCCTGCTTCTTCCGCTACGACCGGTACCTCCGTCTGCCTGTATTCTCCCCGGCTTGTTACTACGGCATGGTCAGAAGTTGCGGGCTTCTGCTCCTCCGGTAATTTATTCTCATTATTCTCCGGGTTCTCATAGCGACTTACGATCTGTTTCAGCTCCGCTATTTCCTCCC
This sequence comes from uncultured Cytophagales bacterium, assembly GCA_964559125.1. Taxonomy (GTDB): domain Bacteria; phylum Bacteroidota; class Bacteroidia; order Cytophagales; family Spirosomataceae; genus Ravibacter. The sequence goes on from CAZLGW010000062.1 coordinate 21,512, forward strand.
GCAACTCCGTATTCTGGTAATACAATAAACCACAGGCGACGCTCAGACCGGCGACGAACGATGCGGCAGCGCCATATGCAATTTTAGAGCGGTACGATTTCCAGAAACTACCCGGCGTATTTACCTTATAGTATTTCTGAAAGCGATTCCAGTCTTCATCGGCAAATTCCGGCTGGATTCCCTCTAGCTTTTTTCGTATCGTTTCTTCAAATCTGTTAGTTTTCATTTTGTTTAAAAGACCGTAACTCCCAATCCTTCGGAAAAAGGTCCGGGTAATATTGCTTGATCAGATGCTGCAGGCGCGCCCGGGCCCTCATGTAGTGAGAACGGACCGTCGCCTCGTTGATGTCGAGGATCGCCGCTATTTCCCTATGGTTATAGCCATCCACGACATGCAGCATGAAAACACTCCTGTAAACCGGCTTTATAACCTGCAAAAGCCCTATAATCTCTTCGCCCGTTAATTTCTCCACCACATTGTCATCAAACCTCGGAACGGGTGCGTCTTCGAGAGCAATCCTGTCCTTCTGATGCTTGTGGTTTTTCCGGTAGTAACTGATAGCCGTATTAATGACGATCGTTCTGAGCCAGGCTTTGAACGGCTGATTGGGATCATACCGGTGCAGGTTCTGGAACATCTTCAGGAACGACTCGTTCAAAACCTCTTCCGCCTCTTCATACGAAGAACAGTAGCGCAGGCTTATTCCTTTCACATAACTGAAATATCGCTTAAATATAGTCCTCTGAGCCAGATTGTTACCTTGTATACAAGCTTCAACCAGGCTTTCAAAATCATCCCCGTCAAAAGAAGATCCGGATCTCAGTAGCAATGTCTGTTCAATTGAGTATATGCTAACAATATACGGTACGTCGGGAGGGACTTGTTTGTTTCAAATGTTGCAATTTTTTTGATGTTTTTTGAGGGTGCTATCTTCCTAGTCTTGTGCGCTTCCCCCCGACTCCGTTACACTCCGTCGGGGGTTATGCACGTGAGCGGCCCTACGGGACGGCAGGCCCCTGAGCGTAGCAGAAGGGCAGGCACAAAAAAAGGGAGACCCTCTTTGATAAGGATCTCCCTGTCGTAATGTCTGTGG
>CAZLGW010000063.1:0-21417 GCA_964559125.1 uncultured Cytophagales bacterium
GTAAAAATCACCACATCCGTATTCCTCCCCTTATCATCGGCGCACGAAATTTTCACCACACCCGACGGAGGCTCCAGGAATACCGGCTGTGAAGGCGATGCTTTCTTCAACACCCGGTCGTTGACCAGCCAGGTAACGCTGCCTACATCCTGGGCTGCCTGGCACATCAACTGGATTTCCGAGCCTTTGCCCGACCGGAGATAATATTCGGTTCCCTCCTGGGGGCTCACGATCACCGGCGCCCCTTCTACGAATATCCTGTCACAGTCCGGGTTGTGAGGCGGTATCTTCGGGTACGGGATCTTGGCATAGTTGTAGAATGCGATAAGCTCCGGCGCAAGGTTCGGGTAGCTTTTCTTCGACACCTCGCCGGCGGGCAGGCAGTGAGCGCAGTACGATATATTTGCCCCGGCATCTGTAAAGACCTGCCGCAAGTGCTCGCACCTCCTGAAACCGGAGACGCCTATGATCGCGTCGCCGTTTATAATATCGGTACAACCCTCTGCCGGGATATCGCCTGTATGCGAACACACCTTCCGAAGCTCCAGTTGAGCCGGCTTTACAAACCAGTCCTTCGGTGAATTATAATCGATCGTATTAAAGAGCTCAAACAAAAGAGGAGTGGCAATGTTCGCACCGCTCAGCTCGGGAACCCCCTTCCCCGAGAAATTCCCGACCCATACCCCGATCGTATATCTTTTGTTGTACCCGATGCTCCAGGCATCCCGCTTACCATAGGAAGTACCCGTTTTCCAGGCTATACGCGGCAGCCGGTAGGTGTTGTCAAAACTGTTGGGTAGGTCCGGCCGGTCGGACTGCGACAGGATCTGCGTCACCATGTAGGCCGACTCCTCCGAAACAAGGGGCGTGCCTGGCCCGTTTTTTACCGGTCCTTTTACTAACCTCACTTCACAGTAATGCCCATGTCTTGCGAACATCGCGTACATGCGGGTCAGTTCTTCCAATGTTGCACCGCACCCGCCCAGGATCAGCGAGAGTCCAAGTCCGTCGGCTTGTTTGTCGATCGTTTTAAATCCTGCTTTTTTCAACTGATCGATCATGTTCCTGGTCTCCAGTTGGCGAAGCAGCTTAACCGCAGGTATGTTGAGCGAGTTGGCAAGCGCAAATTCTACGGTAACCGGACCTTTGAATTTCATATCGAAGTTTTCCGGCTCATAGCCCCCAAAATTGGAAGGAACATCATTGATCACACTTTTTGGGATAGCCAATCCTTTGTCGAACACCGAAGCGTACAAAAAGGGTTTGAGTGTACTGCCGGGCGATCTGACTGCCCTGACGCCATCGACCTGGCCTCCGTCAAACGGGTTCCCGAAATCGGCCGAACCTACATATCCTTCCACTTCCATCGTTTCATTGTTCAGTACCAAAACCGCGGCGTTGTTTATTCCGAGCGTACGGATCCGGTTGACGTAATTCTTCACCAGCGCTTCGGCCTGCGATTGCACGGGCTGCCGGAGCGATGCCACGATGATATGATCTGACGGATATGCCTTTTTAATCCTTATAGCGAAGTGGGGGGCCTTTCGGGGCGCCTCCTTCCTGGAGGCTTCCATAGGTTCTTCCAGTGCATCGATAATGACCCCGTCCGGGAAAAGGCGGCTCTTTCCGAATCTTTTCAGCCATTTATTCCTCTCGCCCAGAAGACGCTGGTTTCCTTTTTGTCCCGGGGTAAGATAGGCGGGATTATTCGGGATTACCGTAAGGGTCGTGATCTCGGCCAGGCTCAGCAGCCGGGGTGGCTTGCCGAAGTAGAGCACCGAAGCCGACCTGACACCTTCTATGTTACCCCCGAAAGGTACCAGGTTAAAATACATCTGCAGAATCTCATCCTTGGAATACCTTCTTTCCAGCCTGAATGCGTTCCATACCTCGATCAGCTTGCTTTTCAGAGTACGGGGCCTGGGTTGCATCATACGCACCACCTGCATGGTAATGGTAGAGGCTCCCGAAACTGTTTCCCGTTGTATGATATTGGCTGCCAGGGCCTTTAAGACCGAAGCGGGATTCACTCCCGGGTGGTAATAGAAATACTTATCTTCCTTATACAGGAACGTTTTCTTTAAAAGAGGGGTAATTTCGTCGAGCTCCGCATACATACGCCACTTGTCGTCGCCGGAAAGAAATGCATGCATAAGATCCCCGCTCTGGTCTTTGACCTGTACGGAATAGAGAATATTCTTTTCAAAGGGAAATGCCAGGTCATAGACCTTTATGATCATCCAGACGCCGAAGATTACCCAAACCCAGGGTTTCCTTAACCAGCTCCGAAGCACTTCTTTCGACAACATTGGGGTTTCCTTCCGTGTCATAAAAAAACCGAAGACTTTCCTGTGTGAAAGGCTCCGGCTCAGGATATCGGCAATGAAACAGGCTAATTAGCCGTGCTCTTAAAAAACCCCTTCGGATCCGGCGATTTTTCAGATAGCTGCTCAACAAACTGGAGATTGACAAGCGAGAAATTGAGCGTCCTGCCTTTATGCAGGTTCTCCCAGGCCTCGTTGTAATTTCCACGGTAATATTCGGCAACAGACAAATTAAAGAAGGTCTGGGCGTAGCCTGGATCAAGAGCGGCAGCCTGTTCGAGCAGGCGTTGTATATCTTCCAGCTTGACGCTGTCGGCAGATTCTTCGTAGAGCTTAATAGAAATCGAAGAGAGGTCGACCATCAGCGGCACGTTCTGAGGCTCTATTTCGACGCCCTTCTTCAGCATCCGGAAGGCGTTGTTAAAATCCTCCCGTTGAAAACAGACTACTCCCAGCCCCCAATAGGCGTCTACATTTTTCTCGTTCAGCAGATATGCCAGGTTGAAACGGTAAGAAGCAGTATCGAGCTGTCCTTCCTGCAGGTATTCCCAGCCCCTGGCGGCAAAAAACTGGCTGGCCTCTTTGCGCGATCCGAAATTGGCATCGCAGTCATTCAAAAAGCTAATCTCCTCCTTGATCTGGTCGGAAGATTTCCGCAATTCGCCAAAAAGGGGTAATACTTTTCTTTCGGAAAGAGATAAAACCCGTCTTTCCTGCGACGGCTCTCCAACCGGCTGGCTGTTACTGACAAGCTGCGCCTGGGCTTTTACTATCCCAGGTAAAACCAGCACAAACCAAATACCGACCTGAATCCTCATTTTAATGCTTTTCTAAACTATAAATTCTAAGAAGGGATCTAGCTAATATGAAACGGTAAGTATACAACAATTATTACATTTTTTTCAACTCTTCCGTTTTGACCCTCGCCTGACTGAAGGTGATTTCCTGGCCGGCCTGCTTTTTTTCTCATGGAAGGCCCCCTGAAAATCAGGGTCTTCACGCCGTCGCTGATTGTCTATTTCCCTAAGCATGACCTGTTTTTCTTCGAAAGAGGTGGGCGCTATCGTAATGTCGGGCAGGTCCTTCCCCGGGATCTCCATCCTGATCAGGGCCTCGATTTTTTTTATATGATATTCGTCAGCCATCGTCATAAACGTGATCGCCTGCCCCCTGCTGTTGGCCCGCCCTGTCCTCCCAATCCGGTGCACGTAATCCTCGTAGATCAGCGGTACGTCAAAATTGATCACATGACTGACTTCGCTGACATCTATTCCCCTGGAAGTGACGTCGGTGGTTACCAGCACGCTTATGTCGCCGTTCTTAAAGTCATTCATGGCATTGATACGGGTATTCTGTCCTTTATTGGCATGTATTACCCGTATCTTTTCCTCGGGGATTACTTTCCTTTCCAGGTATTTATAGATGTTATTGGCCGTTTCCTTCGTCCTGGTAAATACCATTACGCGGTTAAAATCTTCATTTTGCCTTAAAAGATGCTCCAGTAAAAAAACTTTCGTTCTGAAATTCGGCACTTTAAACAAAACCTGCTCCACCATCTCCGAAGTAGTGGCCTGCGGCGACACCTCTACCCGCGTCGGGTACTCCAGGAATTCTGCCGAGAGCCGCTCTACCTTGTCGGGGAACGTGGCCGAAAACAACAGGTTCTGCCTCTTGACGGGGATTACCTCCAGGATTTTCCTGATCTGGGGCATGAAGCCCATATCCATCATCTTGTCGGCCTCGTCCAGGACCAGTGTATTCAGATGCTTGACTACAATCTCGTTTTTCAGGTATATATCCATAAAACGTCCGGGCGTGCTGACGATAATATCGATGCCTTTCCGTATACTCTCTATCTGCTGACTGGCCCCGATCCCTCCGTAGAGACAGGTATGTCTCAGCCCGGTATACCGGGCAAGAGCCTCGATGACCTGTCCCGTCTGAAGCACGAGCTCACGGGTAGGCGACAACACCAGTCCCCGTACATGGTCTCCCTGCGGATATTTTAATTTCATCAGCAGCGGCAATACAAACGCCGCTGTTTTACCCGTTCCGGTCTGTGCAATTCCCAATACATCGTGACCGGCCATAATAAGGGGTATAGCCTGGCTCTGGACCGGCGTAGGTTGGTCGTAGCCTGCTTCAGCGATCGCATTGAGAAGCTGACGGTTGAGTTTAAGATCCTCAAAAGATATTACAGCCGTTTTTTCCATCATGTAAAGGTATGGAAATATAACGAGCGGATGCAGCCCTTGTTTTGAGAGGACTTGCTTAACTTTGTGTGTTTGCGAATATTGTATTTTACAAAGAATGTCTATCGAAACAACTGCCGGCGGTATATCTTTTGCCGGGCTTTCCTCCGGGCTTGAGGGCGAATTCTACAGCGACGACGTGATGCGCACGTTATACGCGACCGACGCCTCAGCTTATCGCGAAATGCCCCTCGCCGTAGCCGTACCAAAGTCGGAGGATGACCTGAAAAAGCTGATCCGGTTTGCAAACGAGAAGCGCATTCCGCTGATTCCGCGTACCGCCGGGACTTCCCTCGCCGGGCAGGTGGTCGGCAGGGGGATAGTGGTAGACGTTTCCAAATACTTTAACCGGATTCTCGAGATCAACCCGGCAGAAAAATGGGCCAGGGTCCAGCCGGGAGTCGTCAGGGATGAGCTCAATATGGCCCTTAAGCCTTTCGGGCTGTATTTCGGCCCCGAGACCTCCACCGCCAACCGGGCGATGATAGGCGGAATGGTGGGAAATAACTCGTGCGGATCGAATTCGGTAGTTTACGGCAGTACCAGGGAACATCTGCTGGAGGTACGCGCACTGCTGTCAGACGGGTCTGAAGCGGTGTTCAAAAACCTATCGCCGGAAGAGCTGAAGAGCCTGATATTCGAGAAAGATCAGTCTCCCCTTCTGAAACAGATCTATCATACGACCGACCGGATCCTTTCCGATCCTTATAACCGGGATGAGATCCGGAGGAATTTCCCTAAAAAATCTATCGAGAGAAGAAATACGGGCTATGCCCTCGATATGCTGCTTGACTGCAGCCCTTATACGGAGAGCGGCCCGGCGTTTAACATGTGCCGGTTGATCGCTGGTTCGGAGGGGACGCTTTGTTTCCTGACAGAGATCAAAGTGAAAATTATTCCGCCTCCCCCCCCGTCACAGGGGTTGGTTTGCGCCCACTTCAATACTATCGACGAGGCGCTGCGTGCAACGGTGCTGTCGCTGAAATACAAGCCTCAGGCAGTAGAACTGATCGACAGCTACATCCTGGAATGCGCTGCCAAAAACCCGGAGCAAAGGCAGAATGCTTTTTTTGTAAAATACAATGAAAAAGGAGATTATCCGGCCATTCTGGTCGTAGATGTTTCGAATGAAACCCCCGAACAGGTTGGGCAAACGGCCCAACTCCTGGAAGCGGAATTCCGGGCGAAGGGTATGGGTTACCACTTCCCGCTGCTCGTAGGCGACGATACGAAGAAAATCTGGACATTGAGAAAAGCGGGACTCGGCCTGCTCGCCAATATTCCGGGCGACGACAAAGCGGTTGCCGTTATCGAAGACACCGCGGTGGATGTGGAGGACCAGCCGGAATATATCCGTGATTTTAACACTATTCTTCAAAAGCACGGCATGTCTGCGGTCCACTATGCGCACGCCGGCTCCGGGGAAATACATCTGCGCCCCATTATTAACCTGAAAACCAGTGAAGGACACCGGCAATTCCGGATGATCGCCGAGGAAATTGCTTCGCTGGTGAAAAAATACGACGGCTCGCTTTCAGGCGAGCACGGCGACGGCAGGCTCAGAGGAGAGTTTATTCCCCAAATGGTAGGGGATCATAACTACGGCTTATTCAAGCTGATCAAGGCTACCTGGGATCCAAAAGGCATTTTCAACCCCGGAAAAATAACGGATACGCCTCCTATGGATACATATCTCCGTTATGAGGCCGACCAGAAAACCCCGGAGATCCCGACTTACTTCAGGTTTGAAAACCAGACCATCCTTCAGCATGCCGAGCAGTGCAACGGCTCTGCCGACTGCCGGAAGACTCATCTCAGCGGTGGGACGATGTGTCCCAGCTTTATGGCCACCCGGAACGAGAAGGATACGACAAGGGCCAGGGCCAATATGCTGCGCGAAATGCTCACTAACTCCGATAAGGCCAACCGCTTTGATCATGCGGAGATAAAAGAAGTATTTGATCTCTGCCTGGCCTGTAAAGGATGCAAAGGGGAGTGCCCTTCCAACGTGGATGTCGCCAAGCTGAAAATGGAGTTCCTGCAGCACTATCATGACGAGCACGGCGTACCGCTCAGATCATGGCTCGTCGGGAATTTCAGTAAAATGAGCGGTCTGGCTGCCGGCATTGCGCCGTGGGGCTACAATCTCATTTTCAAAAATGCCCCCCTTCGGAAGATCGCCAACCGTTTGGTCGGCTTTCACCCGGAACGGACCATGCCGCTGTTGCATAAAACTACCCTGAAAAGGTGGTTTTCGGGCAGGAAGAAAAATACGGGCCGGACGCCCAACGGGCGCAGAGTCTATTTCTTCTGCGATGAGTTTACCAACTACAACGATGTCGAAATCGGAAAAAAAGCCGTCGGGGCATTGGAGAAGCTGGGTTATGAGGTCATTATACCCGACCACGCGCCGTCGGGCAGGCCTCAGCTTTCCAAAGGACTTCTGAAAGATGCCAGGAAAATTGCCAACCGGAATGTCGCCGCGCTCAAAGACATCATCAGCGACGACACACCCCTGGTGGGTATAGAGCCGTCGGCGATCCTGACCTTCCGCGACGAATACCCCGATCTGGTGGCTGATTCCCTTGTCGAAGCAGCGAAATCATTAGCTGTAAACTGTCTTCAGTTCGATGAATTCGTAGCGAGGGAAATGGATGCCAAAAGAATTTCGAGAGATGTGTTCACTTCCGAAAAACGCCTGATCAAACTGCACGGACATTGCCAGCAAAAAGCAATCTCAAGCCTGACACCGACAAAAAAGATGCTGTCTTTCCCGGAAAATTATTCGGTTCAGCTTATTCCTTCAGGCTGCTGTGGTATGGCCGGCTCTTTCGGCTATGAAAAAGAGCACTACGATATTTCGATGAAAATCGGTGAATTGGTGCTGTTCCCGACCGTGAGACAGCAACCCGAAGAGGTGATTATCGCGGCACCCGGCACGAGCTGCCGTCACCAGATCCACGACGGCACGGGGAGGACAGCGCTGCACCCGGCAGAGGTACTCTGGGAGGCGTTGAGGTAGGGGCTCTTTAATAACTCCCTCCTGCGCCGCCGCCGCCGAAGCTTCCGCCGCCGAAGCCGCCAAAACCTCCGCCGCCACCTCCAAATCCGCCGCCGAAACCTCCTCCTCCCCAGCTCCCTGAGGAGCGCCCGCGGCCCGAGTAGGTAGTGTAAGGCCAGAATACAGGTCCGGCGTTATATCCTTTTCCCCGGTTATTACCTCCTTTTCCACCACTGGAAATCGAGATCAGCACGATGATGAATATGATAATAAAAACAAGCAGCCCGATAGGAAACCCTTCCTCCTTATCCGCCGCAGGGTCAGCTTTGTATTCCCCTGCCGCATACTTCATAATGGCATCCACGCCCCGGTCAAGCCCCCTGTAGAACATCCCGTTCCTGAAATCCGGGATAATGACCTGGTTAATGATCCGCTTGGCTATTGCATCGGGGATCGCCCCCTCCATCCCATAGCCTGTAGCGATAAACACTTTCCGGTCGGACGAGGCCCAGAGTATTACCAGGCCGTTATTTTTGCCCTGCTGGCCGACACCCCATTCCCTGCCCAGGGCAAACGCATAGTCGGCAATGGGGTGATCGCCGGTAGTGGGAACGACCACTACGGTGATCTGGGTAGAAGTAGAGTCATTATATGCAACCAGCTTCTGCTCGAGGGCAGCCGCTTCTGTCGGGTTCAGTTGCTGTGCAAAATCGTTGACCAGCCGCGGAGGATCAGGCCTGGGCGGAATGTTCTGCGCAAGCCCCGCCAGGCCGGAAAGGAAGACAAAAAAAACGGAAATAAGCCCCTTTACATTCATTATCTATTTGCCAAAAACAATCTCATCCGGCAGCTCATTGTCTTTATTTCCGTGGTAAGGAAAGTGCTTCTTTAACTGCTCGCCTGCTTCCAGGATTCCCTGCACGAAGCCTTCCGCAAATTCTCCTTTGATAAAATGCTCCCGGAGATGCTCTTTCGTAGTTTCCCAAAAATCTGCCGGGACTTTCTCATGGATCCCTTTATCCCCGATCACGGCAAACTTATGGTCTTCATAGGCCAGGTAAAACAGTACCCCGTTGCGAAGCTTTGTCTGCTGCATTTCCAATTCGTCAAAAACTGCCAACGCCCGCTCTATGACGTCTTCCGGGCAGTTTTCTTCGATAAAAACCTTCAACTCTCCGGACGTCATTTTCTCAGCAGCGGCGATGGCTTCCACAACCTGCTTTTGCTGCTCCGCAGTAAAGAATGGTACCTTGTTAGAGGACATTCAGAATAGGTTAATTCTTGAAAAGTCAGCGAGTTCAAAACTGTACCGTAGGAGCGCTCTGCGCCGCCTCGGAAGCCTCGAAGGGGGTTTTGGTGGCAAACCCGAAAATTCCTGCCATGATATTGGCCGGAAATGATCTCACGGTCGAATTATAATCCCTCACCGCTGCATTGAAGTCATTCCGCGCTACAGTAATCCGGTTTTCGGTTCCCTCAAGCTGGGCCTGTAACTCCAGGAAATTCTGGTTGGCCTTCAGCTCCGGATAACGCTCCACCGTAACCAGGAGACGGGAAAGAGCGCTGCTCAGTCCATCCTGGGCTGCCTGGAACTTCTGTATATTCTCGGGTGTAAGATTGTCGGGGCTGATGGTAGTCTGCGTAGCCTTTGAGCGTGCTTCTATTACGCCTTCAAGGGTACTTTTTTCAAAATCGGCAGCTCCTTTTACGGTATTGACGAGGTTGGGGATGAGGTCAGATCGTCTCTGATACTGGCTTTGTACTTTCGCCCAAGCTTCCTTGACGGCCTCATCTTTGCTTACCATCCCGTTATAAGTGCCGCAACTGGTGGAGCCAAATGCGACGAGAATAACCATCAGAGATACTACAATTCTGGACATAGTGGTACTGTTTGTTTTGTGATGTGATAGTTAAAACAGATCAAATGTAATTAATATTAAAGAATATCCTCCATCCTCCCCGGACCCACCCCTGCAAAATAGTTCCATATACCCCAGTTTAAAGCCACTTCGTAATTCGTCAGCTGACTTTCAAACCAGGCGGCCCCCCACGTCCAGTTCACTCCCAGTTCATCTATCAGGTATTGCGCGGCAACCCTCGACTCCCCGAAGCTGAGCATACCTTCCCTGCTTAACGCCTCCATCGACCGGTTTACTTCAGGGCTGGAAGTTTTCCCGTCCTTCCATTGGTGAAAACTTTCCCTGTCGTATTTCCACTCCTTGTCTATCCGGTGAACCAGGCCCGAAGGTTTAAATAGACGTGTACCGTATTTGAGCGCCAGGAACTGAAGGTAGTCTCTCCATGTAAGCTGGTCGTACAAGGCCGCTCCCAGCGGTGTACCCGACGTATGATGATACGCCAGGCGGGGGCTTATCAGGCCGTCTGAAACCCAGTTCATGAATTCTTCCGCACCTGCTTTTCCGGATGCTACCTTCGCTTTCAGCTCTGCTTCCGTCATACTGCGTACGTCAGGGCTTTTACCGGTCTTCAGCTCCTCCTCGCTAAACCCCAACTCTCTCAGGTCGGGCAGGTCAGATCCCGTCTCCCCGGTCATAAATGGTATTGATTCCAGCCCGGCTACGGGATTCCGGATAGGCGTTTGCCGGATCAGCCCTGCAAACTGCCCGTACTCTTCCGGCAGGCGCGAGATATAGACAGGCAGGTCGTGCGGGTGAATGAGGGTACTCATCCACGTAAGCGATATATCTACGTTGATCTCTTTCAGTCTTTTGCTCACCGATGCCTCAACGTTCGTTTCTTCGAGGGTTATCTCTTTGGAAGCACGCACTTCAGAAACCTGGTGAAGCTTCGCCAGGTCTGCAATAATTTTCTCAGGCTCGCCTACCCTGATAATGAGGTCGCCCTGCTTTTCCTTAAGCCTTTCCCGCAGATTATGAACCTCCTCAAGAATATGATATGCCCGGTTTAGCCCTGTTTTCCTGAAACCGAGAGCGCGTAGCCTGAAACGCCTGGGATCAAAAACATATACCGGTAAAAGCTCGGTCGCGTCGCTGACTGCCGTCCAGAATGCTTCATTGTCGTCCAGGCGCAGGTCGTTGCGGAACCAATAGATAATGCGGTTTTCCAATACTATGTGAGTAACTGACGGATTAAATCACAAAATTAGGTCATTTATCTCGGGTTTACCCGGTCAAAATCTCCTTTTTCCAGCGCCCGGGCATTATCAAACCGGCGCAATGCTTCCTGGTAAATATTATCTGACGGGTTAATGATCTGGTACACTTCATTCGAAAAGCCGTCTTTCCGCTGTTTTCCCCATACATAACGCCCCAAAAGCGCCTTTACTTCGAGCTGTATCTTCGACCGGGATTTTTGAAAATCCTTTTCACTGTATTCTATTCCCTGCTTCCTGCTTTCACGGACGATCTCTTCCAGCATTTTATCAGTCACTATAAAATGCTCGATGAATTTTGAAAAAGAGTCTTTTTGCAACGCTTTTTCATTTTGAGCCGCATATTTCACAGCATAGTCACGGATAATATTCTTACCCCTCAGCTCAAACAGATATTTGCTGTTCCCACTGCTGTCCCTGGCTACAAAAACATCCGGCATGATACCCCCGCCGCCGTATACCTCTCTGCCTCCGCTTGTTTTATACTTCAGGTCTTTATTGAGGTGAATGCTGTCTGCGTGAAAAAATTCTCCGTTATCGAATCTCTTTGAAAGATCTTTCTGATACTCTTCGCTGCCTCCCATTTCGTAAGGCTTTTGAATACTCCGCCCGGAAGGGGTATAGTAGCGCGAAACCGTAAGCCTCAGCTCCGATCCGTCTGAAAGCTTCTGGGGCATCTGCACCAATCCTTTTCCAAAGGTCCGGCGTCCCACGATCAGTGCCCGGTCGTGATCCTGTAAAGCGCCCGCCACAATTTCGGAAGCCGAAGCGCTGCCTTCATCGACAAGCACTACAATAGGCCCCTCTTCAAACATCCCTGCTATATGGGCCCTGCTTTCCTTATCAAACCGCTTTCCTTTTCCTTTGGTATAGACCAGCAGCTTATCGCCCGAAATAAACTCGTCGGCCATGTTGACTGCGCGTTCCATATACCCTCCGGGGTTACCCCTAAGATCAAGTACAAGTTGCTCGAGCCCCTCTTTTTTCAGCATCTCCAGCGCCTTCTTAAACTCGTCGTAAGTCGATTCCGAAAACCGGGTCACCTTTATATAGCCTGTCCTTTTGTCCACCATATAGGCAGCATCGACCGAATAGGTAGGTATCCTGTTCCTGATCACATTAAAAACCAGGGGGTCTTTCACCCCGCCCCGTTCCACTGCCAGCTTTACCTGCGTACCCCGTTTTCCTCTCAGCATTTTGAAAACCCTGCTATTGTTGACTCCCGGGCCTGAAAGGGCCTGATCATCGACTGTCAGAATACGGTCGCCGCTTAAGATACCAATCTCTTCGGAGGGACCGCCGAACAAGGGGGTGACGACATAAACGGTGTCGTTGTAGATATTGAATTCCACGCCAATCCCGTCAAACCCGGATTCGAGCTGGGTGCGCGCTGCAATAGCCTCTTCACTCGTAAGATACGACGTATGAGGATCCAGTTTTTCAAGCATTTTGGTTATGGAATAATCTACAAGGTCAGTCGTATTGACTGTGTCCACATAGTACTGATCGATTCCGCTTAAAACTTCCCTGAATTTGGCATACCCTTCGGTAAGATCATTGGTTCTTGTGCTCCCTCCCAGCAACGTTACCCCGATTACGATACCGCCTGCAAGGGCCAGGCTGAGCATAATCGGGATCCGGACCTGCACAGGCGTATTCCGGATATTATCTCTCTCTTGATTTCTGTTCATCGGCTTCCTGATTTCTGTCTTTCCACTAAAATAATAATTCTGGTTGAAATGTGCAGTCTATTTCCCCTTGTCTGCCAGCAGGTTCTCGAAAAAAGACACCGATCCCGGGTTAGCCATGGCTTCCTTGCTTACGGCGTTGCCGGGGTTCATGCCCATTAATATCCTTTTTACGGGTGTTTCCATTTTTTTACCGCTTTTAGTATAAGGTATATCAGGGGCGACGACTATCTCGTCGGGAACATGCCTCGGGCTATAGTCCGAGCGAAGCCTTGCCCTGATCCTGCCCGCCAGGTCTTCGGTAAAGCCTGCCCCTTCATTCATCACCAGAAACAGGAATATTTTGTCCTGATTTTCCAGGTATATCACCAGGCTGTCTTTCACCTCTTCAAAGCTTTCGGCAACGTTATAAATCTCGGACGGCCCGATCCTTACGCCCTGCCTGTTAAGAGTCGCATCTGAGCGCCCGTAAATGATGACTGTCTTGTATGGCGTAATCTCTATCCAGTCTCCGTGAGTCCATACATTTTCAAAACGTGTGAAATAGCTTTCACGGTATCTTTTGTCGTCAGTATCGTTCCAGAAATACACCGGCATACTGGGCATCGGCTGGGAAATGACCATTTCTCCCGGCTCCCCGATCAGCGGATTCCCGCTTTCATCATAGCTTTCCACTTTAACGCCCAGCATCCTGCACTGTATCTCGCCGGCGTATACCGGTTCGAGCGGGCATCCGCCAACGAAAGCACTGCAAACGTCTGTACCCCCGCTGATTGATACCAGCCATGCGTCTTTCTTGATATGGTCGTAAATCCACTTAAACATTTCAGGGGTTAACGGCGAGCCGGTAGAGCCTATGCTCCTCAGCGCCTTCAACTCCCTGGCGACCAGCTGGTCGCCCGCCTTCATGCAGGCATTGAAAAAAGAAGCTCCCGCCCCGAAATGATTGATCTTTGCAGCCGCAGCCAGATCCCATAAAACATTAATATCCGGGAAACCCGGAGACCCGTCATACAAAGTAAGTGTAGCTCCTGTCAGAAGAGCGCTCAACGCATAGTTCCACATCATCCAGCCGGTTGTGGAATACCAGAAAAAATTTTCGCCGGGCCGCACATCCTGGTGAAAGACCAATGCCTTCAGATGCTCAAGCAGGCATCCTCCGGCGCTGTGTACTATTGCCTTCGGCTTCCCGGTGGTCCCGGAAGAATACAGGACCCATATCGGGTGAGAAAAAGGCATGGCTTCAAATTCCAGCACCGGCGCCGACGCCATCTGGATGTCGTCCCATGAAATAAACCCGGACAAGTCGCAATCCTGATCGAGGTACGGGATCACTACCATATGCCTGACAGAAGGTATGGCCCCCTGTATGAGGGAAATATCTTCCAGCTTATTAAACTTCCGCCCGTTGTAGGAATACCCGTCTACGGCAAATATCACTTTTGGCGATATCTGGTAAAACCGGTCTACTACCGCCATATTCCCGAAATCAGGCGAGCAGCATGACCAGACCGCCCCGACAGAATTGGCAGCCAGGAATGCCACGATAGCATGGGGGGTATTGGGCAGTACCCCTGCTACCCGGTCGCCGGGCCTGATTCCGACGCTTTTCAGCCATGCCGCTACCGCAGCTACCTGCTTCTCCAGGCTGTCCCAGGAAATGGAGGTCAGCTTTTGCCCTTCGGATTTAAAATATATAGCGGGACGCCTCCTATCCTTGTTTTTGAAAATATTTTCCGCATAACTAAGGGTTGCTCTTTCAAACCACCGGGTTCCGATGAAGCCATCCTTACCGCGGTTTAATACCTGCGTATGGGCATCCTTTTTCTTTACGGAAAAATAGACCCAGAGACTTTCCCAGAAGCTCTCTATGTCTGTCACCGACCAATGCCATAACTCTTCGTAACTATTGAAATAGAGGCCTTTTTTAACAAAAAGCCAGTCCATATATTTTTTAATATTCGCATTTTCGAGCAAAGCCGCATCCGGCTTCCAAAGCGGTGTTCTGGAAGTATTGTTCATAAAGGGTTTCAGGTAAAGGTCACTACCAGCTTTTTAAATAATAGTTTAACGTATTTAAGTAATATGAATTCGAAATAAGAACCAATGTCCCTCTGCGGGTGATATACCTAAACCTCTCATCCCGAACTAACGTGTTAAAGTAGCATTTTTTTATAAACAAGACGGAAGATGCTTCGATAGGCTGAATAATATTTACCTTTGATCCCACTTTCCGGAGAGGAAGAAAATATTACAAACAACAGGAAGCAAACATACAGTAGCGATACAGAATTCCTTAGAAAAATGAAAAAGAGAAGCGATTTCGAAAATGACAGGCGCGGGACCGGGGGTTCAGACTCCCGGCGCAGGGAGTCCGGCCGGCCGGAAACCGGGCGGCCTGAAAATGAAAGCCGGCGCAGGGAGGGCGTTCGGGCTCACAGAGAAAGGCCTCAGGAAGATAGGGGAGATCGCGATGACCGACCATACGGCAGGAGATCGCGGGGCGAAAGCCGCTTCGGCTCCGATAGCCGGCCGCAAGAATCACGTGATTTCAGGAATTCGGGAGATTTCAGGAAAAAGGAAGGTGAAAGGCCGTTTTCCGGGGAATCTGATCGTGAAAGAAGCAGGCCAGGAGAACGCGAACCCCGTCAGTTCCGGGAGCGGTACTCAGGAGAGAAAGGGCCTGAAAGAGGCTTTTCCGAAGAAAGAAGAAGGAGCAGTTTCCGGGATGAAAGAGAAGCAGGAAGATGGGATGGGGATCGCAACTCACGGGATAAAGGTCCTGACAGAGGCTTTTCCGAAGAGAGAAGAAGGGGCAGTTCCCGGGATGAAAGAGAAGCAGGAAGATGGAATGGGGATCGCCACTCAGGGGATAAAGGACCTGATAAAAGCTTTTCCGGAGAAAGAAGAAGGAGCAGTTTCAAGGATGAAAGAGAGGCAGGAAGAAAGGGCAGGAACTATGAAGAACGGGCCGATCGCTCACAACGGCGCTCTCCGGACGATACTGAGAGGAGATTTTCCGGGTCCCGGCCGGCAAGGGGAAGGCAGGAGGAAAAAGAAGAGAACTTCCGGCGGCCATCCGACGGGAAGCCCCGTCCTAATTATGAAAGCCGCGACTCCGGAAGGGAAAATAAAAAAAGCGGGAAGTCCGGCCAGGATGACCATATACGCCTGAATCGCTTTATAGCCAATGCCGGCATCTGCTCAAGGAGAGAGGCCGATGAGCTCATCGAAGCCGGGCAGATTACTGTAAACGGCAAAGTAGTAACCGAAATGGGCTTTAAGGTAGGGCCTGCCGACGTAGTCAAGTACGGGAAGCGTATATTGAATGCGGAAAAGCTCGTATATATCCTTCTCAACAAGCCCAAAGATTTTATCACCACTACAGACGACCCTGAAGACCGCCGCACTGTCCTTCAACTGATAGAAGGCGCCTGTGAAGAGCGGGTTTATCCGGTCGGACGGCTGGACAGGAACACGACCGGCCTGCTGCTCATTACCAACGACGGGGAGCTGGCCGACAAGCTTACCCATCCTTCTCACAATATCAAGAAGGTATACCAGGCGGAACTGGACAAACCGATCACGCTCGAAGACTTTGAAGCCCTGAAAAACGGGATCGAGCTGGAGGATGGATTTGTCAAACCCGACGACGTGGGAATCGTAACCCCCGACGCATTCGTAGTCGGAATAGAGATCCACAGCGGGCGGAACCGCATCGTACGGCGTATGTTCGAACACTTCGGCTACGAGGTCAAAAAGCTTGACCGTACCACCTTCGCGGGGTTGAATAAAAAGGATCTTCCGAGAGGGAACTGGCGGTTCCTGACTAAAAAGGAGGTAATCACCCTGAAGTACCTGGTCTGAAAAAAGATGGCTGGCATCTGATAACTATCAACTGTCAGCCATCTTTTTCATATATGTACTCATATCCTTATCTCCTCTTCCCGACAGGTTCACCACAACAACATCTTCAGGCTGAAATTTCATCCTCCCCAATACGGCAAGGGCGTGTGAAGACTCCAGGGCAGGGATGATCCCTTCCAGCCTGGTCAGCTCAAACGCCGCTTCCACCACTTCATCGTCGGTCGCCGATAAGAACGTTGCGCGGCCTGTTTCAAACAAATGGGCGTGTATAGGACCTATCCCCGGGTAATCCAGGCCGGCGGAGATGGAATAAGGCTCGACTACCTGTCCGTCGTCCGTTTGCATCAGGATGGTCTTGCTCCCGTGCAATACACCCGGCTTACCCAACGCAGTGGTCGCTGCCGAATGCCCCGAATCTACCCCCAACCCTGCTGCCTCCACGGCAACCAGTTTTACGGATGGTTCATGAAGATAGTGATAGAATGCGCCGGCGGCATTGCTTCCTCCCCCTACGCAGGCTATTACGTAGCCGGGATTTTCACGGCCTTCCTGCTCCGCAAGCTGCTGCCTGATCTCTTCCGATATAACCGACTGAAACCTGGCTACCATATCGGGGTACGGATGAGGCCCTACTACCGAGCCAATGATATAATGGGTGTCGTCCGGGTTATTGATCCAGTGGCGCATGGCTTCGTTGGTGGCATCTTTCAGCGTCTTCGACCCGCAGGTAGCCGCCCTTACCTCGGCGCCGAGCATTTTCATCCGGGCCACGTTGGGCGCCTGCCGCTGTATGTCTACCTCTCCCATGTACACGATACACTCGAGGTCCATAAGCGCACAGACCGTAGCGGTAGCCACGCCATGCTGGCCGGCCCCGGTTTCGGCTACTATTCTCTTTTTCCCCAATCGCTGCGCCAGCAGTATCTGCCCTATCGTGTTATTGACTTTGTGAGCTCCCGTATGGCAGAGATCTTCACGTTTAAGATAGATGCGGCCGCCATACTTCGCAGAAAGTCTTTCCGCATGATAAAGCGGCGTGGGCCGCCCGACATAGTTTTTCAACAGGTACCTGAACTGTTTCTGAAAGCTTTCCTCCGCCATTATTTCCAGATACCTCTCCTGGAGCTCCTCCACATTAGGGTGCAGCATTTCGGGAACAAAGGCGCCGCCGTAGTTCCCGTAGTAGCCCCTTACATCTACTCCAAAGATTTTTTCTTCTGCTATGATTTCGCTCATTTTGTTGTTCTTTTCCGTCCCCGGGACTGCGCCCCGGGTTGAGGGATGGCGCCCTTTCCGGGCTAGGGTGTTGCGCCCCTTCGGGGCTTTTAGTCGTTTTCTTCGTCTGCTCTTATTTTCCGGATAAATGCATCGACCTGTTCGATATCTTTCATGCCGGGAGAAGTCTCGAATTTACTGTTGATGTCAATGCCGTATACGGGGAGCGTCTGAGACAGCCGGGTAATTTCGTCTACGCTGTCTATTCCTATCCCGCCGCTTAAGAAAAAAGGCTTTTCGTTGTCGTATCTTTTCAGGATGCTCCAGTCGAAAGAGGTCCCGTTTCCACCGGGGTTTTTGCCGGGAGTATCAAAAAGGAAAAAATCGCAGTGAGGCTTATAATTGTTCAGCATCGCAAAATTAAAGTGCTCGTCCACCAGGAAAGCCTTGATGATGTTGACCCCTTTCTGGCGGATACTCCGGCAAAAATCGGGAAGCTCGCTCCCGTGAAGCTGAACATACTGGAGGTCGTATTGCTTTACCACCGACAGGATATAATCGGGACTAGCATTCACAAAAACCCCGACTTTATTAATCCCTCTCGGAATCGCCCTGATCGTTTCATCATCCAGCGCATCGCCTACATACCTGGGCGATTTCTCATAAAATATAAACCCGATAAATGACGGACGCAAAGCTACAAGCTCCCGGATATTAGCCTTGTCCCGCATTCCACATACTTTGACTTTCATACAATCAATAATTTTATGTGTGTTCAAATAGAGTCCGTTGACCGGCTATCTGTTCCTGCAAAGCCTTCAGGGCTTCGGCAGGAGAGTCTGTCTTCATAAATGTTTCACCTATCAGGAATCCCTTGTAGCCTGCCCGGAAAAGCTTCCACAAAGTCGGCGCATCTTTCAATCCGCTCTCCGATATTTTAACAAATGCGTCCGGGATCTGTTCTGCCAATTCGAGGGATACGTCTATCGAAGTTACAAAATTCTTCAGGTTTCTGTTATTTACACCCACTATATCCACCGAATCGCACAAAGTCTGCCGAAGCTCCTCCGCATTATGTACCTCGAGCAACACTTCCATTCCGAGCCGGTGCGCCGTCTGGCTCAGTTCCCTGACCTCCGAAGGAGAAAGACAGGCCGCGATAAGCAGCACGAGGTCTGCCCCTATCGCTTTCGCCTCGAACAACTGGTACTCATCTATTATAAAATCCTTCCTTAACATCGGTATGCCCGGGTTTGCAGCCCTTGCTACCAGGAAATCGTCGAAATCGCCCCCGAAATAATGCTTGTCCGTAAGCACCGATAAAGCCACGGCCCCGGCTTCCGCATATCCCCTGGTGACCGCCTCCGGTTTGGCATTTCCGTTTATGACTCCTTTCGACGGAGACTGTTTTTTAAACTCCGATATAATCGCGGGAACCTCCGCTTTTTCCAGCGCAGCCTTCAGGGAAACCGGGACTCTGCCAAACAATGGCCTCCGCTCAAGCTCCCCCGGCGACACCGTTTGTCTGGATATCTCTACTTCCTTTCGCTTATTGGCTACTATCTGCTCTAAGATATTCATTCGTTTATTTGTAAAGTTCCTTGTTGTAAAGTCGTTCACCTTTTCTTCCCCTCATTCCTTCTTCCTCCTATGACTGAGCATCCATTCTAGCAACCTGTATTCGTTGTCCGGATCATAGACAAAATGAATGGAATGGCCCTCTCCTTTCAGTCTTGTATATTTTATACTGCCGCCGCAGTCTCTGAGCACTTTCACTTTCTGTTCTGTCTCGGATATCGGAACCACGTGGTCTTCTGTGCCGTGAAAGGTCCAGACCGGAACGTTCTTCAGCTTGCACAGCTGGTAGGTATCGCTCGCCCAGGCACACATGGGAGCCAAGGCTGCAAAAGTTCCGGGGTAGCGTTTGGCAACGTCAAAAGTGCCCCCGCCCCCCATGCTGACCCCCGTCAGGTAGATCCGGTCGGGATCGATGCGGTAGCGGGTGTTCAACTCCTTCAGCAAAGAACCGGCCCAGTCTTCTGAAGACCATAGCCTGCCGGAAGGGCATTGCGGCGCTACCAGGATAAAGTCAAACTTCCTGCCGTCTTCGGCGAGCCGCGGCAGTCCCGATACTTTAACCGAATTCAGGTTGGTGCCTCTTGCCGAGCTTCCGTGCAGATAGATCACCAGGGGATATACCTTTTTTGCATCTGCATAATCCGCCGGCAGATAGCTCAGATAACGATAGCTGACCGGAGCTTCACTACCGCGATCTCCATGCAGAGCAGGTCCGGAAACGGAGTCCTTGCCGGGCGAAAGAAATCCCGCGAAACCCAGCAAGAAAAAAGCTAATCCGGTCATCATTTGTTGCAAAGTTGTAAAACCGCTCCCCTTTTTCGCTTCACCCGCGAGCCTGCAGTTGATAGCCGGCTGCTACACTCCAAAATTAACCAAGTTTTCAGGAGGCTTCGATGAATCTCTTAAAATGTTGCAAAGCCTTCCCGCTCTCCAGGGCCTCCCGGGCCTGCGAAATCGCCTCTTCAAGAGGAGAACCGGGATTTGCCGCATACAACGCCAGGCCGGCATTTGCGATCACCACCTGTTTCTGAGCCTCTGTAGCTTCGTTTTTCAATACTGCTTCGAAAATCCTGGCCGAGTCCTGTACGGTCTCTCCCCCTGACAGTGACGCGGGATCCAGCAACGGAAACCCGAAATCCCGGGGATCGATCACCTCGTCTTTTTCCGGCGTACTGATTTTAAAAGGACTCGTGAGCGACACCTCATCATAGCCGTCAAGCCCATGGACGATCAGGAAATTCTTGTCTGTAAGCTGATACAGATAAGAATAGAGACGCATGATCTCAAGGTTGAAAACACCTACCAACTGCTTACGGGGCAGCGCAGGATTCACCATCGGACCCAGTATGTTAAAAAAAGTCTTGATCCCCAGCTGCCCGCGTATAGGTCCGACGTTCTTCAGCGCCGGGTGAAACATGGGCGCATGGAGAAAACATACGCCCGATCTGTCGATCTGCTTTTTAAGTGTGTCTTCATTATCGGTAAAAGGGGCGCCGAAATACTCAAGGACAGTCGACGACCCGCAATGAGACGAAACCGCGTGATTACCGTGTTTGGCGACATTCTGTCCTGCTGCCGCTACGACGAAGCACGACAAGGTCGAAATATTAAAGGTATCTTTCCCGTCGCCACCGGTGCCGCAGACATCCATCGGGTCGAAGTCAGACAGGTCTATCGGTACTCTCAGCTCCAGCAGTGCATCGCGGAAGCCTTCGAGCTCCTCTACGGTAATGTTCCTCATCACGAAAGCAGTCATAAAGGCTGCCATATGCGCAGGATTATACTCCCCACGCGCCATACCTGTCAGAACGTGCTTGGCCTGCTCTTTTGACAGGTGCTTGTATTCAAAAAGATGCGTCAGTATACTTTTCATCCCTCTCCGGATTTTATGCTTTCAACCAGTTTTCCAACATTTCCCTGCCGTATTCTGTAAGGACCGACTCCGGGTGGAACTGAAGTCCCTTCACGTCATACCGTGTATGGGCGATTCCCATCACCCGCCCTTCCTTATCTACGGCGGTAATTTTCAGGTCTTCAGGTACAGACGACGGGATAACCGTCCAGGAGTGGTACCGCCCTGCCTTAAAGCTACCGGGAATTCCCTTGAACAGCCTTTCGGAAGGATCTGTTACGGTTACTTCGTGGCTTACGCCATGCAGCACGTCTGTCATATTCTCGAGCGAAGCTCCGAATACTTCAGCGATCCCCTGCTCGCCCAGGCATATCCCGAGGATACTTTTCGACGGAGCATAAGCCCGGATCAGGTCCTGCATAACCCCGGCCTCCGAAGGTATCCCCGGCCCGGGCGACAGCAGGATTTTATCGTAAGCGCCTACTTCCTCCAGCGCTATTTTATCAT
>CAZLGW010000064.1:0-21170 GCA_964559125.1 uncultured Cytophagales bacterium
GTACTAACACATCGATCCCGATCTCTTCCTGCCACCGGATAGCATCGATAGTGGCCTGCTCGATGGCTTTTTCGTATTGCTCTGCCGTCAGGTCACCTTTTTTGAACCTGGCACGCTGCTGGCGAATATCATCTGTTTGGGGGAATGAGCCGATCGTAGTAGTGGGGAAAGAGGGCAGGTTGAAACCCACGCTCGGCAACGCGTTCGGGGAAAAGAGCATAATGATGCAAAAGCAGCCCGGTTGCAGGCTCCGGAAGGCTAAAAGATCAGACTCCTGTTTTATTCCGCGAAAACGTTGTCTATCCGGTAAAAGGCAGGTATCCTGGCTCGTAACATTTCCGCCGTCCTTCCCATCTCTTCTGACAGTGGACATATTCGGCGGAAATTTCAGACGTTACTCACAGTTGCGCGACAGCTCGTGATTCGGACCATACCGGTACCTCACACGATTCCCTTTTAATCCCGATTTTCATCAGGAACCTGGTCCGGGCATAAAAAATAAGAACAGGTGATTTGAATCCTTATATTGGATTAAAATATCTTACAAAGGTATAATATGTAATTTATATATCTATTAGATTTAATTAATTAAGATTAATTATCTATTTAATCACAAATTTTAACTCAAATTTTCTTACGGGAATGTCGTTTTTGGCAGATTACAGAAATTTGACCTTCTGAGCTTTGTTTCCTCCAGGGGACGATAATCTACATTTTTTGCATAGTATGATTTCTACCGGAAAAGGAGATCATTTACTGTTTACAATAAAATAAACAGGGATACCTGTCAGCGTTATAATCAGCCCGGGCCAGGTGAAGCCGGGCTTGTAAATGATAAGCAGCAGGCAAAAGGCCGATCCGAGCAGGATATACACTGCCGGGAGGAAAGGATACCCCGGGGCTGTGTAAGGGCGAGGGTGGTTCGGCTGCTTTTTCCGGAGAATGTAAATACCGGCGATAGTCAATACATAAAACATCACGGCTACGAATGTGATCATATCGAGCAGATCGCCGTATTTCCCGCTCAGGCAAAGTACAGAGGCGACGAAAGCCTGCATCCAGAGCGCTGTTTCAGGAACAGCATGCCTGTTGAGTTTCGAAGCGCTTCTGAAAAAAGAACCGTCCCCCGCCATGCTGTAATATACCCTGGCCCCCGCCAGGATCAACCCGTTGTTGCAGCCGAAAGTGGCGATCAGGATAAGCACTGCTATGATAACGGTACCGGAAGGGCCGAAAATAGCCTCCGAGGCTACAATTCCGATGCGGTCCTTTGCGGCTGACGCGATATCGTCCATGGGCAGGACAGCCGTAAACATCAGGTTTAGAAGTACGTAGATCAACGTTACAAGCCCTGTTCCCAACAGGAGGCTTAGACCGATATTTCGCCGGGGGTTATTGATTTCCCCGGCTACGAAGGTAACGTTATTCCAGGCTTCATAGCTCATGATAGCCCCTACGAGCGCAGAGGCAATTGCCCCGCCCAGCGCCGGAATGCCCTCATAGCTCCATGTATTTCCGCCGGTATCGAGCCGGTACAGCCGCCAGCCTTCGAGCCAGTTGACGGCCCAGACTTCTTCCCGGAAAAAAACAAAGCCGAAGACGATCAACCCGGCTATGCTCAGGATCTTGGTGGAAGTAAACACGGTCTGCACGATCTTCCCGCCCCTAATACCGTTCCGGTTCACATAGGTCAGGAAAATGATCACGGAAATACCCACCAGCTGCGCCACGGAAACAGCAAAGCCTCCGAGCCGGAAAACATAAATATCTTCGATCGCCCAGGGCAGCAGATATGCCAGAAATTTGGCAAAAGAAACACCGACAGCGGCTATTGTACCGGTTTGGATAACCGCAAAAAGGCTCCAGCCGTAAAGAAATGCCACCAGGGGGTTATAAGCTTCCCGCAGGTATACGTACTGGCCCCCGGCACGGGGATACATAGCGCTCAGTTCGCCGTAGCTAACGGCTGCGATGAGGGTCATAATCCCTCCGATGACCCATACCAGTATCAACCACCCGGCCGAACCTACGTTGCGGACTATATCCGCGCTCACGATAAAAATCCCCGAACCGATCATCCCTCCGGCCACCAGAAGGGTGGCATCCAGCAGGTTCAGCTCTCTCTTCAGGTTATTTTCGGAGCCAGGATCTATCTCTTGACTCATGCCAGTACACCGTAGGTCAGGGGAGTGGAGGGAACGCTTCCCGGGATCCTTCCCTGTAGCCTGGCAAGGGAAACATTGGGAAGATAGGGGAGCAATAAACGGGCGAAATGGTCCGATTCTTCCTCCAGTGGGAACCCGGAGAAGATAAAAGCCCGGATACCCATATCCATATACCGGTCAAGCTTACGGAGGATCTGTCCGGGACTTCCTACCAGTCCGCCCCCGCAGCCTGAAAACACTTTCCCGATATGCGTCCAGAGGATCTCTTCCACATAACCGTCTTCATCGGCTGTTTCCCGCAGTTCGTCCTGCCGGAGTACCCCCAATGAACGGGAATCTTCTCCTCTGGCCCGGATTTCCTTCCCCCTTTTTTCATCAAATTTCGAGATCAGTCTCCTGGCATAAGCCCTTGCTTCTTCTTCCGTTTCGCGGACAATGACATGTATCCGCAGACCAAAATCTATCTTACGTCCGTAGCATGCAGCTCTCCGGGTCATATCCTGCAAGGTGGCGTAGATACTCTCTTCCGACTCCGGCCAGGTCAGGAAAACGTCGCAGTGTTTGGCGCAGACTTCCCTCGAGCCGTCGGATGTACCGCCGAAGTAGAGCAGCGGCCCCCCGTTCTGCTGGTAGGGCTTTACCGGCTCCGACGGCATGTTGAACCGGTATACCTGTCCTTCATATTCGATGCGGTCGGTGGTCCAGGCTTGTTTCAAAATCTCGATCACTTCCGTACATCGCTGGTAGCGCAGTTCAGGGTTTTCCCGCAGCCCGGGCAGGTCCGAATTGATAATATTCAGCATCAGCCTCCCTTTTAGCATGTGGTCGAGGGAGGCGATTGCGCGTGCCAGCATTGGCGGGTGTACTTCGCCGGTACGGATAGCGGCAAGAAAATTGATCCTGTCTGTTTTAGGCGCCATGCCGGCCGCAAATGTCAGGACATCCTGTCCTACGGTATAGGCTGAAGGGAATAGTATACTGTTGAAACCGTTTTCTTCAGCTCTGAGCACAATGTCCGAGCAATGATCGAATGTGCTGCGTCTCTCCGCATCAAGTATGCCCAGGTATTCGGTGTCTCCTCCGATAATGTCGGCAAACCATGCGATTTCGGCTACTCTCTCCGGAGTACGGATATCAACTTGCTTTATATGATCTAACACGTCTGTTTACTGTCTTTTATAAATAGTTATACCTTCTTTAATTGTTTCCAATACTTTGATGTCCCTGATCTTCAGCGGATCGATCGTGAGCGGATTCTCCGAAACCACTACGAGGTCGGCCAGCTTGCCTTTTTCTATCGATCCTTTGCTGTCTTCCTCGAAATACTGGTAAGCGCCGTTGATCGTAAGGGCCCGGAGCCCTTCCAGGGGCGACACCCTCTGATCCGGACCGATTACAACGTTGGTTCTTGACAAACGGTTGACCGACGACCAGAGCAGGAATAGCTGGTCGATAGGTGTGATGCCGAAATCGGTATGATTGGTAAAAGTGATTCCCCTGTCGAGCGATGCCTTGAGCGGACTGCAGAAAAAAGCCCTTTCTTTTCCCAGGTTCCTGACGTGTACGTCGCCCCAGAAGAAAGTATGGTTGGTGAAAAAGGAAGGGACAAAACCGAATTCCCGGTACTGGTCCAACTGTTCGGGGCGGACAAACTGCGAATGTATCACTACCGGCCTACGTTCTGCAGCAGATACCGACAAGGTATTGACTGCTTTTTTTACGGCGCTGATGTACATATCGACAGCCGCATCGCCATTGCAGTGCACAAAGGTGTGGATGTTGTGGCGGAAACCTTTTTCAATGGCTTCATCCAACTGTGACTGGTTCAAGGTAGGCTGCCCGGTACAGGCTTCATGATTACACCCGGGGACCGACGTAAGGTAGGGCCGCGAGAAGAAGGCTGTCTTGCCTTGTGGGGAACCGTCGGCTGTTATCTTGAATCCTCCCAGCTTCAGATGCGCGTCATAGACACCGAAACGCGTGCTGCCTTCGCTGAGTAACTTATCTAAGGTGGCGTATTGGGCCAGAGCGACTATGTCGATAAACAGTTTTCCGTCGGCTGCCGCTTTTCTCAGCAGCTCAATCGACTCCAGGCCTGTCATGCCGTCCTGGGCCGTGGTTATGCCTACGCTGGCATACAATTCCTGCTGCTCCTTCAACAGTTGGTATCGCTCTTCCAGGGTCAGCTTTTTAGGCTCGCCTCTTTTAAGATAGCGCATGGCGGTTTCCTGTAAAAGACCCGTAGGTTCCTGCGATCCAGCCCGCCTGACGATGGTACCTCCCGGCGGGTCGGTTGTCCGGCTGTCGATCCCCGAGAGCCGGAGCGCGTAGGAATTAGCGACCAGCATGTGTCCTGAAGCATGCGTCAGCGAAACCGGGTTGTCGGGAAAGGCTTCATCCAGGTCTTCCCTGGCCGGATGCCGCTGCTCTTCGAGCTGGTCGGTGTCATATCCGAAAGCACTGATCCACTCGCCCGGCCCTATCTTATTTTCCTTTTTATATTGTTGTAAAGCAGAGATAATGTCCCGGATGTTGCGGACAGTACCCATGGGCGGCGGCGACAGGTTAGCGCTTCTCCCCCTGGAGAATCCCATAAAATGACTATGCCCGTCAATGAAACCGGGTAGGAGGGTCTTCCCCTCAAGATTGACCAGTTTTGTCTTCTTCGTTTTCAGCTTCAATATTTCCTCGTCAGTCCCGACTGCTACGATCCGTCCCTTGCCGATAGCGACTGCACGCGCCTGCGTATTTTCCTTATCAATGGTAATGACCTGCCCGTTATAGAGTATCCTATCCACGGTTTCGGCGCTGCCGCCATCCGACGTTGCCCCCAAGACCTGTCCTGTGGTCATAATTGCCAGGCTCAATACCCGTATTGCTATTTTTCGTAAACTCTTCATTTAGTCGCTTTAAATAAAAACTGGTTGATTTTTGGGACTATCTCGGAGCCAGCCGGTTATAAGCCAGCTCATTGCTGGGTACCGGCCAGACGTAATTGGCCGCTGCAGGCGCTATTTCAGGCGCTGTGCCTGCATTTCCGACTTTCGCCGGAAGCGGCTTCACTGTCCGGAAAAGGTCATGCGTACGGAAGCCTTCGCCCAGCAGCTCGATCCGTCGTTCATAACGTGCGGCGGCTACCAGCTCCTCCGATGAGAGGGAAGGAGAAAATGCAAACCCGGGATCAGACCGCCGCCGAACGGCCGTCAGCAATGCAAGGGCCTTTTCGGTATTTCCATTGCCTGCGGCTGCTTCCGCATAGTTCAGCAATATTTCGGCATACCTGATCACCGGGATGTAATCCAGGAAGGGCGCGGAGTTTTTCGGGAACTTGCCCAACAGGGATTGACCATTGGCATTGACCCGGATCAGGCTTTTTCGCTTGTCGGCAGAAGAAGCGGCGCTCAGCTCGGGGAGGGAGAGGGCTCCGGCCGTGTTGAGGTAGAGAACGGGAGAAAGGTAGTTGCCCGCCAGAGAACTTTGCAGGCCGGGCGCTTCTGCCGGAAGGACAAACGGAATGGTAAATATAGCTTCGCTGCCTGTATAGCTCCCGCTGAAAAGAACAGCCAGGTCCTCTTCCAGCGCCAGGCTCACCTGACCTGAGGTATAACGGAAGGGAGCGGCAGACGATACGATTTTGGCAGCTTCCCGTTCAACTGCGGCTAAATCGCCTTTCACCAGGTTGACGCGGGTTTTCAGGGCTATAGCTGCCGCTTTCCTCGCCCTGGATACATTGCCCAGTGCAGTGGAATAGCTTTCTGGAAGGCCGTTTTCCGCATCGTCGAGGTCTTTCAATATCTGAACGTACACTTCCTCTACCGTACTGAATTCGAGATCGTTATTCCCGCCGGAGGTTTCACCTTCAAGCCTGAGTGGCAAGGCTTTGCTATTCCTGTCCTGTGCGTATGGACGTGCATAGGTCTGTACAAGACTGAAATAACTGAGGGCCCGGATGAACCTGGCTTCGGCAATGTAGTTGCTGCGTGTTGCTTCGTCTACTACTGTGCTTCCGCCCAGTTTTTCGATCAGAATATTGGCGGAATTGATCGTACGGTATGCCACGCTCCAGACGGCGTTCACAAAATCGCCGGAGTTGGAGATGGATTGGTTCCATACGTTTGCCCCGGTAGAATTGTTGCCGTCATTTTGGCTGAACTCGTCTCCCCTTTGCTCATTAAATACCAGGTAACGGCCGCCGTAGAAGGAATCGCTGCCCAATTGCGAATACAGCGCCCTGACCTGCGAGAGGATCTTTTCGGGGGTATTATAGGCCGAAACATCGGATATATTGTCGACAGGAGCCAGATCAAGATAATCTTTCTGGCAGGCAACCGCAAAGAAAATCAACGTGCCGGCCGATAGCGGTATGATAAAGCGTCTCCCTGTTTTTGCCAGTTGTTTCATAATACTAATGACATTACTGTTTGTTTATCAGAATAGATTTAAAAGCCAACGTTCAGGCCGAGCGTATAGACAGATGCGTTGGCCGGTACATTTTGGTCTTTACCCGAATTGATGGAATTGCCGTTGATTGAAATTTCGGGATCCGATCCGCGGTACCTGGTGAGAGTCAGGATATTGGATGCCTGCGCATATACGCGAAGAGAGGAAATAAACCCGGCCAGACCGCCGCTTCTTAAAGGGACACGATAGCTCAGGGCTATATTTTTGAGTTTAAGGTAAGAGCCGTCCTCCACAAAGGAAGTATTAGTGGAAGAGAACCCGCCGGTGAAGCTGTCGCCCCATACGAGCCTGGGAATGTCGGTAACCTGTCCGGGGGTAGTCCAGCGATCTTTGATGAAGGTACCATTGTTGAAGTACCGCTGATCGGAAATCGTAGCACGGGTCCCGTTGTAAATCTTGTTGCCTCCGGAGAATATAAAGTTGAGCGCCAGGTCAAATCCTGCATAGCTCAGGTTGTTGTTCCAGCCTCCGAAATAGGTGGGCAGGGAAGGACCCTGTATCTGCCCGTCGAGGTAATTGTCGATCCCGGGAGCCACGCCGCCTTCCAGGTAGCTGAACGATTTGGTCACAGCATCGTATTGTACGCGTTCACCGTTCCGGTTAATGTAGATCTTATTCCCGTTTCCGGGGTTTACACCATCTGTCGGCACTGCAAAAATGGACCCTACGGAATACCCGATCCGGGTTACATTCTGTATCCCGAAGGTGCTGAGCGAGGTAGGATATATATCACCCCCGCTACCGAGAGAAGTGACCTCATTTTTCAGCGTGGAAAAATTAAGGTCTGTGTTCCACCTGAACTTACCTTGCTGCAAGACCTGGGCCCCGATGGAGATTTCAACCCCCTTATTATACAAGGAGCCCACGTTGGCAGCAATAGAGTTGCCCGGTATGCCCTGCGACAAAGACTGAGGCGCATTCAGGATCAGCCCGTCGATATCATTACGGTAATAGGCTGCTTCAATGGTAATGCGGTTGTTCAACAGGCCGGTGCTGAAGCCTATATCCAGTTTTTTGCTCGATTCCCATTTCAGGGAGGCATTTCCGGCCTGGCTGAAATAGAGCGTCGGCTGGCCGGCGTATGTACCTGAGCTGTATTGCGACAACGATGCGTAGTCGTCCAGGCTGCTGTTGCCTACCACGCCATAGCTTCCCCGGATTTTAAGGTCGCTGATTAGCCGGCCGGCAGCACCTTCCTTAAAGAAACCTTCTTCCGAAATATTCCAGCCGACGGAGCCTCCCCCGAAGTTACCCCATTTATTTCCGCTGGCCAATGCCGACAGGCCATCGCGACGGAAATTAAAGCTGAACAGGTATTTCTTGTCGAAGTCGTAGTTGATCGTCGAAAAATAGGACTGCAGACGGTTCTGCGACTGGATGTTGCCGGTAGGCGAAATATTGGTAAACCCGCCCTGGTAGCTGGAATAGAAAGGGTCTGCCAGGCCCGTACGAACGGCGCCCCATCCGTCTATCCGGCGGTCGATCTGCTCGTGCCCCAGGAGAATACGGAGATTATGGCGGTTTGCGAAGGTTTCTTCGAATGTCAGCGTGTTGGTCCAGTTAGACCGGGTATACCTGGTATTGGTGTT
Organism: uncultured Cytophagales bacterium; assembly: GCA_964559125.1. Classification (GTDB taxonomy): domain Bacteria; phylum Bacteroidota; class Bacteroidia; order Cytophagales; family Spirosomataceae; genus Ravibacter. The sequence continues at coordinate 8,216 of CAZLGW010000064.1, forward strand.
GGTCGCCGAACCGTTGTTCGGGAATGCCTCGCTGCTGTAAGGATTGCGGAAAGTCAGGTTCTCGACCACCAGGTTATTAATGCCGTATACCGTTTTGAATTTCAGGTTGCCGGTCAGGGAGACTTCGGCGAATACGCTTCCCAGCAGGGAGTTGTTTTCCGACGAGTTTTTGTCGAGGTCGAGTATCGTCTGGAGGTTATATGCGTTGAAAACGCCCAGGGCAGCGTTGTTAGGACCGTAGCCGATGTTCCCGTTGGTGGGGTGCAGGTGGTAAGAGCCGTCTTCGTTGTATACAGGGACGTTGGGCGGCAGGATGTAGGTCAGGCGCGCCAGTGGCTGCAGCCCGATATATTGGGTATTGATCGAATTCCCTGAAGAGGAAGCGATGGAATTTGGCCCTATTGCCCCGGAATTCGGCCCGCTGTTGAGCGAATTGGAAAACGATGCGTTCGTGCCGACCGTCAGGAACCGGGCGAGTTGGTGGTCCAGGTTAAGTCTTATGCTTTTCCTGCTGAAACTATTGGTTTTCAGGATACCGTCCTGGTCGGTATAATTGACCGATACGAAATACCGGGTCCGTTCGCCGGCCCCGGAAAAGCTCAGGTTATGGTTATGTCCTACACCGGTCTGGTAGGCTATATCATACCAGTCTGTACCGATCGTGCTGCCGTCTGCGTTTTTACCCAGCACAAATCCAGGCGTCAGCCCGGCATTTACCCTGGCCTCGTTTTTGATCGTTACATAGTCTTCAGGGTTCAGCAGTTCCGGCAGATTAAACGGTGTGCTGAAGCTAACCCAGTTGTCGTAGTTTACTTTCACCCGCCCGGCTTTCCCTTTTTTGGTGGTAATGACCACAACGCCGTTGGCAGCCCGGGAGCCGTATATCGCAGTCGCTGACGCATCTTTGAGTACATCGATGGATGCAATGTCGTTGGGATTGATATCTGCCAGCGGGTTATTTCCCACCGCGCCTCCGGCCGAACCGGTGAATACAGTAACCCCGTCGACGATAAAGAGAGGATATACGGAAGAGGTGATGGAATTAATCCCCCGGATACGGAAAACAGGCGTGTTATTCAATGCACCGCTGGGCTGCACAATGCTAATACCGGCTGCCTGACCGCCCAGAAGCTGGTCAAGGCTTTGTGCCGGCCGGTTTTCCAGCCGTTCGGCCGAGATTTTGGATACGGATCCGGTGAATGATTTCAGACTTTCGCTGCCGTAGCCCGTTACGACCACCTCATTCAGCTGGCGGGTGTCCGGCTGGAGTTTTATGTCAATTACCGACCTGCTTCCCACCTCTGTTTCCCGGGTAACGAACCCGATAAACGAGAAAATAAGAACAGCGTTGTCGTCGGAGACGGTAATGGCATAGTTCCCGTTCAGATCCGACTGAGTACCGGAAGAGCCTCCCTTTACCAGGATATTTACACCGGGAATAGGCTCCCCCTGGGCATCGGTCACCTTACCTTTGACCTCGCGCGGTGCATTGGCGGTTGCCACCGTTTCCGGCGATGCCGCGGCCAGGGCGCCCGATCCGGCCCAAAGCCAGGTCAGCAGCATATATAAATGCATTTTCCTTTTCAGATGGCTTTCCTTATGGAAGAAGGAATAAAAAGAGTAGATAGTATTCATGGAGTCGGCCTGTTATTGGGGAATTTATCCGTTTCACTTTACAATAGTTTTATTATTAAGAACCAGCCTTTTAACAATAAAACTATTTAATCTATATTTTAAGTAGACAAATATGAGACTTAAGAATATCGAAGCCAATCCTTTGCGGTAATAATTGTCTTTCTTCCTCAGGAGTTTACCACCAAACAGGGATCTTTCTCATCATCCTGACTGAAACCATTGCCTTTGATACGGCAATGGACATACACATTGAAAAGGTGAGCGCGCCGGATCAGGAGATCCCATGGTTACCCGGTATCTACCAGGTGGTTTTTCCTTTCACATTATTTTACGTGTAAAACCAAGAAAGTTTCATAGCCGCTCTACATTGCTCAGTAATTCATACAACCGGTCCTTTTTGCTTTTTGAGAAAGGGATCTCAGTATGATCTTCCATTATAATGTACCCTCCGTTGTTGCGCACGAGTTTGCGGATATAGGAGGGGTTGACCAGGTGTGAATGATGTATACGCAGAAAGCCGCATTCGCCCAATACATTTTCGACTTCTTTTAATGTCCGGCAGATCAGGCGCTGTTCTTTTCCTTCACAGAAAATACGGGTATAGTTGCTGTCGCTTTCACAGCGGGTAATATTTTTGATTTCGATGAATTCCAGACCGTCGGTAGTGGGCAGCGCTATGCGCCTGTTGTGTTTATCTGTGTTGCGCAACAGCTCGTACATTAACCCCAGCTGACCCGCGGTAAGGGCTTTGTCCCTCTTTTTGATCCATCGGTCGACAGTGGCGCGTAACTCTTCCTGGTCAACCGGCTTCAGCAGGTAGCTGATCGCGCTGTACTGAAAAGCTTTGATCGCATACTGGTCGTAAGCCGTTACGAAAATCACGTCGAAGTCCAGTCCTTCGGTTTGCGCCAGGAGGTCAAACCCACTCATACCCGGCATTTCGATATCGAGGAAAACGAGATCGGCTTTATTGTTTTTTAACCAACTCAATGCTTCGCGTGGGGCGTTGAACTTGGCCTTTATGTCTATTTCGGGGCAACACCCGGCCAGCAAAAGCCCGAGGCTTTCGTTGCAATGGATTTCATCATCGATCAGGACTGCATCATACCGGTTCATCGTAAGGTGGGTTAAGGTTTACCATTTATAAAAGAGCCTAACCGATGTACCTGCCGGTTTTTCATCCCGGTACAAATCGGTTATAACAGCCTCCAGGCTATGTTTATACTGTTTATTGAAAAGCGCTATCCTTTCGCTGGTAATTTCCAGCCCGAGTCCGGATGCCCCTTCGGATTTCTGTAAAGATGCCTTTTTCCGCCCGATACCATTGTCCCGTATCTCTATTTTAAAGCCGTCTGCCGCCGGACTGATATCTATAGTCAGGATTTTGACAGGATTTTCACTATTGATCAATCCGTGCTTGACCGAGTTTTCGACATACGGCTGGATAAGCATGGGGGGAATCCGGATGTCTTCCAGGTCTATTTCCGGGTCGACGACGATTTCATAGCTGAAATCATCGTTGAAGCGCAACCGTTCGAGCTCCAGGTATAAGGATACCATTTCAAGCTCTTCTCCGAGCTGAATGGTATGTTCGCGGGCAGACTGCAGTATTTTTCGCAGTAATTTGGCAAAGCGGACCAGGTAACGGGAGGCGTTTTCGTAGTCCTGTTTAAGAATCTGGTACCTGATCGAGTTGAGGCTGTTAAAGATAAAATGCGGGTTGATCTGGCTCCGCAGCGCCTTCATTTCAAGCTCTGCTATCTGTTTTTCAAAATCACTTTTGATCTGCTTTTCGATCTGTATTTCGAGTTCTTCGCTTTTCCTGACAATTTCTGCGGTCCGCTCTTCCACCATCCTTTCCAGCCGGAGATTTTCTGTTGCGATGAGTTTGCGGTTCACTTCGAGCTGGTCGATGTAAGAACGGGCAACTGCTTCTTTTTCTTTTTGATTAATACGAAGCTTATATCCCAAAGCCAGCGCAAAGCAGAAAGTCTCGGCCAGGATTCCTCCCTTGAAAAAATAAACGGGACTAAAAAAGCTGGTACCGAAGAACAGGTGCTTTGTTTTGGGATCGACGATCACAGCCAGGATTCCCCCCAGCAGAAAAAGGGAACTTCCGAGTATAAAAAACCATTTGATTGGAGATTTTACGGTATAGGCAACCCATACGACCAGGAGTATGCAAACAGGCAGTATGAAAATGCGTGAAATAATAAATGCCGTTTCCTGGAACCTGTATTGGAAGTCGATAAAATTATAGATCAGCAGTACGGTCCCGCATGAAATCAGCACCACGATCAGCGCATTGACGAGCCGGTTGAGCGATGGATATTGGTAATTGATATCGAGCAGTTTTTTCCCGAAAGCCATATAAGCGGCAAACGACAGGTATTGGACCGGTTCGCCCAACTGGTAGGTTAAGGGGTAATTGACGTAGGCAGTCTTTGCAAGGGCGGAGTAAGGGAGGGATTTGACGATCATGGCATATAGCACGATACCCATAAGATAAAGTGCATAATAGAGGAATACATCTTCGCGTATACGGGCAAAAACAACCAGCGAAAAGAGCAGGGCAAAACAGACAAAACCGAGGAAGATGCCATTGAATTCAGTACGGCCGATCGTTTCCCTGTAGCCGCTGACTGTCTCACTCATGGTTTGAAGCCGGGTCCGGAGATAGCTGTCCCGGAGAGAAAAAGGGCGTTCAGGAGCGCTCCAAAGCCGGAAAAGGATATCGTATTCTGCTCCGGGTTTGCAAAGCAGGGAAGCCGTGCCGGGGTTTTCCGGGTGCTGCCAGTTGCGTACAGACACGTACGGACCAGTGATGACAGTAAAGCTCGTATCTTTCCCGGTGACGAACATACAGATGCTGTCGGCCCCGGTAATGTTGAAGTCTGCATACGCCGGCCGGTCGTCGTCGTTGTGTATCTTCAGCTGTAGCCAGGCATATAATGGCTTTCCGGGGGAAGAGAGTGTATCCAGCGGAAGCCAGAGGGAATTGTCGAGCAATTCGGGCTGATGGGCATCGGAATTTTGCCAGGAAACGCCCTCGAATTCCCACAAGGACCTGCTGCCGTGCAGCGAACTGACCGGTATGGAGGGACCGGCCATGGCTTCAGCAGAAACCATCGGCAGAAGCCCTGTGATCCAAATCAGCAGCCGGTTGAAAATCATGGATCAAATATAAGTTGCACGAAGCAAAGAAAACAGGACTGGTGAGTACTCTTCCGGCATGGTTTAGCGTATTCACCGGCCTGGCTATCCCGTTTATTCCGGTTACTAGCCCAAAAGTGCCGGTAACTCATTTCCTGTTTACTGATAGCCTGCCTGTTTGCAATTTTAAGTTCCTGTTGCTTAATCTGTTGATAATTTATGAAAAACCTCTGCTTTTTGATAGTTGCGCTTCTGGGTACAATAACACTTCACGCCCAGGTTTATCGACCCCAATGAAACGGCCAAACGCAAGGCAACCGACCGGGCCAACAATCGTATTGACCAGGGAATCGACAAGGGCCTCGATAAGGTCGAGGAGGGGATAGGTAACCTTTTCAAAAAGAAGGATAAGCGTAAAGGTGATTCTCAGGAAGATGCGCCTGAAAGTCAGCCGGTCCCTGCCGGTAAGTCCGCGGCTACAACCGGGACGGATAACGCAGCAGGCAACAATACCGTGTCTACCGATTTTACCGAATATAAGGGCTCTTCTTTTATACCGGGAAAAGACCTCCTGTTTTTTGAAGATTTCTCCACCGCCGGATTAGGCCCGGGAGCCGGGAACTGGTTTGTCAGTAATTGGGATTCTGAAAATCCGGCACAGATCAGGACATTGAATATCAAACCAGGAAACTGGCTGAAAATAACGAGATACGGGCATTTCTTTCCCAATAGCTTTAAAAGCCTGCCAGAAAACTGTACCATCGAATTCGATATGTATTATGATGTGGAAACCGTTTCTGAAATGCAGAGCGGCCTGAGGCTCAGTTTCGTTGCCGGAGATGACCGCGAAAACTACAATCTTCATTTCAACGAAAAACCCGAAGTGATGATAGATATCCACCCGTATGGAGCGGATGGTACTTTGAACCTTTTTGGAGCGAGACAATATGGTTTGGATGAAAGCCAGGCGAAATTTTTAGATAAGACCATCGGCAAGGGCTGGAATCCGGGAGAGGTGAATCACGTGGCTATTGCCCGCAACGGGTTCGGAATGAAAGTGTTCGTCAACGGAAAGGAAAGAACCGATCAGCCGAACGCTTTTCTGACCAAAGCCGACTATAATTTTATGATGAGCTCCAACCAGTGGGGCGACGGGATATACATTACCAACATCCGTGTTGGAGCAAACGCTCTGAACGCTGCCTCCGATATGAGCGATTCAGGGAAATTCGTGACAGATGCGATCTATTTTGATACCAATTCGTCCCGTATCAAACCGGAATCCTGGGCTGCTTTAAAGCAGTCTGCCGATGCCATAAAATCTGCATCCGGCAATATCCTTATCGTAGGGCATACCGACAGCGACGGACCGGATGAAGCCAACCTCACGCTGTCGCGGAAAAGAGCCGAATCGGTGAAGCTTGCTTTAGTGAAGGAATTTGGCATACCGGAATCGAGGCTATCCACCGACGGTAAAGGGGAGTCGGAGCCCCTTGAGGATAATGCGACGGCTTCGGGAAAAGCCAGAAACCGGCGAGTGGAGTTTATCACGAAGTGAGCGGAGTTTGCTTCTTTATTTTCAGATAACTATCTGTACTCATCACCGGAATCAGGGCATTTTTAAAATCCTTTTCATTTCTTGTAAGAATAATATCGCAAGCTGAGGCTACCGCACTGAAATATTGCATGGCGTCTTCAAAATCGTTAAATTCTGCATTGATTGCCTTTTCGATTACTTAGCCGTCTGTAATTGCGATGTCGCAGAGTAGCTTGAATTTCCTGATTTTTATAAGTGCTGCTTTTTTATTTTCATATTTGGATAATATATAATAAGCACTTACAATAGTGGAAGGCGTAGTAAAAAGCAGAATTTCTTTTTTGTCTGCCAATGTCATTACTTTGGCGGCGGCTTCATAAAACGGATCTCTCTCTCCAAGAAAGTCTATTACAATATTTGTGTCCAGGAAAACCCTCTGCATCGATCAGCTATATTTTTCTTCTAAGTAATCAGTATAGTCTTTCCTGTTCTCGGCATCTAAGGGAATACTTTTGCCTGTGGCTATGCTTTTAACAAAAGGTGAGATTTCAAATTCATCTTCCTGCTCGCGGGTAAGTGAATCCAGATAATGCTCTATAAGTCTCGAAAGACTTAGTTTTCTGTCTGTAGCATATTTTTTGGCGCGCTCGATTACTGTTCCGTTTAGCTTTAAAGTCAGCTTGCTATCCATGGTAGTGAATAATGTACGTGCAAATATGATAAAATTATACGGCAACGAGATTTTTTGCGTTTTAAATATCTCAGTTTCAGAAGTGGCTCCGTATCGGGCTACTCTTTAAGCCCCAATCAGTATAAAAGCCCCTGCAATAATCAAAGCGGCTCCAGCCGCCGTTTTCAAGGTCAGACTTTCGTTCAGGAAGATAACCGAGAGTACAATGGTGAGGGCCACGCTGAGCTTGTCGATTGCCGCCACCTGCGACACATTGCCTGATTGCAGGGCTTTGAAGTAAAACAGCCACGACAACCCGGTTGCGATTCCCGAAATGACAAGGAAAATAATGCCCTGCCGCGACAGCGAGCTTATTCCCTTAGCTTCGCCCCGGATGAGTACGATGCTCCATATCATGATTAGTATGACCACCGTCCGTATGCCGGTAGCCAGGTTTGAATTGATATTGGCTACTCCCAGCTTTGCAAAAATGGCGGTAAGCGAAGCAAACACTGCCGATAATATTGCGTAGATCCACCACATAAATATAAACTTGTTAAAGCCTGAATTTTCTCTTTTAAAGTTAACCGGAAAACCGTATCCGGCTAAAAAAATGCGCAATTATAGGGGGTAATTCTGGAGAAAATCTGTATTTCCTGCTCTGAAAATTATATCTCCTTTTTCCCTTCCGGTCATCGCGTTGAACGTTGTATCTTAGGGCTGTAAGCTTTAAGATCTCATGGTCTCATTTTTTTAGCATGAAAATACTGATTATTGAAGATGAAGAGGATTTACTGGATAGCATGTCGGCCTATCTTTCTGCCGAGGGCTACCTTTGCGAGCATGCGCAGGATTTTCATACGGCTATGGACAAAATCCACGACTACGGATATTCGTGCATTGTCCTCGATCTAATGCTTCCCGGAGGAGACGGGATACGCATCCTGAAGAGGCTTCGTGAGCTGGGCCGGGCCGATGGCGTCATTATCATTTCCGCAAGGAATTCCATCGACGATAAGATCGAAGGCCTGAAGATCGGCGCGGACGATTATCTTACCAAGCCTTTCCACCTGTCGGAACTGTCTGCCCGGGTTTACGCCATTATAAGGCGGAAAAATTTTGACAACAACAATGTGATCAGCCACAATGAGATCCAGATCGATCTGATAGCCAAGCGTGTCACGGTAAACGGCCGGGAAGCCGGCCTTACAAAACGTGAGTTCGATCTGCTGCTTTATTTTGTAGGCAATACCGGAAGGGTGATTCCCAAAAGCGCCATTGCCGAGCATCTCTCAGGGGATATGGCCGATATGCTCGATAGCCACGATTTCATCTATTCGCATGTCAAAAACATGAAGCGAAAATTACTGGAGCTCGGGTCGGGAAATTATCTTAAAACCATTTACGGATCGGGCTACCGCTGGGAAAAATGAACAGGCTTTTAAATAAACCTTTAAGGACATTCATCATTTATGCGTCCATTGTCCTGCTGGCCAGTGTACCGGTGTATTTCTATGCCGTGGATACGATATGGCTCCAGGAACTAGATGAGAATAACGACATCATCGCTGAACGGGCGGTTTACCAGCTTGACCGTACCGACTTCCGGATCCATAACCCCGACAGCCTTTTTACTTTCTGGAATATTATCCAGCCAAACGCCCGGCTGGAGCGTCTCGAAGAAAACAGAAAAATGCCGGCCGACAACCGGTACACCATTTACAAAGGGCATGCGAATCCAGACTACAAACGGTTCAAGGATCGTTTCAGGGTACTGGAAAGAGCCTTTCTGCTCGACGGCAGGCCCTACCTGCTGGTAGTGGAGTCCAACGTGGAGGAAACCTATGAGACGGTGGCGGTGATCGCGCTGATCACCGGTGTTTTTTTCCTGATCCTGAGTGCCGGCTTCGTCGTGCTGAGCAGAAAGATGTCCGAAAGGATATGGGCGCCTTTCAGGGATACGCTTGCCAGATTGAAAAGCTTCAGGGTCGATGAAGGACAGGTAGCGACCTTTACCCCCAGCGATATCCTGGAGTTTGAAGAGCTCAACAGGGCGCTCGAACGGCTGATGGCCCGGAATATCGAGGTCTTCAGGACGCAGAAGGAATTCACGGAAAATGCGTCGCATGAGCTGCAGACCCCGCTGGCCATTATCCAGACCAGGCTGGGCATGCTGCTTCAGTCGGAGCCGATCACCAGCGAGCAGTACCACCTGGTGGAAAGCGCCAACAAAGCGCTCGCAAGGGCTGTCAGGATCAATAAAGACCTTTTGCTCCTGGCCCGGATAGCGAACGACCAGTTTTCATCAAAAGAGGAAATCAATATGGGAGATCAGATAGGCGGTATCATCGATCTGTTCGGACATGAGTTCGACCGCAGATCGATCAGGCTGAATACGAAGATTGACGAGGACGCGGTTATACTTTCAAACCATTTTCTCTTTACAACGGTTATACAGAACCTGATCACCAACGCATTGAGATACTGCCCTCTTAACGGGCAGGTCGATATCCTGTTGGATGAAAACAGGTTTGTAATCTCCAATTCGGGCATTAAAGAGCTCAATAAGGCCCGGCTTTTCCAGCGTTTTGCGGTATTGGATGAAGATAACCCGAGCACGGGTATCGGCCTGGCCCTTGTGCATACCATCTGCAGGGAGAACGACTGGGATATTACCTACACTTTCGCGTCGGATATGCATGCTTTTGAGATCATTTTCGACCGTGATCTTATCTCAGACCAGGACTGAGACGGTACAGGTGCTTTGCCCTGACCCTTTCCCGCTCTATCAGGCCTTTATCTACAAATACCCTGATGATGTTATAGACAGTCCCCCTGCTTACCGGGTGGATCTCCTTGGCCGTAAGCCAGATATCTTCAGGATCGGTAAATTCGGGTGTATTACACAGAATCTCTATGACCGCCAGTTGTTGCCCGGAAACAGGCTTGTTGGAACCCCTGTACAATGCCGTTGCAAGGATTGCAGCTATTTCGGATTTATTCACTTCAGCACCCTGCTTATCCATATCCGGGTATCCGGTATACCCGGACTGCCTGACCGCTTTCTTAGAATTTATAGCCATATCCGAGACGGACTACCTGGGTTTCGTAATAGTCTGTACTGATGTATCTGAAGCCATCGCCCAGGATATCCCTTTTGATAACCATGGTGTTGAAAAGGTCGCCGGCATTCAGGAACAGCTCGCCTTTCCCGTTTTGAACCGCCTTCTTCAGTCCCACATCTATCGTGAACCTGGCGCCGATCGTGCCCTGTGGGATAAGGTCCCGTGCGAGGTAGATGGCCGTAAGCTGCCCGTCAAACCCTCCCGGAAACCGGAATTTGTTGTTGAGCTTTATATTACCGGAAAGCAGGGTCTGCCTGTCGGCCGAGAAAGTGTTGGGCTCAGGATACAGGTTATGCACTGTAAAGGCGTCGATCCGGTTGCGATAGATATTCGCGTTGAGGTTGAAGGAATAGGTATCGGATACCTTTTGATCCAACACAGCCTCCAGACCTGTGTTGTAGCTTTTACCTGCATTCTGGAATATGGCATACACAAGCCTGCTGTCCGGAACGATACTGGAAATACGCGTGATCGTTCCGTCGGCAAAACGGTGGTATAGCGCAGAATACAGGTAGCCGCTATGCCAGTTATACTTATGTCCCAGCTCTATGGAATTGGTAAACTGGGGTCGCAAAGCAGGACTTCCGACCTTTATGATCTCTGCGTCGTCATACTTCGGGAATATACGGATGTCGACCTCATTGGGCCTGTCTACACGGCGGTTGTAAAATAATGACAGCTTGTTGTTCCCGTTGATTTTGTAGGCCAGCCGGAAATTAGGAAACGGCTGGGTATAATGGTAGCCGTCGCTTTTGTAGGTATTGTGATCCGGGTTTACGTCGTACTGTATCCGTACATACTCCACTCTCAACCCTAATTCAGCTTCCCATTTTTCATTTTCGAGCACATAATTGCCGTATAGAGCAGGTATCAGCTCCCTGTAGGTAGCCCACCCGCCCGCGCTGGTATCGAGCACCGAATTTGTTCCCGGGATGAAATTCATGTCGGTAGGGATGCTCCTGTTGCGCAGCTTTATGCCCGTTTCAATATGTCCGTACCTAAGCGGCCTTATATAATCGATATTGAAATCATATACCTGCTCGTCAGACAGCAGCTTAAAGGCATCCGTACCGGCCGATTCAGGCAGATAGTTGTCGTAGAAGTATTTTTCGTCTTCCCGGTGGAAGGTATAGTTAAAACCTATATTGAGTAGCCGCCCGGCTTCTTTGAATCTGTGCTGGTAGCTGGCGGTGGCCATGGCGGTCGTTTTCAGCTCATCTTCAAAAAACTGCCAGAGACGGAGCCGTTGCGAGTGGTCCCCGTTAAAAAACGGCTGGTCGCCGCGGTCAATGATCTTTTCGCTGCCGAATAGTCCTGAAACAGTCAGGATGTTCCTTTCGTTTATACTCCAGTCTGCACCGGCCTTCGTCGTCAGGAAGTTGGTATTCCTGTTACGCTTCAACTGAGAGCTGATGACGGCACCATCGTCGTAGGTACGTGTTACGAATTCGTTTTTATTCAGTGTTTGCGTATATAGATTATCCGCCTGTAAAAAGACATTCAGTTTACCTGTCCGGTAGTTAATCGAAAGCGAAGGGTTGATTTTAGGAGTGGCCGTATATTGCGGCCGGATAGTGGGAAGGTTTTCTTTCCTTACCCAGAGCGCGCCCAGCCCGGTTGTCAGCACGGCCTTGCCGTTCAGGCCGTTTTGCCTGCTTTTCTTCATGACGATGTTGATGATACCGGCATTGCCGTTTGCATCGTATTTCGCAGACGGATTGGTGATGATCTCAATTTTTTCGATAGCCGATGCAGGGATGTTGTCCAGGCCGGTTTGGCTGCCAAATCCGGTTAATGCGGTTTGCTTTCCGTCAATAAGTACCGTAACCTTGTCGTTTCCCCGTAACTGTACTTTCCCCTCCTGTACGGTTATACCCGGGAGGTTCTGCATACTCTGCAGCACCGAACCGCCCGATTGGCTGATATTATCCGCCAGGGAATAGGTTTTCTTATCCATTTTATAACTCACATCGCTTTGTTCGGCGGTAACGACCACTTCCTGTAATGCGGTTGCGCTTTCTGCCAGCTCGATGGCCGGGATATCCAGGAAACCGGAAAGGCTACCGACAAATAGTGGCAGGGTGCTTGTTTCGTAACCTATAAATGAAGCCTGCAGATGATAAGTGGCGGGGGCTATGTTATCCAGTGTAAACCTGCCTTCCTCATCAGTGATAGTCCCTGATACGAAAGTGCTGTCACTTCCGGTCTTTAGTACAATGTTGACGTAAGGCAGGCCGGATTTATCCGATTTGCTTTTGACGGCACCGGAAACCGTAACGGCGGAGACCTGTCCGAAGGAAGTGATAGTAAAAAAGGAAGAGATAAATAAAGAGATCAGCGTTCGGGTGCTCATGGCATTCAATGTCTTTTGATGACGCAAAGCTGGTACCCGATTCTGAAGAAATTCTGGATTTAAGGCGGTGGCTACGTAAAGCGTAATAGTAGGCTGGATTGTCACGGATTTTAACTCGGGCGCAAGTATTTTGACAGGAACCCGATACGAAGCGACAGTTATAATAATTTCCTTAATTTTACAGAGCTATGTTAACTGAAAAGCAAATCGATATCATTATAGATACACTGAAGCCTTATCATCCCAAGAAGATAGGGATATTCGGATCTGTGGCTCGTGGAGAAGATGTGCCTGGGAGTGATGTTGATATTTTGTACCAGTTTCACAAGACTGTAGGCTTATTTACATTATTGGGGCTTAAAGATGATCTTGAAAGAAAATTAAAGAAAAAAGTAGATCTAGTATCAGAGAAATACGCCCACCCCAGATTGAAACCCTATATTCTCAATGATTTAAAGATTATTTATGAGCAAGATTAACCC
>CAZLGW010000065.1:0-18712 GCA_964559125.1 uncultured Cytophagales bacterium
GCCGGCAGTGCGTAGTGGCGGGCGACAGCAAGCAGCTTCAGCCTACCGATCTGTACAAGATCAGGTATGAGGAAAACGGTGGGGATGAAGAAGAGCTACCGATGGAGCTGGAAGCCGAATCGCTTCTTGACCTGGCTGCGCTCAGCCTGCCTTCCTACCAGCTTACAGGTCATTACCGCAGCCTGTCGCTCGACCTGATCCAGTTTTCCAACCAGCACTTTTACGAGGGTACCCTTCGCTTGTTGCCTGATTTCGTATATGCCAATACCGCCGAGCCGGGCATTACCTATCATAAGGTCGATGGGACATGGGTAGAAGGCACCAACAAAAAAGAGGCGGAAAAGGTACTGGAGCTTCTCGACAGGCTGAAATCGGAGGGGAAAAGCGTGGGTATCGTAACCTTTAACTACCCGCAGCAGCAGCTTATTATGCAATGCCTGGAAGAGGCCGGAGTTGAGCTGCCGGGCCTGTTTGTGAAGAACATCGAGAACGTACAGGGTGACGAGCGGGACGTGATCATTTTCTCCACCGGATATGCGCCTGATGAACAGGGCCGCCTGACGATGCAATTCGGTACGCTCAACACCCGCGGAGGCGAGAACCGGTTGAATGTGGCCGTCACCCGCGCCCGGGAGAAGATACATATCGTCACGAGCCTTTTACCTCATCAGTTGAAGGTGGAGACTGCACTTTATGCAGGTCCTAAACTACTGAAGGCCTATCTCGAATATGCACAAAGGGTCTCCGAGGGGGCTTTTGTGCCTGCTCCGACGGAAATAATAGGAAAACACAGCGACTGGCTGCTGAAGAAGCAGCTTTCAGCCCGTATTCCCGAGGCCGTTTTCGAATTGCCTTTTGCCGATATCACCGTCAAGTCGCCGACCGGCTACGAAGGGCTTATCCTTACAGACGACGACCAGTACCACCACAGCGAAACACCCAAAGAACCGCACGCCTACCTGCCCATCCTCCTGAGAAAGAAGGGATGGCCGTTTAAAAGGGTATACAGCCGGGAGTTCTGGAAGGAGCGATAAGCGGGTGTCATTGCCCGATTTCGACAAACCATACCGTCTGCCCCGGGATTTTCAGCTCCAGGTCTACCTTCCCGTTGGTGAAGCCGGACAGTTTCCGCCTGTCTTTTTCGGTAACCAGGTACACGTTTCCTGTTTTCTTAAGGATACCATACTGCTCCAGGTCCAGGTTAAGCGGAATTGTGTGCCCGGTATCGGCTATATTGGCGGCCGCAATGCCCAACATCCGGTCTTCAGAGCGCCAGACAGAGGTATATAGCGTAGGGTACGCCTTTTCGAAATGTGTTACCTTCTCCTTCTGGCCGGCATATATAGAGAGTTTCGAGATGGCAATATTTTCCTTCGGAGATTCAAAATCGATATTTTTCATCATTTCTCCTTTCAACAAAAATTTCAGGACCTTATTCCTGACCCTGGCGAGTTGGTAGAGGTACTGCAATTCTTTTTTGCGGCTGGTTTCGAGCTTTTCCCGGTAGTTGGAAAGCATCGGTTGCATGCCCCATGCGAACGAACGGGCCTGCTCCATCATGAACTGCCTGTTGTATTGTCCGTCGAGCAGGTCGAGCGCATCATCCGGACGCTGATCATCCGGCCACATTTCGTCATAGGGCGGTTTGAGCAGCGATGAGTAATTCCCGTATACCACGCCATAAGGATGGTATACCGCCTGGAACAGCGGGATAGGCTCCGTACCGATACCGCCATAGCGTTCCATACTTACCTGGAGCGCCAGAAAGGCATCCTGGTAAGGCAGCCACGATTCGCCTACTCCCTCTCCCGACAGCATGATCCGGCCTTTGCGGTCGGGGCGGACTATTCCCCTGATCTGTCTGGTGAGTTCTCCCGAACCCTGCATCCAGTAGTTACCTCCTCCCAGATTATGCCCGTGCGACGCGTCGAAGCACATACGGCTGATACAGGCCTGGTCCATATAAATACCGCCCACTTTGTAGCGGTTCAGTACCGTATCGGCCAGCGAAGTATACTTATTACGCCAGCTATCGGTCGCAATGCACATATTGGTAAGTGACTTACCGGTGAAGATATTGTACACATGGTCGGTGGTGGAGCCGTCGCGGTTCTTGGCCGCGCTCAGGATCGCATTTTCCGCTGTCCATGAAGGGGTAGATCTCGCCCATTGCAGTTGGTTCATGTACACGATCGCATTAATCCCCTTTGACCGGGCCGCAGCTACCTCTTTTGTGAACCGCTGAGCGCCGTCGCGGGGCGGGATATAGTCCGGAAAGGTGTCGTCGTAGGAAGACCGGTGCCACCAGTGCCATAGTACGCTTACCGGGAGCCCCAGGTTTTCGCGCATTTTTACGGCAGGCTCCAGCACTTCATGGGTCCGGCCCCTGTTCCAGACCCAAAGAGCGGTAGAATCGAGCCAGGCAGGAGTAAGCCCGTTTTTCAGGCGTGCATTTTTGGTCCATTCCTGTTTCACGGCCCACTCACGATAAATTTCGGCCGCGGTAAACCAGTCGCCTTCATACGCTCCGATCACGGTCTGGTAAGGGATCGTATAGGTGTCGTTCTGATAAGTATATTCCGGGAAGCTGGCGGTTTGATAGACCATTTCCTCCTTTTCGTTTAACCTGAGGATAAAATCTTTCTGAAACGATTCGCTGTCGTTGCAGGCTGCGTAAAATCCTTTCCCATCCGGCTCATAGACGGTCATAAATTGCATGGACATTCCACCGGGATACACCAGGCGATAGGTCTTGTTTCCCCTAGCCGAAAGGTTGCCAATAGGGTCGGCCATTAAATGCCCCATCCAGTTGGGAGTAGCCAGGCGAGAGGTTTTGGAGCCGGAGATGCCCGATATAACCGGGTATTGAACGTTTTCAAGCGCCACCCCTTTCAGGCCGGTTATCTTCAGGTCCCAGTAAGACAAATGATCATGAGCCGCCAGCTTAACCTCCGCGGTGACCACCAGGGAAGGGGCAAGAGAGCCAGACGGCTCCGACCAGGTAAGGGTCAGCTTCTCGTGTCCTTCAAAACTGCTTCTAAATTGCCGGAAGTCGGCTGGTACGACCCGGGCTGCACGGTTGTTACGGTCGAGAAGCATCATTTCCCATAGCGGCTGTGAATCTGATGCCGGCCGGATGGCCGTAATATGCTTTTCACCGGATGTCATCCCGCAAAAGCCACCGTCCTTCCCCGAAAAAAACAGCTCCAGCCCTGATTCTGATAGTTTAAGAAGGCCATCGCCCGACCCCTGCCCGTAAAGCACCGGGGCTATAAGGATTTTAATTAAGAAGATGGTTATGAGAGAGATTTTTTGCATGTGAATGACAGGTGTTAAGTTATCTGTTATGATTACGATTTTATGAAGATTAAATCCCGCAGGGACGGTATTCGTTATCGGTCTGCTTTATAAAGAAACGTCTCGCCCTTCTTTCCCTCGATTAAAAGCTGTTTGCCGGTAAAAGGAGCTACTGTGCTGTTTTTGATATTTCTGAGGGTCCATTCTGAGGGAAGTGCGATCTCCCTTCTGCCCGACTCACCAAGATGAACCATCAGCCAGCCGTGGCCGGCGTAGACTATGTCGTTGGCCGCGCTGAAAATGTGTATGCCTGCATTCTGAAAAATTTCGCGGAGTTGTTCCGGTGTCCAGCGGACTCTCCCTGTCAACCTGCTGATCAGCTGTTCTTTTTTATAAACGGAAGAACCCAGGTGATCGGTGATGATGGAATAGCCCGATTGTTCCGTCAGGCTTTGAACCGTTTGCTGCTCGTCTGCCGACAGACCCTGAATGCCGAGATACCAGATGAGTTTGTAACGCTCTTTTTTCAAAGCATCCAGGTCGCTTCGCAGGTACATGTCAAAGCTGGTGCCCGCCTGGCCCAGGGGATACCGGTTGCTAAGCAGCGTTCCGGTGATTCCGCCAAAGGTATCGTCATAAAACTGTAGCTTCTCGTCGACTACTACCGCTATTTCGGGACGGTATACGTGGTTTTGAGGGCTGCTTTTATCAATAACGTACTCCCGGTAAAGCCGGTTGGTAGTCTGAAAGGCCGACCGGATCCCTTCGTCGCTGAACCATCCGCCCCACATGTCAAACCACCATCCGCCGTATCCGTAGGCCAGCATTCGTGCCGCGTTTTTCCAGATGAGCTCCTGCGACGTAAACAAATCTTCGGGGCCGATCCAAACGCCTTTGTCGTACCAGTCTCCTTCAGGCACGATATGGGGCGCTTTTTCCCGCAGAAGCGTCGTCAGCGAAGTACGTGTGTCGTTTTCGGCAAGCCATAGTTTGCCATGAAGCTGCACAGACCGGATCGCTGCCATCGGAAGCCAGTCAATCCCTGATTCACGCCGATAGTCATTCGGGCTGGAAAGATAGTCGAGGTCGGGACATCTCAGCAATTCTGCCAGGGAGCCATGCCCGCGGCGCGGATCGTGTACAAACAGGTGATAGCCGTAAAAGGCACCGGTGAGGAGCCGTCCCTGGCTGGCTTCTTTGACCAGCCTGGAAAAATAAGCAATATGGCCGGACATTAATCCTCCGTGGTAATCAAAGGTATCGTCAAGCCTGCGGTTTTCACCCTTTTTGCGGATCGTGGTTCCCCTTGCAGTTCCGCTGATATCTGCCGGAAGGGCGGTGTCAAACTTAACTTCGGGATCATTCCAGGCTTTGCGCAAGGCTGCGGCATCCTCGTGATACCTGGCCCGCAGCCAGTCCCGGAAATCCGCTTTCCGGGCTACGCTTTCGTCATAGAAATGATCTTTATAATGAAAAAACCACTCCTCGGTGCCTCCCCCGGCTACGTGGATGCCGATCAGGTTACGGTTGTAATCCGAAACCCTGATCCAGTCCAGCAGTGCCAGGAGCGCATCACCCGCATCCCGGCGCCACTTTTTTGAAGAAAAGCTGACCCGGTAGCTTTCTCCCGAAGGCAGGCGGCAAAGTTCCGAAGGATTTTGCCGCTCCCACCAAACGGGAGGATCGAGATGTACCCGGATTATCGCCTTTGCATCTTTCTTTATACTGACGAGTTCGTCGAATTCGTCACGTATGACAGAAAAATCGTATTGCCCTATTCCTTTCCAGAAGGAAGGGCGGAACGGCTTAATGCCGGAAGAGGAGTTGATGCCGCGGTCGCCCAGGTAGGCCAGCAGACAAAAGATCTCCAGCCCGGAATCTGCCATTTCCCGGAAATTGCGCGATTCGCCCAGGTAAGACATATAGGCAAACGGCGGCACCTGCCTGTCGTTGATAAAAAGCCCTATGCTGCCGCCGGCCGCGCGGACAGTCGTGTGATTATGGAATGACTGTCCGACGGCCCCGGCGCTGTACAAGATGGTAAGTAACAGTATTAGTGCAAAAAAGGTGTACCGCATCAATAGCCGGGATTTTGTTTTATCTCTGCGTCCTTATTCGCTTCAATTTCCGTGAAGGGTATGGGCCATAGTGCGTGATAATCTTTGATTTCGTCTTTATTTAAATCATTGTATTTCCGGACACGCTCTACCAATTTCCCTACCCGGTGCAGGGTGATTCGCCTCGGTTCTTCGTAAACAAGCTCCCTGGCCCTTTCGTCGAGAATATAATCCAGCGTTACGTCCTGCGGCGACACGGGCTTTGCTTTTGACCTTTCCCTTACCATGTTGATGTCGGCTGCAGCGCTTGCAAGGTCTCCCTTCCGCATATGTGCTTCTGCTCTCAGAAGGTATGTTTCGGCGAGCCTCATCATATATCGGTCGCGATACAATGCACCTGCCGTACTCTTGATCGTACCCAGGCTTTTGTCTTCGTATACGCCGTCGGGGTGCTGGTGGGGTGTGGTGATCTTGGAAGGATGCGGGTACCATCTCCAGGGCTGGTCTCTTAACGTCGAGCCGGGATTTTTGATGGCGCTTTTACCGTACCATGCCGATGCCGGATTGGTATAGACAAAATCCCGCACTATATTGTGGGGCGCATTGCGGATATCATTGTCCCAATCGCTTTCCCAGAGGTCGTAAAGGAAATAATTGGTGTTCATCATGAGCGAAACCCCGGCGCCGGCCGTGTTGTAGTCTGACATCGGGAGCCCTATTACCCCCTCATTCTCATCGGGATCTTTTAACGTGATCCAGGGAACAGGGCCTGCTACCCGTTCCAGCGTATGGAAATGGCCGTATCCTCCCGAAGAAGCAAGGATTCCCCCTGGTACGTCGATCTCGTAGGGAACGACCCACAGCGCCTCCCTGTTGCCGCTGCTTCTGCGTTGGTTTCCTACCCTGAACAAATCCCAGTAGACATCACCGGGTTGTGTGAATTTCAGGAAATTGTCGATAGGGTTCTGGTTGGCCATACTTCCGAACCGGCCGGTCATTAAGCCGGTATTCCCGTCATTGATCACCACACTGGCTGCTGCGATTGCCCCGTCGTAGTTTTCTACTGAGATGTAGGTTTCGGCCAGCAGTTGGTAGGCAACCAGGTTGGATATTTTCCCGTCTACGACCTGGCTGATAGCAGGTAAATTCTCTGCGGCGATCCCGGCGTCTTCGATCATCTGGTTCAGAACATCTGTTTTTGAATTTCGTATGAAATTGGTTTGCGGAGAAGTCACTTCTTCCGTTACTAAAGGAATGTCGCCCCACAGGTAAACCAGAAAGCGATATGCAAACGCGCGAAAGAACCGTGCTTCGGCCTCGATCAGCATCTTCTCGCTATCGCTGAGAGCTGATTGGCGAACCCTGGAAATAATGGTATTGGCGTTGCTGACAATTTTGTACCAGCTTCTCCAATGCAGTAATACGTCGCTGCCGGTGGGCACCAGGTAGTTGGTATGACCACCAAAACGTGCGGTGAGCTGGTAGCGGCCGTCATGGGCAATATCAGTAGCCGTAAGGTAAGGCCTATATTCGGTACCGGCATAGGAGATGGTCCTCACCTTTGCATAAAGATCGGTCAGCCCGCTCTGGAAGTTGTCATAGGTAACAAAACTGTTTTCCGGGCTGAAAAAATCCAACGGGGTTTCCTGCAGGATCTTTTGCTCGTCGCAGGCATTCAGGCCCAGGAGGAGCGCAGTA
Organism: uncultured Cytophagales bacterium; assembly: GCA_964559125.1. GTDB lineage: Bacteria > Bacteroidota > Bacteroidia > Cytophagales > Spirosomataceae > Ravibacter. Next base: position 7,053 of record CAZLGW010000065.1, read on the forward strand.
GCCAATATGAATAATCTTAAGTTCTTCATAGCTGTATCCACTAAAAGCTTAATTCAATACCTAATGAAAATGATTTCAGTACCGGGTATGCATCGCTGTTGATACCCTGCCCGGTTTCGGGGTCCCAGCCATCCCAATTGGTGAGCGTGAAGAGATTCTTGCCGCTGGCGAAAACCTTGACGTGCCTTCCGCCTATCTTGTTTACCAGTTCGCTGTTTAGCTGATAGGCCAGTGAAACATCCTGCAGCCGGACAAAGCTCCTGGAATAGTAGGGCGTCGGATTTATCTGGGGCACCGACCACCCGATGGCATATTTACCTTCCGGGTTACTTACCGACCACAGATCATAATTGAAGGTGTTCAGGTTGGCAAAATTGCCGGTAGACTGCACATTGGCCGGGACATTGCCACCGAGATAGCCGTTTTTCCCACCTTGTATAGAATTGACAAAAAAGCGGAAAACAAATCCTTTATATTTCATTTCGCTCTGGACACCGAACGAATAAGCCGGTTCCGACCGCCCCAGAAAGACCCTGTCCCTGTCGGCCGTAATTGTACCGTCGTTATCCTGATCGACAATGCGGTAGGCGCCGGGATAGTAACCCGCCATTACCTCGTCGTTCAGCTGCCAGATACCTTGTATCTGGTAATGATAAATAGTGCCGATCGATTTCCCGATAAACAGGTTGCTTCCCGGAAGATCGTCCTCCTTTCCATCCTTATTCTTATCTTCGCCCAGCAGGCTCACAATCTTATTTTTATTGCTGGCGTAATTCAGATTGACGTTCCATTCAAACGACCTCGTCCTTACCGGCGTAGTAGAGAGCATGACCTCCACGCCATTGTTCTGTAATTTTCCGACGTTGCTTGAAATGCTGGAGAAACCTGTGATCTGGGGGATGACGATATTCCATAACAAATCGGTAGTGACGGTGTTGTAATATTCCACGCTACCTCCCAGCCGGTTGTCGAGCAGGCCGAAATCCACACCGATATTCAGCCCGTTTGATTTTTCCCACCGGAGATTACTGTTGGAAAGAGACGTCAGGGACTGGCCGATGGAAGTTCCTCCCCCTCCGAATACAAATTTCGAGTCGTCAGGTGTGCTTACCTGCGCCAGGGAAGAGTACCTCGAAGTCATATTTCCATTCACACCAAAGCTTCCCCGTATTTTCAGATGCTCGATTTTTGAGCCCGACATAAATGCATTGTTGGATACGACCCATGCCAGTCCTACGGATGGGAACAGCGCAAATTTGTTGTTTTTTGAAAAACCGCTATAGCCATCCCTTCTCAGGGTACCCGTTATCAGGTAGGTATTCTTGTAATTGTAGTTTACCCTGCCCATCTGGTAGAGGAATGTTTCTTTCCAGGCGCCGGAATAAGTACGTTGTATGACGGCCTGCTGAAGGCTGTTGTAGGAAAGTGATATATTGGCAATATTCTCCCCCTGCGCGTTGGTCGATTCGAATTCATTGTTCCGGTAGCCTGTTACGAAAGTGGCCGAAATGCCATGGTCGCCAAAACGATTGTCGTAGCTGACGATATTATCGATTGTGCGGTCCAGCCGCTTTTGATTGTTCTTCTGTATGGCTCCTGTCAGGTTGGCGTCATAGCGGTTTGCATTGAAATAATTTTCGCTGATAAAATCGTTTGAAAAATTCAGCCTGTATTCCAGTCCTTTGATAAAAGGAATTTTCACAATCCCGTAAAACGTTCCGTTAAACCTGTTTTTAACGTCTTTATTGTCGGCCTGGGCTGATAAAAACGGGTTGATAATATTCGTAGCTCCTGTAGGATAGACAATGTATTCTCCTTTTTCATCCGTAGGGCTGACAAGCGGGCTGGTCAGCTTCATCGCACCCATATTGGGGTATATGCCCGAATAATCCGTAAACGAGCCGAAGGTGTTGGCGCCCAGCGTGAACCAATCGGTTACTGCCGTGCTCAGGTTGATGCGCACTGAGCTCCGTTTATAGTTATCATTCATCAAAAAACCTTTTTGTTTGGTAAAGCCGCCCGACAGGTAGTAATCTGTCTTTTGTGTGCCGCCATTTAGGGTCAGCGTGTGGTCGGTGAGAAAGCCAGGGTTGGTCAGCGCTTTCCACCAATCGTAATCTACCCCTTCATTGATCCCTTTTATGTTTTCAGGGACCAACTCGGTTTGGGCAAAAGTCCAATCGGGGTTTGGTTGGGAATAATCAGGACCCAGGTAGGCGTTCTTATAATAGATGTCGCGGATGATTTGCAGCTTCTCTTCCCTGTTGCGGAGCCGCATATCTGATGTAGGGGTTTGAGAGGCTATGTAAGACGAATAGGTGATGGTCGGTTTTTCGCTCCTGCTGCGGCTTTTGGTCGTGATCAGGATCACACCGTTGGCGGCCTGCGCTCCGTAAATCGCCTTGCTGCTGGCGTCTTTGAGCACGTTCAGCGATTCGATATCGGCAGGATTGATGTCGCCCAGCCGTCCGTTGTAGATAATCCCGTCGAGTACGATCAGCACGGATGTGTTGCCGTTGATCGTATTCCTTCCCCTGATCTGGATGGAGGGTTCTGCGCCGGCCTGGTTGGTCTGGCCGATGTCCAGGCCGGGTATCGTACCTTTGACAGACTGCAGTACGTTGGTGTTGGGCGCTTCTTTAAATGCTTCCAGGTTAGCTGTCACAACCGAACCCGTCAGATCGCTTTTCCTCATAGTACCGTACCCTACCACCACCACTTCCTCCAGCGCTTTTTCGTCGACTTCCATCGTGATGTCCAGCATAGACAACCCTCCGGCTGCCACTTCCTGGCTGCGATATCCTACAAACGAAAAGATCAGCGTTGCGCCCTCGTCGGGGATATTCAGCGAGAAAACCCCATCGGCATTGGTGGCTGTTCCGGTTTGTGTCCCTTTCACAAGCACATTCACGCCGGGCAGCGCTTCACCCGAAGGATCCGTTACTTTGCCCCTGATCACCCGGTCGGGTTCGTAAATAAACGTACTTCCCGGCGACGAGATATCCACTTTCTTTTCCTGCCTGTCCAGGATCAGCTGCCGGCCGGAGATTTCGTATTTCAGCTGCAGTGGCGACAGAAGCTTTTCCAGGGCCTGGGCCAGCGGCATATTGTGGACTACCAGGTTTACTTTGCGGTTGACGTCTACCAGGCGTGAGCTATACACAAACTTGACGTCAGACTGTTTTTCGATAATTCGCAGGGCATCCTTCATTTTTTTGTCCAGGATCTCAACAGAAATATGCTGACTGAGAATATCCTGTGCCCTCGAAGCCCCTGCCGAAACGATTCCTGCAAAGAAGACCGTGATAACTAGTTGATAAAAGGTCAGTTTCATAAGGTAAAAGGGCAGGCTTTGGCGTTTGTTTTTTTTCTCCATAACTTAGAAAAGTTAAAATTTCGCAGATTTTGACAACAATAACCCCATTCATCCTGGCAGATGATGCAGGGTATCCGGGCAGGTAAACCCCATGTTTGCCTGCCCTCTTTTTTAAGAACTCAATGTATTTTTAGTACATAGGCATTTGGTTTAACTCGTTGTTTCTGTTGCAACGCTGGTACAAAGCTCAGTCACAACCCACGCCCTGGATCAGGATATCCCCTTCCACGGTCCGGTAAGCCGCCCTGACAGCCTTACATATCAGGTTGAGTTTTTCAGGCAGCGGCACATCTCCCAGGGAGGCGGTAATAGGGCAGTCACCGAGAACGGTCTCATCATATACGATGTTGACGGCATAAGCGCTTGTCAGTTCAGCGGCTATGACCTTAAAGGGTGTTTCGTCGTATTCGAACGAAATTGTTTCGATACTTTCCGTATCGGATCGCACGGCCGGCTGCGGATTGGGCTCTGCAAACGAAACCTTCTCGCCTGTGAAGAAGGCCTGCTGGCTCGGAGCCAGTACCGTTTCGCGGGGTGGCGCACCTCCCGTCCGGCGCGACAGGTGCTCACGCGTGCTCGAAACAACGACTTTCCCGGTTTTTACGGCGACCGATACCTGTTTGTCGCCCGGATAGGCCCTGATCGTAAAGCTTGTTCCCACCACTCTGGTCACGATTTCGTTTGCGAACACGTAGAACGGCCTTTCGGGGTCTTTGGTTATTTCGAAAAATGCCTCGCCCGATAGGTAGATCTCCCGCTTTTCTCTATGGAAATGTTCAGGGTAGCTAAGCTTGCTGCCCTTCCTGAGCAGGACAGAGCTGCCGTCGGGCAGGTTGACCAGACGTGTTTCACGTGATTGATTTTCTACTTCGACCAGGTCATATTCCCGGGCGGCCTCGTTCACAATCCCCGAATATTCCCAGGCGGCGGGTTCCGGCGACGGGAAGAAAAACCACAGGTAAGCAGAAACAAGCGCTGCTATCGCTGCGGCGACGGCCCACCATTGCTTAGAAAAAAAGCTCCCGGGAAAAATGGTTGTACGTTTTTCCGCTCTTCGTATACGGTCGTATACCGACTTTTTCAGCACACGGATTTCTTCATCGGTGATTTCGGCTTCGGGCAGATGACGCACCATCAGCACCAATTGCCGGGCCGCTTCTACTTCACCGCGCTTGAACGGATAAGTCTCAAGCCAGTTTTGCCAGAAGGTTTCTGCCTCTAAATCAGCCGATCTGACCCATAGGATAAAAAAATCATCCCGGGCGAAATCTTCAGCGCAGAAATGGGTATAATGCTCCATCGAAATAATTGGTTAGAAAATCGCCCCTTTACAGGACAGAGAAGACTTTTTTTATTTACTACCAAAAGAATCCCGATTTTTTTTCATCCAGGCAGGGCACGCCCGGTCAGGACCCGATAAAACACTATCAATACGGTAAAAAGAGGATCAGGAAGTAGATCAGGTGTTTACGAAGCTTGGTCAGGGCATTTTGCAGCGTGTTGGCTACAGTCTGGTCTTTAAGGCCCAGGAGAGATACGATTTCTTTGATTTTCAGCCCGGAATAATATTTGAGGGAGATGATTTCCCGTTCGCGTTCGGAGAGGGTATTGAGCGATCGCTTTATGATCAGGTTCCGGTCCTGTTCATTTTCGGCATCAAGCCATTTTGTTTCCGGAGAGTCTTCCATTAGGGCCGGATATACCCGCTCTTCATACAAAGGATCATGGTTCCGTTCAGTACCGGTACGGATCAGGACATTGCGCAGGCAGCGGAAAAGATAATATTTTACCTCCACTTCACCGGCCAGGCCGTTACGGTAAAGCCACAGGTCGAAAAACACTTCCTGTACGGCATCTTTAGCAATTTCCTTATCACCGGCAATACGGCATCCATAGGCTATTAAAAGCCGCGCATACCGGTCGAATAATTTTCCAAGCGAATGTTTGTCTCCTGCCTTCAGCGCAGACCATAAGGCATGGTCGTCATTGCAGGCAAATGAGGTTGAACGTTCTTTATCCGGGTTATCCTCATTCATAGGTACTGGCCCTTGTTCCGGTTTTTATAAGCATAGCCCGAAGGTTTTCTACTTGCTGGCCTAAGTCGCTTCCCGGCCAAGCCATTTATTCCGCTCACTCATTTCAGTATCCCCGCCGTAGCCCCTCAGCATGACGCCGTTCTGCCCGTCATCATACATCTCAAGTCCCACGAATGCCAGGGCTTCGTTCAGCCTGGCTTCCAGGGGTACGTTGCCATTGATGCACTCCTCCCAGTACCAGGTCAGCGGATGCCCTGCCACTTCTTCCACTACCGATACGTAGTCGTTGTAGCCGTACCCTATAAACGGCTTGCCGAAGCGCTGCCACATGATCTGCATCACGGTGTCGAGAGAGCGGGCGTGGCCTGAGGTCTTCCTGAGGTAGAGATCCAGTATGAGCGCTGCCAGTGCTCCTTTCATATAAACCGAGACCTTTCGCTGCGGGATCCCCGTCTCATAGCCGTCGAGCCAGAGGTCGAACGACGATTCGGTAAGCGACAGGGCTGCCTGCCCGGCCTGCTCGAAATGTCTTTTCATATATACATGCAGCTCCTTCAGGTAGGCTTCGTCATCAAACACGCCCGACCTCCTGAGGAAAAGGTCGCCATAGTAAGTGGTGCATCCTTCCGCTACAAAGCAGGTGGTGAAGTAATTTTCCCGGGTGAAGTCATAAGGAAGCAGCTCTTTGGGCCTGATCCGGATGATATTCCATGCATGAAAGAGCTCATGTGAGCATACTCCCAGCAGATCGGTGTACAGGTTTTCTCCCTCGTCGTGCGGACCAAGTACGATCATGGTGGAATTCCGGTGCTCAACGCCATGGTAAAAAGCGGTCGGAAGGATCAGGTTGAGAAAGTGGTATTCTTTTTCAGGAAACTCGCCCATCACCGCGATCTGGGTATTGGTGAATGCCCTGAAGTCCCTAAGAAGCTTATCGTTGTCAAATTCGGTTATTCCTTCAAACCAGATATGGAAAGGAATGCCATGGCTTTCAAACTGAAGATGCTTCAGACGGGGAGAAGCAAGCAGGGGACTGTCGACGAGCTGGTAGAAGTCTTTTGCCAGCAGGCAGCCGGGTTTTGAAGCGGGCAGCCCGCACGCTATTATATAATTTTCCGGTACCTGCAGCTCTATTTCACAAGGGTCGTTTATCCTGCCTTCGGTGTAGAGGCAGAAGTTGATAAAATTGAGATACCACAATCCGGTATCGACGTAGCTGCTTCCGGCATTCTGCTGGTTGGCATAATAAGTATAGGTAATCGTAACCGACTCACAGTTTTCCGTGTCCAGTCTCCACCTGTCTTTGGTTATTTTCTGAAAGGAAATTGGATTACCTTTGTGGTCCGTTACCGAGAATGTCCGTATGTTTTTTGCAAAGTTCTGCAGCTCATATCTCCCGGGGCGCCAGGCCGGGAGCTGTACCTCGAGGTGACGGGAAGATACCTTGTCGACGGTATACCGGATTTCGAGGAACCGGCTCGCGGGATGTGTCGCGGTGATCAGGTAGTGCATAGGCATAACATAAGGCTGGCAAAACAAATTAAACAGTTGTTTCGTTTGATAACAAGGATCGCATATACCCTCTTGAATAACAGCATACCAGTTATTACGAATCGGATGACAAAATTAAAGAGACATTTTCCGTATGCGGCATTCTTTTTGCTGCTGACGCTGACCACCCATACCGTTCTGGGGCAGGACGAATATTTCAGGATCGACAATCCCAAAGAAGAACGGGGGGTGAGAAAAGCGGCTTCCGAAGCAGGAAAACAGGGGGCGGAGCCTGACAAAGCGGGAGATGGCGGGTTTAAGGAAAAGCTGCGTCTGGGGGGCAGCGCCGGGCTGCGTTTCGGGACTTTCACGAATGTGAACCTGTCGCCTATGATAGGGCTGGGGCTTACCGACAATTTCTCGGTAGCGGCCGGACCTACGTACATCTATGTCAGGGACAGCTATTTCGTGCCTTCCAAGTCGGCAAGCTTTTACGGCGGTCGCGTAATGGCCAGGTACAATGTGGTCCCGATGTTTCATTTGCAGGCTGAGTATGAGCTGATGAGCGTTCAGTTTTATAACCACGGCTATGGTAAGTATCAGAATGTCAACAAGATCTATCCCCGCACCTGGCTCCAGTCGCCGATGGTTGGGCTTGGGTATACGCAGCCGGTTGGAGGGAAATTTATAAGGGGCATCCATGCCACCTTACTATATAATTTCAATTATAACAATCATATCAACCCTTCTATCAACTACGACTATTATCACCCGGGGACCCAGGTCAGGAATATTTCCCATTATGCGAGCCCGGTTGTTTTCAGGGTGTCGATTCTGTAGCTTCGGCTGCGCTCAGTCATTCACAATTCACAATCAGTTAAATACATATAATTGGAAAATCCGGTAGTTATATTCGGGGCAGGTGCGTTAGGGCATCAGGCATACGATATTTTCAGGCACAATAACGTGCTGGTTTATGGCTTTCTTGACGATAATAAAGATCTTCATGGCACGGAAATCGGTGATGTCGGTGTATTGGGAGATACCGACGACGGCGGCTTCCTGAAGGTGATCGGACAGAAATGCGAGGCTTTCGTAGCGATCGGCGAGCGTGCGGTACGCCAGCAGGTTACCGAAATGCTGCTTTCCAGGCGTAAAACTATGCCTGTAAATGCCATCCACGGTACGGCGGTTATTTCCGACCAGGCATCGCTGGGGCATGGCAACCTGCTGGGTGCCCGGTCGGTGATCTCTGCCAAATGCACGGTAGGCCATCACAATATCATCCAGATAGGAGCGATCCTGGAGCCTAAGGCAGTAGTAGGGGATTTTGTAAACATAGGGAGCGGCACTGTGATCGGGAGCGCTGTGGAGATCGGCTCCGAAGCATTTATCGGACAAGGAGCGGTATTGGTTTCCGGTATTAAGATAGGAAAAGGAGCCCGCATAGGTGCAGGATCGGTGGTCGTCAGCGACGTGCCGGAAGGAGCTACGTTTTTCGGGAACCCGGCGAAGAAGGTTTGATAGCTATTTCTTCCAAATAGTTTGAAAACTAATTTCCTAACCACTATCTTTGCACTCCTTTTTGGGTTATTGTGGAAGAACTAAAAAAATACAACATCGACATTTTCAGCCTGGCTGAGAAAGAGCATGTGTATCATTATGCGTCAGGTAGTGAGTTTTTCAGTGAATTCCCGCAAGATCTCATCGAAAAAGGCAGGTTTGAAGCCCGTCTGGTTCTGGATAAATCCTCGACGATGCTCCGGCTGGACTTCCATATAAAAGGCGTCATCGGGCAGGTTTGCGACCGTACGCTGGAGGAATACCAGGAGGACATCGTGACTGATAACCGGATTTTTTTGAAGTTCGGCGATCGCGACGAGGAACTGACGGAAGAAATTGAAATGATACAGCGGAATACCGCGCGTATCAATGTGGCCAGGTATATCTATGATTTCATAGCATTGGCTTTGCCCGTTAAGAAACTTCACCCGAGGCTGCGCGGCGGAGATGAAGCTGACGACGCGGATGAGGTGCTGGTATATGGCAATTTGAAGGAAGACGACCCGGTAAACGGGGAGGTGGATCCCAGGTGGGAAGCTTTAAAAAGTATTAAACAGAATAAATAAGTAACAGATAATAAGGCTATGGCACATCCAAAACGAAGACATTCATCGACCCGCCGTGACAAGCGCAGAACGCATGATGCTTTGACTACCAAACAGCTGTCGGTTGATGCTGTGACCGGGGAAACGCATCAGGCTCACCGTGCACACGTATACGAGGGCAATCTCTACTACAAAGGGAAAGTTGTAGTAGAAGGTTATACCAAAACGGCCTGATTTACAGGCAATAATTTTTTCTGAATTCGCAACAACCAATAAAAGTTGTTGCGGATTTCTTTATTACTCCAAATCAACTGCTAATTTTACTGCGTTATCCCATTTCAATATAACCGCGTTAAATGAAAATTGCAGTAGACGCCATGGGCGGTGATTTTGCACCGGCAGCGATAGTTGAAGGTGTCGTAGCGGCAATTCCCGATCTGGAAGCAGACGTAGTGGTAGTGCTGATAGGCAACGAGCAGGTTGTTCGCCCCATGATCGAAAAATACGATGTACCGGAGGGGAGGATTGAACTCGTACATGCTTCCGAAGTCATCGAAATGGGGGAACACCCCACAAAAGCGCTCACTCAAAAGCCGGGTTCCAGCATATCGGTCGGTTTCAAATTACTCAAAGAAGGAGCCGTTAATATTTTTTGCAGCGCGGGCAATACCGGCGCTATGACTGTCGGTTCGTTGTTCAGCATCAAGGCTATCGAAGGTTTGCTTCGTCCCGCTATCGCCGGGATAGTCCCGCAGGTTGACGGGTCAATGTCTATTATGCTGGATATCGGGGCCAACGCGGACTGCAAACCCGAAACCCTCGCGCAGTTCGGGGAAATAGGATCCATCTACTACCAGTATACGTTTAATGTTCCGGAGCCGAGAGTGGCGCTGATGAATATCGGCGAAGAAGAGCAGAAAGGATCCCTGGTGGCGCAGGCGGCCCATACATTACTCCGTGAAAACAAGCGGATCAACTTCATAGGTAATATAGAAGGGAAGGACTTTTTCACCAACAAGGCGGATGTTATCGTTACCGACGGTTTTACCGGTAATATCATCTATAAGCTTGGAGAATCCCTTCACCCGATCTCGAAAATCCGGGGATTTAAAGACCATTTTATTGACCAGACTAACTATGAAGCTATTGGAGGAAGCCCGGTCCTCGGAGTAAACGGGAATGTGATGATAGCCCATGGGATGTCGTCACCGCTGGCTATCCGCAATATGATCGGCCTGGCTTACCGCCAGGTCAAAGCTGATGCATACCGACATATTGTCAAAGCGCTCTCATAACCCCAAGCAATCGATTAGTACGTTAAGTAAGGAAATATGACCCAAATTAAGGCTGCGATCACTGGTGTGCAAGGCTATTTACCTCCCGATATTCTTACCAATGCGGATTTGGAGAAAATAGTAGATACTAACGACGAGTGGATCGTAACACGAACGGGGATAAAGCAACGCCATATTTTGAAAGGAGAGGGACTGGGGACTTCACACATGGCTGTGGAGGCGGTACGGAGCTTGCTCAGCAAAACCGGGACAGCGCCTGAAGAAATAGAATTGATTATTTGCGCAACTGTAACGCCTGATTTTATTTTTCCTTCCACGGCTAACCTGGTGTGTGATATGCTGGGGATCAAAAATATAGGAAGTTTCGATGTGCAGGCTGCCTGCTCCGGGTTCATCTACGCCTTGGCAATGGGTGCGCAGTTTGTCGAGACCGGAAAGTATAAAAAGGTGGTAGTAGTCGGCGCCGACAAAATGTCTTCGATTATCGATTACAGCGACAGGACGACCTGCGTCTTGTTCGGAGACGGGGCCGGGGCGGTTCTCCTTGAACCCAGTACCGACGGAACCGGTATTGTCGATACCCTACTGAGATCGGATGGCGGAGGCCTTCCGTTCCTCAACCAGAAAGGCGGGGGAAGCCGTTACCCGCCGACACACGAGACAATAGATGCCCGCTGGCATTATGTCTACCAAGACGGCCCGCAGGTGTTTAAATATGCCGTTAAAAACATGGCGGATATATCCGCAGAGATCATGGAGCGCAACGGGCTGGAGGGGAAAGATGTTGCCTGGCTTGTGCCGCACCAGGCGAACAAGAGGATTATAGACGCTACCGCCAACCGGATGGGCGTAGGAGCAGATAAAGTGATGATGAATATAGAGAGGTACGGGAATACGACCGCCGCAACGATACCGCTCTGTCTCTGGGACTATGAAAGCCGGCTGAAGAAAGGGGATAACCTTATCCTGGCGGCCTTCGGCGGAGGGTTTACATGGGCTTCTGCTTATGTAAAATGGGCTTATTGAGTACTAAATCAATCTTAAAAATTTTTCAGGCCGGTACAGGTCTGTTGTTCTAAGCTAATAAAACTATGGCAACAACGTCTGATATTCGTAATGGTTTGGTGATCAGTTTCAACCACGATCTCTTTCAGATCATTGAGTTCCAGCACGTAAAACCCGGTAAGGGAAATGCCTTTGTCAGGACCCGGCTTCGCAGCCTTACTTCCGGAAAGGTATTGGACAATACTTTTAATGCAGGTGCAACGATATATCCTGTACGTGTGGAAAGGCATAAGTTCCAGTATCTTTACAGGGATGAAATGGGTTTCAACTTTATGAATTCCGAGACTTT
>CAZLGW010000066.1:0-17858 GCA_964559125.1 uncultured Cytophagales bacterium
TATTCATTACGTTCTGGTGCTATGAAAAACTCGTATCCAATATCAGGTGGATCAGGATTGCTTTATGATGATCCAGACTTTATATAACAATATTTTTTCCCAATGGAACTATGAATTTCGAACAAATCAGAAATGAACTCTATACCGCTGTCATATCCGACGTCCTCGACGCTATGGGCTACCCGAACCAGGCTACCAGGATCCCCTTTATCCCTTACACCGGCACCGGAAAGCTGGCTGGCAGATGCAAAACTACGCTTTGGGTCGACATGTTCCACAAGGACAAAAACCCCTATGACCTGGAGCTGAAAGCTGTCGACTCTTGTCAGCCCGGTCAAATCCTGATCGCAGCAGCGCATGGCAGCACGCGGTCGGGAATTTTCGGTGAGCTGCTCGCTACCGCGGCACGCAATAGCGGCTGTGCCGGCGTGATCGTGTATGGCGCTGTAAGGGACGTTGCCCAAATGCGTGAGATGGGATTTCCTGTATTCGCTACGGCCAAAAATCCCTATGATAGTCAAAATCGACAACGGGTAATAGACATCGATATTCCTGTCGTGATAGACGGTGTGGTCTTTAACCCGGGCGACGTGGTGATAGCAGACGAAGATGGGATCGTCGTAATCCCACAGGCCATTGAAAACGAAGTACTGGCTGCTGCAAAACAAAAAGTCAATGCAGAAAACCAATCCCGCGATGCTATCAAAAACGGGATGAAAGCACAGGAGGCGTATGAGACATTCGGAGTGCTGTAACAGTTAGGCCACTGCAGCAGACCGTAATCAGTAATTTGACCATATTTTTTCCTTATGAAATTGATCCCAATCTCTTTTCCTAAGGCCGCATTCTTGGTGGCTTTCTTTAGTTTTTCTTCCTGTTTTGCCCAGAAGCAATCGCCTGATAAAAAGTTATCGGGCTACTGGAAACTTTCAGGTGATGCCCGTGATCATTCTAAAAATAAGCTTTCAACCCAGGCTCACGGTTCTTTATCCTTTGATAAATCCGGAGACAAATCCGGTGTATTCGACGGGCGTAGTGCCTGGCTGGAAGTGTCTGCGGGCAAGAAGGGCAACCCCGGTAGCGGGGATTTCAGCGTAGCTGCGTGGATCCATACCGAAGGGGCAATGGACGATTTCCCGGGCGATATCATCAGCCAGTATGACCTGAAAAATCGCAAAGGCTTCCACCTGAGCCTTAAAAGCAACGCTTCTCCGACCAGCCAGTCCAGCTACCGCCAGCTGACTTTCGGCATAGACGACGATAAGACAGGCTCCTGGACGGATGAAGGACGGCCCGGTACCGCCCTGATGGCTTTTGCCATGGCCGAACATAAGGGTGAGCTCTATGCAGGTGTCTGCCAGCCAGACGCCGGTGAATCAGGGAAGGTTTTCAAATACGCCGGCAAGGACAACTGGACCGACTGCGGTGCACCTGACGGCTCCAACAGCGTAACGGCGCTTGCGGTCATGAACGGTGAATTGTATGCAGCCACCGGTCACTACCGGGTAGCGGGCTCTTCGCTTGCTGAATCGGAGAATAAAACACCCGGCGGAAAGGTATTCCGCTACGAAGGTGCCAATAGTTGGACTGAAATCGGTCAGCTGCCGGGCGTAGCCTGCGTAGGTAGTATGGTGGTATATAAGGGTAAGCTCTATGCAAGCTCGATGTATGCACCCAGCGGCTTTTTCCGCTATGATGGGGACAACAACTGGACTAAATTGGCCAACCCTGAAAATACACGGGTGGTCAACATGGCGGTTTATGACGGCTACCTATATGCGACCAGCTGGGATAATGGGAATGTATACCGCTACGATGGCAATAACTGGGAAGACTGCGGACTGGTAGGCGATAACACCCAGAACTATGCTTTTAACGTCTATGAAGGCAAGCTTTACTCAGCGACTTGGCCCAGCGGACGGGTATTCCGTTTTGACGGAATAGAGAAATGGACTGATGTGGGCCGTTTGGGAAGTGAGCTTGAAGTGATGGCGATGATGACCTACAACGGGCGTATGCTGAGTGGCACACTACCGCTGGCAGAGGTATATGCCTACGAAGGGGACACACTCTGGACGCGTATGGACCAGCTGGACCATACGCCTGATGTGAAGTACCGCCGGGCCTGGACGATGGCCGAGCACGACGGTAAGGTGTTTTGCAGCACGTTGCCTTCGGGGAAGATCTTTTCTTATGAGTCGGGAAAGGTCGTTTCCGCGCCAGAAAGCCTGAAACAGGGCTGGCAGCATATAGCTGCAGTCAAGACAGGAGCATCTTTAAAGCTTTATGTCAACGGTAGCCAGGTAGCCGAGAAACAGATCCCAACATCAATGAAGTTTGACCTTAGTACAGATGCACCGCTTAAGATAGGGTTTGGGGCTAATGATTACTTCAACGGGAAACTACGGGATGTACGTCTATACAAAAGGGCGCTGAAAACAGAGGATATCCAAAAGCTGACAAAACAATAGGATGTTCAAGTACTCTTTGCGGAGACGATTACTCATCATCTTCCCTACACTTCTCTTTCTATTTAACGGAATAAATGGATGGGGCACCACAAAACCCGGCTGGAAAGCTGGCATCGGACGGGTCACCATCACCCCAAAAACCGATGTCTGGCTGGCCGGATATGGCTCCAAACGCGCTCCGGAAGGCAAATTGCACGATATCTGGGCTAAAGTACTCATGCTGGAAACACCCGGAGGCAAAAGATCCGTCCTGATCTCGACCGACCACCAGGGGATGTCCAAGACAATCTACCAACGGCTGTACAAAAAAATACATGAGCGTTTTGGCTTCAGCCAGGCAGATGTGATGCTGACCTTTTCCCATAATCACTCAGGCCCTTGCCTGGAGGACGACCTGCAGGACTACTATCCTAGCGACGAAGCCCAGCGTAAGCTGGTTTACGAATATGGCCTCTGGATGGAGGATAAAATCCTTAAGGCTATCGATAGCGCCCTGAAAAATATACAACCGGCAGAACTATCTAAGGGAGAGGGCCGCTGCACATTTGCCGTCAACCGACGAGAAAACAAGGAGTCGGAAGTCCCTCAGTTACTCGCTTTTGGTACACCCCTTAAAGGGGCCGTCGACCACAGTGTGCCCGTCCTGGCCATCAAAGACAAGAAGGGCAGGCTGATGGGCATCCTGTTTGGGTATGCCTGCCACCCCACCACATTGAACCACAAGTTCTGGTCGGGCGATTACCCGGGTTACGCACAAATCAACCTCGAGCAACAGTTTCCCGGTGTCACTGCTATGTTTTTCAATACTTGCGGGGGCGATCAAAACCCGATCCCAAGACGTACTGTCGGGCTTTGTGAAAAATATGGAAAAATGCTTTCCGACGCTGTTTCCGGGCAATTGGCTACGAATCTCAAGGTAATATCTCCCCATATCCGTACCGCCTTTGCTTACGTCAATCTAGACTACCTTGAAGTAGCAACACAGGAAAAGTTACGACCCATTGCACGGGACGGTAATGAAATTCAGGCCCGCTGGGCCAGCAGGATGCTGAAGCAACTGGACGAAGGCGTGGAATTCAAAGCCTACTATGAATACCCTGTTCAGGCCTGGCAATTGGGTAAAGAACTGACTATCATAGGCATCGGTGGAGAGGCTGTGGTAGATTATTCACTTAATTTCAAAAAGGAATTCGGGCAAAACACCACCTGGGTGTCGGGCTACACCAACGAAATGGCCGCTTATATCCCATCCCGCCGGGTTTGGGAAGAAGGAGGATACGAAGGGGGAAGCCACCTGGATGAATACGGGCGACCCGCCTGGCGATGGGCCGGCGACATTGAAAATCGCATTACAGAAACCGTCCGCAAGCTGGTGAATGAAGTACGCACTAAATAGTAACAGCCATTTTTTCAGTCCTATTATCATGCTTTTTAGCTTTTCATTTAATCGATACAGCGTTCTAAATATATTTTTTGTCATATTATTATTTTCCTGTAGCAAAGAGACTCCACTGTATCCTGACCCTCTGGATGTAGAAGAATCCTTAAAGCTCTTTGACTTAGACGACCGGTTTGAAATCAAAGCATACGTTAACGAACCTTCGATAACCTCTCCTGTAGATCTGGTATTTGACGAGTGGGGAGATGCATATGTAGTCGAACTATTGGATTACCCCTACAAGGATTCTCTTGGTACAAGCCGGATTAAGAAGCTTATCGACCATGAGGGAGACGGCCGGGTTGATGAAACACATCTTTTTGCGGAAGGATTAATGGATGCTACCAGCGCTTTACCCTGGAAAGGCGGACTGATCGTAACATCGGCCCCTTACATACTTTATTTACGTGATACCGACGGCGACCATCGTTCCGATCAGGTCGATACCTTATTCAGCGGTTTCTTTAACAATAACTCCGAGGCGCAAATCACAAACTTACGATACGGGTTAGACAACTGGATCTATGCCAATAACAACGGGCATGAAGGGGAAGTCCGCTATCATGGTCATCCCGGAGAGCCGCCCCTTCAGGTAAAGGGAGGAGATTTCCGGTTCAGATTAGATCGCCATGAATACCAGGCAGAGACGGGTAGCGGACAATTCGGACAAGTGCTAAATGACAGAAATCACCGGTTTGTTACAACAAACTCCGTACACATTCAACAAGTGGTAGTGCCACGTCGATACCTGACCCGTCACCCTTATCTACGCAGTCTGCGGAGCAACGAAGACATTTCTGATCATAGTCAGGTAATGCACCAGGTCACACCGGCTCCCTACTGGCGGGAAGAGCGGACCCGGCGACGCCAGGCCCGGTTTGATGAACACGGTCTCAACCGCACCGAACATCCTTCCGGACACTTCAGCGGAGCTTCCGGGGGTACATTTTATGGGTCTGATGTGTTTCCGAAGGAGTTTTACGGGAATGTCTTTACCGGAGATGTGTCGGGGAATCTGCTGCACCGGGATGTATTGGCCTCTATCCCGAACAGTCCGCGCTACGAAGCACGCCGGGCTAAGGGAGAAGAGAACAGGGAATTTCTGTCATCCCGGGATATGTGGTTCCGCCCGGTCGGCACAACTGTAGGCCCAGATGGTTATCTGTATGTCATTGATATGTATCGTCAACATATCGAGATGCCGCCTTTCATACCGGATGATTTAAAAGAAATGATGGACTTTCATAACGGTAAAGAATATGGCCGTATTTATCAGGTCCGTCCCAAAGGGCATCAGCGCAGAGCGACCGGGATCAAGTTGGGTGAGCTAAGCCCGGAGGACCTGGTACACTATCTCTCACATGGCGATCAATGGTGGCGTATACAGGCTCAACGTTTATTAATAGAACGGAATGATGCCGCTGTTATCCCACTTGTCCGCTCGCTTCTAAGTCATGAAAAAGCACCGGCCCGGCTACATGCCTTGTATGTATTAGAAGGGCTGAATGCGCTGACTCGGGAGGATGTGTTATCCAAACTAAACGATACTGATGGAGCCATAAGGGAGCATGCACTGATTCTGGCCGAGAGATTCCCGAATCTCCTCCCGGTGATTGCTTCGATGGTTGCAGATCCTGACCCGCATGTTTCTTTCCAGGCGGCACTGAGCCTGGGGATGTTCGATGATAAACTGGTTACCAAAGGCTTGTGCGAAGTTCTGGAAAATTACGGGGCAGACAACTGGTTTCGCCTTGCAGTATTAAGTTCAGCCGTGGGTAGCTCTGTAAAAATGTTTTCCGAACTACTAAAAAGAGGAAAGTACTTTA
Source organism: uncultured Cytophagales bacterium (assembly GCA_964559125.1). GTDB lineage: Bacteria > Bacteroidota > Bacteroidia > Cytophagales > Spirosomataceae > Ravibacter. The sequence goes on from CAZLGW010000066.1 coordinate 5,736, forward strand.
AAGAGGAAAATTCTGCTGAAACAGCTTACCTGGAGGAACTGGCATTTGCGATAGGCTCCAGGAACAATGAGCGGGAGTTTCTTCTATTTCTTGACTTGTTAAATAAAGAGATGCTCCTAAAACAGAATCTTCAATTAGCTGGTCTGAACGGGTTAGAAAAAGGAATAAAAGCACATTTAAATAAAGGAGGAAAGCTGAACGGCCGGCAGCTCCTTGCACTTAAACGATTTAAGGTGAATAAGAACGAGGAATAACATACATTTACCCCCTCACCGCTTCTTAAAATACTTATCGACACAGAGATCTTCCTCGGCGCTGGCCAGATATACCGCCCGGAGCGCAATATTCAGCACTCCGGGATTTATATCCAAATAATGCGCCTTCGGTACAATAAACTGCGTAATAACCAATTGCAAATCACCTGAAATCCGACAGGTGTCCGGAAACGGACATTTTCTGTTCGAAACCGGAACAAATCGGAATAGGCTCCGGCACGAATCAACTCCGGCAACACTTACATACATAGAGTTCTTTCCCGAAATATGCCTATTTTTGTACTTAATGTATTTCGAGTACGAAAATTCAGGTAGTTTTGACCTCCATTTCTATTTATCTATGTACAGAGGACATAGACTTGGTGAAGATTTGTTGAGACAATAATACCATTCTGACTAAATCATGTCTCTATGTTATTGGAAGCATACACTGACAGTGAACTTCTGGAACTCGTCAAACTTGGAGACCACGAGGCATTTACGGAGATTTATAACCGTTATTGGAAAAGCCTGCTGACCGTAGCCGCCAATAAGACCGGGGATATGGATGAAGCGGAGGAGATTGTTCAGGATATTTTTGTGTCGATCTGGAACAGAAGAACGAAATTGGAGATAAAGACTTCATTGAAAAGCTATCTTGCCGTATCTGTCAACTATCAGGTGATGAAAGTGCTGGCGAACCAGAGTATCCGGGAGGATTGCGGGAAAGAAAGTACGGCACACACTATTTTTCACGACTATTCCGCGCAATATTGGCTGGAATTCGAAGAGCTTCAGGAGCAGCTCTCCGAACTGGTGGCCATGCTTCCCGAGAAATGCCGGCTGGTGTTTCGTTTGAGCAGGGATTCGGGGTATTCTCAGAAGGAGATCGCTTCCGAACTCGGTATTTCTGAAAAAACGGTAGAAGTGCATCTGGGAAAAGCTCTTAAAACACTGCGCAATGGACTCAACTACTTTATGATGTTTTGACCGGGTATCTCCCGCTCTGTTATATTTTTCAAAAAATTAATACTTTTTTCCTGGTACGACTAAGGGACATCGGCGATGAGCTATACCTATAATAAAGGAACCTGAGAATGTCGTTACAGAATCGTCCCCCGAAACGGTATATAATACTGGCCCGCAAATGGCTAAGCGGGAGAATTACAGCCGAAGAAAAAACACAGTTTGCAGATTGGTATAATAAGAGCCAGGATGAGCCTTTGATAGTACCCGAGCACAAGGGGCTTGACGAGGGGGAGTATCGGAACAGGATATTCTTCGGCATACAGCGCAGGATCGACCGTGAGAAAAAGAAAAAAGGCATTCCCGTTTTCCGGTATTTTACGGCTGCGGCAGTATTGGCGCTGATGTGTGGGCTCGGCGTTTATTTATTCATCGGAAGAGAAAATCCCACCCTTGAAAAAGCCGGCAAAATAACCGCAACAGAGCGTATCGGGCCCGGAGGAGATCGGGCCTATCTGACCCTGGACGACGGGAGCGTGTTGAAGCTCGGTGAAATTTCTGACGGTATGGTAAAAGAGGAAGGGAACCTGAAAATCAGCAAGGCGCAGGGAACGCTTATCTATGAAACGTTTGACAAAGCCGGGAGCGAATCTGCTTATAATACCATCACAACACCCAAAGGAGGGCAATTCAGCGTTATCCTGCCTGACGGCACACGGGTGTGGCTCAACGCCTCTTCCTCCCTTCGCTACCCCACGCATTTTAACGGTGAAGTAAGGCGGGTGAGGCTGTCGGGGGAAGGGTATTTTGAAGTGGCAAAGCTGCCGGGGAAGCCCGGGAACAACGGAAGCCGGTTTGTCATTAACGTCAATGAGCGAGAGGAAGTCGAGGTGTTGGGCACCCATTTTAATATTATGGCTTATGAGGACGAAGATGCAATAAAAACGACGCTGCTGGAAGGTAGCGTAAGGGTTTCAAAAAATGGAACGCCCCATACCGGGCTGCTGAAGCCAGGGCAGCAATCGGTATACCAGGACAGTAAAGGGTTTAAAATAGAGAGTGACTTTGATGTGAAAGAGTCGATATCCTGGAAAAACGGGTTGATTTCTTTCAAACGGGCTGATATCCGGTCTATCATGCGCCAGATAGAAAGATGGTATGATGTAGAGGTAATATACCAGGGAGAAATCCCCGACCGCCTTTTTAGCGGTGGTATATCGCGCAATTCAAATCTGTCTGATCTCCTGGAAGTACTGGAGCTGAATGACATTCGCTTCAAAGTGACAAACAGGACTATTACGGTGATGCCCTGATATAGGGTTTTCGCCGCCGGCCAGGGAACGACAGGGCAGCGTACAAAAAAAAGATCACATAATTTAAATGACTTTGACAATGAGGAACAAAAGACCGATTACATAGCAAAAACCGATCCGAATAAAAAAACCGGAAATGCGGTCAACATTCCCGGCTACTGCCATCAGAGATGGTAGAATGGAACAAATGCTGCGGTGAACGCAGAAAAACCTTTCGATAGTTTATTTTTCACTTATTCCAGGTAAAACAAAGGTATGAATTTTTTTACTTACCGAATCCCTGTTGTTTGTAAAACAATGGGGGTTACCAAACCGCTCCAAATCAAATATTCCGGTTGCAGGCGGCCGGATGTAATTCAAAGAAAGAGAATTTTTATGCGAATCAGGCATATTGCATTTTTCATGGTGTTGACGTATATGCATGTGTTTGCTGAAGGGCACGCACAGCGGGTGACGCTTTCAGCGAAAAATGCATCGCTTGAAACTGTCATCGAAAAGATCACCCGGCAGACCGGAATGATCTTTTGGTACGAGGAAGACCTGATGGCAAATACAAAACGCGTAAATATCGCGGTCAGGAACGTATCCGTCCAACAGGCGCTTGACCGTATTCTCGAAGGTCAGTCGCTCACTTATGCCATTGTAAAAGAAACGGTCGTCCTCAAGAGGAAAGAAAATGAGCAGGTGCGTGAAAAAAAGATACTGAACCTGCTCCGCAAGGAACCTGACCGTAGACAAGGGATAACAGCCTACCCCGACCGTTCGTTCGATAAAGTCAATAGCAGGATCGGCAGTTGGTTGCCGGCAGCCGCAGATATTCGGGGAAGGGTAACCGATGCCAAAGGGGAGGGGCTTCCGGGCGTGAATATTCTTGTAAAGGGAACTCAGCAGGGAACTACAACCAATGATCAGGGATTGTTCAGCCTGGAGACATCGGCAGAAAATCCGGTTTTGGTCTTTTCTTTTATTGGATTTAAGACGGTAGAAGTCCCGGCGGGAGGCCGGGGCACAATTGATGTAGTATTGCAGGAAAGTTGGGAGGTATTACAGGAAGCCGTTGTAACGGCCTTGGGTATCAGGAGGGAAAAGCGATCATTGGGGTATTCGGTTGGGAACGTTTCAGGAGAAGCGTTGACAGAAACGCCGCAGAATAATGTCCTGAATGCACTTGCCGGAAAGGTTTCGGGCGTACAGATTTCACAGATGGGCGGAACTGTGGGCTCTTCCATCAATATCGTGATCCGGGGGGCCAATTCTCTCAATGGAGATAATCAGCCCTTATTTGTGATAGATGGCGTACCTGTGGCAAACCAGCTTAATAACGGTTTCCAGAAAGCGGATATGGGAAACCCGATTTCGGATATCAATCCCAGCGATATTGAGAATATTTCGATACTGAAAGGGCCAAGCGCTGCGGCGCTGTATGGATCGAGAGCGGGTAATGGCGTGGTCTTAATCACAACCAAATCAGGAACCTCGCATAAGAAAGGAATTGGTGTTTCTTTCAATACATCCACGGTGATGGACTTTCCCTACCGGTATGTGGAGGTCCAGAACAAATTTGGTTCCGGAAATAATGGGGCGCATCTTCTCCAGGAGGGCGAAAACCCCAGTTGGGGACCGCGGCTCGATGTCGGCGAGCAATGGGTTCAGTGGAATAGCAATGGGGAAAAGGCGCCTTTGATCTCCTATCCGAACCGTTTTAAGGATTTCTTCAAAAAAGGCTGGACTTTTACCAACAATGCCGCTGTCAGCGGGAACAACGAAAAAGGGAATTTCCGGCTCTCGTTGGGTAACATGACCAATTCGGGAATTCTGCACAATACCGATCTTTCCCGGTTGACCATCGGCTTTAATTCGACTTATAATCTTACCAACAGGTTAAGAGCCACGGCCAATGTCAATATTACGCAGTCGGCTTCAAAAAACAGACCTGTGATAGATGGCGAACGTACCGACCCCATCAGAAGTTTGTACGAGATGGGGGCCCAGGTAGATATCCTCGATTTAGAGGATTATTGGATACCTGGTTCGGAAGGGCTTCTTCAGAAAAAATACAAGGAGAAACAAAACAACCCTTATTTCGTGCTGTATGAAAACCTGACCGGTTTCAAGAGGGACAGAACCGTAGGCAAACTCCAGTTGGATTATGATCTTACGGACCATTTGTCGCTGCAGGGAAGGTATACCCGGGACTCCTATACAGAATTTGACGAGTCTAAGATTAGCGTTGACAATTTTGAGCAGTTGCAGGGAGGATATGCGGTAGAAACGAAATACAGAAAGGAGGAAAATATAGACCTGATGATCTCCTATAATAAGTCGCTTTCGGACGTGTGGAGTCTAAGCGCGATGATCGGGGGCAACCGGTTGCTCCAGGATTTTCAGTCGATCCATAATTCGGCGGCTCAACTAACCCTTCCGGGAATATATACGATAAGTAACGGAGCGCCAGGCACGGTTGCCTATAACAGCTTTCTGTCGAAAAAAGTACTGTACGGAGTTTATGGCTCTGCTTCACTAGGGTATAAAGATCTTATCTATCTGGATGTGACGGCAAGGAACGACTGGTCGAGTACGCTGCCGAAAGAAAACCGCTCCTATTTTTATCCCTCTGTTTCTTTGAGCACGATCGTTTCGGAAATGGTCACTTTGCCTTCCTGGTTTAGCTTTGCCAAAGCCAGAGCCGGTTTTGCTCAAGTTGGAAATGACGTGAACCCTTACAGTCTGAATCAGACTTTCAGCACCGGTTTGGATTGGGAAGCGGCCAAAAAAATGTATATGGGAGGAACCATGCGCAATCCTTTGTTGAAGCCCGAAATATCTACTTCTATGGAGATCGGCGCAGACCTGAAATTCCTGAATAACCGGATCTCGGTTGAAGGAACCTATTATACGCAGAATAATAAAAACCAGGTACTGGCAATCACGGTTCCATTAGAGTCGGGTACCGGCAGCAAAATGATTAATGCCGGCCTGGTTCAGAGCCGGGGGTGGGAATTGGGCGTCTCCACAACACCGGTTATGGCCGGGGACTTTCGATGGGATTTTAATCTGACTTTATCCCGGAACAGAACATACATAAAAGAACTGGCTGACGGAATCGAATATTTCCCGTTTGTCTCTTACAACGGTGCGGAAGTCAGAACTTACACAGGAGGACAGATAGGAGATATTTATATGCGCCCTCTTTTGACTGTCAAGGATAAAAACTCTCCATACTTCGGATATCCGCTACTGACCAATACGGGGCTGTATCAGACCGACAACGATGTGAGCAACATGGTAAAGATCGGGAATTTCAATCACGATGTTATGATAGGTATTCAGCCGACCTTTACTTATAAGGCTTTTTCCCTTTATGCAAATATCGATTGGAGGCAGGGAGGAAGCTTTTATTCAAATACCATGATGTTTCTAGGGCACAACGGTATGCTGGAAGAAACTATTTCCGGTTTGCCGTACGACCCGTCAGTTAGTATTGAGGAGCAGATAAAAGCTAATCCTGAAGCATACTTCGGCAAATGGGTTGGCGGCAGAAATGCGGAATTCGGAGGCCTACCCTGGCCCACAGAGAACAACAGGGTGCAGGATGCCAGCTTAAATATCGGGGTACGGTCAGGCGGGACAGACGGGAACGGGAACGCGATATATGTGGAAAACCTGGGAGGACCAAGCTCGGTCTGGCTGATTCCGTTTAATGCCTACCGGTACTCGCACAGGCCATTCCCTGACCGGAATTTGTATAGCGCTACTTACGTGAAACTCCGGGAAATAGCGGTGACCTATAACCTGCCCGCTCAACTGCTGGATAAAATCCGGATTCAAAGGGCTTCATTATCGCTTGTCGGTAACAACTTGTTTACCTGGACAAAAGCAGGCAACGGTATCGATCCCGAAAGGGCCTATCGCCAATCTGATGCGGGTGCATGGGTGCAAGGGATTGAATATTATAATGTGATGCCATGGACAGGCTCTGTTGGCTTTAAACTCAATGTTGGATTTTAATTATGTTGGCGAATATGAAATTTTTAAAAAAATTGAAGGGCATACCCGTACTGCTGGCAGGTTTGATATTCGTTTCTTGCGAGGATCTTTCAGAAGTGAACAGGAACCCCAATAGCGCAGAATCCGTTTCTTCCAACTATATACTGACTCATGTACTGGTCAGTTTGGGAAAATCGCATTATTCATTGGCCGACATTGCCCAAAAGATTTCCGGGACAATGCAATACAGCCAGGTAGGAACCAACTTCCGTTCCGAGAATGTGAATCATTTCGGGTGGTCTCACGACGGCGGCCCCTGGTCGGTTTACTACGATGTTTTAAGAAATATCGAGATTATCAGGCAAAATGCGGAAGAGGACGGGAACAAAATGTTCGAAGCGATAGCGCTGATTCTCAAATCTTTTTCTTTTGGCACGGCTACCGACCTCTATGGCGACATCCCCTACTCGGAAGCGCTTCAGGCGAGAACAGGTCACTATTTCCCTAAGTATGATGAACAGAAAGAGATTTATAAAGGTATTCTGGAGGACTTGAAAAAAGCAAATGAGCTACTGGGTAACCTTCAGGCCAAAGATGGTGTAAATGCTACCTCTGACCTGCTGTACCGGGGCGATGCGGTTAAATGGCGGAGGTTTGCAAATGCGCTGCGGCTGCGTTATGTAATGAGACTTTCCGAGAAAAAGGCGGAAATGAGTGCCATCGGAATCAACCTGGACGCCGAATTTGCTAATGCGCTTCCCGGAATATTTACCAGCAATGCAGACGATGCAAAAATAGATTTTTTAGGAATGAATTCAGAAAATTCGACTTCCGGTGGACCTATTAACAGCTCCAATCCGAATTTCGCCTACAAGATCGGTAAGTCTTTTATCGATAAGCTGATAGCCCTGAATGACCCGCGGCTGCAAAGATGGGCAGAGCCCGTTCAGTATAAATGGCACCCTTCGGCGAAGACGGAAAAAGATACCACTTTTTCTAACGTATTCGGCGACGTATTCACGGTCAGGCTGCTGCCGTCGGCAGGTGTCGCAAATATCGACACCAACATGTATGTCGGGCTTCCGGCCGGAATAGCGATTGACGACGCCCTTAATTATAACAGAGGGACTTACGAAAATAGCTTCCATGCCGAAAGAAGTCCTTTTATCTCTTTTACGCATTCGCGCTACCGCAAGGACAAGGATCCGTATGTTATGATGAACCTGATGACATACGCAGAGGTTAAATTTATCGTGGCGGAAGCCGCTGCGAGGGGAATGTTTGGAGTTGCAGACGCGGAGACCCATTATAAAGAAGCGATAAAGGCTTCGATGGACAAATGGGGTGCGCGGGAAGCGGCTTCGTTCGACTTCGAAACGTATTACGGGCAGCCCACAGTAGCCTTCTCAGAGGCTGCCGACAAATTAGAGAGGGTCATGGAGCAAAAATGGATATCGTCCTGGCTTTATCCCGAATCATGGTTTGATTGGAGAAGGACGGGCTATCCGAAACTTAAGGCAGGACCGGCGGCATTCTACGGACCTGATCTGCCGCTGCGGTTCATGTACCCGACGCCTAACCTGGACCCCAATTACCTTCCTAATTACGAGAGCGCATTAAGCCGGCTGGAACCTACGGATCGAATTCCCGCCGGGCAGAGCAGAGACCATCATTATGCTAAAATGTGGTTGCTGCAGGGTACTTCCAGGCCCTGGTAACAGCTTCCATGCCGGGAAAGCGAGTCGGGTAGGGTTTTTCCCTGATTCGCTTTCCCGCTTGAAAAGGTAAGATGAAAAATACAGAAGAATGATATATTGTAAACATGGAGTCAAAAGCTTTGCCGGTCAGGATTAAAGATAAATACAGGAGCATACTTTTCCAGGTAATCGTTGTTTTACTCACATCAGCTTGTAATAATACCAATTCTGCAGATAGAGATCCGCCCAATGTCGTCCTGATTCTGATCGATGACCTTGGCTGGAAGGATCTGGGTGTATATGGAAGCCGGTTTTATGAAACACCGAATATAGACAAGCTTGCAGCGGAAGGGATGAGATTTACGAATGCCTATTCGGCCTGCCCGGTATGCTCCCCCTCACGAGCCAGTATACTGACAGGAAAAAACCCGGCTCATCTGAAATTTACCGGGCATATCACTTCCATTGGTAAACACCGTTACCCTGAAGACGGTAAAATTATCCCGCCGGCAGACAGGATGTACGTTGACCCCGATGAGACGATGATTCCCGAAATATTGAAAGACCGGGGCTATAAAACTGCCAGTATCGGCAAATGGCATGTCGGCGACAGCGACGAATACTTCCCTCTCCAACAAGGATTCGATATCAATGTAGCCGGCTATGAGCATGGCAGCCCGCCAACCTATTGGGGGCCTTACGAGAAAGATCAGGACTGGAACCCGGTAATAAAAAACCTTGACAGACGCCTGGCCGGCGAATACCTGACCGACCGGTTGACGGATGAGGCAATTTCATTTGTGGAAAAAAACAAAAATCAGCCTTTCTTTTTGTATTTGGCTCACTATGCAGTACATACCCCTTTGGAAGCCCCTGATTCGCTTGTGAAGAAGTACGAGGAAAAATTGACGCATTTCAGCGAACAGAAAGATGCAGTTTATGGCGCTATGATAGAAAATATGGATTGGAATGTGGGAAGGCTGCTTGATTTTCTGGAAAAAGCGAACCTTGACAATAACACTATCGTGATCTTTTGCAGCGATAATGGCGGTGAAGGAAAGGTTACCAACAACTTTCCCCTGAAAAACGGGAAAGGATTTCTCTATGAGGGTGGAATCAGAATCCCTCTGATAGTGAAATGGCCGGGCGTTACCGAAGCGGGGAGTTTTTCCGATGAACCGGTAATTACCGACGACCTGCTGCCGACTATTGCAGATATGACAGGGGCTGATACCCCGACCGATATAGACGGCAGGTCTTTGACCGATGTACTGAGGAGTAACGGGAAAACCGCGAGGGATATGCTGGCCTGGTATTATCCGCATTATAGCCCCCAAGCAAAGACGCCTGGTTATGCGATCCGAATGGGCGATTTCAAACTGATCGAACATTACGATCCTGAACGGATAGAGCTATTCAATATCAGTCAGGACATCGGCGAACAAAATGACCTTTCAATAGCAATGCCGGAAAAGGTGAGAGAAATGAAAAAAGCTTTTCAAAATTGGATTATGCGGCTTAACCCGATTTTGCATACTGAAAACCCTAACTACAAGAAAAGACGATAAGATATGCCAGGAGAAAAAAGGTTGAAGAGTTTTTTTAGTTCCCCTTTATGGATGTACATTCTCATTTTGACAACAACCTATTCTGTGGGCCAGCCCGTAGGGAATAAACCTAATATCGTGTTTATTATGGCCGACGACCTCGGGTACGGAGATATAGGGTGCTATGGCCAGGATAAGATTTTGACACCGAATATTGATGATCTTGCCCGAACAGGAATGCGGTTTACCCAGGCTTATGCCGGCTCTTCCGTATGTGCTCCGTCCAGATGCAGCCTGCTGACCGGGAAACACAACGGCCACAACAGGGTGAGGGACAATGTTCCGCACGGCGTATTTCTCCGGCCGGACGATTTTACGGTCGCTGAATTATTGAAGCAATGCGGCTACGCTACCGGCGGAGTAGGAAAATGGGGATTGGGAAACCCCGGATCATGGGGCTTGCCAAATATGCAGGGATTCGACTATTGGTACGGACACTATGACCAGGACCAGGCCCACTACTATTATCCTGACCACCTGTGGGAAAACGACAAGGTGGAATTGCTGAGACAAAACAAGGCCGGGAAAAGGGGTGCGCATACCCACGATTTGTTTACGGAGAAGGCGCTTGCGTTCATTGATAAAAATACCTCCACTCCTTTCTTCCTGTACCTGGCCTATACAGTCCCTCATTTTTCCGACTATCCGAAAAAAAGCCCCGACGTTTACATTGTGCCATCTGACGAGCCTTATACAAACCGGCCCTGGAGCCCGACGGCTAAAAACTACGCCGCTATGATCACCAGAATGGACAAAGACGTGGGACGCATCAGGCAGCGCTTACAGGAACTGGGGCTCTCGGAAAATACGATTATCGTCTTTACAAGCGATAACGGCCCTTACACGGATGTGCCTGAACCCATTCAGTTTTTTAATAGCAATGGTGGGCTGCGCGGCGGAAAAAGGTCTTTTTATGAAGGAGGAATCAGGGTGCCTTTCATCGTTAACTGGAAAGGGAAAGTACCACAGAGTAGTGTTTCCGATATTCCGATCGCTTTTTGGGATATGATGCCTACGGTGGCAGAGCTTGCAGGCTATCCCACCGGAGTGAATACCGACGGGCAATCGTTTTTACCCTTACTGTTGGACAGGAATCCTCAAACAACAGAACGGGTTTTCTATTGGGACTACGGCCATACGCGTGATGAATTCTTCCAGGCGGTCAGAAAAGGGAAATATAAAGGGATCCGGACGACACCGAGGAATGGGCGGATGAAATTTGAATTATACAATTTGTCGGAGGATCCGGAGGAGAGGTATGATAAAGCCGGGTCACACCCCGATGTTGTGGCTGAGCTTGAGCAGGAAATGGATAAGGCCTATACCTATTCAGCCGATTACGACCCCAAGGGGAGCCACCGCTAAGCAAAAATTTCATGCCTCGGAGTTAATGTTTTAAATGCATATCCGCAAAATCCAAAAACCTCGACCAGTCGTAGGCAGTCACGTCGTGCTTCCCGGCCCGGATATGATATCCTATCTGGTTCATAATGGGCTGGTGCAGCCCAGGTTGCACAGGCGTCCCGAGCCCTTTGAACCCATATAATTCGAAAGCGGACCCGGCATGATAGGCCGCCAGGAATTCGCCCTTAGGATCGGCCCAAAGATCTTCTTCTGCGCTGGCCACATAAACCGCGCGGGGCGCCATCAGCGCGATCAGCTGATGCTGGTCAATAGGGCGTTCCTCTTCCTTATCGCGGTACCGGTTGAATGCCGGGCAGAACCATGCCGGACGGATACTACTTACGCGGGTGATGCTTTCACCGAACTTACGCCTGGAAATCGCCGCGCCTCCCTCTCCGGAATCGTTGGAAATGACCACTTTGAACCGCGGATCCTGGGCCCCGGCCCACAAGGCAGCCTTGCCCTGGCGCGAATGCCCCATGATGGCGATACGGCCCGCGTCGATACGGTCCTGGGTCTCGAGATAATCCACGATACGGCTGGAACCCCATGCCCAGGCGCCTATGGCCTGCCATTCGTCGGGCTTGTCGGAATCCTCACGATAGCCGGGAAATAACGACACGATGCTGTGATCTTTCAGACCCGGCTTGTCCTGGAATATATCGTGGTAGCACATGGTAGCTACGGCATACCCCCTGTCGATGATCTCGCTGTAGCTCCAGCGGTGCGACTGGTTACCGCGTACCCAGTCGGGGTGTCCGGGCTCTTTGACCAAGGTCAGGGAAGGCGAATACAGGATCCCGCTGTCGGCCACTGTACTGTGATTTCCTTTGTAATTGTAGCCGACAAACACCGGCGCTTTTCCTTTGACATGGTTGGGCAGGTACATCAGCAG
>CAZLGW010000067.1:0-17649 GCA_964559125.1 uncultured Cytophagales bacterium
TGGCAAACGCACCGCACATACCTGTCCACCTCGGGAGCCTGGGAGTTTGCCTGCGGCAGGTGCGCGACTTCATACGTATCAATCCCGGTGATGTGGTGATTACCAATCACCCCGGCTTCGGAGGCTCTCATCTGCCGGATATTACGCTGCTGGCCGGTGTTTTTACTGCGGAAAATGAGCTTGCCGGCTATGTCGTAAACCGGGCGCATCACGCCGAGATCGGCGGAACTACCCCCGGCTCCATGCCGACGGATGCGGTCAATCTTGAGCAGGAAGGAGTGGTGATTGTGCCGCAGTACCTTGTTAAAGACGGCGTAGCAAGGTGGGATGTTATTGAAAAGCTTTTCAAAACTGCGAAATACCCGACGCGGTCGTATGCTGAAAACGAAGCGGATATAGCAGCTGCACTGTCGGCCCTACGGAAAGGTCAGCAGCAACTGCTGGCTATGGTAGATGAGCACGGCCTGGAAACGATATTCAAGTACATGTATCTTCTGAAAGACAGGGCACGGGTGCAGCTTCATTCGGCGCTTCAGCCTTATGAAGGAAGAGTTCTGAAAGCCGCCGAATACCTCGACGACGGGCATCGGATCTATGTGAAAGTCACTGTTAAGGGAGGTAGTCTTACGATCGATTTCCAGGGAACCTCGAAACGGCATCCTCTTAATCTCAATGCCAACCTGGCTGTAGTGAACAGCGTGGTCCTGTATGTGCTGCGACTGATCACCGACCGGGATATCCCGCTCAACGAAGGACTTATGCAGCAAGTAAAGATCCTGCTGCCGCAGGACACGTTGCTGAACCCGGTGTTTGAACCGGACGGTAAGAAATGCCCGGCTGTCGTAGGCGGCAATACCGAGATCAGCCAGAGACTGACCGACACCTTATTGAAAGCATTCTGCCTGGCGGCGGGCAGCCAGGGGACGATGAACAATTTTCTTTTTGGTAATGAACGTTTCGGCTACTACGAAACACTGGGAGGCGGAGCCGGGGCCGGTGAAGGATTTCACGGACGGTCGGCTGTCCACCAGCACATGACGAATACGAGGATCACCGATGCCGAAGAGCTTGAGCGTCGCTACCCGGTCAGGCTGGCCGAGTTCGGCATACGCCGCGGATCGGGAGGAAAAGGAAAATATAACGGCGGAGACGGCATTATAAGGGTTTTTGAATTCCTCGAACCGTTGAAAGTAACGCTCATGGGTCAGCATCGCTTTTTCAAACCTTACGGCATGGCCGGCGGCAGCGGCGGCGCTACGGGAAGCAATCGCTGGTTTACAAAAGAGAAGAAATGGGTGCAGCTGCCGGGGACAGCCAGCATTTTTGTAGAACCGGGTGAAATTGTGGTAATAGAAACTCCCGGCGGTGGCGGATTCGGCGAAGTCGCCACCGGGGAGACATGATTTTGTTAAACCGAGCTTACCACTCCTCTGTAATACCCGACTGATTCGGCTATGCCCGCAAGCGGATCTTTCATATCCTTTTCGTATTCCAGGCTGCACATACCGCTGTATTTAACTTTTCTCAACATACGCACGAAGCCCTGGATATCGATAACGCCGCGGCTCAGCTCGCAGGTTTTGCCTTCGGCTGTAGCGGAAGTGATGTTTTTGAGGTGGATGTCAAAAATACGGTCCTGGTACCTGGCAAGATCGGCGATCGGGTCTTTTCCGTAGCGCAGGTTATGACCCATATCGAAGCAAAGCCCCAGGCGTTTATCCAGGTGTTTTACACGGCTGTATATGGAAGTGGCGTCCGGGTAGAGCTTATCTTCCGGGCCGTGATTGTGGATCGCGTACCTGAAGTCGTACTCCTGGCATTTTTTGCTGAGGTATTCGAGATCTTCGTGGTTAGGAATTCCGACGATCAGGTTTACACCTACCCGCTTTGCATACTCAAACCCGTTGTCTATATCCTCCCGGGTTTTCATATAGATAGGGCCGACCGCATACCCCTTTACATTTGATTTTGCAAGGGTTTCATGGAAGGTACGTATTTCTTCGGGCGTACTTTTAAACGGCAGGTGAAAATCCTTGATACACAGGTAGCGGACATCTACCTTCCGCATCATCTCAAGCGCCTGATCCAGCTTAAAGTGAACGAAGCTGTAACCGGCGATCCCCAGGTTAAAAAGGTCTTCCTTTTTTTTGGGAGACTTTTGAGCAAATACTTCTGTCATCGACAGGGAAGAGCCGGCCACTATACCTGCCAGTCCTTTTTTGATAAAATCTCTCTTGTTCATACTTGTATCGTGACGCTTACTGAATACCTGATAAGACGTTATTTTGTTTAACTTACCCCGATGAAAGGAAAATGCAGGGCAAAGGTGAATATCAGGCAGCAATATATAAGGAATAGTACTAAAACGGTATTAAAGGGTAACAATTAATTGAAGTAGGTCCCTGTCCCGCCCCGATAGCTATCGGGGATCGGGAGTCGAAGGGCATGTCGGGAGCATAGGTCTTTTTTTCGTCTTAATGGCAGGTGTCTATTTGTCTAAACATAACCTTTGTATGAGTTTTAATGACAATCAATTGAATCGCAGGGAGTTTGTTAAATCTGCCGTGCTTACCGGCCTGGCTGCCTTTTCAACCGAGTCGCTATGGGCGGGCCTGGAAAAGAAGCCTGACATCATACCGCTGGGTGTTTGTACCGGGTATAATAATGCAGAGCTGATCAGGAGCCTTGGCTATTCCTTTGTGGAGGAAGGGGTGGGGCGTTTCCTGATCCCTGATGAAAAAAGCGGGGGAGACGCACAATTCCAGAAAAACCTTGAGCGTGTGAAGGCTACCGGAGTACCGGTCAGGTCATATACCAGCTTTTTCCCGGCAGATCTGAAGTCGGTAGGTCCGGAGCTGCATCATGAGAAGATACTGGAAAGAACCGAGCTTGCCATGAAAAGGGCGAAGCAGATCGGGTCGCAGAATATTGTTTTCGGCAGCGGCGGTTCCCGCCGTATCCCCGACGGATTCGACCGGGATAAAGCTAAGCAACAGCACATAGAGCTCAGTAAAAAGATGGCTCCTATAGCTGAAAAATACGGGATCACGATCTCTATCGAACCTCTGAACTCCACCGAAACCAATTTCGTGAACAGCCTGGCCGAAGGTGCTGAGATCGTGGTGGCCGTCAACAATCCGTGGTTCCGCCTGCTGTGCGATATATACCATATGAAAAAAGACGGTGAGGGTCCCGAGCAGATACGCAAATACGGCAAACTGATCACACATTGCCATATCGCGGAAAAAGAGAACCGCACGCCGCCGGGAGTCGACGGAGACGATTTCAGACCTTACTTCAAGGCATTGAAAAAAATAAAATACAAAAACGGGCTATCGCTCGAGTGCCGCTGGAAGGATTTCGATAAGGAAGTTAAAAATGCCATTGGGGTGATCCGGACGCAATGGAAGGAGGCCTGACGCCTGACCGGCGTTCCGATAGCTGAATGCTGATTTCTGACAGTTGACGGCTAATTTAGCCGGTAACTTATTCATTGTTCGACATTATCCGTTAATTTTGTCCCTTATTTACGCTCTTGGGGCAAAATGTTCTTTGTAATACTGTTTCTTGAAATCGGATGTTGAATAGAAGGTTACTGCGGTCGAAGGTTGTACAGGCGTTATATGCTATCGCAATTGCAGAAGAATCCAATCGTTTACTGGCTTATGATGAAATTGCCGAGGCCTATAAGCCCGACCTCAACTCGATGGAACCGCAAAATCTCCAGCAGCTTGAAGGGTATCGGCAGTTGGCCAGCCTTTCGTTCGACGAGCTTGTGGAGAATGGTGCCTTGCCTGAAGGGGAGGAAATTCCCTTCGAGGTAGAAATTACTGCCAAAAAGGCTTTCGTAGCTTATCAGAATGCCAATAAGCAGGACAGGAGAAACGCGGTAAGACGGGTATTATCGGAAACCGAAAATATCTATACCAGCGTATTGTATTCGCTTCAGTTCCTGCCGGATCTGGCTCACCTGGCAAAGCTGGAAAGGAGCCGTACCCATCATAACGTAGATGACCCTATCCCGCTTCGTTCCGGTCTGGATACCAATGCGGTCGTGACGGCCCTGCAGTCGCATAAGCCTTTTGCCGATGAAGTGATCAGGAAGGGGGTCAGTTGGTCGAACGATATGGAGATCATTCAGAGGACCTACCGGGAAATGCTCCGCCAAAACGAGTCCTACCGCAGGTATTGTGAAGAGACAACCCATACGCTCGTGCAGGACCAGGAGCTGGTGCAGCTTGTTTTCCGTACGCTTATATTCAAAAATCAGCTGTTTGTTGATTTCATGGAGGCAAGAGACCTGTACTGGGAAGATCACAGCGAGTTGGTGAGAAGCATTGCCATCAAGACACTTAAGTCGGTAACCGAAGACGGGACCATCATACTGGCAGAATTGACCGATGACTGGGACGAGGATAAGTTTTTCGTGGAGGAAATGGTTGCCAAAACCCTTGAAGGAGATAAAGATTTCGAGGAATACCTGAAGGAATTCCTGGTGAACTGGGATAATGAGCGGCTGGCAAAAGTAGATATGATCATTATCAAGGCGGCGCTGGCGGAGATGATCCATTTTCCCGGTATACCGGTGAAAGTAACCATCAACGAATTTATCGAAACGGCAAAACGTTATAGTACCCTTCAGAGCGGGAAATTTGTAAACGGGCTGCTGGATAAGCTTTCGGAGAAGCTGCTTCGTGAGAAGGTGATCAGGAAAAGCGGGAAGGGGCTGATCGACAACCGGTGATAGAAAGAGTTTTATTTTTTCAATTGTAAATAAGGGGAACGGTTCAGACGTTCTTATTAATTATAAGCACTAAATTCTGTAAATATATGAGTAGTTCTAACCGATCATTTATTGCCTTTCTGGCAGGCGTACTGACAGGTGTGGCTGTGGGGGTGGTTTACGCGCCTGACAAAGGGGCGGCAACCCGCGACAAGCTGACTTTCAGGCTGGCCAAATACCGCGACGAGCTTCAAAAACTGATCGCAGATCTCCTGGATGGCAAGGAGTTTGCCGGTAACACCGCCAGGTCGCAGGGAGAAAAGGTTGTGAACGAAGCGCGGGAAAAGGCGGAAAAGCTCCTGGAAGACGTGGATCGCCTGATGGACCAGATCAAGAATCAAACTACAGAGCCAGTATGAAGAATATAACAGCACGCTTTACTTCTTTTGTTTTGCTGGCAGCCCTCGCAGGAATGCTGGCCGTGTCGTGCAGCGGTAATAAAGAGTCGGGCGAGGCGAATGAAGCGGGTGGAAACCTGCCGGTTTTTGCTCTCCAGGAAGAAAGTACTTACGATTTCGGGAAGGTCAAAGACGGTGAGATCGTAGAAAAATCTTTTGCTTTTAAAAATACCGGCGAGAGTCCCCTGGTCATCGGCAATATCTCCGCTTCCTGCGGATGTACCACTCCCGAATGGCCCAAAGAACCGATAGCGCCCGGCGTTGAATCCAATATCCTGGTTCGTTTCAATTCAAGCGGCAAGCCCGGACCGCAAAACAAGACCATAACTATTACAGCCAATACGGAGCCTTCGGTGATCGAACTTCACATTAAGGGCATTGTAGAAGGCAAATAACCGGATCAACAGAAGTATATACAGCCCCCGGCTTTTGGGGGCTCCATTTTTACAAACCAATTACGATGTTAAACTCTATTCTATTACAAGCCGCAAGTCCCGGAGGTTCGGGTGGAATGATGCAGATCATTATGATGGTCGGTATCATAGCTGTTTTCTATTTTTTCATGATCCGTCCGCAGCAGAAGAAAGCCAAAGAGCAGCGCGTCATGATAGAAAACCTGAAGGAAGGTGATAGCGTAGTAACGATAGGCGGCCTTCATGGCAAGGTTCACAGTGTCGAAGAGTCGACCGTTACGCTTACGCTGGATAAGGGGGTGAAGCTGACTTTTGAGAAATCTTCAATTTCGCGCAAGCTTTAGTCTGAAACCTGCACTCCTGTGGATGGAAGGAGCAACCAGATAAAGGTATTTATTGTCTGCGTAGTTACGGCGGCATTCATATGGCTGATGGACGCCATCAATACCGGCGTACATACCGTCAGGATTAATTACCCCGTCCGGTTTGTCTACGACGATTCGCTTTATTATTACGCTCCTTCGGAGCTGCCGGCTTCGGTAGAGGTGAATGTGTCGGGACGGGGTTGGAGGTTGCTTACTGTTTATACGAAGTCGCTTTCCGCGTCGCCGGTTACGTATTTAGTTAGTAATCCGCTCAAGACAACGAAGATAGATACAACGCTGCTCAAGGAAAAGATTTCGCAGCGGTTCGAAGACTTCAGGATCGATTTCCCCCAGCAGCCGTGGCCAGAGGATATGAAATTTGAGGTGAAGTCATACAAGGTGGTTCACCTGAAGATAGACAGTGCCGGAATCATGGTAGAGCCGGGGTATGCGGTAACCAGCTATATTAACATGTCGCCGTCCCTGTTATCGGTGGAAGGTCCGTCTTCGTTGGTCAGGAATGTCCCCGATTCCCTCGTAGTCCGTATTCCCGAACGTGGGGTAAGGTCGAATTACGAATCTAACGTTCCTCTTGACGTCAGCGTCTTCCCTGCGGTAAAGCTGAGTCACGAGTCGGTATATGTGAGTTTCGAAGTATCCCGGATATAGCGAAAATGGCATTAAGAGTAGGCGTGACAGGCGGTATCGGATCAGGGAAAAGCATCGTGTGCAAAGTTTTTGAAACGATGGGAGTTCCGGTATATTACGCCGACGAGCGGGCCAAATGGCTGATTGAGCGCCATCCGGGTGTCAGGGAAGAGATCTCCGGCCTGCTGGGTGTTGAAGCGTATACTGCCGAAGGGAAATACAATACAACATACGTATCGGCCAGGGTCTTCTCAGACAGGCATTTGCTCGACGGGCTGAATGCCATTGTGCATCCAAGAGTAAAGGAAGATACAGTCCAATGGATAGAAAGACATGCAGAGCAGCCTTATGTGGTGAAAGAAGCTGCCATTATGAAAAAGGCAGGAGAGGAGAGCGGGCTTGATTTTGTGATCGCGGTTGTTGCCCCGGAGGCATTGCGTATCGAAAGAGTGCTGAGCCGCGATCCGCAGCGTACGCCTGAACAGGTACGCTCCATTATCGCCAGCCAGGCGTCAGAGGCCGAACTGGTGGCTATGGCCGATTTTATGATCAGCAATGATGAAATACAGCCGGTTATTCCGCAGGTATTGGAGATCCACCGGCAATTATCTTCATCAGGGCAGACCTCCTAAGCCGGGGTAAGCCCGAGTTTTCTCCCCTCTTCGAGCATCAATGCATAGGCAGGCGCCAGTTCATTGGGGACGCTGCCTTCCAGGATGGCTTCCCGTACGGCTTCCTTGATGATCCCGATCTCCCGGGAAGGTTTCAGTCCGAAGGCCTCCATGATCATTTCACCGGTAATAACCGGCTGAAACTCTCTCAGTTTATCGCGCTCTTCCAGCTCTTCCAGCTTCTTTTCGAGCACATCGAAGTTACGGAGATACCTCTTTACTTTATCTGGATTCTTGGAAGTGATATCTGCCCGGCATAAGATCATCAGTCCTTCAAAATCAGACCCTGATTCAACCAGCAGGCGCCGCATAGCCGAATCGGTTATCGTCTCTTTCGAGAGCGCGATAGGGCGGAGGTGCAGCCTGACGAGGTTCCTGACATAGCGCATCTTTTCGTTGAGCGGCAGCTTCAGCTTCCTGAAGATATGGGGCACCATTCTCGCCCCTTTTTCTTCATGACCGTGAAAGGTCCACCCGGCTTTTTTGTCAAACCGCTTGGTGGCGGGTTTGGCTATATCGTGAAGGATGGCTGCCCATCGCAGCCAGAGGTCGTCGGAACGCTGCGCGACGTTGTCCAGCACCTGGAGCGTGTGATAGAAGTTGTCTTTGTGGCCTTTCCCGTCCATGGTTTCCACCCCCTGCAGCTCTACGAGTTCGGGGAAAATTTCCTCCAGTAAACCGGCATGGTATAGAAGCTTAAAGCCGTAAGAGGGAACTTTGGCCAGAACGATCTTATTGAGCTCGTCGGTTATCCTTTCCTGCGATACGATGCGGATCCGCTCTTTCATGGCCGTGATGGCGTCGAACACTTCGGGTACAATATCAAAGTTGAGCTGTGTAGCGAAGCGGATGGCGCGCATCATTCTCAGCGGGTCATCCGAAAAAGTGACATTCGGCTCAAGCGGAGTACGGATGAGCTTTCTCCTGAGATCGCCCATGCCGTCGAACGGATCAGACAATTCGCCGTAGCCATCCTTATTGAGCCTGATACCCATCGCATTGATGGTAAAGTCGCGACGGTTCTGGTCGTCCTGCAGCGAGCCTTCCTCTACGATCGGTTTTCTCGAATCGGCCCTGTAAGACTCTTTCCGCGCGCCGACGAATTCGACCTCCCAGTCGTCCAGGCGAATCTGAGCCGTACCGAAATTGGGAAAGACGTTTACCCTTATGTCGGGTCCCAGTATCCGGGCAACCCTCTCCGCAAGCTGAATACCGCTTCCCACGCAAACTACGTCGATATCTTTTGACGGGCGATTGAGGATAAGATCGCGCACATGGCCTCCTATCACGTATGTTTCGACGTCCAGTTCGTCGCCGGCTTTTGAGATGGCTTCGAAGATATAATGTGGTGTCAGTTGTTCGGCTAAATTCATGCCGCAAAAATAGTGTATTGTTGCGGGATTAGGTAGGAGGTGCGGGGGTATTAGGTTTAAGAGGTTAAGTGTAAGGATTAAGCTTTGAGATACGAGGCGGCGGAGCGCCGGCAGTCATCAGCCCGAAAAATAAATTATAAGCCCTGATATTGATTTTTGATCTTTGGCTGTATATTTGCACCCGCAAGCCGAAGTGGTGGAATTGGTAGACACGCACGTTTCAGGGGCGTGTGGGAGCAATCCTGTATGGGTTCGAGTCCCATCTTCGGTACCAGCCGGAACTTTGATGATTTTTCATCGGAAGTTCCGGCTTTTTTGTTGCCTAACTCACTGTTAATGTGATAGATAAGCGCAGCGACTTCGTTGATTTTTCCGGTTCGACAATTGTTTTCTGAAAACACGAGTTTTTCGGGGTAGATCGAACCGATGATATCACGCTTTTGGTTGATGTCGGCTTTTTGATAGGTTTCATCCAGGTTATAGAGGATGGAAACGGCTTTTTCGACCATTGATTCCACGTCGATTGAACTCTGCCGCTGGTTGGTAGCGTCAATCAATCGCGCTTCCAGCTTCAGGAGTTGTTCTTCTGCTTCGCTCTTGATGATCTTATATTCCTTTCCCTCTAAAACAGAAGATAGTAGCAATTCCCTGGCCTTAGCCAGCCGGTCGTTCTGCTTTTGAATTTCTTCGAGGACCAGCTTCTTTTCCTTTTGCTGATTTTTTATCTGGTCAGAGAACTCGTTTATAACCATTTCCCGGAATAGGGTAGCCGTTGCTTGCCGGGGTTTGAATTTTTGAAGCTCCCGGACGAAGGCTTCATTTAATGCCGGAGCGGGATAGCGGACGCCGCAGGAGGCCCGGCAGTGGTAGTAGGCGTAACGGGAGTTCCTTCCCTTAGACTCACTTGCCGTTAATAGCTTTCCGCACTTAGGACATTTTAAGAACCCTCGTAGTTCGAAGGCGGCATTGGCAAGTTCCTTCACATTGGGGCGCTGCCGTTTGCGCCTCCCGTCAATGGCATCCTGAATGTCATAAAATAACTTTTCGGATATCAGGGCTTCGTGCTGCCCGTCTACCAGTATGGTTTTCTCGTCCCTGAATCCTTTTACTTCTATCTTGCCAAAATACACCGGGTTTTCCAACGCACGCCAGAAAGTGGTTTTCGCACATCTCAGCCCTTTTCGGCCGGCTCTCTTCCTGACTTCTTCCACGGTATAGATCCCGGCGGCCACTTCTTCAAAGGCCGCCTTCAAGAGCCGTGCTTGTGAGTGGTCCAGGGCAATATACTTTCTGCCGGATTCCGTGATCCGGTTGAGGTAGCCAATGGGTGCAAGCCCCATGTACCGGCCTTCTTTCAAGGCGCGCCTCATGCCGTAGATCGTATTGAGCGCACGCCTGTCGTTTTCAACTTCAGGAGCCGCCAGATAAAACGCTAGCATCATTTTGTTTTCCGGGATGGAGAGGTCCAGCGGCTGTTCGATGGCTTGTGGTTCTACTCCGAGCTTTCTCAAAATGCTGATCATCTGGTAGGCATCACCGGCATTCCGGCTGAAACGGTCCCACTTGGTAAAGAGCACCAAGTCTGCTTTACCTCTCGTCTTCCGCAGGTCGGCAAGCAGCTTTGTCCAGGCGGGCCGCTCGAAGGTCTTGGCCGAATGGTCTTCGTAAATAACTTTCCTGATCGAAATCCGGTTAATCTCGCAGTATTTGCGGAGCATTTCCTCCTGTCCGCGTTGGGAATAACCTTTGTCAGCCTGTTCATCGGTGCTGACCCTGACGTATAAATCTGCTACTTTCATGATACCTCCTTATGCTTAGTGGATGACTCGACAGCATTGCTGTCTTTCCTGCATTGCGTAACTACTATATTAACCAATTTTCCGGACAATTCCAGGATTTTTCTGGCTTGTTCTTCACTGATCATAATCCCATCTTCTTTGAATAGTTCGATGACCCTGTTGACAGCGAATACCTTTCTTTCCATCTGCTCCATATCCAGTCTGCTCTAAAAGGTCCTGCGGTTCACACCACACCTTCCTAAAATTACAGCCTTGATTCCGGAACTGGGCTTCCTGTTCAAATTACGGACAGGTCCCAAAGGATGCCGGCAAGGGAGTCTTGCATCCATACCGTAGCTCCTAAAAACCGGGAGTTATCTCAAAGACGGTCCCCTGGACTGAGCCGGGCTATCGGAGTCCTCACACATACCATTTACAAAGTAATATTCCAGACAGTCCTGGCAGATCAGGGCACCCAGGTTCCGGTCGTATATAATCTCGTCGCCATGAACCCAGTTTTCACAGCTTTCACACATTTCCCAATCATCGCTGTTAGCCTCGAAGCGGTCGCCGTGGCCTAAGTAAGATCGTGTCCTTTTAAAATAATTGGCCAGGTCTTCATAGCCCGGGTCGTATCGATAGGAGTAATTTGAAAACCAGTTTTCTCCGGACTGGTCCCAATGCCCCAGTTCTTCATTGATGATATCATATCTGCCATGCCGGTCGAGAAAGACGAGCTTGGAGTTTCCGACGAAGTCAGTCAGTAAGCGTCGTATGCCTGTATTTTCAAGATAGCCTTTGGGCAGTTCCTTAAGCACCTGGTTGATGAATACCCTGGTATCGTTCAAACCCAACCGGGGGTCAGCTTCGATTTGGTCTAAAATTCCGTTGTGCGCCATAACCAGGCCGGGGCGTATTTCAAAAGGGTGGCAGTTTTCCAGGTCAATAGCTCCCGAGGTGGCTATCCTGAAGTGTAAAATTATCGGCCTATTATTGCCGCGGCGAATATCAAGATAACGCTGATAGATGCTTGCCGGATCATCCATTTCCTTGATCACCTTTATCCTCTCATGCCGGACATAGGCCATTCCGGTGCCGTCCGGGTTGTTCATCCAGCAGTTCATGAACATTTCTTCATCGATTGTTCCGGCGATATTTAAGATTGCAATACACATGGCTTTACAGTTTTAAGCGTTTTAACTAATGATTCGATCGATTTTTCTTTCCTCAGATCGGTGTTGAAGTATTTCAAGGCAACTGAAGTAACCCGTTCCAGGAGTTGATATTCCTTGCCTGCATACTGGCTCATGACCAATTGATGTAAGGCCGTTTTGGTATCGAAAACCGCCATCGTGGTAGCAAGGATGCTTTTGTAACGGTGTTCAATCATCTGGCGGCAGAAGTTCAACCTGAACAGTAGCGCTTCGGTATTGGCGACTTTGGCCGGGAACCTTAGTTCTATACGGTTTTCCCAGAACTTTATAGCCTGATACTTCCCGCCCGTTTTGAGGTCATATTCGGTTCTTGCCTGGCAATAATGGTTTTCCAACCTGGTGGGGTACATCGCCATAAAGAGCGGCAGGTAAGGCCGGCAGTAGTCAAATAATTCCTTTCCGTCTTTGGGAGGCATCGACAGGTGTATGTGGCCTCCGGCGTCCTCGTGATTCTCTGCGTCAACGGCCTCGCGTATCTGGTCTAACCACACAGTTTCGATGTCGTTAGAGAAAAGGGGGTAAACCGGCGTTTTCAGCTCCCAATCCACCGATGAGTCCCTTTCTATCACACAGCCGGTCTTTCTATACAGCTCCTCTTTGTCGAAGTAACCGCAGAACTCGGGAGCACCGCCCTTTTCTACCTCGAAGCCAATGCCTGGCGAGTTGGCATCAGATCGATAGTCCGGAGGGTATGGGCCGTAGTCATAGTCCCAGATACCGTCATCGTCTTCATCGTCGTCTTCGGCTTCATAATGGTATTCTCCGTCGGACTCCCAATAGTATACGTCATCCAGTAAAGCAACGCTTCCGCATGAAGTAACAACCAGGTTATTGGCGCCCAGGCCGTGTGCCGTATAGTATTCATTCTGGTATTCATAATATCGATCAGAATCCCGGGCCGTGGTGTAGAAGCAGTTCGTCTGTCCATCATAAACCAGGATACTGTCCTCTTCAAGGATATATCGATGATGCTCCTGGTCAAAAACCAGGTATTCCTCGTCTTGTTCCTGGTGATAGTAGCAGCCGTCTATTTCAACACAAGACGTCGACAGCGATAAGTAACCTGTGGCAGTCTCGACCACCTCATCTTTTTGCTCATGCCATTCATCCGGCAGATATCCCTCCGCGATGCTTATTCTCACGAGGGAAAGCAGCTTTCCTTTCATACCAGTAAGATTTTAGGTTTTAAAAAAGAGGTCTGATGAGCGTTTCGGCCTGCCAGCCCTCATCAGTGCCGGAGGCATACCGGCAGACGCTCTTTTCCACGAGTAGCGAACAATTGGGACAAGTCAACCAACCCGCTGTCTTCGAGTCGAGCACTTACTAGGCTATTTGCTGTTCAGGTAGTCAATTCGCTCAATGCTTCCGCTGGAATAACTCGACTACTAGGCCATCCGTCTTTGCGGTCGGGTTGATCAAGCTGGGCGGCCTGTCTCAAACCGAATGCAAGCGGAGCCTTACTGGCAGAGGCGGGAGGAAAGTTTTGGGCAAAAAAATACGACTGCTCAAGCGGTGGAGATTTTTTTGTTCAAACCGAAGGCAAGCTGACTGGTCGCGCCGACTTTCGTACGCTCGGCGCCAGTAAGTAGCTTTGCATCCCGGTTTGAATCAAGGGCCTGCCGCGTTATCACGGCTACAATGAAACGGGGCGTGGAGAAGTTATTGGTAAGCACTAAAGAGTGAATGGCCTTATTGCAAATGGCCAAGCAGTATGCTGATTGAAGGTTTGTCGGGGAAGTAGGCTGTCGTAGCCAAATGAAAACCGCGCTCAAGGAGCGTGTTCACAATACTAAAATGCCCTTTCCCAAACTTCTCTAATAAAATATCACCAAGGGGGATGATAATCAGAAGATTCTTCCTTTGCTGTATAAGGCTATGGAAAAAGTCCAGCTAACCAGACGCGTACGGCAGTTGGAAGAGCAGCTTGGGCAGAAGTAAACCTTCAGCCGGATTATCGGCAAATCCAGGGGAATCACCAAAGCCATCGAATTCGGGAAAAGAGTGTCCGGCACAGATACTACAGTTTTGTTACTGGGAGAAACGGGTACAGGGAAAGAAGTATTTGCCCACGCAATCCATAACGATAGCCACCGGAAGAGCAGGCCCTTTGTAGCCCTTAACTGCTCAGCTTTGAGCAAGGAGCTGCTGGGGAGTGAATTATTCGGACATATAAAGCGGAATCTTTCACCGGGGCCAATCACGATAAAAAGGGCCTGTTCGAAGAAGCCCATACGGGAACTATCTTCTTGGATGAAATAGAAGAAATGGCCACCGATCTTCAGGCAAAACTGCTGCGGGTACTGGAAACCGGCTAGTTATTGAGAATCGGCGAAACCAAACCCAGGAAAGTGGATGTGAGGATTATTTCGGCCACAAACCGGGATTTGGCAGAAGAGAGCGATCACGGGAAATTCAGAAGCGATCTTTACTACAGGTTATCCGTATTCTCCATTAAATTGCCGCCGCTTCGCGAACGGAAGGAGGATATAGAATTACTGGCCAGGCACTTTGCCGAGATCTATGCGGTCAAAATGTGCAAAAGACAATTTCAATTAACGAAAGAGTATCTTAAATCTTTAGAACATAGCCAGTGGAGGGGAAATATCACGGACCTCAAGAATGTAATAGAAAGAAGTGCCATCCTGGTTGAGGGGGAGATGCTGGATACTGAATGTCTGCCCCAGGAGCTACAGCTTTCACGTTCTTTGCCCAACAAACCGCTTTCTGCTTTTTCAATGAACAGCGTCGAGAAACTTCATATTCAGACAGTGCTTAATTACACCAATGGCAATAAAGCGGAAGCGGCCAGGCTATTAGAGATCAGTGTGGCTACGCTTTACCGCAAGATCGAAGAATATAAGATCTGATGCCAGCCGCCGGCCGTAAAAGACGCCCCTCTCATTTCGAGAACGAGCCTATCATTTTGATAGGCTTTTTTTATTGTCTCTCACTACTCACAAAAAGAATAACTAGCTAGTAATAAGCGAGTTGAAATGATGTTTCTATTACTGGCGTCTACGAAAATATCTTTCCTGCTTTGGATGCAGTCAGGTAGAGAAAACATCGGTTAATAACTAAAAAATACGAAGTATGATGACATCTGTTTTAATTCTGTCAGGTCTGGCTTGTTTCGGGCTGTTCTATAAGCTGGTCGACATTTTTGAAAGAACCTAAACTGCCGGACAAATGGATCCCAATCATCCCCACCGCTTGAAGTACAATAAGGTAGTTCGAAGAGAAAAGCGAAAACGCCCTTTGGGTTCCCTGAAGAAATACGAATTGGTAATTCTGTTGTTCTTCCTGATCCTTTTTGTCACCAAAGCCGGAGGGTAGCTCGGGATTATGATGGGGGTCGTGCTTTTCTTTCTGGCAATGGCAGTGATGGGGAAATAGAAGTGAATGGTGATTAAATGAACACTGAAAATGAAGTACTTCAAAAAAAATAGATAAGGAAAAGGTAAGTGGCTACCTGGTGTCCCACTATAGATAAACTCGCAGAGAGCTTCAATTACTCTCCCTAAAGAAGAATTTTACAGGGATTATCCAAGCCACTATCAATCTACAGAGAACCCTTCTTGCAGAGGGGCACTTAGGCAGGATAACAAGCCATATGCGATACATCGGTTGGATTTATCAAAAGGGGGGGACGCCTATACCAGATATATGATTGAAAACCTTTTTGCGCGATCATTTAATAGTTTAAAAAAAGATGTTTCAAACGTGTGTGGTCTGGACTGTACGAACAAATACCAAAGCAGCTTAAGCTGGTTTACCTGCATCAAAATAGCGAGTATTTAACCTAAAAAAGCAAACTCATGATTTTTCTATTCACTATTGCAATGGCGTCTTCGCCTATATCGGGTGTGTGCTCCTGAAACCCGAAAAATTCTGAATCGGCTCCAAAATCTGAAAGCAAGAGAAATGAAAATCAGGATAAAAGAATGGATGGCGATCCTGCTGATGATCTTATTTGCGATGGCCATGATTTATATCGTTATAGTTAAAGTAAAGACTTTACTTTTTGTGAGGATCGGCAGGCAATAACTCTACGGATTCATGGTACTATTAACGGGCAAGGCGCAATGCTTCCGCGTACGCATCCGGAAGCTCGCTTTGTTCAACAGCAACCGCCGCACGTTCCACATCATACGGCACCCGGATATGCTCCACCTGCCCCCCTTCCCGTGAACCAGGTCGGGCCGCTTCGACAATCGTCAGGATCACATACCCGGCGCGGGGGTCGCCGTCCTTCGGCTTGCCTACGGAACCGATATTGATGGCGTGTCGCCAATAAGTTTCTTGTCCTGGAGCTTCGGCACTCACCACTTTGTAAAATGACTTATGCGTATGGCCGAAACACAAAATATCCGCCCCAGCCCCTTCCAACACCCGGCCGAAACTCCGGTCGCCCCGATCCTCAAACAGATATTCATTCACGCGCCGGGGGCTGCCATGCACCAACAATAACGTAAACGGGAATTGTTGCAGCCATAAATGTTCCGGGTCATACCCCAATTCAAATTCTATCCGGATATGCGTCGGCAGGGTGCGTAAATAGGCCCGTTCCTGCTCACCTACTGACCCATTCGTATAAGCAATGGATACCCGGCCATTGGCCTTTTCCAGTTCCTCCCGGTAAGCACAGCCGCAATCCTCCGATATCCGGCCGATACCGTAATCATAATTCCCGGCGATAGTGGGAATCCCCCGTTTGCGAATGGTCGCAATGCCTTTATTCGGCCAGATATTGTATCCTACCAGGTCGCCCAGGCAATACACCGCGTCAGGCTGGCGGCTGTCAATGTCGGCAAACACCGCATCGAGCGCAGGGAAGTTGGCGTGAATGTCAGAAAACAGGGCAATTTTCATACGTTGTTGGGGATTGTCTTTTTAGGTTGGGATGCAAATTTTTGTTGTTGCTTTACAGCGAAACTGACCAGAAGGATCAATACCGGCACTTCGATCAATGGGCCGATAACAGCGGCAAAAGCCGCTCCGGAATGGATGCCGAATACCGCGATGGCCACCGCAATACCCAATTCAAAATTATTCCCCGCAGCGGTAAACGCCAGGGACGTAGATTTACCGTAATCGGCTCCGGCCCGCTTCGACAAATAGAAGGCCGAAAAGAACATGATCGCAAAATAGATCGAAAGAGGAATGGCAATGCGCACCACATCCAGCGGGATCGAAACGATAAGCTGCCCTTTCAGGCTGAACATGACCACGATGGTAAACAGCAGGGCCACCAGCGTAACCGGGCTGATCGCGGGCAAAAATTTCCGTTCATACCATCGGCGGCTAAATAACCGCGTCAGGATCACCCGTGACAAAAGACCGGCCAAAAACGGGATCCCCAAATAGATAAAGACACTCTGTGCCACTTCGCCGATCGTGATGTTCACTGCATAGCCCTGCAGCCCAAAGAGCGGCGGCAGGACGGTAATGAACACCCAGGCATACACCGGATAGAACAGCACCTGAAAAATGCTGTTAAAGGCTACCAGGCCCGCTGCGTAGAGCCGATCCCCGCCCGCCAGGTCGTTCCAGACGATCACCATTGCGATGCAGCGGGCAATCCCGATCAGGATCAACCCGGTCATGTATTCGGGTTTGTCCGGCAGGAAAATCACGGCAAGCCCGAACATCAGCAGCGGCCCGATGATCCAGTTCTGCAGAAGCGACAACGCCAGTATTTTCGTGTTCGCAAACACCTTCGGCAATTCTTCATATTTCACCTTCGCCAATGGCGGGTACATCATCAATACTAAGCCGATAGCCAGCGGTATATTGGTGGTGCCGGAATTAAACTGATTGATGAATGCCTCAGACTGCGGGAAGAAATACCCGATCCCCACGCCGATCAGCATGGCAAGGAAAATCCACACGGTCAGGAACCGATCCAAAAACGAAAGTTTAGGCATGGGGAGCATTCCTAGCATTTACGTGATCCTCAATAAACTGGCGGCTGTATGCCTTAATCTCGTCACGAACCTGCCGGAAGGA
>CAZLGW010000068.1:0-16497 GCA_964559125.1 uncultured Cytophagales bacterium
CTCCGCTCAGAAGCAGGGGCCAGGAGAACCTGACCTTCTCTTTTTCCAGCAGGAATAACGGCAGGAGGAACAGGACAAAAACAGCTTTAGTGGTGAGTACCCCCAGAGCGAGTATAAAACTGTAGGCTATCGTGCTTCCCGTTTTTCTTCTCACCAATACCGCCAGGGCAAAGAAAAGCCAGATCCAGACATCTTCCTGGGCTCCCAATACGCAGAGAATGAGAGAACCGGGAAGAATAAAGTAAACCAGTGAGCGAAAACCGAACTTTTCCTTTGACAACACGGGCCGGTAGAAGAAGTAGGAGAGTGCTACCGCTGTGCCTTCCATTACCAGCATGATCAGCACGATCACCTTCGGGTTGTTCCAGGCAAGTGCACCGACAGCCAGCACGTAAGAAAAGAATGGAGAATAGGGAGACCAGAAATCGCGGTAGACCAGTTTTCCGTCGGCTGCGTGTTCGGCCATATACCAGAAGCCGTTTACGTCGGAAGTGGGCGAAATGCCAAGAAAAACGAATACGACCAGGAAAGGCGCCAACCTGAAAGCAACCCAGAGTCCGGAGACCCAAGCCAGCGGGTGGGTTGCTGCTGCGAGCTGTTCTACCTGCCCCTTCCGGCTGAGCGCCAACAGGATCAATAGTACACACAGACCGCAGATAGCCAGCTTGGCCAGGACTATATCCATTTTACAGGAACCGTTTTAGGGTTGAGGATATCATTCCAGGCTTTAACGATAATCCACACAAAGCACAGCACATTCAGGATCTGGAGTGTGATATCGAGCAGATGTTTCGGCTCGGCGAACATCCGGAAGGAAAGATAATCCGGCTGGCCGATATAGACGTTGACGAAAGGCTGAATTACAGTGAGCCAGCCCAGCGCCGTAATAATAAGAATGTCTTTCCAATCGTCCACATCCACAAGCTGGAAGACCACGACGATGATAAAGGCAATAACGTATGCTCCCGGAGCGCTTGCCTGGAAGATCATCATGCCGCAGTAGGAGAGAATGAACAGACCGGGAAATGTCAGGGCCAGATCCTTCGTCCGGGATTTCCAGACAGCCAGGCACGGCAGGAGGACCGTAAAGAGCAGTCCGATCCAGTTGACCATAGTGGAATTGGTAGAATCAATGTGCACAAACCATTCGATGAAAGGCCGGGTAATGGAAAACAGGTTGGGCGTCATCAGTTGTTCCGTATGGCGGATGGGCATCAGGAAAAGATCGCCGATGTAATAATACATGAACCCCACGACCGCGAGGCCGACTGCAGCCATGACGAGCAGCATTTTCACCGGGCGCTTTACAACCAGTAATATGGCCGGAAGAAGGAATATAAAGGTAACTTTCAGGGTGATGAGCGCAAGCGCAAACAATAAACCCAGGCCGGTTTCATAGTTTTCCCGGTGTTTGATAAGGTACCGCCACATCAGCAGCCCGGCCCCCCAGAACCAGATCTCTTCCTGGCCGTCGATCATGATATACATAAAAGACGCAGGAAGGAGCCAGTATAGGAATGCCAGTTGCAGCGCATTCTTCTTCATGGGCTTGTAAGTCCGGTAGGTGTACCATAATATCAGGGCCTCCACCAGGACCATCAGCAGCACGATTGCCCTCGGGTTGTGCCAGAGCCATAAAGGAAGGCTGATGATATAGGGATAGAGAGGCGCATGGTAGGACCAGAAATCGCGGTATACAAACCCTCCTGCTTTGGCGTGTTCTGCTTTATAGAAAAAAAACGGGACATCGCCCCTGGGATCGAAGTCAAGAATGATGAAAATGGTGGTCCAGGGAAGCAGTCTGAATAGGATAAAACCTGCCAGGAACGCCAGCGAATCATTCTTAGCCTGCCATTTTTCGAAGTATTCCGATTGCCAGAGAGACCAGAGAATGGCCGAAGTCAGTACGGCGCTCAAAAGCAGCTTGATATAAAAGACCGTGATTATCGGCATTGTCCTGTTGTGGGATAGCTATTTTTCAAGCCACAAATATAGTATTTCATCGGGAAAGGCTCCATTCCACGATCACCAATACTCCCCGCCGTCATTCGAGATCATATAGATCCCCGGCTGAAGGTGGGAATACGGTCGCAGCTCCACGGTTTCCTTATCGATGTGTGTGGTGGAAAACGGCTGAGAAAAGTTCACACTTCGAACAGAACTAGTTTCAGCTCTTCTATCCCCGAAAAATCGCTGTCAAATGTAACTAATGGAATATCTGAATATATGGCCGTTGCCGCGACAATAGCATCGGGTAATTTTATTTTGTAGCGTTGCTTTAACCGTTTGACGATTTCCTTAACTGGTTGTATCAAATCAACAATATCACAGTCGGCTATAAGCTCGTCGACAACGGCTAGCTCAGAAGAACTCATATACGGCTTTCCGTATAACTCCAGTTCAGTGACAGATGAAATAAAAACCCGCTTATCTGTTAGAAAGTCAACAATATATGGATTATTATTCAATAGATGAATGAGGATATTGGTATCGCACAGGATATTAATCCCATTCATTTCTTAATTGTTTTTGATAGGTCAACGGATCTTCAGCCCATACCATTTTTCCGGCAAACTTGGCAGGGTTGAAAACCTTGCTTGGCTTCAATTCCTTGATTTGTTGATTTATTCTCTTTCGGTCGTATTTTTTGGGAACAATTACTACCATAGCTTTTTTATTAGCAGTATACCATTTTTATTAGGGAAGTCTCTATAGGCTCCGTATTGCAAATATACTTAAAAACTATCCAATCGCTACCTCGTTTTTAATCGATTCCGCCGCAAACAATAAGCATGCATTTACATCCTCCCGGGTCAGTACGGGATAAGCAGTAATTTTCTCTATTATAAAGCTTATGATACAAAGATACATAAAGACTTCACAATCCTACCTGCATCCTCACATCTGCTAACCCTTATCTCTCCACGACTACCCTGTATCCTACACCATCCGCCGATGAGCTGGACCTTACCTACGGGTCAAAAGCCCCCGGAAAAACATTTATTTGAAGCTGGAAATAAATAGCCTGATCGAACTGGCCAACCGGCTCAGGGGCCTGGAGGCTTAGCGCCCAACTTGCAGATGTCGGAAATGCATTCTATTTTTAGAAGAATTGTAAGGTGGTCTTTTTTAGTATTATTTTGTGATGACAAAAATGTCTAACGGATTGAATTTTGACTTCTCGGAAGAACAGCAGGCTGTCAGAGAGGCCGCGCGGGATTTTGCTTTAACCCACCTGCTGCCGGGCGTCATCGAGCGGGACGAGGCCCAGACTTTTGACAAAGGCCTGCTGAAGCAAATGGCGGAGATGGGGTTTTTGGGGATGATGGTCAGCCCGGAATACGGCGGCGGCGGAATGGACACCGTTTCCTATGTGCTTGCTATGGAGGAAATAGCGAAAGTCGATGCATCTGCAGCCGTGATCATGTCGGTTAATAACTCCCTGGTATGCTGGGGACTGGAAAAATACGGGAGCCCTGAACAGAAGGAGCGATATCTCCCGCGTCTGGCAACCGGTGAGATCATAGGTGCTTTCTGCCTTTCGGAGCCGGAGGCGGGGTCGGATGCAACTTCGCAGCAAACCTCCGCCATAGACAAAGGCGATCATTACCTGGTCAACGGGACCAAAAACTGGATTACGAACGGCGGGATCTCTTCGGTTTGTGTGGTTGTGGCGCAGACAGACTATGAAAAAAAGCATAAGGGGATCAACTGTCTTCTTATCGAAAAAGGGTTGCCCGGTTTTGAAATAGGGAAAAAAGAGAATAAAATGGGAATAAGGGCATCCGATACCCATTCTCTTATGTTCAATGATGTCAGGGTGCCCAAGTCTAACCGCATAGGAGAGGACGGCTTCGGTTTCAGGTTTGCCATGAGCACGCTGAACGGGGGTAGGATAGGTATTGCAGCCCAGGCCCTTGGCATAGCGTGTGGAGCTTTTGAAAGGGCGCTTACCTATGCACGCGAGCGTAAAGCATTTGGAAAGCCTATATTCGAGCATCAGGCCATACAGTTTAAATTGTCTGAAATGGCTACCAGGATCGATGCGGCGAGATTGCTGGTACTACGGGCGGCAGTACTGAAGGACCAGGGCAGGGATTTTGTGAAGGAAGCCGCTATGGCGAAGCTATTTGCATCGGAGACTGCGATGTGGACAACCATCGAAGCCGTCCAGGTACACGGCGGCTACGGTTATGTAAAAGAGTACCATGTGGAGAGGATGATGCGCGACGCGAAGATCACCCAGATATACGAGGGGACTTCGGAAATTCAAAATATTGTGATAGCCAGAGGGCTTGCCTGATCTGCTTATTTCTATGATTTTATTGATCTTTTGACAGAACTACAGGGGCGGTGTGGCCCCAGGAGCAAAAAAAAATACTTTTTTTTAAAACGAATCCTTGTATTGGTTTTGTGCAATTTATTAGATTTGTACAAATTATCTCGTTTTTGTAGTACGGTGTGTTACATTTAGTCAACGGATCACTATTATGGAAGATTATAATAAGATTATAGAATCGCTGGGTGTGAAATTTGTGAGAGCCCGTAATATCCAGATTCTCCAGCCGATTACTATCAGGAATTTTTACGATGTCCAGAATTCACTTACCATACTTTATGATGGAGAGGTGTCGTTTGGCGATGAAGAACCTGTGAAAATTGATAAGGGCGACATGTTGTTCATTCCCGGCGGGAAGCATGCAACTGTGACCTACGGAAACAAGGCGTTGGCTAAACCCGTTTCGAACGAGGAGTTTATGACTAACCGCGATTCTTATTTTCAGGCGGTTAACGATCCGGAAAAAATAGGAAACCTGAGTAATTCGTTCGGTCTGATCTCCTTCGAGGCTAAAGTTTTCGATACGGTGAATTTCTTCACCTCTCTCGATATTCCTCCGTTTGTGATCAAGTACAGCGAAAGCATAGCCCAGACCATCAACCAGATCCTCCGGGAGGATATGACCGACACGGCGGGGAAAGGAAGGATCATTAAGATAAAGACAGAAGAAGTCGTAATCGAAATTATCAGATATATCCTTGAGCATAAGCTGTTTGTGGAACAACTGGTGACCAACAGCACCTATTTCAAAGATCCCCGGCTTATCGATATCTTTGCTTATATTAAAGATAACCTGGGCGGAGACCTGTCGAACAAGGTGCTCGCAAATGTTGCCAACGTTTCGGAAGACTATGTGGGGCAATACTTTAAGATGCTGACCCAGATCAATCCGCAGGATTATATCGAGTATCAGCGGATGGAAAAGGCCGTAGACCTGCTGCGTACCTCCAAAAAGAGTATCAGGGCTATCGGGGCGGAGGTCGGCTATAAGGATACCGCTTATTTCTGCCGCAGGTTCAAGATGATGTTCGGTATCCCGGCGGGTAAGATGCGTCGCCGTGAATCGTTGATGAATGTATAGTTGTCAGTATAAATAACTGACGGGAAAAGGGGTACATGAAAATGTACTCTTTTTTTTACAATTTGCCTGGAATGAAGTCGGTAGCAGTTTATTGTGGCTCTGTTTTCGGAAGTCCTGAATATACCCGGGTAGCTTACGGAGTAGGAAAAACCCTGGCAGAGCGCGGTATCCGCATCGTTTATGGCGGTATGCGGGCCGGTCTTATGGGCAAGGTCGCCGACGCAGCGCTGGAAAACGGGGGCCAGGTCGTCGGAGTGATCCCGGATTTCCTGGGAAAGCTGGAAGCGATGCATGAGGGGTTGACGGAGATCCATATCGTGGAAACGCTCCAGCAGCGTAAATTGAAAATGGCGGAGCTCGCAGAAGGGATCATCGTCCTGCCGGGTGGCTACGGGACCCTGGATGAACTGTTTGAGGTATTGGTGTGGGCGCAGCTCGGGATATTCAGCGGCCCGGTGGGTGTCCTGAACACAGACGGGTTTTACGACCATCTCCTGGCTCATCTTGACAAAGCGCGCGATGAACAGTTCCTCCGGCCTGAATACCGCGCCGTTGTCCGGGTACACGAAGAAATTGAAGGGTTGTTATCGGAGATGATCCGGTTTGCAACATTCTAGAAAGATAATATGCCGGGGAATGCTTTCGTTGTATTCCCGGTAGCAACACTTCTCTGTAATCATTAAAGTATGGGATTGCGAAAATGATACATCAGTCCTTTTCATGGAGTTTCCGGCTTGTTCTGTGCCTGGTCGTTCCTCTTCCTTTTTTCGGACAACCGTCCAATACACCGGAATTGCTGGGTGAAGCTATAAATTCTGAATACAATGAAATAGGGCCGGTCATTTCACCGGACGGCAAAACACTGTTTTTCTCCAGGATCAGCCACCCGCAGAATGCGCACGGTGAAAACGGGAGCCAGGATATCTGGTATTCGGAGTTCAGGAGTAATCGTTGGAGCAATGCCGTCAGGATGCCCAATATTGTCAATAAGGATGTCTACAATGCCATCTACAGCATTACTCCCGACGGGAATACCATTCTTCTCAAAGGATCTTACAATAGGGGCGTGTACCAGACCCGCGGCTTTTCAATAAGCAAACGGGTACGCCGGACCTGGTCGGCTCCCGAAACGATAGAGATACCCGACTACGAGAAGATGAGCAAAGGAGAATTTGACTGCGCTTTCATGTCCAACGACGGTCAGACGCTCATTATGTCATTCAGTGAAAAGAAGAAGGGCAGAAACGACGATCTGTACGTGAGCTTTAAAGACAAAGACGGAAAGTGGAGCAAACCCCAGAGCCTCGGCCCGGATGTCAACACATCCGCATATATGGAAACAACCCCTTTTCTGGCCGCCGACGGGCTCACGCTCTACTTTTCGAGCGATCGTCCTGGCGGGCAGGGAGGTAATGATATCTATTCAACACGGCGGCTGGATGCCAGCTGGAAGAAATGGACAAAACCGGTCAACCTGGGACCTTCCGTCAATACGTCCGGTTTTGAAGGATATTATACGGTTGCTGCCGCCGGCGACTATGCCTACTGGTCGAGTAACGATCCGGGAAAGACCAAAAAAGGCGACGTCTACAGGTTGTCGCTCCGCAAACCGGCACCGGCAGATTCCATGCTGAAAAAGCCGGAGATTATTATTGCAGAGAAGAAAGATGCAACATTGCCCGACCCTGTAATCATGATTTCAGGCAAGGTGCTGGATCAGAAGACAGGGAAGCCGGTAGAGGCGATGGTAATGATCAATTCTTTTCCCGATGGTAAGGAGATGGGCACTGCCACGACCAATCCTGAAAGCGGTGAATACAAATTTACCCTGCCTTACGGAAAGATCTACTCTATGAGACCTATGGTGCCGGGTTTTGTCGCGGAGGGGGAATTGATAGACCTGACGGATTCTACGCTGGCCAAAGTGCGGCAGAAAAACCTCATTGTCAGCAGCGGTCCGGTTACGCCGCCGACCACTACAGACTCTTTATCCGCGAAGAAGGACGCCCCCGACCCTATAGCAGATAAAGGAAAAGAGAAACCTGTCGGAAATGTCCCGGTGGTAGTAGTGAAGAAGGATACCTCCGATACGGGGAAAAAGGATACCTCCGGTACCGGGAAAGGAGAGAAACCGGTTGGGAAAGAAGACTTACTTGCTAAAGGGAGCACCGGGGGAGCGCCTGAAAAGGGGAGCGGATCTGCCGCGGTTACAGGTGGAAGCCCAGATACTCTGAATTTGAAAACCTACAAGGAAGTGGACCAAACGTTGAAGGTGGTTCCGATAGAAGTAGGGGGAGTAGTGAGGCTTAACAATATCTTTTTTGAAACTGCACGCTCGAGGCTAAGGCCCGAATCGAGAATGGAGCTCGATCAGATGGTACAAACCCTGAAAGAGAACCCGACGATGCGTGTCGAGCTAAGCGGTCACACCGATAGTGAAGGGACCGAAGCCACTAACCAGAAGCTTTCGCAGGATCGGTCAAATGCGGTCCGGACTTATCTTATTGAGAAAGGTATAGATCCCGGCAGGGTCCAAAGCGTGGGGTACGGGGAAAGCAGGCCTGTAGCTACTAACGACACCCCGGAAGGCCGGCAGGCCAACAGGAGAGTTGAGTTTACGATCCTTCAGAAATAAAAATGGGTGGTCAGCTGATCACCCCTCCATTCCAGATATCCCTGTTTTCAGGAGATAAAAATGTAAGGCTGCCGTTGCGGTCTTCAGCCATCAGGATCATTCCCTGGCTTTCCATACCCATCATTTTCCTGGGGGCGAGGTTGGCCAGGTAAAGCACTTTCTTACCAACGATCTCTTCCGGTTTGAAGTGTTCTGAAATACCGCTTAGTACCGTCCTTGTCTCCAGACCGATATCCACCTTCAGCTTTAGCAGCTTTTTACTTTTCGGGACGGCTTCGGCCTCCAGGATCGTTGCAATACGGATATCCATTTTTGCAAAATCGTCATACTGTATATCCGGCTTGACTTCCGGTACGCTTTTACTTTCAAGCATGTTCTGCTCCCTTGCCTTGTGAAGCTTTTCGATCTGGGCCGCTATTACGCTGTCTTCAATTTTTTCAAAAAGAAGAGGGCTTTCAGCAAGCACCGTACCCGGAGCTACCAGGTCGGGTTTGCCGGCGTCTGTCCATTTCTGATCGGGCAGGCTCAGTTGTGTCCGTATTTTCCGGGCGGTAAACGGCAGGACCGGCTCCGAAACAATTGCCAGTGCACCGGCGATCTGTGCGGCAATATTGAGAATGGTTTCCACTCTTGCCGGGTTTGTCTTGATCTCGTGCCAGGGCTGCGTATCGGCGAGGTATCTATTGCCCAGCCTGGCAAGCTCCATAATAAGGGCGGTCGCCTCCCTGAACCTGTAGCTTTCAATAGATTGTCCTATTCTCTGAGGGAAAGCGGCAAGCTCTGCCAGAACTTCCCGGTCGATGTCGTTAAGAGGCCCGGTATGGGGAATCTTCCCGTCAAAATACTTTTGTACCAATACTACCACCCGGTTGACAAAATTGCCGTAGATACCTACCAGCTCGCTGTTGTTGCGGGTCTGGAAATCGCTCCATGTAAATTCACTGTCTTTGGTTTCGGGACTGTTGGCGGTAAGCACGTACCGGAGAACGTCCTGCTTGCCGGGAAGGTCGCGGAGGTATTCATGCAGCCACACTGCCCAGTTCCTTGAGGTCGATATCTTATCGCCTTCAAGGTTCATGAATTCGTTGGCGGGGACATTATCGGGGAGGATGTAGGTGCCTTCTTCCATCAAAGTAGCCGGGAATATGATACAGTGAAAGACAATATTATCCTTCCCGATAAAGTGAACAAGCTTTGTCTCGGGGTCTTTCCACCATTTTTCCCAGCCCTGATCGGAGCCGTTCTTCTGGATCAGCCAGTCTTTGGTAGCAGAAATATAACCGATAGGGGCTTCAAACCAGACGTAAAGGACCTTGCCTTCGGTGTCAGGCAGCGGTACCTTGATCCCCCAATCAAGGTCGCGGGTCATAGCCCGCGGCTTCAGACCCTCTTTCAGCCATGACTGGCATTGTCCCATTACATTTGTTTTCCATTCGGTGTGGCTGTTGACGAAGCGTTCAATACCCGGCTGCAGCTTGTCGAGCGGAAGGTACCAGTTTTTGGTTGCCTTCAGCACCGGCTCTGCTCCCGAAAGCATCGATTTCGGGTTGCCCAGTTCCCTGGGACTCAGCGTGGAGCCGCATTTTTCGCACTGGTCGCCGTATGCGCCCGGGTTATTGCAGGTAGGGCACGTCCCGATGATATACCGGTCGGCCAGAAACTGCCCGGCGACCTCGTCATAGTATTGCTCGGTGGTTTCTTCCTCAAACGCCCCTTTGTTGTAAAGCGTTGAAAATATTTCCTGCGAAGTCTGGTGGTGTATTTCCCGGCTTGTCCTGGAATAAACATCAAACGAGATACCCAGTTCTTCGAAAGCATCCCTTATCTGTACATAATATTTGTCCACGACCTGCTGAGGGGTAAGGCCTTCCTTTTTGGCGCGTAGTGTGATGGGGACGCCGTGCTCATCGGTGCCGCTGATAAAGGTGACATCGGCTCCGACCGACCGGAGGTACCTGACATAAATGTCTGAAGGGATATAACAACCGGCCAGGTGTCCGATATGGATAGGCCCGTTGGCATAGATAAGCGCCGCAGTGACGGTATAACGTTTTGTGTTTTTTAATTCAGACATTTTACGCTGTTGTTGCTTACAATAAGAGGTCGCAAAGTTAATAAAATAACGTGATTCGGGGATAAGAGACGGAAGGGGGCGTGGGTAGACGCATTTTTGTTAATTTTGCGAAAGTCACTTCAGGCCAGGTTAAAATGCGCACCATTATTTTTGAATAATATGTGGGAAAACAGGCTCAGGCCGCTTTATCTGTATATCTTGTTTGCAGTCCTGTGGGGTTATTGTTTTTTTTCAGGAGTTATCAGCCCGCCTTTTTCTTCCTATTATACTTTCGACGAAAGCTTTATAGCTGATTCAGGTGTGTTTTTATGGTACGGGATTACCCCCCGGATACTCGACTGGCCGGCTTCTCCCAGTGTGCTGATTTATGGAATAATTTTCGGGTTTTCGGTATTGTACAACATGATAACCCGGTTTTCGGAACTTACGGGTTTCCTGGATGCCTTCGTAGTATTGGACGAAACCGCATACGCATATTTGTTCGACCGCGAACCCTATATGATAGCCGGCAGGGTGATCCAGCTCCTTATTGTGTCAGGTGTAATGCTGTGGACCCTGCGGTTTTTGTTTCGTCAGGAGCATCCTCTGCTGGCCGGCCCGGGCCGCTATTGCGTAGCTCTTCTCCTCGTATCCTCACACCTGGTACTGAACAACGCCAATGTCATACGGC
The DNA here is from genome assembly GCA_964559125.1 of uncultured Cytophagales bacterium. Classification (GTDB taxonomy): domain Bacteria; phylum Bacteroidota; class Bacteroidia; order Cytophagales; family Spirosomataceae; genus Ravibacter. Next base: position 10,800 of record CAZLGW010000068.1, read on the forward strand.
CGGAAGCGATATCGGCTATTTTTTTTATTCATATCCTCTGCAGGTTTTTGTTTTCCGAACGGCTCGACAGATCTGCGGTGATGACCCTCTCTGTTTTGTTTGGCCTGGTGGCGGCCGAACGCCTGATCTTTCTTTTTATGACCCCTCTTTTCTTTGCTGGAATATTCCTGCTCAGCGGCAAGGAGGGTCGGAATGCAGTACGTATTTCGCTGGGTATTTTCCTGCTGGCGTTTTTCGCATTCTGCCCGTTTATTCTGGCCGATCCGCTGATTATCTCAAAAGCGTTTTTCGGAGGGATACTGGCGAAAGTGAATGACAACCCGATGGACTCCTTTTTTAACTGGCAATTCATCAAAACCTATTTTGACAACCCGACGGGTTACCTTGGACTAGCCCTGACTTTCCTGGGACTTTACAGGCTGTGGAAAAGCCGGAACCTCTTCTATTGGATTGTGGTGGGCAATTGGCTGGTGTTTCTTTTCCTTGTGCTGAGATCTTCTAAAATCTATGACCCGCATGTGCTGCCGGCAGCGTTGATCAATCTCCTGTTTATGGGAATAGGTTTAAAGACGCTGGTGGACCTCGCAGGGGCAAAAAGAGAATACCTGGCGTGGATAGCGGGTATAGCCGTAGTTGTGGGAGAAGTAGCTATGGTCATCGGTTATCATTCGTGGGTAAGGCGTGATACAAACGAGTATGAAGCGATCAGATGGATCAGGAAAGAAATTCCGGGAGAGTCGAGACTGCTTGTGAATATCGGTACCGGGCTATTCCTGGCTCCTAACGATGAGGCGCTTGAAAGAAGAATTGTAGCTACTGATAATAAGGAAAGCCAACTGCGTAAGCTGGGTTACCTGATGGGGCTAAACCAGGTTTCGAAGAGCAGGCTTAATGAAGAGGAGATGCCTCTCTCCGCATCTGCATTTGCATTTGAGGATGAATCACTGTTCAGGGTGCAATACCGCCTGCTGCAGAAATACGGAAAAACAGAGGAGAGAAAAAGATTTGACGCCGACATATATGTAGAAGATAATACGCTCTTTTACCACGGAATATTACTTCCTGAGGCGCTCGAACGATTTATGAACGGAGAGTACCAATACATGGTTACCGGGCAGAGACTGGAAGTGATTACTCCGGTGAAGGAGTTCTCCGGCCAGGATGGCGATCCTATAAGAATTTATAAAGCTCCGCCGGGTTCTGAATGAGGTGTGGCGGATAAGAGTGTATAATTTCCTGACAATGAGATATTTTCGCTCTTTTCTGTGGATGGCAGTCCTGGTAGCAATGTTTGTAAGCTGCAATCGGCGAAGGCCGGCCGGTGGCGTAGCCCTTTCTTTTGACGACCGTTTCATTGCCGACTGGTATGCACTCAGGCCCCTTTTTAAAGAGTTCGGGGCCAGGGCGACTTTTTATATCAATGGCGATACCCTTTCCGGGGAAGAGATCGAAATGCTGCAAAGTTTGAAGGAAGACGGGCATGAGATCGGTTTTCACGGCACGGTCCACGGAGATGCCGGGCAGATACTTCGTCACCACGGCGTAGAAGGATACCTTTCCATAGAGATATGGCCCGGACTCAATTACCTGCGCAGCCTGGGTTTTGATCCCGTTTCCTATGCTCATCCCGGGGGAACCAGCACGGCTGCAACAGATTCCGCTCTTCTGGCCAACGGGTTTGTAACGCTCCGCAAAGTATCGAAGGCGGAGCGCTATTTCAGGGGTGTGAAACTCTATTATCTGCCACCCGCCTGGATGCCTCATATTTATTACGATTTTGACGGACGGAAATCGTTTCATTCGCTCCAGATCGACAGGGAAACCAGTCTATCTGTCAAGGAAATGGCAGCGGCGCTGGAAAAAGCCGGGAAGAAAGGGAAAGTACTGATGTTATTCGGGCATCAGCCATTACCCAAAAACCCTTCACCCGATCAATACGGCTTTGAAACAGCCTTCCTTCGGAGTATCCTGGAAGAGAGCCGGAAGCGGGGATTGAAATTCTACACGATGTCTGAGTTACAGACGGGTAGCCCCTGACGAGGCTACCTGCCGAATTTTTTATCCTTGTAGCGGAGAAGGGGCTTTTCAAGGAATTCATATGAAGCAACGCAGATCAGGACGGTGACAGCTATCGCGATGGTATAGAGCAGAAAATTGTAGACCAGTGACGAGTCGGTTTGTAAAGACTTCAGGATATTGACGGTAAGTACAATGGCGATCACATGGTAGAGATACAGACCATAGGAGATCTTGCCCAGGTAACTGATCCATTTGTATTCCAGGTTGATAACCGACTTAGGGTTACAGGCCACGTTCAATATGAAGAACCCGAATAATACCGCATAGATTTCCATGAACCCGGTGAAATGGAGACCGGAAAGGAAAAAGACCAGAGTAAACGCATATACGGCATACTGGACATCCTTCCGGTACAATATCTCCAACACCCGATGCTTTTCTTTAAAGACCAGCCAGGCCAGTAGCCCTCCGAAGGCCATCACCTGGAGCCGGAACTGGCCGAGGAAAGCGATCACCTTTTCCTGCTTCACCTCTGAGGGAACCTCCAGGAAGTACAGGCCAAGCCAAAGGACCAGTGCCGTGACGGCCAGGAAAAAGAGAATAATAATCCAGCGCCGTTTGGGATATTTCAGCAGCCAGGGCCACAAATAGTAGAATTGCTCTTCGACGCCTATTGACCATGCCTGTGCGCACCAATAGGGTAGATCGTAAAGGATGAAGGCAAAATTGGGAAGTATCAGCAGGAGGAAGCCCAGTCTCTCCCAGTAATAGGTGGTTACATTTTCTACAGCCCCGGGGTATTCCATGAGGGGGATATGCGGAAGAATAAAATAGGACGACAGGATAACGGTGAAATACACCGGCCAGATCCGGAATGCACGCCGGAGGTAAAAGCTACCCGCCGCGATGTTGCCGTGGTTGCTTTTTTCCTGTAACAGCAAATAGGTGATCAGGAAGCCGCTCAGGACAAAAAACAGCCCCACTCCGAGACGCCCCATGTGTTGGATGATGATCCAGTCATAAATGCTCCCGAGGCCCAAAGCATGCTTCGCCTGCTCTACGTGGTGTATAAGCACCATAAAGGCGGCAATGAACCTTACACCATTTAAATTAGGGAAAAAGCGTTTTTGGGACATTCAGCTGAATTTAGCGTGGCAAAATTAATAGCAACCGCCGATAAACCACCAATTTGCATGTCGTAAATGCCGATCTGCATATTTATTAAGGCCGGCTGTCCATGCAGTTGCGCCTGTTTTTTGGTACCTTTGCAACCTGAATTTGACCGGCCCTCGCCGGTAAGAGAGAAAAACAGATGGCAAAAAAGATTATATATTCCGACAAGGCGCCCATGCCTATAGGGCCCTACAGCCAGGCAGTGCTGGTGAATGACACGCTCTATGTGTCGGGGCAGATTGCCGCCGACCTGGCGGAAGACGGAAACGTAGCGGCTGAGACCCGGAAAATCCTGGAAAACACAGGCCATATCCTGAGAGCAGCCGGTTTTGACTATATCCATATTGTGAAAAGCAGCATATTCCTGAGGGATATGAACGATTTTGGGAAAGTGAACGAGGTCTACGGCACTTTTTTCCCGGAAAACCCTCCCGCCAGGGAGACCGTACAGGTAGCACGTTTACCGAAAGATGTGAATGTCGAAATTTCGGTGATTGCTGTAAAATAGAATACTTAGTATAAGTTTTTGGTAATGATTGTTAACCACAAAGGTTAAATATTCTTGTTTTAATAATGGATAAAGTACGTGTCCGTTTTGCCCCCAGTCCTACTGGATCTTTACACATAGGAGGAGTACGCACTGCTCTCTACAATTATCTTCTTGCCAGGAAGCATGGCGGACAAATGCTGCTCAGGATTGAAGACACTGATCAGACCAGGTTTGTGCCAGGGGCGGAGGACTATATTCTTGAAGCGCTTGAATGGATGGGGATCACCATCGACGAGGGGATAGTTAAGGGTGGGAAAAACCTGGGTCCCCATGCGCCTTACAGGCAGTCTGAAAGAAAGCATATCTATCGCGGCTATGCCGAGCAACTCGTAAAGGAGGATAAAGCTTACTATGCTTTTGATACGCCCGAGGAGCTGGAGGCTATGAGAAGAGAGCTGGAGGCTGCCAACGTGGCCACCGCCCAATACAACGCGGTGACCCGGATGAAGATGAAAAACTCCCTGACGCTGCCGCCGGCGGAAGTAGAGAAAAGGATCAGTAACGGCGACCCATACGTGATCAGGATCAAGCTCAGGCCGCGTGATGAGATACGTTTCAATGATATGGTAAGAGGATGGGTTTCCTGGCATTCCACCGAGCTTGACGATAAAGTGCTGCTGAAATCTGACGGGATGCCTACCTATCACCTGGCTAGTGTGGTGGACGATCACCTGATGGAGATAAGCCATGTGATAAGAGGGGAAGAATGGCTACCCTCCGCACCGATCCACATTTTGCTGTACCGTTATCTGGGGTGGGAAGCTACCATGCCCCGTTTTGCCCATATTTCGCTGGTTCTTAACCCCGACGGTAACGGGAAGCTTTCTAAAAGGGATGCAAGTGTAGGGGATTTTCCGCGGATCCCGATATCCTGGACCGACCCAGTTACAGGACAGGTAGCGAAAGGATTCAGAGAGGAAGGCTATCTGCCCGATGCCCTCGCCAATTTCCTGGTTTTCCTGGGGTGGAACCCCGGAACCGAGCAGGAGATCTTTTCTATGGAAGAGCTTATCGAAGCGTTCAGCCTTGAACGGATGAATAAGGCAGGAGCCCGTTTTGATATTCAGAAAGCCAAATGGTATAACCAGCAGTACATCAGGATGATGCCGGACGACAAGCTGGCAGAGCTGACCAGGCAGGAGGCGGAAAGTAAAGGAGTAGAAGTGGATCCGCTGCTTATTCCGAAGCTCGTGCGCCTTTTTAAAGAGAGAATTACTTTTGTCGGTGAAATATTGACCGAGTCGGCCGCGCTCCTTTTAAAGCCGGCGGAATATGAACCTGAAGTTGCTTCCAAAAAATGGACCCCCGAAGCCGTAAGAGGTATTTCTGCTTTCAGGGATGCCTTATCTGTGCGGGATGCCGGTATTTCTGCAGATGAAGCCAGGGCGTTGCTGCACGACGTTCTCGATTCGCTCGGGATAAAGCCGGGAAAAGTGATGCAGGCTTTGCGGCTGGCCGTTACCGGGAAAGGCGCCGGTCCCGACCTTATGCTGATTATCGAGATTCTGGGGACACAGGAAGTAGCAGCCCGGCTGGAACGGGCGATTGAAGAGCTGGTGATAATTGAGTAATACCGCTCCCGCTCTTCCCCGCCTCCTGACGGCGGAAGTGCGAAAGCCGGGCTCCAGACCGGCAAAAGACCATCTTTTATCAGGTCTGAGACCTGAAGCCGCCCTCCCCTCGTCTCAACGAGGGAGAGCACATGACATCTACTCTGGTATAGTTCTTGCGTCTGTCTGATTTAAACCAACCAGACTAAACCATGACTGAGCAAGAAGAAATAGAACCCGCATTTCAGAATAATATGCCTACGCTGTCTATCATCCTGGAGAAAATGAGGATAAAAGGATGGGATTCGGAGTTTAAGTGGACAAGTGATGGCTTTACTATAGGTACCGGGAAATACTACCAGCCCGGTGAGCTGAAAATAATTAAAGTGTTCCGGTTTGAAGGAGC
>CAZLGW010000069.1:0-15580 GCA_964559125.1 uncultured Cytophagales bacterium
TTAGGCCTCCCGCTAGCGTTAATCCTGAGCCAGGATCAAACTCTCCGTTGTAAAAGAAATTAAATGTTTGTAGTCCGAAGACTTACAAGGTTCTTACTTATGGCTTACCTCAACATTTCAAAGAACTAGCCCTAATTTTCGACTCTCCGTCTCAATTGGGAATGCAAAGGTAGATAAAATTTTTTTTTGGACGCAATATCGCTCAGAAAAAAAATTCAAACTTTTTTAACCCACCCTGAACACCACAGCGACTCCTACGATTCTTCCATAAGATTCTGTTATTCTTCCATAAACGGATAGCGGAAATCTTCAGGAGAAACAAATGTTTCCTTAATCGTCCGGGATGATACCCAACGCATCAGGTTTTGCTTTGCTCCCGCCTTGTCGTTGGTTCCGGAAGCCCTTGCCCCCCCGAAAGGCTGCTGGCCTACTACTGCTCCGGTAGGTTTGTCGTTTATATAAAAGTTACCCGCAGCATTTACGAGGCTGCGGCCAACTCTTTCGATGACTTCCCTGTCGGTGGCAAATAAGGCCCCTGTGAGCGAATAAGGTGATGTTTTATCGACTGTATGCACTATTTCGTCGAAATCGGCCGGATCATAAACGAAAATTGTCAGCACCGGGCCAAAAATTTCCTCCTGCATCGTGGTGTACAAAGGGTCGGAGGTAACCAGAACTGTGGGTTCAATAAAATAACCGGTTTCCTTGCTGTAATTACCTCCATACAGAACTTCAACACCGTCTTTTCGCGCCTGGTCTATATAAGTAGTAATTTTATTATAGGCACGCTCGTCTATCACTGCGTTCACAAAATTTGAGAAATCTTCAACCCCTCCTACCTTTACTTTACTCAGACCCTCCAACAGGTGTCTCTTTATTTCCTCCCACAGATCGGCAGGCAGGTAGGCTCTCGAGGCCGCAGAACATTTCTGGCCCTGGTATTCAAAAGCGCCTCTTATCAGCGCAGTAGCTACTGCCTTAGGGTTGGCGGATGAATGAGCCAGCACAAAATCCTTTCCGCCCGTCTCGCCGACTATTCGCGGGAATGATCTGTAATTGGCAATATTATCTCCTATTGTTTTCCATATCTGCCTGAAAACACCGGTGCTGCCCGTAAAATGCAGTCCTGCAAAATCGCGATGACGAAAAATGACTTCTCCTGCTTCAGGACCGTCTACCAGGATCATATTAATGACCCCGTCAGGAAGACCTGCTTCTCTGAAAACCTGCATAATAACGTGTGCTGCATATACCTGTGTAAATGCCGGCTTCCATATTACCACGTTCCCCATCAATGCAGGCGCAGCGGGTAAATTACCTGCTATAGCCGTAAAATTGAATGGTGTGAGCGCAAACACAAATCCTTCAAGCGGACGGTATTCCGTCCTGTTCCAGACCCCGGGCGAAGAAACAGGCTGCTCTGCGTAGATTTCCGACATAAAGGCTACGTTGAACCGGAGAAAATCTATCAGTTCGCAAGCTGAATCAATCTCAGCCTGGTATGCATTTTTCGACTGTCCCAGCATAGTAGCCGCATTTATGATATACCGGTAAGGACCGGCTATCAGATCGGCTGCCTTTAAAAATACCGACGCCCTGTGCTCCCAGGAAAGCGCCGCCCACTCCGGTGCCTTCTTTAAAGCCACTGCGATAGCCTTTTCCACATCCCCGGCATTCCCGGTGTGGAAATACCCGAGTGTGTGGTGATGATCGTGCGGGATAGATATCCGCTCTTTTACCTGCGAGAAAACCTGCTCAGAACCTATGTACTGGGGAATCTCCACTATTTTATTCCTGGCTTCTTCCAGGGCTCTTTTCAATAAATCCCTTTCATTTGTACCCGGAGCATAGGTTTTGACAGGTTCATTCACCGGGAAGGGTACCTTGAATATGCCATTGTTCATGATAAACGAAGTAATGTTGATGATTTGTTTGTTATAAAACGACGGAGTCAAGTTAGTACTTTTAAATTAGTTATTTTTGCACCCTTATAAATTACTACCTGACAGCATCTCATGCAATTTCACAGTACGAAGAATCATGCCTTGAAAGCATCTCTCCCGGAAGCTATTTTCAGGAGTCTGCCACCGGACAATGGTTTGTATATGCCGGATTCCATTCCTTTGCTTCCTAAAAGCTTCTTTGATCGTATCCATGAAATGACTTTCAATGAGATAGCGATAGAAGTTACCCGCGCCCTGCTTGGCGACGATCTGACTGGAAAAGAGGTAGAGAATATAGTAAACAGGGCCTTTGATTTCACAGCTCCCGTCGTAAAGATTGAGCCTGATGTGAACATACTGGAACTGTTTCATGGTCCCTCCATGGCTTTCAAAGACTTTGGAGCACGGTTCATGGCTTCTTTGATGTCGCATTTCCTACAGAAATCGAACAAGACGATCGACATCCTGGTCGCTACTTCCGGCGATACTGGCGGCGCGGTTGCACAGGGTTTCTATAAAGTTCCGGGGATTAATGTCACCATCCTGTATCCTTCCGGGAAAGTAAGTGATATCCAGGAAAGGCAGCTTACCACACTTGGAGAGAATGTACGGGCGGTAGAGATCGAGGGAACATTTGACGATTGCCAGAACCTTGTCAAACGGGCTTTCCTCGATGACGAGCTCAACCAAAAATTTAACCTTTCGTCTGCAAATTCAATCAATATATCAAGACTCATACCACAGTCTTTTTATTACTTCTTCGCCTACGCACAGCTTGCAAAAGAAAACAAGCCTATCGTTTTCTCCGTACCCAGCGGAAATTTCGGAAATCTGAGCGCCGGCCTGCTTGCCTGGAAAATGGGACTTCCGGTGGAAAGATTTATCGCTTCAACAAATCTCAATAACGCAGTACCGCAATTCCTGAGTACAGGGGTGTACAGCCCAAGAGAGTCGGTAGCTACCATATCGAATGCCATGGATGTAGGCAACCCAAGTAATTTCGTACGTATGAGCCGTCTTCTCGACGACGACATGCAGCTTATCACCCGGATGATAACGGGTTACTTTTTTGATGATAGCCAAACCCGGGCCGCGATGCGGAATGTATATGAGAAGACCGGCTATGTTATATGTCCTCATACAGCGGTTGCCTATCTCGGACTGAAACGGTACATGGAAGAAGAGTCGCGACCGGTCAGCGGCGTAGTGCTGTCTACCGCCCATCCGGCTAAATTTCTCGACCTTGTCGAAGACACACTCGAAGAAAAAATAAGTATCCCGGAAAATCTCGGGAAGTTATTGTCGAAAAGGAAAGAATCTGTTAAAATGCCTGCTCTCTTTGCTGATTTTAAATCCTGGCTTCTTAATTCATAAGATAAAAAATCGCATCCGAATACAAATTTAATATTCTTATTATCAAATAATTACAAAAATATAAAAAGCAATATAACTCAAAATACAGCCTCTGAGATTTGCTTTTTTTCTCCCTGGCTTTACAATGGCCCTGAATAACAAAATGTCAGGGCCATCTTTTTTCGGGCTAATTGATAGTATCACCCCTTAGCCGGCGGTAACGCTTCCGGGCGTCGGCGACAAAAATACTCGCCGGGTATTTTTCCATGAGCTCCTGGTAATAACGCAGCGCTTCTTCTTTTTTCTTCAGCTTGGTTTCGTAGAGCTGAGCCAGCTCATACATGGCGTTGTCGGCGAGGATATCATAGTGAAATGTCTCTATTATTTTAAGGAGACATTTTTCAGCTTCCTCATTCCGGTCCAGCTTAATATAGGTAGAAGCCTGCAGCCAGAGGATTTCGTCAGCAAGGCTATGATCCTGGTAACGCGAGTAAAGGGACTGCAGGGAATCGATCGCTTCGTTATAGTGATGCTGAAACAATTGCAGCTCTACAGCTGCATAGGCCTTCATCGCATCATCGGAGGTGTCAAGACCTGTATTATCCAGTATAAGCAGGCTTAGGGCACTGGCATCGTTCGCTATTTCGCGGGAAGTAGCTTTTTTAAGAACGTTTAAAACCGATTTAGCCAGGTCAAACTCTCCTTTGTAATAATAGAGTTTTGCATTTCTTAGCTTAGCCTCGTAACCGAGTACGTTATCTTTCTGGGATTTCTCCACCTGTGAATAGGTAAGGGAAGCCTCCCACGGATCGTTTTCCAGGATGTAGATATCTCCGAGATCAAGTTTGCATTTATCTGCAAATGCTATCTCCTTTCCTGCCGATTCTATAGCACGGTTTAAAAGCGCTATAGACTTTTGCCGGTCATCGAGGTAAAACGCATATAGCAGGGCCATATTCCTCAATGCCTCCAGCGAATTGATGTTGATCCCGACTTCCGAAAGCAACGATTCGTAATCTTTGATCAGCTTTTTTACCTCTTCTTTATCGACCGGGTAGCTACGCCTGGTTTGCTGCTCACGAACAAAAATCATCATCCGGCGTACGTAAGGATACAACTCTGTTTTAGAATACTCTTTCAACAGGTATTCGTACATACGCAGCGTATTGGCATAATCTTCGTTCTGAAGGGAAAGTTTGGATAGCTCAATTATACGTAGCCCGTTGTTTTTCAACCGTTTATCCAGTGCTCTTTCCTGGAGAAACGCTTTATAAAAGTCCTTTTTCTGAACCTGATGCCATATAAGAAGCTCGTTATAAAATACTTCGTTGGGATTTCGCTGAATGTTTTCATACAACACTTTTTCCAGGATGTCCCCGTCTTTCTCTTCCTTCAGGAAATCCTGCAGCATATTCTGAACAATCTCGGGATTACGGATCATCGAACCGTAAGAGATCAGTTCCCTGATCATGCTCTCGGTTTCACCTATTTCCCGGTATATTCCTGCGAGCTCGAGCCGGAACAGATGCATGTTCTTTTGGCTGTCTCTTGCCGACAGAACGATTTTCTTTGCGTAAGCCGGCTCTCCTATCTTCCGGAAATCTTCGATAAACTGAGTGAACAGATCCGGCCTGAGATTGACGACCTGTAAAGCGGCATCAAATTTTCTGCCTGCTTCACCGCTCTTTTGCTGGGCGGCTAGTGTTCTTCCCCATTGAAAGTTATAAAAAGCCTGGTTAGCCTGATCTTTGGAGATCTGCTTCTTAAAAAAAGCCTCAACATCGGTCCAACGCTTCTCTTTAATAAGACAATCAGTATATTTTACAAGCAGATCTTTGAAGAACTGGTCTTTCAACGCCTTCTCCGCATAAAACGTCGCTTTCTCACAATCGCCGGCCCGGAAGTATTCTGAAGACAATTCACGGTCAGACTGCGCATACGAAGAGAATACAACCAAGATAAATGAAAAGCACAACAGGTATCGCATAGGTCTTTCTCTTGTTTCCTTATAATAATAAATATAAAGAATTTAAATAAGATTTTATTATTATCAATTAGGGCTGTCGATATGTGGATAATTGGAGAACTAACAGTTTCTGCACAGTTTGGAGAATCGATTGTGGATAAATATGGAGTTTATTACGTTGTAATACAATGGATTAAGCCGGAAGTCCGGTGATATTGTGGATATGTTTCTGCACACAGATCTATGTGGATAGAGAGCGTGTTAAGGAGAGGATAAATTCCCGGTTATTAACACCATGAGTTCTTACGTTATTTTATAAACATGTGTGGCTTAGTTATTAACTTTTTGTCAAAAGAATAGATAGAGTTATTAACAGCAAAGAGCATTTATCCACATAGTTATCCACATATTTTACTATATGCCCGGGAAGCTGGTTTCCGGATCTCTGTAGTAATACCGGTAGGAAGCCGCTTAATTGGATGCTTCTCCCGTCAGATCGAAATATTGATCCTCGTATTCAAAATTGGCCTTAATGACGAGTTCGGTAGGAAAAACGAATATTTTTTCAGGTTGTATTTTCCGTTCATAATTGCCGGTATCCCACTTGCCATTTTGATTTGAGTCTATTATCAGACGGAGTTTGTAGGTATCGGGCTTTATATTTTTGAAAGTGAAAGGGCTTTTTTCCGCCCGGCGGATAACGGTTTTAAAGTCTTTGTCCAGAAGTTCGACAAAGAAAGTAAGACCGGCCGGGTTTTGTACCGTTCCACGTAAAATGCCATAGTCGGAGGGGTCTATGATAGGATGTTTGTAGGTAGTCGCAGCTAGGGTATCGCCCTCTATGCTGAGGATGGCCCCTTTTTGGAATCTTACTACGATGCTGTCTTTAGCGGAAGTAGGTGCAGCTATATCAAGCTTTGTATTGTATTCGTGCCAATGAAGGGTGATATCTTGCTGTCTGACGAGCAAGGCGCTATCTGCTGTTATTGTAATTAATAAACTGTCAGTTTTTAGCACGGGTTTGTTAAAAGTGAGGGATAGTGCTATTTGAGATTCTACCGGTTCGCCATTGGCTTTGTCTGATTTGATTGAGAAAGGTGAAGATTGTCTTTCTTTTCCCCTTTGAGGCAGGAAGGTTATTTTTTGTTCCAGTTCTTTGGAATATCCGAGAGAATCTATGACAGAGATGGTAGTTCTGACTGTATCGGTCTGAACAGGGATATTGTAGACTTTAAGCTGTGTCGGCGATTCAAAATGGAAAGGAAGTTGCTGATCTTCGGGAAAATGGATCTCTGCTTTTTCCAGGCCTTTGTTGAAGACAAGTGTATAGTCGTTTACTTTGGGTATAGTACGCTGTATGCGGAGAGGTGTTATATCCGAATGAAAAAGGGACAACCGGTAGTTGCTGGTATCGCTGGTTACATGCACCACGGAATCAAGAAAGGCAATGGATTCATCTTTGGGATTATAGAGTAGATTTCTATTTTTGTCGGTAATGGCTATCAATGAATAAGAGGCTATCTGTGTATTTTCTATCTCGAATTTTCCACTGCTGTCAGTGCGGGCGAAGTAATACGGTTTTATCTTTTCAGGATTGAGTGTATCGCTTAGTTTATAGAGTCCGACCAAAGCATCAAATATAGGCTGATTTGTACGTATATCTTTTATCGTTCCATATACTCTTCCTGAATCCAAAGCTGCGCCTGTGCTGAATACGAGTTTGAGATTACGCGCGGGATTTCTTTCCGCAAGGTCTTTTATACCGTCGCTGAAGTTAAATGTATAGGTAGTGGAATCGTTGAATGCTTTTCGGAATTTGAGGATCACAGTCTGGTTTTTTACCTGCGGAGTATAAGTATTATCTGTTTCGGGCGTGATAATCAGTTTTTGCATAAGATTATCTACGACTACATATTCATCAAAGGTGAGGGAAATGATATTGTCTTTAAAGTTTATGGCTTTGTTTTCAGGAATACTACTAACGAGTTCCGGGGGTATCTCATCTTTTTTGCCACCGGTTGGTGTGACCATCTGGGCGCATTGATAGAGTAATAGCGACAGGAACGATATAATAAGGCCTTTTCTCACCCTTGTTTGTTTAGAATATAAGACTTACTTTTTGTGCGCTATATAGATAATGCTCGAGGTATTGGCATTGTGTGGGTTGGTTCCGAATCCTTTTATATTGGATAACGTACCTGTAATAAAGCTGCTGAGGAGCCGGCTGGATTTGTTTTTGTATTGGTTGCTCAACAGGCTTACGTAGTACGAATCGAATACCATACATTTGAGATCTGCCAGTACGAAATTGTGGTGCTGAAGCAGCTTTTCCATAGTATCCTTAGTAAAATGGTAGAGATGCCTCGGTACATCATATGCCGCCCAGTGTTTTCCGAAGACCTGGCCGTCGTATGATTGCGGATTCGGGACAGCTATAAAAAGAGACCCTTTGGGTGCAAGGTGGTGATAAAGCCAAGACATGGTTTCTTCCAGCCGGTGAATATGTTCTAACACATGCCACATGGTAATGGAAGTAAATGTTTTGCTTTCCAGGTCAGGTTCAAAGATCGAAGGGTAGATAGCTGCGCCGGATCTTTTTTGGGCCGCGGATCTGGCATCTTCGTCGGGTTCTGTACCGGTCGCGCACCAGTTCTGATCAAGGCATGATTTAACAAAGAAACCGGTGCCGCAGCCTATATCCAGAATCTCTCTTTTAGGATGCTGATCGTATTTTTTTATAAGGCTCAGCTTACTTTTTACCGCCAGTTTTCTCACCTGGTTATATACCCTTGACATCAGTGAATCCGCTTCATCGTGATGCGATATATAGGCCGAAGAGTCATAAAATGAAGCTATGCTCTCTTCAGAGGGGCGCGGGTTTGTAAAGAGAAATCCGCACTTTTTACACTTGACAATTTGAAATGTTCCATGTGAAACACTATGGTCCCGGACATCCAGAAAGGGTTCAAAAGTCTTTCCGCTGCAGACCGGACAATTAGACAGAGTTTCGAGTTTCATTATCTTCCCAGGTGTATGATTAAGACTGAAATATCTGCCGGGCTTACTCCGCTTATTCTGGAGGCTTGCCCTACCGTGGAGGGTTTAAACCTGGTAAGCTTCTGTTTTGCTTCTATAGACAGAGCCGGAATTGCACTGTAGTTCAGATTTTCAGGAATAGCATGATCTTCCATCTTCTTCATTTTGCCTACCATCAGCTTTTCCTTTTCGATATAGCTGGCATATTTAACCTCTATTTCCGCATATTCAGCCGACTCCGGATTAACCGACCTGATCAGGTTCCTGAATTTTTCGTCAAAATCTTCGAGATCCGTCAGACCGATCTGAGGTCTTTTTAGAAGTTGCGAAAGAGAGGTCTTTTCTCTTATCGGAGAGAGGTTTTTCTGCACGAGGATCGGGTTGATATTTTCGGGCGATACTTTTGTGGAATTAAGAAGGTCTGCAATTATCCCGGATTCTGTGATTTTCTGATCGAGCAATTGTTTTCTTTCTTCTGTAGCCAGGCCGAGTTCGATAGCCTTTGGCGTCAGCCTCACGTCTGCATTGTCCTGCCTGAGTAGTGTCCTGTATTCTGCCCTGGACGTAAACATACGGTAGGGCTCTTCGGTACCTTTATTGATCAGGTCGTCTATCAGCACACCTATATAAGCTTCCGATCGCTGCAAGGTAAACGGGTCTTTTTCATGGGCATTCAGATGAGCATTAATTCCTGCCATGAGACCCTGGCACGCAGCTTCTTCGTAGCCGGTAGTACCGTTGATCTGCCCTGCAAAAAAGAGGTTTTTGACAGGAATAGTTTCCAGTGTATGGGTTAACTGAGTAGGCGGAAAATAATCGTATTCTATAGCGTAACCCGGCCGGAACATCTTAGCATTTTCAAAGCCCGGGATTTTCCTGAGGGCTTTGTATTGGACATCTTCCGGAAGCGAAGTAGAGAACCCGTTTACATACACTTCAACAGTATCCCAGCCTTCCGGCTCGACAAAGATCTGGTGCCTGTCTTTGTCAGCAAAGCGATTGATCTTGTCTTCCACAGAAGGACAGTACCTGGGGCCAATTCCCTGGATGCGGCCTGTAAACATCGGGGATTTTTCGAAACCGGTTTTGAGCACGTCGTGAACCTCCTGGTTGGTGTAGGTGATCCAGCAGCTTCGCTGATGTGTAAGCGGAGGAGTAGATGTATACGAGAACCGGGATGGGTTTTCGTCGCCGAGCTGTTCTTCCATGACGGAGTAGTTGAGCGTACGGCCATCAAGGCGTGGCGGAGTTCCTGTCTTCATTCTCCCGCTTTCAAATCCCAGGGATACGAGCTGTTCGGTGATGCCAGTAGCAGCTTTTTCCCCTGCCCTGCCGCCGCCGAAGTTCTTTTCTCCGATATGTATCTTCCCGTTCAAAAACGTTCCGTTGGTAAGCACTACGGTTGCGGCTTCAATGGTAATACCCAGCGAGGTTACAACACCGGTTACGCGGCTGTCTTCGATCATAAGCCCCGTTACTGTCTCCTGCCAGAAGTCGACGTTAGGGGTCTGCTCCAGGGTCTGGCGCCACAGCTGAGCAAACAGCATGCGGTCGCTCTGGCAGCGGGGGCTCCACATAGCGGGTCCCTTTGATCGGTTCAGCATCCTGAACTGGATCATCGATCGGTCGCTGATGATGCCTGACTGGCCTCCGAGCGCGTCTATCTCTCGTACGATTTGTCCCTTGGCGACTCCTCCCATAGCGGGGTTGCAGGACATCTGCGCAATGGTCTGCATGTTCATAGTGATCAGGAGCACGCTCGATCCCATATTGGCAGCAGCGCAGGCAGCTTCGCATCCGGCATGGCCCGCCCCTACTACTATGACATCATATTTAGAAAACATTCCTTAAAAAAATATGTTCCACGTGGAAACAACCAGGTTCAAAACAACGATAAATAATAGTCTTCCTTCTTTCGCATATTGGCTTTCTCCTCGGCAGTATGATCGTTATATCCGCACAAATGCAGCACTCCATGTGCAAGCACCCTCCTTAATTCCTGATCCAGAGATACTGACTCGCTTCCCGCATTTTCATATACCCTTTCGAAGCTGATAAAAATATCGCCTTCTATTTCGGTATCCGACTCACTGTTATCAAATGTCAGTATATCTGTGTAATAATCATGTTCGAGGTATTGCCGGTTCATTTCAAGCAGGTATTCATCCGAGCAAAGTACATAGTTCACACCGCACAATGTAAATCCTTCTGCCTCTATTATAGATTTTATCCACTCCTTTGTTTTCTTCGGAGAAGCAAGTTTATGAGAAATATCTTCTGTAAAAAATTTTACCGTTCCCATACAGAATCTTGAGGAGGATTGTTAACCGATTGGAGTTTGGATCAAACTATTTTGAAAAGAATATAAACACCTCATAAACAGAGAATTATGTAAAACACCTTAAAATGGTGTTACGAAAGAACCCCTTTGAGCGTAGGATAGTTCCATTTAGACATCCCCTATCGCCTATGGGCCACAAATGTAATATCAAAACCATATCTTTAATAGCCCTGACCGGCAGGAGTAGCAGAAATTGGGAATAATCCCAATTTTTGGGACAGGTTTTATTTTAGTCATACCAGCCCTGGTTGGGCATAAATAGAAAGAGTAGATATGGAGTCTCCCGGTCCGGAGCAACTTTATCGGCTTCCGGATGAACTCTGAAAATAGGAGTCGGCTTCTCTCTTATAAAAGGGAGTAAAGTTAGGGGGAACGGTGCGCAGCAATTCAGTCTGCATGGATTTAGCCCGGATGTATTCCTGGAAGGCGGGCGGCGGTTGCCGGGGCAGTTGCCTGGCCGCTTCACCCTTTCTTTGCTCCTCCTCATCCTGCTCGCGTAGCGCTTTCTCAGACTCCAGCAAGCGCGTCAGCATTTCCTCATTTCTTTCGATCAGCTCCCGGGTTACGCGCTTGTTGACGATCTCGGTTTCGGACTTTTCCATCTGATCCATCATTTCCCTGAGCTCCTGACCGTAATTCTGGTCGAATTCGCTCCCCTTCTGTTCATCCAGCATCTTTCTGAGCATCTCCCTTATCGCGGCCTGCTCCGCCGCCATCCGCGCGAGCTCTTCAGACATACTTCTACCTCCCTGACCGTTGTTTGTCTTGCCCATCTGGCGCATCTTTTCGTTCAGTTCCCCCTGCATCTGGCCGGGGGACTTTCCCTGTTTGCCGCCCTGCCCGGGCATTGCCATCGAGGCCATCGCCTGCTGCATCCTGGCAAATACGTCGCTGAGCATAAGCGCCAGGTTATTGATGGATGTCATGGCAAACTGCTGATGAGATGCCACCATAGGAAGCTTCCTGTCCCGTATGAACTTAACACTCTCATCCATATAATATTTCATATTATTAACCTCCCGCGTAACAAACGATTCTATTTCCAGAACCCGGCTGGCCAGGGCGTACAGGCTGTCTTCTATTACTTTTGAATCGTCCTGGAGCTTGAGCTGCTTCTGGCCCAGTTCTACAAAACGGGGATCGCTCAGGTGGACCCCCTTGAAATCCTTCATGAGTTGTTCCTGGTCGAAAGACAAGGTATGGAGGTTTTCGAGAATATCGCGGAGCGCATCCATATCTTCCTGCATTTCCATGCCGGCTGCGCTTTCCATCGCCTCCTCCATGCTACGCGCTATATTACGCATCGATTTTGCGGCTTTTTTCTGCGATTCTGAAGACCTTTTACTCTCTTTGCTGCGGAGTTGCCGCTTGCTCTCCTTTTGAGCCTCTGAAGCGCTTTTTTGCTCCTCCTTCTGAGTGTCCTGCTTCCGGTCTATTTCTTCTCCCAGCTTCTCAATAGCTTCCAGCTCTTCGCGTATATCGTTGAAATCCTCTTCCATTTTCTCCTGCTCCTTTGCCAGCTCCTCCTGATTTTCTTCCGACTGCCCGGTTTCCTTTTCGGTCTTTTCAGCCAGATTTTCCTGTTCATCCGCCAGCTCCTTCAGGTCTTCTATGGCCGACTCTATCTTCTGTTCCATCTGGAGCCTCTTGAACAGGTTCAGTGTTCTGTCAAGTTCTTTCTCCGTATTTTTTTCCTTGTTTCTCAGCCTTTCCAGCAGCTTCGACATCCGTTCGCTCTGTTTCTGCTCCGAAAGCTTTTCCAGCTCTTCGTAAAGCTTGCGGGATTCTTCCTGTATCAGCTCATTCATCAGCTTCTGCAGCTCATCCATTTTCTTCTGATAGGACTCGCTCTGCTGGTTAAACTGTTTCGACTTTTCGTTGGCAAGCTTGTTTTTTTCCTGGAGAGACCTGATCTGCTGGATCAGCTCTTCACGCTTCTTCAGGATTTCCTCTGCCATTTTCTGCTCCTGGAAGTCGAGCTCATTATTGGCTTTCAACTTATTCTCAAGTTCTTTTAAATCTCTTTCCAGCTCTTTAGCCTTACGTACCGCTTTCTCTATTTCTTCCTGGGTCTGGTCCGCCGACCGCGATATTTCGGCTTCTATCTGTTTTTTATCAGGAATAGAAAAGACAAGCGACTGTGAACGTGCACTTTTCGGGCCGTTGACCCCGTCGTTGTCCCAGACCTGGGCGTAGTATTCGAGCCGGTCGCCGGGTTCCAGCTTCAGGCTGTCGAGAAACCATTCAAAATAATAGCTCTGGTTGTTGGCCTGCCTGTTAAAAGGGATCGGGATATTCCTGGACGGTGTATTTTTCGGTTTCTCCTCTCCTTTTCTGACGATATTGTAAAAAAGCTTCAGCTGGCTGAACCCGTAGTCGTCGCTGATGGAGCCGCCTACAACCAGGTAATTGTACAGCGTACTGTCCTGGAAATTCTCCATAGCCATTTGCGGGTACTGGTCCGGGATGACGTTCGCAAAGTAGTTTACCTGTTCGCCGTCCGGCATATTTTCGTTGACCAGGGAAATATGATAGCCGGATGACTTCCTGAATACCCGGTCGAGTTCAAATACATTACTGTTTTTCTGAACTCCTTTTGAAGCGGCCGAGTCGCTGTCAAACCCAACAAAAAGGTTTTGCGTAGAAGAAGTTTT
Organism: uncultured Cytophagales bacterium; assembly: GCA_964559125.1. GTDB lineage: Bacteria > Bacteroidota > Bacteroidia > Cytophagales > Spirosomataceae > Ravibacter. The sequence continues at coordinate 13,294 of CAZLGW010000069.1, forward strand.
AAACCTCCATTTTACCTTTGTCCCTTCCGGTACAGTCAGGTTTCCTACATTTGAAAGGGATTCTGAGGGTTTTCCGAGATAGGCCGGATAGTTGAGCTGCACATCGAACGACAGCAGGCCGGGCTTATCTACCAGCAGGATCTTATACTCCTGCGAATGATACCCGGCGGCTTCAAAGTGGAACGCAATATCTTTCTGAAGACTTTTGAAGGTATAGCTGAGCTGCCCGGGGGCATCCGGGGTCAGTTTAAACCTGGTGCCGTTGCTAACCAGGAAGACATGCTCGGGCAATGTATGGCCTTCGAGACTGAGCTTTACCGTAAAATCTTCATTTCTGAATACTTTCAGATGATCGTTTTTCAGCACGAAGCTGAAGGGGGCCTCATTGAAACTGGCATTGAACCGGAGCAGCCTCTCGGAGCTTGAACTGAGAAATGACGGCTTAAAAAGAAGGATAAGCGCTAATATGGCGACAGGATAGGCAGCATATTTGAAATACCGGCTGTTTTCGGCAAAATTGACCGCCTCGCTAAACCTGACCATCAGCAGCTGACCCGACTTCTGCCTGATACTGGCCCGGATGAGGTCGGATTGATTTGATCCTAAAGATTCCAGCTGGAGCGTATTGAGGAGCTTATCGCCTACCGATGGAAAGAACCGTCCGATCTGCCGCGCCGCATCTTCATCCGATATCGGTTTGGTAAGCCCCGACAGGTATAAAAGGGGGGAAAGCACCCACCGGTACGAAACGTATGCAAAAGCGGTCAGGTAGCCGAAAAAGAGAATGCCGCGCACAACCGAGTTGAACCGCCCGAAGTATTCTATTGTATTGATGAAGAGGAAAAGCGATAATAACAGCGCGACAGCAAGCAGGCTTCCTTTAAAAAGCTGGTTCTGATAGTACTTCTTACGGTACTCATCAATGCTCTGGAGCAAATCAGCAAACTGAAGTTCGGAAGCCTTCATACCGCAAAGATTTTAATAGGGCTAATTCCTGTTAAACGCTCATTACCTGGTTTTTATTGGGCTTTATACCAGAAATGAACGCCTCGATATCTTTTTCAAGATCGGCACTGTTTTGCAGGATACGGATAAAGGCGCTGCCGATTATCGCCCCGCTACCGAACCGGCTTGCTTTTACGAAAGATTCACGGTCTTTGATCCCGAAACCGATCAGCCGCGGATTTTTCAGGTTCATTTCGTGTATCCTCTCGAAATAGGCCTCCATATCTCCGCTAACCCCCGTTTTAGCGCCAGTCACACTGGCCGAGGAGACCATATAGATAAAGCCGGCCCCGGCTTCATCGATCTGCCGGATGCGCTCCGGTTTTGTTTGCGGGGTAATCAGGAAAATATTCAGCAGCCCGTATTGATCGAAAAGCTCTTTATAATGAGCCAGGTATTCCTCGACCGGCAGATCGGGAAGGATCAGCCCGTCGACACCGGCAGCGGATGCTTCTCTGCAGAAGCGCTCCACACCGTACTGCACAACAGGATTAAAGTAGCCCATCAGCAGCACCGGCAGGCTTATTTCGCTGCGCATATCATGAAGCTGCTCCAGGAGAAGGCGTACGCTCATCCCGTTTTCCAGCGCCTTCTGGTTGCTGTCCTGGATCGTTTCCCCGTCTGCAACGGGGTCTGAATAGGGCATACCAATCTCCACGAGGTCTGCCCCCGACTCCTGGAGCGCCCGTAGAATCCGCCGGGTATCTGACAGTTCAGGAAAGCCTGCTGTAAAATAGACATTCAGCAATCCTTCCGCATCTTCTGCGCGCTGCTCGAATAATTGTAAGATCCGGTTGCTCATTTTTCAGCCCAATAATCGACTACAAGAGCCTTATCCAGGTGGGGTTTTAAAATTTCGACGAATTCCTTGTGCTTCGGATGGGGAAGATACACCGCCCTGTCCTCTTCAGATGTAAAGCTGACAAAGAAAACGTGCGTAAAGCCGTCGTCCAGGCCTTCAGGACTGTTGTTGGTTCCCCATTCGAACCCCTTGATTTCAGGGATCTCGTTCTGAAGATTGCGGAAAGCCGCCTCAACAGATCTGACGTCTTCTACTGAAGAAGAGTCCTTAAACTTGAACAATACGACGTGTCGCAGCATTTTCTGATCGGAAATTTTGGCCTCTTCCTGCGATGCATCAGGCGTGGTACACGAAAATGTCGCCAGGAACAAAAGGCCGATAAAGGATAAGAACAGGGTGTTTTTCATTTGTATAAGGAAATTATCAGGCAATTAGGCAATTTACCTCCTCTCCTAGCCTGAGCAATGAAGGCATTCTTCT
>CAZLGW010000070.1:0-13897 GCA_964559125.1 uncultured Cytophagales bacterium
TAACCCCCGATTCGCTGAAGTATTACCTGGAGGATACCTGGAAGAAGATAACGCTTTACGAAAACAAGCTGGGGTCGGCAAAGGCAAAGGAGGTCGGAAACGGGCTCTACGACGTTACCTTAAACTTTACATCGCGGAAAATGTATGCCGACAGCACAGGGAAAGAAACGCCTGCACCCATGGATGACTACATCGATATTGGCATATTCGCAGAAGAGACCAGGGATAAGACAGGCAGGAAGCAGATCAACCCGGTTTATCTTCAAAAGCACAAGCTGAAACCGGGTGATCATACCCTGACGATAAGAGTGAGCGGGAAGCCGGTCAAAGCCGGGATCGATCCCTATCATAAGCTGATCGACCGGATCCCGGATGATAACGTCGGAAGCGTGGAATAAGCAGCTACCTGGTAGCTTATCCCTATATCTGCTCCTCTGTGGCAGCTCTGTCACTTTCCCTTTTTTGTAGACGAAACCTATCAGGATAGCGTAGATGACCGGGGCCAGTACCATTACTGAGATCAATGTGGTATTGCTGATGAAAAGCCTGAACTCCCCTTTCAGTAGATAAATAAGATCTTTCATTTCGGGCTTGGTTGAGTTTAAGAATTAAAGAGTGGCGCTTGCGTTAAAGATGCGATCCTGCTTTCGGGTACTGTAAACCTGAAATAAGCGGAGTTAGGCAGGTAGCCGTTAAAGAGCGCGTAGCCTGCGGTAGCCAGTTCTCCTTCCCTGAGATGCTGTCTGTGTTTCTGTCCTGATACCTTTCTGCGCTTCGCTCAATTCAGCGTTCACCGCGTCAAGCTGTGCCTTGGCTCCCTGGTATTTGGCATAGGCTTCATCGAAAGCCTGGGGCGTCATCATACACTGTCGGCAAACATGCCCTCTGCCCGTTTGAAAGATTTCTGAGCGAAGTTGTACTGTTCGCGCAGCCCTGCCTGCCTGGCCGACAGCTGCTTTAGCTGGTTTTCGGTGGCGCCGTTGCGCGTCATTGCGCGTTGGGCCTGCGTTGCTTTTACGGCTCCTTTTGCCTGGGTAAGTCTGGCATTTACCTCCGGAACATCTAGCATTGCAAGTGTATCTCCTTTGCTGACCAGGTCGCCTTCCTGCACGTATATTTCGAGGATCCGCCCGGTTACTTTCGGGGAGAAAGACAGGGTTTCCCGCTTGATTTTACCTTCCGTAGGTTTCTCCGGTTGCGTGCTGCAGGCCGAAAAACCGATCATTAATGAAGTTGTAAGAGCAGATACGATGAATGAATGCGTTTTCATGGGAATTTCTTTAGGTTAGTTTCAGATTGTGATTGGTTTTTATTGAAGTGACTGTACCTGGAGGCTGCCTGTGGCCTGAAGGAGGCCTACTACTGTCCTGCGCTGATTGTAAACCGCCTGAAGGTAATCGAGGGAGGCATTCTGGTAATCTGCTTCGGCCCCTATCAGGTCCGACGCTTTGATCAGGCCTGTCTTAAACTCTTTGTTAGCCTGGTTCAGGGCATTCTGAGCAGCATCCTTCTGCTTCGATCTAACCTGAACCTCAGCCAGCGCGTTCGTATATTCCGTCTGGTTTTTGATCAGGTTGAGCTCCAGCTTCTCCATCGCTTCGGCTTTTTCATTTACTGCTTTCTGTAACCCGATACGGGCGCGTTGTGTTTCTCTTTTCCCTTTATTGCCGTCGAAGAGATCCCATTTGAAACCCACCCCTACACTGAAATTGGGTATCACCTCGAACTTGTCGGTATTCAGCGCCATGGTGTTGCCCGTCGGGAACGGCTCCCTTGCCCGGAACCTGACGTCAAAAGCATTGAGGTATCCCAGGGAAGCGGAAGCCTGTACTTTGGGTTTCCACCAGCTTTGAGCTGCTTTGATCTGGTATTGATGGGCGAGGATACTTGCATCGAGCGCTGTCACTTCCGGCCTGTTTTCGATGCTGCTGCCGGTTTGACCGGGATAGGCCGGCTGCAGGTCGTGATCGATGAGTGCTATACGGGCGGTGTCCAGTCCGCTGTATTGATGCAGCAGGTTGATAAGCAGGTATCGTTTACCCTCGTATTGCTGTATCCGTGATTCTAGCTGCGCTCTTGCGACGTCTATTTTCTGATGCTCATAAGGAGTGATCAGGCCGTATCCCAGCGCTTTATCAGCAGTTTCGGCGTTGATGGTCAGTCGTCTTTTGCTTTCGTCCAGTACGACCTTTACCTGTTTGAGCAGCGCCATCTGATCGTATGCGGCAGTGATTTCGCTTATCACCTCCTGCCTGTCTTTTTCAAGCATGGCGGTCTGGGCCGTGATCTTCTGGTCGAGGGCTTTTGTCAGGTTGGGTACTTTCCCGCCTGAATAGAGCAGCACTTCGGTCTTTAACCCTCCGGTGAGCAGGTTGGCCCGGTTGGTAAAGGCATCGTCCATTGGCGGAAGCGCAATTCCCATCTCGGGAACGGAATTGGCGGGAGCCTTCATATTGATCCCGGACGACAGGTAGGCATATTTACCAGACAAATCAAGATGGGGAAGATAAGCTTCCCTTAGCTGGTGACGGCTTATTTGTGATGCTTCTATATCAAGCTGCCTGTTAGCCAGGTGATGATCTTTTTTCAGTGCGCTTTCCACCAGTTCCTCCAGGGTAGGGGCCTGTTGGGCGGCAAGGCTGCCCGGTAGTGTCAGCAGGACGGCTGTTACGGGTTTTAAGAGACTTTTCATATTGCAGGTGTTTTGCATTTTTTGATGATGCAAATTTTCCGCTGCTATGTGTCCTTTCTTTTGATGTAGATCAAAAAAGCAAATCAGGAAGTCTTCCTGGCCCTGATCCGGCTGAGTGTTTCCTGTGTGATGCCCAGGTAGGAGGCAATAGCGCCCAGCGGCGCCCGCTGCAGGATGGTCGGCTGCGATTCGGCCAGGGTGTGGTATCGTTCCTCGGCTGTCTGGAACTGGAGGGCGATAGTACGTTCTGAAGCCTTAAGCAGGAAATAGCGGAGCACATAATTTTCTATTTCCATGATTTCCGGAAAATCGCGTATCAGTATCATCAGTTCACTGCGGCTCAGAGCGTATTATACTGTATTATTTCCATGCTATGCTCCTGGTCTTTGTACTGCTTCCTGTGAAACGGGGCAGCCGGCCAAATATAAGCCAATAAGGAAGGATATTGAAATGTCATCCCGCTCCGGCAGCCGATATAACCCGCATCAGGGAGGATTAAGCCGGATTAACATTAAATTAGCAGACTATCGCCCCGGGAAGGAGCGTTTACTTTTTATACCTGCACTCTTTTATTCTGAGAAAATGGAACAAAAAAATAAAAAAAGATTCCGTCCGCTGACCCTGTCGGGGCTGGGAGGCGTAGCTATCGGGAACGGGTTTGGTGAAAACCCTGACATCGAATGTCTTCAAACCATGGAGGTTGCCTGGAATGCCGGCGTACGTTATTTTGATACTTCACCCTGGTACGGGCTGGGCACGAGCGAAAGAAGAATGGGATTGTTCCTGAAAGACAGGAAAAGGGAAGAATATACGATATCGACCAAAATCGGGAGGGTGCTGGAACCGCACGACAACTTCAGGATGGGCGGTATATGGAAAGGCAAGCTCAACTTTTCTTACCGGTACGACTATTCTGCAGCCGGCGTAAGAAAAAGCGTAGAGGATAGCCTGCAGCGCCTCGGAATAGGTTCACTGGACATAGTATTCATTCACGATCTGTCGCCCGACAACGGTGATATGAAGGAAAATTGGGTGAAATATTTTGACGAAGCAGCCCGGGGTGCCATGCCCGAGCTTACCCGTATGAGGGAAGAAGGGCTTATCAAAGCCTGGGGATTTGGAGTAAATACCATCGAACCGATCCTGAAAGCCATCGAGGTAGCCGATCCCGATATTTTTCTTTCCGCCTGCCAGTATTCGCTGATCCATCATATTGACGACCTGGATCAGGTGTTTCCCAGGGCTGCTGAGCGCGGTATCTCTATTGTGGTAGGAGCTCCTTTATGCGCCGGCTTTCTTTCGGGGCAGGACCGGTATCTATACCGGGGTAAATTTCCGGAAGGGGTCAGGGAAAAGCTCGCCGCATTAAAAACTGTGGCCGGGCGGCATAACGTAGACCTGAGGACGGCGGCCCTGCAGTTCGCAGCCGCGCCCGACGTAGTCTCTGCCGTCATACCCGGAGCGCATACGCCCCGCCAGGCAGAAGAAAATGCTGCCTCCTTTAACGAGAAGATCCCGGCTGCTTTTTGGGAAGAGCTCAGGCGTGAAAAGCTCATTGCTGCACATGCGCCGGTTCCGGGGGAAAAGGAGTGAACGTGTGGTTCACTATTTTCTTGCCAAATGCCAAGAACTCCTCCGAAACCCGTTTCTTAAGTTTTGGTACAGAAACAATAAGGCCGGCTACCCTTCTCTTTCTTTCTTTTCCCGCAGCCTGATCACCTGTGCCAGGGTAGCCAGGATGGTGTCGTGCTTTTTTACGAAGGGATTGCTTTCATCCCATACATATCCTGCAAGTACGGAGCATATCTGCTTTTTGATGACCGGATCCACGTGGTCGGCAAAGATGATGGTCGGGAAATCGCCGTTATACCAGCCGGTAACGTAGCTCCGGAACACATCGATCCCCTTTTGTACCACATCCTGGTATTCTGCCTTCCAATCCACAGCTTCGCCTGAAAGATGCCTGTGCGTCATTTTTGCAGAGAGGAGTCCCGAGGCGGTCGCGAAAGTTACTCCCGAAGAAAAAATGGGGTCCAGGAACTCGGTACTGTTCCCGGCAAGCACAAATCCGGGCCCGAACATTTGTTTCACTCCTATGGAATACCCCAGGATGGCGCGGGGCTCGAAGCGGAATCGCGACTCGGAGAACCTGCCTTCCAGGTCAGGGAAATTTCTTATGATTTCCTCGTATCCGGCTCCGCCGTTGTCAGCCAGCCCGCGTATGTATTCCTGTTCGCCTACGATACCCACGGACGTAGTCCCGTCAGAAAAGGGAATGACCCATATCCAGGCGCTGTTATCATTGAAAGAGTGAACAAAGATATTACGGCTGGCTACCTCGTTACGCTTAATGTCTTCAAGATGCGAAAAGACGGCTCCCCGGGCTGTAAATTTCGAAGATTGGCTCAGGTCAAACAAGCGGGGCAACACCCTTCCGTAGCCGCTTGCGTCGATGATAAACCTGGCCTGGACCGTATTGGTGTTCCCGTTTTCGTCCTTGTAGTCTATTTCCTGTATTGTTTCGCTGTTCCTGACGGCGGTTACCTCACAACGGAAGCGTACGGGCACACCTTTCCGTTCCGTTTCGGTAATGAGCGCAAGATCGAAATCCGCCCTTTTTACCTGCCAGGTCCAGCTCCATGCATCCTCGGTATACTGGTCATCGAAAAAAAACTCGAAGCGGTCGCTTCCCCTCAGAAATGCCGCTCCCGACTTTACCTGGAAATTCTGCGCTTTTATCGTATCGAGCAGCTCTGCGGCTTCCAGGTGTGTCATGCAGCAGGGGAGCAGGCTCTCACCGATCTGGAAGCGCGGAAAGGTTTCTTTTTCCAGCACCAGTACCCGGTATCCGTTAAGCTTCAGCCAGGAAGCAGCTACCGCTCCTGAAGGACCCGCTCCTATGACAACAACGTCGAAATTCTCCATTTTCTGAGGTAATACTTGATTTGGTAATATCTGATGAACACCCTAAATCTAAGGATTAATCCGATCAGGCGTCTGCGATTTTCAGAATTAAATTCTCTTTGTCTACAAATGCGGAGCAGGTTGCTATTGCCCCGAGCGCAACGCCCAGTATCCCGTGCATAAAAACGTTCTGTCCGGTCAGGTAAAGATTAGGAATATGGGTTTTGACCCCGATCACAGTGCTGAGCGGGTTTTCGGTGGTTTTGGATATGCCGTACATCGATCCGAGAGGACTGCCGGTATAATCCCGGAAAGTCAGCGGGGTGGAGCTGTATACCGACCTGATATGGTTCCTGATGCCCGGGAAAACGCTTTCGAGCTTTTCTATCACCTGGCTTTCCTTTTTTCTTTTAAATGCTTCGTATGCTTCACCGCGTGCGCCGGGTTCGGCTATCGTATTCATCGAACCGGCCCATTCGGCTACCTCTTCAAAACGCATGAAAGCCATTACTGACAATGATTCGGCATATTCCGCCGACTTCGATTGAGCAGGGGTATAAAGAAAATATTGCTGAGGCCAGTTCTCCGGGTCGTAGTCCGGTCCTGCCCATACATCATTGTCGTGATACTGGTAGATGTTGTAGTTGAAATAAGGAAAGCTTTCCGGTTTAAAGATCAGGTGGGTGGTAAAGGACGACAGGCTGTTGTCGAGCGATTGCACCCGCCTGTTATATACTTTCAGAAAACGCTCCTTTCCGAACAGTTCGATCGTAGGTACGGGGTGGAGGTTGGAAATAAAATTGCGCCCGTAAAAGACCTCTCCATCTTCCGTTGTGACTGCCTTTATTTTTTTATCGTCGTCGTAGAGTACCCCGGTTACCTTTTTCCTTTTCAGGATTTTTCCGCCCAGTTTCCTGATCCGGCGGCTGATCAGGATGGCGAGCTGCGAGCCGCCGTCTTCCAGCCTGAATGCACCGTTGAGGTAGCTGTTGACAATCAGCGCATGTACGTAAAAAGGGGTGGTTTGCCGGTTGCCTGCGTACAGAAACGAATTGGTTCCGGCGAGTACCTGCCTTAGCCTCTCATTGGTGGTGAGGCCCGCTATATAATCATACGCGTTGAGTGTCAGGATTTCGGGCTTGCTCAGATAGGCCGGGGGAGAGGGGTCCAGGTGATATAAAGGGAAGTAGGAGCATACTTCGCGGATTTTCCGGCAGTAGGTATCTATCGCCTCAGCCTCGTCCGGGAAGCATTCCTTCATATATCGCGTAAATCTTTCGTACCCTTCCGGGACATAGTACTCACTTCCGTTATCAAACCTGATGACATCTACCTTTTCCGGATCAAGTCTTCTCAGCTTCAGGTCGTCGAGGATGCCGAGATATTTGAATACCTGGTAAAGATTTTCACCGGGGTTAAGACTACCCAGGTAGTGTACACCGGTGTCCAGGATCGTTTTATCCCTGCTGAATACCTGGAGCATCCCCCCGATCTGGTGGTTTTTTTCCAGCACAACCACACTGTATCCCTCCGAAGCCAGGATATTGGCACAAACCAGCCCGCCCAGCCCGCTGCCGATAATCACGAAATCGTATTTTTTGGGGGGGGAAGTCATTTAGTGTTTTGAAATTGATGAGGCAATTAGGCAATGTGATGATTAGATGATTAGTTCCGGTAGCTATCGCGATAAAATGAAAAGCATATTAGATGTTTTTTCCGAATGTACCCTTTCCTCAATGTCCAGGCTGTATTCTTCAGCCAACCGCCGGATATCCTCCTTCGAAAAGAAGTGGAGAGCTCCCTTTTTCTTATTGAAGGAAAACAATCTGGTGGACAACCATTCGGTAAGCTTTGTATTTCTATGCCTGCCTGTGTCGTCCGTTACCCCGTCTCTTATAAAGAGAAGCCCGCCCGGGTTGAGGTTCTCGATGCAGCGTCTTAGCAGTGTCTCCTGGTCGTCTTTGGGTAAATAGTGGAGTATGTCGTTCAGGAGAATAACGTCCTGCTTTCTGAAAATGAAATCTGTTACGTCGGCCTGAACGAAACTGAGATTGGAGGTTTTGGCATATGAATTGGTGGCGATACCTGTTTTCTCTTCATCGTGGTCTACGGCAAGGATAGAGCGCTCCTCGTCGCGGTAATGCAGGTAGAAATCCAGGAAGCCGTATCCGCTGCCTAGGTCCAGGATATTTTTGCGGGAGCCGATGCGCTGATCGTAGAATTCATAGTTGTTTTTTTCCAGCTCCCATTTAATTCGGAAGTACCATTCAAGAACCGGCCCTTTGAAAATATAGTTGTTGAAAATGCGCTGTTTCATGAACCGGGTATCGTCCATCTGTTTTTGGAATGCGCCGAAGGCCGTTCTGAAATAGCGGGAGATACTTTTGGTCCGCTGCTGAAAATTATCGCCCCAGCTTGGGTCATCCGGCTGGATCCGGGGTTGAACGCCTACATTGACGGGGCCGTGCTTGATCACCAGTTCGTTTTTGGGAGATACATATCCTGCGCCGTGGATAAACACCGGCTGGATGGGCAGGTTCAGCTGCTCTGCCAGGAAGAAAGCTCCTTTGTGGAACCGCTTCACCTTACCGTCGTCCGAGCGCGTACCTTCCGGGAAAATAATAATGGAATAACCGTCTTTCACCAGCTCACGCGCCTGTTCGAGGTTGGCTTCAGGCCCTTCTTCCATAAATATATAGTTGGCATACCTGATCACCCAGCCGTAAAGGGGAGATTTATACACCCATTCCTTTACCATGATAACTGCTTTGGGGTGATGCATCAGCATGATCATGATATCGAGAAAAGAAGAATGATTGGCGATCAGGATGGCGGGTTTATCGTACTCCAGGTGCTCCCGGCCATAGGTCCTTTTCCTTATCTGCGTACCGGAGTACATTACTGCGGCAGAAAGGATTGACATCGCCCGGGCCAGCCATTCATTTTTCTTTTTGCGGCCAACCGGGAGCAGAATCAGCACGACCATCACAATGAAGGCGAGGTAGCACATGCAGACGAAAAAAGCAAAGCAGAACCAGGTTTTAATAAAGGTCCGGATACTGATGGGCGTCCGGCCTTTATCGACCCGGTTCTGTACAAACAGGTTAAAAACCACAGGCTGGAACACCAGTGATACCAGTACGATACAGATAATGCCCGGCACACTTACCACCGCTATCGATTTCAGGGCAGGATGGGAGGCAAATAGCAGGACGCCCGTCCCGATCAGTACGGTTAGCCCGGACAGGGAAATGGCGGATGTGTAGGAAGCCAGCTTGTTTTTTCCCAGCTTGTATCGCTGAAGCAGACCGTCTGTCATGAAGATGCTGAAATCGTCGCCCAGCCCGAAAATGAACGTGGCAAACACCACGTTGACAAAATTGAATTTTACACCGAGGAGCACTGTAATGCCGAGGATCCAGATCCAGCTGATCACCATAGGCAGGAAGGAGAGAAGTGCCAGCTCGAGCCGGCCGTACAAAAGCAAAAGCGCAATGAAAACGATACCGGCCGAGACAAAGAGGATATAGTTGAAATCTTCCTTTACTACTTCCAGCAGGGACTCCACCATTTCCATGCGGTGAAATACCTGCACGCCGGCTACATGCTGCATCACGGCTTTGACGGCTTCGAGGTGTTCCTTTTCAACGACCAGTGTCGTAATGTACGTCGACCTACCATTTTCGCGATGGATGAGGTTGTCGATTCCCAGTCCCGAAACCAGCTCTTCGATATTTTCCTTTGTCGGAGAAGAATGACCGGCACTTTCTATACTCCTTTCAAAAAAGGAGAAAGCACCTGCCGAAAACCCGTTTTTTTCTCCGGCTTCCCTCAGCGATCGGACAACCTCCGGTGCTCTGGCTTCGCTTTGCCAGTAATGATTCCAGCGGGCTCTCCCGGCAGTTCTCAGGCTGTCAGAGATCACAAAGGGAGCGGCTGAGCTGAAGCTTTTTACAAGACCTTCTTCTTTGAGGGTGAGTGCGTGCCGGTAGATTTCGGAGTTGGCTACCGATGCGTGCGTATCGTTTTCCGACGAAGCAAACACAAACAGCTGAACGTCGGTTTCCGGGTTGATGGGAGTAAGAAGCTTCTCGGCTTGCTGCAATGGTTCGGTCTGAATGCTTATCTGCCGCGGATCTCCGTCGAAGCTTACGCCATCTGCTACCCGGTAAAGTACGATAGTGACAATGCCTATAATGGCCAGTGCCGGCAAAGCGTAACGCTTAGGTAGCTGCGGCACGCTCAGCAATTGTTTTTCTGAAACAGCTCCCTTTCCGGGGGTTCCCGTCAGCCGAAGAATGACCGGCATGCCGATGAGAGTAAAAACCAGGGCGCTTGAAAGCGCGAGACCGGCGAAAAGCCCGAAGTCATGAAGCAGCCGGGAATTGGCGAAGATCAGGGCCGAATAGGCGAGGATCGTCGTAAGGCTGCCGGTGATGAGCGGAGTCGAAATATCCTGCAATGCGCGGGATACTGATCCGGTATGCCTGACGTGGCTCACAAAATGTATGGAATAGTCCAGCGCGATCCCCAGCAATACTGCCCCGGTTGCAAGTGATATTCCGGATATGGACGGCGCCAGGTAGCCGATCATACCCAGGGCCGCTAACCCGCCGAAGAGGGCCGGCAGCAGGGTAATGACGGAGGTTTTGAAATTCCTGTAATAGGCCCATAATAGCCCGAAAATGAGGATCAAGGCGAGCGACATCGTAAGAATGGCGTCTTCTTTGATCTGGAGGGCATTGCTTGCTGCTACGGCAAATCCTCCGAAATACCGGAGTGTGTAGCCGGGGTGGCTCCGGTTCCAGTTTTGCTGGAATTCGTTAAGCTCCCTGAATAAATTACTTCCGTTTTTGGAGTCGCCTGAAGGAAACGTGGTTTGCGCAGTGATCAATACCTGCCTGCCGTCATTAATGAGCACCATGTCGTGCTCAAACCGTGCATCTGTAGCGCCGGAGCTATTTCTAAGCGATTCAAAAAAGGGGTAGGTGATGCCCAGGGGGTCTTTTAAGACAAGCTCCTTAATCCATGTGCCTTCCGGGGTATTCAGTCGTCTGCGGCTCTGCTCTACTGAAGCCTCTATTGAGTCACGGCTGATTTTGTCTTCGAAAGCCGCATAATAACCGGAATCGATCAGCTCCGGGAAGTGATCCAGCACGTATTCCATGACGTCGGCGTCCATGTTCTCCCGGAATTCGCGGACATCGGTAAGGTAACCGGCCGACCGTGCTTTCAACTGTTCTCCGAAAAGAGCCACGGTGTCACTAAGGCTGCTCAGATCCGTATGCGGAGGTATATCCAGGGCAAGCATCACGCGGTTATCAAGCCTGGAGTCGGAAATAAGCTTCTGGAAATCAGTGAAAGCGCTGCTTTTAGGAAGGCTGTCAAAGATGCTCTCCGATACACTCAGCTTTCTTATGCCGTTCGACAGAAACAAACCCAGTCCGGCCAGAATGAGGAAAAAGAAAGCCTTTTTACGAAAAAGGTATTGGGTGAGCCCGACTAATAGGTTTGAAATCATCAATAAATGCAGCTACTATCCGTCAAAATTAGGGACATGTATCAAGTTTGACAACTTTTAGCTAATGACAGGCCAAACATTATCACGCTTTGTCAAATTTGCTATTTTTGGGCCGGAAATAAAGTAAGCCTGCAGATTTGCGAAGGCATTTTAATTTTACAGAGAGCATCAATGAATATAATTTCCCTGGAAGGGATTGAAAATTATACTTTCGGCGGACAGGAAGTCAGGCTGGACGAGGAAGTCCTGGAACGGGTAGGGAAATCGTTCGGATTTCTCAGTAAATTTTCTGAAAATACCATCATTTACGGCATCAATACAGGTTTTGGGCCTATGGCGCAGTACCGCATAGAAGCCGATGACTTGCGCTATCTTCAGTATAATCTGATAAGAAGTCATTCTTCGGGAATAGGGAAGGCTCTTGATGAATCTTATGCCAGAGGTGTGGTACTGGCCCGGTTGTATTCTTTGGCCCAGGGAAACTCGGGTATCAGCCTGCCGGTATTGGAAAAGCTGCTGCAGTTTCTGAACCATCGTATTGTGCCCGAGATATTCGAGCATGGTGGAGTAGGGGCAAGCGGTGACCTGGTACAGCTTTCGCATCTTGCGCTCAACCTGATCGGGGAAGGCTATATTTATGAGGACGGGAACCGGCGACCGGCGCGTGAAGTACTGGAAAAGCACGGTATAGAACCGCTTCAGCTCAGTCTGAGGGATGGATTGGGGCTCATTAACGGAACTTCCTGCATGACAGGCATAGGAGCTGTAAACCTGATTTTTGCCCGGCGGCTTCTTCAATGGAGCATCGCCGCTTCGTCGATCATCAACGAGGTAGTGTGCTCGTTCGACGATTCGTTTTCGGAAGAACTTAACGCTGTTAAAAAACATATCGGGCAGAAAAAAGTGGCTCAGGCGATGCGTGAGTTCCTGAAAGGGAGCAGCCTGCTGCGGAAAAGGGATGATCTCTACCGCGACGCCAATGAGCTCAAAAGGAAAGAGTTTAAGAAGAAAATCCAGGAATATTATTCGGTACGCTGCGTTCCGCAGATACTCGGACCGGTTTACGATACCATAGAGGCGGCAGTAAAAGTTGTGGAAGACGAATTTAACTCTACCAACGACAACCCTATAGTGGATATGGATAGCGGCAGCGTTTTCCATGGCGGTAATTTTCACGGCGATTATATTTCGCTTGAGATGGATAAGCTGAAGCTCGTACTCACCAGGCTTACCCAGTTGGCGGAGCGGCAGCTGAATTTCCTGCTTAACAACAAGCTTAACGGGAAGTTTGCCCCTTTCCTTAACGCCGGGATACTCGGGCTCAATTTCGGCTTCCAGGGGATGCAGTTCACCGCTACCTCGACCACAGCCGAAAACCAGATGCTTAGCAATTCCATGTATGTACACAGCATTCCGAATAACAATGATAACCAGGACATCGTAAGTATGGGCACCAATAGCGCACTCATTGCGCGCACCGTGCTCGACAATGCTTTCCAGGTGATGGCCATTCATATGATGGCCGTCTGCCAGTCCATCGATCTACTCGAAGAGGAGGAGCGTGCTTTACTTTCCCCCAATACGCAGCATATCTATAAGAGTATCCGGGAATATGCAGGGTTTATCAGGGAAGATGGCGTTCCTTCCGAAACTATCCGGCGGGTTTGTGATTTTCTTCGCTCGACAAATACCAGCGCCCTGATTTCCTGAAATCAAGCCTGAACGGCTTTCCTTACAGCGGGCGCTATTTTGGTGCCAAATAGCTCTATCGATTTCATGATGTCGGCATGCGGCGGACCGCCGGTATCCATGTGAGCCACAAACCGGGTAAGGCCGAACATTTCCTGTACCTCTAGAATTTTGTCTGTTATTTCGGAAGGATCTCCTACAAAAAGTGCACCATAGGCACTCCGGCTGGCTTCAAACTGCGAGCGGCTCAGGGGCGGCCATCCGCGTTCCCGTCCGATCTTACCCATTTGAGCTGCGTAGTAGGGAAAGAACCGGTTGCCGATGTCATCTGAATTTTCGCCGACCAGCGTATGGGAGTGTATACCTATCCGCATAGCCGAAGGGTCATGCCCGGCTTTGATATACTCGCTTTTATAGAGGTCGAAGCGTGATTGGAACTGGGCAGGGTTCCCCCCGATAATCGCGACCATAAGCGGTAATCCCAATCTCGCAGCCCTTACGATCGACTCCGGCGTACCGCCCACCGCTATCCAGATATCTGGTCCATTACCTTCCGGACGGGGGTAAATATGCTGCTTTCTGAGCGGTGGCCGCATCGTGCCTGTCCAGCTGACTTCTTCATTTTTATGGATATTGAGCAGCAGGTCGAGTTTCTCTTCGAATAGTTTATCGTAATCCTGCAGGTTATAACCAAATAGCGGGAATGACTCGATAAAACTTCCCCGTCCGGCCATTATTTCTGCGCGCCCGCCCGACAGCAGGTCGATCATTGAGAAATTCTGGTAAATCCTTACCGGGTCGGCGGAGCTCAATACAGTCACGGCGCTTCCCAGCCTGATATTTTTGGTAACCGTAGCTGCCGCCGCCAGGACGATTTCCGGGTTGGATACGGCATAGTCCTCACGATGATGCTCGCCTATACTGAAAACGTCGAGCCCGACCTCATCTGCCAGTCTGATCTCTTCTATAAGCTCCCGCAGTCTCTGACCGGCTTTCTTTTTAACGCCTGTCGAAAAGTTGGTCGAAAGGTCCGCAAACATACTGATCCCGAGTTCCATCATGCAAAAAGTTGTAATTGTCGTATAAACCTG
>CAZLGW010000071.1:0-12486 GCA_964559125.1 uncultured Cytophagales bacterium
CGGCTACCAAACGAGCTATCACCAATGTACTGGATGCAGTTCTTGAAAAGTACCGCTACACCAGCTTACCGGAGTTGAATGCAGTGCTGGGTCTTTATAACGTCAGGGCTGATAGGGGGAGTGAAAATTCAAGGATCTATCAGGGCGGCGGGCTGGTGTACCGTATCCTGGATGAACAGGGCAAACCGGTAGGCGTTCCTATCAAAGCCAGCGACTTTTATAACAAGCCTACTTTAAAATACCTGGAGACCAGGTATACCGGAAATGAGACCAGCCGCTATACCCACAAAGCCAGGGTTAGGAATGCGATAGACATGACCCTGATGGGAAGACGGATTCTGTCGGTTCAGGGGCTGGTATCGGCTTTAGAAAAACAGGGAATCTCAACGGTGCTAAGGCAAAATGAGGCCGGGCTAATCTACGGGATCACTTACGTGGATCACAAAACCCTAAGTGTATTTAACGGTAGTGCCTTGGGCAAGGCTTACAGCGCCAAAGCCATACAGGAAAGATGCCTGCCGGAAGGCGTTGCAGAGAAGGATTTGCTCTCGCTGCATCCCCCTCTGCAACCATCCATGGGGTTACACCCGCAGTATCCTGCGGTAGAAACCAAGACTATCGTGAACGACCGTCAGCCTCTGTTAGTTTCAGCAGCTACCGCTAACCCCTTAGATACCCTCATGACGCCGGAACGGGCTTCAGATTATGTGCCAAACCAGTTGAAGCGAAGAAGGAAAAGAAAGAAGAAAAGGAATATAGGTAACAACACATAAAACAAAACGATCATGGCAGTACAGACAGGAGAAAACGAGCAGGCCCTAAGAAAGATCCTGGATATGACCAGGCTGATCAGTGTCGCAATTCTGGCGCTACATTTCTATTACTATTGCTACGGGGCTTTCAGCCAGTGGGGACTGGTCAGCGAGTTCAGTGACCGGATCCTGGGCAATATCCGGAACACCGGAATTTTTGATGGGTTTCATCGCTCTAAATTTATATCCCTGGGCTTCCTTGTCATCTCTTTATTGGGTGCTCGGGGGCGGAAAAATGAGAAGCTGAATTACCGGGTTGCTTTTACCAATATAGTATGCGGCCTATTGATCTATTTTTTTAGTTACCTGGCTTTACTATTGTCATCCAGCCCAATCGTAGTAGCCGGTATTTATATAGGAATCACCGCAACCGGATTTCTTATGTTCCTGTCGGGAGGTACCCTGCTTTCCCGCATCATTAAAAACAAGCTGAACGACAAGGACATTTTTAACAAAGAGAACGAGACTTTCCCCCAGGAGGAGCGGCTGCTGGAAAACGAATATTCCATTAATCTACCGGCCAGGTATCAGCTTAAAAATAAGATCAGGGAAAGCTGGATCAACATCATCAATCCATTCCGGGCGGTGATGGTATTAGGGACTCCCGGATCAGGGAAATCTTACTTCGTAATCCGGCACATCATCACCCAGCATATCAGGAAGGGGTTTACCATGTTCGTCTATGATTTCAAGTTTGACGACCTTTCTAAAATTGCCTATAACACCTGGTTACAGAACAGGCACCGGTACCCCAAACCTCCGGAATTCTATGTAATCAATTTTGACGATCTGAGCCGGAGCCACCGCTGCAATCCGTTGGAGCCATCGGCGATGACCGACATTACCGACGCGGCAGAATCGGCCCGCACCATCCTAATGGGATTGAACCGTGAATGGATCAAAAGGCAGGGAGACTTCTTCGTGGAATCTCCGATCAATTTTTTGACTGCTGTGATCTGGTACCTGAAACGCTATAAGGATGGTGAGTTCTGTACCTTACCCCATGTCATCGAGCTGATGCAGGTGGACTACGACAGCTTGTTTACGCTGCTTCGTACTGAAAAGGAAATTGAAGTGCTTATTAACCCTTTTATCAATGCCTATCTGAATGATGTGATGGAACAATTGGAAGGGCAGATAGCATCGGCAAAAGTGGCGATGGCCCGGCTTTCTTCGCCACAATTATACTACGTTCTTTCGGGGAACGATTTCAACCTGGACATTAATAATCCGGACAAGCCGAAGATTGTCTGCATGGGTAACAACCCGCAAAAAATCCAGATTTACGGAGCGGTGCTGTCCCTTTACGTCACCCGCTTGGTGAAACAGGTCAATAAGAAGGGAAAGCAAAAGAGTAGCCTGGTTTTTGATGAGTTCCCAACCATCTATCTGAATAACATGGATAGCCTGATCGCTACTGCCCGGAGCAACTTGGTGGCTACCTGCCTGGGCATCCAGGACTTTAGCCAGCTTCGCAAAGACTATGGCCGCGAGCAAGCCGATGTGATCATGAACATTACCGGTAACATTATAGCCGGTCAGGTTACCGGCGACACGGCCAAACAGCTATCTGAACGCTTCGGTAAAATCATGCAGGATAGGGAGAGCTATTCCATCAACAGCGGGGATACTTCCATCAGTCGCTCTAAACAATTGGAAGCTGCCATACCACCCTCTAAAATATCGGCCCTTAGCTCCGGCGAGTTTGTTGGAATGGTAGCGGATGATCCGGGTAACAAGATAGAGCTAAAGGCATTCCACTGTGAGATCATCAATGACCACCAAGCCCTGAAACGGGAACAGGACGGATATAAGGATATCGAGGTGATCCGAAAGCTGGACGACAGCATGGTGCAGCGGAATTACTTGCAGATCAAGCAGGAGGTACAGGATATTATTCAGTCGGAGATAGATAGGTTGTTGAATGATCCGGGGTTGAAGCACTTGGTTGTGAAGAAGGGGTAAGTGAAAACATTTTCGGGCAAAACCTGTATCTTTGGATTATGGACAACCTTGTACATATATCCGAATTCAGATCGGCCCCTGAATTGGTTGAGAAGCTTCAAAAGTACAGCATTCACAAAACATACACCGCCGGAAGTGTAATCCTGAACGAAAATGCCTATATCCGGGCTATCCCTATTGTTGTTAAGGGTAGCATTCGGGTGATTCGTACCGAGGAGGACGGTCGGGAAATTCTCCTTTACTACATCAAAAGTGGTGAAAGCTGCATTATGTCCTTTCTAGGCGGGCTCCATAACGAAACCAGCAAGGTGAAAGCAGAAGTGGAGGAGGAGGCCGAAATCCTGTTTCTTCCAATCGATAAGGTTTCGCTTTTCATCAAAGAATACCCGCAATGGCTCAACTATATTTTCCGGCTCTATCACAAACGGTTTGAAGAATTGCTTGATATGGTCAACGCCATCACCTTTAAAAAGGTAGATCAGCGGCTTGTTGACCTGCTCGAAAAAAAATCAGAACTTACAGGCTCCAAAACGATTCATGTCACCCACGAGCAACTAGCCAATGAATTGGGCACGGCTCGCGTAGTGGTCTCACGACTGCTGAAACAATTGGAAGAACAAGGAGGTGTTCAGTTGGGCAGGAATAAGATTATATTATGTTAATGCTTTGCGCACCCGACCCTCAAAACTGCCAGACTCATTCACCGCCAGGAAACAGGCATACCGGCTATTGTTTGATTGCATAAACCCTGACTACGCTTGCCTTACCCCGGTGGTAGTTTCCTTCATCGAGTTCGATGTCGGTTTCAATGCTTTCGATTAATTCGAATCCTTCGAAATCCGATTTGAGCCCGGCCAGATCGTAGAGCATATTGACGTCCCGAGGCCCACCGGCATTCGGATCTTGCTTTTGGTTATCTGCGTGCTTTTTTCCAAACGCTTCCAGGATCAACACTCCCCCTTTCTTTAAATATCCAGCCAGTTCCCGATGATATTCTCTTCGGGTACGGGAGTGAAAATGAGCATACACAAGGGCTAATGCGTCGAATGTATTTTCAGGATAGCGGATATCCTCCATATCGGAAACCTGATAGTCGATCTCCACCTGGTTTTGTACTGCCAGTTGTTCGGCCTTCCGCTTACCTTCCTCACTCTGGTCAAACGCGGATACTGTCCAACCCAACCGGGCGGCAAATACGCCGTTCCTGCCCTCTCCTTCCGCCGGGAGCAGGATACGTCCTACAGGAAGCCCTTCGAGTTTTTCCTTCAGGTATTGGTTGGGCTTTTCACCATAAATGAATTCTTTCAGGCTATACCGCTGGTTCCAGAAATCCTTGCCGTAATTCACTGATTGATCCATACGTTTGTCCATCGTTGATAAAAAACTCAAGGTACCCAAAAGGTTCTGCTATCCGCGCTGTAAATGATTGTTTTTTTTGCTCTGGCCGCGATGCCGGTGAAGCTGAAAAGTCAGGTTCAGATAAAGGTTGTTCTCCTTTATCTTTTTCAGGTTCCCGGGCGGAAGCCGCAGGATATAGGCATAGCCTGTCTCGACCTTCAGACCCGGCATGAGCGTGTAGTCCAGAAAGGCCACATTCCTTTTGTGGTCAAAAAAGTAATAGGTGCTCGTGCCCGACAGGTTCACAAAAAACTCTTTGTAAATACCGGCTTTCAGCCTGGGCATAAAGTCGTATCTTATGCCAAGCCTGTTTCTCATCCGGGTAATATTGTTGGCGCTGCCCTGAAAGATGCGATACTCCATCGCATTCCGGTCTGTCAGGAAGAATTTCGTGAAAATCTCGTGCTGAAGGTCTACAGCAGCAGAAATACGCATTTCCCTGACCGGATCGGAGGAAAGATCGGCTTCTTGCTGGATGATCCTATGGTGAGAGAAGTAAGCAAGAGGAGAAACCGAAAACTTCACCGACTCATTGTGTTGATAGTGGACCCAGCTTCTTAAGGTATACATGAACTCCTCGTCCAGGCAATCCTTGTTTTCAAATCCGCTCTGCCGGCGGTGCTGAAACTCTCCGTCGATTTTAATCTTAGAACCGGCGTCATAGCTCAGTGTGGCCCGCATCCAGGCGTTCTGGTGAGGTTGCTGGGCCCGGGATTCCGGGGCAATAAAGAGCCAGGCGATCAAAAATGAAAGCCATTTGAAGCGTAACATAGGTCAGCTTTGAACTAGTGAGGAAGTCTTTCCCTGAAAAAACCATAAACCCAGGTACCCGCTATCGCGCTCAGCAGCGTAACGGCTATAACGGTGGCACCCATGCCTATCTGGGCGAAAAGAGGTCCCGGACAGGCCCCGGTAAGCGCCCAGCCCAGCCCGAATATAAGACCTCCGTAGATTTGTCCTTTGTTGAACTTTTTAGGCGCCAGCACGATCGACTCACCGTATATCGTCTTGATATTGAATTTCTTAATGATCGCTACTGAGACGACACCTACCAGGACAGCGCTGCCGATGATACCGTACATATGAAACGACTGGAACCGGAACATTTCCTGGATGCGGAACCAAC
The DNA here is from genome assembly GCA_964559125.1 of uncultured Cytophagales bacterium. Taxonomy (GTDB): domain Bacteria; phylum Bacteroidota; class Bacteroidia; order Cytophagales; family Spirosomataceae; genus Ravibacter. The sequence goes on from CAZLGW010000071.1 coordinate 5,302, forward strand.
TGATCACTTCCGCTTTGACGAACAGGATGCCGAACAGCGCGCCTGTGACCAGGTATTTGAGGTTATGGTACCACTTATGGTCGAGCTGGCTTTCATTTACGCACATTGCATCGGTAGCACGCGACTGTCTATCGGCGCCGCCGGTCTCCTGTGCTTTGATTTGTTGAATATCTTCTTTTGATTCTGACATGATGCCTGATGGTTTTTGGTCGATATTACAGCGAAAGAATATGCGGCAGGATAAAGTTGGCCATGACGATCCCGCCGATCATAAAGCAAATGGTGGCGATCAGGGAGGGTACCTGAAGGTTGGACAACCCCATGATGGCGTGCCCGCTTGTACAGCCTCCCGCATAGCGGGTGCCAAAGCCTACCATCAACCCGCCTGCTACCATCAGGATAAATCCTTTCAGGGTAAACAGGGTGTCCCAGTTGGCAATATCCACCGGCACCAGGTTGCTGAAGTCGGTGATGCCATAGCCTGCCAGTTCGGCGGCAAGGGCCGGGCTGATTTCGATATTATCGGGGTTGACCAGGTAATGACCCGCTATGAACCCGCCGATGAATATGCCGAAAACAAAAAAGAGGTTCCACGCTTCTTTTTTCCAGTTGTATTGAAAGAAGGGGATGCCGGCAGGCATACAGGCGGCGCAAACATGCCGGAGCGAGGAACTGATCCCGAAAGATTTGTTGCCCATGATCAAAAGAGCGGGCACCGTGAGTCCGATCAGGGGCCCGGCGATATACCAGGGCCACGGCTTTGTGAGTAAGTCGAGCATTTGTGTTCAGATTAGTAATAGATTGAACAATAAACGCGCAGCAATGACTGAACTGCGAGAGCGAAACCGCCTGGTTCAGAGATTTTCCCGGATCAGGCGTTCGAGTTCATTCGCCTGGCGAACACCCGCCTGACGCCATTTAATTTCGCCATTTTTAAAAATGATGAGCGTGGGAACTCCCTGGATCCGGTATTGGGCTGACAATTGCGGATTTTGGTCCACATCGATTTTGAGGATACTGGCGCTATCGCCTACTCTTGTTTTTAATTCCTGTAAAATAGGCGCCATCATTTTACAAGGGCCGCACCATTCAGCAGAGAAATCGACTAAAACCGGTTTGTCCGAACTGATTATTTCCTGGAAAGTCATCTTTGGTACTTTTGGTTATCACGTTTTGACTTGCATCATGTTTTTCCTGGCGCAAAGATCATCCTGTTTTAGAGCCCGTTCAGCTACTAATGTTACACAGCGCTATTGTCGCTCCCGCGTATGTGGCATAAGCTGTATAAAGGGATCATTCTATTTCCTCGAATTTCACCTCCTTCGGCTTACCGGAACCCTTCTCCGGTCCGGGAACCGCGCAATTGCCGGCAGCGCAGCATCCTGCATTCAGCAGCGCCATCAGAGAAAAGATCCCGCCGAGCGCGACAAAAAGCCAGGCCCCGTCCTGCACCCCCCGGACTACGATGAAAATGCCCAGCGCAAACCTCAGGACGCGCATAAAATTCCAGTTTTTCAGGTAGCCGCTCATTTTTTCCAGTTTTTAAAAGTGTTAATCCCCAAAGGCAGGTACAAAGGGCAGAAGCTGATAAAGGCCGTGATGACAAACACGATTGCCAGCGTGCCCAGCACAGTGGCCCATGTTCCGGAAATAACACCGGTGTAATATAAAATGCCGATCGCAAGCGCGGCGGCAATGCGGATAGCCTTGTCAAGCAAGCCCAGGTTCTTTTTCATTTGTATAAAATTGATGTGGTGACTAGATGATGCATTGCTGCACGTTTTGCCAGGTACCGCCGTTGATCACATCCCGGACACCGTTCTGCTCCAGGATGCGCATCGCCTGCCCGCTGCGGTTCCCGCTGCGACAGAATACCACGATATTGGATTTTCCCCTGAACCTGGGCAATTCGGCTGCTATCCGTTCCAGCGGGATATTGACCGCTCCACGGGCACTCCCGGATGCAAATTCTCCCGGGCTGCGCACGTCTACTAAAAATGCCCCTTCTTTAATGGCTTCAGTCAGCCTGCTGTTGTCAGGAGCTGCGAGTATATTTTTAAAAAAGTCGAACATGGCCTTACTTGGTTTATGAGTGATATGCAAAATTACGCAGGCGGTAAAAGCACTTCCGCTACTATTGTTACATAGCCGGGGTTTACATCTTCCCTTTTAACATCTTATTCCAGTACATGTAAGGCAGCCCATATTTTTTGAGCATCCACAGGCGCCAGTGCTCCCGGTAGCTCCTGAATATGAGCATGAGCTTCAGGAGGGGGTCGGGCGTAAATTCATTTTTATAGTCGAATTCGGCCAGCACCATTTTTCCGTAGCCTGTCACCAGCGGACAGGAGGAGTAGCCTTCGTAGGAGGCATTGTCGGCCACTTTGTGGTCGAGCAGCTTCAGCAGGTTGTCGACCACCACGGGCGCCTGCTTACGGATGGCCGCCCCTGTCTTGGCCGTCGGCAGCGCCGCTACGTCGCCGAGCGCAAAAACATTCGAAAATTTCTTATGCTGAAGAGAATGATGATCGACATCTGTCCATCCGGCCGGGTTGGCTAATTCGGATTTAGCCACGAAATTAGGCGCTTTTTGCGGCGGCGCCAGGTGAAGGAAGTCAAACGGGATTTCCAGCAATCCGTCGCCGGTGATACGCGCTCCTGGCGGCAGTTGGCCGGGCTCCTTTTTTTGAGTGGGCGTATTGTCTTTAAAATAAGGCAGTTTTCTGTCACCGTCTATCCTGACCGGCGTATGGAATAACTTCAGCTTGATGCCGAAACGATTGATTACCTCCGTAAGCGTTTCAGCCACCTGCTTTACCCCGAAAATAACCGTCCCCGGCGTGAGGAAAAGGATTTGCGTTTTCTTATCCAGCCCTTTTTTCTTCAGGTAATCCGCTGCCAGGTACATGGCCTTTTGAGGCGCTCCCCCGCATTTGATCGGGGTAGCCGGCTGGGTAAAAAGAGCGGTGCCCCCGCTGAAACGCTCAAGCGACTTCCAGGTATATTCGGGGTCGATATAGTTGCTGCACACAGTGCCGGTTTCAAGCGCATGATCCAGCCCTTCGATCAGCGAATAGTCGTTGACAAGGCCGGTTGCCACCACCAGGAAATCGTACGTAACGGTACGACCTGATGCGAGCGCCACTTTGTTTTGGTCAGGATGTATCTCGGTTGCCCTGTCTTTAATCCAGTCGACCCCTTTCGGGATCACCGACTGCTCGCTTCGCCTGGTTTTATCCATATCGAATGTCCCGGCCCCAACCAGTGTCCACGCAGGCTGATACCAGTGTGTTTCCGACGGTTCTACAATCGCAACCTGCAGTTCATGTCTTTTTCGTTTCAGTTGTGCGGCGGTCATGATCCCGGCGGTACCTCCCCCGATAATCAGCACCTGGTAGTGGGTTTTCATCGTTTTCCAGACTTGATGTTGACCCAAAGAAAGGCGTCTGCCGGTTAGGATACAGCTACTTTTGTTACATAAACAAGGATTAAGTGATGAGCATTTTAGTTCCTTTAATGGTGGGTGTGGTTGGGATTTTTTTCAGATTGATGGGGGCGGCCTGGTCAGCGTACCGGAAAAAGCCGGACAGCCCGGGTTACCTTTAAAGATGACCTGATATTTCGGGTAGAGGTATTAAAAAAAAGCGATCCCGACACCCCCGTAGTCGGTGGGTCGGGATCGCGATCAAACCATCCGGCAAAATTTACTATAGCGCTTTTTTTGCCAGGTACCAGTCAATTTGCTCCAGGCTGGCATCCGCTTTTCGTTCGGCCAGCGCATGCAGCGTACGTGGGGCGCCGACAATGACTTTATCGCCGGGTTGCCAGTTAAGCGGCATAGCCACCTTGTGCTCGTCGGATGTTTGAAGTGCGAGGAGGGCCCGCTTGATTTCTTCCATATTCCGGCCTACGTTCAGCGGATAATACATGATCAGACGGATTTTCCCGGACGGATCAATGATGAAAACGGCCCGTACAGCGGCGGTTTCGCTTTCGCCGGGCTGCAGCATCCCGTATAGCCTGGCCACTTTCATGTCCAGGTCGGCGATGATCGGGAACTCGAAGAGGATCCCGGTTTTTTCGTCGACAGCATTTACCCAGGCTATGTGCGAGTGGATGCTGTCGATGCTCAGGCCCATGAGCTTGGTGTTGTGTTCCTGGAAGAAATTCTTCTCTATCGCAAACCCACTCATTTCGGTAGTACATACCGGTGTAAAGTCGGCCGGGTGCGAGAACAGGATAACCCAACTGTCTTTATTATATTCTGAGAATTTCAGGGCTCCGGTAGTGGTGACAGCTTCGAAATCCGGCGCCATGTCACCAATCCGGGGCATGCCGGTCGTCTGTTGATTTTCCATTTTTTATCTTTTTTGCTGGGTTCTTTACATTTATTTTGACGCCCTGGCCAGGTATCGATGGGGGGCTATCGTTTCCTGGCTCCGGGCAGATGAGGTCAGACCTTAAAAAGCCTGCCTGCTTTTTCATTCCATTCCTTCATGCCGCCTGAGTAGTTCTTTACCTTTTCAAAACCATTCTTTTTGAGCAGTGAATAGGCAATGGTAGCCCGATCGCCCGCCTGGCAATGGATGACGACGGTTTTATCTTTACTGATTTTGTCCAGGTTTGCCGGGAGTGTGCCTACGAACACATGGTCTGCGCCCTGGATGTGTTTGGCGGCATATTCGCTTTCTCCCCGTACATCCACGATCTGGATATCCTCCTGCCCGATAAGCGAAGCAAATTCCTCGATATCGATCACATCGGCCTTTTCCAGCGGCATTCCCATCCCGCCAATATCGCTGATAAACCCGTAGAGGTTGTCCATCCCGATCCGCATCAGCTTGCGGGTGATATCGTCCATCTGGTCAGGATCGGCTACTACCATAAACTGTTCCTGGTAATTCAATAGCCAGCCCATCCAGGTGGAAAACGTGTTGTTGTTCTGGATATTGAGGCTCCCCGGGATATAGCCTTCGGCGAAATCGGTCTTGTTACGGGTATCGATCAGTTTGATGCCTTTGCTATAAGCGGACAGGAACTGGTCTTTAGTCAGCTCAGGGTGTTTCGGCACTTCGATCAGCAACGGGCGATCCGCTTTGTTCAGGTGCTTCATCATGGCAAAATATCTCGGCGCCTCCGGCTGATCGGCCAGCAGGTAGTCGGTAAACGCTTTTTCATCTTCTCCATATTGAAACGCCCAGTTACGGATTTTTTCATAGCCTACCGTAGAGCTGTGTACGGCGCCAAGCGCCTTGCCGCATGCCGATCCTGCTCCGTGCGCCGACCACACCTGGACGTAGTCGGGCAATTCAGCAAACTTTTTCAAAGACTGGAACATTTGCCTGGCCCCGACCTCTTTGGTGCCCATCAGCCCGGCTGCCTTTTCAAGCAGGTCGGGGCGCCCGATATCTCCGACGAAAACGAAGTCTCCGGTAAAAACCATCACAGGCTTTTCGGTAGCCGGGTGGTCGGTCAAAAGGAAACTGATGCTCTCGGGCGTGTGACCGGGCGTGTGCAGCACTTCAAGCGTCAGGTTGCCGACTTTGATCACCTCTCCGTCTTTCAGCCCGATGTGGGGGAAAAGATACTGCCAGTTTTCCCCGCCTTCGTCCGACAGGTAAAGCCTGGCGCCGGTAACTGCGGCCAGTTCCCGCGAGCCTGCCAGGAAATCGGCGTGGATATGCGTTTCGGTAATGTGCGTAATACGAAGGTTGTTCTGTGCGGCGATTTCCAGGTACGTGTCGATATCCCGTTTGGCATCGATTACGATGGCTTCGCCGGTTGCCTGGCAGCCTACCAGGTAGCTTCCCTGTGCAAGGCTTTTGTCATATACGTGTTGAAAGAACATAGCAGATATGGTTTTACTAAATTGATCATACAAAGTTGGTTGGCGAAAGCAGCGCATACAGCTACTTTTGTTACACTCCGGGGGAATTGACCGCTAGGCCAGCAAAGTTTCTTTAAAAATGATGTACACACCCATTACCAGGACGAACCAGCCGAAAGCCGGTTTTAACTTTTCCCCGTCAATTTTTCTGGATAGCGCAAACCCGATGAAGATACCTACAATGGCAAAGGCGGTCACGATGATAAGAAATTTCCAGTCCATTAAATCCTGACCGCTTTCGCCAAAGAAGCCGATAAGCGATTTGGCGGCGATGATGATCAGCGAAGTCCCCACCGCCTCTTTCATAGGGAGCCTGCTCAACAGCACCAGGGCAGGGATGATGAGGAAACCGCCTCCGGCGCCTACCAGTCCCGTCAGCATACCCACTACCGAACCTTCAAGCAAAATCAGGGGATAGTTGAACTTTTGCTCTGCTGCCGCATCATCGGTGTCTGTTTTGTTTTTTTTGATCATGCTATAGGACGCCACAATCATCAGCAGCGCGAACAAGAGCATGAGCGAAACGCTTTTGGTGACCTCGAAATCCCCGACGTTGAAAATTGTTTGCGGGATGGCGGGCACGAGATAGTGACGGGTCAGGTAAACCGCCGCTATGGAGGGAATTCCAAAAATGACGGCGGTCTTCAGATTGACCAGTCCTTTCATAAAATAGGAGACCGAGCCGATGACCGATGTGGTGCCGACAATAAAGAGAGAATAGGCCGTCGCCAGTACGGCATCTACATGAAACAGATAGACCAGCACGGGGACGGTGAGAATACTGCCGCCGCCGCCAATTAGTCCGAGTGAGATACCGATCAGTACCGGTGCAAAATATCCTGCGATTTCCATTGGTTTTTCGAGTTTGACGATACGAAAGTACCGCTGCTCAAAAACCAGGACAGCTACTTTTGTTACAGAGGGAATAAGCTAGGGTATCGCGGTTAGGCCCACCAGACTTCTTCCGTTTTTTGGCATGCCCCTGGCGGGTCGGGCCACTCCAGGGTACGCTCCGCTTCCGTTCGGGCTGCGCCTTGAACCGGCTCGCTGCTCGCCGCCTTACGTCCCCCTCATGCTATATTCTTTTTGTCTGCTTAAACCTCCCTTGCATGCTGATTTCGCTAAAGGCTGCTTGGATTTCAAAAGGCTGCTGTAAACCATTATAGTAGATTTTTCCCAATGCGAAACTGGGGAAAAGGCAGCTAAGTTATGACGGCCCCAGCCGCACAGGGCTTGCCAAAAGACTTCTATATAACCAAAATAGTTCAACTAAGCCATTTCCCTTTTAAGAGCACCGA
>CAZLGW010000072.1:0-12458 GCA_964559125.1 uncultured Cytophagales bacterium
CGTAAAACAAATATTTAACTAATGAAGGCAAATAAATCGGGTACAGGTTTTGACAGCTCAGCTGTTTCCTTCGGGAAAGAGCAGGGAGTCACAGAATTTGATGAAGTGGAGCCTGTTGATTCAGAGTTGTTTATCAGGAAAGCATTCTCTGAAGACCCGGAAAAGGGATGTGAATTGCTGTTCCGGGCATACTACAACGACCTGTGCAGCGCCGCTATACGCATGGTGTATTCCAGACAGATTGCAGAAGATGTAGTAGGAGAGGTATTTCTGAATTTTTGGAACAACCGTTCCTTCGAAACCATACGTATATCCTATCGGGCCTACCTGTTCCGCGCAGTACGTAACCGGGCGTACAATTACCTGCGGTTTGAGCTGGGAAAATTCGCAGCCTCCCTGGAAGGAGCGCCTGAGCCTGCAGACTTTCAGAAGGTTGAACAGCCCGACCAGATTATTCTGATGGACGAGTTGGTTCACCGGATCAATCAGGTAGTCAGCGATCTTCCTGCTATGGCGCGCCGGGTATTCATTATGAGCCGTTATGACGGGAAGTCGCATCAGCAGATAGCTGCCGAGCTGGGTATTAACACCAAAACTGTGGAAAGCCATATCACGCGGGCATTGCACAGTATACGAAAACTTTTCCCGACCGAAAACCCATGAATTCGTCCAATATCAGGCAACTGTTATTCAATCATTTTGAAGGGAGGTCGACTCCGCTCCAGATCGAAATTCTGAAGAAATGGCTGGCCGTTGCCGCCAATCAGGAAGTGTATTACCGGTATCTGCAGGAGTGGGAGCATTTGAACCCGCAAGTCATTGCAGATAGTGCGTCGGCCTACCGGTTATTCCTTGAAAAGAGGGAAAACGCCCTGCCTGCTATTACGTATAAGGAAGAAAGGACCTGGCATTTGGGAACGATATCCTATCTTGCAGCGGGATGCCTGGCGGTTATTTTCTGCTTATTCGCTTATCTGACCTACCCTCACTGGAACCGCAGAACAGTGGTTGCCGGATCGGGAGAGACGATTCCGCTTCAGCTACCCGACCGGAGCCGGGTCGTTCTGCACGCGAATGCTTCGCTGGTCGTACCGCGGTTTAATTTTCTCCCTTTCGACAGGAAAGTAAAGCTTCTTCAGGGGGAAGCGGAATTTTCGGTAATGCATCTGAGCGACCACCGGCTATTCAGGGTAGAGTTGTCAGATTCGCTTAGCATCAGAGTGCTCGGGACTGAATTTACGGTCAGGCAAAATAGCAGTATCACTCAGGTAAGGCTTGATGAGGGCAGGGTTGTCCTTGATTATTCTGACGGTAACAGAACCCGGGAAGTTTCGCTTGAACCGGGAGAGGAGGTCGTTTACTGGCATGACACGTTCAGGATGCAGAAAATACTGACGAAAGGATTTCCCGACAGGAACGAAAAAGAATGGGTGCTTACCGATGTACCATTGGGAGAGCTTGTAAAAAGAATTGAACGAGAGTTTAATGTGAAGATCCTGTTAGGAAATCCAAAGCATAAAACCTTGATTCTGAATGGGATTGTGCCGATTGATCGCCTTGACCTGCTTTTGGAGTCGCTGGCGGCAACCCTTGACCTGGAGATCAGCCGGGACGGCCCGCTGATCCGGATTATGTAGTTCCAAATTTTTATTCCAAAACCTTTTTTAACGTATGAAAGCAACTCCGCAGATGTTTCGGTGTATGCTGCTATGCTCTATGAGTATATGGAGTATATGCATACCCGCCTTAGATCTCTTTGCCCAGGAACTGGCAGTCACCAGTCACCGGAAGAAAATTACCGGACAGCCGGAAAGCTACCAGGGGCAGTTGTACGAACCTCTAAATGTAGCCCTCAACCGGCTGAAGGAAAAGCATGACATTTATTTTATGTATAAAGGCAGCAAAATCAAGCAGCGGAAAGTGCGCGTTGACCCGGAAAGTGAAGCTGAGGTAGAAGCCAAACTGAAAGCAATGCTGAAACCCGCCAACCTTACATTTCGAAAAGTCGGTAATATCTACATTATCAGCGAAATAGAGGTTGCTGACAAAAGATCCGTCATCCTCCCGGAGACAGGAGAACATGTGACTGAGCGGAGAATTTCCGGCAAGGTTAACGACGAAAAAGGAGAAGTGCTGCCAGGGGTGAATATACTGATTAAAGGGACCCAACAGGGTACTACTACCGATAGCGATGGTATCTTTTTCATACTGGTTCCGGACGAAGAAGCGACGCTGGTTTTCTCTTTTGTCGGATACACTAGTCAGGAAGTGGTGGTGGGGAACAGAACCAACCTGGAAATCAAAATGCTGGTCGATACAAAAGCGCTCGATGAGTTGGTAGTGGTGGGGTATGGTGTTCAGAAAAAGAGTGATCTGACGGGATCGGTAGCGTCAGTTTCTGCTGATCAACTGGATAAACAGGGGGCAAAAGTTCATATTTTACAGGCGTTGCAGGGGTTAGTACCCGGGCTTAATATCAGACAGACTTCAAACAGCGCATCACAGTCTTCATTCGATTTGCAGATCAGGGGTACCAATTCGATAAAAGCCAGTAACTCTCCGCTCATTATCCTGGATGGCGTTCCATATAGCGGAGGTTTAAGCTCTATTGATCAGGGTGACATCAGTTCGGTTGAAGTATTAAAAGATGCTTCGTCTGCCGCTATTTATGGTTCAAGAGGCGCTAACGGAGTTATAATAATCACTACAAAAAAGGGTACGGTCGGGAGACCCTCCATTAGTGTGGATGGAAGTTATGGTATCCAACAGATTCGTGGCGTGCCTCCCGTTTTAACTGGTAGCGAGTTTTATCAGTTTGCTGTTGAAAGAGTTGGGCAGAGTGTTGTTGATAAGTTTCCGACTATTGTCGGGAACCACAAAAATAATCTTTCAACAGACTGGATAGACCTCGCAACGAGGACCGGGATACAACAAAAGTATTCTATTAAGGTAAGTGGGGGGGTGGATAAGGCGCAGTACTTTGTTTCAGGAACTTACACAGATGTAAAGGGTATAGCAAGGGGAGACAATTTTAAGAACTTTACCGGTAGGGTAAATCTATCGGTGAACATAACTGACTGGTTGAAGCTGGGAACCAATTCACAATTTACGTATATAGATGATTCAGGTGTACCTGCCCAATTCTCAGATAGCTACATGATGAATCCGCTGGTTAATCCCTTTAACGAAGATGGATCTTATGCCATATTTCCATGGCCCGAAGAGCCGACTTCTACAAATCCCTTGTTAAATCTCAATATTCTTGATGAGGATTATTCGAGAAGGCTTTTTTCAAACAATTATCTTGAAATCAACTTCCCCTTTGTAAAAGGGCTCAGTTACAGGATAAATACGGGCCTGCATATGGCTACGCAGCAAACCGGGCAATTCTGGGGTGGCAATACCCTGATCGGTTTAAATAACGGGGGAAGGTCATATACGCAGGATGCTTACTCTCAGGACTTCATACTGGAGAATATAGTTTCATATCAAAAAACTGTAGGGAGTCATCAAATCAATTTTACCGGGCTTTACAGCTCGCAGCGGATCAAGTCCGAAATCCGGAGTCTAACTGCACAACGGTTTCCTACCGATTTTCTGACCTGGTATCAACCACAGGCAGCGGCAGTAATAAACCCCTCTGCGTCATTTTCAGAGAGGAGTTATGTGTCTCAAATGGCTCGCGTGTTTTATAGCTATGCGGGGAAGTACCTTATCACCTTTACAACGAGAAGAGACGGGTATTCCGGCTTTGGCAAAGACAACAAGTTTGGGGTTTTCCCGTCAGTTGCATTAGGATGGAATATTTCGGACGAGCGGTTTATGTCGTCGGTCACCTGGTTGAGCGATCTTAAAATAAGGGCTTCTTACGGTAAGAATGGGAACGAGGCCATTACTCCGTACCAGACACTAAGCCGGTTGACGACCGCGAATTTTCTTGGAGGTAGCAATGCAGACCAAACAGCACCGGGATATTATCCTGCTACCCTTGCTTCGCCTACTTTGAGTTGGGAAACCTCAAGGACAATTAACCTGGGGTTGGATTTTCAATTAATGAAATCGCGGATCTCCGGAGCTTTGGATGTTTATCGGACAAATACGCGCGATTTGCTGTTGGACAGATCGATTCCTTCAACACATGGAATTACTACTATTGCGCAGAACATAGGCGAAACGGAGAACAGAGGAGTCGAGCTTTTGATTCGTACCAGAAATATTGAAAAAGGCGACTTTTCCTGGTCGACGGATTTGAGTTTCTCAAATAACCGGAACCAGATTATCGACCTTTATGGCGATAAAACTGATGATGTAGCAAACCAATGGTTTATAGGAAAGCCAATTGGTATCAATTTTAACTATCAGTTTGACGGGGTTTGGCAAGTTGGGGAAAGTAATGAACTTCAACCGGATGCGAAGCCCGGAGATGTAAAAATAAGAGATGTTAACGGCGATGGGGTGATCTCTGCCAATGATCGGACTTTTATCGGTCAAAGTACTCCTACTACTATTTTTGGATTGGGGAATACGTTGAATTACAAGAGGCTTTCTCTTAATTTTTTCTTCAATTCTAACTTTGGAGCTACGCGGGTTAACCCTCTCTGGGATACGGATATTGTTTATGTTGACGCCAGAAGAAACACAATCAAACTAAACTGGTGGAACGAAAACAATCCGACGAACGAGTACCCGGCAAATCGAAATTTTACAAATCCTTATGCATTAAGATTTTATCACAATGCAAACTTTATACGATTGAGGGATGTAACGCTTTCCTATTCCTTCCCCGACGAAGTGGCTCGTAAGGTTGGTGCCAGGCGTATCTCAACTTACGGAAACATCAAGAATGCATTTGTCATCACTCCGTTCAAGGGGATGGATCCTGAATTATCTGATCAAAGGGGCATTCCCCAGGACCGGATGTTCCTGTTCGGAGTTAACATAGAACTTTAGAAACTTAAAATAGTAGCTACTATGAAAAAATATATAGCGCTGGGACTCATTATAGCAGGGTTTTCCTGCCAAAGCGATTATCTGGAGGAAATGCCCCGGCATTTGTTAACTTCGGATAACTTATATATCACTCCTTCAGGTTTTGAAAACGGGTTAAATGCGGCGTATTCCCTAGTCCGTTTAGAAAGGAATGATGTTGGAGCAAATATCATCCGCTCTGCATTTACCAATGCGGGGACGGATGCATATTATATGTCACGACGTAATGCCAATCACTCGGTTTTTGCAAATTGGGGTAGTTTTATGAATTCACAGTCGTTAGGACTGAGTGAAAACTGGGCATGGCTTTACAGGATCATTAATAGTGTTAACACGATAATCGAAAGAGCTGAAAACAGCTCTCTGGAATGGCAGTCTGAAGCACAAAAAAATGGAATTGTCGCAGAGGCCAGGTGTATCAGAGCCTGGGCTTATCGCCACCTCATATATATGTGGGGAGATGTTCCTCTCACTTTAAAAGAGTCGACAGGAGCCAATATCCGGACAGATTGGGTCAGAACGCCAAAAGCCGAAGTTATGAAGGCAATGGAGGAGGACTGGCTTTTTGCAGAGCAGTACCTGCCGGATGTCCATAAGATTCCGGGGCGTTTGAATAAAGTTGTGGCACAGCATTTTCTGGCGGAGCTTTATTTAGCCCTTGGAGACCCTCAAAAAGCGGAATTAAAAGCGCTTGCCGCCCTTGCTAATCCAAATTTTGCCCTGATCACGGAGAGATACGGGTTGAAAAAGAACCAACCTGGTGTAGCATTTATGGATCAGTTTTATAAAGATAATGTCCTTCATAAAAACGGGAATACGGAGGTGCTCTGGGAATTCGTCTATGATCGGGACGTTATAGGCGGAGGATTAAATATCATGAGGAGAACATGGCTTACCAGGTATAGCGCACTACCGGGGATCAGCGTTTCTGTCGAGAGGGGCCGCGGATCTAACTTTATGGCTGGAACGGACTATGCGTTTAAGATTTATGAAGCGTTTGACGATAGAAATTCCCCCTACGCTATCCATCACTATGTAATCAAGGATAACGGAGATACGCTTTATACAGGGCTGGGGAATATTCCCGAAATCGAACTGGATGATCACAGGCCTTCTACAGCCAAGTGGGACGACGGCGATCCCGATAATCCAGCGGGAGGCGATGGATACCGGGATCAACCCTATCTCAGGTTGGCAGAAACATACCTGTTGCTTGCTGAAGCTCAACATGTGCAGGGCAAAAACGCGGATGCAACCGTAACGTTGAATGTATTGCGTAAAAGATCCAATGCTTCGGAGATTACACCATCAGATGTGACGATCGATTTTATACTGGATGAGCGAATCAGAGAACTGTTTACTGAAGAACACAGGCGGTACACACTGCTGAGGTTAAATAAATGGCTCGATAGGACCAGACGTTACAACAAGCAATGCGGGGATAAGATTATTGAAAGAGATCAGCTCTATCCTATTCCTCAGGATGTTATAGACGCTAATCTTACGGCGGTATTCCCTCAGAATTCAGGGTATTAGTGCAGGGATGTTAAATAGCAAAGGAATTTTTATATTGACTTAAACTCATGAAAAGAAGAGATTTTCTTACCAGGACGAGTTTGTTTACGGGGGCAGCGACTCTCGCCGGGATGTTGCCGCAGAAGCTGCTTGCGAATGGCAGAAATGGTATTTCCGGGAATTTTACGGAAAGCAAACTCAAAATATTTGACATGCATGTCCATGTACACAACAGCCGTCCTTTCGGAGTCGCAAGACCAAACGGGATGCAATTCCCTACTCCCGAAATCCTGATTGATATGATGGATAATGCGGGGATAGCTAAGGCAGCTGTGATGAGCTATGTTTCTCCTGAAGGGAGGTATACGCACGTAATCCCGGAGGAGACTGTAGAAATATGCGCCCGGTATCCCGATCGGCTTATTCCTTTTTGTAGTGTGGATTCCAGGCAATTGACCAATAGTGTAAAAGCTGATTTTGGCCCTATGTTGCTGGCTTATAAAAACATGGGGTGTAAAGGTATCGGGGAATATGTGACCCATATTCCCATGGATGACCCGCTAAACCTTAATCTTTTCAGGTATGTAGAAGAAATTGGATTTCCACTGACATTTCATTTGGCTTCGAAAATAGGGGGCATACATGGGTGTTATGATGATCCGGGGTTACCACGGCTGGAAAATGTCTTAAAAAGGTTTCCAAAAATGACGTTTATAGGTCATTCGGAAGTTTTTTGGTCAGAGATTGGGCACTTAAAGGATCCTGCAGAACGCTCTTCCTATCCGAAGGGTAAGATAAAAAAAGAAGGTAGGTTGATACACCTGATGCGTAGTTATCCTAATCTGCACGCCGATTTGTCAGCAGGAAGCGGATATAATGCTATCTCCCGGGATCCTGAATTTGGATATAGGTTCATGGAAGAATTTCAGGATCGTCTTTATTTTGGAACCGATGTTGCCCGTGTCCCTTATGATCTCCCGATAATTCCATACTTCAGGGAGTTGAAAGAAAAGCGTCTGATTCCCGATGTAGCTTATGAAAAAATTACGTGGTACAATGCTGTGAGATTAATGAATATTACGGAATAAGGAGGTGCATGATAGCATGCAAATAAAGCCTCGTTTTTGTATTGCAACAGTTGTTGGATAGGTATTTAGTGTATAAATACAATTCTAAAAGAACTATATTTATACACTAAACCAGACCTACCAAATGAATCGCAGAGATTTTTGTGAGAAGACCTTGCTGGCCGGATGCGTTTTCCCTTTCCTCACCCATGCCGGGATCGCAGGGGCTTCTCCGGGCAGACAGAAGTTTCAATACAAACCCATTATTCCCCAAAAACCGGCAAGGGCGAAAGCACAGGTACCGGAGGGTTTTCGCGTTGCTTTCGGGCGTGATTACTTTTCTTTGAATTCTAACGATGATGGCGTGGTTTTTGATTGTGTTGACCTGCCGGACGAAAATGGCGCCAAATCATTTCTCAGGCTGCAGGTGGCGATCGATACCAGGCAGGAGGACGAAGTGGAGGTGTATCTTGCTAAATCCGACAGGAAGATCGGGCAGTTATCGATCTGGTACCCCACCGGGCTGCAGATTTTTGAAACACCGCTGGATTGCGACATAAAGTCTCTGAAAAGTGAAGGTATAAGGCTCAGGTTGCTGGGAGGATCGGAGACGACATTTTATTTTGCTTTCAGTGAAGAAAACGGCTCCCATTTGCTGATAGTCGACCCGGCCGGGAATAATTTTTCCGAAAATGAAGAATGGAAAGATCTGCTGTGTTCCGACCGGTCGCTGCAGCCCTTCGGCTGGACGGAAGGGTGTACCCTCGACGGACTGCAGCAGCTGTATGTAAGAAAAAAAGATCCGCAGGCACTGCGGGCTATCCGGCATCACCTGGACCTCTATTGGCCGGACGACAAAAACCTGGTATACGTTGATCTGTGGGCCAGGCCCAGGGATAACACCTTCACTAACCTGGAAGCGGGACTTCCTTTTGCTACGCTCGCTTATCACCGCCCTTCCCATGCATCCGTAAAGCTATTCCTGGATTTCTGCAAAGATCGGTTCGATGCCGGGATGAAGTTTAAAGGTGACGGGCTGAGCACCGAAGGCTGCTATACCCTGGCTTATCCGCTCGCCACATTGGGTACCGCGTTAAAAGCCCCGGAATTATATGAAATGGCACTTCTCGAACTGGAGCAGAGGATTAAGTACCTTACCGACGACGGCGCCGTATACAATATCGGGAGCATTTCAAAAGGGAGAACCCGGATAAGGCGCAACTGGGGTCGCGGCTATGTCTGGTTCCTGCTGGGAATAGTGCGCTGCGGGGAAATTTTACAAAGCGAAAGCCCGCTTAAAAACGATCCGATGGTAAAGATTCTCCGGGAAACATACCGGCACTATGCGCAGATAGCCTTGTCTTTCAAACAGCCGGATCACAGCTGGAATGCCTATCTCGACCAGCCTGAAACCCGCTTTGAAAGTTCGGCGACAGCCGGCCTGGCCGCAGCTTTTGCTCACGGGCACCGCATAGGCTGGCTGCCTGAATTTACTCAGAAGGACCTGCTGGCAATTTATAACAGGGTATTAAAAAGTACCACTGCCGATGGCCTTCTGACAAACGTTACCCAGCACAATGCCGGAAGTATCAACCTCCTGCAGCGCGGATCATACCGCGTAATTGCCCAGTACGCAATCGGTTTCCTCGGACATATAAAGGCCCACTTGTGAAATAGCTGCAAGTAATCAAAGACTAAATTCCGTTAAGAAACGACTGAGGCTGTCTAAAAAGTATTTCCTGATAAAAGTCGTCGAGGGTGCTTTTTAGACACCCTCCCGGGGGGTGTGGTATTTGACATTACGAAGGAAAAACCTGTTATTGTAAGCTACAATCCTTCCTAAGAAACTCGTATGAAAAACGAAAACAGACGGACATTCGTA
Organism: uncultured Cytophagales bacterium; assembly: GCA_964559125.1. Taxonomy (GTDB): domain Bacteria; phylum Bacteroidota; class Bacteroidia; order Cytophagales; family Spirosomataceae; genus Ravibacter. Next base: position 9,454 of record CAZLGW010000072.1, read on the forward strand.
AAAAAGGCAGGTCTCGGTATTGCCTCCTTATCGTTGCCGGGCATACCGGCCGCGTTGACAGGCGGAAACCTGAAGAGGGGTGATGCACGGGAACAGAATATCTTTTTTACAACAGGCTTTAAGGCGGCCGAAGTGACACCGCATTCCGTAATACTCTGGACGCGCCTATGCGGACAGGAAAAGCCTAATCCCGTCGTGCACCAGCGCAGGGAAGCCGTTTTCAGGCATCCTATAGATTTTGATGAAGATATGCCGGTCCTGCAAATGGACGGCGGGGTAAAAGGTCGGGGCGGAGAGGCCAGGATCTTTATGACAGGCGGGGGGCAGGCCCTTGAATCGGAATGGCTCCCGGCCCTGCCCGAAAATGATTTCACCATACAATTCCCCGTCGAAAACCTGTTGCCAGGTGCCTTGTATGAGTATACCTGGATAGCGCGGTCGTCAGGATCAGGGACGGAATCGTCGGTCTCCGGGAGTTTTCGGACAGCGCCTGACGAATCGTCGGCCGCCGACGTCCGGCTGGTCACCTCCACCTGCCAGTATTTCTGGAGCTTTGACGACGATGCCAGAGGGTTTCGGACCTACGACAGCATGCGTCGGATGAACCCTGACTTTTTCATCCATACCGGCGACTATGTATACTACGATAAGCCCGGCCCGCTGGGCACTACCGTTGAAAAGGCCCGCCACCAGTGGCATGCCATGGATGCCTGGCCGTCGTTGGCGGACTTTTACACGCATATACCCGTCTATATGGCGAAAGACGACCATGACCTCCTGCGTGACGACGCGCACCCGTTTTCGCCTGCCTACGGAGAGCTGACTTTCAACGACGGTCTGAAATTATGGCGGGAGAATGCACCCATAGTTGGTAAGCCCTACCGCACTTTCCGCTGGGGGAAGCATCTGCAGGTATGGCTGATGGAAGGGAGGGAATACCGTTCGTCCAACCAGGCGGAGGACAATCCCGGGAAAACTATCTGGGGTAATGAACAGAAAGACTGGTTTATGCAAACGGTAGCTGCTTCAGACGCCACCTTCAGGCTGCTGTTTTCCCCTACACCGGTAGTGGGGCCCGACAGGGATAAGAAAACTGATAACCATGCCAACAAGGCTTTCGAAACCGAAGGGAACTGGTTGAGGGAATACCTGTCAGGCCAGAAAAATATGTTTGTAGTGAACGGGGACCGTCACTGGCAATATGTCTCAGTTGATCGCCGGACCGGGCTCACCGAGTTCGGATCAGGGCCGGTCAGCGACTACCATGCGCAAGGTTGGGATCCGAACGATAAAAGACCGGAGCATAGGTTCCTGCGCGTAAAAGGTGGCTTCCTGGAAATTTCCGTAAACGCCGGCACTGTGCCCGGGATCCGTTTTACGCATCGCGATGTAGACGGTCACCCGGTTAATGAAGAGTTCTTTACTGCATCCTGATCTCGGAAGCGAGCCTCCGGGTAGAAGAGGGGTAATTAAATCAAATCATGAAAGCACTCAGTTTCTTTCTTCTGTTTATCGGGCTGCTCTCAGGCAGGGTAGCCTACAGCCAGCCTGCATCACAGGATCTTCCCAATATCCTGTGGCTGACGTCTGAAGACAACAGTCCTTTCCTGGGATGCTACGGCGACAAATTTGCTACCACGCCCAACCTGGATAAGCTGGCTTCGCAGGGCTTTTTGTATACCCGTGCTTATTCGAATGCACCGGTGTGTGCCCCCTCCCGGAATACGATCATTACCGGGGTATATGGCAATTCAGGCGGAAATGAAAACATGCGCAGCAATTACCGGAAGAGTGATATAGTCAGGGCCTATCCTGAATTTCTGAGGGCTTTGGGCTACTATTGCACCAACAACAGTAAAGAAGACTACAACATTGAGCTAAGCCAGGCAAAAGGTGTCTGGGATGAGTCCTCGGGTTCGGCGCATTATAAAAACCGCAGACCCGGACAGCCCTTTTTCGCCATCTTCAATACCACCCTTACTCATGAAAGCTCTATCCATACCCCCAAACCGGCGGAGAAGCTGAGGCATGACCCTGAGAAAGTTCCCATTCCGCCTTACCATCCGCGTACAAAGGAAATGAAGCACGATTGGGCATACTATTACGATAATGTAGAGAACATGGACGCCTGGGTGGGGGAGAAGCTGAAAGAGCTGGAAGAAGCCGGCCTGGCCGATAATACGATCGTGTTTTACTACGCCGACCACGGCGGGATACTGGGACGCAGCAAACGATATATCTACGAATCGGGAACCCATGTACCGTTCATCGTCAGGATACCTGAGAAATACAGGCACTTGTTCCCCAACCAGGCAACAGGTACGAAAGTCGACAGGATGATCAGCTTTGTCGATTTAGCCCCGACATTGCTGAGCATCGCCGGCGCGCCTGTTCCTGAGTTTATGCAGGGCAAAGCGTTTTTGGGCGACCAGAAAACCGTTGACCCGGAATACGTGTACATGTTCCGCGGGCGTATGGACGAGCGGTTTGACCTGTCGCGGGCAGTGCGTGACAAAAAATTCCGGTACATCCGTAACTACATGCCGCACCGCATCTACGGGCAGCATATCGACTACCTTTGGAAAGCGCCTTCGCTGGGTTCCTGGGAAAAGGCCTGTCTGGAAGGAAAATGTAATGACGCCCAGATGGCTTTCTGGAAGCCGAAGCCCGCCGAGGAACTGTATGATACGGAGAACGATCCCTGGGAGGTACATAACCTGGCAAATGACCCGCGCTATGCCGACGTGCTGAACAGGATGCGCAAAGCCCAGCGCGATTGGGTGCTGGAAGTAAAAGATGCCGGTTTTTTCCCGGAACCCGACCGGGAGCTGCGTATGGGAAATGCGGCTGCCTACGACTACCTCAGGCAAAACAAGGCTGTCCTGAAGGCTGTCGTAGAAGCCGCTGAAGTAGCCAGCCTGGGTAAAAAGGAAAACGTGAAGAAGCTCACCGGCTACCTGCGCCACAAGGATCCGGCTATCCGCTACTGGGGTGCTACCGGACTG
>CAZLGW010000073.1:0-12403 GCA_964559125.1 uncultured Cytophagales bacterium
TCAATGAAAAACATTTTGCCTTGTAAATTCCTCCAATAAAAGGTTGCAATTCCAGTATTCGGAAATGGAAAGGTTGACGCTTTTGGCCCTGGCCTCAATTGCTTTGCGCTCATAGAGCGTACACTTCACTGCCATGAGCTGATCCCTTTTGATAGTTTTCTTAGGCCTGCCACCTTTGTTCCTTGTAATTACATTCTGCTCCTCCATTATCTTTCCCCTCTTTACTTTTTGAATGCGATAGCATGAAAAAACTCCCCACTGAATGCGGTAGCATGAGGCGGGCCGGCGTTTTGGTAAAACCAAAACATAGCTGGCTACCCCAAAGAAATCAAAAAGCCCTTCCGAGCTTCCACCGTTGCTTTTTGTCAGGCGGCTTGCTTATAAGCCAGTCGTTTAAGTCCTTATGAGGGCCATACAGATGGCTTTGATCTTTGTATAAATCCGGGTTCCATGCTAAGGCTTCCCGAGCATGGTTCATGCCTGCTGTGTCCCTGTCCAGATACAGGTTTACTTCCTGGTGCCTTTCCATCAGGCCTCGGGATTTTGCAAAGAAGGACAGGGAGTTGAGCACCAGAAAATTTGTACGCGGTTCTCCCGCTTTTTGGTTGATCGTGAGATAGGACAAGAAATTGAAAAAGCCCTCGAAGACCGCTAACGACCTGGCACCGTTATCTATGAAAGTGATGCTCTTGGGTGAACTGCTGCCCTTGAAATTCTGGTTTCTTAGCTCATAGCCTCCGGCGTTGTTCGGAAAGCCGATAACGGTTTGCTTGCTGCCATACAAAAGAAAGTCAATCTCCCGGCAGAAGCGGGTGGCGATGTGTGTGGGGATACTCCGCCTGTCCAGATAATCCAGCAATGATTTATCCGCCAGCACCCGGCTGTCCAGAATGACAATTTTGCTTTCCGGGCTTTCTTTCTTTTCACCAGCATCTGACGGGAAAACGGCGTGTAAATGGCCTGTCAGAGAAGGTTGCGGGTGAAAAGAAAAAGATGGGGCATCCGGGCCGGACAACCGCTCCAACAATTCGGCCACCGTACATTTAAAACACCGTATCCCGAAATCGACCAGATTGCCGCCTTCACCGGTACCATGGTCATGCCACACATTTAACTTTCGGTTGATCTTAAAGGATGGTGTCTTTTCTGTCCTCAATGGCGACAGATACCAATAGTCCTGATTTTTTACTTTCCGGGGCTGATGCCCTAACAAGGCAAGGTAATCGACCAGGTCAATCTGCTTCGCCCTTTCGCATGTTAACTTTTCCATATCCTTATTTCATGATGAGTTAGGCAATAGAAAAGCGGCTGTAAGCCTGGGCTATTAAACCGCCAGGCTTGCGAGCCGCTTTAAATCCATTAAGAATAAGTTCGAGATTTGTACAGGCGGGGCGACTAATCAGCCACTTGTGAGTAACATTGCGAGTGGCTTTTTTTAGTGTGCCGTTTCCTACGTTCGTATTTGTGCATGTACGTTCAACAACCACGACCATTCTATTCCTCAGTTTGCACATACCATCAATAATAACCAAACGTTTAGCCCTATGGATAAATGGCTTGAGGCTCTGGAAGAGATCAAGCGTCTGAATGCGGAGATTATCCGGGTGAAGGATGAGCAGATTATGTTGCTGAAGGAGATGGGGAGGAAAATGGAAAGCAGCGACCGCTGGGAATCCCTGTGATCAAAGACAGGTGTCTTCAGGCCATGGTCCTTAATGCATTGGAACCCGAATGGGAAAGCCGCTTTGAAGGGTCCAGCTACGGTTTCAGGCCCGGCAGGGGCTGTCACGATGCGATCGCCAGAATATTCAGCCTGGCTAACCCTACGGGAGTAAAACGTTGGGTCATCGATGCGGATATCAAAGGAGCCTTCGACAACATCAACCATTCCCATTTGCTGAAGGCAGTCGGAAACTTTCCGGGAAAATACCTGATAGAACAATGGCTGAAAGCCGGCTACATCGAAGGGGAGCTATTCCAAAAGACCCAGCAGGGTACCCCGCAAGGGGGCGTGATCTCTCCCTTGCTGGCCAATATCGCCCTGCATGGTATGGAAGAGTTATTAGGGATAGCCTACGGCAAAAGCCATGGTAGAAAAGAATATACGGTCGTCCGGTACGCGGATGACTTTGTCGTCTTTTGCATGAGCGAAGCCAAGGCGACCCAGGCCCTGGAAAGGATAAAGAAATGGTTGGCAGAAAGAGGGCTTGAGCTGTCAGAGGAAAAGACCCGTATTGCCCACATCACCCAAGGATTTGACTTCCTTGGCTTCAATATCAGGCAATACCCCTCCAAGGTGAAAAGGCTAAAAAGCATTTTGCTCATACGGCCCAGTAAAAAGTCACAGCAAAAAATCCGTGACAAGATAAAAGCCGTATGGCTGGCCAACAAGACTACCCCGGTAGACCAGTTGGTCAGCATGCTCAATCCGATTATCAGGGGATGGACGAATTACTTCCGGATTGGAGTAGCCAAAAAGATATTCGCAGCCCTGGACAAGTGGATGTATCACCGGGCATGGCGTCATGCCAAAAGGAAACACCCCGGCAAAAGCGCCACATGGCGGGTAAGAAGATACTGGGGCAAGATCAACCTTGACAGGAATGACAAATGGGTTTTCGGAGAGAAACGAACAGGAGAATACTTACTCAAATTCCAATGGACAAAAATCCAAAGGCATATCATCGTAAAGACAACCTCTTCGCCGGATGATCCATCCTTAAAAGAATATTGGCAGAAACGCAGCCAAAGACAAATAGCAGATCTTGTGCCGAGCAAACAAAAAATGGCCGGCAAGCAACACTTCGTCTGCCCGGTATGCAACCAAAGCCTATTGAATGGCGAAGAGCTGCACACCCACCATATTATCCCGGTTCAAGCCGGTGGGCAAGACAAGTATAGCAACCTGCTACTAGTACATGAGAACTGCCACAACCAAATACATTCCAGTGTTTACCGAACAAAAGCCATCAAAAAGAGCGTTCTTGCAGTTGAGTCATTTGCTTGAGCCGGATGTTATGTAAGTGACAAGTCCGGTTCTTAGGAGGGGAAGGGGCAGCAATGCCCCCTACCTATCCGGCGCATGGGAAATGGGCGAAGAGTGGAACCAGCAGAAGGTATCGCTGCTTGAACAGAAAGAAACCATCGACCGGTAGCTCCTTGAACAGGTGGCCGTTCCGCTAAAGGCTCTGGTGGAAGCGATTGACTCTCATTTTTTTCGGATACCAGTATTTTTTTCTTAAACTATACTCATTTGTCACTAGCCACCACCCTCCGCCGTCATTTATGCCTAGTCCGCGCCATACAGCCGCCATTTGTTTATCCTTCTAAAGAGAAACTGTTTCATCTTGTCAAAGAAGATGGCTTTGCGGATTATTCTGATAGTTCTTTCGAACGTGATAAAAAGGACATCAGCGAACAGTACGGTATTTACATCAAATATAACAAGCGCAGAAATGGGTACTTTATCGATCTCAACGAAGACGATGAAGACATTACCGATTTCAAGGCATTTCTTGATATGCTCGAGCGCCGTGAACGAGTAGAGTTTGTCAATCAAACACTAACGGGAGTACGGGAGATAGGCCGTTACCTGCAATTGGAGAAAAATCCGAATTTTGTGGGTATCAGTCATTTGCCTATGCTTTGGGAGGCTCTGCGTGGACACCGCGTTATCTCTTTTGTATATCAAACCTACACCGAAACTGCTTCCTCCCAAACACGCGTAATAGAACCAGGATTGTTATTTGAATTCAAAAACCGTTGGTACCTGGATGGATGGGACATCGAGAAAAACGAAATACGGACTTTCGGCCTGGATCGGATGGCCGAACTCCAGCTGACAGACAAATATATTTCTAAAAATCGCAGCCATCAATACCGCTCCATGCGTCAACACGTTATTGGCGTTAATTCGGCACCTGACTCAGAGCCCGTGCGGGTCGTACTGCGTCTCACAGCGTTACAAGCCAATTATCTGCAATCGCTTCCACTGCACCCCTCTCAGCAAACACTTCCACAGATATCTTCCGAATACGTGGATTTTGAATTATGTGTGGTTTTAAATATTGAATTAGAAATTGAAATCCTCGGACTTGGAGAGACTGTAGAAGTGCTGGAGCCTGCTGAATTACGGCAGAAGATTAGGCGACGCATTTCCGATACACTCTTGAAATACTGACAAAATTTTCATCCTTTTGTCTATGACTCCCGGAATTTGGAAGTCATACCCTCTAATCTTTGATACATCAAAACTAATAATAATATGCGAGTACAATTGGTATTGAGTCCCAACACCGAATCCCTTCCTTTTAATCACTTGCATCAGCTCACAGGAACGATACATAAATGGCTGGGAGAGAATGCCGTTCATGATGGACTGAGTATGTACAGCTTCGGCTGGCTTCGGGGGGGAGAGGTTCGTAAGGGTAGTTTGGAGTTCCAAAAGGGAGCAAACTGGAATATCTCATTTTTCGATGATGAACTTGCAAAACAATTATTAAAAGGAGTTTTGAATGAGCCCTCCGTTGCATATGGTATGCAAGTACTGCAAGTAAACGAAATTGCTCCTTTGTTCTTTGGTAAACAACATATTTTCCATACCGATGGCTCGGCTATACTGGCACGCCAAAAACGCGCCGACAATACGCGCGAATATCTATTTTGGGACAGCCTTGCCGCCAACGAGTTACTAACCAATCTACTCCGCAAGAAGCTAAGTCAAGCAGGCTTTACCCGAGAACATTTAAATGTAAGAGTGGCCTTTGATCGCACATATTCCAATCCGCGTACCCGGAAAATCTCCATTAGGAACATTGAACACAAAGGCAGTGAATGTCCGGTCATTATAGAGGGAACGCCGGAAGCCATTCATTTTGCGTGGCTGGTAGGAATTGGTGACTTAACAGGCAGCGGTTTTGGGGCATTACGATAAGAAATCCATGAGCGAAAGATCTTTATACATAGTCACTTATTCAGGACCGTTCGGGTTTATCAAGCCGTGGACGGCCGTACGGGACGAAAGAACCTATAGCCAGCAATTCCTGACTCCCAGCATCGTCGAAGGCCTACGGATACGTTTGGGGGTTTCTGCCATTTTACGGCACAAACTCACTTATGCCAAAATCGATTCTCAACAGGAACGTACACAGTCGCGGGCTTTTTATGAGACAAAAAAAAGCGCCATCCGTAAGCAGTCCATCCTGGTACGGGGTGTGATGTTATATCCTAGGTTAACGTTGGCATTTGCAACTAATGAGGAAGCCCTATACGCTGCCGACCAACATATTTGTCTGTGCCGGAATGAGGATATTTTATTACCAGATGGTAATGCAAAAGCCATTTCTGATAATGATTTTGAAGAATTAGTCGGATTTGAACTGCTTTTTGAAAATAGCCCAATGGCGATTATGGTCGGGTATGATCGATACCGGAACAACGAACCCATGTATGGAGTCTTAAAAATAACAGGCAATCCCGTCGGTATTCAGCCTTTTGAATGATGGAACTATACGCAAAAAGCCCCGAGCAGGGTAGATTGACACTCCTGGCTCATACGCAGCAAGTAGCTTATGTAATTGCCGTAATGGCCGCCCGGTATGGCTTTAATCGCAGGTTAGCCCGATTAGGCGCGTTGCTACATGATTTAGGCAAAGCTCACGAATTTTTTCAGCGTACTGTAAAAAAAGAAGTGGATGATTCCGAACGTATAACTTCGCTACCACATCGTCATGAAGTATCTTCCCTACTGTTTCTACCTCTCTTTGAGAAAAAAGATTGGCCGATTTTAATTGAAATGGTAGCAGCGCATCATAAATCAGCCTCCGCCATCTCGAATCAGGAACTAGGGCGAGGTATAGTAGACCTTATTAAATACAGGGAAGGATTTGATAAAGTCTTTGAACGCCATTCAGAAAACTGGTCAGTATGGTCTGTTGCCGTAAAACCGATCGTCGAACATGAAGATTTCAAAGTCAAATTTCGAACCATTGAACTTGAAGAAGCTAAAGAAGCCTTGCTGTTTGCTTACGATTATTGCTACCGAATGCAATACGGTTGGTCAAAGTGGAGAGGTTTACTTATGGCTGCCGATCATTTTGCCTCGGAGTATATGGAGAATGCCCCGGCGTTGATCAAGTCATTTTATCAAAAACCTGACTTAACCTATTACTCACGCAAGTCTGATTTACATCCGTTGTCGCTGCTGCAAACTAATCATCGCGCCCGACACACTTTTGTAATTGCCCCTACCGGAGCCGGGAAAACGGACTTTCTGCTGCGCCGATGTCGCGGCCGGGTTGTTTATACACTGCCCTTTCAGGCATCAATTAACGCTATGTTCGTGCGAATCGATGAAGATTTAAATGGGAAAAGCGAAACACGACTTCCAAAAGAACAGCAAACAGATGTACGTAGAGCACACGCTGCCTCCAGAATTCAGATACGCAATGAGAAAGGAAAGCGGATTGAAGAAGAAATATCCTTTCAGCGCAATCCGGGAGCAAGTATAAAAATCACCACTCCCCACCAGATTGCTTCGATTGTGTTCGGTATCAGTGGATACGAAGCTACCAAGTTAGACATCGCGGGCTGCGATGTGATATTAGATGAGGTACATGTCTACGATGACATGGCCCGGTCAATGATGCTTGAACTGGTGAAAGAACTGGTCAAATTAAATTGTCGCGTACACATTGGGACAGCTACTATTCCAACCTCACTGGTGCAAGAACTTACCAAAATATTGGGAGGTAATCGCCGGGTTTACCAGGTAGCATTCCGGAAAAGAGCTTTAGAGAAGTTCAATCGGCACACAGTTGAAAAGCTAAGAGACGAAGCGGAAGCGCGTACAATAGTAGAGAAAGCCATTGCTAACAAGGAAAAGGTATTGTTTGTAGGTAATCGGGTTGCCACGGCTCAAGAACGTTACTGTTGGGCAAAAAAAGAATTTCCAGACTTAAATATTCTGTTGATACACAGTCGTTTTCGTCGGGGTGACCGTGCATCATTGGAGGCGAAAATTACTGAATTTGACAAGAGTAAAGGCCCGTGTTTAGTGATTTCCACGCAGGTGATAGAAGTAAGTCTGGACATTTCCTTTGATCGCCTGGTTACTGATTCTGCCCCGCTGGACAGTTTGATACAGCGCTTTGGACGGATTAATCGGCGCCGTACTTCCGAGACGATCGGTAAATACCGTCCAGTATGCGTGATTGCCCCACCTCAAATTGACAAAGATATTTTGCCCTACAACCCCGATGTTGTACGACGGAGTTTTGAGCTACTACCCAGTGGGCTACTGCGTGAAAGTGAGTTACAGAAATTGATTGACTTGGTATATGGTGAAATAGCGATTCCTCCTATTGATGTGCATACGGTACCACTACGAATACTTTGTCATCGCGCTAAATCGGTATTAATTGATGCCCTGGAAATAGAGGGGGCGGTCTGCATCCGACAGTCTGATAGCGAGGTATACCTTAAAACATTCGGAGAGACCCGCCAAAACCTGGAAATACCGGTACCGTGGCGATCGATTGCACCCTATGCCGGAACGTGGGCACAGTTGGAAACAGGAAGTTATCCGACTGTTATCCCCGACGATAATTACGATATGACCCTCGGGCTAGTCTTAAAAACCACAGGAGGGAATCAAATAGCATCTACAATTAACCGAATGATTTGATATGTATACAGCATACATTGGAAAAAGGCTGGTTGAATTAGTGAACGAACGTGAGGGAAAAGACCGAAGTACTCAGGAGTTTTATGACGAAGTGTATATACCGTTGTTCTTTATGAATGAACGATATCTGCAACACGTCAACAATTCGAAGTTTGACCAGGCTTACAAGCAAAAGGGTAAAACTCCTTTAACTACCTCCGTTTTGGCAACCGCGCTGGCAGGCCAGCACGAAAAAATACAAAAAGATGCACCCGACGGTTCGTTTTTCCTCGGTGGAGCCGCAGCCGAGTCCTCGGCAGGTACATCGGGACAGGTAACAGACATACCGCTGCCTATTACGCCGGATGAAGTTTATGCTTCCTGGATTGGAGCTGCACTGGGCATTGGAGTTAACGGAGGATTAAACCTGCTGATAGATTCGGATGAAGTTTTATCGGTTCTGTACGAGGGGTGGTTTCGATACCGTGAATATATGACTCAAACACCAAACCTGAAGCCTCACCAGGTCAATACTTGGAACGGTTATTGGCTTACTAATGTCTTTGATGGCCGTTTTGATGCAGCTTATCCATTTGCCAACAAAGCTCCGAATATAAAAATGGATGCAAAATCAGGGATTGCCAGTATAGAAACTATCTCTTGGGTCCAGGTCATTTTCGCGTTGGCTGAAAGAATACCGAAAACAGCTCTCAATACCTATGTTTATTCACTCAGTCAGATGAATACGACAGTGGGTTTTGTTTCGGTCGAATTGCCTGCTGTTCGTTTTCTGAACGAACTTTATCAGCAAATCTGTCGGGAATCGTCGGTTATAGAGAATACTGACTCACTGAGAACACTATATGATACAGCATTGGGCTTTCAGAAGGCCTGTGAACTAGGTAAAATCGGCATTCCTGCCTTAGAACCCCGTCAATTACGAGAACACATGCCCGATAGCCGTGGGGGAGGGAAACCTTTTAAAGCACCTAAGGACGAAAATGACCCCATTTTTATCACTTACAATGTATATCAAACCTGGATTATAGCAATGTTAAACAACAAACAACTTATTGAGCTGACTAATAAGATCGCGGCGGTTCTGAAGGGCTTTGCCAATCAGGGAGACCGCGGCAAAAAAACGAACAGTAACGCTGTGGACGATTTACTCAAATCCGCTCACCGACGCCAATTTATCGAAAAGCTGGCGGAGTTTGTCAAAATCGACGGGGCTAATAAAGCAACTTTCGACGAGTTAGGCGATACAATTGCTTTAATGCCTACTACTGATTTTCCCCTATTCATGGCTTTGCTGAAACTGAAGTATGCGGTTGCTTAAGCCAACTAATTAATCAAACTCTTGTACTTAAATCAATTGAAATTTATGAAACCTTATTTGTATCTACGTGGATTAAAAGCTGTCGAACATACCGTTTTTGCTGTCCAGGAAGGACAAAAAAAGTATTATGACCCCGTTCATAGTAAATATGTCGCTTATTCAAGCGGACAACAGGTAAAACGCTCGCTGTTGGATTTTTTGACGGACGAACTCGATGAACAACGGGCGCCGATTACTTTTAACTATGAAATTAATGCAAAAAACGAGCTGAGCAACAAAGAACCCTGGTCACCTTGTGACCCTACCTACGCCGATCAACTGATTGGAGGTTGGATGCGAGCAAGACCCGGAGTAGTAACACTCAAACGCCGCAGTCCTTTGTCTATTTCTGCCATGCGTCCTTTACATCCTCTTTTGGTAAACCTGACCTCTGAAAATCTTACTTTTGACAGAAGTGATCGTCCTGAACCACATCCCGTGCGTGTATTAAATGCCAAAGGTGAGGAGCTGTCGGAAGAAGCGATCAATGATTTTCTACAAAGTAATCAACGGACACTGCCAAGACGTAACTGGATTCCCGATCATGCTCGCACAACAGGTTTATTCATTTACGATATTGCGATTGACCGTTCCCGGCTATTCAGCGTTTCAGTGAATCAACACGAACCAGAGTTAACCGGCGATGCTTTAGAAAACTTAAAAGAACAGGGTTGGGTCTTATCAAAAAATGGAGAACGGCTGATTTGTCCGGTTGAACGACGTGAAGCATTAATCAAAGCATTGGCCAAAGCACTAGTGGAATGGCATATCACGAGCAATCAAGCTCGTACCTATAGCCCCCAAACAACATTGGCCTTGGCCGTCAGCGAGAATGCCAGTTTAATTGCTTCGGCTATTCGCGCCGATTTGAACGAAGAGGATACTCGTAAAGCAGATCCGGTTGTTGAGTCTTTTGATGGAGTAGAAACTTTTGTTTCGCTAAGTTGCAAGGGACACGTACGGGGTGTCATAGGCACGGCAGATGCAATGTCGCAAGCTGAAAAGCATATTATCGACCTACTGTCTGCTTATGACTACCAGTCATAATTCTACAAACTCCTCCCACCGCATCGGTGGGATGCTCGTCGGCTACTACCGGCTGTGCCCCCGCAAGGCGTGGTGGTCGTTGCGGGGGATTTGGATGGAGCAGGAATCGGATACCGTAGCCCTCGGACGTTTGCTGGATGAAGCTGTCTACACCCGCGATGACAAACAACTTCAAATTGAAGCCGAAGCCCCGGATGGTACGCCCTTGATCGGCAAAATCGACCGTATGAAACTGAAACAGGGCGTATTGCACGAAACCAAGAAGAGCCGTTCATGCGAAGAGGCGCATAGCTGGCAGGTACGGTTTTACCTTTGGTTATTATACCGCAATGGCGTGAAACGTGCTGATGACTCACCTTTTACCGGACAATTGGACTATCCGCTCCTCAAACGTACTGAACAGGTTATACTTGCCCCTGACCATATAGCGGAGCTAGAGCAAACAGTGAAGTCAATACGGGATTTGGCACGACGGGAATCGCCGCCGCCAGTACTCACCAGGCGTGCGTTTTGCAGGAAGTGTTCTTTTGAAGAATTATGCTATGGGTGAGACTCCCTACCGTGAAGACTGCCTCATAACAAAAATATAAACTCCCCTCATCAAACCTTGCCGTATGAAACGACCCTATTATTTGTTCTCAAGTGGACGATTAAAGCGACAGCACAATACACTGGCGTTAGAGAAAATGAATGGTGATCGCCAACCTGACGATTTGCCCGACGACCAGGCACTACCCTCAACCGAAGCCAAAGGGCCGCGGTCACCTTTTCCGGTAGAAAGCGTCGACAGTTTATTTTTGTTCGGGGAGATCGACATCAATTCCAAGCTCATCACATTTTTGGGCCAACAGGGGATTCCGGCGTTTTTCTACGACTACTACGGCAATTTTACCGCGACACTATTCCCGCGAGACAATCAGCTCTCAGGACATCTGCGGGTACAGCAGGCTCAATTTTACCTGAACGTCAAAAAAAGATTGGTGCTGGCCCGGGCATTTGTGGAAGCAGCACTGTTCAACATAGAGCGGGTCATTAAATATTATCAGCCGCGGTTGGAGGGAAAAGCGCGTGATGCAGTACAGGATACTCTTGTGGCGCTTTCCCGCGACCGGGAAGCTTTGCCGAACACTGTTGATATTCAGACATTAATGGCTGTAGAGGGGCGCATTCGGGATCGCTACTATCAGCTGTGGACCTATTTTCTGGGAGAAAATGTGTCGATGCTGTTTCCATTCAACAAGCGGGAACGGCGGCCACCCTCCAACGAATTGAATGCCTTGATATCATTCGGTAATTCACTTTGTTACAATACCGTACTAAGGCAGATTTACCGTACGGCGTTAGACCCGACAATTGCTTTTTTACATGAACCTGGTGAGCGGCGTTTTTCTTTATCGCTGGATATCGCCGAGGTGTTTAAGCCATTGCTGGTAGATAGAGCCATTTTCCGACTTTTGAAAACAGGTGAAATTGGACCGAAGCACTTTGAGAGACACTTGGGCGGTTGCTATTTGTCGGAAGCCGGCCGAAAGATCTTTGTTCAACACTGGGACGAACGTCTAAGTCAAACCGTTCAACACCGGGTACTGGATCGAAAAGTGTCCTACGAACGGCTAATCAGGTTGGAATGTTACAAACTGGTTCGTCATCTGAGTGACCCTGTCAAAGAACCTTATCAGGGATTGCACATGTGGTGGTAGAGTCTGCCAGACGGTGTAGTCTGCAATGTTCTTTGACGTATTGATAAAAGAGTTTCTCATCATCAAATGCTTTCTTGAGGAAGCAGTACCCAACTTTTATGCCTTACTTTATTGCGGTGTACGATGTAAACCAAAAGCGCGTAGGAAAAATGCTTAAGCTGTTTCGGCGCTATCTGACCTGGATTCAGAATTCAGTATTTGAAGGCGAATTAACACACGCCCAGTTCAAATCGTTACAGTTGGAAGCGGAAAAACTGATACAGGAGGGTGATGGAGTTGTTTTTTACCAGATGCGAGATGAACGTTATACTGAACGAATTGCGCTCGGCAAAGAAAGAGGTCAACGGACTCGGTTTCTATAAGTTACGTCGTGGGTCAGTCGTCGTTTATACAGCGCCTGGTAGTTTTGCGAGATCAAAGAACAAATTCACCAGTGCTGAATTTAACTAAATCGTTGTAAATCAAAGTATAAAAGTTGGTCGTCAGCCTACGGAAGTTTTTACGCTTTCCTAGGCTGACGATTTGTTTGTTACATTTTCGGATGGAAATCGGCTTGAAAACGTTAAAAACTGTATTTTTACGCTGGCTTTCAATCGCACCTGCTGGTATTGAAAA
>CAZLGW010000074.1:0-12307 GCA_964559125.1 uncultured Cytophagales bacterium
CAGGGACCTATTTCTTTCAGGTACGCGATGAGAATGATAATAGCCTGGTGAAAGAAGTCAGCATCGAAAATATAAACACTAGGGTGATATCTGTGAAATAGTCTTTGTAAACCTGTAGCCGGCCCGGCGGCAGCTTACCTGGTCAAAGGAGTAATCTCTCCCCTGTACGAAATAAACCGCTTGTTGACAGGCGTAACCCTGAGGTCGGCGCTTCCGTCAGTAAATACAGTCAGGAACAGCTCGCGGACTTCCTGGGAGCCGTTTACCTTAATGTAGATTTCCCGCTCTCCTTTGCTTTTTGTACTTATATCGTAAGTGAAGTTGGCAGACTCGAATTTGATTCCTGCCTCGCCTCCTATAGTCGCGGAATAGGCCCTTCCGAAATAGGGAAGGTTTGCCGAGATCTTATCGGAAGTTACTTTCAGAAAGTGCCCGGATGCGGTAATATCCCGCATTCTGCCTGATGCAGGCTGCACAAATCGCGCAATGAACTGATACGACTGATCTTCCACGGCTTTGTTTATTTCCTGCGGGTTATAACTTACGACTGTTTTTGGCGTAGAGCAGGAAACCAGCAGGTAAGCAATTGCCAGTACAAATAATCCCGATAGCGTTTTCATAACCGGTTTCTGTTTGTTGGAGTTCATAATAGTATTCTTTAGGATGATCTGAATTAACAACAAAATTACCCCTGGTGCGGTGCCGGCACCGTACCAGGGTAGTATGTAATTATGACGGGAAAAGTGTCTTAAGGTTTAACCGGGGCAGGGTGCTATACCTGTTTCCAGCCATCCCTGTACTTCCGTTTTACAAACTGGTTGGCCGGTTCGAAATTGGTGATCTTCTGGTTTTTCCCGTCCCATAGCAACTTCTTGCGACCGGGGAAATTGAAACCTTTTCCATCGGCCTTAGGCTCCCGGTAAGTATAGCTGCGGATGGCAAGGTTACCCATAATCACGGTTTCATTCAACGGCCCGGAATAGTCGAATGAAGAGGTCAGCGCTTTGTGCTCTTTGCTATTGAAACCTGCCTTGCAGGCGTCGGTCCACGATACCTGGTGACCGAATTCAGGCAGATCGGAATATTTGTTTTTGAATGCTCCTTCGGGCATGGTGCGCTTTTCTCCTCCTTTGAGATATAAAACGGGGTTACGGCCGTAGGTGCCGCAGGAAATAACGCCTTTGGAGCCGATCAGCATCACACCGTTGCTGCTGTCTGCCTCGCCCAACGGGTCGTCGGCCGGGATGAGATCGGGATGGAAGGGCCTGATGCCGCCATCGTACCAGGTCATCTTCACGTCAGACTTGTTATGGCTGCTGGCCGGGAATTTAAGCTGGATCACCGAAGAGGGCGGGCACCCTTCCGGGATGTATTCCGGGCTCCAGTCCTTTATAAATACCTGTCCTACGCTGGCTTCTACTTCGGTAGGATAGCCCAGCCGGAGTGTTCTGAATGCCGAGTCGATCAGGTGACAGCCCATGTCTCCCAGGGCGCCTGTACCTGTATTCCACCAACCATGCCATTTGAAGGGGTGCCATGCGGGGCTATAGTCGACCCATTCTGCCGGGCCTACCCACAGATCCCAGTCGAGGTAATCAGGAACGTCTGCTTTCTGGGTAGGGAAAGGGATGCCCTGCGGCCACACCGGGCGGTTGGTCCAGATGTGGGTTTCGCTTACCGGCCCGATCAGCCCCTTATCGAACCATTCCAGTATCTGGAGCTGCCCGGGGTTGGATGCCCCCTGGTTGCCCATCTGCGTCACTACTTTATATTTCCTGGCAGCCTCGGTCAGTACTCTTGTTTCGTGGAGGCTGTGTGCCAGAGGTTTTTGTACGTACACATGTTTCCCCATTTCCATTGCTGTAAGCGCTACAATGGCATGGGTGTGGTCGGGAGTAGAAACGATTACGGCATCGATATCTTTCCCCATTTCGTCCAGCATCCTCCTGAAGTCCTTGTATTTCTTTGCCGTAGGATGCTTGTCAAAGCACTTTGCCCCGAGATTCCAGTCCACGTCGACCAGTGCTACGATATTTTCTTTCCCGTTGTTCCAGGCGTTGTTGACGTCACTGTTACCTTTTCCCCCGACGCCTACGCCGGCAATGTTCAGTTTGTCACTGGGAGCAATAAAGCCCTTTCCCAATACATGACGGGGAACGATAAAGAAGCTACCCACCGCAGCAGCTGTACTTTTCTGTAAAAAGTCCCTTCTGCTCACCGAATTGATCTTACCTTTCATCTGTATTAAATAGCTGATTGTTAAATTGTTAATTTTTTTTGGCAACCTCGTATCTGTGACATATTAAATACCAGGGCGGAGTTACCATTTTTTATACACAGGCTTCTTAAAAAAAGGAAATTTCGTGTTCCGGCAGACGATAAAGTGAACCAGAACCAACTTTGTATCGTTTCTTTACAATCCCAATATTACAAAATAGTACGAATGCTTCAGCAGGAGATAGAAATGAAATTGGGCACGATTAAGTAGAATCCGATGTTCATATATTCGGAGGAGCGTTATATTTTTGCAGCTTCGTATCAGAATTATCAAACAGCTACCTGTAAGAAATGTTGATAACCGTGATGAAGTCCAAAATCCACCGGGTCAGAGTTACCCAGGCGGAGTTGAATTACGTCGGAAGCATTACAATCGACGAAGACCTGATGGATGCTGCCGGGCTGATAGAGAATGAGCAGGTGCATGTTGTCAATAATAACAACGGGGAGCGTCTTGTTACTTACGTCATAAAAGGAGAAAGGGGCACAGGTACGATCTGTCTTAACGGAGCGGCAGCCCGCCGCGCAGAAGTGGGGGATATCGTTATTATTATTGCTTACGGGACGCTTTCGCAGGAGGAAGCCTCGGAGTTTCGGCCGAAGGTGGTTTTCCCGGACAACAACAACCGCATCGTTTCTTAGGAAATTGGTCGTTTAAAGACTTCTGTCTATCGATAAAAACATCGATTTGATCGGTTCGTCCGGATAAAAACAGCCCGGGCGTTAAACTTTCGTGTTGCAGAGCGCTCTAAGTCAGACCGGGTTCTACCAACCAGACCGTGTCTATCTTATGCGTTTTCCTGTATCTTTTATCTTAACATGTCTTTTATTCCTTCATTGGTCGTCGATGGTCGTGCAAGCACAGACTTACCGGGTTAGCGGCGTATTGAAAGATTCGGCAGACAATTCAGGCGTTATCGGAGCATACGTAAAATTGTATCCCCTTTCTGACAGCACCAAAGCAGTGTATACTGCATCGGATGTCGCCGGGAATTTCCAGTTTTCCGGCGTCCTTCCGCAGTCCTATCAAATGGTGATCACAAACCTGAGCTACGAGACCATCACCAGGAATTTTGAGGTAAAGGATGCGAATGTGAACCTGGGCACCATCACGATGAAGACCGGAGCTCACCTGCTCAAAGAAGTGCAGGTGGTAGGGGCTATCCAGCAATCACAGCAAAAGGGAGATACTACTCAATATAATGCCGCGGCGTTTAAAGTGAACCCCGACGCTACAACGGAAGACCTCATCAGGAAAATGCCGGGAATAACGGTAGAAAACGGAGAGGTGCAGGCCCAGGGTGAAAGAGTTCAGAGAGTCCTGGTAGACGGGAAACCTTTCTTCGGAGACGATGCCACTCTTGCCATAAGGAACCTGCCGGCCGAAATTGTGGATAAGATAGAAGTGTTTGACCGGCAGACCGACCAGGCGCAATTCAGCGGATTTGATGACGGGAATGCCCAGAAAACGATCAATATCGTTACCAGGGCGGACCGGAACCGCGGGCAGTTCGGAAAGCTTTTTGCGGGGTATGGTCTCGATAACCGGTTTATGGCCGGTGGAAATCTCAATATCTTTGGAGCAGGGCACCGGCTATCGCTGATAGGGCTCAGCAACAACGTAAACCAGCAGAATTTCGGATCGCAGGATCTCGCAGGAGTATTAGGCAGCAGTGGTGGTGGCCGCGGAGGAGGAGGAGGTCGCGGTGGTGGCGGCCGGGGAGGAGGCAGCAGCGCCGACAACTTTATGGTAGGGCAGCAAAGCGGGATTACCAATACCACCGCCCTGGGCATGAACTATTCCGGCACCTGGGGCAAAAAAACGGAAGTAACAGGGAGCTACTTTTTCAATAGGTCCGGTAATGTCAACAGGCAGATTACAGGGCGGGAGACCTTTCTTTCCAGGGGGAACCAGCTGTACAGCGATACGTCTATCTCCGCAAATACCAATTATAACCATAGGTTAAATGTGCGCCTGGAGCACAAGATCAACGACAGGAACTCTCTGATTTTTACGCCGAGCCTGAGTTTTCAGAATAACGAGAGCAGAACAGACAGGTCAGGGGTTACTTCCTACAAGGAGGACGGCTCGCTGATTAACCTGACGGAGAATCACCGTATCACCAATAATATTGCCTATAATATCAATAACAGCCTGTTATGGCGGCACCGGTTTGCCAAAGCGGGGAGAACATTTTCGATAGATTTCACTTCAGCTATCAATAACAGGAACAGGGACGGGAGTCTGAATTCCCGGAATCTCTATTTTACCAATCCCGTCAATCCGGGAGATACTATCGACCAGGTTTCGGAAAACAGGACGAAGGGGATCAGGCTGAGCGCCAACGCAAATTATACCGAACCTGTAGGCAAGACAGGGCAGCTTCAGTTCGGATATAACATTTCAGTCAGCAACAACAATTCGAGAAGCGAGACCTATCATTATTCGGAAACTACGCGGGATTATACCGTTATAGACTCCCTCCTGTCCAATACATTCGATAACAGGTATACTACACAGCGGGGAGGGGTAAGCTATCGTATTCGTTCCCAATCGGGGTTCATGTTTGGTACCGGGTTTGATCTGCAGCATGCCAACCTATACAGCCAGCAATTGTTTCCCGGTAATAATAAGGTAGATAATTCATTTTTCAATTTTCTGCCGAATGCCATGCTGATGGTCGGTAAGCGTGGAGGTACCAATTTCAGGCTTTTCTACCGGGCATCGACTCAGGAGCCGTCAATCAACCAGCTTCAGAACGTTATCGACAACAGTAACCCGCTTTTTATGTCTGCCGGAAACCCGGATCTGAAGCAGTCGTACCGGCACATGTTGAGCGCGCGTTTTAACACGGTAGGTACCCAGACAGGGCACAACCTGTTTGTTCTTATTTCAGGAAACGTTGTGAATAACTATATCACGAATTCGACGATCATAGCCCAGGAGCCTACCCTGCTACCTAACGGCCTCTTATTGGAGCAAGGCGCCCAGTTTACCGCCCCGGTCAACGTTAACGGTAACCTGGGGCTGCGGGGACTTGTAACCTACGGTATGCCCATAAAATCCTGGAAGCTGAACGTGAATCTCAATTCAGGCCTTAACTACCAACGGATGCCGGGGATGATCAATAATGTCCGCAACCTTTCCAATACCTACACGGTGAGCCAGGGAGTTGTGATCAGCAGTAATATCAGCCAAAACCTGGATTTTGCAGTTTCTTATAGCGGGAATTATAATATTGTTAAAAACAGCATCCAGCAGAGGACCAACAACAACTACCTGTCGCAGGGTATGGGTGCGCGGGCCAACTGGATTTTTGGGAAAGGGTTTGTATTACAGACGGATATCAACAGTCAGTCGTACCGCGGCCTGGGCGAAGGTTTCAACCAGAGCTATACTCTTTGGAACGCCAGTTTCGGTAAAAAGATGCTTAAGAATAACAGGGCAGAACTGAAGGTGACCATTTTTGACATACTCGGGCAAAACAACAGCATCAGCCGCGCCGTAACCGAAACCTACCAGCAGGACGTGATCAGCCAGGTGCTGACCCGGTACGCAATGCTGACCTTTACCTACAACCTGAGAAATTTCGGTAGCCGTCAGTCAGGGTCCTCGCAGCAACCTGATTTAGAGAGAGAGCGGCCATACCGGGAAGGGATGCCCGGTGAAGGCGGCTTCAGAAGGGAAGGCGGATACCGCGAAGGAGGCGGCTTCAGGGGGAACTAATATGTCTTTATTGAAAAGAAAGATTTAATAAAAGGTTCGTTTTTGTAGTGAAAGATATTACATAGGAACCGGCTCCGGAAGACATTATCAAGAATTAAAGTTAAAGTCGTATAGAAATGGCTGTTGGAATAATAACAGATCGGTTCAAAACGATCATTCCGCATATTCAAACGTATTCGGGACGAGTCCGAGGCTCCCGAGGAAATCCTGGCAGGCGGCTTTGATGACGTAGGGGTCTTTAAAGCGGCCGGATTGACGATAGGCTTCTTTTACGGTAGCAACAAAGGGGTCTTTACGCGGCGTGTAAAGAAGCAGATTCAGTGCCAATAGCGATAGATCGGGGTTATGGGAGGTACAAAATGCCCGGAGATCTGCCTCTGCCGACCGGTCAGCCCAGTGATGATAAGCTAACCATGAAGCCAGTACAGCTGCCGGAGGGTAGGTGTCGCGTGTGGCCGCCAGGATTTGATTTCTGTACCTGTCGATTTTTTCGGCAGGATAGGAACAAAGGCCCGTAAGCGCCCAGTATCGCTGTAGGGAATCTCCCTTTTCAAGAAACTCAACCTGTTTTTTTAAGGCATTCCGGTCGGTGAACCCGGAAAGGACTGCTGCCGCCCAAACCGGCTCCGGTTGATAGGCCTTCCTGTCCAACCGGTATTCATAAGGATTAGCGCCTCCCGGTAGACTGCGCATGGAAAACTCGGGCATGAACATAATGTCTCTTTGTGTAAGCAATTCATCCTCCAAAGCCTTACGCATCCTGTTTCTGATCTTGCTGTAGGCAGGATCATCCGCAAGGTTTTTCATTTCCCAGGGATCTTTTTCGAGGTCGAAAAGCATCTCGGGAGGCCTTTGGGTAAATAGCCTTTCCTGATCTTTGTTCAGCCTGCCTGCCAGGAAATCCTGCCGCATTTCCTGTTTGATCTCTCCTATTTCCATATAACGGATATAGCGCAACTCCGGCATAAAAGGCATGAAGTTGCGGGTATAAACGTATCTTCCGTCCATGACGGTCCTGCACAGATCGGGGCCGTTGTCGGAGCGGTCAGAAGACAGGAAGCAATATCCAGGGGCTTTTTTGCGCGCGGGCCCGGCGAGGGCGCGCCCGCTCATGTGCGCCGGGATTTCTGTTCCGGTGAGGCTCAGCACAGTAGGGCCCAGGTCTGTGAAGTCGGTGAGCTCGGAGACGGTACTGCCTGCGCTGCCCCAGGGCGATAAATGCTGATAGGCAGGTGGAAACCAGACTGCAAACGGAACCCGGTAAGAGAAGTCGATACTGTTGGTTTTTCCTCTCGGCATTCCTTCCCCGTGATCCGAAAAGAAAAATATAATGGTGCTGTCGCGAAGACCGTCCTCTTCCAGTTTTTTCAACAGCAGCCCGATTTTCCGGTCGGTAAGGCTGAGTGAATTATAAACCCTGGCGAGTGGCTTCCGCATAGCGGGGCTGTCCCGGTAAAAGGGAGGGACTTCGAAGTCATTTTCAGATACCCGCGCTTCTTCCGGCAGCTGCTCCAGCACCTGTTTCCTGTACCTTTCATAGGGAAAGGTCATGGTCCGGGACTGGTGCGAGTCCTCGAAATTGAAAACGGCAAAAAAAGGCTGGCCGGGTTTGCGGTGGCTCCAATCGGCGGTGGCGGAGCTTTCGTCCCAGGCTTCTTTGATGAAAGACGCCTCATCAGCGACGTTGTAGTCAGTTTTGCGGTTATTGACAGTAAAATACCCGTTTTGCCGAAGATAAAAGGGGAACCCTTTGATGAAACCGGGTAGTGGATTTTTGCTGCGATGGTGGCCAGTACCCGCCTGGTAGGTTTTTACAGCGGTGATGAGGGCCGTACGGCTCGGAGAGCATACCGATCCGGTAGAAAACGCATTGAGGAAGCGGTGCCCCTGCCCGGCCAGATGATCGATAACGGGCGTTTTAGCGTGTGGGTTTCCATAGCAGCCGATGAACTCAGGCGAAGTATCTTCAATCGTGATCCAGAGGATGTTGGGGCGGTCTTCTTTGCAAAAGGCATAACTGATGCCGGAAAGCAGAACCCACAATAATATCACATACTTTTTCATCGCGCCGGCTATTTATTCATATCTGTTTTCTCGAAATCGGACGGATTTACCCAACCGGCATTCAGCTTTTCGCCTTTTTTCCAGCGGTTGTAAAAATTGAAGGAAGCCTCGTTGGCAAAGGGGTATTGATCGAAAACGTACCCTTTCCCCTCCATCCGGGGGTCGCCCTGCGCCTTTAGCTCCTGTTCCATTTCTGTCCGGAGCTTTCGGGCAACCTTTTTGTAATTCGCATGCTGCGCGAGATTTTCTATACCGTGCGGGTCGGTATCGAGCTTGTACAATTCTTCGTCGGGCCGCTTTCCGAACGACAGGTCCCAATAGGGGTCGGTCCCTTTGCTTCGCCTGGCATTCAGTATTTCGGTCTTCGTGGGGCTGCCGTCTGCATCGAGATAGCCGGTTTCGGGGTTACCGGCCGGCCACCTGGCCGGCTCGTAATTGACAAGATAGAAAAAATTATCTTTCACAATTGCCCTTACGGGAAATCCGGCGTCGTCAGGCCTGCCCACATCCGTTCTTTCGCGGCCAAGCAACATCCGGTTGCGGCTGCGATCGACCTGTCCGTCTTTTTCCGACAGAAGCAAAGGCAGTAACGATTTTCCCTGGACCTGCTGCATAGTATTCTCCTGATCTGAAATACCGGCTAGCTCCAGGAATGTTGGTGCAAAATCAATAAAGCTCACATAATCTTTTACGATGCGCCCCTTCTTTTTCATTTTGCGCTTCCACATCATGGCCAGGGGGAGGTGATTGGAGAATTCATAGACATTCCCCTTTACTCTCGGGAAGGGCATGCCGTTATCGGAAGTGACCACGACAATCGTGTTTTCAAGCTCGCCGTTCTTCTCGAGCATATCCAGTATTCTTCCCAACTGCCGGTCGAAATACTCCACTTCAAAGGCATAGTCGAGCAGGTCGTTCCGGACCACTTCGTTGTCGGGCCAGTACGGAGGTACTTCGCGAATATCGGTCGTTTTTTTACCTCCCTGAGCCGCACCCGATCCGTACGCATAGGTCCTGTGTGGCTCCAAGCCCCCGTACCAGAAGCAAAAGGGCTGGTTACCAGGCTTTTTCTCCAGGAATTCCCGGAAGTTTTCAGCGTAATCGATATTGGAGATATTGGGAGTGGGAGGCTGGATTTTATGCTGGTTGAACATGGGGCCGGTGAGCTGGCGCGGTTTGCCTGCCCGGTTGCCGACCTTCCCCGGAGCCCAGCCCTTGCCCGAATAGCCCGTCCAATACCCATGGTCTCCCAGGGTTTCGATCCAGGTAACAAATTTATCCGGGAAATAGGGGACATGGTTACCGGCTTCTTCGAGCTGCCAGGGGTTCCTGCCGGTCAGGATACAGGCCCTTGAAGGCGAGCACTTGGAGTTGGGCGTGTAGGCATTGGCAAACAATACGCCTTCGCGGGCAACCCTGTCGAAGGAAGGGGTGTTGATCCAGGGAGTTTCATGATAGGCGTTCAGGAACCGGAAAGACATGTCGTCGGCGATGCAGAAGAGGATGTTGGGAGGCGCCTCTTTCCCGGCTTTTGTTTCTTTTTGCCGGGTTAAGGCGATCAGTCCGCCTGTTAATAGCAGGATCAGCGCGGGAGCAGCCAGTTGTTTTCTGAAAATCATATCAGTTCCTCAAACTTTTATTCAGCACAATATGCCGTACTACCTGTATTCCGACCGTATCATCGTGATTTTTATTTCTTCACACGGCGTTTCTATTGTCATAGTTGCAAATTTATCCGGAATAAAAAGCAAGAACTGCAGCGTTTTTAATAAAATTCTGCAGTTCTTTTGCAATGTATTACTTCCTGATGACCACCCAAATTTCCACTCCGGAGAGCAATAGGTTCTGAGGTCTTCACTCCAATTTGAGGCTTTCCGTTGCAGTAGAGGCAAGATGCTCTGTCCGCTCAGGGTCAGGTGTTTACCTGGTTTACTGCCGGTCATTTGGAATATAGCAGACCCCGAAACCAGGAGATTAAGGGCTTGTTGAAAGCTTGTACTTATTTGCCGGGCTACCCACGGCTGGATTCTTACAGCAGAAGATGAAGAGATTATCAATCTGGATGGAATAAACATTGAAGTTAAAGCCGTATGGAAATAGCTGTTGGAGGAATAACAGGCTAATTCAAAACAATTACTCCGCATATTCAACCGTATTCGGGAGGAGCCCAAGGCTTCCAAGGAAATCCTGGCAGGCCGCTTTAATGACGTAAGGGTCTTTGAAGCGGCCCGATTGCAGATAGGCTTATTTGACAGTCGTAACAAAAGGTGCATATTGACAGATAAGCAAAGGAAAGTGTATATTTGAATTGGATAACAAGAAAAAAGATGACACTGACGGTTTTGATCATTAAAGGAAAGGAAGGTCTCATAGGCACGATCAAAGAAATTCCGGCCGTTATTACGCAGGGAGAAACCAGGGAAGAGCTTATGGAGAACATAAAGGATGCCCTCGAACTATATCTCGAAGACATGAGGGCTGAGAAAGATTTGCCGTCGGTCATTGGCAGGGAAGAGCTTGTATTTGCATAATGTCGGTAAAGAGAAACCAGTTTTTAAAACATCTAAAGGGCTGTGGATGTTCTTTGCATCGACATGGATCCAAACATGACATCTATATAAATACAACTACAGGAAAGAAGACCACGGTACCCCGACACCCCAAATTGGACATTGATCTTTGTAAGATGATTTGTAAGCAACTAGAAATCGTCGTGATGTAAGAAGGCCTTCATTTTTGTGTCTAACTAACTGATCTTCTCAGACGTCACCGGCAGCCTTATTGTTCTTCACCCACAGAGCGGAGACTTTTTCGAGAGAAACGCCTTTAGTTTCCGGCAGCATTTTCCAGCAAAATAGCACGCCTAGCCAGCAGATCCCAGCAAAAACAAGGTATATACCTGCAGCGCTACCATACGTTTGGCCAAACCATTCGCTCATGACGGGAAAAAAACGGGCAATCAGGAAAGAAGAGAGGTAGAGGAAAAAGCATACGACCCCCATTGCTTTACCGCGTACGCGGTTGGGGAACATCTCAGCAACGATCACCCAGCTTAGGGGAGCCAGGCCAAGCGTAAACGATCCGGTAGCCAATAGCATGGGCAGCAGGATATATAGAGGCGGCAACCCGGCGTATAGAATAGCTGCCATAAGGATATGTCCTGCACCCATGAAGAATACACTGACGATCAAAAGCCCTTTCCGACTGAAATGCCTGATCAGGGGGAAGGCTGCCAGCGTACAAACAAAAATAAAAAGGTAAACAGGGATAGAGCTCAGGATCGCATTTGAGCCTACGCTGATGCCTGCCTCCGAAAGGATGGTGGGTGCATACAACAACATCATGTTTACTCCGTTGACCTGCGAGAGGACCATCAGTATTACTCCTGCCAGTAGCGCGGCCCTGGTCCATCCGTTCAGCAATTCTCTGAAGCCTCCGTGCTCTTGCCTGATCGAACGTTCGATCTCCCCGATCTCTTCCATCGCCTTTTCCCGGCCGTTGATACTCGTGAGTACTTTTAGAGCTTCTTTAGTTAGGCCCTTTTCCACCAGCCAGCGGGGGCTCTCCGGGATGAGCATCAGGCCTGCCATCAGAATGGAGACAGGAAGCCCCTGTGAGCCGAACATCCACCGCCAATCCCCGTCGAAAGACAGGAAGTAACTGACGATGACGGCCATGTTGATGCCGATCACGTTAGACAACTGGTTAACATTGACCAACCGACCCCTCTGGTCGGCAGGGGCAAGCTCTGCAATGTAAATGGGCGACGACATCATAGCCAGCCCGATACCGACCCCGCCCAGGAAGCGCCAGAAGCACAGGCTCCATACGGTCATGGCCAAGGCACAACCGATTGTTGAAATAAGGAAAAATAAAGCTGAAACCATCATTGTTTTGCGCCTGCCAATACGATCGGCAAACCACAACCCGATAAGGGGTCCGGAAATAGCCCCCAGGATAGCGCTGCTGACGACGAACCCCTTCATGGAGGCCGTCAGCTGAAAATATTCTTCCAGGTAAAGCAGGGCTCCTGAAATGATAACCAAGTCATATCCAAAGAGAAACCCTCCTATGGATGCTACGAGAGCAATTTTATATACGTAAGCCGAATTTATACCATTTGATCCCATAGGGTATCTTATAATTTTGAAACCCGGTAAGACGGATCTTCCCGGGAGAAGAGTTCGGGCCGCCAGGCAGCTCCGACCCCGGCACGGACCGGTGCGGTTATATGGCCGT
>CAZLGW010000075.1:0-12187 GCA_964559125.1 uncultured Cytophagales bacterium
CTGATTCAGATCCGGAAACAACAATTTCTTACACTTTTACAGCTCTACAGATCATTAGGTGGAGGCTGGTAACGGCTTTTACCTATTAACGACTTTTAAAATATAAACCATTTTACATGACCGCTTCAACTAAAGGACAGGACGCTGTCTTTAAAGACGAAATAACCAAACCGGCCGATTTCAAGTTCAACAACAGCGTTGTCAGTGTTTTCGACGACATGGTCAACCGCTCGGTGCCCTACTACGGAGAGATGCAGAGAATGGTAGCCGAACTGGCGGCAGACTTTGTACAGAAGGGCACCGATGTGTATGACCTCGGCTGCTCCACCGGCACAACCCTGATCGGGCTGAACTCGCTGGTTGCCGAAGATATCAGGTTTGTCGGCCTGGATGAGTCGCGCGAAATGCTGGAAAAATGCAGGAAGAAGCTTGACGAAGCAGGAGTTAAGCGCCCGGTCACACTGCGACAGGCTGACTTACAGCATGATCCTGAAATTTCAAATGCTTCGGTCGTGGTCATGTGTCTTACCCTGCAATTTATCAGGCCCATCTACCGGGAAAGACTATTAAAGCAGATTTTTAACGGGCTGGTACCCGGTGGAGTTTTCATCCTCGTCGAAAAAGTACTGACCGAAGACAGCCTTTATAACAGGAGGTTCATAAAATATTATTACGATTACAAGAGAAGGAACCAGTACAGCGAGCTGGAAATATCGCAGAAACGGGAGGCGCTGGAAAACGTGCTGATCCCCTACAAGCTCTCTGAAAACTCCCTCCTGCTCAGGGAAGCAGGCTTCCTCAATCCTGAAACATTTTTTAAATGGTATAATTTTTCAGGCGTGGTGGCGCTGAAGCCGGAGAAGTAGGAATGGAAGTAAAGGAATAATTTACAACAAGCAAAAAATGATCTCTATAGGCAATTTCTTCTTCAAATACAGGAACAACCTGTTCATCTTTCTTTACCTGCTCCTGTTTCTCCCCTCTCCCGAGCTGTTTACAGAAAAGGTTTTCGGGGCGGATTACTACCTCATCCCACTCTTACTGGGCCTCATCATTACTTTCTCCGGGGAGATCCTGCGCGGGATGACCATCGGGCTGGCCTATATCATCAGGGGCGGGAAGGACAAGAAGGTATATGCAGAGCGGTTGGTAACCGAAGGATTATTCAGCCACTGCCGTAACCCTTTGTATGTCGGCAATATCCTGATGCTCGCAGGCGTAGGTGTACTTTCCAATTCTCTCTTTTACGTCGTGGTCGTGATACCGTTCTTCCTGTTTATTTACCAGGCGATCGTCCTGGCGGAAGAAAATTTTCTAAGAAATAAATTCGGCCCGGAATTCGATGCATATACACAACGTGTAAACCGGTGGCTGATCGATTTCAGGGGGTTGGGGAATACCCTCGGCAGCATGGAATTTAACTACAGGCGGTGGCTGATCAAAGAGTACAACACACTCTTTGTCTGGCTACTGGGGATCACCGCCCTGATCGGGTATAAGTACGGCTACCTGTTTGAAAATGCCGGCACCCGCAACGGTATACTGGGCGGTATCGCCCTGCTGCTGCTGAGCATGTACCTGATGATACGGTATCTTAAAAAATCCGGGACGTGGGCTAATACTTAATAGTGGCGGCAACCACATCTTCATAATACCGTTCATACAGCGGAAGGATCCGGCTGATCTCGAAATCCCTGGCTCTGGCCAGTGCGTTGGCCTTGAATCTTTCCAGGTTTTCCTCTTTCAGGATAAAGACCGCATTCGCCGCCATATCGTCCACATCGCCGACATTGCTCATAAACCCGGTTACGCCCTGCACATTCAGTTCGGGCAGGCCTCCGGCGTTACTCGTAATGAGCGGCACCTCGCAGGCGAGCGCCTCGAGTGCGGCCAGGCCGAAGCTCTCCGACTCGGAAGGCATCACAAACAGATCAGCTACCGAAAGCACCTCCTCGATAGCATCCAGCTTACCCAGGAACCTTACATCCTCGGGATTACACAATTCCCGGGCTTTCTTCTCTATACGGGCTCTTTCGGGACCGTCGCCTACCAGCAGCAATTTAGAAGGCACTTCCTTCCGGAGCCTGCAGAATATGTCGAGTACGTCGTCTATGCGCTTTACCTTCCTGAAATTGGATGTATGTACCACCAGCTTCTCCCCGTTCGGACAGATAGCCAGTTTGAAATGCTCCTTTTTCTGCTTCTTAAACCGGCTGAGGTCTATAAAATTGGGTATGACCGCGATATCCGATGCAACATCGAAATGCCTGTAGGTATCCTGCTTCAGGAATTCGGAAACGGCCGTCACGCCGTCGGAGTGATTGATACTGAAGCTTACGACAGGAGCGTATGAATCGTCTTTCCCGACAAGCGTTATATCCGTTCCGTGCAGCGTGGTAATGACCGGTACATGCATACCCTGCGAAGCCAGGATCTGCTTCGCCAGGTAGGCAGAGGAAGCATGGGGGATCGCGTAGTGAACATGCAGCAGGTCGAGCCCTGCATAGCGCGCTACATGTACCATTTCACTCGACAACGCCGACTCATAGGGTGGGTACTGGAAGAGAGGATACGCAGGAATATTGACTTCGTGGTAAAACAGGTTTTCATTAAAAAAGTCTAACCGGGGCGGCTGAGAGTAAGTAATAAAATGCACCTGGTGACCCACCTGGGCGAGCGCTTTCCCCAGTTCGGTCGCTACAACTCCGCTTCCGCCAAAAGTCGGGTAACAAACAATTCCTATTTTCATATTTTCTATAATAGCCGTCCGGTCAGGCTGCCTGTAGTTTTACTGATACGTAGTTTCCGCTGGTCATTAAGGCAACCTCTTTCTGGTAATACATGTATTCTGAAGGTCATTAAAGTTGACGAGTTTTTCCCTACTTTTGAAAGAGTAACACAAAATGATTTATTTTAACTCCATAAAGATGGATTTTTCTTCCCGGGAAATACTCTAAACGTCCAGCTTCCGTGCGCAACAAGCCTACCCCCAAAGACTTTCTCTCAGGATTTCTCAGGCTGATAAGGATTCAAAACCTTGTAATTGTTGCTATTACCCAACTCATGGCCAGGATCTTTTTAATCGGGCCGAAGGAAGAATGGAGACGTATTCTTGCCGATCCTTTTTTTTACCTGATCGTACTTTCCACACTGCTTATCGCTGCTGCCGGCTACATCATCAACGATTATTTCGACATCAAAATTGATATTGTCAACAAGCCCAAAAGGGTGATTATAGGGCGATACCTGAAAAGGCGCATGGCAATAGGCACACATCAGTTGCTGAATATGCTGGGCGTTTTATGCGGGCTTATAGTCAGCTATAAAGTAGCGCTGGTGAATATTTTTTCGGTTTCGCTGCTCTGGCTCTATTCAGAAAGATATAAACGTCAGCTGCTGATCGGGAATGTAGCCGTTTCCCTGCTTACGGCATTGTCGCTGCTGATCCTCAGCGTCGAGTACCCGCACAACCACCGGCTGGTCTTTATTTATGCTGTTTTTGCGTTTTTCATTTCGCTCATCAGGGAGATCGTCAAAGACATAGAGGACAGGCGGGGAGACGCCGCCCACGGATGCAGAACACTTCCCATCGTCCTGGGCGTCAGGAAAACCAAGCGGATCCTATACGCACTCATTGTACTTTTTGCCTTTATCTTACTTGTATGGAGCCGGTATCTGGGCAACCAGGCCCTTGCAATCAGCTTCGGACTGCTGGTACTGCCTCTCGTATGGCTGCTCGTCAGGCTCCGCAGAGCTCATACAAGGAAGGATTTCTCCTCTGTAAGTACCATTTGCAAAGTTATTATGCTTATTGGCTTACTCACTATGATTTTAATATAGTAGATGTTGTTACTTTGCGAACACAATTGTCTCATCGTCTCATAACCTTTACTTTTATGAAAAAACTGTTTTCGTTACTCCTGTCCTGCTTATGTGTGCTCTTTATCCCCGCTACGGTCTCCGCCCAGGAATGTTTCGGTGTACAGATCAAAGAAGGCGGCGGATTTGAAATGGCCAACTTTGACGCAAAAGGCAAATCCACCGGTACCCTTAAATACAAATTTGCGAAAGTGAGCCAGGAAGGCGGCTATACAGTTGTGGACATAGTAGTAGAAAGCCTTTCTCCAAAGGGAAAATCGGAGCATACCCAGAAATTTAGCATGAAGTGCGACGGCAATGAATCCTATATCGACGCCTTGTCCATGATGATGGAAGAACAGAAGAAATCTTTCGAATCGTTCAATATGAAGTTTACCAGCAATGACGTCGTCTTCCCGGCCCGCTTATCGGTTGGTGAAACCCTGAAAGACGCTTCTCTGAACGGCACGGGCGATATGTCGGGGATTCCCATCACCTTCAATATGAATATTACCAACCGTAAAGTGGTAGCACAGGAAAAGGTGAAAGTAGGTGCCGGAGAATTCGACGCTTATAAAATAACCGGTAACAGTAAGATAACTACCAAAACCATAGCCAACATCAGTTTTGAGATCGAAACCATATCTTACCGGGCTCCCGGCGTGCTATGGGATATTAAAAGCGAAAGTTACCGGAAAGGAAAGCTTGTCTCCTCCAGCGAATTGACGAAGATTTATTAAAATGAAGAAAATAGCCATTCTGGCTTCCGGCTCCGGTACAAACGCCGAAAACATAGCAGAGTACTTCCTGGAGAGCGACAAAGCGCGTGTCTGCCTGATCGCATCGAACAACCCTGAAGCCGGAGTGATCGCACGGGCCCGGAGGCTCCACATCCCTGTACTCCTTTTCGACCTGACCAGCTTTGGCAAAACCACCCAGGTAACCGATATCCTGAAGAGCCTCGACATCGACCTCGTCGTGCTCGCCGGGTTTATGATGCTGATCCCCAACAGCCTGGTGAAGGCTTTTGACGGAAGAATGATCAATATCCACCCTGCCCTGCTTCCGAAATTCGGAGGGAAAGGGATGTACGGGCAGTTTGTCCACGAAGCCGTAGTAGCCGCAGGCGAAACGGAAACCGGTATCACCATCCACTTTGTGAATGAGCGCTACGACGAAGGCGAGATCATTTTCCAGGCTTCATGCCCGGTATCTCCTTCCGACACGGCGGAAGATGTCGCCGCAAAGGTGCATGAATTGGAATACCGGCATTATCCGGCCGTGATTGAAAAAATATTGGAATTGCTGTAGTAGAGACGCAATGCATTGCGTCTCTACCGATTGTGGTTCATCAATTCCTCATAAACAACGTCCATTATGCCGGTCCGGATATTAAACCTGCCGAGAGCCGAGCTGCTGCGGCTCGGGTAAACCCTGTTTGATAAAAAGACATAGTTCAGTCCCCACGCCGGGTCGGCCCAGGTCATAATCCCCGTAAACCCGGTGTGACCGTAGCTCGACGGGCTGGCAAACCTGGGGGCATTTCCGGTATACTTAAATGTAGGTTTATCAAACCCGACCCCTCTCCTGTTTCCTATTTCGGGATACTGATAACGGGTAAACTCCTTTACCGTAGCCGGACTTAGGTACGATTTCCCACCGAAATACCCCTCCTGCAGGTACATCTGCCACACCTTCATGACGTCGTTTGCGTTACCATACAGCCCGGCATGTCCGCTTACGCCCCCCATCATCGCGGCAGTTTCGTCGTGCACGTGCCCATGTACCAGCGTATGACGGAAAAATGTGTCGACCTCCGTAGGCGCTATATCCGGCAGGCTGTCAAACCTGAGCGGGTTGAAAGTCAGAGACGATGCGCCGAGCTCCCGGTAAAAATTATTTTTCAGGTAGTCCTCGAATTCCTGGCCCGTTTGCCGGCGCACGATATAGGGATAGAGCGTAAACGAAAGGTCGCTGTACACATAATCCTTGGTCTCGTTGAGCGGCGAATCGCGTATGCCTTTGGCCATCACCGACGGGTACTTGCGGTGAAGGTACAATTTGCCCGGTACAATTTCGATAGCATATTTCCCGGAAGGTTTTTCCCGGAATGTCTTCTTTTTCCAGGTGCCGTCTTCCTTCTTAGCCTCCTGCCAGAATACGATAAACGCCTTCAACCCCGCCTTGTGCGTGAGCAGCTCCCGCAGCTGCATATCTGCTTTGTTCGATTTTTTGAATAGCGGATAATAGTCGCCCAGCGTCTTGTCGAGATCCAGCAATCCTTTATCATAAAGCCCCATCAATGCTGTCGTAGCCGCCGTAATCTTGGTAACGGATGCCAGGTCGTACAGATCGGTTTCCTTAACCGGCTGATTTCCTTCGTAGGTATGTTTGCCGAATGCCTGGCGGAAGAAGACTTTCCCATCCTTAGCCAGTTGTATGACACCACCGGGAGTAGCTTTTTCGCGCAATGCCAGGGCCACTACCGAATCGATTCTGGTACGGATCCTTTCCGAATCGAGCCCGACCTCTTCGGGGATCGTGTACTTCAGGCGACCGATCGCAGGCGTGTCTTTCCCGTCATTATACCTATATTTTTCATTGACCGTTACCGGCAGTCTTCCGGTAGCCGGGATCGCTCCAAAGACCAGCTGCGCAGAAAGATCCTCGGTAAAGGGAGTAAGCTGATAGGCCATGACGATGGCAGCAGCCTTTTCAGCCCCTTCCAGCCTGGCAAGCGAATAAGGATTCCCCAGTATTACCAGCACTGTCTTGTGAGAAGCCGTCATACGGTCGACCAGCTTCCTTACCTGGTCGGTTACTCCGTAATTGGCGCCCGGACGTATGCTGCTTAAATGCAGGCCGGCCAGTACGAGGTCGTACCCCTTCAGAGCGGTCAGCAGCTTTTCCGCCTGGTCATCACCCGCTTTGTCGGGTAAGGAGAAATGATCCGTTTTTGTATATAAGCCTGCCGTTTTCTGAAATACAGTTTCGCCTTCCGCTCCTATCGAAACCGTTGCTATTCGCAGGGTATCCAGGCGCCGGAGAGGCAGCAGGTCGTCGTTGTTCTTCAAAATGGTGAGTGCCTTCTCGGTCAGGAGACGGTTGGTCAGCTCTGCCGATTTAGGGTTAAGATCTTCATATAGCCTGCTCATATCCACCGGCTTATACCGGTCAAGGCCTGCCCACGCCTTGGCAGCCAAAACGCGCCGGCACCGCCTGTCGATTTCCTCCTGGCTGATCTCCCCCCTTGCGATTGCCGCTTTAATCTGCGCTATTGCCTTCGGGACATCTTCTGTAAACTCCAGGACATCCATACCCGCCACCAGGCCCCTGGCGTCTGCGATACCGTCAGAAAAATATTTGGTCACGCCCTTCATATTCATGGCGTCGGAATAAATGAGCCCCTCAAAACCCATTTCCTGACGCAGCAGGCCGGTCACTATTGGCTTCGACAAGGTAGACGGCAGGTTGGGGGTATTGTCCAGGGCGGGGATGCTCAGATGGGCAATCATCATACCGCTCAACCCGTTTTTTATGAGCTCCCTGAAAGGATATAGCTCAGTGGAATCCAGCCTGGCCCGGCTATGCCCGATAACCGGCAGGTCATGATGCGAATCCGTACCGGTGTCGCCGTGACCCGGAAAATGCTTGGCGGTGGTAAGCAGACCGTAGTCCTGCATACCTTTCATATAAGCTACAGCTTTTTCGGCCACCTTGTATTTGTTCTCTCCGAAAGAACGGAAGTTGATCACCGGATTGGAGGGATTATTATTTACATCGGCCACGGGCGCGAAATTGATATGCACGCCCAATCTCCTCGCCTGCTGCGCTACCTCTTTCCCCATTCTATAGATCAGCTCGTTATTCCCCTCCATAGCCCCAAGCGTCATCATATAGGGATACCTTACCGTGCTGTCGATCCTCATCGCCAGGCCGAACTCCGCATCCATCGCTACCAACAAAGGCACTTTCGAAGCCGCCTGCAGCCGGTTGGTAAGCACAGCCTGCGGCACCGGCCCGCCTTGAAAAAAAACAACCCCTCCTATTTTATGATCCTTTACGAGCCTTTCAACAGCTTCGGGGCTGGCTTTATCTGTCTGTATCTGTGACCGCTTCACATCTGAAGTTACCGCCACCATCAATAGTTGCGCTATTTTCTCATCATTTGATAAAGTAGCAAAAACCGATTCTACCCAACGGGGATTGGCCTCCAGGAAAGCTGGTTTTTGAGCTAAGGATATTTGTAAAACAGAAAGTAGAAAGACTGATAGGAAGATAAAATACTTCATAGGGATTGATTGATGATGCGATGATAAGTCCGGATAGTTGATAGAATACCTTTTTGATAATTAGCCGATGGAAAAATAGTTTAAAGTCACGAGTAGTCCATCATATCATTAGTTAATGTAGTAATTAATTAGCAAATTGTAACTCACATCATCTCATCATCACATCGTCTCACCGTCTCATCCCCCGTGCGCATCCTCAGATTCATTCTCCAGATATTACTCCTGACTTTCTTCATCATCGGCGTAGTGACGGTGTGGCGCGGCGCCAAATACGGCAATTGGTTTACCGGGTGGTTTGCCCAGACTACCGGAAAGGAAATTTCCACGCACTCAGTGGTGCTGGAAGAAATCACCGCCATGGGTAAGCTCGAGCTGGTTAAATACAGCTTTAAAGACGTGGTCGAGCAGGAGATCACGCGCCAGTGGCTTCCTAATCCCAAAGCCGTGCTGATCGTCCAGGGAGAGGCGATCGGCTGTATCGACCTTACCCTCCTCCACCCGACCGACATCCAGGCTGCCGGCGATACGCTCATTGTCCACCTGCCTGAGCCCGAACTTTGCGTTTTCAAAATCGACCACAACCGCTCCAGAGTATACAATACCGAATACGCCTTTATGGACGAAAGCAGGCTCATAGAGCAGGCCTACCGCCAGGCGGAAGAAAAGATAAAGGAATCAGCGCTGGAAACAGGCATACTCGACCAGGCCCGGGAAAATGCCCTGAAAGTGCTGACTCCCATCCTTTCCAAAAGCTCAGGAAAACCTGTCCTGATCAAATTCCCCATGAAAGCCAGTATAGAACGACTAAAATAATTGTCTATCCCGATCCCCGATAGTCCCGATAGCTATCGGGAGGGCGGGACTAATTGTCTAATTGCCTAATTGTCTAATCGTCTAATTAAATAAATGAAATCCCAAGGCATCTTAAATCCCTCAGAAATTACACAGCTCATCCAAAGCGGAGAAATAGAGACCGTGATCCTGGCCTTCAACGATCATTACGGCCGGCTCCTAGGAAAACGCCTGGATGCAGAGTACTTCCTGGAAGAAGCGCTCCGCAACGGCTCACACGGTTGCGACTACCTGCTTACTACCGACATGGAAATGGAGCCGGTACCCGGGTATAAATATGCAAATTGGGAGCTCGGTTACGGCGATTTTCACATCGTGCCCGATCTCAAGGCCATCCGGAAAGCCGACTGGCTCTACAAAACCGCGATCGTTCTCTGCGACCTGATCGATGATAAATCGCATGATCCGGTGAGCGTGGCGCCCCGGAACATCCTGAAAAAGCAGATCGAAAAGGCTGCGGCCGGAGGTTTCAACGCTTTTGCCGCCACCGAGCTGGAATACTATCTCTTCAACACCTCCTACCGGCAGGCGTCCGACAGTCATTACCAGGGACTACAGTCGGCGGGACACTACCTCGAAGACTACCATATTTTGCAGGGCACCCGTACGGAGCATTTCACCGGGAAAGTCAGGCGGCACCTCAAGCATTCAGGTATCCCGGTCGAGACCTCGAAGGGCGAGTGGGGACTGGGGCAGCACGAGATCAACATCCGCTACGCAGGCATACAGACCTCGGCCGACAACCATGTATTGTTCAAGCAATGCCTGAAAGAGGTGGCCGATAGCCTGGGTATATCAGTAACCTTTATGGCAAAATTCGCCACTGACCGGGCCGGATCGAGCAGTCATATCCACCTCAGCTTATGGGACGGTGAAAAGAACGTCTTCATTGGAGACGAGCAACTGGGACCTGTGAAAGGCACTTCCGATATCTTCAAATGGTTTCTGGGCGGCTGGATAGCACACGTCAACGACGTCATGCCATTTTACGCCCCGACAGTCAATTCCTACAAGCGCTTCGTCGACGGATCCTGGGCCCCTACCCGCCTGGCATGGAGCTTCGACAACCGTACGGCGGGATTCCGCGTAGTAGGGAGCGGCCCCAGTCTCCGCATCGAATGCCGGATCCCCGGTGCGGATTGCAATCCCTACCTGGCACTGGCCGCCTCTATCGCCTCCGGGCTGGATGGTATTCAAAACAAAATCGAACCGCCCGAATGCTTCATCGGCGATATCTACGCTGCTACGAGCCTGCCGCGGGTACCTTATACGCTGGCAGAGGCAATTGGGAAGTTTGAAACGAGTACGTTTGTTAAAGAGACCTTTGGAGCGGATGTGCATGAACATTATCTTCATTTTTATAAGTCGGAGCAGAGGGCGTATGATATGGCTGTGAATGACTGGGAGTTAAAGAGGTATTTTGAGCAGATTTAAGGGAGGAGGAATTGTGCAAAGCCACCGGGATTTTGGTGGATTGGAGCGGTTTTAGTGCATATATAACTGAGTTATATACCATTTTGAGCAACCGTTTATCAACAGAGCAATAAATGAAATCAAACCAAACTAAAATAATAATTCTTGTTGTTTTAAGTTTTGCAATTTATTATTTTCTATTCTCAAATTTTAAGTCTATAAAAGTAGGGCTTGACACAATTACTCAGCAAGGTTTGATTAGTTATATTCTAACCTATTTTATAATAGGTATTCCTATTTTCATAGGAACTTTTTTAATAGAAAAAATAGATGGTGTTTTTAAAAGTCTTGGACTTACAGAAAATATATTTACCGCAATATGGACAAGCATATTATTCGCTTTACCAATGTTTATAGGAGGTTTGTTCTTTTTTAAATTCAGTTCAAAAATTGATTTTGATAATTTAATTGCAGGAACTATTGTAGCAGGTTTTATGGAAGAGCTTTATTTTAGAGGGTTTCTGTTTGGACAGATATTCAAAAAGACAAGTTTCGGATTTCTCCCCTCTATCCTTTTTAGTGCATTAATTTTTGCTTTCGGACATTTATACCAAAGTCAAAACATAAACGAGTTGGTAGGAATTTTTATGATTACATTTTCAGGTGCTGTATTTTTTGCTTGGTTGTATATTGAATGGAATTATAATTTGTGGGTTCCAATACTCACACATACTTTAATGAACCTTTCGTGGAATTTATTTGAATTTGATAGCTCAGCGCTAGGCGATGTAAAAGCAAATCTTTTTAGAAGTTTGACAATTTTAACAGCAATAATATTTACAATTGTGTATAAGAAAAATAGAAATGAAAAACTAACTGTGAACAAGCAAACATTGATACTGAAAAAGAAAAATGGCATATAAAAAGGGTTTTGCGGCAGGCGGGTCGAACGTTCCCATTCGACACTTTTTCGTAAATTTGGTCTTTGTCGATCGCTCGGAATTTTCTGCTGAAAATCCCGCCCGAACGCAAAGACCGGAAACCGTTGTGTACAATTTTAGAGCCGAACGTCTTAAACCTCACTGAAATTAAAATGGAGAATCAAAAAAAGGCAAAAAGAAATACATCCGTGATGGAATTTTTATTGGAATCGGAATGATCTTAGGAAAAATCATTTTTGAATATATTTGACCAATGATTTTTGATTAAGCAGCAGCCTTAAAACAAGAACTAACTATTTAAATATCATGGACTTAGAAAAAGTAAATGTATCAATCCTTTGGGAAAACATATTAGCCTGGTCGCCAAAGATCGTGGCAGGAATTCTGGTACTCATCGTCGGTTTTTGGCTAGCCGGAGCCATTGCAAAGCTTGCGAGGAAATCGTTCAATAATTCAAACATTGACAAAGACCTCGTGCCGTTTTTATTGAGTGCCTTAAGTATATTACTTAAAATTCTGGTGGTGCTTACGGCCGCCAGTGTGGTGGGTATAGAAATCACGGCCTTTGCGGCACTACTGGGTGGTGTCGCCATAGGTGTGGGTGCTGCCATGTCGGGCTCACTTGGGCATATAGCCAGTGGAATAATGCTCATCATCTTTAAGCCCTACAGGGTGGGAGATTTAATAACTGTAGGCGATTTTACCGGATATGTGAGAGAAGTAGGGGTTTTTGAAACGATTATCGTGACTTTTGAAAACAAGCGTGTGCATATTCCTGTAGTCGGTAAGTAGCAATGTACCAATATTGGCAATTAGGAATGTACCAAAAAT
>CAZLGW010000076.1:0-11747 GCA_964559125.1 uncultured Cytophagales bacterium
AAAACACTATATGGCCTATAAAAAACTCTAAAAAACATTAAGTCAACGACATTGGAAATAGAGTAGCTATAGAAAACAATTACCGTAGTCGCTCTTTATTTTTTATCGGTTTGGGTTGTTATCTGTCTCCAACTAATGAATTAATAATACCTGAGAATGGTACAATTTCAATCAATTACCCCCTTACACCGTCAAGAGTAAGTTCTTTAAGTACACGAACAACTCATCCTTATGTTTTAAAAAACACTCAAGAACTACTTGCAGATTTAGGGTTGTCAACAAGAATACATAATCCTTATACATTTAAAACTAAAGGAGAAATGTTTGTTGAATGTACAAATCAACCATTTCTGAGGAATATTTATCAAGATTCTGTTTCCTGCGGAAAAAGAGGGAGAAGACAGTTTCATTTTGACAACCCTGATGAGAAACATAATTGTGGAAGATGTATGCCTTGTATCTATAGGCGAGCAGCATTAAATAAAGCAGGTTTGGACAATGAAAATCAATATGGAAACTTTATTACAAAAGTATCATCTTTAGGAAATAATGATTTACCCGCATTATTCAGTTACTTGAAAAGAAATATCCCATTGGAAAGAATGAAAAGAGATTTATTAGTGAATGGTAATATTGACATTAATAGTCTTACGGGTTATGCAGAAATGGTATTAAGAAGCAAAGCAGAAGTTTTAAAATTGTTTAACGATAAAGGAAATAGATTCGTAAAATCTGAGTTGGGAATAAGATGATTATTGATGCACATTGCCATATAGATTTATATCCAAATCCAAAAAAAGTTTTGCAGGATTGTGTAAAAGCTGATATAACTGTATTAGCAATGACCAATTTGCCAAGCCATTTTGAAATAGGATGTTCTCATTTTCAATCATTAAGAAAAATAAGATTAGCTTTAGGAATGCACCCTTTGATGGCTGATTCTCATAAAAAGGAACTTGATTTATTCTTTAGGAATGTTAGTAAAACATCATACATAGGAGAAGTTGGTTTGGACTTTTCTAAAGAAGGTATTTCTACAAAAGATATTCAATTAGATACTTTTTCTAAAATACTCAAGGTTATTTCAGGGCAAAAAAAAATATTGAGTATTCATTCCAGAAAAGCGGAGAAAGAAGTTTTAGACCTCTTAATAGAAAACAATATACAATCTGCAATTTTTCATTGGTATTCAGGAGGGTTAAATTTGATTGATTCTATTGCAGAAGCAGGATATTTTTTCTCTATTAATCCAGCAATGGTAAAGTCTATGTCAGGAAGAAAGATAATTTCTAAAGTACCGAAACATCTTGTTTTAACGGAAACAGATGGACCTTTTATTGATGAAAAAAATCATCCAATTAAACCGGGACAAATACAGACTATCATTACTTTTTTAGCCAATGAATGGCAATTGGCTACTGATGAAGTTGAAAGAATCATTTCATTTAACTTTCTGAAATTAATTAATTATTTAAAATGACTCATGCAGACATTTTCACGAGTTTGTTAGTGTAGAACAAAAGCTACTGTTTGTCACGAACATAATCTAATAGTACCATGGTTTCTTGCTTACAACCTACCGATTGTGCTTTTGACTGATACTAAAATTTGTTAAACAAATTGTCAAACAACCTCGCCGAAGTATATTCCATTAGAAATAGAAATATAACTACTTGTC
Source organism: uncultured Cytophagales bacterium (assembly GCA_964559125.1). Taxonomy (GTDB): domain Bacteria; phylum Bacteroidota; class Bacteroidia; order Cytophagales; family Spirosomataceae; genus Ravibacter. Next base: position 1,679 of record CAZLGW010000076.1, read on the forward strand.
TTATTTACAGCGATTTAAATGCGTCCAAAAACGACAAAAACGGTATCAGGTGTTCGATTGGAATCCCCTGTAGCCTGCGGAAAGGGCTGTAGATCTAACGATTTACGGCCCTTTTTTGTTGATAAAAAGCTCAATATCAGTACGTGGATTTTGTTAAACAAAGTGTTCGACTTTCCTTTTATAAAGTTTAATATAAAACGCATTCTCACTGATAGGGTATAGAAATGCACTCATTGTAAGGTATTTATCCTGGTACAGTTATAAAATACTCAACTTGTTTACTATGAGCAAGTTAGGGATTGTATATGTTCTCCTGTAGTTTTCTTACAAGGTATAATAATAATTACACATCAGAATTTAATAATTTTACAACATCATCGTTTAATAAGAATAACACATCGTTATTTAATAAACTTAGCTCAAATAAATAAAGGGTAAATAGTAAGGCTATAAAACAATGGCAACACCACGAGAAAAATTTGTCGAAGCGCTGAAGTTTCTGAAAGGATTGCAGGACAAAGGTATAGTAGCCATACATACTGAAGAAATCCCCAGCAGAACCTATAGGGAAATACTCCTGAAAAATGGTTTTCTTAAAGATGTAACCAAAGGTTGGTACATACCTTCTGATCCCGGAGCAAAGGAAGGAGAAAGCACAGCCTGGTACAGTTCTTTCTGGGAGTTTTGCGCTAAGTTTCTGGATCACAAGTTTAGAGAAAACTGGTGTCTGACAGCAGACCAGTCTCTGCTTATCCATACGGGGAACAGGGCTGTACCGCAGCAACTAATGGTTCGTACTCCATTGGGGAACAACCTGCCGACTCCTTTACCTCATCAAACCTCATTGTTCAATTTACGTACAAATCTTCCGCCCGTTGAGTTTCTTAACATAGAAAACGGGATCAGGATGTATAACCTGCCCTCTGCATTGGTTTACAGCTCTCCCGGAATCTACAGCAGGAACGCAGTGGATGCCAGAACGGCCCTTTCCCTTATTCGCGATGCGTCTGAAGTATTGCCTGTCTTATTGGAAAACGGACATAGTACGCTTGCAGGCAGGCTGGCAGGGGCGTTCAGAAATATAGGTCGTGACCGGATTGCCGATCAGATCATAGAGACGTTGAAACAGGCGGGTTATGATTCGCGGGAAGAAGACCCGTTTAAGGACAAGCTGAAAATTACCCTTTCAGGCCGTGAACACTCCCCTTATGTAAACCGGATCAGGCTGATGTGGTCACAGATGCGGGAAACGGTTATCAGGGATTTTCCCACAGCTCCCGGTATACCCGTTGACCGCGACGCTTATATCAAAGATGTCGAAGATATCTATGCCACCGATGCCTATCATTCCCTTTCGATAGAGCGGTACCGGGTTACTCCTGAATTAATTGCCAAAGTAAGCAGTGGTGCGTGGGACAGCCAGGAAAATGAAGATGACCGCAAACAGAGGGACGCAATGGCAGCCAGAGGGTATTACCAGGCTTTTCTGGAAGTAAAAAAAACGATTACGGCCATATTAGATGGAGCGGCCCCGGGGTTACAGGCTGAAAAGGATCATTCAAAATGGTATCGGGAGTTATTCGACCCTAGCGTAACCGCAGGAATACTGAAGGCAGTTGATCTGGCAGGTTATCGCAATCACCAGGTATATATAGGCAACTCAAAACACGTGCCTTTAAACGTGGACGCTATGCGGGATGCCATGCTGACGTTGTTTGAACTTTTGCAGCAGGAACCTGAAGCATCCGTGAGAGTAGTTCTCGGGCATTTTGTTTTCGTCTTTATTCATCCCTATATAGACGGCAATGGCAGGATGGGGCGTTTTTTGATGAATACCATGCTGGTTTCGGGAGGCTACCCCTGGACCGTGATACCGGTGGAAAAACGAAATGAATACATGCAGGCACTGGAGATGGCAAGCGTTGGGCAGGATATAAGAGCGTTTTCCTTATTTATTGGCGATCTGGTAAGGAAAAGGATGGAAACTAAACAGACTGTCCGGTTTTGAACACTGTATGCGCAAAAGTGGACAGTTTTCTGTATCTTTTTTAGCCGCCTTCTGCGGACGTACACCGCAGGAAAGCATCAAATTTCCCCACATACAGTCGATCGGTATGCCTACAGGTTTTCATGACTTTCAGTCGCCAGGAGGATATGTGACTTCCCGACGACCCGGTTGCCTGGATGAATTTATACAAGAACGATGAACCAGCCGGGCCGGGCCATCGATCCTGTTCATAGATTCCCGTCTATAATTTTCTGCAACCGCTGATTTTCACAAACTGATTTGCTTTTTTTTTAAATTTAGCCGGACAACGGGATAAAAGACCTCCTTCCCAGTCTGTCTTACCAAATTTTCAAATCTTCCAATCAGTTATGAAAAACTATATCCTATTTATCGCAGCCCTTCTGCTTGCGACCGCCGTCGCAGGCCAAAACGTCGGTATCGGCACCACCGACCCACAGGCAACACTCCATATCTCCGACGGCAGTGGGGAGAGGGAGTTGGTGAAGTTGTATAGCCCGCCTTTACCGCCGGCACCGGTCATCCAGCAGACGAGCTCACAATATGGCGTACAGAGTTCTGATCCTGGCTGGCAGTCATTTAAAGCTACAGAGTCGGGCACATTGCATTCGGTCGCATTTTACCAAAATTTGGGATCCACTATAACGTTATCAATTTATGAAGGGGCGGGTACCGGCGGAAGGCGATTAGGCGCTTTTGAGACAAATGTAGCCGGAGATGGCCTGTCGTGGACGCGAACCTCGTTCATGAATATCCCGATTTCATCGGGGAACACCTATACCGTTTATAGTAGTAATGCCCGGCTTTGGTATTTAACAGAGACTAATCCCTACTCGGAGGGAGTGAGTAGTAGAGGGGGGCATGTTGACTATGCATTCATTGTTTATATGGGATCGGAAGAGGAAAAGCAGCACTTTCGTATAACAGGCCCGGAAGAGGCTAGCCCCTCGGTATTGAGCGTAAGCGCCAACATCGGGATCGGTACCAATACGCCCCGTGCGCCGCTACATGTAAGGGGTGAGGGCGAAGCGATAACGACCGGGCCGGCCCGGTATTTCAGCCATTCCAATGGTATAACCCAACTGTCTGACTGGACCGGAAAATCTGCCGGTTTTTTTGAGGGTAATGTGGTGTCGACAGCATCCTTTATCGGGGCGTCGAACGTTACCTTCTCCGACGAGCGCATCAAAAAAGTCAAAGGGGTGTCCGATGGCTCCCGCGACCTGGCCACGCTCAACCGGATCGAGGTGACCGACTATTCAATGATCGACTCGCTGAACCACTCCGGGACGTATAAAAAAGTGATCGCACAGCAGGTGGAGCGGCATTTGCCCCAGGCGGTGTCGCGCTATAGCGACTATATTCCCTCTGTATATGCCATAGCCGGATCGGTTGTCTGTGATGCTGCACAGGGCCGGATGGTGATCAAGATGAACGCCCCGCACGGGTTGGCTTCCGGCGACCAGGTAAAGCTGATCACCGAGAAAGAAGGCGAGCAATTGCTTTCCGTAGCCTCGGTGAGCGGTGAACAGGCTTTTACGGTAGTGGCGAATGGCTGTAATTGGGGCGAAGTATTTGTATATGGAAAGAAAGTGGACGACTTCCGGGTGGTGGACTACGATGCGATCGCGATGCTGAATGTGTCGGCCACGCAGGAGCTGTACCGGCTGCTGACGGAGGCCAAAGCGAGGGCAACGTATGCCGAGAGCCAGATCGAATCACTGGACAAACGGATGCGGGAACTGGAGCAACAGAACCAGCGGCTCGAAGCTGGGCTCGGAGAGTCAGAAAAACGCAATAACGACCTTAGGAATGATGTGGCCACATTGAAAGCTATTCTGTTGCCTGATAAAATTGCCGGAAAGAAATAGTGTTAAGTTTTAAGAGATTAAGGATATTATATTGACCGATGCTACGCATCTGGTTTCGAGACATTAAAATCTTTATCCATATGGAACGCCTATTGATTTTTATAAGCACAGTTCTTCCGCTATCTCCCGTGACAGCCCAGGTTTCGGTCGGAACGGACGCCGTACTTTTTGTCGGGTCCGGGGCGACGGTTTCATTCGACGGCCTGGTTATGCAGCCCTCGGTCGACCTGGCGCTGAGCGAGTTGATAATTACCGCCACCACGACACCTCTTACGGCGCCGGTGAGCATTGCCCGTGTGTACACGCTTTCCACTCCTGTCGGTTTTACGGGTACCCTTGGTATCCGCTATGACAGCGGTGAATTGAACGGACTGCCTGCGGAGGAACTGCAGATTGCAACGCAAGCAGCTACTAACGGGACTTTTACACCGGCAACTAATAGTGTGGCGGATGTTGGCTATGTGTCGGCTGTTTACAACGATGAAGTAAATATCCGACGGGTAATCTCGATGAAAAGCGGAGGAGCGATGCCCGTATCGCTTGTCGATTTCAGCGTGCGCAAAGAGGAACAGCATGTTCTATTATCTTGGTACACGACGGCTGAAATCAACGCTTCCCATTTTGATATTGAGCGCAGCGCCGACAGCCGGGCCTGGCAAAAAATCGGACAGGTAGCTGCCAGAGGTACCGAAACGAGAACTGCCGGTTATAACTTCCGCGACCGGTTCCCGCTATCCCCACAGGAAAGCTCTGCCGCATTGCGATACTACCGGCTGAAAATGATGGACTTGGACGGGACTTTTTCCTATTCTGAAATCCGCTCCCTCCGTCTGGACGGCAGCGCCTCCGCGATGGCACGTATTTATCCCAACCCGGCAAGCGACTATATCAAAGTAAAAACCGCAACCGGCGGCCTGCTGTCGGTCAGCGATGTTACGGGCCGTCGGTTGCGGGAGATAAACGCACAGGTAGGTATAAACGAAATTGACGTCCGTAACTTGCCTGCCGGCGTGTATTTAGTGTCGGTCAATGGTATTTCAGTACGATGGCTGAAGCTATGAGAAGACACGTTTCCCATGTTTCATTTTTCCTCTCTACCTCTTTTTTTGAATCATATTCTTCGATTTAATTCTTCCCATTTTAATTTTATTTCGTTTGTTTCGATTATTTCGTATATTTGCTTTGTGATACCTTTAAACTTATGGAAGCAATAAACGATATCAAAAAACCCACAAAGGCAGAGCAAAAAGCCGCTATCCTATCTTACAGGACTTTAGCTGCTGCTATTGAGCACATTCGCACCGAGCAGACCGAGATTGAAATAGAAGAAACAAAGGACAAGATCGTGGTCCCCTTGAGAGCTTTAAAGCTAATGGGGGAAGTCATGAAGGCGATGGGAGAGGGGAAGCCTGTTTCGATAGTGCCGGTTGCAACTGAAGTCACTACGCAAAAAGCTGCTGAGCTACTGGGATGTTCGCGTCCACACCTGGTGAAATTACTGGAAAGTGGGGAACTGGCCTTCACCAAGGTTGGAAAACACAGGCGTATCCTCTTCGAAGATGTTTTGAGCTATAAGCAGAAAATGAAAACAGAGCAAAAGAAACATCTTATCGATATCATGAACGACGACGAAGAAATAGGGCTGTGTGATCTTCCTTTTTTTTCATAAATCAAATACCCTTTCTCCTTCATTTTTAAATGGTTAGGTACAAACACATCCATCATGTAAGGGGTTCGATAAATACCATTCAGAGTTTTATTCGAATACTTTCCAAGAGCCTCACTATTAATTAATCCCTTCCCTGATATACTGAAAAAGGTCCCTGACTTCCTGCTCACTCAGGTCATCCAGCAGCCGTTCGGGCATGAGAGAGACCGGCAAAGACTCCAGTTCGTCTACTTCCTGCATGGAGAAAGTCAGCTCGTCACCGGCCATCGGCTTGATTTTGACCAGCTGTACAGAGCGTTCGGTTATTCTGCCCACGATGGTCTGTCCGGTTTTTGCTTTTAAGGTATAGGTGACATACCCTTCCCGGATATCGGCATTCGGATCGACCGTATTCATGATAAAATAGTCGGTGTCACGCCGGTCGTAGCCGGTAAGGTCCGGCCCTATCTCTTCTCCTTCCCCAAACAGGCGATGGCAGGAGCCGCACCGGGAGGTGTAGATTTGCTTTCCGTTGACGGCATTGCCTTTTCCTCCCTTCAACGCATTTTGTATCACCGTCATCTGCTTGGTACGCTCCGACCCGCTGCTCTCCCTGGCCATAGGCCAGACGGCGTATAGTTCGTCTTCGAGCGATTCGTCCCTTAGCAGCTTCATGCGGTTGACCATTTCAAGCGGGATGTCACTGGGATGGATCGTTTTAATTCCCTGTACGGATGCCAGCAGGTTTTGTGCCCACCAAAGCCGGCTGGTCAGCAGCGTTAGGGCAGCCATCCTGACATCGTTATCCCCTCTGAGAAGGCGAGGATAAAACGCGATGACCGACTTCCCTATCTGGGGGTCGTCATAGCGCATCAGCGACTGCAGGGCGGCCTGCTTCAATGCTCCGGAAGCAGTAGAAGATCCCAGCAGTTTGGAAAGCGTGGCAATGCTCTGCGGGTAGTCGTTCTGTCCCATCATCCGGATGTAGCTGAGCCGGTCTATTAACGGGGTTTCTTCGCTAACGATCGCTTCGAGGGCCTTTTTCACCGCTTCCGGATCTTTCTCTCTGACACCGGCGGCATAGACCGGTTCCCCCTTGGTTGTGCGGAGCGCGTTAAGCTGTTTTTTCAGGCCTTCAGGCAACTCTTCAAATGACTTTCCCCGCAGGCCTTCTTCCATCCCTGCCAGTATTTTGAGCTGATGCGCTTCGGGTAGCCGCTGACTGATCAGCTTTTCGCACGATGCATAATCTTCAGCCCCACCGGCCATGGCATAACGCTGGACCATCCGTTCGAGCAGGAAGCCGAGGGTAACAGGGCGGTCCAGGAAGGCCCGGTCTGCAAACAACGCCAGGAGTTGATCGCGGTCTGTTACAGCTTTGGCTTCCAGCGCCCACCACAACATTAGAGGAATATCCGGGTCCCGGCTGTCGTCATGATGGAGTGCAAGGTTTTTGACGATCTCAATACCGGTTTTCCCTGGTAGCCTTCTGGCTGATGCCGCCAGTTGGCTGCGTACGGAGATAGCCTTTTCTGCTTTGCTCAGTGACAAAAGTGTTTCGGCTTCTTTTGGGGAAGCACTTTTCCGGTCGCCAATCAGGCGTACCCCCCACTCCCTGACCAGCGGCTGGCGATGGGTAAGCGCAGTAATCGCATTTTGCTGGTCAAATGCCCCTACCCAATGCAGGGCCCAGAGGCTTTCCAGGGCGATGTTGCTGGTATCCGACTCCAGGTGGCGTTTTAGCAGGGGCAGTATCGCTTTGTCTTCCCTGTCGCCCAGTTCCTGGAGGGCTGTGAACCTGACCCACCGGTTAGGGCTATAGAAGCAGTCGATTAGTTGGCCTGCCGATAGCTTGGTGTAGTCTACCGGCCGGGCAGGTGAGTTGTTGCCCGAGGCTGATAGCCGGTAGATGCGCCCGGAAGTCTTGTGCCAGGTATCGCGGGCATCGACGTGTGACAGCCGGCTGTCGTACCAGTCTGTAAAGTAGATATTGCCGTCGGGACCGATCTTGATATCGATAGGGCGGAACCAGCGGTCAGGTGTATCGACGATCTTTTCCAGGTCCTTGTTTTTTACCGATGAGCCGTCGGGCTGTACCTGGGTGAGCATGACATTGCCAAGTAGCGGATTGAGAGCTACGAAATTGCCGTTGAAACGTGGAGGAAGCGCGCCGCCTTCATACCGGATAAGAGAATGGGTAAACCGTACATTTTCCCCCTCAAGCGGCATGTCCGGAAGGTAGCCGAATGCATAGGGATTGGTAAGGGGGCCGTGTTTGCCCCAGTCTTTTTTATAGTAGCCCCCTTGTTTGTAATAGGGCCCCCGGCCGTAGCCGTTGGTGCCGGAATAGACTTTCCCTTCCGAATCTATTTCGACGTTAAAGGTATTTCCTCCCCCTTCCCCGTAAATCTCGAAAACAGCGGTTTCAGGGTGGTAGCGCCAGATCGCCTGGCCGCTGAACTTTACATTTTTTGAGGCTTTAGACGTTATATTGGCTGTTGTGGTACTCCCCTGGGCACCGTATATCCAGCCGTCAGGCCCCCAGCGGAGACTATTGGCGACAGCATGGGTATCTTCGAGGCCGAAGCCTGAAAGGTGTACTTCCGGGTTTCCTTCCGGGATCCCGTTGCCGTCACGATCCCAGTAGGCAAGCAGGTAGGGAGGGCTGAGTACCCAAATCCTTTTTTTACCCAGTAATACGCTGGTCGTGATATTCAGACCGGAAATCGCGTCGGTGGATTTGTCATACTTCCCGTCTCCGTCCGTGTCTTCAAAAAAGGTAATCCGGTCGGCACCTTTTACATCGGTCGGCGGCGGTGCAGGCACTTTGTCGAACTGCAGGCGCAGGTGGTTGTCCACTCCGGTTATTTTAAGTCCCTTAGGGTAAGGATACTGGTTGTATTGTACCACCCAAAGCCGACCTTTCCGGTCGAATTCCATTTCCACGGGCTGAAAAATACGCGGCTCGGCCAGGATAAGGTCGATCTTCAGGTCGGACGATACCTGGAATGCGGCCAGCGCTTCTTGGGGAGAGAGCGGCTCGGACTCATCGGTCAGGGCGCCCCGCCCTTCAAAGCGTCGCAGGTATTCGGCTACTTCTTGGTTCGCGCCGAGAGTATTAACATCGGTATTACCGGGTTTTTGAGGCCCGCAACTGTGTAAGCAGCTTAAGGCCATCAGGATAAAAAAGGGTTTGTTCATATCATTTTAAAGCCTTTTACTTCACCTCTATCTGTAATCATCAGGGCCAGAGCCCCGCTTGGTGTTTGTATCACCTGCAAATCTACCGGACGCCCATTCACTTTACCCTGTTTTATGATATTTCCGTTGCCATCCAATGCGGTCACCGTTCCATCCTCACTTCCCACACAAAGCCAGCTTTTCCCGCCGGTTTCTTTTATTACTTTTACCACAGTTGGCGGGCTTGATAATTCCTTCGCCCATAGCTTTTTAGCCTGCCCGTCCAATACCACCACCAGGCCAGAAGCTATACCGACTACGATTTCAGGCTTTTCGTCTCCGGTAATATTTCCCACATCCATCATCCGCATGGTTGACCGGGGGGCTTTCGATACGCCTGGGCCAAACTGGGCATTATGTAGCGGTTTGCCCTCTTCTGCCCTCTTCGCTATAAATTGAGATACGGTTCCAGGCACCATTAATGGCCGATACTACCTGCCTTTTATTATCTCCATATAAATCGACCAGAAAATTATCAAATCGGTTCATAGACAGCACTCCGTCCATATAAGTGTGTCCTTGTGGTGCTTCCAAATATCCCTGTTTGATTACCTTAAGTTCTTTGGTGTTAATTACCGACAGAAAATTGAAAAGATTAAAATACTGACCTACCAATAAATTTTTACTTCCGTCAGCTGCATCCGCTATCAGAAACTAGCGCAAATTTCCCCAAAAAATAGGTATCCGTTTTATCAGGCCATGGATCAATCATCCATTGCCATCCATCATTTAGACGATTTCCAAACTCAGATCGATTAGCATCATTTATCTTAGCTATATCAAACATGTGTGGATTTACAAATCCATACCCTGCTACATTATCTGGGTTTATTGCAGCTACTCCTCCATACGCTCTTGACAAATTCGTATTATTAAGTGCTATTCGGTTGTAGTAAATATAGTCTTTGGCGTTTAGATAGTTATAAGTATCTCTTCTTGTGTTTATTCCCATTTTGGATTTGTATGTCAATTGAGATACGCCGACTTTTCCTTGATTTGTTGTTATAAGTATAACTCCATTGTTTGCTCTTGCACCATACACTGCTGTAGAAGCCGCGTCTTTCAGAACCTGTATCGACTCAATATCGGAGGAGTTAATATCATTTAGAGTCCTGACGATGCCATCTACAACAACTAACGGACTACCCGGGTTATTAATAGATGCCCCGCCACGTAGAATAATGCTTGGCAGGCTTCCCGGCTGACCAGTAGAATTAATGACCCTTAGACCCAATGTCGTTGACTTAAGAACGCGGCTTGACGTATATTGTTAGATTTTGTATT
>CAZLGW010000077.1:0-11040 GCA_964559125.1 uncultured Cytophagales bacterium
AAATCAACCGGATTTCGATTCGAAAGGTTATTTACGAAGACCATTCCGCCAAGACGTTCGAACGGCCCGCCTGGACAAATCTGCTTGTTGATCTCAAAAAGGCTAAGGGTAAAGCAGAACTGGTACTCTTTACCAAATGGGACCGTTTCAGCCGTAACGCGGGCGATGCTTACCAGATGATCAGTATTTTGAGAAAGCTAGGGGTGGAACCGCAAGCCATCGAACAACCGTTGGATCTCTCCATCCCGGAAAACAAAATGATGCTTGCTTTTTATTTGGCGGCCCCTGAAGTTGAAAACGACAGACGCGCATTGAATACCATCTACGGTATGAGACGTGCCTTAAAGGAAGGGCGATATATGGGGCTTGCACCCATTGGCTACGTCAACCGGATTACTGAATCAGGAAGAAAGTATATTGCTTTAGACCAACCACGAGCACGGCTGTTAAAACAAGCCTTTGAAGAAGTAGCTACCGGAATCTATACGGTGGAGGAAGTTCGGAAGCGAGCGGTTCGAAAAGGATTGAGATGCCCAAAAACCACTTTCTGGCGTGCGCTGGAAAACCCGGTTTATTTCGGCAAAATAGAAGTGAAAGGGTTTCGGGATGAGAAAACGATGCTAGTGGACGGCCAGCACGAAGCCCTAATATCCGAAAAGCTGTTCTATGATATCCAGGATGCGATTGACGGAAAGAGAAAACGGCAGCGACCTAATGTAAAGGAGCTTTCTAATGCAGCATTTGAACTAAGAGGATTTTTAGAATGCCCTAAATGTGGCAAGATCCTAACGGCGAGTGAATCAAAAGGAAGGAGCGCTCGCTACGCCTATTACCACTGTCGGGCCTCCTGTGGTATCCGCTATCCCGCTCCGTCCGTAAATGAAGCCTTTGTCAGAGAGCTTCAAAAATTCAAACCCCGAAAAGCAACTGTTAATCTATTCCGGGAATTGGTCGTCAACGAATTTTCCGACCAAATAAAAAATCAGCAAAAAGAAAAGAAGCTGGTTCTCGAAGAAATTCAAAAACAGAACGACCGACTGACTAAGGCCAGGGAATTGCTACTCTCCTCTATTTTGGATGGAAAAGAATACAAGATCATCAAGACCGAGGCAGAAGAACAACTGTTGAAGCTGGAAGCGCGATTGATTGACGCTACTAACCAGCGGCAGAATTCAATCGACGTGGAATCTATGGTCGAAAAAGCCCTTTCTACCCTCTCTAACCTGGATGAAACGTACCAAAAAGCCGACGTCAACCAAAAGCGGGAGATCATCGGTTCGATATACCCCGAAAAACTCGTATTCTCAGAAAATAATTATCGAACCGGAAAAATCAACGAAGTCGCGGCACTTATCTACCACATTAACAGCACCTTACCTAGCAAAAAAACCGGAACTTCCGATGAAAATTCATCAAAGTTCCGGCTTGTACCGGGGACGGGAATCGAACCCGTACGGGCGTTGCGGCCCACAGGATTTTAAGTCCTGCGTGTCTACCAGTTCCACCACCCCGGCTCCTCCCCTCGTTAGGGTCAGAAAAGAAAAGCACCGTTTCCGGTGCTTTCGAGCAGAAGACGGGGTTCGAACCCGCGACCTCGACCTTGGCAAGGTCGCGCTCTACCAGCTGAGCTACTTCTGCGGCCTGACGAAGTTTCTCTGGAAAAGTATCTTCGTCGAATGTGGATGCAAATGTACCCGGTTAGATTATTCGGCGCAAGCATCCGCAATATTTTTTTTCGCTTTCTTTCATCTCAGCAGGCTTTCTTCCGCCCCGGCAAAACAACGGAATACCGGCACAGCTTAAAAGAAGGGCATCAACCTCCTCCCCTAACCTTTTCATTGCCAATCCATTCCACGAAAACTACAAATCTGTCTCTTCAGGGCGATGATCCCGGCAATAATTTATTGACGCTACTTCCTTCCTATGCCATTTAAACAGCAACCTTTATCTCAAATTTGCTTAATTTTGCGCTCCCAAAAAGAAGTCATATTCCTGGCTTCCAACTAAGCGCGACAGGGGATCGCCCGTGTTAAAGATGAGTTACAAAGAATATAAAGGGCTGCATTACGCTCAGCTGGGCGAAGAAGTCCTCGCCTTCTGGAAGGAGCATAAGGTTTTTGAAAGATCTGTTGACTTACGCAACAACGCACCTTCCTTCACTTTTTATGAAGGTCCCCCTTCTGCCAACGGTACCCCGGGGATACACCACGTAATGGCCCGTACGATCAAGGATATCTTCTGCCGCTATAAAACGCTTCAGGGGTTCCAGGTCAAACGGAAAGGCGGATGGGATACACACGGGCTGCCGGTAGAGCTGCAGGTGGAAAAAGAGCTGGGCATTACCAAGGAAGATATTGGCAAAACAATAAGCGTAGAAGAGTATAATGCCAAATGCCGCGAGGCCGTCATGCGCTTCACCGACCAATGGCAGGAGATGACCGACCTGATGGGATACTGGGTTGATATGGAGAATCCGTATGTGACCTACCACAACGAGTACATCGAAAGCATCTGGCACCTGCTCAAAAAACTACACGAAAAAGGGCTTCTGTATAAGGGCTACACCATTCAGCCTTATTCTCCGGCCGCAGGCACAGGCCTATCGTCGCATGAGCTCAACATGCCGGGAACCTATAAAAATGTAAAGGACACCACCATAGTGGCCATGTTCAGGGTCTCCGAAAACGACACACTGCCTGCGTCTGACTGGGGCCCGAACTACTTCCTGGCCTGGACGACCACTCCCTGGACCCTTCCGGCCAACTCTGCCCTCACCGTAGGCGCCAATATTACCTATGCAGTGGTTAAGACTTTTAATCCCTACCTGCATACCCCTGTCCATGTAATCCTGGCCAAAGATCTGGTAGGCAAATACTTCAGCGAAAAAGGACGGGATAACGGCTTCGACACCTACCGGGAATCCGACAAGAAGGTGCTTCCCTGGAGCATCGTGGCGGAGTTTAAAGGAAGTGATCTCAAAGGGATCGGGTATGAGCAATTGCTCCCTTATGTTCAGCCATCAAAACCGGCCTTCCGTGTGATCACCGGCGATTTCGTGACCACTGAAGACGGTACCGGGATCGTCCATACCGCCCCTACCTTCGGCGCCGACGACTTCAGGGTGGCACAGACCAATGGTATTCCTGCCATCCTCGTAGAAGATGAGCTGGGCAAAGAAGCTCCTATCGTCGACCGGCAGGGACGTTTTGTAAGAGAAATAGGCGAATTCGGGGGTAGGTTCGTCAAGCCTGAATACTATCCGCAGGAGGTCCAGGATCAGCCCGATTTCAAACCTACCGACGTGCTCATCGCCATCAAGCTCAAGGAGGAAGGCAAAGCATTCAGGGTAGAGAAATACGAACACACCTATCCGCACTGCTGGCGGACAGACAAGCCTGTTCTCTACTACCCGCTCGACAGCTGGTTTATAAGGACCACTGCCGTCAGGGAAAGGCTAACAGAACTGAATAAATCGATCAACTGGCACCCCGAAAGTACCGGAACCGGCCGCTTCGGCAACTGGCTGGAAAACCTGGTCGACTGGAATTTAAGCCGCAGCCGCTACTGGGGAACCCCTCTGCCTATCTGGAGGGCTGAGGACGGTGATGAAATATGCATCGGCTCGGTCGGCGAACTGAAAGAGAACATACGGAAGGCCAACGAATCAGGCATCCTTACGCCTGACCAGGTATCTTTCAACGAAACCTATCTCGCCCAGCTTGACGCCGGCAATTTCGACCTGCACCGGCCTTACGTCGACAGGATCTTCCTGGTTTCCGGGAAAGGGAAAGTTATGTTCAGGGAACCCGATCTTATCGACGTCTGGTTTGATTCGGGCGCCATGCCCTATGCCCAATGGCATTATCCCTTTGAAAACAACGAGACTTTCGACCATAGCTTCCCGGCCGACTTTATCTCCGAAGGCGTTGACCAGACACGCGGATGGTTCTTTACGCTTCATGCCATTGCGGGAATGCTGTTCGATTCGGTAGCATTTAAAAACGTAGTTTCGACAGGGCTCGTCCTGGACAAAAACGGCAATAAAATGTCGAAGCGCCTTGGCAATGCCGTCGATCCGTTCAAAACGCTGGCTGAATTCGGGCCGGATGCCACGCGGTGGTATATGATCACCAATGCCGAACCCTGGGATAACCTCAAATTCAACCAGGACGGTATTACGGAGGTACAGCGCAAGTTTTTCGGAACACTCTTCAACACCTATAACTTCTTCGCGCTTTATGCTAACCTGGATGGCTATAACCATCATATCACAGACAGCGGCGAAGGAGTCGCCACTGAGCTGGACAAATGGATTCTCTCCAGGCTGAATACGCTTGTAAGGGAGGTTGGCGAGCAGTTCGACGACTATAACCCGACCAAAGCCGGGCGTCTTGTGCAGGAATTCGTAACGGAGCATTTGTCCAACTGGTACGTACGGCTGAACCGCCGGAGGTTCTGGACGGGCGGATCGGCAACCGGAGCACTTACACCCGACAAAATATCGGCCTACACCACTTTGCACAAATGCCTTGTCACAGTGTCGCAGCTAATGGCACCGATAGCACCGTTTTTTGCAGAATGGCTTTTCAGGAACCTGTCTTCTACAAGCCTTTCGGTACACCTTACAGACTGGCCGGAAGATCAGGCGGAAGCTATGGCCCCTGAGCTGGAGAAATCAATGGAGCTGGCCCAGCGCATCAGTTCGCTGGTGCATTCGCTCCGGAAGAGCCATAAGCTGAAAGTACGCCAGCCCCTGTCGAGGATACTGGTCCCTGTGCTCAGCCAGGCAACCAGGCAGCAGATCGAAACAGTTGTCCCCATTATCCTGACCGAAGTAAACGTTAAGAGCGTCGAATTTATCGATGACGACTCCGGTGTACTCAAGAAGCGCATCAAACCTAACTTCAAAACGCTGGGGCCCAAATTCGGGCCGAAGATGAAAGATATCGCCGCCCTTATCTCCGGGTTCGGGGCAAACGACATCAGGACGCTCGAAAAAGACGGCAGCTATCCTTTGAAAATCGGAGAGGAGCCATTCTCCATTAGCCTGGCAGATGTTGAAATTACCACCGAAGACGTACCCGGCTGGTCTGTCGCTGCCGATGCCTCTGTGACGGTAGCCCTCGACATCACCGTGACGGATGAGCTCAGGGGAGAAGGGATTGCCCGTGATTTTGTCAACCGTATACAAAACCTGAGAAAAGACTCCGGCTTCGAGGTGACTGACAAGATCCATATTTCGCTTGTCGACAACAGCCCGCTTCTTACCGAATCACTCAGGGTCAACAAACCCTATATCTGCCAGGAAGTACAGGCCGTCGACCTGCAATTCCTGAGCCGGCCCAACGGGGAGCCGGTAGCCGAAATCGAAATGGATGAGTTTCTTTTACAGGTAATTGTAAAAGTGGTTTAGGTCATTTTTCCGTGTCAGCAACATGGTAGCACTTAAATCCGTACTTGTTTTTATACTTGCCGGGCTTTGCGAAATCGGAGGCGGCTACCTGGTATGGATGTGGCTGAAGGAAGACAAACCCTGGTGGTATGGCTTGTGCGGCGCAGTTATTCTGGCGCTGTACGGGGTGGTGGCTACCTGGCAACCTTCGGATTTCGGAAGAGTCTACGCTACTTACGGAGGATTCTTCATTGTGATGTCAATCCTCTGGTCTATGAAGTTTGATAATTTTTCTCCCGACAAATATGACATTGTGGGAGCTTTGATAGCGCTTCTGGGAGTTTGCATTATTTACTACGCTCCCAGAAGCTGACAAAAAGGCTCAGGCGTCCACCCAGATCACTTTTTCTTCTACAGGATTACGCCTTGCCGGTATGTCCGGGGCATTATGGTATCCCAGGTAAAACAGCCCTATATTCTTCTGGCCGGGAGGCAGGTTGAGGAATTCTGCAAGCGGCTCCAGCGCACTTCCCGGCGTACTCCAGTATCCCCCGATCCCGCGTTCCCACGCCGAAAGCCATATATTCTGCACGGCAGTTGCTGTAGCTGCAATCTCTTCCCATTCAGGCACCAGGTCGGGGTGCAGCTCTACATTGATCGCCAGTACCGCACCGGCTTTGAGGATCTTATCGCGTGTTACATCGTACTTGACCTGCGAAAACGAAGCCGGACTTGTGGTAGCGCGGTAATTCTCAGCCATAAAATCAGCCAGGCTCTTCAGACCGTCGCCGGTGAATACGGTAAAACGCCATGGCTGGGTCAGCCTGTGGGTAGGTGCATGATTGGCATTTTCCAAAAGCTCGAGTATGGTTTCCTTTGGTATGGGCTTGCTGATGTAGCTGGGAGGGAAAATACTTCTTCTGGAACGGATCAGTAAATCTGATGATAGCGACATAATATTGGGAATAAAATAAAAATACCTTCAGCGCAAAGGTAAGCGCTGAAGGTATAACTTTTATCCTTTATTCTTTGTTCCGTCTCTGTCAGACAGATTTGGAGCTCAGCTTCGCTCCGAGATATTCCCTGTTTAAGCGGGCGATACTCTCGAGGCTTATCTCTTTCGGACATTCTGCGGAGCAGGCTCCCGTATTGGTACAGGAACCAAATCCCTCTTCGTCCATCTGCGCTACCATTTTTTCAGCCCTGATCGTACGCTCGGCCTGCCCCTGCGGCAGCAAAGCCAGCTGTGATACCTTTGCCGAAACAAACAACATAGCGGAAGCATTCTTACATGCCGCTACGCAGGCGCCACAGCCGATACAGGCGGCAGTTGCAAATGCTTCGTCTGCATCGTCCTTGGGAATCGGGATGTTATTAGCGTCCTGTGCATTTCCGGTATTGACCGAAACAAAACCGCCGGCGGCAATAATGCGGTCGAATGCCGAACGCTCAACCACCAGGTCTTTTATAACAGGGAAAGCAGAAGCACGCCATGGTTCCACCACGATGGTATCGCCGTCACTGAAAGACCGCATATGCAGCTGGCACGTCGTGACTCCCTGCAACGGGCCGTGAGGGCGTCCGTTTATATACATCGAGCACATGCCGCAAATTCCTTCACGACAGTCGTGGTCGAAAGCGACCGGCTCTTTGTTTTCCTCGACCAGCTTTTCATTCAGCACATCAAACATCTCCAGGAAAGACATATCGGGAGATATTCCTGTCAGTTGATGTGTCTCAAAATACCCTTCCGACTGGCTGTTCTTCTGACGCCATACTTTGAGGGTTAGATTCATATTACCGTGACTCATAATTATTTATAGCTACGCTGGGCAATCTTGATGTTTTCGTATACGAGTTCTTCCTTATGAAGCTCCCACTCACTCTCTCCGAGGTATTCCCATGCAGAAACGAAAGTGAAGTTTTCGTCATCTCTCAGCGCCTCTCCTTCTTCAGTCTGGTGCTCTTCCCTGAAGTGACCGCCGCATGATTCTTCCCTGGTAAGGGCATCGATACACATCAGCTCGCCCAATTCCAGGAAGTCGGCAACCCTGCTTGCCTTATCCAGTTCAGGGTTAAACTCATCAGCGCCTCCCATTACACGCACGTCATTCCAGAACTCTCTGCGCAAAGCCCGTATCTCCTCAATGGCAGACTTCAGTCCCTGCTCGTTCCGTGCCATTCCGCATTTATCCCACATGATCTTACCCAACTTCCGGTGGAACGTCTCGGGAGATGTATTTCCTTTCACGTTCAGCAGGGTAGTGATACGGTCCCTGACACCCTTTTCTGCTTCTACGAAAGCCTCGTGATCTGTAGGAATGGCCGGTGTACGGATCTCGTTCGACAGGTAAGCTCCTATTGAATAAGGAATGACAAAATAACCGTCGGCCAGGCCCTGCATCAGCGCTGAAGCTCCCAGGCGGTTTGCACCGTGATCCGAGAAGTTGGCTTCTCCGAGGGCATACAACCCCGGAACGGTCGTCATCAGGTTGTAATCGACCCACAGACCGCCCATTGTATAGTGAACGGCCGGGTAGATGCGCATCGGTACTTCATAAGGATCTTCGCCGGTAATCTGCTTGTACATGTCAAACAGGTTGCCGTATTTCTCTTTTACTACAGCCTTACCCCACTTGATAATATCTTCTTTCGACGGGTTATGGACGTTATTCTTATTCGCTTCGGCATGCCCGTAACGGTCGATAGCAGCTGCATAATCCAGGTAAACAGCCAGTTTGGAGGCCCCTACCCCATAGCCGGCGTCGCAGCGTTCTTTTGCCGCACGCGAAGCGATATCACGGGGCACCAGGTTACCAAACGCCGGGTATCGTCTTTCCAGGTAATAGTCGCGCTCGTCTTCAGGGATATCACCCGGCGCACGGTTATCGTCTTTCTTTTTCGGCACCCAGATACGGCCGTCGTTACGGAGCGACTCCGACATAAGCGTCAGCTTCGACTGGTGGTCGCCCGATACCGGGATACAGGTCGGGTGGATCTGGGTAAAACAGGGGTTCCCGAAGAAAGCGCCCTTCTTGTGGGCTTTCCAAGCCGCCGTAACGTTGCTTCCCATTGCGTTGGTGGAAAGGTAGAAAACGTTGCCATAGCCTCCCGAAGCGATCAGGACGGCATGCCCGAAATGTCTTTCCAACTGCCCGGTGACGAGGTTCCTGGCAATGATACCGCGGCATTTGCCGTCGATGATCACCACTTCCATCATCTCGTGGCGGTTATACATGGTGACCGTCCCCATCCCTACCTGGCGCTCAAGCGCCGAATAGGCTCCCAGCAATAACTGCTGGCCTGTCTGCCCGGCTGCATAAAATGTACGCTGCACCTGGGTACCTCCAAACGAACGGTTGCTGAGCAACCCGCCGTATTCGCGGGCAAAGGGCACTCCCTGGGCCACGCACTGGTCGATAATATTACCGGAAACCTCTGCCAGGCGATGTACGTTTGCCTCGCGTGAACGATAGTCTCCGCCTTTGATGGTATCATAAAACAGCCGGTAAACCGAATCACCGTCATTCTGGTAATTTTTAGCTGCGTTAATCCCTCCCTGGGCCGCGATCGAGTGCGCTCTCCTGGGAGAATCCTGGAAGCAGAAGGCCTTAACCTTGTATCCCATTTCCGCAAGAGTAGCCGCGGCAGAAGCCCCCGCCAGACCGGTACCTATTACTACTATTTCTATCCTGCGTTTATTGGCAGGGTTGACAAGGGGAACAGTCGATCTGTACTGGGACCACTTTTTCTCCAGCGGGCCGGAAGGAATCTTGGCGTCCAAACGTGATGAGCTTGCCATGTTCGTTTGTTAGATTATATCGTTATAAGGGGAAAACCCTTTTAAAATTGCTTGAAATAAAAATACAGCGGCATTGCGGCGAAAGCTGCCGGGATTATAAATGCGAATACCCAAACCCCGACCGTTTTGATAAACGGCGTGTATTTCGGATGGTTGATACCGAGCGTCTGAAATGCGCTCTGGAAGCCGTGATAAAGGTGAAAGCCAACCGCTACCATGCCCAACAGGTAGAATAAAGACAGGAGGATATTCTGAAAAGCGACAGACACAGTCTGGTAGAGGTCTTTCACTATTACCGTTCGCGTTCCTTCGTCAGCATTTGTAAATTCTACCTGCTTCACGTCCTGGGTATAGTTGTCAGGCATCTGGTGGCTGAAGATCTCTCCCGTGTTGAGCACTTCCGTGTACTGCACATAAGGGAGCGGCTCATTGTGGAACTTATACCAGAAATCTCCCATATGCACTACGATATAGACCAGGAGAATAGTGCCCAGCACTGCCATATTGCGGCTCGACCAGGTAGATTGGTTCCTGATCACGCTGTACTTTACGTTCCTCGCTTTCCGGTTGCGGACCTCGAGATAAATCCCCCAGAACGCATGGAAAAGGATAAAAAAGTAATTCAGGTAAGAGATGATCTTGATCGGCGGAAAAGTAGTCATCATTACCGCGTAGGTATTGAATGCATAACCGCCGTCATCCTTGAAAAGCTGAAGATTACCGATAAGGTGTACGACCAGGAAAAGGCATAGAAACAGCCCCGTTAAGGACATCAGGATCTTTTTGCCTATTGAACTGGTCAAAGTTTGTGTTAGCCAAGACATAGCAAACAGCCGGAATTTTTGTGTAAAAATTGTTCTTTTTATAGGTGTCCAAAGGTAAGTCACATTCAAGTTTCATCCAACTAAGGTGTGTCCATTTCAGATACCTGTCAATAATTTATAATCTTTTTAAGTTGGAAGGTTACTCACACCGCTGTCATCTGATTCTCAAAAATTAACAAAACATATATGATGGTTGTATAATTTAGAGCCTATTCTTCGTTTACATACAAAATCCGAAGGTGCCGGAAAGCCTTTTAACCCGCGCCACGGTTGCAAAGAAAAATCCCTGCCTATGTCGCTTCGGTTTATTCTCCTCTTTTTTATCGTAGCCTTCCTTTGGGCACCTAAAACCTACGCTACCCACGTACGGGCCGGAGAGATTACAGCCAGAAAGATTTCGCAAACTTCCCTTACCTACGAGATCAAGTTTACCGGCTACTTTAATATGGATGTGAACGGCAGGGAAGCTGCAATCCGGAATACGGATGTATGGTTCTGGATCACGGGCGACCTTAAATCATACAAGACGCCCCGCGTCGGAGGCGAGGCCGGTATGATCGACGTCGGCAACGAGACTACCCGCAACGAATATGTGTTGGTCTATACCTTCGCCGCTCCGGGTGTCTATACCATCAACCTCGGCATCGACAACAGGAACAACAATGTCCTCAACATAGGCCCTGAACCTACAGACAGGCTCAATTTCTACATCCAGAGCACACTGGCCATCAACGCCAGCCTCGGTATGAACAGGACACCCGTGCTGCTCAACTCCCCCATCGACCAGGGAGCTGTCGGACAACGCTACATCCATAACCCCGGTGCCTTCGACGCCGACGGAGACAGCCTGTCCTATAAGCTCTTTACTCCACTAGGAGCCACTACCGACGGGAAAATCGCGGTCCCTTTTGAATATCGCGATCCCCATACCGTCCCGCCCGTTGGTACCAGAGAAGACGGGTCCTCCCCCCCTGAGTTCTACATCGATGCCATTACAGGGGACCTCATCTGGGACGCTCCCG
>CAZLGW010000078.1:0-3225 GCA_964559125.1 uncultured Cytophagales bacterium
GAATATTGTTAAAAAAAGTTAAAAGCTATTTACTGGTTTCCTTCCGGAAGATAAATTTGCGACCTGTAACATCAAGTCATCTAAAGATTAAAACGTTAATTTTTCTATGTCGTTACATGTTAAACCTTTACGCTTTGTTCTTTTTTGTTTTGCTCTTCTTTTTGTACGTTCCCTGCCCGCTATGCAGGACGGCCTCACGCTCTACACTCCCTACACCAAGATTGAAGTCGCACCCGGAGAATCTATCGACTATAGCGTCGATATCGTCAATAAATCCGGTGGTGTCAGGCATGCCGACTTATCGGTAAAGGGTCTTCCCGAAAACTGGACCTACCAGCTTAAGTCCGGGTCTTTCAAAATAGGCCAGATATCGGTATTACCTGGAGAAAGGAAAAACGCTTCGCTGAAAGTGGATGTCCCCCTGAAAGTGGATAGGGGCGTTTACAGATTCTACCTGGCGTCGCAAGGGGGAGGTTCCCTGCCGCTAACGGTGATCGTGTCTGAGCAAGGCACCCTGAATACCGAGCTGAGCTCTTCCCAGCCCAATATGCAGGGAAACTCCGGGAGTACGTTTACCTTTAACGCTACGCTGAAAAACCGTACCGGCGACGAACAGATCTACGGTCTGAGGGCCGATGCGCCCCGGGGCTGGAATGTTGTTTTTAAAGTAGCAGGAAAGGCTGTTTCTTCCGTTCCTGTCGAGGCCGGCGGCAATAAGGACCTGATGATAGACGTCGATGCCCCGGCGGAGGTGCCGGCCGGAACTTACAAGATCCCGGTGTCGACATCGACTCCCCTTTCATCGTCTTCTATGGAGCTGGAGGTCGTGATTACCGGTTCGTATAAGATCGAACTGACCACACCGACCGGCCTGCTTAGTACAAAAGCAATGGCAGGAAGTGAGAAAAAAATAGAGCTGCTTGTGAAGAATACCGGGTCAACGCCGTTGAGCGGGATCGAGCTGTCGGGAGCGGCCCCCGTTAACTGGGAGCTGACCTTCGAGCCTAAGAAAATCAGCCTTATCGAGCCGGGTAAAAGCGAAACAGTGATGGCCCTGCTGAAGGCCGACAGGAAAGCGCTTGCAGGCGACTATGTGGTCAATATCGATGCCAAGGCCGCTGATACTTCGTCAAGGGCCACTTTCCGCATATCGGTCGAAGCTTCGTTTTTCTCAGGGTTTCTGGGGGTCTTGATCATACTGGCCGCACTTGGAAGCGTGTATTACCTGTTTCGTAAGTACGGAAGAAGATAGTCATGAGCGCAGAGATCATACGGTTGTCCCGGCTCACCAAGGAGTACGGGCAGCAGGCGGTGGTCCGCGATCTGGACCTGACCGTCGAAAAAGGGGAGATCTATGGCCTGCTGGGGCCCAACGGTGCAGGGAAATCCACTACGATACTGATGATCATGGGGCTTACCGAGCCCTCTTCCGGGACGATACGTGTTGCCGGCATCGACCCTGTCAGACAGCCTGCGGAGGTAAAACGCAAAGTGGGGTACCTGCCTGAAGATGTAGGATTTTATGACGATCGTACGGGGTTGGAGAATATTATCTACACAGGCCGGCTCAACGGCTTATCTGCTTCGGAGGCAAAAGCCCGGGCGTTGGAGCTTTTGGAGCGGGTCGGGCTGACGGATGCCGCGAACAAGCGTGCAGGTACCTACTCCCGGGGGATGAGGCAGCGGCTCGGACTTGCGGATGTCCTGATCAAACAGCCGGAGATCATTATTCTCGATGAACCGACTTTAGGGCTTGATCCGGAGGGACTGCGACGCTTTTTGTCGCTTATCGTAGCGCTTAGCCGCGAGGAAGGACTCACGGTTTTATTGTCTTCCCATCATTTGCAGCAGGTTCAGCAGGTTTGCGACCGGGTAGGCCTGTTTGTAAGCGGCAGGCTGATAGCGGAGGGGAATATCCGGGAACTGTCAAAGAAGCTGTTCTCCAACGAATTAATGGCATACGAGGCAGGGCTATACCGGGGCGACCGGACGGATGCCGACTGGATACCCCGCCGGAGCCGCGCGGCGGATGTTGTCCGTAATGCCGGGGGAGTCCTGAATTTCCACGTGGAAGGAGATAGTTTTTTCTGGGAATCGGACGTAGAATCGGGGCATGAAATAGCCCGGAAGATGATCGCATCCGACGTGGATCTGTCTTACCTGAACAGGAAGGAATATGGTCTTGATGAAATCTATCACAGGTATTTTAGCACGGTAGCAAAGTGATGACACTAAAAGAAAAGATAATACGAGAGACCTCGCATCCCTTCTGGCTGATGGTGGAAAAAGAAATATCGGATCATGTCAGGAGCCTCCGGTTTATCATCATGATAGTATTGATCGCCCTGACTTCCATCGCTACGGTTTACCTGGCGTTGGGGAGCCTGAAAGATGCAATCAAGCCCGGCGATCCGGAAGGAAGCTTTCTTTTCCTGAAATTATTTACGGTTTCAGACGGTTCAATACCCCCGTTTCATGTTTTTATTGGTTTCCTGGGCCCTCTGCTGGGTATCAGCCTCGGGTTTGACAGCATCAATTCGGAGCTTGCGAGAGGTACAATGAGCCGGCTGCTGGCCCAACCGATACATCGCGATTATATTATCAATGCCAAATTCATAGCAGCCCTTATCGTCATATCCGGGCTCTTTCTGTGCCTTGGACTCCTGGTAACAGGATGGGGAATACTTAAAATAGGGATTTTGCCTACTTTTCAGGAGTTTCTCCGGATCCTGGCCCTGGTGGTACTGACGATACTCTATGTCGCTTTCTGGCTAAACCTGGCTATTTATTTCTCGATATGGTTTAAGCAGGCCTCTACTTCCGCACTGGCCTGTATTGCGGTCTGGCTGTTTGTAACCGTATTTTACGGGATGCTGGTAAGCCTCGTGGCCAGATCTATCGCGCCTTCGGAGTTTGCTCCGCCGGGCCAGATCATAGCCTACCAGAAGCTGGTTCAGAATATCGGCCGCCTGGTACCCAGCCAGCTGTTCAGCGACGCCACAACGACGCTGCTTATGCCGTCGGTCAGGAGCCTCGGGCCGCTAACGATGGAGCAGGTGCACGGCGCCATACCGAGTCCTTTATCGCTCAGACAGAGCCTGCTGGTCGTATGGCCGCAGCTCACCGGGCTGATAGCGGCTACGATTGTCTGCTTCGCGCTGTCTTACAGGGCCTTTATGAGGAAGGAGATAAGATCGAGGTAGAAAAAAATAACCACATAGGTAC
>CAZLGW010000078.1:3325-10907 GCA_964559125.1 uncultured Cytophagales bacterium
GCCTTTATGAGGAAGGAGATAAGATCGAGGTAGAAAAAAATAACCACATAGGTACCCCTATGTACCTATGTGGTTAAAATCTCTTTATCAATTCGTTGTCGGTGTTGCGAATTTCTGCGGCTTCCAGGTATTGTTCCGCGGATCGATATCAGGCAGTTGCTTGTCAGGGTCGACGGTTACGCTTTTAAGCGGAAGCCTCGTGTCGGCCTTGAACGACCACCTGTTTCCCCGCTGCCATACTTCGACGGGGAGCTGTACCCTTGTCTTTTTGCCGTCTGACTCTTCGAACTCGATAGTGACCGGCATGGCCCATTGCTCGTAATTTTCTATCGTGATAACGGAGCCCCGGCCCGGATCCTGGTCTATGTAGGTCACTTCCTTTACACCCTGATCGAGCTTATAGTTTTCAAAAAACCAGCCCTTCCAGAACCACCCGAGCTTTTCACCCGACGCATCTTCCATCGACCGGAAGAAATCATAAGGGGTGGGGTGTTTAAAGGCCCAGCGACGGGTATATTCTCTGAATGCGTAGTCAAACCGGTCTTTGCCCAGCACGATGTTGCGCAGCATTTTGAGGCCTAATGCCGGTTTGTAATAGGCTTCCCAACCCAGGTTGGGAGGTTGTATCACGTCGGGGAGGGTCATGATCGGATCTGCATAATCACGGAATATCGAAGGGGCGATACGCTGCATATCGTCGAATCTGCCGTTATAATATTCGCCGTTATTGAAATTTTCGGTGGCGAGGAAATTGATGAAAGTATTAAGCCCTTCATCCATCCAGGCGTGCTTGCGCTCGTTAGATCCTACGATCATCGGGAACCAGTTGTGTCCGAATTCGTGATCGGTTACTCCCCACAGCCGTTCCGCCTTGGAAGCATGGCTGCAGAAAACGATTCCGGGATATTCCATACCTCCTACAATACCTGCTACGTTGGTCGCCACCGGGTAAGTATAGGGCATGATATACCGCGAATAAAATTCTATGGATCCCTTAACATATTCGGTAGAGCGGCCCCAGGCATTGTAGCCGGCCGATTCTATTGGATATACCGATTGTGCCAGAGCTGTTTTTCCTTCTGCGATATTCATCCTGGCGGCATCCCATACGAAGGCTTTAGAGGTAGCCCAGGCGATGTCCCTGGCCTGGTTGCAGCGGAAACGCCAGGTAAGCGTGCCGTTTTGCTTCGGCCGGGAAGAAGGACTGGTCACTTCCTCCTGCGTTCTGATAAAGATGGTGGAATCGCTCTTCGATGCCTTCGAAAGCCTGTCGATCTGCTCTTTTGTCAGGACTTCATTCGGATTCACGAGCTCTCCCGATCCCACAACGATATGGTCCCAGGGTACGGTTATCGCGTATTCGAAGTCCCCGTATTCGAGATAGAACTCGCCTGCGCCCAGGTAAGGCATTACGTTCCATCCTTCAATATCGTCGTACACATACATACGCGGGTACCACTGGGCGATTTCGTAGATAGTGCCGTTTTTGGTTTCGAGTATACCGGTCCTGTCCGAACCGTAATCGGGTATGATATAGGAGAAACCGACCCTGATCTTGATGACGTCGCCTTTGGCATGCACCGGCTGATCCAGGCGGATCTGGAGCTGTGTATCGTCGACGATGTAGGTGGCCGGCTGCCATTTGCTTTTCCCCTGCTGGATGCTGACCTCGCTCAGCGTATTCCCGCCGTCGAAATCCAGGTTGCCGAAGCGACCTCCCGTTATCGGGGTGGTTTTTCCACCCCTTGAAGCAGTATTGAACGAATTCTGATCAAGCTGGAGCCACAGGTGCCGGAGCTCGTCAGGACTATTGTTTTTGTAAGTGATCTCTACGAATCCGGTCAGTGTTTTCTTAGGTTCGTCGAGCGCCACTTCAATTTTGTAGTCGGCCCGGTTCTGCCAGTAAGCAGCTCCCGGAGCACCTCCCGATGAGCGGAACTCGTTGCCCGGCTGTGAATTGTAGAGAGGGTGAAAAAGAGTGTGATGGTCGTACCTGCTTTTAGCGGGAGACTGGGCTACGGCCAGAACTGCGCTGCTGCACCAGGCGACTGCAATGATAAGAATGTTTTTGAAGTTTGATATGAACATACTTTTTCTATTAAGTTAACAAATAGCGGGCTGAAGATACGGGAATTCAGGCATTTATCTAAATCTTCCTCCCCTCATTCCCTGCCAAACAACATAGTATAACTCCCAATTTCGTTCCTTTTGAAAATACATCCCCTTTAATTGACTATGAAAGTAAAACCGGTATGGTTGGAATGACAAAGTGGAAGCGGTTCTTATCGGCCTTCTGGCAGGTCTCTTATAGCCTGGCGTTTATCTTCCTCATGGTAATATTATGCACAGCGCTGCTGTGGGTGCCCGATCAGTCGAAAGATATGATCGACGAATTCGGCCAGGAGTCTCCTTTTCGTAATTTCTTTATGATCAAGGCGGTTTCTGTCGGTATATGGACCGCTACAGTCTGGCAATGCTCCCGTATTATCCTGCTTTTTCCGGACAATATCGACCTTGCCGGAAACTGGAGGGCGGTGCAAATCGGCCTGGTGTGGGTGCCGAGACTGCTGGGTATTGCCGCCGGGCTCTTTCCGGGTATTGCGTTCTGCTACGAAGGGCACTGGGCGCACGGTTTGCTGATGCTGGGCTATGTAGGGCTGACTGCCGCGCTGCTGATCGTATTTGAAGGTGTGATCAAACGGAGTTCTGACGCCAGGTACTATCAGCCGATCCGGAAAAAGTACAAAATACTCATGAAAGCCGGCTTCAACCCCCGGTCTATAGCCGGCTACAGCAGGGGATTTTTCTCGGGACTTCGTAAGGATTTCAGGGAATTGACAGAAAACGCTTCTATCAGGAATTTCCTGG
This sequence comes from uncultured Cytophagales bacterium, assembly GCA_964559125.1. GTDB lineage: Bacteria > Bacteroidota > Bacteroidia > Cytophagales > Spirosomataceae > Ravibacter. Next base: position 6,194 of record CAZLGW010000078.1, read on the forward strand.
TTCTGGGATTGGCTCTCATGCTGGTGGTGTTTATCCTGTTCCTGGTACCGGTCATCGTGCGCTCACCGGTTATCAGCCAGTCGTTTTCGGCTATTTTTATAGTGCTCTCCGGCTTGTCTTTCTTTACCGCGCTGGGTAGCGTTGTGGTCTATTTCTCAGGCAACAAGGTACGCCCCCTGTTCATTGTTTTCCTGGTTTACATACTTGCGGCCTCATTCTGGAACGACAACACGACGATCAACGAATGCGCTGATGCACCGCTGTACAGAACGGAGATTAAAACGCAGTTTGCAAGGTGGCTGGAAGCCCGGGAGGCAGCTAAAGGAGATAGTCTGCCGTTGATCGTTATCGCCACAGAAGGCGGGGGCGTGCGAGGCAGTGTCTGGACCAGCGAGCTGCTGTTTGGGCTGAACCGGCATATGCCGGGCTTTAACGAACATACTTTTGCTATTTCCGGTGTGTCGGGTGGTGGGGTAGGCGCTGCATTCTACCTGGCTTTCCTGCACGACAGCCTGAGCAATCCGCAGGATACGGTTTTTACAAAAGCCAACCTCGACCAGGTGCTGAGAGAAGATTTCCTGTCGCCTGTAATCGGCGGCTTCATATTCAACGAATCAATCCAAATGCTGCTTCCCTGGCCCGTAAAATCACTGGAGCGGACCAAGCGCCTGGAAGATGCCTGGTCATATACCTATAAAAAACATTTTAACCCGGGAAAAGCCCGTTCCTTTGCCAATCCCTTCGATTCATCATTTACTTCGTTATATAAAAATGATTTCAATTACAGGATACCCTCTTTTGTGATCAACGGTACGCTAGCCGAAACCGGCCAGAAGACGATCGTTTCCAACCTGGTCACACATGGAAACCGCAGTTTCATGGATGTGGTCGATATTCTCCATCTTACGCAAAGCGATATGCCGCTCAAGACGGCTGCGACTATGTGCTCCAGGTTCCCGTTTATTATGTCGGGAGGCCGCTTTCAGGCAAAAGATACGCAAAGCTCCGGTATACAGAGCGGGCATGTGACAGACGGCGGGTATTTCGACAATACCGGCATGGAAACGGCTATTCAACTGGTGACGGCTTTACTGCCGACGATCGACTCGCTCAGGGCCGATAGTATTACCGTAATCCCCTATATTCTTTTCTTTAAAAACTCGACATCAGGAGAATATAGAGACCGGCAGATCACCCGGGCCCAGCGTGGCGCCAGGGGTTTGGGTATTCCTGTAAACAGTTTTTATAATCCATGGGGCAGGGGCAGCGGGACCCGCGATGCACTGTACCAGGGGCTGGCACCGTTTACGCATCCGCAGGTCAGGTACATGAGCTTCAAGCTCGATTACCGAGACAGGGCGGGAGAGCGGCTCCGGCTGCCTTTGGGCATGTCTATCTCCGATACCGCTATCAGGCATATCCAGAAAAAAGCGGATACGCTTTTCGTGGAAAAGGCCAGGGAAAGAGACTTTATCAACCTGCAGAAGCTCGTCACCCATCGCGCAGGGGAAGACCTGTGAGGCAGTTACTCTATCAATTCCATATACCTGCCCATCCAGTAAGGCAGGAGCCAGAAAACAGGCTCTCGTTCGACATGCGGATTTCCGCCGGCCAGAGTCCAGGGATTTTTGTCCCAGCGTACCGTCATACGGATACTGGCGGGAGGAAGCTCTGACACCTGGAGATCTTCCAGGACGGGAGTCCGTACGATTTGCACATCCTCGCGGATACTATGGTCTATCGGCCAGTCGACCAGGTCGAGCGGGGTGTCCCTGAGAAATGCTACGGAGTTGGTAAGCTCTTCGCGGTTCTGCCGGCAGTAATTGTAGAGGAAGTTGATCAGCGGATTATGATCGGCGCGCCGCAATTCAAACCATTCGTCCATGTGTTCCCGGTAGAACTGCAACAGTTTTTCGTCTTTCTCTGCACCCAGCAGGATCGGGTAAAGGTATACCTGAAGTACGACATCGAAATAAATAAACCAGGCCGGGTTCTGCTTTGTCACCTGCTTCATATTATCGAGGTAGCGCTCCTGGTCAATAAGCCGGAGGTACTCTTCCTGGTATTTTTCGTCGCCGGTTACATGGTAAGCCAGTTTGATGAATGCCAGTATTTCCATGGAATTCTGGTTGCGGTCGGGCAGCCACTCCGGGTCGCGGTTGAGTTGATCGGGCGACCAGACCGACCAGCGCGTAGGCTTGCCGTCTACGTCGGTCAGGTTGTAGTTGTGTTTGATGAGATAGTCGACGATGGCCGCAACGTGCGCTGCGATTTCTTTTTTCTCAGCTTCATCAGCGGCAAGCGTATAGTAGCAATAATAGCCAAACATATGCCCGCACATTTCGTCGCTGCTCGTATCTCCCTTCCATAGCCATTTGCCGTCGGAGGAAAGATGCCATCTTTTTTCCACAGGCTTGAAACGGGGTTCCTCAACCAGCCGCTCTGCAATTTCGGTTTCGGTGTAAGTGCGGTTTTCGTCGTGCATTTTTGTCCAGTCCGAAGGGATAATAGTCCGGGCGAAAAATCCTTCAAGTTCCGTTATTTCACGGAGCTGTTTCAGGAATTGAAATGCTTTTTTTGCGTTTTCCTTTGCCTGCGGATCACCCGTAGCAGCATAACGGAAGCTCTCCATAGCCAGGTAGTTCCCGGTATATTCACCGTCGTTATCGTCGTCTTCCGGTTGGAAGACGGTAGTGTCTCCGGCTACCGGCAGATAGGCCTGTCCTGCTATCCAGGGAGCCCTGATATGACGGCGCATCAGGTTGTCATAAAAAAAATCGCTTTTGCCGGCCAGGTTCATAGGTCTCCGCCTGATGACGCTGACACCCGCTTCGGTGGCAATCCATGCATTCCCGTCCTTATCGAAGGCTATATCGTTGACCTGGTTGTGAAGCAGCCAGCGGCGGCTGAAACGGAGTGAACTGGTTCCATCCGGGGAGTAGCGGACTATCCCTGTTTGAGTCCCTACCCACATAACGCTGTCGGGAGAAAGCCGTACTGTATTGACATAGGACGAGGGGATGCCGTCGGCAGGGCGAAGTTCTTTCTCTTTTCCGTGCTTTCCGCGTATAGTTACGCCTCCCAGCCCGCCGATCCATAGTTTTCCATCGGGATCGAAGGCGAGGCCCTTTGCGTAACCGCTGATCAGGTCGGAAGTTTCGTAGTAGTGCGACAAGCCTTCCTTTTTCCAGTGGTATAATCCTACGTCGGATGCAAGCCAGAGACCGCCGTAGCCGTCAGGGACGATATCCCGGAGCGAACGGGCCAGGTCTGCTTCCACCTTTTGAATACGATCTTTTTCTACGATCCAGAAACCTTTCGGCCCCAGGGCATAGAGGGTACCTGCAACAGATGCGATAGCGCTGACAGGGCCTTCTACCGACGGAATCTTCTCCGCTTTTCCCGGTCCGGTTAGTCTGAAAAGACCGTCCCACGCTCCTGCCCAGACGTGCCCGGAGGAGTCGGCTACCACCCTGAATGCCGGTGCAGTTAAAGCGTCGCCTCCAACATATTCCCATCGCCGTTCGGTAGAGGATTTCATGAAAATGCCTTGTGACGTAGCTATCCAGGTATTGCCATTCGTATCGATGCAAATGCTCCTGATCCCTGTCACATTTCCACCGGAAGGGCTTTGGGGAAGGGGGAGTGCATCGTGATATTCCTGGATGAAGGGCGTATCTTTTATGGATCCGGCAGTCTTCCGGTCAGGTTCGCACCCTGGCAGAAGTGTACATAACAGGAATAGAATGAGGAGGTTGCTTTTCATTATTCGGGCGTTGGACAGCGTGAAGTGGCTTTGGTAGTTGTAATACGTGCGGGAGTACCGAAAATACCATTCCCGGTGCGCCGGTACCCTATAGCAAGTGAAAGGACGGATGGTCAATGTGAAAAGGATTACGGTATTGCCTGATATTCTGTTTTCTTTCTGTTAAAGTGTTGATAAATAAAATTTATTTTTACTTTAATATTATTAATAAATATTTTAATTTTGTGTTGGTTAAAGCTTTTGAAGTATGAGATTGCCGGTTATTTGTCCCTCTTGCGATGCTGTCATGCAGGTCAGTACGCTCAAATGTGACCATTGCCAGACCACGATCAACGGGAGCTATCCCATGCCGGTTTTTCTGCGGCTCACACCGGAAGAGCAGGAATTCGTGATGAAATTTCTGCTTGCCAGTGGAAGTATAAAGGAAATGGCGGCCCAGGAGGGAATCAGCTATCCGACCCTGAGAAACCGGCTCGACGACCTTATTGAAAAAATTAAACAATTACAGCAATGACTACCTCTAAGGCCCTTTTCTCACCACTTGAATATTTTAGCGACCGGATATTACTCATAACCGGCCTGGCAGCTTCTGCAGCAGGTCTTGGGCTGTCTGTCGGGTTTGACGTCGCCCAGGACGGGATATTTGATCTGCATATAGCCAGGCTGCCGTTTCAGACGCATCTTTTGTTCCTGGCAGGAAACATTTTTCTGACGGCGCTGGGTCTGTTTCTGGCAGGCAGGCTCATCAATCCCGGAACCCGTTTGATCGATATGGTGAAGGCCAGCATGATTGCGCGGATTCCTCTTTACCTGGCTATCCCTTTTATAGGCAACAGGGCGATGGTTTCACTCTCCGAACGCCTGGTAAAACAAACGACAGGTAATTCACTTCCACAACTGGAAGGCCCGGATATGGCGCTGCTTCTTCTTTTGTCGTTGGTTTCTATA
>CAZLGW010000079.1:0-10704 GCA_964559125.1 uncultured Cytophagales bacterium
ACGCATCAACAGCAGGTGAGACTGGCATACTGTCTCTATCCCTGTAATTTTAATGACAGACATATGTAATATGCAGCTTAAAGAAAGCCATTTTGAATCGGCTGATTTCAAAAACTGATTTGATGTGATTGATTAATAACTCTTATTCAATCTATAGGTCTGGTAGGAATCCCGTCTGTTATCTTTTCTTTACCTGAAATCTTCCGATAAACCGCACCGTTGTTAACAGGCGGCGTAACCCTGTGGCTTCCTTCCCCGCCCCTTACATGAAATAAATTACACAACTCCCTTAAACCATCTTCCACGGGTGGAGTGATGTTCCCCTTTGAAGCCCGAAGCTCATAGTCCATCATAGCACGAATGAGCAGGATTCGCCAACGCCAGCTGCTTCTAACGTGTTCAGGCAATTTTTGATCAACGTCTTTCAACATCCGATAGGCTTTTTCGGAACCGAAATCCTTGTCAGGAACGTCGATTTTCCCATACTCCGGATCTCGATACCAATTCCATGAAGAAAGTCCGTGATTTTTTTCCAAGATCATAATAGCGTCCGTAATCTCCCGAGTGAAATCAGCCGAATATTCAAAGGATATGTACTCTTTCAGAACCTCTTTTGCCGGGATGTTTTCATCCCAGTAGAACTGGCTGTATATTATTTTATTGATATCCTCAAATATTCCCTCAGAATAAGGCCACCCGCCAGCGACTCGCTCTTTTACGGTATTCCATAATCCCTGGAATCGTTCCGGTAACGGGCTGGCTCCGAACCCACCCCACGGCCATTGTTCCCACATACTGATTTCGGGGAAATTAATAAGGGGCAGATTACCGGGAACCGGGTTAGAAAGCAGGTATTCCGGATAAGTCGTATGTGAATCCGCAAGCAGATAGTCGGCCCAGGTAGGTTGCTCTGTTTCAAAATACCTGGCAAATGTGGTCCATTCACCCTGGTCTTTTCCATAGTCGAATAACCACGTAGAAAGACTTACTTTAGTATCCGGGTATTGCTTCCTGATATCTGTCGCTACACTTTGACAAATCGAAATAAAGCCGTTCCCTCCCCAGGGATAACATTTCTCACATCCGCATCCGCCCTGGTCGTACGGCCAGAGGCTTAATAGATCAAACCGGACTCCTCTTTTGCTGAATTCCCCGAATTCTTCCCGTAGATTTTTTAAAATCAGTTCCTCTCCTTTCCTGGTAGAAGGGCAGATTTCCACACCATAGTGTGACCTTCCGGTCTTTGTAGCTTTCAAATGGTCGGGCGTATTTTTATACCCTTCGTTGGCAAGAGTCAAAGCGAACGGCCTCATCCCGACGACAATGCCGGCTTTATACATTTCAGAAAGCCTGTCCAGCATCCTCTGAGCCTCCTGGTCTGCAATCCCTTCATAATGGTGCATGTCGAACCAGAGGCCGAGATGATTATATCCCCATAGTGCCAGCTCTTCTATATACTCTTTTACATCTTCAATCGGTGCGACGTGATAGAAATTAAAAAAATGAGTCGCAAAATAGATTGCACGGAGAGGCTTCGAAGGGCTGCTCACGATATTTTGTCCATTCGGCTTTAGTCCTTGCGACGTAATAACCGATGAGTGAAGCAGCTTTCCCAAACCATACAAAATCCCGTTTGCGTCTGCAGATGATACCTCAATTTCATCACTACCCCTATAGATAATACGATAGGATTGTTCGGAAAGCGATTTTGGGAATATGGCCAGCTTCACACTAAGTACATCTCCTGACGAACCGGCCGTTGCCGACCCCGATTTTTTTACGAAAACCCGTTGAAATACCCCGATGTATCTGTCCAGGGTTTCGCTTTTCTTCCCCTCATACCAGACCCTGATCTTTCCGTAGAATTTCTGGTCAGCCCCTGACCCGTAGTCAGATGTAGCATGATCACTGCCATCCGCGCTGCTTTGACCCAGGGTACTGTGAGAGACTAAGCCCATCGACAGGCCTGACACAATACTTTTAGAAATAAAATTTCTTCTACTTTCCTTCATTTTAATTTTTTCGGTTGAATTAGTTACAAGTATCCCTGGCTCAGACAGCCGTTAAGAGAAGATTTAAAGAATCTCAGGCACCTCTAATTGTAGCCGGGATTCTGCCACATATATTCCCTGTCAGGATTAATATTGAACTCCTCCTGGGGAATGGGCATGAGTATGTGATGTTCTCCCATCCCGTAAGTAAGGCCTTCATTTTCTCCACTCTTCAAAAACATATCCATCACACTGAGGACTTTTTTTGTTCTTATCAGGTCAAACCATCTCAATCCTTCAAAAGCAAATTCAACACGCCTTTCTCTCAATATAACCTCAAGGATCTCCTCCCGGGATAATCCCGAGAAATCCACCGGATCAAGGGAAGCTCTTTTCCTTAACCTATTGATCCCTTTTCCGATATTTTCATTTCCTTGCTGACCAACTTCATTCAATGCTTCTGAGTACATCAACAGGATGTCGCTATATCGTAGCAAAGGAAAATTCAGACCATACGTATTGAAATTATTGGTATTCAACCCGTGCGCGAATTTTATAGGTAGCATATCCGCCTCATTCAATATTCCACTTAAAGTATAAAGGCCCCTCACTATTGAGTAATCTCTTCTGGTATCCCCCGGCTCGAAACTTTTATAAAGATCTTCCGAGATAAATAATCCAGGCCCGCTTCCATTGGGAAAATACTCATGACGGTACTGTCCGAACATTGCATGTGGCAAGTTTAACCCATGTCCGCCAGTCCCTGATTGATACTGTATCTGGAAGAGATGCTCTTTCCCATTGTCATGTACTTCCGAAAAAGCATCTTGATAGCTGTCAAAAAGGTCGTAATAGCCCGAGGCTATAATACTTTCGAGACGCGGAACCGCTTTATCAAATTGAGAGCGGAACATATATAGCCTGGCAAGGTATCCCTCAGCAGCAAACCTGGTTGCCTTGCCCAGTAACCTGCCTGTCATCTGGTCAGGAAGAAGGAGGGAGGCATTGATGAGATTTTCCTCTGCGAATGACAATGTTTCATCCTGACTACTCCTTTTTGTCCTGGCCAGTTCCTGAGGCGTAACTTCCTTTTCAACAATCGGTACACCTCCCCACAGCCATCCCAGCTCGAAATAGGCTAGTCCCCTCAAAAAGTATGCCTCTCCTTTTATGCGGGCTCGTACATTTTCGTCATCGAATGCCCCCTGGTCTATCCTGTCCAGAATCATGTTCGTCTGACTGACTATTCTCCAAAACGATCTCCAAAAATCAACGATCTCTGCAGAAGCAGGTGTTTCTGTAAATGTAGACATCATGGCAAACAAACGGTTCTCGCTTCCTATCTGGCGAACTTTTGTATTGTCGCTCCTTGATTCCATCAGGATAATCTTGGTGGTCGTGCTCCTGAGGTTTCCGTAGGCACCGTTAATTGCAAGCTCAAAATCAATCTGAGACCTGTAAAAGCTACCTGCATTAAAATTGGAGATCGGGTTTTTTGTCAGGTAATCGTCACAGGAGCTGACTGACAATAAGCATATTACAGCAATTATATATGATCTTATTTTCATTTCTTTTAAAATTTCAAGTTGATACCCAGACTGTACTTTCTCATTAACGGATATGCACCCCAGTCGGTCCCGTTCTTCAACGGATCCGCTACTTCACCGGGTGCACCGTCATCGTTCCTGCCCGAAAGGCCGTTTGCTTCCGGGTTGACGCCGGGATATTTTGTCCATGTATGCACATTATCTGCCATTAAAAAGATACGCGCAGAGCTGATCCCGATTTTCCTGAGCACGGATGGCGAAAACGAATATCCCAGCGAAACATTTTTCAGTCTTATAAAAGAAGCATCGTGAAAATACCGGTCAGTCGAGAATGGTATTGCCCCCCCTATTGAATACGACAACGGTGTTTTTCCATCCCAGGACATATCCACATCGGTTAAAGGGAACGGATTTTCCCCGTTAGGATAAGTTTCCGGCTTCCAGGACCTGACCCAGTTGGAAGTAGAATTCATACCCTGCACCTGGCCAAAGGAGATATATACCTGGTTCGGAACAAACAGCATAGCGCCGTGAGAGCCGTGTATTAAAAAACTCAGATCAAAATCGCCATACCTGAAACTATTGTTGAAGCCCCAACTGAAATCAGACTGACTATCGCCAAGCCTAACCCTGTCAGACTCGTTAATTACGCCGTCATTATTGATATCAACAACTCTTTCATTGCCTTTTATCTGACCTCTTAGTACTGCTACGAGGGGGTTTCCTTCGCTATCGAAATCGCTTTCCTGCAATACGCCGTTAGTCTTAAATCCATAAAAGCTTCCGATTGGCCCGCCAATCGTCGATACGTAGGTATTCCCTCCAAAATAACCCGGAATCCTGATTGGAGAATCTGCATCATCCATCTTCAGGATCTTGTTCCGGTTTGATGAGATATTGATTTTAGACTCCCATTTAAGCTTAGCCCCCGACAGGTTAACAGTCGTAATATCTACCTCGAAACCTCTGTTCCTTACCTTCCCAAGGTTCACAAGCATGCTGCTGAACCCTGTCATCGGAGAAACCGGCCGGTTGAACAGCATATCGCTGGTGATGTTGCTATACAGGTTTATGCTTAACTGAAGCCGGTTGCGGAAGGTGTTAAAATCTATCCCTACATCCCGTGAAACCACCTTTTCCCATCCCAGAAAAGGGTTACCGAACGTGGAAGGTACTAAACCGTTGACCACGCTTCCGTTTAAACTATAGTTGCTGACTCCCAGTAAAGATATACTTGAATAGTCTCCTATGTTATCGCTACCTCCCTGTCCGACAGAGGCCCTGATTTTTAACAGATCGATAAAGTGCATATCCTTCAAGAAGCCCTCCCGATCGAGTTTCCAACCCGCTGATAGTGATGGGAACCACCCCCATTTGTTTTCTCTCCCGAACCGGGAGGAACCATCGCGTCTGACGTTGAAAGTCACCAGATATTTATCCTTAAAATTGAAACTAGCCCTTCCGAATATCGACGCCATACTATTCTCCGACTCAAATGTGGTTGCACTGTTTATCTGAGAGGCTGCATTAAGCGTCGGTACAAGGTCGTTCGGGAAATTACTGGCCGTTATCGAGGAGGATTGGGCTTTCCGGGATTCAAGGCTCTGACCAAGCAGTAGGTTTATATCTAATCCGGAAAAAGGTGATATCGAATAGTCTGCTGTGTTCTGCCATACAATATGCCTGCTCGTTGCTTCGCTGTAGCTCCCTCTGCTAATTCCCTGGTTGACGTCAGAAGGCCTGAAATAATCACTGGTAGTATTAAAATAGTTGTAACCCAGTTGAGACCTTATCTTAAGCTTATTTAGAAAGTCATATTCCAGCCAGATATTGTTGCTGATAGAATTCTTTTTGGTGTTCTGCCTGGTCTGCCTGAGAGTTTCCAGCGGATTTATAAAATTTCCGAATGCACCTTCCACAAACCCGTTATTCTGTGTATGCATATTGAGCGGAACGATAGGGGGCATGGCCAAAGCCCTGTGATAAGCGCTTCCGTGCCCCTCCGCATCGGGATTATTGGTAGTGGAAAACGACGGTGCAATATTCAAACCAGCCCTGAGATTTTTCTGGAGCCTGAAAGTCGTGTTCACACGAAAGTTAGTCTGATTAAAATGAGTATATTTAACAATCCCATCCTGCCTCAGATGATGCCCTGAAACCATGTAGGTAGCATTGTCATTTCCCCCCGAAACCGATAGCTGATGACTGGAAACAGGAGCCGTCTGCAGAACCGCCTTTTGCCAGTTTACATCAGGTAGTGTCGTGGGGTTTTCCCAGGTTTTCGGATACTGCAACCTGGCAGGGCGCATTGACATCGGATCATTGAGGCTGCCACCTAGCTGCATATAGGCAATGTTTTTCCCCCAAATACTATAGGCTATAAACTCATCTCTGTTCATCATTTCGATAAGTTTATTGGCCTCCTGCATTCCGTAGTAAGAGTTAACACTTATACTGGGGCGGCCTGTTTTTCCCTGTTTAGTCGTTACCAGGATTACGCCATTTCCTCCCCTCGCACCATAGATGGCAGTAGAAGCTGCGTCCTTCAGGACTTCAATGGATTCAATATCATTCGGGTTAATATTCTCTATAGTACCGGGAATCCCGTCGACTACGTATAACGGGCTTGATGCAGCAGAAAGGGAGTTCTGGCCCCTGATCACGATGTCCAGTTGGGCGCCGGGCCTTGCGCTTAGCTGCTTGGCAGAAATTCCTGAAACCTGTCCTGCAAATGATTCGCTTAATGTAGTGTTCGCCCTATTGGAAATACTTTCAGCACTCAACCTGGAAATGGCGCCCGTTACATTTTCTTTCTTTACGGTACCATATCCGATAACAACGACTTCGTCCAGGGATTTTTCGTCGACTTTCATTGAAATATCCACCTGAGTTTTTCCTCCCAGGACCACTTCCTGCGTCACATATCCCACAAACGAAAAAATCAGGTTATTCTCTCCCTCCGGGACCACCAACTCGTACCCACCGTTGATATCGCTGATCGTCCCTTTCTGCGTTCCTTTCAGCACCACGCTTACACCGGGAAGCCCTTCTCCGTTTTCGTCAGTTACGACGCCTCTGATTGTCCTGTCAAATATAATTTGCTCATGTACCGGGTCAATGGAGTTAATCAGCTCCCCTTCCTTTTCCACCCTGCTGATGATCACCAGGTTTTCTGAAGCCCGGTACTTTAAATCCAGCGGCGTGAGGACCTCGTCGAGTACTTTGTAAAGCGCCTGGTTCTTAACACGTATACTTACCTTCCTGTCGGCCCGGATCAGGGAACGGCTGAAGACAAACCGTACGTCAGTGCGTTGCTCAATTTCCCTGAAAACACTTTCTACTTCCTGGTTCCTGACATTCAGGCTCACTCGCTTCTCCAGCGCCGGTTGTGCATATCCTTCTATCGCATGCACGTTTCCCAGTGCAGTGATAAGTAAGACGATTTGAATGAAAGACAAACGCATAAACCTTATCAAGGGTTGATAATAGATTCTTTTTTGCATAAATTTGAATGGTATTTGAACGAATACTGATAAAACAATGCCCTGCATCCTTCCTGAAAGGGGATGATGTTTGCGCCAGCAACATAAAGCAGGGTTTCTGGAACCGGTAGTGTCGGAAGCATTACCGGTTTCAACTATTATAAGGGTCAGGAAAGGGTTTCTGCCATATGGTAACCTGGTTTAAGGGTTAGTAAAAGATTTTACTCGCTACAACTTTTTCCGTAGATCATCACCTGACCGTCCAGAATCTCGTATTTCGCCTCTATGGCCTCGCATATTATTTCAAGCTTTTCCTTCAGGGGCTGATCGGTTAAAACTGCCGTAAGAGGACAGCCCGACAACAGCTCTTCGTCGAAAACAATGTCTATCTGGTAGGCTTCTTTCAGGTCTTTAAGCACCTGGCTCACCGGTGTGTTCACATAGCCCGACCTGATAATCCCGGATTTCCCCGGTACAATTTCGGGTGTATCCGAAAGCGTTTTTACCAGACGGCTGTCGCGGATTTCCAGGGTCACCTTCTGATTGGATGTAACCAGCAGGCCCTGCGACTCCCGGTTGGCGCCTGCATTCCGGAAATCTTCTTTTTTGAATACCGAAACCTTCCCTTCCTTTACCTCTACGACCTCCTCTGCTTTACTTTTGATCGCCTTGATGATGAAGCTCGTTCCCAGTACACGTGTAATCAGGTTTTCGGAATAGACCAGAAAAGGCCGCTTCACGTCCCTGCTTACCTTGAAAAAGGCCTCTCCGGTCAGGTATACTTCCCTGGCTTCTCCGAACACCTCCGGCATCGTGAGTTCGGAGTGAGGCCCCAGCACTACGGTCGTTCCGTCTTCCAGGAGTATGGTCTCGTTTTCCGCCGTCTGATTCTGCCTGACGATCATTTTCGCCTGGGTGTTTTCCGTAATTCCCTGTACGTTTCCGGGTGGGGCGTCCTTTAGAAACTGCCAGCCAAGCCAGGTCACCGCCAGCACTACCGAAGCGGCGGCCAGCCATCTCAACAACGGGCGGACTGTTGATGAATACTCTGGGTCGATGTGGGTAGTCTCTTGCTGTCCCTGCCTGATCTTCATGACCATCGCTGAGATTTCCTCCTCGATTTCCTCCTCGCTGATGTCGGCTTCAAACCGCGCATAAACGCTTCCCAGCAGAAGGCGTGCCCTCTGGATGTCGTCGGACTGACCCGGGTTGGCGGCTTTATAATCTCCCCATATCCCGTCTTTTTCAGCTGTCGGATACCTTACCCAATTCTGAAAATCTGCGTCCAGGACAAAATCTTCAACAACGTACGCTTTGTACTTATCCATGTAAATATTGCTTCCTATTAAGAGATAGGCAGGAGGATAGCCGGAATAATCAAAAAATCAGATTTTTTTTAAAAAGATTTTACATCCTCTCCCGCAGCTCCCGGATAGTTCTGTAGATCAGGTTCGCTACAGCTTGTCTTGAAATAGACATCACCTCCGCAATAGCTTCATTGCTGAGGTTTTCGAAGAATTTTAGGTAAATCGCTTCCTGCTGCCGCTTGGGCAATAACCCCAACTGATGATTCAGCTCCCGCCACAACGCCTCGTTCGTTTCCAGCTCAATAATTTTTTGCTCGACAGACGCATCCGTAGCGGTGTCCGACTCCCAATCCGGCTCGGTTTCCTCATAGATCCGGTTCCTGCGGGCGCCTTCCCGGTGTATCTTTCTTCTTAAAGATTTAAGCAGGTAAAATTTGATAAAACCTGTATCCCCCAGTGACTCTTTTTTGGCCCATAGCTCAAGGAAAAGGTCTTGTATGCAGTCTTTTATAAACTCCCGGTCACGACTGAATTTTATACCGTAGCTGAACAGACTCCGGTAGTGGATACGGGTTATCTGTGCAAAGGCGGCTTCATCGCCTCTTCGAAATGCGTTCCACAATTCGTGGTCTTCTCCCACAATTTCATTGGTTAAAGACATTTGTTTCCTTCAGAAGACCTTTGTTCATAAATAATTGCAATTCTACGTTATTTTATAGCAAAACACAATTAGTTGCAATGTGAGGAGGTGTTGGCCCGCAGTCTGAGATATTCAGGAAAACCTGCCTTAAGCTGCCACAAACTCGTATCTTCTTATTTGTTGAAGAGAAGATCCGGAAGAGATTTGCTATGTGTACATATCTATTTTGATTAAAAATATTCTTAAATTTGCAATTTATAATTAACAAACAGGCTGTCTTTATATTGCCATGGGTATTGAAATAGTAAATAATTACAAGGTGCTCGCTAATAATATTGGCCGATTAATAGAAGTATCCGGATACAGAAATGACTATATAGCAAAAAAAATAGGGCTTACTCCGGTCAATTTTGCTACTAAGAAAAAAAGAGGTTCTTTAAGTGTCGATGAAATAGAGAAGATATTGAAAGTTATTGAAAATGAGGATGTAGAGGATTATTTGATGCTGGAGATAATGAGGTCGAGAGAGGGTGAGGAGACGATCAGTCATGAAGAATTTCTGAAGGAGGTCGGGAAATGGAAATAATTTACCACAAAAAATTCGTAAAGGAACTTTCAAGAGTTCCCCAGAAAGTACGAAACAGCGTGGTTGAGATTATGAAGCAATTGAGTCTTGCCAAAACACTTGAATCTTCCGGTATCGACTACAAATTGATGGAAGGTCAGAAAAGGAATAGTGACATATATAAACACTTCCCTCCGAAATGAAGGATCTTCAAGGCGCTTTGGCTACCAAGGGATCATTGATCGCCTTCATTTTGGCCAGCAGCTTGGCTTTTAGCCGATCTCTTTGTTTAACTACCTCAGCGTTGCGGGTAGCATACAGGTTTTGCTTTTCCTGGGGATCATTTACCAGGTCATAGAGCTCATGACGGCGGTTTTCGGAAAAGTCGAGCACAATTTTCCACTCCGGAGAGCGGTAGGTTCTGAGGTCTTTATATTCGGCATACAGGTCATTGTCCCAATTCCGGGCCTTTCCCTGCAGCAAAGGTAGAATGCTCTGGCCGCTCAGGGTTATGCGTTTATCTGGTTCGGTGCCGGTCATTTCAAGTATAGTCGGGAACCAATCCGTGAAATCAACCGTCTCCTTAATGACTACCGGGGTGGGTATCCCTTCGGGCCAGCGGATAATAGCCGGCACGCGTAACGTATTGTCATAAAGGTTCGGCCTTAATGTGCCGTAAATCCCGCTGGGATCAGATTCGTCGGCTGTCAGCCACCAGCCGCTTCCTTTATGCCACAGGCCGTTGTGTCCGAGCATGTAGCCGTGATCTGAAGTGAAGATAATCACGGTGTTTTCCAGGAGTGAATGGCTTTCCAGGAAATTCATCAGCCGTCCCATATTCCTGTCTATGGAATGCACGCTCGAATGGTACTCCCTGATCATGCGCTCCAGCAGCGGTTTATCGAGATCGGGAAAACCGGGATCAGGCAGCTCTACCGACAAGGTATCCCAATAAGGGGTGTCTTCGGGACTCAGCGGGAGCCAGGAGCGTCCTTTGTAGGTAGGTTTCTTTCCTTCCGGGAACCTCACATTGGCGTGGGGCGCCCAATAATGCAATGACAGGAAAAACGGCTTGCCGGTGCGTGAGGGGTTCAGTTCCTGCATGTATTGCATGGCGTAGCCGGTCAGCACGTCTTCTGTGTAGCTGCCTTCGGCGGTATGCCACTTGTCTT
>CAZLGW010000080.1:0-10689 GCA_964559125.1 uncultured Cytophagales bacterium
GCCAGCCCGCCTGCCGTTATAAAGCGCCCGCCCGCTTCTTTGAGCAACCCGCATAGCTTGTCAAACTGCTCTATTGCATAAGGCCCGCAATTTTGGGTAATGAAAGCCAGCGGTTTGACACTGCATTCTCCGAAATCGATAAGCCCTTCCGGCATCGGGTAAAACTCCCAGGGGTGCAGGTAAAAGCAAACCACCGGCCGGTGCCCATGCCTGGTTACATAATCGATAAAGCCCTTCGACTTTTCCATCAGCGCTTCGGCCGACTTCGTCCTGAACAGCGGCCATTGATCCCGGTCCCGCCGGTAGGGGTCGTTGCTTTCCATCTCCAGGTCGCAGAAGTTGGGGATTTCCAGCACTTTGCTTTCGCCCGGCTTGGTCCAGTCTTCGTTTGACGGAAAGTACGGCACAAACGGCTCGGAATAAAAGTACAGCGGGAAGGAAGCATCCGAAATATAGCCAAGCTTCTCAAGTGTATTCACCACCTGGGTGCTCCCCCACAGCCGCGGGCACCGGAAGCTGACCGGCGCTGTGCCGAGCACTTTTTCGATAATCTCCGTTGCTATCCTCAGCCTCCCCTCTACCTCTGAGGGCAGTATCGGCCAGTTGTTGGGAAGCGGGAAGATAGGATCTCCCAGTGTTTCATGAAAAAGGCCGTGGCAGCCCGTTTCATGACCGAAGGAGGCCACCGTCCTGACCATACCGGCATTGTTTTCAGCTGCATGGCCGGTCCAGTAAAAGGTAGCTTCTATTCCGTGTTTTTGCAGGATATCCAGGATCGGCGGTGTACCGTGCTGCACCCCTTCGTAAAAAGGGGTATAGGAGCCGATATCGGTCTCCATGTCAAAACCCAGCACGACATCAAAGGCAGTAGTGTCTTTCATGTAGGTGGTCAGGGTTTCAACTGGTAAACAAGGCATCCATGGAAGGGCTTAAAGGGATAGGCCCGTCAGGCCCGATCTCGTAGCTGGTTTCGATCCTGACACCGTTATATTCCGGGTGGCCGAAGAAGCTGATATCGATACACACCATCATACCTTCGGTCAGTACATCATCGCTATGCGGCCCGAAGAAGGGGGATTCTGCCTCATGCAGCCCGATCGTGTGTACAAAAGGGCATACCAGGTAGGGGGCAAAGCCGTGCTCTGTAAAATAGGCCCGGGTAGGCGCATCGATCTCCCTTCCTGTTTTGCCGGGTATAAGTTGTGCCTTGGCCAGTTGGAAGGCTTTTTTCAAATGATCGATACAGACCTGCTGGGAGGCGGTATACTCCCCGCTGACCGGCAGCGTATCACCCACCACGCCGGCATAGCCTGATACTTTGGGAGAAATCCCGATCATGACCAGTTCTCCTGCCTGCAGCTCCTTGCTACTGGCAGTGGGCACTACCGCATTCGAGCGGGCGCCGCTACCGATGATCGCACTAAAGCCAAACCCGTTGGCCCCGCGGCTACGCGCCGCATATTCTCCTGCTGCGGCCACCTGTATTTCTGATACACCCGGCCTGACCACCTCTTTCATGGCCCGGTAGGCATGGTCGGCCAGCCGGAAGGCGCTGCGGATCTGTTCCCGCTCCCAGGGCGACTTCAGGAAGCGCAGGGAAACGAACTCCTGGGTAATGTCCACCAGCTCCACTCCCGAAAACCCTTCTGCAATCTGGCGGTAGCAGCCCATCGGCATCCGGTCGGCGCCCACCAGGCCTACCCGTTTCACACTGCCCAGGGTTTGGCCGAGCTCTTTGAAAAGGATCGAAAAATCGATGATCTCCGCGTTGGGATATTCCTCGTCGGGCACCATGAATACCGGGAAGTTGCGGGTTGATTTAATGGCGCTGTCGAGTTTGGCAAAGGGCTCGCTCTCCGGCCCGCCCAGGATCAGCGGCTCTCCCTGGCGGGGCACCAGCACGGCCCCGCTCTCAAACTGGGGGCACCAGCCGGTCAGGTACCAGCCGTTGCCGATGTTGAACTCATCGTAGTAGACCAGGCAAAGGTCAAGATTGTGGGTGGATAGGATTTCGCGAACGCGGTTGATGCGTGATTCGCTTTCGGTTTGGGGTAGGTAGGACATAACTGGAATATATTTACTGGTCTGATCTTCACATCTTTTTTAATCTTTCTCATAACATCTGACTTCAAAAATCCGCGCATACTGATCTCCATGAGTTTTCAGAATGGTTATTTTAATGGAAGTAATTTCCATCGGCCCGAACGAATGTACGACTTTCCGATAATAGTTACCTGAATACATTTCAGTGTGTACCGGGACGTTGCCGTTAAGGAATTCAAGTTTATAGTCAGAGACTGTTTCAGGCTGGCATCCCCTTATTTGGTCTTCCAATACTAATTTTTCTCCCGATATCCTCAAAAATCGGTTTAGCCCGGTGTCAAAAGTTAATTCCAGTACCTTTATCCTGACAGGAGCAGGCCAGGCAAGAATCAGGGAAGGATCGCCCCTCTTCATATCCGCTTTCCAGAAATGAGGTTTCCCATCCGGCAACTGACGGTTAATACCATCTGTAACACATACGGCAGGCCCGTCGGTTTCTTCCCATGAAGCGCTCACTTTCGCTTTTCTTACCAGGTCTTTCTGATCCTCATTGCTAACGTTTAGCAGCGCCTGATCCCGGCGAAGCAGCAATTGCTGCAAGGCTTTCATATGTGCAGAAGCCTGCACTATTTGTCTGCCATTCAGCTTATTTTGCTTTGCATAGCTCATTGCCACTCCTATTGCCTGTCCCAGTACCGAACAGGTAGCCATCACGCGGGTAGACGAAAGGGCGGCGTGCGATACACTGATGTCGCGTCCGGCCATCCACAGGTTACTGACACTTTTGCTGTATAAACAGCGCAACGGTATGGAGTAAGGCGCTTTAAGATGGATCGAGCGATTGGGTTTTATCGTAAGGTCATCCATCCCGGCGGTAGGATGATCGTCCAGGGGCCATCCTCCGTAACCGACGCGATCCGGGAAATCCTTCGAAACCTGTACATCATGTTGGGTCATCACGAAATCGCCGGTAATACGCCTGCTTTCCCTTTTTCCCTGGATCATCCCTACCCAGGTCAGCGCCCAGTTTTCAGATTCAGGATGATTCCCCGAATTTTTTATGTAGTCCCATACGCCAAACAATACCGCAAGCAGTTCGTGTCTGAGCTGCTGACCATCATTGATTACATCATATTCTCCGGCAAGCTCGAGCCACCAATACCCATATTCAAGGGAATAGATCTTGCGATGCCTGAAATCTTCAAACTCGTATTTCCTGCTCCATTTCGGAGGTACAAACGGCATCGGCTTATCATATTCCGACGCCATAAAAAGAAGACTGTTTCCCATTCCGCCGTCATCCGGCACGTCAGGCCCGAACGACTCATTCCATTCACTTCTGGCCTCCCGCCCCCTCATATACTCCGCTCCTGCCAATGCCCCCAGCGTACCGTCTCCGGTGCAGTCAGCAAAGTGAGCAGCAGAAATCTCATATATCTCCTCGGTCGGCGAACAGAATGCGGTGACCGAGGAGATCCTGTCATCTTTTTTAACCACATCAAACAATGCGGTATCCAGCAACAGGGTAATATTGGACTCGCTAATGACCTTATTGTAGAGAATAAAGTCAAACATCGGGTATGCATTATTGAGGTTATGGACCGCATCGTCGAGCATAATCTCTTCCAGGATTCCTGTCTCCCGCCACCCGGCCTTGAGCTGGCTGGCCCCTGAAATATGCATACGTATCTCGCTGCTTGCATTACCGCCCAGCCGGGAACGATTCTGAACCAGAACTACTTTTTCGCCACTTCTTGCTGCTGCAACAGCCGCACATATCCCTGCCATCCCTCCTCCCACAACGACAATATCCGTTTCAATCCGACGTTTTTTGAAGACATCCCCACCCGTTTTAATCTGCTTTTCTTTTTGAATGTCGAGATTTTCAAACGGGTCCATCAAAAAGCTCCCTGAGGATAATCCTACTGCTTTCAGAAAAGCTCTTCTGTTTTCGTTTATCATTGTCGTTCTCAACGAGAGGTTTGTTTTGGAAAAATTGCCAAAGCCTGTCCCCGTTACCCTTTCAGCTATTTTTTATAAGTTATACCGGTTCTTTCCGACAAACGGATTACTTCCTCTATTATCCTGGATTCAATATCTGACCTCCATGGCGAGGTGAAAACATAGGAACGTTCACCTTCATATCCTCCTTCCTCCAGTACCCGCTCCGAGGGTATATACCCTATCACGTCGTTGGAATATCCCATTACAAAGATATGCTGTTCGAAAATTCTTTTCAGACGGATTGCATAGTCGACCACTATCTCGCCGCCCAGGGCAACCACCGGGTGCCCGCCTACATTCCAGACCTGTACGGGATAACGATACGAACCCGGCAGCGCTCCCTCCTTCTCCAATTGTTCGAGCAACGAATTCGCAAAGTTCTTTATCCAGTCAGAGTGGCCGGACTCAGCAGATATTATCTTGACCAGCTCTTCCTTCGAAGGTGTACCTTTGGCAGGTTTCAGTTCGATTTCCGAATAGGCAAAAGACAGGCCCGGAGATAGCGGCTTCATGGCATTATCTTCCAGTACCTGCCTTACAGACGCCGCCAGTGTCCGGCCGTATTGCCTGGCCAGCGGCACCGACCTGCGCGGCAGCGGGTTCTGATCACCGCCAGCACCCTGGAAAAACAGGAAGTTCGTACCGGGAAAGCTGCTTTCCAATTCATACTGGGCAAAACCGGCGTAATCTCCCGACCATTCGTAGCCTGCCAATACAGTGGGATGACAGGCATAGCCGAACACAACCGCCAGCAGCTTCCCATCGGGTCCGGTAGCTTTCAGTACCGGTACCGCATGATCGGAAGGCCCCTGGAGGTATTTGACGCGCCCCTGATTGATTTCGGCTTCGGAATTAGTCCGGCGGTTTACTGCAAAACGCGCCACGCCATTACCGGCGTGGATCGTAGCAGGTTTCATATTACCCAGCGCCTGGCCGACAAGAGATACGATCTGACCGGTAAACTTCCGGGCGTAGGCGGCGATTTTCTTCATTTCTTCCGGGCCGGCCTGAAATCGGACTTTTTCAGGATAGATTTCCGGTCCGCTGTGCGTGTGCGAAACATTCAGGATCACCTGGGCTTCAGACAACCCGTACAGGTCGTGCAATTGTCTCTTGATATCGTCGGTCAGCGGCTTGTAGAGACGGATAAGTTCGGCTGTTATCAGGACAGCCCGGTTGCCGGCACCGTCATCCAGGACAATGGCCTTGGCCCACAGGTCATGCAGCTTCCCCTCCGAAGGCCGGTCCCTTGCGGCATACCCCCCAAGCCACATGGACTCAGTAGGGGTAATTACTGTCTTTGCGTTCCCTACTTTCCATTGCGCATGGGAGTTACCGGCGAACGACAGAAAAAGAATCGCGACGATCGCAAAAGGATAATGTTTGTATGTCATACTTTTGGGTCAGTATTCTGGTTGATCCGGCTGATAAAAGTGCCTTTTCTCCCAAGTAGAATGCAACTTAAAGTTCGAAGTTTTTTCAGGCCACCTCAAAAACTTTTTTGTAAAGGACCTTCCCATCCACATTACAGATACACAGATTTAACTTTGCAAGTCCGTTCTCACGAATTACTCTTCCATGAAGAAAGCCTCCCATAAGCCTGAAAAATTCATGATCAGGATGCTTTCCACCTGTCCAACCAAAACTGGCGTGGTCTGTTCCGGCACCGCAACAAAACTCCCATAAGTTTTCTGCCTTCCAATGGGTAACATATTGCCAATGCCTGTCCCCGTTACACAGATACAGACTCTTTTGCTTACTAAAGAAGCTTCTCAATAAATCCCCTTCATATTTGAAGCCCTTATTAGCATGATTATCGGTTTTTGCCGAATGATCCGGACCGAGAATAGGCGTTGGGCTAATGATCAGTTTGAATGTCGCACGTGATTTCTCAATTGTTTCAAACAGCCATGCCCGCTGCTCCTTGCCAAGCACGGTCTTCTCAGGGCCATCTTCCATTTCGTTGTGAGAGCGATAATTCCTTCCTTCCAATAACCATATTTGAAGATCCTTCCCCCAACACACCGTTTTATAGGTTTTATCAGCTGTCGGAAATTGTTCTTTATCAAAAATTTCCAACCCTCGTTCGAAAGAAACCAATCCGTACCTATCTCCCGGAGAGCAATCATTGCACAGTGTGTCATGATCATCTTTCATAAAGTAGCTCGTTACCTGCCTGAAAAAATTTCTCTGAAGCGGTAGCGCGAACAACCGGTTCCACTTGAATCTCATCAGGTCTTCTGTCAATGCCCAGGGATATACGGCATCGTAGTACTCAACATCGCCCGTATGGACATAAAAGTCCGGCTTTTTTAATAGCATGGATCGATATATCTCATGTCCCCCTTCACGGTTATCCCTTCTGTGATGCCCGTGACAGGTTACGATACAAAAACTGATGTCTTTGGGAAGTATCTCTTCAGGCGGGGTTTGAAATTCACCGTTTATTTCGTGCGAAACTTTCGAATCTCCCGTTTTACGGGCTTTGATGGCAACGTTGTAGCGTGTCCCGGCCTTCAGGTTGGTAAGCTTCCATTGCTTTGTATAATCCTTGTTTTTATCTACAGGTTCCCACCCGGTTTCTTTCGATAGCAGGGGAAATCCTGCCGGGTACCAGATCAATTTTACATCCCCTTCACTCCCGGGACACGCCCCGTCCATTTCCTCCAGCTTAGCTCCTTCCGGCATTTGTAAATCATGGATACTGGCCTCGGAAACTGGACCTATTTTGAGGAACTCTCTAACCGAAACAAGGTCAGGGCTTAGAAAGGGCGTTCCGTCACGATTTAAACCGGGTATTTTAGTCAACCTGGTCCATATTACAATACTTTCCTGATCGGCCCATCCGTTCCTCATACCATTTCCTAAAAAAGGACCGGAATCCGGGGTCGGTGAAAAACTTTCCCCCGTAGGAATGAACGTGCTGAATGAAGCCATCCCCACGGTTGAGATAAATTTTTTCCTACCTATTTTTTTCATTCAAATAAAATTTTCTTGTGGATAGTTACCTGATACGACATCTCTCTACTCATGGAAATTTCATTTTAATCAATACTTTCCAATACCGGTTCATTCCTTTCCGCACCTACATAACCGATATTCTGGTTAATACGTCCGAGCGTATTGGCATTGATCAGCTTGTCGTCAATCGGCCACTGGAAATGATACGGTTCAATATGAAACTCTCTCCAGTAGTTTTCCCTGGTATAAATCTCATTCAAGCCTTTAACCCGATCATAAAACCAGTTTTTACCGGCAATGGTGGAAAGGCTGTATCCGTTGATCCCAAGCTTTGCCATGATATATGAGACCCTGTTCAACTCGTTCTGGCGGGGTTCTTCCAGCGACAATTCCCGGGTTCTCTCATCAAAAATGAAGTCTATAGTAATATCTCCCATCGAAATCAGTGGAGCATTTGCACGTGCCCTGACGACGTTGATATCGTTAGCTGCTGCGCTCAGATCACCTTTCCAGTAATACGCTTCAGCACGCAAGAGGTAGGTTTCAGCCAACCGGAAAATGTACCAGTCACCATTACTCCCGAAAGGAATTCCCGGCTGGTCAGGATGATTGGGTACGAATATCTTGTAGTGCGGAGTCGGGTAAAACCGTACCGGGAATGCTCTTGGGTCTATCGAAAAGTTTTGGGGATCTACAAGCTCACCATATTGAACTGATGCAGGATTGTTATAAAAATATTCGTTCCTATCTACCCAATTGATATTAGCCCTTCGCAGATCAGGAGTTGTCTCCCATGTATAATTCCCCACCGTCCAGATGTCGTAGGCGTGGTAGTCGCTCAGAATGCAGTCAGGGTTTCCTCGCCCCAGCGTGTCATACATCGGGCCCGAATCGATAAACCCGATTCCACCAGCTTTGTCCCGGTTGTTGTTTCCATTAAAAAAGTTGGGATTATAAACGCGCATTGTATACAGCCCCTCGGTCCTTGCGGTCAATGGAGCTTCGAATCGGTCTACAAATGCGAGTATCGTTTCCGTATTGACAGGCAGGTTTTTATTCGCCGGGCGATGAAGATCCCAAATTACATTTCTAACCGGATTACCGGCATCCTGCCCAAACCGCTGGGCCATCAGCGCATAGGGTCCATTAATAACGGCGCTTGCTGCTGCTATGGCCTTATCCCATTCCAGGTTGGCCAGACAAATTTTGGACAACAGATGGTTTCCGGCTCCCTTCGAAGGTCGGCCCGGTTCAGCCTTAACAGGCATCCATTCAACAGCCCATTCCATATCTCTTTGAAGCTTTGCGAGGATTGCCCACCTGCTATGCGATTTATAATCCAGCTTTGCACTTTTTACTTCTTCGTTCAGAAAGGGCAGATCGCCATAGCAGCCAACCAGGCGGTAATACCAATAGGACCGGTGCCACAGTGCTTCGGCAAGTACCTGATTCCTGGCAGCTTCATCTTTCCATACAATATTGTCAATCCTGCTGATGACCGTATTGGCGTTCTTCACCACCACGAAAATGTCATTGATCTGGCTGACAAAACGCTGATTTGTCTCAGAAGTGGGAGTCAGCAAACGCCAGTCAGAATGAAATACTCCCCTTAAACTGGACAGCTACTAAAATTCGTAACTTAGTAGTTGATTATGAAAAAAGAACGCAGAAAATTTACAGCCAGCTTCAAGGCTAAAGTAGCCCTGGAAGCGATCAAAGAGGTCAGTACGATTCAGGAACTGGCTTCCAAGTATCAGATCCATCCCACCCAGATTGCCGCGTGGAAGCGGGAGTTTTTAGAGAAAGCAGAGCTGGTGTTCAGTAAGGAGCTGCCTGCCGCTAAAGACGAAGAAAACCCCAAAGAGAAGGAGTTATACTCCAAGATTGGTGAACTTCAGGTACAGGTGGACTTCTTAAAAAAGGTCTTGGGGAAATGACGGCCATGCAGAAACGCGAGCTTATTTCCCCTGGTTATCCCCATTTGAGCGTTTCGACACAATGTAAACTGATTGGTTTACAGCGGAGTAGCTACTATTTCAAGCCAAAAGGAGAGTCCTTACTCAACCAGCGCTTAATGAAAGTGATTGATCGGAAATTCCTGGAATGCCCGTTTTACGGGGTGGAACGGATGACCGATCACTTGAGAAGTCTGGGGTATCGGGTCAACCAGAAGCGGGCCCGAAGGCTTTATAAGGTCATGAACCTTCGGACTTTGCATCCCAAACGGAACCTAAGCAAGGCAAAATCGGGTGACCACAAATACCCGTATCTGCTGAAAGGATTGAAAATAGAGCGCCCCAACCAGGTCTGGCAGGCTGATATCACCTATATCCCCATGTTCCGGGGTTTTATGTACATGTTTGCCATTATAGACGTGTACAGTCGTAGAATTGTTGGTTGGAGTACCTCAAACACAATGAGTATGGAATGGTGCAGGGAGGTTCTTCTGGACACTATACGCACAGAGGGGAAGCCCGAGATTTTCAACACTGATCAGGGGAGCCAGTTTACCAGCCCGGACTTTGTTAAATGCTTGTTGGGCAACGAAATAAAAGTATCTATGGACGGAAAAGGAAGGGCGTTGGACAATGTTTATATCGAGCGCTTTTGGAGATCACTCAAACACGAGTATATCTACCTCAATCCTCCTAATGGTGGTGTAGATCTCTACAAAGGCGTCAAGGCCTATGTGAAGTTTTACAACGGTGAAAGAAAACATACCGGGACAGGATTCTTCCCGGACGATCTGTTCTTCGGAAACGATGCAAAAGTCTCGTAAATGAATTTAAATTTATCCATAAGCTGTCCTCTGAATAGGGAGTATCTCAGAACTACCTGGTAAATTCGGCGCACCTATTTCAGACCCCATAGTCTGATGCGCCATGAAGTTCTTTTGCGAGGTTTGCTCCCGGGTCAGGTCTTTCCGGAGCGTAGCCAGCGCTGCTTCATAGCCCGCCGGACTGGAAAAAACATTCTCCGGAGAAAAAAAAGACTTGGGCTCCGGCTTCAGAAAATCAGTGCTGCAGGACACCGCGCTAAAGACAAATAAACAAAAAGTATATTGAACAAATGGTTTCATAAGCTTCGGGATAAAAAGGATTAAAACGACACATTTAAACCGACATTATAGATCCTGGGCATCGGGCTACCGCCGGACTCCGGATCCCACCCCGGCCAGTTGTCAAAAGAATACAGGTTCCTGACCGAACCGAACAAACGGAGTTCTTTCATGAAATCTCTTAACAAAGGAATGTTACAGGAAAAGGTCACATCCTGTATCCTGACAAACGAACTTGGTTTGTAAAGCCGGAGCCCGCCTCCGTATCCCTCCAGGCGAGGGAGTATCCGGGGATACTCGTTCGAACGATTATCGGCTGTCCAGTAGGTGAAATTTTCTGAGCTGATATTGACTATCGTTCCCGCGCCCGGCGCATCCATCGGGGCGGCAAACTCCCTGATATGCCCCAGGTCAGACCGCAGGAAAACGGAGAGGGTAAAATTGTTGAAGAGTTCAAAACTATTCCGGAGTCCAAGACGAAAACGAGGCTGTGAATACCCGATAAATGTCTTATCCTGTAAGGCTTCATACTTGCCGTTTTCATCCAGGTCGCTAACTTTAAAATCTCCCGGGAATAAAGTATACCTGGTAGCCTCCTCTTTGTCTTCTACCTGCCAGACACC
>CAZLGW010000081.1:0-9994 GCA_964559125.1 uncultured Cytophagales bacterium
CCACATAGGTACATAGGAAAGTCTCTGTATCCTATGTGCCTATGTGGTTAAAATATTTAGCGCGGGAATTGTGCCATTCCGTAGTGCTTCTGGAGCAACTGCTCATATTTCCGCGCTTCTTCCAATTTGTCTTCGTCCTGGTAGGAAGTCATGATAGACTGGAGAATGTAAAGATTGAGGTTGCTGTTCCGCCCCCCGTAATTCCCGGTTTCTTTGGCAAACGTAAGATTTTCATCGGCCCGTTTCGACATGGTTTCGGCAATATCGGAAGCGATTTTGTCTTCTCCCAGTTCCAGGGCAGGACCTATGAAATTGACCGAGATCTGGTCGTAGGGTATGCTCTTGTCAGGCATGGTTTCAAGCGACCGCTTCAAAGCTGCCCGGGCTTCCTCTTTCTTTCCGTCGGTAAGCAACTGGTTGATAAGACGGAGGAATGAGATTCTTGCAGACAAAACGGGAGATCCGAGGTAGGTGTTGTCGTAATAGGTCTTCGGGTTATCCAGCTCCCGCCATACCATATGGTTCATCATACGGTCGTACATGATATCCTGGTTGACGTAGCCGTCAGACGCCCCCTCCACCTTGACCGGCAGCAGGCGGTAGGCATACCCTTCGAGCTGCATGTACTCTTTCAGGTTAAGATAGCTGCTGTTGCCCAGTGTAGATGAAAAATAGATGGGTCTTTCCCAGTCATTGGTGGCGATGATATCGAGCATGATCAGGTCCGATTTATAAAGATCGCGGCTGCCGATCGACCAGCTGAGGGAATCTCTCAATAGCGGCAGCATATCTTCCCTGACGATATTTTTGCTTTTAACACTTTCAACATCGACAGGTAAGAATAATACGGAAGACGGAAGGATAGAGGTCATGTCACCCGAAGTAAGCGGCACCTGTATGGCGCGGTTTTCCTGTTTGACCAGGCTGATGTATTCCTTCAGGTTAATTCCCGATTTGACGTTGGGCACCTCGTAGAAAGGTACTACGTCGTTGCGGCCGTACATGTAATTCTTCTTGTCGAGGGAAATAGGCAGCGCTTCCGACTCGTAGGTTTTGCGCTTCATCTGGTCGATATACCAGTCGGTTCCGAGCAGGCTGAGGTTACACACCCTTACATCGGTTCTGAAGCCTTCCACCTCCTGTACATACCACAGCGGGAAAGTATCGTTGTCGCCGCCGGTAAACAGGATCGCATTCGGGGCGCAGGTATTCAGCATATTTTTGGCAAAATCGACCGAATGGTAGCGATGGCTCCTGTCGTGGTTATCCCAGCCCTTGGCAACCATGATCACCGGTACCACCAGTCCTACGGCAGTGGCCACCAGGGCGCGCGTGGTGTCGTTGGTAAGCATTTTACGGATACCGTCGGCTATAAACATCACTCCGAGGCCTATCCACATGGTAAAAATATAGAACGACCCGACGTATATATAATCCCTTTCCCTGGGTTCTTCCGGCGGGGAGTTGAGGTAGATAACCAAAGCTACCCCCGTTAAAATGAAAAGTAGCGCAAGAATAAGCAGGTCATTTTTTCTGCGGA
Organism: uncultured Cytophagales bacterium; assembly: GCA_964559125.1. GTDB lineage: Bacteria > Bacteroidota > Bacteroidia > Cytophagales > Spirosomataceae > Ravibacter. The sequence continues at coordinate 1,541 of CAZLGW010000081.1, forward strand.
AATAATGGAATACGATCCCCAGTAAACCCAGGATAAAAGGCAGCATGAAGAAATTGTCATGGGCCTTGTTGTTGGCAATGGTCGACGGGTATTCTTTGGCTGCATCCCATGGTAAAAGGGTACCGGCGCCCTCATCATCGCTTTCACGTCCTACGAAATTCCATAAAAAATACCGCCAGTACATGTGCCCGATCTGGTAGGAAAGCATAAAGCTGATATTATTGGCCAGGTTCGGACGCTGTCCTTCACTCAGGTTCTGCATCTGCTGGTACAGTTGCACATGGCGCTGCTGGGTGGAGTACATCCTGGGGAGGAGTATGCTCGATCCTGCAGGATATTCGTATTCAGGTCTGTAATCGTAGATCTTGTATTTCCCGTTTTCCTTGATATACATAGGTGCTCCCCGCTTCTGAGAGACAGGCCTGTCTACGAAGGTAGGGCCGAAGAGAAGCGGCCTGCTGCCGTATTGCTCGCGTTTAAGGTATGAAACAAAGCTCAGGACATCGTTAGGATTGTTTTCGTTAATCGGGGGATTGAACTCTGATCTTACCAGTACCAGTATATAAGACATATAGCCCACCAGCACAAAGACAAGCGACAGCAATCCGACGTTGAGCGCTTCCTTACTATGTTTCTCGCTGTAGCGGATCGCATATACAAGCAAGCCGAGAAAGAGTATCACAAAAATGATAGTACCCGATGTATAGGGAAGCCCGAAGGTGTTTACGAAGAAAATTTCGAACTGCCCTGCAAGTGAGGGAAGCCCCGGGATGATCCCTGAGTTGATAATGCCCAGCACTACCAGGCCGGCAAGGAAAGCGGAAGCGATTCCCCAGAAAGTGTGCTTCTGGTATCTTTTGAAATAAAAGATCAATGCCAGCGCAGGTATTGTGACCAGGTTAAGCAGGTGAACCCCGATAGAAAGTCCTACCAGGTAGGCGATAAACAGAAGCCACCTGTTGGCAGCGGCACGGTCATCGATCCGTTCCCATTTAAAGGCCGCCCAGATAACGATTGCAGTAAAAAAGGAAGACAAGCCGTATACTTCAGCCTCCACAGCCGAGAACCAGAACGAATCAGACCAGCTGTAGGCAAGTGCACCGACCGCTCCCGCTCCGAGAATCAGGTAAGTTTCAGCGGTAGAAAGCGCGTCGTCGGCTTTTCCGATTATTTTACGGGCGAGCATCGTAATGGTCCAGAAGAGGAACAGTATGGTAAATGCGCTGCTTACTACCGACAGGATATTTACCCAAAATGCAGCTTTCTCTACATCTCCAAAAGAAAACATTGAAAAAAGCCGGCCCAGCAGAAGAAAGAACGGCGCTCCCGGAGGGTGCGGTACCTGAAGTTTAAATGCGCAGGCTATAAATTCGCCGCAATCCCAAAAGCTGGCTGTCCTCTCTACGGTAAACAAATAGGTAATCAGCGCAATGCCGAAGATTATCCAGCCTGTGAGATTGTTGTAACGATTAAATCGGTTCATGAAAAACTGTTAACTGTTGATTTTTGTGGCACTTTTCCGGAAACACAGCCAAAATTAGTAAAATAAGGGTAAACGCAAGGTTTGCTTGCTCTTAATTAATGTTAAACCCCCGGATAGGCAAAGACGAGGTTAAGGGAGCACCCTGTATGAACGGAAGTGAGCATCGGGAGCGGGATGTCCGATACCCGGAATCCGGCAGTCAGAAACTGTTATATGACTAAACTAATTATATTTTGTAACGACCAAAGAATTCAGTCGAAAGTTTGTTTAATCAATAGTTTCGCATTTATTTCGAGCGTTCATTTTAGTTTTGACAAACTGAAATGCTGTCAGTATTCCAATTTTCATTTTATCAATTTAACGCCCTTGAATTCTGTAGATACATTTATGAACTGGGTTGAAAAAGACAACCCCGGAGAGTTAGAATTTCACCAAGCTGTCAGAGAAGTCGCCGAGACTATTATTCCGTTTATCGAGGACATACCCAGGTATAAGAATGCCAACCTGCTGCAGCGCCTGGTTGAGCCGGAGCGCATCGTTATTTTCCGTGTCCCCTGGGTCGACGACAAAGGAGAGATCAGGGTAAACCGCGGATACCGCGTCCAGATGAACAGTGCCATAGGCCCTTATAAAGGCGGGTTGCGGTTTCATCCTTCTGTGAACCTGGGCACGCTGAAGTTCCTTGCATTTGAGCAGGTTTTCAAGAACAGCCTTACCCAGCTTCCGATGGGAGGGGGTAAGGGAGGGTCCAATTTTGATCCCAAAGGAAAGTCAGACGGGGAAGTGATGCGCTTCTGTCAGAGCTTTATGACCGAATTATCGCGCCATATCAGTCACGATGCCGATGTGCCGGCCGGTGATATAGGAGTAGGGGCGAGGGAGATCGGCTTCATGTTCGGACAATATAAAAGGCTTAAAAACGAGTATACCGGCGTATTGACCGGTAAGGGTTTTGAGTGGGGAGGCAGCCTGATCCGCCCTGAAGCTACGGGTTATGGTGTGGTGTACTTTGTCGACAGGATGCTGGCAGAAAGGCATGACTCGCTGAAAGGTAAGAAAGTAGTGATTTCAGGGTCGGGGAATGTAGCGCAGTACACTGTAGAAAAGTGTATCGAATTGGGAGCGAAGGTGTTGACTGTTTCGGACTCTTCCGGCTACGTATATGATGAAAACGGTATCGATGCCGAGCGCCTCGCTTACATACTGGAGCTTAAGAACGTAAAGAGAGAGCGGATAAAAGTATATGCCGACCGTTTCGGATGCGAATATATAGAGGGGAAGAAGCCGTGGGAGGTACCCTGCGACGTTGCTTTTGCCAATGCTACCCAAAACGAGCTCGATGCGGATGATGCCCGGAAGCTGATCTCGAACGGTTGCTTTTGCGTTGCTGAAGGTGCCAATATGCCGACTACCCCGGAAGCGATCGAACTATTTAAACACCATGATGTATTGTTTGCGCCGGGTAAAGCTTCAAATGCAGGAGGCGTGGCAGTATCAGGTCTTGAGATGTCCCAGAATTCACTTCGTCTTTCCTGGACCAGGGAAGAAGTCGATCAGAGACTGTACAAGATCATGGAGAACATTCATACGATATGCAAGCGCTATGGCCATGTCGCCGATGGCAGATTAGACTATGTAAAGGGCGCAAATATCGGGGGATTCGTAAGAGTGGCGGAAGCTATGCTTGCACAGGGTGTAGTGTAGGGCTACAATATGCTGCGAAGGTAGCGCCTCACATTCTCCATATAAAGCGTTTCATCAAAGCCGTTGCTCTCACCGGGAGCAACGGTCATTTTTATGATGATAAACCCATAGGTGACTACCAGCCATTCGCGGTAGGTCTTATTGACCGATTCTGCAAATCTCGGCTTAAAACCGGCAATCATCTCCCATACAGGATTGCTATGGGGGGCCAGCTCCTGCTGATAGAGGGTTTTAGAAGGAGAGGAAGCATCGCCGATACTGAACATCACCCGGAAAACCTCCGGGTGCTCCTGAGCGTAGTTCCAGATAGCTGACGCTACTTCACTCAGCTGCTTTTCGGGGTTGCGGTAGAGTTCCTGTATATCCCTGAACCGGCTTCTCAACTGTTCGAATCCTTCAGAACGGATAGTATCGAGGAGCTTTTCCTTATTTTCAAAATACTCGTAAAGTACAGGCGGGGTATACTCGATCAGGTCGGCGATTTTACGGACCGTAACCGCCTGCCAGCCTTCGTCCCGGGCAATAGCACAGGCTGTTTTCAGGATGCTGCCGCGAAGCTGCTGACGATGCCTTTCCTTTCTTGCAGATGTCCCCATAGACGGTACTGCTTTGAGATCCTCGAATTAGATGCGGTAGGTCGTCTTATTTTACATGTACTACCGGTTTCTGTTCCTGTCTTTCAACCAGGCGGTAATTGACCTCCTGGGCTCGTATCCTGTTAGTTGAATGCTGGCCGGCAACAGAAATATTATTCTGGTAAACATCAAGCCTGACGGCCTTCTGGTTGTCGTTCAGGTAGTTGCCGATCACCTGCTTCAGCATCTTTTTAAACCTGGGGTCGGTGATAGGGAAAGCGACGTCGATCCGGCGATGGAAATTCCGGTGTGTCCAGTCGCCTGATGAAAGCAGGATATCCTCCTGTCCGTCGTTCAGGAAATAGAATATCCTCGAATTTTCATGGAACCTGTCTACTACCCTCAGCGCAGTGATATTCTCGCTGATCGTGGGAAGATCGGGAATGAGGCACAGGCAGTTGGTCACCACCAGCGTGACCGAAACACCGACCCGGGCGGCATGGTAGAGCTTGTCGATGATCTGCTTGTCCTGCAACTGGTTGATCTTGACGACGATGGCGGCCTTTCTTCCCATCTTGCTGTGCTGGATCTCCCGGTCGATCATTTCGATCAACTTCCTGTACATATTGAACTGGCTGACCTGGAGCGTATTGAACGGCAGGTATTTGAATTTTTTGGCCTCCTGACCAGTAGCCAGGTATGCAAACAGGAGCTCAAGCTCGTTGCAGATCTCAGAATGGGTCGTCAGCAGGATATGGTCAACCGATTCGTTGGCGGTGAGGCGGTAAAATCCTCCTGTACCGAGGTATGCATATCTTTCCCAGCCTTTTTTGACCTTTCTTTTGATCAATGCAACTTTAGCATGCACTTTGAGGCCGGGTGTGCTGAACATCACCTTGATACCAGCATCTTTCATTTTTTTTGCCCACAAGGGACTTTCCTGGTCGCTCAGCTTGGGGTTAAGCTCTACAAAAGCGAGCACCTTTTTGCCGTTGCGGGCGGCGCTTATCAGCGAGTTGACCAGGAATGACTGTCCGCTTATTTTATAAAGAGAGACATGGATCTCCCTGACATGCGGGTCGACGGCCGCATCGTTGAAAAACTTAAGAATAGGCCAGTGCGAATGGTAGGGCAGATGCAGCAGTTGATCGCCCGCCTGCAGGGATTCGAAAATACTTTCAGATTGCTCAACAGAAAGGAACTGTCTCAGTACCGGATATTCCAGCTTCCGGCTTACACGTGGAAAGTTGGTAAGATCACAATAATTAAGGTAATGCCCCTTCTCTGTCCATTCTTCGATGGATATATCGTAGCGCTCAGACAGGAACTGTTTTATCGGTTCAGGCATACCTTTTTCATAAAAGACATGCTGGGGAACGATAAAGCCTTGTTTTTCGAGTTGGCGCGCTACCCTCGACGCGTATACCTGGGGCAACTCATCTTCCAGTTCCGGCGACGAAGGGCGCTCTGAGCTGATACAGTAGCTGTCATGAACCCTGGAACCGGGGAAAACCAGGTCGAGGTTATAACGGATGATATCTTCGAGAAATGCGACCTGTTTTACCCCGTTCAGCTCGGGAAGCTCAACAAACCTGCCTGTATTTTTGACCGGGATATTTAAACATGCATACTGGAAGTCATCCGCTTCTCCGGCAGCCGGCTCCTGCGAAAGATCCTTGTAAAGCCGGACGACAAGATGAAAAACAGCGCTTTCGGACGGCATATTCTTGAACGATTTCCTCCCGCTGAAAAACACAGGCTGCAGATACCTGAAGATCTCCTGTATGAAGTAATTCCTGAGAAATTCCTGGTGTGCGGGAGCAAAAGGTTCTTTAAAATAGAGCGCAACTCCTCCTTCCCTCAGAGCGGGAAGCACTTCGCCGGTCAGGATGTTGGTGAATTCATCGAGCTGGTTGGACAGCGTTTCACTGATATGGCCGAGTAATACCTCCGGGAAAAGATTGAGTTTTTCCAGGGTGTCCCTGCTTGCAAATGTCATAGCACGCAGCAGGGGTATTTTTTCCTTAGTAAAGTCGTCTCTTTCCTTGGCAAAGCGCCCTAAAAAGCGCAGGCGTTCCACTACCGGTACATTCTCGTCCTTAGCCTCCATCAGGAGCCTGTAGGTGTAAGATAACCAGCTCAGGCTATTATCGAAATATGGGTGAGATACATCCAGCATCGTTTATTTTCCCCAGGTTTCGGGTGATAGCCTCCAGTTGTTCAGCACTTCGATCTGGTCAGCCGATATATATGCTTTTTCCAGCGCTGCATCGATCAGTATCTCGTAATGGCTCAGCACCTCGAGCGGGATACCCGCTGCGCGGAAGCTTTCTTTTGCTACTTCAAAACCATAGCTGAAAATCGCTATCGTCCCTATCACAACGGCCCCGTGATCGGTCAGGGCCCTGACGGCTTTGAGAGAGCTGCCTCCTGTGGAAATCAGGTCTTCTACAACCACTACTTTTTTGCCTGCCGGTACGGGACCTTCTATCTGGTTGCCCATACCATGTTTTTTAGGCTCCGGCCTTACGTATCCGAACGGGAGGCCGAGCTTGTCTGCAACCAGCGCTCCCTGTGCTATGCCTGCGGTGGCAACGCCCGAAATCACCTCGGCGTCAGGAAATTTTTCATGGATAGTATTGGCAAGCGCCTCCTTGATATAGGTCCTGATGGCAGGATAGGCAAGGGCAATTCTGTTGTCACAGTAAATCGGCGACATCCAGCCCGAACTCCACCGGAAAGGACTTTCAGGTCTGAGCTTTATTGCTTCGATTTCGAGCAGCTTTTCAGCGATTTTCCGAGAGACAAAATATGTGTCCAAGTCTATTGCAGGGGATTAGTATTGATGGTTTATTAAACAGATGTGCCTTACCTGTTAGGTGCGTGCAGTGCAAAGCCATCCCAGTTATTCCGGAGATCAAAAATAAGCTATTTCCCCGTCAGTTGAAGGGTGGGAAGAAATAAAAAAATCAGATGCTTTTTCAACCGGTTTGTACCGGGTTTAAAACCAGCGAGTTGAAGAAATGTTCAGGCCTGCGGGTCGGATGAGGAGGTGTTTGTGACCAGAATTTTGTCTATCCTGCTTTTGTCCATATCGACTACTTCCAGCTCGAATTTTTTCCAACTTATTTTCTCGCCCGTTTCCGGTATGTCTTCCAGGACATGCAGGATAAAGCCGCCAAGCGTGTTGAAACCGGCGAGCTCTTTTTTCTCTGCTTCCGATAGCGTGATCCCGAAGTGTGTCAGAAACTCATCGAAAGGCAGCTGGCCGTCTATCAGGTAGCTGCCATCGCCCCTTTCGACAATTTCTTTCTCCTCCTCATCGTCCGAAATGTCGCCCAGGAGGGCATAGACAATATCATAGATAGTAGCAACCCCTATGACGCTGCCGTACTCGTCAACGATAATACCGAAGTGAACCTTGTTTTCCCTGAATTTGTCGAGTGCCTGGTAGGCCCGGTTGCTTTCGGGCAGGTAGACCGGTTCTCTCGCAAGGGCTGTGAGGTAGCCGGTGTTCCGGCTCTCCGGGTTCCGGTCGATCAGGTCTTTGGTATAAATGAGACCAATCACATTATCTAGGGAACCCTTGCAAAGAGGGTATACCGAATATTTGGTTTCTATAATGGTCTGCCTGATCTTTTCGGGAGTATCCTCGGTATCCAGCCAGACCACCTCCTGCCGGGGAGTCATCAGCGACGCTATTTTGCGGTCGCCGAGGTGGAATACGTTATGGACGATTTCCTTTTCTATTTCTTCGAAAACCCCGCCTGTTGTTCCCTCCACGATCAGGCTCTTTACTTCCTCTTCAGTCACGGTGCTGCTCGACGGCTTCAACCCGATAAGGTTGAAAAGAAAGTCGCTTGACCAACTGAGCAGCACGATGAAAGGCTTGGTCAGCTTCGACAGGAAGGCCATGGGACCGGCCACCAGCTTCGAAATACTTTCGGCATTGGACATCCCGATTCTTTTGGGTACCAGTTCGCCGAGTACAAGCGAGAGATAGGTGATCGACAAGAGCACCAGCGCTGTCGCCAGGGTATTGGCGTATTTTTTCAGGTAGTCAAACTGTTCCAGGAATCCCTGGAGCATGGTAGTCATTTTGTCACCGGAATACATCCCGGTCAGCAGGCCGATCAGCGTAATGCCTATCTGGACGGTGGAAAGAAACCGTGTGGGGGAGTTGGCCAGGTCAAGTGCCTGTTGTGCACTTTTACTTCCGGAGCGGGCCTCAGATTCCAGTCTTGATTTCCTGGAAGAGATGAGCGCAATTTCTGACATGGAAAAAATGCCATTCAGAATTACAAGGAGCAGGATAATGAGGAATTCCAAAAACCCGTACGTTATTGATAATGCAAATTTATGAATTTTGTATATGTCGATTCATAAAGTCTTTAGTTATTTTTGCCCCTCTCACGGCTAATCTTTACCTATGGTAATATTTTTTGCGGATCGCCCTCTTACCATTTCTTCCCGTAAAAATATTGGGGAAAGCGATAGCGTTAATTTTGACCACATCCTGGATGTACGGCTTCTGAACCGGAAGAAAACTGACCTTAGCGGGCATGTGTTGTTTCTGAACGTTACTGCAAAATTTGCGGTAGAGATAGTCAGGATGCTGCGGCAGGATCCCCCGGCCGACCTGCTGTCGGTCAAGCTGCTGGTAAATGATAAGAAAGCAGTTGTTGATAGTAT
>CAZLGW010000082.1:0-9472 GCA_964559125.1 uncultured Cytophagales bacterium
TTGTTTCAGGGAAAGCGACAGGCACCTGTCACAGGTGAGCTACAACAGAACATACCGTCGGGTAGTGGCGGGGCTTTATATGAATCAGGTGAGGAGTTACTTGCCGACGTACTCAGCAAAGGGACTTATCGTCATCGGAAGCAATTGGAGTATCTGGCAAACTTGCATGAAGGGAATATTTTAAAAATCCGTTTTGTATTACGTCCCTTCTCCTTCGTGTTTCTTCTTTCGGGTGAAGCCGGGTATCATATTATCATGGAGACCCTGGATACAGAGGAAGCTACCTACATCTGGCATTTTCCGAAAAGTATTCATGCTTTGAAACAAGGTGTTGCACAAATAGAGGATCAATTAGCGGATATCCGTATGGGAGGACGGCAGATATTTTTACAGAATAAGCCTGACAACTTTTCCCGGGTTGTGCATGACTATACCGACGAGAGAAGAGGGTTTGTGATATGGAAGGACGCGTTAGAGGAACGGTTGTGGTGAAAGGTATCAGCATTTATATTGTTAAACAAATTGTCAAGAAATAGCGAAACGAGCTTTGGTATTTTTCTCCAACGAAATTAATACGCAATTATCTAGTTGATTTACAGTTGGTTAATCTTATTCAGAAAAGTCAAAAACGGAATCAGGTGTTCGACTGGAGTCCCCTCAGGCGTACAAGCAGGACTTTAGGCAACCTTTCCATTTTCCTATGTTTTGATGATAATCGACTATTTGTACTTCGCTTGCATTCCCCTTGTCCCATTGAAAGAAAATCCTCTATTGTCTGTTGATCCGTATGCTGTAAAATCCCTCATTCCAGGAGCCGGTATTCCCTGGCAATCCTCAGAAGCTGTTGAAGGTTATTGACGTTCAGCTTCTGCATCAGGTTCTTACGGTGAGTTTCCACAGTATAATGGCTGATAAACAGGCTTTCGGCGATCTGGGGGCCGGTAAGCCCCTCGTCGAGCAACATCAGCACTTCTTTTCGCGGCGGGTCAGGGCAGGGACGGCCCCAATAGCAGTATCTATCCTTGCTTAGCTGCTGCCGTTCCATGCCGTATGCCTGCATTTCTATTTCCAGCTCCCTTTGTGCGGTGGCGTTCAGGATCTCCAGGTTATTCACCGTGCGCATCTGCTCCCTGTTGTAGAGAGAGTCGGTCAATACTGCGGCTTTTCCCTGTATGGCAAAAGCTTCCCTGTATTTCCCTCTTTGCGCGGCTACCTGCGCCAGCCCCGCAACGGCATCGATCTGGATGATCATGATCGTCAATCGAAACAGAAACTTAAGTATTCCTGACAATAGATGCACTACCTCCATCCAGGTATTTTTCGTGCAAGAAAAACCCCTAATCCCGGTATTGCCTCCTGCCGGGTAGGTCCGGAACTTTAGAATTCAACAAAAGCGACGATCATGAAAATATGAAAAAGCGACTTATGTGCTTTCTGGCTATTTTTGGGTGGATTTCCGGCGTTTACGCACAACCTTCGAATGACGATCCCTGCGGCGCCAGGCTACTGCTTCCCGCTGTGTCGGTATGTGAGCCGTTTGAGGATAACGGAGAAAATTCAACGACTTCCCTGGTGAACGCCACGGTGTCGTCAGGATCCGGTATAATTTCCGGCTATAACTGTGATTACGAGTTCCGGGAGGACCTTCGGGATGTCTGGTTCAAAATACCTTTTGACGATACGGCTAATCTTGTCATACAGCTGAATTCCATTCAAAATTTTGAAGGCTCATTCCAGGTATATTATCCTGTTTCAGGCCAATGTGACACGGAAGATATGGAGCTGCAGCTCATTAGCTGTGGAAGAGGGTTCGATCCTGAAATTCCCGTTTCTGCAATGGTCCCGGGTTTCTACGGACAATTTACCGATATGCTCTACGTCCGGGTATTTCAGCATGACGGCGGTGGCGGGCCTGATCCCGTAGGTAACAGCCAGTTCGGCATTTGCGCCTATTACCCGGCCCCGGAGTGCACAGTCAACTATTCGCCGGCCGCGGGAACGGAATTGCTGAACGTAAGCTTTCTTATGTGGGAGGAGTCATACCTGGCTATGGAGTATGATGTGTACCTCGGAAGTTCAGCAGAAGAGGCGGTCCTGGTGACTGCCACTGCGAATACCTACTGCGATATAAGCGCTCTCAACCTTCCGCCGGGCACTTATTACTGGTATATAGTACCCCGCAACGGGTCCCTTGCGCCGGAAAGCTGCGCATCGGCAGCTACCTCTTTCGTACTGTTTGAATCAGCCCTCAACAGTCAGCCCTGCAACGCCGTACCGCTTACGCTGTCAGGAACGATCTGCAGTCCGTATTCGGACGCTTCGGAAACTTCCACTACCTCCCTTTACCGGGCTGCGCCTCCGACAATTTCCCTCGGACAATTAAATTGTACGAACCAGTTCCTGAATGCCAGCGTGTGGTTCAGGTTTACAGCTGCGGAGACTGCCTATCATACCGTAAGGGTGAATCCCGTAGCAGGTATCAATACCTCCTTCCGGGTGTTTCGCGTACCCGACGGCTGTAATCAAAGCTTCATCATCGCAGGCTGCTATAATACAGGCGCCATGGCGGAAAAGGATAGCGCCGTACTACTGACCACTGCCGGTACCGACTACTATATCCAGGTGTTCAACCAGGACGGAAGCAGGGGGATCGACCCTCCCGGCAATAGCCAGTTCGACATCTGCGTCGCAAAAACCATACCTCTCTGCCAGGCTTCTCTGCTGATTCTTCCCGCAGATGAAGCGACCGATATAGATCATATAAACGGCTTCCTGCGCTGGAGCACGGTTACCGGAGCTACCGCATACGATCTCTATGTGGGCCTTACGCCGCAAACCATGGAAAAGGTGGATTATGAGATCGCACAAGCGGGCGGAGGGACGTTGACACTTCCGTTCGGTCAGAATTTCTCGCTCGAGTCCCCTTTTGCTCCCGGGGAAACCTATTTCTGGAAGATCATTCCCCGGAATGGAGATCTCCTGAACCAGGACTGTACGGAGGAAATCAGGAGCTTCACGACTTCCGGCTGCCCTCCGCTCAGCTCCTTGCTACCGACTGTGGCAGGTTCCCCAGAAGGGGAGCTGAGCTATTTTTTGGCCTGTCCCAACTGTCCGGCTGAGTGGCTTATCGTGGAATACGGACCCAACAACCCGGGGGGAACGGGAACGGATCCTGCTCCTGGTAATTTCGTGATCCATCCGGCTCCGCCCCAGGGCCTGATCGTGATCGATGACGTAAACGAAATCGGGAATTATCGCTATTACTTCCGTTCCGTAGGTTGCCCCGGTCTGAATACCTCGCTTCTGCCGTTCACTCCCGGCTCACCGCCGCAATTGTCGGTGTGTCAGACGTCGGCAGTGTGGATAGGAGACGGCGAAGGGCGATGGGATTTTTCAGGTCAGTACCCGGTTAACTCCAATGGAAACTCCACACCCGGAAAAATGGCCTGGTTCAGCTTCATGCCGCCAACCAGCGGCGTGTACTACCTGGAGGTCGTAGACAGCGCCGACCCGGACGAGCCAATAGATTACCTGTACAAGCCGGATGAGCTGGACAGGAACAGCCCCATAGGGTGGACAGGGATCGGCGCCATCAGCAAGCCTGGCAAGCATGCTATCGGCTACCTGACAGCGGGAACACTGTATCATTTTGTGGCCGACAGGCAAAAAGCCCCCCCTCATACGCTCATATCGGGAGGAATCCCAAGGCAGTCTGTCAGGATCTGTAAAACGGAGGTAGTCACACCGGAATTACTCAACGACTGCATAGAGGCCAGGATACTGAACCCCGTGCCTGCCATGAGCCCGAAGGAAGAATTTGCTATCGATGACAATGGCCGTCTTATCCTTTCGATCATCCCCGGAACGGAGGCATTGGGAACGGTAGATATTTCCTATTACGTAAAGGGGGGCGCCATCCGTTTTGATAGGGAAGGCCGGACCTACCTGGACAGGAATTTTACGATCACTCCTTCTTTCCCTGTTTCAGCCGAAGTACAGGTGAAATTATTTTTTACAAATGACGAGCTTACCGACCTGCTGAATGCTTCCGAAGATGAGCAAGTAACGTCCATTCACGATCTGACGGTTACCAAAACCGGGCAGGACTGCCCTTCTTCCGGAATTTTAAATCCGGAGGGGAGCGAATCGATCCAGCCGGTACAGGCGGGAGCGTACGACGGATCGGCCGGCTATCTGCTATTTCCTGCTTCTTCGTTTTCCTCCTTCTACATAGTAGGCGGGATCAATCCGGCGCTCCCTGTCCGGCTGCTGTCTTTTTCCGGGCGAAGAAGCGAGCAAGGGGTTATCCTGAACTGGGAGGCGGAACCGGATGCAGGCTTCTCCCATTTTGAGATCGAACGAAGCACGAATGCATATCATTTTACAAAGATCGGCCGTTCTGATGCCGGGGATTCGAAAGGCCCGGGCGCCTGGTCGTTTACGGATGATCGCCCGGAGTGGGAGAGCACCTATTACCGCCTGAAGATGACCGAACTGGACGGCAGCTATTCGTACAGCAATATGCTGGTTATCGCTGCGAGCGACGCTTACGGCAGGATGACGGTGACACCCAATCCTCTAGGATACCAGGCGTCCGTTGCGTACCATTCAGATTCAGACCAAAAGGTAAAGATGGAAATGGTGAGTATGGACGGAAAAGTACTGATGCAAAAGGAATTCGATGTAGTAAGGGGCGCCAACCGGCTGGAGTTTCAGACCGGGTTTTTGCAACAAGGAGTCTATATTGTCAGGATCGTCGGAGCGGATCATACAGGGTTGAAGCGGGTGGTGAAATAATTGACTTTCCTGTCAGAGACAGGATAACACCCTTCCGGCCTGAGAAACGCGGGAGAGTGGAGGTTAAGTCAGTCTGCATACCCCTGGTGCTGATGTCGTTCCATCATCCAAGCTGTTCTTCCTTCCAGACAGAAAGTATGTTTTTAACACCTATTTAGCTTCTCCTTGCGCTACCGCTATCTGCCACCCGGCAAAGTTACTGCTCCCCAGATAGGAAACCTTGCCCTGTTGCACCAGCACCTCCATAGCCTGCCAGATTTCTTCCCAGGGGGTGTTCCGGTCAATGTGGTGCATTTGATAAAGGTCGATATGATCGGTCTGCATTCTTCGCAGCTGTTGACCATACAGCCTACGCCTGCCTTATCGCCTACCTTGAATTTGGTTACGTTTTTGCCCACGGCGGTAACGATACCTGCGATTTCGTGACCGGGCACCTGTGGGTATTGCTGTTTGCCCCAATGCCCCTGGATGGTATGGATATCCGAATGACAGATGCCCGAATATTTGATCTGGATTAAAACATCATGATCGCCGACCGACCTGCGCTCAAATTCCCAGGGAGTGAGCTGATCCGTTTCATTCCTTCCGGCATAACCTCTTGATTTGATATTGACGTTAAGACTCTTTGGGGTACCGGGCTGGGAAAAAGCCTGTAGGGGGGCGGCGAACATCAGCCCTCCTGCAAGGCCGGATTGCTGGATAAATTCTCTTCTGTTAAGACTGCTCTCTTTCATGGCTTTCAGTTTTTTTTCAGATTATCAATGTTTTTCAGCACTGTTGTATTCCTGGTCGGTAACCCTGTCCGACCAATCCGCCAGGCCTTTTTCAGTATTGGGGAGAATATAGATTTGGGTTACACTGCTGTCCTTTGAAGCCCCGTGCCAGTGTAATACGCCGGAAGGGCATTTGGTAATATCGCCTTTACGCAATACCTCTACGGGTTCCCCTTTGATCTGATGATAACCGACCCCGTCCAGGACGATCAAAATCTGGCAGGCCGGATGGGAGCGCCATTATTAAGTGATGGCACCTATCGCAAAATCTATTTGAGATTTTCCCTAAAGAATGTCTCCAGCTTATCAAAAGGAATCACCTCGATTTTGTCGTACAGGTCAACGTGAACGGCCCCCGGGATGATCATAAGCTCCTTCGGCTCAGAGGCTGCTTTATAAGCATCTTCGCTGAAATAACGGGAATGCGCGTTTTCTCCCGCGATGAGCAGCATTGATCTCGGGGAGATCTCTTTGATGTAAGTCAGGATCGGCATATTCATGAGCGATAATGGATTAGTCGCCGTCCAGGAACCGTTGGAGTTGATCGAACGCGGGTGAAAGCCCCGGTCCGTTTTATAATAATCAAAGTAGTCTTTGACGAACTGAGGCTCGTTTCCTTCTATTTTCTCCGGCAATCCTTTCGGAGCTAAAGCCGGTGCTCCGGCCTCTGCATCTTTCCAGCGCTGCTCGCTTAGCTGTACCAATATTTGAGCACGCTGTTCCGGTGTCGTCGCATCAAAATAGCCTTTGGCATTCACTCTTGACATATCGTACATGCTGGTGGTTGCCACGGCTTTTACGCGCTTATCTACGGCGGTAGCGTTCAATGCAAAACCGGCAAAGCCGCAGATCCCGATGATGCCTATCCTCTTCCGGTCGATATTTTCCTGTATCCCCAGAAAATCAACTGCGGCACTGAAATCTTCGGTATTGATATCGGGCGAGGCCACGTGGCGGGGCTCACCGTCACTCTCACCTGTATACGACGGATCGAAGGCCAATGCGGCAAATCCCCGCTCTGCCATTTGATTGGCATACAATCCCGACGACTGCTCCTTGACGGCACCGAAAGGTCCGCTGATGGCAAGCGCAGGTAAAGACCCGTTGCCGTGATCTTTGGGAAGGTATAAATCGCCGGTCAATGTTATTCCATAGCGATTGGTGAAGGTTACCTTTTTGCGGGTAACCCTATCGCTCAATTCAAAAGTATACTGCTCGGTATTATCTGTATGATTCATCTTTTCTAAATTTTGATTGTCAGGATTCTGCTGGCAGGCTTGTCCCAATAGCATAATAGAGGCTATGGCTGTAATTGTTAATTTTTTCATGCTGGTCTTTTTATTTTTTTAATTAGCCAATTCAATTTTTACGGTAATAGAGCCACTGACCGTAAAGGCTTCCATTCCGCTTGTGATCTTGCCCAGGGAAATCAACCCGTTTGAGTATCCGAAATCTTTGTAAAACAAGGCGATATTTCCCCAGGGCGCGTATAAGGTAATGTCGCCGACCGAAGGGTCAAACCCCCTGGGCGCCCCTTGAGTAGACAACTTCCTTGACGGGTAGAATATCTTTTCGGTGTTGGAATAGTCGTCCATTTTGACCGTAAGCGGAAGCAATGTCACAAAATCCCTGCTTGTCGGGTTGTCGTACAAAACAGCCGTAGCGGTTTTATCTCCGATTGTCAATTTCAGTTTCATCTCTTTCGTATTTGAGGTGGTATCTGTTGGGTTTTGAATTTCTTCTTTTACAATATCATCAGGTGAGCTACACGCATAGCACTGTAAGCTGACAGAAATGAGCAGTGAGATATAAATCAGCGTTTTCATAATTGTTTAATTTGTTCTAATCGCCTTAGTTGCTTTTTGAAGGAACACCTCCGGTGATAGCGTTATGCTCCTCCAATTAATCACGTTTGCAAATTTCGGGACTATCCCGGGCATGCGGTTTATACAGAATACAGATGTATTTACCACTTTTACTGATTTTGGGACAAGCCTGTTATCCAGGTGTTTAGGTTTGCTAAATTTGGACTGTTAATCGTTTGGCTTATGGAAAAGACAGAGAGAATAGATACCGTAAAACAGTACAATGATCATGCAGGGGTTGATACGCTGCACCCCCTGGTAAGCGTAGTGAGATTCAGCGAGCTTCCTTTTGTACGGAATTTCAGGCGGTATATGGGGATCTATGCCGTGTTCCTGAAAGACAACAAATGCGGGGATATCCTGTACGGAGGCCAGCCTTATGACTACGAGGACGGAACGCTGGTTTTTGTATCGCCCGGGCAGGTATACGGGATCGACAACCATAGCGTCAATGTCGACCCGTCGGGATATGGACTGCTCTTTCACCCCGACCTGATCGCCGGTACGCATCTGGGAAAGACGATCCGGGATTATACATTCTTTTCCTACGAGGTAAATGAGGCATTGCACCTGTCGAAAAAGGAGCGGAAAACCATCGTGGAATGCCTTGAAAAAATTGCGGCGGAGATCGGGCAGAATATAGACAGGCATAGCAAAACGCTTATTGTATCGAATATAGAGCTGTTCCTGAATTACTGTATGCGGTTTTACGACCGGCAGTTTATCACCAGGAGCCACGCTAATAAGGATGTGCTGGTAAGGTTTGAAAACCTGCTCCGCGATTATTTCAATTCCGATAAACCGCATCTGCTAGGTTTACCCAGCGTGGCTTATTGTGCTGAAGAACTGCACCTGTCGTCCAATTACTTCGGGGACCTGATCAAGAAGGAAACAGGCCATACGGCACTGGATTACATTCAGAACCGGCTCATTGAAGAAGCAAAAGAGCGGATGTTCGACGCTTCCAAGTCGATCAATATAGTTGCCAGTGAACTCGGATTCAAATACCAGCAACATTTCACCCGGCTGTTTAAACAAAAGACAGGAATGACGCCAAATGAATATAGAAATTTGAATTAGCCACAAAGAGGGAGCCGGTCAAGGATTTTTTATAAAAGACGGTCTGTACCTGATTACGACCAATACCTAGCCGCGGTCAACTTCACCAGCACCGGCTGAAGATAAGCTGCTCTGGTTGCAACCTAAAGGCCAGGAATGAAGTAATTAAAGGAAGCAATAGTCGAAATCTTGAACTTTATTGATCGTGAGGATACGAAAGCAGAATATTGAGATACTGATAAGCCTTCTTATCATGCTGGCGTCCTGTTCAAAGAGCAATGACGACATCCAGGGGCCGGGCACCGGAACCCGCAAGGCCTGGCAATCCACCCTGTTACAGGAGACGTTTGGCTTAGCGAGATGGGGCCGCGGGGCGGAGACGAGATCAATCATTTGCAGCCTGGCGCAAATTACGGCTGGCCGGTCATTACCTATGGCATTGAATATAGCGGTCAGCCGGTTGGCGATGGCATCCAGGAGCAGCAGGGAATGGAGCAACCGGTTTATTACTGGGACCCGGTTGTTTCTACGAGCGGTATGACATTTTATAAGGGCGACCGCGTGCCTGAATGGCAAAATAACCTCTTCGTTGGAGCATTGAGCGGTCAACACATTGTACGCCTGGTTATTGATGACAACCGTGTGACTGGAGAAGAAAGATTGCTTGCAAGCGAAAACCAGCGATTCAGAGATATTGCACAGGGTCAGGATCAGGCTTTATATACCGTTACCGACCAGGGAAGGCTGTATCGGATTGATCGCCGGTAAAAATAACGCCACAACCTGAATTGACTTGAGTAAAAAGGGCTTGGATAGCTAGCATTTCAACCGTCCTGAACTTCTTGTAAGTGCTTTGTTTACCCAACCGTTCACCCGTGTCAAGCACCTGACCGACCGCGAGTATTATTCGGAAAACACTGCCAGGAAATACCTTGATGAACTGGTTAATATGGGAATACTGGAAAAAAGAATGATTTC
>CAZLGW010000083.1:0-9179 GCA_964559125.1 uncultured Cytophagales bacterium
CCCGGTTTCCGCCCGAACCCAACGGCTATCTTCACATTGGTCACGCCAGCAGCATCGTTCTCAACTTCGGATTAACGGAAAGATACAAGGGCTATACCAACCTCAGGTTTGACGATACGAACCCGGTTACAGAGGAAACCGAATATGTCGAGGCTATCAAGGAAGATGTGCAATGGCTGGGATTCGAATGGGAAAATGAATTATATGCTTCCGACTATTTCGATACGCTTTATGACTACGCGCTGATTCTTATCAAAAAGGGCATGGCCTATGTAGACGATAGCTCTTCTGACGAAATAGCCAGGTTAAAAGGCACTCCGACCAGTCCAGGGACAGACAGCCCGTTCCGCAGCCGTACTGCGGAAGAAAACCTCGCTCTTTTCGAAAGAATGAAAGCAGGCGAATTTCCCGACGGCAGCAAGACGCTCCGGGCTAAAATCGACATGGCCCATCCCAATATGCTGATGCGCGACCCGGTCCTCTACCGTATCAAACATGCGCATCATCACCGTACAGGCGATAAATGGAAAATATACCCCATGTACGACTTTGCACACGGGCAAAGCGATTCCATCGAACAGGTAACCCATTCGCTATGCACCCTGGAGTTTGTCCCTCACCGGGAGTTATACGACTGGTTGATTGAAAACCTGGAGATCTACCCCTCCCGTCAGTACGAATTTGCGCGCAGGAACGTCAATCATACCGTTACCAGCAAACGAAAGCTGATGCAACTGGTCAATGAGAAGTATGTATCGGGTTGGGACGACCCCCGCATGCCTACCATTGCCGGTATGAGGAGACGCGGGTATACGCCCGAAGCTATCCGCGACTTCGTGGAGCGGATCGGCGTTTCGAAAAGAGAAAACAGCGTCGATCTCAGCCTGCTCGAGTTTTGCGTGCGCGAGCACCTCAATAAAATAGCATTGCGGCGCATGGTAGTGCTCGATCCCCTGAAAATCGTAATAACCAATTTCCAGGAGGGAGAAACTGAAACCTGCCGGAGCGAGAATAATCCTGAAGATGCTTCTTCCGGGAATCGTGAAGTACCTTTTACCCGCGAAATCTTTATTGAAAGGGACGACTTCATGGAAAATCCTCCAAAAAAATACCACCGCCTTTCGCCCGGTCAGCATGCCAGGCTGAAAAGTGCTTACATTATTCGCTGCGACGAGGTCGTAAAAGACGCCGGCGGGGAAATCTCGGAGATCAGGTGCAGCTATATCGAAAACAGCAAAAGCGGGCAGGATACCTCCGGCGTACCGGCCAAAGCTACCCTTCATTGGGTCTCTGCCGTTGATGCCGTACCAGTAGAGGTCCGTCTTTACGACCGGCTCTTCCTCGTGGAGGATCCCAGCGAAGGTGAAGGTGACTTCAAGGATCATATCAATCCGGAATCGCTGAAGACAATAACCGGGTATGCAGAACCTGCACTTGCTGACGACTCACCGGACGCTCATTTCCAGTTCCTGCGTCTTGGTTATTTCTATGCAGACAAAGACTCTGCGCCGGAACACCTGATTTTCAACCGCACAACGACGCTCAGGGACAACTTTGCCAAAGCAATACAGAAATAGCCCCGGTACTCGCCTCCGTCAAAGCGTTCCGATTGCCTCCGCAATCTGCGTCATAGGCTGTTCTCCTTCGAAAGTTCTGACCAGTTTGTGCGAAGCATCATAAAGCGCTATAAATGGAAATTTCCTGATGCTGAGCCCACGGGCAATCAGGTAACTTCCCCCCTCAGTTCCCATTTTTATATTGGAGAATTTCCCGAGCCCTATAGCCTCTTCGAACGACTTCAGGGTATTTATTTCAACGAAACTTGCCAACAGTATCGGTTTACTTCTGGCAAGTTTTTCCCGCTGCAGCAATGCCGTAATAAACTGTTTGCAGTGCCCGCAATCCGGAGAAAAATAGACCAGTACAAACGGCCCTTGTTTCAGGTTCTGGTTAGTAAATTTCTGTCCGTCGGTAAGCACTAGATCAATCGGGGGGACAGACGACACCGAAGGGGCGCCTTGCCCAAAGCCAACCACCGGCGCCGTAATTAAAAGCAATAGCAAAATAC
The DNA here is from genome assembly GCA_964559125.1 of uncultured Cytophagales bacterium. Lineage (GTDB taxonomy): Bacteria > Bacteroidota > Bacteroidia > Cytophagales > Spirosomataceae > Ravibacter. Next base: position 2,069 of record CAZLGW010000083.1, read on the forward strand.
TTCTAAACATATCTTTATTTTTCTTAATAAACTAAATTAGGACATTCGACATAAATCCCTGCCCGAAAAAGCGATTTTATTTATTGCCTGTGTCTTTTCTTAACTTTTTCTTAACCCGATATTTGCCCTAAATGCTACTCGCCGGCTATAATTTAGCCTCCATCACTGCTCATTTATAAAACCGATTACCGATCTAATGGACTCGAGAAGAGAATTTATCAAGAAAGCCGCCATGCTGTCAGGAACTGCCGGCCTGATGACCATGCTTCCACCCTCTATCCAAAAGGCGCTTGCTATCGACCCTGAAAAAGGCACTACTTTCCTGGATGCAGAGCATGTCGTGATACTCATGCAGGAAAACCGTTCGTTCGACCACAGCTACGGTACCTTACAGGGTGTACGGGGCTTCAACGACCCGAGGGCGATGATCCGGCCCGACCGGAATAAAGTATGGCTCCAGAAAAATGCGGCCGGCCAGACTTATATACCTTTCCGCCTGAATATTCACGATACCAAATCGACCTGGATGCAGGCGCTTCCCCACTCATGGGAAAACCAGGTAGATGCGCTCAATAAAGGCAGAATGGACGGATGGCTTGAAAACAAGAAATCCGGGAATAAGGACTACCAGGAAATGCCGCTTACCATGGGGTATTACAATCGCGAGGATATCCCTTTCTACTACGCCTTCGCCGATGCTTTTACGATCTGCGACCAGAACTTCTGCTCTTCTCTCACCGGCACCACGCCCAACCGGCTTTATCTCTGGTCGGGTACGATCCGCGAAAAGCAGAGCTTCGAATCGAAAGCCAATGTGCATAATGCCGATGTGACCTACCAGAAGGAAGCGAGCTGGACAACCTTGCCTGACCGGTTTGAAGACGCTGGTATCTCATGGAAGATCTACCAGAATGAGCTGAGCATCGATGTGGGTTTTGAAGGCCCGGAAGAAGAATGGCTGGCAAACTTTACCAATAATCCGCTGGAGTGGATGAAGCAGTTTAACGTATGGTATTCAAAAGGACTGCAGGATCACTTACCGACAGCTCTGAAAGAGCTTCCCGGTAAGATCGGACAGCTGGAATCACAGCTGAACGCAGCCAAACAGAATAATGAGGATACTACCCAGCTTCAGAAAATGCTCAACTGGGCCAAATCCGACCTTAAGATCGCCCGGGAAGTTGCTGCCAGGTATCCGCGCGAAAATTTTGATAAGCTTAGTAAAAGAGAGCAGAATCTTCATAAGAAAGCATTCTGTGACAACTCCGGGGATCCTGATTACCACAAAGTAGCAGAGGTGAAATATGACGACAACGGTGTTTCCCGTACTATGTACCTGCCTAAGGGAGATATATTTCACCAATTCCGGCAGGACGTAAAAAACGACCGGTTGCCTACTGTTTCCTACCTGGTAGCCCCAAAGAACTTTTCCGATCATCCCGGAGCGCCCTGGTACGGTGCATGGTATATTTCCGAGACGCTCGACATTCTTACACAAAACCCGGATGTGTGGAAGAAAACCATCTTTATCCTGTGTTATGATGAAAACGATGGCTATTTCGACCACGTCACACCGTTTTTCCCTCCCAGGCCCGGCGACAACCGGTACGGCAAAGTGAGCGAAGGGATCGACACATCTGTCGAAATGGTCAATATGAAACATGAGCTGCAGCGTGTACGCACCAATGCAGAGCGTGTGTCGAGAGACGGTCCCATAGGACTGGGCTTCAGGGTTCCGCTGGTGATCGCCTCCCCCTGGAGCAGGGGCGGATACGTCAACTCCGAAGTATTCGATCACACTTCTATCGTACAGTTCCTGGAGGTATTCCTTACTCATAAAACGGGTAAAACATTCCGGGAGGACAATGTTTCCCAATGGAGACGCACAGTATGCGGCGACCTGACTTCCGTATTCAGGCCCTATAACGGGGAAAAAACGGCATTTCCGAAACCTGTCGATAAGATGCCTTTTGTGGAGGGCATACACAAATCCCAGTTCAAAGAGCTGCCGAAAGGGTTTCGTGAGTTGTCGCAGGAAGAAATCAGGCGGGTCAACCGGGAAGCCCCGGGTAGCGGGATCGTGCCTTCGCAGGAAAAAGGAACCCGCTCTTCCAACGCCCTTCCCTATGAGTTGTATGCCGACGGGAAAATCGCCGGTGGCAAAAACTTTGAGCTTACGCTGCAGGCCGGGAACAGGCATTTCGGCAAAAAATCTGCCGGAGCTCCTTTCCTGGTCTATTTATATGGCAGGGAATACGAGGTCAAAGCGTATGCCGTTAAAGCCGGGGACAGGCTTACGGATTCGTTTTCTGCTGACCTGTTTGAGAACGGGGAAATCCATATTGCCGTATACGGACCAAACGGCTTCTTCCGCGAGTTCAGAACAGGCGGTCATTTCCCCGAAACCAGCCTGTCTTACAAGGCTTCTGCAAAAAGCGGACGACCGGGCGAAGAAGTTATCCTGAATTTCCGGAACACGGATCAAAAAGCAAGGACGATCACGGTGAAGGATAATTGTTACGGCGCACGGGAACAAACCGTAAGCCTCACAGGCTCAAAAAGTAACCAGGTTCTGATCCCTCTTTCCAAAAGCAGGGGATGGTACGATCTGAGTGTGACTTCATCCGATGCCCCGGCCAATTTCTTCAGGTTTGCCGGTAGGGTCGAAACCGGCCTGGAAAGCCTTACAGACCCTTTTATGGGGGCAGTTTCGTAAACTGGAAAAATCTTTTTTAAAAAAAATTAAATTTTTCTTTAAAAAGATGTGACTAGGTTGTTACTTAGCCGTCATAATAATGAAGTTTTTCATAACGTTGAGTAAATCAGATATCCGTTTTTGACCTATCAGAAACGGATATTTTGTTTTCTGACTTTCCTCTCCTTTCCAGGATCAGGTTTGTTTTCAATTCAAACAGCTTTTTTTCAAGGCCAACCTGGTAGATATGGGGGTTGGTAAAACGCCTGGTTCCTTCGTAAATACTGCTTAGCTGCACTTGCGTTCGCTCTTTGATATCCGCTATGTCCGGGAGGTTATAGACCATTGTGCCCTGCCGGTAAACCGGCACCAGGAGATCTTCAAAAGTAAAAGCCTGGTCAAACGATCTCTGCTTCGTAAAATCATAAGGATGGATCATCCGGGCGGTGTCCTCCAGCTCAAACTCCTTGTTATAGATCATATCCGCCACAAAAACACCATTCTTTCTGAAACGCCGCACCTGGAGTATGCCCGGCGTCGATATCTTTACAGACTGCTCGGAAAGCTTAAGCTTATAATTCCACCGCCCCTCGGCGTTCTTTATTGCTGCAAGCTTGTAAACTCCGCCGAGCGCGGGCTGGTCATAGGCAGTGACCAGCTTCGTTCCCACACCCCACGTATCGATGCGGGCTCCCTGTTCCTTCAGGCTCTTGATGATGTATTCGTCCAGGTCATTACTGGCAACTATCGACGCATCTTCAAAGCCGTTTTCATCCAGGAGCTTCCTGCTTTCTATGCTCAGGTAGGCCAGATCACCGGAGTCGAGGCGGATACCCAGCAGCCGGTGTCCTCTCTTTTCCAGCATTTTCCCGGTTTCTATCGCATTCCTGACGCCATTCAGCGTATCGTAGGTATCGACCAGCAGGATCACGTTATTGGGCATATGCTCCGCATAGGCATCAAAGGAGGCTTTCTCCGAATCGAACGACATCACCCAGCTATGCGCGTGGGTACCTTTCACAGGTATGCCGTATTCTCTCCCGGCAAACACGTTGGACGTCGCATCAAATCCGCCGATATAGGCTGCACGGCTGGCCGTTACTCCCCCGTCAGGGCCCTGTGCGCGCCGCAGTCCGAATTCCAGGAGCTTGTCGCCAGGTGCTACCAGCCTCATCCGGGCTGCCTTGGTAGCTACCAGTGATTGAAAATTCACAATATTAAGCAATGCTGTCTCCAGCAGCTGGCACTGGATAATCGGGCCCGTCACCCTGACCAGCGGCTCGTCGGGAAAAACCAGCGTTCCTTCGGGGATAGCGTCTACGTCACAACTGAATTCAAGATTTCGCAGATAATCGAGAAACTCTTTCTCAAATAAAGGCAATTGATCGGCTCCCCGTAGCGTGCCCAGGTATTCCAGGTCGGCCGGCCTGAACCGGAAGCTGTCCAGGTACCTGATCACGCTCCCGAGCCCGCACGAAACCGTAAATCCTCCCTGGAAAGGATGTTTCCTGAAATAAAGATTGAAAACAGCCTGCTCCTCAGCCTTCCCGGTTTTCCAGTAGCCATAGGCCATTGTCAGCTGATACAGGTCGGTCAGAAGCGCAGACCCTACATAATTATTTTCCAATTTCCTGATCGATTATGCCATCCGGGTTAAAGGGAAGACGATGAACAAAAAAAGCTAATCAAAAAAAATTCCGCCTCAAATGCAACTTCAGGCTATTTCACCTATCATTTATTAAGCGGTTGGATAGATCCCCGGAGAAGGGAAACCGCTCATCCTTTTAGACGACCACTTATGTAAAGAAAGGTTCTATGCATTACCAAGTACCCTAATTTTGCTTCGTAAGGTCGGATAAAAGAAGATCTCACATCTATTAGCCATGAATTTTATAAAGTCTGTTACTGCGGCGGCCATTCTTCTTTTGTGCTGCAATATCACGAAAGCGCAAAATACCGATAACGGCATCGGGGGGAAAGTGCTCCAATCTAATCGCGAGGAAATACCTTTTGTCAATGTATTTCTTCTGAAAGGCGCCGATTCTTCGATGGTAAGGGGCATGGCCGCCTCAGAAACAGGTGAGTATCTCTTCGACAACGTCCCTGCCGGGAGCTATCTTGTGATGGCGAGTATGGTAGGGTTTAAAAAAGCTTACAGCAGGCAGCTTAGCTACGACGGCAGGAGCATGAATGTACCAGAACTTCTCCTTTCACCTGATGTGCAATCGCTGGAAGAAGTGAAAATCGTCGCACAGAAGCCGTTTATAGAGCAGGAAGTAGACCGTACTATCATCAATGTAGAGAACAGCGCGGTCTCCGCAGGGGCTACGGCGCTGGAGGTGCTGGAGCGTTCTCCGGGTGTAACGGTCGACCAGCAAAATGACCGGCTCAAGCTGCGGGGCAAAGAAGGCGTGATTGTACAGATCGATGGAAAACAGACTTACCTGTCTGAAGCAGAACTGGTAAGCCTCCTGCGAAACACACCAAGCGATAATATCGAAAAAATAGAGCTGATCACAAACCCTTCGGCCAAGTATGACGCCGCGGGTAACTCCGGGATCATCAATATCAAATTCAAGAAAAATAAGAATTACGGGACCAACGGCAATGTCAGCCTGGGCTTCGGGATGGCCGATCAGAAAAAGCCGCGCGCCAACGGTATGCTGGCCCTCAATCATAGGGAAGGCAAAATAAGCTGGAATGCCGCCGTCAACGGTTTTGAAGGGAAAGGATTCAATAATCAGCATATCACTCGGGTGATCCCCTACGAAGGGCAGAATACCACTTTCAAATCGGTATCCAAAAGCGACTGGACTTCTTATTTCTACAGCTATAAGCTGGGTGTTGACTACTATGTCGACAATAAAACCACCATAGGAGCTATGTTTTCGGGCTTTGCGAACAAGTGGGAAAATCCGTTCAGAACAACAAATTCGGATATCCTCGACCACAACCAGCAGCTCGAGCAGCGTTTTATGACCTCCATTGTAGCCTCGAATAAAACAAATAATCTGACTGCCAATGTTAACCTGAAGCACCAGTTTAACGACAAAGGCAAAGAACTCACCTTCGACGTAGACTACGTCAGGTATGACCAGAAAGGTTACAATTTTATGGATACGCGGTACTCACTTCCCGACGGCGGTTTGCCCCGCCCTGACGAAATTCTCAGGAGCAATATGCCTGCTGAAATCAATATAGGGGTTGCAAAGCTGGACTACACGCAGCCATTGGGAAAAGGGAAGCTGGAAGCGGGATTGAAATCGAGTTATGTGGCCTCCGACAACGACATGAAGATGGAGATCTTTGCCGATATATGGCAGATCGACCCCAACCGTACCAACAGATTCAAGTACACTGAAAATATCAACGCCGCCTATGTCAATTACAGCGGAAAATTCTCAGAAAAAACAAAATTCCAGCTCGGAGTAAGGGCCGAGCATACCCACAGCGTCGGTAATTCCGTGACGCTCAACCAGGTGAATGACCGGAACTATGTCAATCTTTTTCCCAGCGCTTTCATCTCCCATAGTCTCGACAGCAGCAATGTACTCAACCTGTCCTACAGCTACCGTCTCGACCGGCCTAACTACCAGTCGCTCAACCCGTTTGAATATTACCTCGACCCCTACACTTTCCAGAGGGGCAACCCTAACCTGAGGCCGCAATACACCCATTCCTTCCAGTTGGTACACGTATTTAAGAGCTTTCTCAATACCACGCTGGCCTACAGCCGCATCACCGACCTGATCGCATCGGAAGTTCCCCACCTGGTGCCGGAGAAAAATATCACCTACGTTACCCACGAGAACCTCGATCATCAGAACTACCTGAGCCTTATCGTCTCAGCCCCTGTTCCGGTCACAAAGTGGTGGACCCTTCAGCTGAACGCTACCGGTACCTACAACCAGTACAAGACCTTCTACAGGAATGCTTCTTATGACGTAAGCATATTTTCATACAACTTCTACGGAAATAATACCATAAAACTTCCTGACGAGTGGTCGCTGGAAGCGGGGCTATGGTTAAACGGCCCTACTATCTACGGATTGATCCGCACAAGCACCATGGGATCTCCAAGTTTAGGAGTACAAAAGAATATCCTGAAAAAGAAAGCCAATATCAAACTTAATGTACAGGATCCTTTTGCCTGGAACCGGTTTAAAGGAGAAACACATTTCGAAGATATCAACCTGAATCTCTATAGCAAATGGCCAAGCCGGCAGGTAAGGCTGGCCTTTTCCTACCGGTTCGGTAACCAGAACGTAAAAACGCGTCAGCGCAGCACCGGGTCGGACGATCTTCAGCAACGTGTGGGAGGACAAAACTGAGCCCCCGCACAAAAGATAACTAATTCATACGATTAGTTTAGGTTAATAAATCATGAAAGCCCTTCCCGGATGAGGAAGGGCTTTT
>CAZLGW010000084.1:0-8670 GCA_964559125.1 uncultured Cytophagales bacterium
GCTCCGATACAATTTCTGCAGCAAAGCAGAAGCAGCCCCATCCGGTCATTGGGGTTGAGCTTCCAGTTTTTGGAAGCAATATCAAGCAGCCATCCTTCCGGGATGAGCCCCTCAAAAAAAGGGAATAGCCTTCGATCTGTATAGGGCCTATCCGTTACAGGCATGGTAAAGGTGATGAACTGATTGGGATAGTCCCGGATATAGGCTTTATTATAGACAAAGAGATACTCGCCCTCATCAGTTTCGGTAAGCGTCCCTGCCGGTATATCCTGATAATAGATCGTTGCCTGTCTCATATCACTTGCCGCTTTCTGCTTCCAGCTCTTTCACACTGACCGGAGCCAGCGTATGTCCAAACATCAACAGGACCCGGTTTACCTTTTCCAGTTGAAGGTTCCCTTTCCCCTGCTCGATTTTCCGAACGACGGTCAGCGCTACGCCGGCACGCTCCGCAAACTCCTCCTGGGTAAGATTTGCTGACTTCCTCTTCTCCTTTACAAATTCAGAAAGCGACTTCATTATATGCAATTACATTAATTTGTGTAAATATACAAATATTGTATGCAATTGCATATATTTTCTTTTCTTAAGTGTGATTTATATGCAAAAAGATATATTATGGATTCAAATACAAATAAATAAGCCGCTTACTCTACAAAACGTGGAGAAGGATTCTTTGATGAAGTCATATCCCTTTATCCAAATAATCAATAATATGCTTTGTTAAACAAGTTATCAGAAAATAGAGGGATAGATCCTGTGAGTGGATTTGTTAAGCGATTGGGGTGTCGGGTATGGTTTTGATATTCAGCTATTTAAGCAAATTTAAAAAAGTCAAAAACGGTATAAGGTGTTCGACTTCAATCTCTTTATGCCCACACTGATAATCAGGCAGTTATGGCGTAGTCGTTGTAGCTGCCTTTTTTATTTGATACACAATTTGATACACAACGGGGTGGTTTACACGGCTCAGGCGCAAAAGTTGTGGAGGGTGTTGTATTTTTCTAGGTTTGTGATTTTAACCTAGTTTGAATTACCTTGGAGAGCTTCTTGCCTTTAGTGGCTTCCGGGCGCGTAATCCCAAACCGGTAGACAGCAGGAGAAGATCCGGTAGGGTCTGCTCTTTCTATGCTCAATCCAGCTATATCAATAAGACAAGGCCCTCCACAAGAAATAGGCTTGATCCAATAAAACCACCTGTTACTTATTCCTTTGCAACAGTACCTACCTGTACATTACCAAACAGAAGTTGAGGAATACCCCGTTGTTGAGTTAATGACAAGTACTGGTAAATTTTACACCTGCCAATAAACGTAGCAAACTGGTAACTGGCAAGACACCGTTGAGGAAGTTCATCAAACAAGGTTACCATCCGGGTGTAGTTAATTTAAAGTAACAGTTCCCAACGGTACCAGGGGACAAAATATGACCGTCCAATCAGCAGCCGGCGCAGCAGTGAGTAGGTGCCAATAGTCACTCCCGGTTCTATGATTCGCAGGACTGGCAGCTTACAAGGCTTGCGACCAGCTCTTTTGAAACGCTTTGGCTTCTTTGGTAGTAAAGTGATTTTATACCTAGCTTCCAGGCTTCTATAAGCAGCTTATTGACATCTTTTACCGGCAGGTTTGACGGAATATTAAGATTTAAGCTTTGCGATTGATCCACGTACTTCTGCCGGATCGAGGCCTGCTGGATTATCTCGAGCTGGCTGATTTCCTTGAAGGTTTTGAATACATCTTTCTCCTCCAAAGTCAGCTCTGGAATATGCTGCACGCTTCCGTGGTTCAACATGATGGTCCGCCACGTATCTTCACTATCTAGTCCCTTTTTGGCCAGCAACTCTCTCAGGTACTTGTTCTTGCGCATGAAGTTTCCTTTGGCCAGGCCCGCTTTGTAGTAATTGCTGCTGAAGGGTTCGATACCGGGAGATGTCTGACCCAGGATAGCGGAGGAAGAAGTGGTGGGGGCAATCGCCAGCAGAGTCGTATTCCGTCGGCTGTAACCTTTCAAAAGCTCGGGTTCTCCGTAAATCTGCGCAAGTTCCTGTGTCGCCTTGTCGGCTTTGGCGCGGATGCCGCTGAAAATCTCTGTCGTAAGCTGCTTGGCCCGCAGCCCTTCGAAGGGGATCATGTTCTTCTGTAGGTAGGAATGCCATCCCAGGACACCCAACCCCAGCGCACGATGGCGTTTTGCAAAGCGATTAGCGCTGGCCAGATAGTGATTCCCTTCGGTTTTCTGGATAAATTCCTGAAGCACCGCATCCAGGAAAAAGATAGCCAGCCTGACAGCATCCGTATCCTTCCATTCGTCGTACATCTCCAGGTTCATAGAAGAAAGACAGCAGATGAAAGACTCGTCCTCAGTGGATGGCAGCATAATCTCGGAACACAGGTTGCTGGCATTGATCCTTAGGTTATTGTCTTTATAGACCTGCGGTTTTTGGGTATTTACATTGTCGGAAAAGAAAATATAGGGTAGCCCCTTCTGTTGGCGGCTCTGCAGAACCTTCGCCCAGATGTCTCTTTTTTCAATGTCTCCGTCGATCATATCCTGCATCCAGTAGTCGGGCACGCAGACCCCGAAAAAAAGATTCTGGATCGGATGGCCGATATCCTTTATCTGTAAAAATTCTTCGATGTCCTCGTGATCGATGTCAATATAAGCGGCAAATGCTCCACGTCGTACCCCGCCTTGTGAAATCGTATCCATTGCTGTATCAAAAAGCCGCATAAAGCTGACAGCACCGCTGCTTTTTCCGTTGTCGGTCACGGCGCTTCCGCGGCCACGCAGATTTCCAAAATAAGCGGAAGTGCCTCCGCCGATCTTGGTTTGCATAATAACCTCGCCTAACTTGTGCGTAATCCCTTCGATGTTATCGGGCACATGGACATTAAAACATGAAATCGGCAGGCCGCGCTCGGTGCCCATGTTAGCCCAGATCGGGGAGCTTAAACTCATCCACCCTCTTTCCACCATCTCCTGGAACGCTTCTTTCAGCTCCGGACGGTACAGTCTTCTGGCTGCGGCTGAGCAAATACGTTCGATGGCTCCTTCTACGGTCTCGCCTTTCAGCAGGTAGCCCCGGTTCAGAACTTGCTCGCTTTCGGTGTTTTTCCACCAAAGCTTTTCCATTTCGTAACGACTGCTGACACTTTCGAACAGCGTGGGTTCCAGAACTTTCATATAATGCTCAGCTTTATTCTTTTACTTTGATTGTTTAAGGCTACTTTTTGTCTTTAGAATAAATCGTATGCCGAAATACTCTTATCATGCTTCGTGTAATCCACCGGGCGCTTGACGAAAAAGTCGTCCAGGCTATTTGCAAAGATCTCCTCCTCAAACCATTGCAGCAGCTTCACATCAGTGATGGCCAGATTGAACTGGCGCGGTATGCCGATCTTTGAAAGACTATCATCTGCACGGTATTTCATAAAGCTGATCAGGTCTTCCTTCCGGACGTTTTCGATCTCACCTTCTGTAAAGATCCAATCTATGATCCGGGTCTCGACATTGATAGAGGCGCGGACAAGCCGGGTAATCTCTTCTGTCATCTGCTCATTGAACATCTCCGGGAATTCCTCCCTGATCTTGTTTACCAGGAAGATGCCGGCATTGGCGTGGATTTGTTCATCCGTAGAGGTCCATGCAATAATATTGCTGACATTTTTCATTAACCCCTTAAACCGGTTAAAAGACAAAATAATGGCGAACTGGCTGAACAGGCTTACATTCTCGATCAGGATAGAGAATAGTATAAGGGAAAAAGTGTATTCCTTTTTATCGACAGACCTGGCATTTTTCAAAGCTTCGGACAAGTAGTCGATACGCTCCCGGATTACCGGAACCTCGACCAGCAAATCAAACTGGCCGGTGTATCCAAGCACTTCCAGTAAACGGGAATAGGCTTCCGAGTGACGAAATTCACATTCGGCGAAGGTACTTCCCAGTCCGTTGAACTCCGGCTTGGGTAAATGCTGAAAAAGATTTCCCCAAAAGGACTTTACTGCTACCTCTATCTGAGCAATAGCTAACAGGCTGTTTTTGACAGCGTTTCTTTCTGCCGGGGTCAGATGGGAGTGGAAATCCTGGACGTCGGCGGTAAAATCTACTTCCGAATGTACCCAATACCCTTTATTGATAGCCTCAGTGAATTGTAATATTTCCGGATACTCAAATGGTTTGTATTGCAGGCGCTTATCAAAAATGCTCATATTCTTATCAATCTATCATTTGAAAAATTAGTCTATATTCTCTCGCACTAGTCTGTTCTTTAATGGTGTTTACAGCCCGACTAACTTTTACAGCGTGAAAAAATGGTAGACTTTCTGCATATTTATTTTATATGAAGTTGTAATTTTAAAGAAACAATATTACACATATAATTTTATAGAATATTATTTTTTGTAAACTTTTTGTTTTATAAAATATTATAATATACTGATAATAATGGTATTAGATATAATATTTTGTAAACTTTAATTTAATTGTGATATAAAAAAGTTGCAGAAAATGAGATCTAAAATTTGCAATTAGCAGAAAGATAGTTAATTAGTTTTGAGAAGGTATACGTTATAAGTTTAACTGGTAGTTATTTGGCTTTCAGAACCCTTGGCGGCGTTTGCGAGCAGGTGTATGAATGGATTCCTGGCGAGAGCGACATCTCCACTCATTGCAGGAACCTATACTTACAATTGGATAAAACTGTGGATTACAGTATAAGAAGACAGGAGAGATAACAACGTAAGTATGAAGGATGTAAGGAAAAGGCTATGATCACAATCATAGTATAGCAAGTTTTGGAAGGCGCGACCGCAAGACTTACTGTTAGGATATTTTCAAGCGACAATATTGTAGAAAAGCCTTTTTTCATAGCCCTTTTTTTTTAGCCGTCTGCAAAATCTGTGCTCCGAATGGTAATTCCAAATAATGAGCTAGTAACACCATTCGTTCATTGAGTTCGGAAACAGGCCTTGATCAATGCAACAAAACACTTCAGGTCCTGCTCAAATTCTATTCCGGGTAGCTTATAATGAGTTCGGTCGAATTCCAGTATTTTTTCTTCTATGACCAGCTCATTCATATAAGCCGGATCATTCGTTGCCATAATACTTTTCGCCCAGCTTTATTTTTCCCCGCCCGTTCTCAACTCTCCACTTATTGGTATCCCTCAACGAATAGGTACATCCGCAGTATTCCTGCATGTAGAACGGATACCACGCTCCGGCTCCATTTCCATTCCCTTGGCCCGTTCAAACCAGTTGTCTACGTCATAATCGGCATCTATGAACGGAATACTGTGTTTTTCCGCAAAACGGATGTTTTCCTCCTTACGAAGCTCGTATTCTTTTTTGGGATGGATGTTAGGATTATAAAAGAAAATACTAAACTCGATTCCGGATGCTATAATGGCTTCCATGACTTCTCCCGAGCATGGTGCACAGCATGAGTGAAGAAGCAGTTTTTTGCTATTACCAGGCAATTCCAACTTTTCTCTGACAAAGTCCATTTTGAAGCAGGCTTATACATTCAACTTAAGGCGGGAAATTTTCGTAGACCCTTATATTTCAGCATTTTAGCTACATTATCTGCAATCCGGATCGAGGCTTCGATCTCTGCTTTTCGTATGGCGACACTTTCTATATTGAAGCCAAAGGGGATATTGTATTCCATACAGAATTCGGTAAGCCCGGATGCAATGTCGAGGCAGATATTTACCGATTTTTCCAGGATGTCCTCTGACTTTTTCAGCCCTTCTTTTAATTCATCCGGCACGTGAATACCCAGCCATTCCATAAAACGAAGTGTTTTCACAGACCCGCACGCCGTAAGCGTAAAAATGACTGTCGGAGGGCTTACTTGCTGCCTGACACAGGTAAGAGCAAGATCTTTAATAACCTGTTTTGCATAGTCAAGATTGAAAATACATTGTGAAATGAAATAGGATACCCCATGCTGCATTTTATCCAGCATCCTGGCGTCCTCATCTTTCAACACGAAATGCCTTTCAGGAATGGTTACAGCGCCGACAACAGACGCTTCCTGATGCTTACTCCAGATATTGTAAGCTTCGGGCAGGCTGGTTTTTGCCGGGAAATCCGGTGCCGGCACACCTACAAAAACGGGATGAAAGTTGTGCCTGTGCAGCTCATCCAGCCAAGCGGATAGCTCTGCCGCGGAAAATTTTCCGGCGGGGCGATAAATTATTTTCGGAACATTTAATCCGCCCAGATACCGGGCAGCAAAGCCAAGCGGGTCAAGCGCGTTTAAAAAAGGAAAGGGCCTTTCCTCTTTTGTCCGCGCCGACTCATCCTGCACGTCATATACCACAAGCGCATCAATATCCAGGGAAGATAGCCGGGCAAGTGTTTTTTGCGCTATTTCCCCAATACGTTCGGGGGTAGTACCCGCTTTGGGAGGTGTAATGCCGTAAAGCAGTATACCTGATTCCCGGGATCTGATCTTTTCTAGAAACATAACAGTACCTGGATCATGTCTTCAGGCTTGCTTATCGATCTGTAATATACTATCTGTATAGAGGATGTACTTCCATCAAAGCTTGTACCTGCTTACGCACTTTACGTAACTCCGCCTCATTTTCGGGATCGGAAAGAACGGCATCAATCAATCCTGCAATCGTTTCCACATCGCTTTCTTTTAATCCGCGTGTGGTTACGGCAGCAGTGCCTATCCGTATACCCGATGTAACGAAGGGAGATTTGTCGTCAAAGGGCACCATGTTTTTATTTACTGTGATCTCGGCTTTACCCAGGGCATTTTCCGCTACCTTACCGGTGGTGTTTTTATTCCTGAGGTCGATCAGCATCAGGTGATTATCCGTGCCTCCGGAAATAATATTATAACCCAGGTTGACAAAAGTCCGTGCCATGGCGGCAGCATTTTTCCTGACCTGTGTAATGTAATCCAGGTACTCCTGGCTGAGGGCTTCCTCAAAGGCGATCGCTTTAGCGGCAATGATGTGCTCAAGTGGTCCTCCCTGAGTACCGGGGAAAACGGCCATGTCAAGGAGAGATGACATCTTTTTTAGCTCCCCTTTCGGCGTGGTCTGTCCGAATGGATTTTCAAAATCCTTTCCCAGCAGGATCAGCCCTCCTCTCGGACCACGAAGGGTCTTATGTGTGGTGGTCGTTACGATATGGCAATAAGGGAGCGGATCGCTTAGCAGACCTTTTGCAATTAGCCCCGCAGGATGAGAGATATCGGCCAGTACCAACGCCCCAATCTCATCGGCCACATTCCTTATACGCTTATAATCCCAGTCTCTTGAATAGGCCGAAGCTCCGCAGATGATCAGCTTCGGCTTTTCCTTTAAGGCTACCTCTTCCAACTGCTTGTAATCGATCAACCCTGATTCACGGTCTACGCCATAGAAAAAAGGTTGATAGTTCTTACCCGAAAAGTTTACCGGCGATCCGTGCGTAAGGTGCCCTCCATGAGAAAGGTCAAAGCCGAGTATTTTGTCCCCGGGTTGTAATACCGCGAGGAAAACGGCAGTGTTGGCCTGCGCACCCGAATGCGGTTGAACGTTTGCCCATTCGGCCCCGAATAAATCTTTGGCCCGTTTGATAGCGATTGCTTCAATTTTATCGACTACCTGGCACCCTCCATAGTAGCGCTTACCAGGTAACCCTTCCGCATATTTATTGGTCAGGGCCGATCCCGCGGCTTCCATTACCTGCTTACTTACAAAGTTTTCGGAAGCAATCAGTTCGATACCGGTCTCCTGGCGTTGCTGCTCTTCGGCGATCAGTTCAAATATAAGCTCGTCTCTTTTCATGCTGTTTTTGTTTCAAACTAATGGGGCAGCCCGTTGCTGACCCTTTTTGGAATATTTACGCTCCTGAATATTCGGCAAAATTATCTTCTGTTTCATGCAGCCTGACTGAGTGCAGAAAAACACCGGGGTTTGCTTCTATCGGGGCCTTTAGCTGTTTGAATATTTCAATACAAAGGATCTCGGGTGTAGCCATTTTGCCTTTCATAAAGTCCACCTCCAGGTTTAAATTCTTGTGATCCAGTTTTTCGATCACATGATCTCTTATGATCACTTTAAGCCTTTTCAGGTCGATCAAAAAACCGGTTGTATCATTAACTTTTCCCCTGGTCGTTACAAAAAGGGTATAATTATGTCCATACCAGGCCGTGTTGGCCAGTTTACCAAAAACCTTCTGGTTCTTCTCCTCGCTCCAGTCATCCCGGTACATCCGGTGTACGGCGCTGAACGTTTCTTTTCTGGTTGCATACACGAACATCGACAGTCTTTTTTAAAGGAAGCAAGACGGGCGATGCCGCCCGCCTTGCCTTGACCTGTTTAGATAGTACTTTCCGTACTGATTTGTTGCCTGGCCTGTTTGGCGGCAGCCACCATGTTTTCCAGGGCAGCCTTCGTTTCCGGCCACTTCCGGGTTTTCAGACCGCAGTCCGGGTTCACCCAGAGGTTTTGAGCGGGTAGCAGACCCGCTGCTTTGGCCAGCAGGGAGGTCATTTCTTCTGTACCGGGTACACGGGGGGAGTGTATGTCGTAAACGCCCGGGCCGATCTCGTTCGGGTATTCGAAATGTGCAAATGCCTGCAGCAGTTCCATTTGCGAACGTGACGTCTCGATTGTGATGACATCGGCGTCCATAGCAGCAATGTGCTCGATGATATCGT
>CAZLGW010000085.1:0-8459 GCA_964559125.1 uncultured Cytophagales bacterium
CAGGAATAATGAACGATTATTTATCGACTTTAAATGAGCCTCAACGTAAGGCGGTATTGCACGGAGAGGGGCCGATGATGATTATTGCAGGCGCAGGCTCGGGGAAAACGCGGGTGCTTACTTACAGGATTGCTCACCTGATAGAAAACGGGGTGGATCCCTTCCGTATCCTGTCGCTGACTTTTACCAATAAGGCGGCCGGGGAAATGAGGGAAAGGATCGAAAAGGCGATAGGGCTTGAAGCACGCAACATCTGGTCAGGCACTTTCCACTCGGTCTTTGCCAAGATCCTGAGGTTCGAAGCCAGGTACCTGGGCTATACCAGCGATTTTTCGATTTATGATACGGACGACTCCAAATCACTGATCAGGACGATCGTAAAGGAGTTTAACCTGGATGATAAAATCTACAAGGCTAATGTGGTGCTCAACAGGATCTCAGGAGCCAAGAACCGGTTGGTATCGGCAGACGACTACCTGAATAATCCTATGATCCAGGCCGACGATGCAACCAGCAAGCTGCCGGAGATAGGCCGGATCTACAAGGCATACAGCATCAGGTGCTTCCAGGCGAATGCCATGGATTTCGACGATCTCCTGTTCAATACCAATGTCCTTTTCAGGGATTTTCCGGAAGTGCTGCATAAGTACCAGCACAGGTTCCACTATGTAATGGTAGACGAGTTCCAGGATACGAACGTTTCCCAGTACCTGATTACCCGCAAGCTGTCGGCCGTACACCGGAATATCTGTGTGGTAGGCGATGATGCCCAGAGCATCTATGCGTTCAGGGGCGCCAATATCGAGAATATACTCAATTTCGAGAGGGATTTCCCGGATGTAACGGTGGTTAAGCTGGAGCAGAACTACCGGTCGACGCAGATTATCGTGAATGCAGCCAATTCAGTAATCGCGAAAAATAAGGCGCAGCTTGAGAAGAAGGTATTTACCAGGAATTCGGAGGGAACGCCTATCGATGTAATCAAGGCGGGTTCGGATAACGAAGAAGGCAGGCTGGTAGCTACTTCCATTTTCGAGGAGAAAATGAAAGACAACCTTAATAATGAGAGTTTCGCGATCTTATACCGGACCAACGCACAGTCGCGTGCATTTGAAGAAGCGCTGCGGAAGCGGGGGATCAAGTACCGGATCGTGGGCGGGTTGTCATTCTACCAGCGAAAGGAAATCAAAGATCTGCTCGGCTACCTGAGGTTTACGGTTAACCAGCGGGATGAAGAAGCGTTTAAAAGGATTATCAACCTGCCCAAACGCGGTATCGGCGACACGACCGTTGCCAAAATCGTGGTGACGGCCGCCGAGAACGGGGTAGGCGTATGGGAAGTCGTAAGCAATATCAATAGTTTTGTAAGCGGCCGGGCGACGGCTCCTATCGACCAGTTTGCCACCCTGATCAAGAGCTTTGGTGTGCTTACTGAAATGGGCAAAAATGCCTACGAGGTAGCCAGCCATATTGCCCAGGCTTCCGGACTTCTCAGAGAACTCCATGAAGATAAGACGGTAGAGGGTCTCTCGAGATATGAAAACGTGCAGGAACTGCTGAACGCTATCAAGGAATTCGTCGACCAGGCGGATGAAGACGAGGATGCAAGCCTCAGCGCTTTCCTGCAATCGGTTTCGCTGCTTACCAATGCCGACGAGCCTGATGAGGACGGTGACCGGGACCGGGTCACGCTGATGACCATACATTCGGCGAAAGGACTGGAGTTCCGGAACGTATACATTGTGGGAATGGAGGAAGACCTGTTTCCCAGCCAGATGATGCTGGAAAGCCGCCAGGACCTGGAGGAAGAGCGGCGCCTGTTTTATGTGGCGATAACGCGTGCGGAGGAGAAGCTTACTTTTTCATACGCAGAGAGCAGATACCAGTGGGGGCGTTTGAAAATGTGCGAGCCCAGCCGTTTCCTGATGGAGGTTGATTCCAGGTTTCTCAGCTTCCAGGGACATGGTATAGAAAGGGAATCCAGGGACAATACGGTCAGGGGTGCCCGTTCATTTGCTCTAAAGACCCCGGCCCACAAGCTGGTGCCACGGACGCAGGCGGCTCCGGCGCATACACCTTCGGAAGGTTTTACACCGAGCGATACTTCGTCGCTGGCTGTGGGGCAGCGAGTGGAGCACCAGAAGTTCGGGTTTGGGGTAGTAGCCAGGATAGATGAAAACGGGGCGGACAGGAAGGCGGTCATCGCTTTCGATGATGCGGGAGAGAGAACCCTTCTGCTGAGTTTCGCCAAATTAAGGATCGTCTGAAAAGACGTATGGCAGATAAGTGAAGCATCTTGCTTCCTTGCCAGACGGGATAAAAAAAGCGGGTGGCATACGTAAGAAAAGGTAAAGTACTGCTTTAGGTATTATCGGGCTTTTTTTAGCTTTTATCTATAATCGAATAATCAAAAAGGAACCAATGTTTGAAGATAAAGACCTCAAGCAAATAGAGAGAAGGGGAAGCGATACCAACGCAGTAAATACACAATTAAAATACTTTGTCGACGGATTTCCATACCTGAGGCTTGAGAAAGCAGCCCGGGTAGCCGACGGAATCATCCGGCTGGATGAGGACGAGGCTGAGCGGAAAATGGAGAAATACGACAGGCTTATAGCCGGCCAGGAGCTTACCCCGCTGAAATTTGTCCCTGCTTCGGGAGCAGCCTCAAGAATGTTCAAGTCCCTCTTTTCTTTTCTCGACAACGGGAAATCGGATGCTTCTGTAGAGGAATTTTTTAGTAAACTGGGTGATTTTGCCTTTTACAACAGTCTGAAGCAACTGATGGCGACAGACGGGATAGACATTGATTCGGCAGATAAGCACACTATTGCCGAATACTTTCTGACCGACAAAGGTCTGGGATACGGGACACTGCCGAAGGGATTGCTTGAGTTCCATCGTGCGGAGCCAAAACCCCGGACCCCGCTCGAAGAGCACCTGGTAGAGGCTATCCAGTATGCGAGCTCGGGCGGTACGGCTTTACTGCATTTCACGGTTTCTCCCGAGCACAGGGATAAATTTGAAAAGCTGGTAGTGGAAAGGCTGCCTCATTACGAAAGCAACTTTGAAACCAAGTTTTATATCTCCTTTTCTGAGCAGCATCCTTCTACCGATACTATTTCGGTCAATCCCGACAATACGCCCTTCAGGGAGCCTGACGGCAGCCTGTTGTTCAGACCCGCCGGTCATGGCGCATTGCTGGCCAACCTGGCCGAACTTGACGCGGATATTATCTTCATTAAGAATATCGATAATGTTGTTCCGGATAGTCTTAAGCCGACCACGATAAAATACAAGAAGGTGCTGGCGGCTATATTGCTGGACTACCAGAAAAGAATTTTTGACTTTCAGGCCAGGCTGGAAGAGAATGTTACGCCTTCTCTTCTGCAGGAGCTCGATGCTTTTTACAGGAATGCGCTGTGCACGATCCCGCCAGCAGATTTCGGAAACCGGACGGAAGCGGAACAGGCCGCTTATTTTAAAAAGAAACTCAACCGGCCTGTAAGGGTATGCGGCATGGTGAAAAACCAGGGAGAGCCGGGAGGAGGGCCTTTCTGGGCAAGAAACAGGGACGGCAGCACTTCCCTGCAGGTAGTGGAGTCGGCCCAGGTAGACCTGGCTGATGAAGCACAAAAAGCGATATGGGTTACCGCTACCCACTTTAATCCCGTCGACCTGGTGATAGCCACCAAAGATGCCGATGGGAATTTGTATAACCTGGATGATTTCCGGGATCCGGATACCGGCTTTATTTCGTCAAAGTCGAAGGACGGCAAAGAACTCAAAGCGCAGGAACTGCCCGGGCTCTGGAACGGGTCGATGTCCGACTGGAATACTTTATTTGTGGAAGTGCCCCTGATTACCTTTAACCCGGTCAAGACGGTAAACGACCTGCTGAGAGAACAGCACCAATAGCTTCTACGAATTTCAATACGCAGGCTTTCTTTTATTTCGTTCGTATCCCGGTCAACTGCTGGTATACAACCTCCGCTTCATCCTGGTAGGGGTGGATTTCGGTTTCGGCAATTTTGTGAAACATGTATTCTGCCTGGGCAATGCTGCCTTTCCGGAGGTAAGCCAGCGCCAGGTACCATTCGGAAGCATTTGATACGGTCTCTTTCATATGGCGGGCCGGTTTCTCCAGTGTAGCGCATGCCGCGGCTGCCTTACCTGCTTTCAGCAGGGCAATCCCTTTGTACAAATCTGCAGAATCTGTTTTCAGCCTTGAAAGCTCCCGGTCACTGACCCTGTAGGCAGAAGGATGGGAATCCATTGCTTTCAGAGGCACGGGGTTAAAATGGGCGCGGAAGATCTCATCTGCCGTTTTTGCGGGAAGAGGTCGCTGCGCCTCTGTTTGCTCATAACAGAAGAACAGGACAAACAGGATAATATTGATGCCTTTCCGGGGCAAATCTATCTTGTGAAGCTTTTTCCTACAAATTTAAGTACTTCCGGGAGGGCCGTCCGCCAGTATACCCATGAATGCCCGCCGTCGCGGACCCTGAATTCATGTGGGATCCCTTTGTCGATCATGGCGGCATGAAGCGCCATGTTGCCTTTGATCAGGAAGTCGTCATCTCCGCAATCTATATAATAACGCACCGATTTCAACTTGTCAGCGGGAGCGGTTTCCACGATTTTGAGTGGGGAGTTGTCGTACCAGTGTTTATTGAGACGGTCTTTTCCCCGCAACCCTTTTTGCAGGAAAACACCCATAAAGTTGTCCCAACGATCGTCTGCAACTTTCAGGATTTCGTCGTCGGTCCAGACGGCTGCGCTCAAAGGGGCTGCCGCAGCGAACATGTCGGGATGCTTCAGCGAGAAAATAAGCGAGCCGTACCCGCCCATGGAAAGGCCCGCTACCGCGCGGAATTCCTTCTTACTGCGGATACGATAAGTTTTTTCCATTTCGGGGATAAATTCATTGATAAAGAAGTCCTCATAGCGGACCTTCCCGTCGTGGGAATTGATGTAAAAAGAAACGCCGCCATCAGGCATTACGATAATGGTGGCCGGAGCCTCTCCGGCTGCGATCGTTTTGTCGGCAATGTGCTGTACTTCTCCGAATTGTGTCCAGCCGGTTTCGTCATCCGTATAGCCGTGGAGAAGGTAAAGGACGGGATAGCTGCGGTTTGTGTTTTCGTAGCCATGCGGCAGATAGATGCTGTATTTTACTTCCTTTCCCAGAACCTTGCTGTTGACGGAGAGACTTTCTTTCAGCGTACCTGACTGGGCTATGCAAAGCGAGCTGAGAAGGGAGAGGCAAAAGATGTAAACTGGTTTCATTGGTGATGTGATGGTGAGTCAATTAGACAATGTGAAAATGAGACGATGTAGCGTGGTGGTTGAAGTGAGGCATTCAGGTATTGAAAAGTCTAAAGGTAATGAATTTTCCGCCTGTATGTTATCGGCCTGTGCTATGGATTTCCAGCGAAAGTGTTTTATTTTCGGAACTTCTTTCAATTGATTTCCTGAACTTCTTTCTTGTTTTCTTAATGCAAAGTAAAGCGATTAAAATTTTTACAACCGTTATGGTTATGGGAGGTCTGACGGTGGGTTACTGTCAGCAGAATGCATCGGCAACTTTCGAGCGTGTCAAATACCAGGACAAAACGCTCGTAACCGACCTGGGAGTAGGCCTTTGGGCCTGGCCGCTTCCGATGGATTATGACGGAGACGGGGATATGGACCTGGTCGTGTCATGTCCCGATGTACCTTTCAGGGGAGTGTATTTTTTTGAAAATAAAAGTGGCGGAGAGTTTCCTGTTTTCGAGCCGCCTGTAAAAGTGGGAGAGTTTATCCGGAATGCCCAGATCTCCTATGTGAAGGGTGAGCCCCGGGTAATCGACCGGGGGTATGAGCATGTCAACTTCCGGACCCCGGCCTTGTCTTACCGGAGGCTTATTTTTCCGCCGGATTCCGTCATGACGGATTTCAGGAAAAAGCAGCGCTTTACCCAATACACTTATGTGGACTACGATAACGACGGTGACCAGGATGTGATCGTAGGGATCGACGACTGGACCCAGTATGGATGGGATGACGCTTATGACAAGAGCGGCAACTGGACCAACGGACCTTTGCACGGATATGTTTATTTGTTTGAAAACGTAAACGGCGGATATACCAACAGGGGACGCCTGACCGCCGGAGGCGAGATACTGGACGTCTACGGAGCCCCTTCTCCCCAGTTTGCCGATTTTGATGGCGACGGCGACCTCGATATTATCTGCGGGGAGTTTCTGGACTCGTTTACTTATTTTGAGAACACCGGTACAAGGGAAAAACCTGTTTATGCAAAAGGGAAAAAGCTGGAAAATGAGAGCGGGGTGATCAGGATGGACCTGGAGATGATCATACCGGTAGCGGTGGACTGGAATGGCGACGGTCATGTTGATCTCGTTGTCGGTGATGAAGACGGACGGGTAGCCTACATTAAGAATACCGGCAGAAAGAAAAACGGTATACCGCTGTTCGAATCACCGCGCTATTTTCAGCAGAAAGCAGATCATATAAAGTTTGGCGCACTTCCTACGCCTTTTAGTGTAGATTGGGATGATGATGGTGATGAAGATATCATCATCGGGAATTCTGCCGGCTATATAGGGTTTATTGAAAACCGCGGCGGAAAGGGTACACCTGATTTTGCACCGCCGCGATACCTGGAAGCAGACGGTGAAGTGATCCGGATCCAGGCCGGGAGGAACGGGTCTATACAGGGACCTGCCGAAGCTAAGTGGGGATATACCACGCTTTCGGTGGCAGACTGGGATGGCGACGGGCTCCGTGACCTGGTCGTCAATTCTATCTGGGGAAAGGTGGTATGGTTCAGGAACGTCGGCACGAAAGGAGCGCCTAAACTCGCCCAATCCCAGCCGGTAAAAGTGGCCTGGGGTGAAAACGTTCCCAAACCTGCCTGGAACTGGTGGAACCCGGAGGCTTCAGAACTGTCTACGCAATGGCGGACCACCCCTTTTGCGGTTGACTGGAATAGGGATCGCAAAACGGACCTGGTCATGCTGGATCACGAGGGATACCTGACATTTTTTGAGCGTTTTAAAAAAGGAGGGGAGCTATGGCTGAAGCCAGGTAAACGTATTTTCTACCAGGAAAATGGCATCGATCTTCTACGATTGAACGAACGCCGGGCAGGTGGAAGCGGGCGACGGAAATTTACACTTATGGATTGGGACGGCGACGGCGACCTGGATATCGTTATTAACGGGCGTAACGCCGAATGGTACGAAAACCTGGGAGGGAAAAAGGGTAAAGTGAGATTTGCCCCCAGGGGAAATGTAGCTGAAATCCGCCTTGCAGGACATGATACAAGCCCGACTCCCGTAGACTGGGATGGGGAAGGACAAAAAGATCTTCTCTTAGGAGCCGAAGACGGGTATCTTTATTATCTGAAAAGATAGGGAGAAGCTCTTTCCCGTCTTTAGACGGTGAAAGCGCGAAAGCCGGTCTCTGACCGGTGAAAAGATCAGTTCCCATCAGGTCATAGACCTGATATCGCCCTCCCGTCGTCAGGAGACGAGGGAGAGCGTGAACTGTACTAACCTGGCGTTTATGCCGCCGTATCCTCGTGGATAGTGATCTTTTCTATTTTATCGCCCTGGCGGATGTCGTCGATCACCTCCAACCCTTCCACAACTTTTCCGAAGCAGGTATGGTTCCTGTCCAGGTGTGAAGTATTCCTGCGGCTGTGGCAGATGAAAAATTGTGATCCGCCGGTATTCCGGCCTGCATGGGCCATGGAAAGGACACCGCGGTCATGATATTGATTATCACCGGTCAATTCGCATGGAATATGGTAGCCGGGGCCTCCGCGACCGGTACCTTCCGGACATCCTCCCTGGATGACAAAGTCGGGAATAACCCTGTGGAAGGTCAGCCCGTCGTAGAAACCTTTTTTTGCGAGGTCAGTGAAGTTTTTTACTGCGATGGGAGCGTCATTTTCATAAAACTCGATCCACATGGTACCTTTTTCAGTAACCATTTCCGCTTTGAGTGCCATAATAGAATTTTAGATTGGGAAATTTGACAATGGGATGATCTTTCAGACCTCATGGCAGGCTATGCCAGGCGATTTACACAGTTCAGATCTTCGAAAGCCTGTTTGAGGCGTGCAACCTGGCTTTCCTGGCCTTTGCGGAGCCATACGCGCGGATCGTAATATTTTTTGTTGGGGGAATCGGCTCCTTCGGGATTGCCCAACTGTCCCTGTAGATATGCTTCCTTAGCCTTATAATAATGAAGGATACCTTCCCAGGTTGCCCACTGTATATCGGTATCGATATTCATTTTAATGGCGCCGTATTCTATGGCTTCACGAATCTCTTCCCGGGTAGAACCGGAGCCGCCGTGGAAAACAAAATTGACGGGAAGCGGGCCGGTGTTGAAATGCTCCCGGATATAATCCTGCGAGTTTTTGAGAATGATGGGAGAGAGCTTTA
>CAZLGW010000086.1:0-7697 GCA_964559125.1 uncultured Cytophagales bacterium
TTAGTTATTATACAAATAACTGACCTTCAGAGAATTATGCGATTAAAGGAAGGCCAATTTCTGATTTGTGCCTTTTTGTGGTTAAAAGTTTTCAGAAAACGCCTCTAGGAGTACTTTTTGACAATAACTTCACAAGCTGCGTCAATCAGCTCATACACCTTTTCAAATTCGGCTTCGGGATACCCATAAGGATCGGGTACGTTTTTCAGCTCGCCGGGATACAGCTCGTCAAGCAACAAGCTGCATTTAGAGCCGTCCCAGAGGTTCCCCGCGATCCTTCTTGCGTCTTCATAGTTATTCCTGTCCATGAAGTAAATACGATCAAACCTCACGAGATCTTCTCTTTCAAACTGTCGCCCGCGCTGGCCGCTTATATCTATACCGTTTTTCAGCGCAATGTGCTGAGACATATGAAAAGGCGGCCTCCCTATGTGCCAGCTCCCTGTCCCCGCGCTCTCAATCTGCCAGGCTAACCCCCGGCTTTCTGCTTTATACCGTAGTACCCCCTCGCCCAGCGGGCTGCGGCATATATTCCCGAGGCATACCATAAGAAATTTCATACTATACTGTGTAAAAGGCGGTTACCAGCTATCAGCTGTCAGTTATCAGCAATTGAAAGCTAAATTCAAAGCTCCTTCGCCGGAATAAGAGTCCCTGCCAGGAACTGGGCGTACCAACGGATCAGGTAATCGTTGGGATGGTTGATGTTGTTGCCGGTCATGTCCTGGTAAGACTTATGGCGGAGCAGCTCATCGTGGACCGAAGTCATATCCACCAGCGTACAGCCCGGACCGGTTAGTTCCCCCAGCTCTTTTCTGAAGTCTCTCTGCGTCCCGACAAACCTCGATTCCGGGTTAGGCACCATAGTGCTTACCAGGATAAACTCGACCCTGGGGTTGACTTCCTTTACCTGGTTCATGATCGCGCTTATATGCCCTCTAAACTCTTCAGGGGGCATTTTCCCCGTTCCGTCGTTCATTCCGAAAGCTATGATCACAAGATCGGGGTGATAACCGGCTACGGATGTCAGCGCCTCAGCTTCACCCCATTTGGAATTTTTACCGCCAACGGCAGTGTTGGTAAAACGAATATCCGTCTTATAGTATTCCTTCAGTCGATTCACAAACAAAACACCCCAGTCCGGCAGGTAGGGCGGTACATCGGATTTACCGCTGGCATTAGCTCCGGCCGCAATACTGTCTCCGAAAAGCAGGATGTGGAGGTCGCGCTTATTCCTGAGCTTATCAGAAGTAGCAGCCAGCACATCTCCTGCATACACAGGAAGAGGACCGCGCCACAGGTTTTTTTTATGCCGGTAGGTTACGGCAAGTTGCTTTTCATGAAAAAAAGAACCTTCATGGTGCAGTACATAACCTCCTCCGTCGGCACGTTGAAATCTTCCGGAATCAGGAGCCAGTTCCCGGTCGGTCATGCTGACAGCAGTCGATCCCGGTAGCAATTTCAGCTTTCCACCCTCAAACGTCCAGTCCTTACCTTTCCTGTAGGTCGTTCCAAGACCGGAGTCACTTACGCGTATGATCTTTTTCGGTTTAAGCAGCAACCGGGCTTCCGGCTGGCCGCCGTCCTTTGAAACCATCAGGACCGATTCATTGTAGGTAATTTTCCCTTTCCAGAACGGCTTCATAGGGCTGATCTGTGCTACAGGAGAAGATGCGGTAAGGGTAAGCAGAAAAAAAATAATTCCGGCAACAGCCGTACAACTGTTTCTGTTCATAGAGGGGTTTATCGGGCTAAGATTTTAATTCTGCCAGCACGGTTATGCTGCCGGTCGTAAGCTCATTGAGCCCGACCTTTATTTCTGCGTCGAGGGGGACAAAAACATCGACCCGTGACCCGAATTTGATAAATCCCATTTCAGAAGCCTGCCTCACCTGCTGCCCTTCCGAAACATACCATCTGATACGCCGGGCCAGGGCGCCCGCTATCTGCCGGAAAAGTATTTCCACTCCTGCACCCGTCCGGATCACCGTAGTGGTCCGCTCATTCTCCGTACTGGATTTCGGGTGCCATGCCACCAGGTACTTGCCGGGATGATAACGGAAATAGCTTACAATCCCGCCGACGGGATTCCAGTTTACATGGACATTCAGGGGAGACATGAAAATACTGATCTGCCGCCGTGGTCCTTTAAAATATTCATTCTCCACTACCTCTTCTATCACAACGACCTTACCGTCGCAGGGTGCAATCACCTGGTTCGGATTGAGGGCAGGATTCCGCTTCGGGTACCTGAAAAACTGGATGACAATGAAAAGGAGTACGGCGCTCACAATCAGCAGAAACGTGTGGAGCCAACTCAATTCCGGAGTAAGGTACTCGACCCCCAGGTTGACGACCAGCAGAAATACTATTGTCAAAGCAATTGTTGCAAATCCCTCTTTATGAAGTGTCATACTCTGAGATTTTTCTCTTTATAAAATTTGCCGTACCTCAGGCCTACTCGATCACCACGCAGTTGCCGTTCTCCACATCATCCTCCACCTTCTTATATTTCACATCTTTCAAAACCCGTCCGTCCCTGTACTGGACGTTTACCCTCTGGTTCCGGTCGGCAATTTTGATAACCTTCACCGGTGCGGGGCGGGTAGATGAATCCATCTGACGGGCGTAGGCATCGGGGCCACTGGCTCCCTGTACCTCCTCCTCTTCACGGTTGGTATGCAGCTTCGGCGACGGTTGCGGAGCTTTGGGAGCGGCCTGCGGCATCTGTTGAGGCTGAGCCTGCTCACGTGGTATATCAGCCTTGATCAGGAACGAGATAAGCTCAAGATTAACCTTACTCAGGAAGCGTTTGAACAACTCGATAGACTCAAATTTATAGATCAGCAGCGGGTCTTTCTGTTCGAATACCGCATTCTGTACCGATTGCTTCAGATCATCCATTTCGCGGAGATGCTCCTTCCATTCCTGGTCGATCAGCGCCAGAACGATGGCTTTCTCCATTTCCTCGATCAGCGTCCGTCCTTCGGTTTCGATACTCTTCTGCAGGTTGACAACCACTCCCATCTGCTTGATACCATCGGTAAACGGCACCATGATCTCGGTAATATGCGCCCCTCTCTCGGCCACAATACTTTTCAGGATCGGGAGCGCGCCTTCTGCTATAGTCTTATTTTTGGCCCGGTAGTGGGCTTCCGCAGCTTCATACAATTTCCGGCTCCTGTCTGCTGTTTTCAGGCTGGCATACTCCCCGGCAGTCACCGGCGGCTCGATACCCAAAGTGGTAAGCGTGGCCAACTCGAACTCGGCATATTCACCGTCTGTATTGTTCACAATGTCATCGCATACGTCATATAAGGTATTGGCGATATCAACTGCGAGACGCTCCCCGAAAAGGGCGTTCTTCCTCCTCCTGTAAATGGCGTCACGCTGATAATTCATCACGTCGTCATATTCCAGCAGTCGTTTCCGTATACCGAAGTTGTTCTCCTCCACTTTTGTCTGGGCACGCTCTATTGACTTGGTGATCATGCTGTGCTGGATCACCTCCCCTTCCTCAAGACCCATCCGGTCCATTACTTTCGCCATACGGTCGGAACCGAACAATCGCATGAGATTATCCTCGAGAGAGACAAAAAACTGCGAAGAGCCCGGGTCTCCCTGGCGCCCGGAACGCCCTCTCAACTGCCTGTCTACACGGCGGCTTTCATGCCTTTCGGTACCTACTATAGCGAGCCCGCCCGCAGCACGCGACTCCGGGGTAAGCTTTATATCGGTACCCCGCCCTGCCATGTTGGTCGCAATGGTAACCGTTCCCGGCTTTCCGGCTTCGGCCACCACTTCGGCCTCTCTCTGGTGCTGTTTAGCGTTCAATACCTGGTGAGGGATCTTGCGCAGGGTAAGCATCCGGCTGATGATCTCCGAGTTTTCCACGGAAGTAGTACCCACCAGCACCGGGCGCCCGTTCTGCACCAGTTCCACAATTTCGTCTGCCACAGCGTTATATTTCTCTCTTACAGACCGGTACACCTTATCCTCGTGATCCTTCCTGACAATGGAAAGATTAGTAGGAATAGAAACGACATCAAGCTTGTAGATCTGCCAGAATTCACCCGCCTCGGTTTCTGCCGTACCCGTCATCCCTGCCAGCTTGTGGTACATCCGGAAATAGTTCTGCAAAGTAACCGTCGCGTAGGTCTGGGTAGCATCCTCCACCTTAACATTTTCCTTAGCCTCTATGGCCTGATGCAGCCCGTCGGAGTACCTGCGTCCCTCCATAATACGGCCGGTCTGCTCGTCGACTATTTTCACTTTCCCGTCCATGATCACATATTCTACATCCTTTTCAAACAGGGTGTAGGCTTTCAGCAACTGGTTGACGGTATGGATCCTGGCTGTTTTAACCGAATAGTCTCTTATTAAAGCCTCTTTTTTCAGCAGTCTCTCCTGCTCGGAAAACTCCTTGTCATTCTCTATGGCGTTCAGGTCTATAGAGAGGTCGGGAAGTATAAAGAAGTCGGCAGCCTCCGATTCGCCGGTCAGGAAATCAATTCCTTTTTCGGTGAGCTCGATACTGTTATGACGTTCATCTATTGTAAAATAAAGCGGTTCATCCGCCTGGGGCATCAGCTTCTGGTTTTCCGCGAGATAGATTTTCTCGGTTTCCTGCATAACAGACTTGATACCCGGTTCGCTCAGGTACTTGATCAGGGGCTTGTATTTGGGCATTCCCCTGAAGACCCGGAAAAGAGAAAGGCCTCCCTCGACTTTATCACCGGCGGCTATCTTCCTTTTCGCATCATTCAGCAGGTCCATCGCCAGGCGCTTCTGGGCTTCCACTATCCTGGAAATACGCGGCTTGAGCTCCATAAATTCCTGCTGGTCTCCCTTCGGCACCGGGCCGCTGATGATCAGGGGTGTACGGGCATCGTCAATCAATACGGAGTCGACCTCATCGACCATAGCGTAATGGTGCTTTCGCTGCACCAATTCCTCAACTCCCCTCGCCATGTTATCGCGAAGGTAGTCGAAGCCGAATTCATTGTTGGTTCCGTAGGTAATGTCTGCCTTGTAGGCATTCCTGCGTGCTGTCGTGTTAGGCTGGTGCCTGTCGATACAGTCTACGGTCAGCCCGTGAAACTCAAATAAAGGGCCGTTCCATTCCGAATCCCGCTTGGCCAGGTAGTCGTTAACGGTCACAATGTGTACACCGCGACCGGCCAGCGCATTCAAAAAAGCGGGTAGTGTAGCAACCAGTGTCTTACCTTCACCCGTCGCCATTTCGGCGATCTTGCCCTGATGGAGCACAACCCCGCCTATGAGCTGCACATCGTAATGAACCATTTCCCAGCGGGTCGGATTCCCCATCACATTCCAGGTGGTGTTCCATCTCGCCTTATCACCTTCTATAACTATATGGCCTTTTTTCGTAGCCAGCTCCCGGTCAAGGTAGCTGGCAGTTACTTCGATATAGTCGTTTTCCTTAAAACGGCGGGCTGTCTCCTTCACAACGGCAAAAGCCTGGGGCAGTATTTCGAGCAATACTACTTCCAGTTGCTTGTTCCTTTCCAGCTCGAGCTCATCAACCTTTTTGAAGATGCTCTCTTTAACGTCAACATCGGTCTCTGCAACCGCATTCTGGCGCAGTTGCTCAATTTCATCGTCAATTCCTCTGAGTCTGTCGGCAATTACTTCTTTCAGTGCAGCCGACCTGCCACGGAGCTCATCATGAGACAGCCCCTGCAACTTCTCATACTCTTCTCTTACAAGTCCCACATAGGGATTCAGCTCCTTGAGGTCACGCTCTGCTTTTGTGCCAAATAACCTGGCTATGATTTTTAACATTTTCTGTTTTTTGGTTGTACTTCTGTCAAATCCCCGGAAACCCGGTAATACTAACAACTCTACTCAGCTGCCCCGTTTATTGACGAAGTCAGCATCCGACGCACAAAGTTAAGGGAATCTGAAAGGCAATTAATAGTAGGAGGCAATAATATTGACGACGTTCTTAATTGCCTGATCGTCTCATTACCTATCCCGATAGTTATCGGGACCCATCTCAATCGTAACCAATATATTTTCCAGCCGGTTTCCCTGCGCCGCATCTATTTTAAACGAATAAGGCGGCAGCCCGATCACCTCCCCCACTTCAGGGATATCTTCATACAGCGCAATGACCAGGCCGCCCAGTGTATCATAATCTCCTTCAGGCAGATTCCAGTTATACTTCTCGTTCAGGTAATCTATTTCATGCCGGGCGCTTAGCAGGTAGTTATGGTTATCGATCTTCCTTTCCACCCAGTCTTCGGTAAAATCGTATTCATCCTGGATCTCCCCGAAGATCTGCTCGATGATATCTTCTATGCTGACCAGCCCGGCGGTACCGCCGAACTCGTCCACCACCACTGCAAGATTCTTACGTTCTTCCAGGAAACGCATCATCAGATCGCTCGCCGGCATCGCTTCGGGAACTGTAAGCAGGGGCGAGACAATGGAGGCTATATCCTTAGGCTTCTTAAACATCGACAACATGTGGCAGTAACCTATCACATTGTCTACAGACCCTCTATATACCACGATTTTCGAGTGTCCGCTGTTGACAAATGTTTCCCTTAGCACTTCGACGGGCGTATCCACATCTATCCCCGAGATTTCAGTACGGGGAATCATACAGTCCTTCAGCTTTACATCCTTAAATTCGAGGGCATTTTTGATCATCTGCTCGTCCACACCGCTGTCGTCGTCGGCCTCGTTCGCCTCTGCATAATTCTCTTCCCTGGATGCATATACAGCCCTCGACTCCGAACTATCTGCTGCGATAAAAGGTTCTGCAAGCCAGTGGATCGGGGTGATCAGCCATTCCCCGAATCTCACCGGGAAACTCTTCAGATCGACTATAGCCGGAAATGTGCTTCCCAGTTTCGCCCAGACAGACATACTCAACAGCCAGCAAAGCGACGCACATACAAACAGGCCGGCAAGCCAGGCTGCCGGATGTACGTTTTCAACCCCTCCCCGCCATACCCAGGCGAAAGCTACCAGGAAAAAGCTCCCCAGCCCTACCATCAGGAATCGCATCATCCGTACTTTCCGCCTCCAACCAAGCACAAAAGCGATCTGGTTCTGCTCATCGACCCTGAGGTTCACCCAATCGAAAGAAAAATCCAGGGAGATCGCCCTCACTGCTCCATAATAGCCGGATGCCATAAAAAAAAGCAGACTCAATACACCGTATAAGATCATTTATTTTTCTTTTTTGAAGCAGTTTTCGAAACCTTCTTTTTCACTCCTCCGTCCCTATCGGCGGAAGTCTGCGATTTCCCGTCGGAGGCTTTAAGATTGATCAGCTGATACCAGAAAAGGCAAATCAGTAAAAGCAACAACAGCCAGTAGCTGTCGGCAAGAGACGTACGACGAAATTCCAGGAACCAGATGATCAGGAACCCCAGCGATAAAAAAAGAAGAACTGTTTTTAACCCTCCAGAAAGCATTTTATAATACCTGAGACAATCCCGTTCATAACTCATGTAAATTTAAGCACGTTGTCCGAATTAACTGCCAAATTAACTAACTTGCGCAGTTAAAAAACTAAATTAGCTCTCTGCCAGGAGAGCGTTCAACCATCTGTTCTCACAAACCGACAAAACTATGAGCGATAGTAAAGCACGCTTTGAGCCCGGCGTTGTCACCGGGAATGCAGTCAGTGACATTTTTCGTCATGCCAATGAAAACAACTA
>CAZLGW010000087.1:0-7063 GCA_964559125.1 uncultured Cytophagales bacterium
TTTAATTATCCGCTGCTCCTGATGATCACCGGGCTTTTTGTCCTGGGCGGGCTGGGATTTGGTATCGTTTTTAATTTTTACGAGCTGATCCGTCGCTGGGCACTCAATGTTTTTGCCAGGTTGTTTTACCGACGCCCTTTTGTATTCAAAGTCTGGGTAATCGGGTTCAATTCACGGATTATAGGTTATACCACCGCTTTGTTGCTGGTTTTCGGATTTCTGTCCGTACTTATGTTGGAATATAATAATGTATTGGCAGAGCATAAGAGCTTTTGGGGAAAGCTGACGACCTCACTTTTTATCGGGGCCTCTCCCAGGTCATCCGGCTTTAACGTAGTGGACATGACTCACTTATCCTTTCCTGCGATTATGGTATTACTCCTGTTGATGTGGATCGGAGCGGCTCCGGGCTCGACAGGAGGCGGGATTAAAACTACTACTTTTGCCGTCGCAACCCTTAACATACTGGCACTTGTAAGAGGTAAAGACAAGGTGGAACTCTTTGGGCGAGAGATCAGCCCGGATTCTGTCAGAAGGGCATTTGCCATTATTGCGCTATCGCTGATCTGTCTGGGTGCGGGAATTTTCGCACTTTCTGCTACCGACGGTGACAAAGGATTACTGAATATCGCTTTTGAAGCTTTTTCGGCATTTAGCACAGTAGGCTTGAGTCTTGGGATCACTTCCCAGCTCAGTGACGCCGGCAGGGTCGTGTTGGTACTGATCATGTTCGTAGGACGCGTGGGCGCCCTGACGTTGCTGATAGCCATCATTCGAAAATCGAGCCCTAAAACCTACGCTTATCCTGAAGAACAGGTCTTTTTTTAATCAAAAACTCATTTGTCATGAAATTTATCGTTTTAGGATTGGGGAATTTTGGCCGGGCACTGGCGGTGAGGCTTACCGAACTTGGCCATGAAGTGATCGGGGTGGATAATAACATGCAAAAAGTCAACAAGCTCAAAGAAAAAATCACGCATACGGTCTGTATGGACTGCACCGACCGGGAAGCAGTATCAGCCCTCCCTTTAAAAGATGCCAATGCGGTTGTGGTTGCCATCGGGGAAGATGAGGCATCCTCCCTGCTGACAACAGCGCTTCTCAAACAACTGAAAATCAAACGTATTATCGGGCGGGTCGTTTCCGATCTTCAAAAGACGGTCATGGAAGCCATGGCAATTGACGACTATATACTACCGGAAGAAGAATCGGCAGAAAGGCTTGCCGTCCGTCTAACCGATTCTTCCATCATCGATTCGTTTAAAGTCTCGGAGCGGTTCAGCATCATTGAGGTCGTTGCTCCCGAGAAATTCGAGGGAATGACAATCCGGGAAGCTAATATTACCCCCGACTACGAGGTGATCGTACTTACGATCCTGACGCTTTTTAAAGGCTCTGAAGGTGGTATTACCAAGACTTACCGGAATGCTAAGGGGATCGCCACTCCGGAAACGGTCATCCGGCATGGAGATGTGCTCGTTCTGTTTGGAGAGCTTGTCAATATCAACCGGATGCTGCAGGATGCCAAATAAGATCCCGGTTACAACTGGAAGATTCTTCCTTTGGCATATCAGGATTTGGAAAAAGTTAAATACCGGGTAGTGCTAAAGAAGTACCCCTCTTTTTTCTGAGCCTCGCTAGGCGCTCAAATTTTACGCCTTCATCCACCGTGCAAGGTACATAATTTAAAAAATGGCCTTTAAAGTTCAGCAAGCAGATATTTTCCTAATTTAGCTGTGTGACAAAGAAGTATTATGGGAGTATTGAATAGTACAACAATGGGTGGTTTTACCAATCAGCTTTGGCAGGACATCAGCCCTATCTTTAACTCGATTTTAGATCACGGATTTGTTAACGGTATACAAACAGGCAGGCTATCAATGTCGAGCTTTCAGTATTACATTCAGCAGGATGCAATATATCTTGCCGAATATGCCAGGGCATTGAATCAGTTAGCGGCAAGGTCTAATGATCCGGAAGCAATGCTTCAATTTATGCAGTTTGCCCAGGACACAATCAGAATCGAACGTGCTTTGCACGATACGTATTTTAGTCAGTATGGAATTGAAGCCGGAAAATCAAAAATGCCCGCTTGCTTTGCCTATACGAATTATTTATTGGCAACTACCGCGCACCAACCATTATCAGTTGGAGTAGCCGCACTGTTACCTTGCTATTGGATCTACCCGGAAGTGGGTAAGCATATTTATAAAAAAGCGGCTGGCCAAAATCCCTATCAGGCGTGGATTGACACCTACGCCGGCTATGTGTTCGAAGAGTCGGTTAATGAAATGCTTCTGTTAACAGAAACACTTGCTCAACAGGCCAGTTCCTCTGAAAGGCGAGCCATGCAAGAAGCGTTTCGCATATCTAGTAGAATGGAATGGTATTTCTGGAATGACGCTTATCATCACAATAATTGGATTCTTTAAGAAAGAGAAACTTCAAACAGTTCTAGTACCGGAGAGCAAAGATTGAGCATTGAGAGACGAGGAAAGTGTCTGGTCTAAAAAAATCTTTGGACTGAGTTTTTTTTAACATCGAAACCTTAAGAAGACATCGAACTCTGGAAAAGATGCTATAAAGAAGCTGTGAGGATGGTTTTTCAGACGATCTCACGAGGCAACCTCAGAATTGTGTTTACAAAAATCGAACTTCAGACGATGATACGATAACAGTCTGGTTCACAGACTGTTATGGGTATAAAAAAAGGAGACAACCATTATTTGGTGTCTCCTTAAGTGGGAGTTGAGGGATTCGAACCCCCGACCCTCTGCTTGTAAGGCAGATGCTCTGAACCAACTGAGCTAAACTCCCGCTATTTTAAACCCTTTCCGCGAACCGGGCAGGAAAGCCGCGATTACGGCAACTCTTCAAACCTTGTACCCCTAGAAGGACTGTTTTCGAACCGGTTCTTGGGGGATTTGAAGAGAATTGGCGGATTGATTGAGCCTTTTTCACCCCTACCCACTCAACTTATTTTTTCAAACAGTTAACTTATTTCGACAGGTCACCACGATCATTTAAGGCTGAAATTTCATAATGTTTTAAGAAGTATTCCGGTGTAATACGTCTACCATCTTCCAGCATCTGCTTCATCTGTCTGCTGGTAATGTCTCTCTAACAGCCTTCTGCGTATCGAGCAAATTTAAAACACTCGACGGTGAATTCATTTAAGATTCATAATCCGTAGAAATTCTTCTTTTTTTCTCCTGGAGATGTCGAGTGTATGATTTCCGGTCAGCACCACACTGCCTCCTTCGCCTTTTATATACTTTCCTGGACCACCACCGAAGAAGCCAACAGCAACCATTTTGAGATACAGCACAGTCTGGACGCCAAATTATGGAAAGAGATCGGCCGCATAAAATCTGCAGGTGTGAGCAATTCCCTGCAGCATTACGGCTTTACTCATACGGCTCCTTCCGGCGGCATTAATTATTATCGCCTGAGGATGGCCGACCTTGACGGCTCATCCGAACTCAGCAGAATAAAAAGCCTCGAATTTCCCAGGCAGGCAAACACAGAAGTTTTTCCCAACCCAGCAAAAGATATGTTCAGCATCCGGTCGGACAACTGGGAACAGGTAACAGGCGTTGAGCTTTACAACGGCATCGGGATTGCGGCGTACCGTTCCGGCAACAGGCCGGAAAAAGAAATAAGGGTGGCTCACCTCGCTCCCGGTATGTATACCCTGAAAATTACCAGGACATTCGATAAAAGTGAAACGCACAGAATCGCTATCTGCAAATAAAATCTACATATATCCACTCCATCACTTTTTTCCTTTTTACTAACCTAATCCAGTATTCACTATGAAAGTCTTCAGCCGTACGTAAGCCGCCGCGGGTGTATCCAGCTAGTGCTAGGAATCTCCTTTTTTTGTATCCGGCTGTAACCGGAACGACGCCGAGCCGGCGCCGGAATTCAATCACAGTCTATCATCGGCCAGGAAAAACCAAAGTAGGAGAGACAGACGAAGCCCCCAACGAAGACGTCGGATTGGCTATGTGAAAATTTGGCCAGCCGCTGGTTTCAACCTGTAGAGTCCCTGGTCGGAACCAGCAGCTATTTATTTGTCAGTGCATCGCCGTGCTTGTCATAAATACCGGGATTTGGGACTGATGGATCAATTCCCTAGCCATGCTTTTCGAAAACAACTTTTCAAAAAAGCTATGTTCTACCTGCGTTAATACCAGCAAATCAAAATCCTCGTTCAACTTCCGGATGGCTTCAACACCTTCCTCTCCTTCCACCCACAACCAGGAAAGCTCAGCGATCCCTACCTCGTTTTTTAAGGTCTGAGCCCACTTGGCCAGCTTCGCTTCCTCTTCCGGTCTGCCGCCCGGCTTTCCGAAGTGGATTAACCGGATCACCCCGGAAAAAGAAGGGAACACTGCTTTTAGGGAAGCAATAGTTTGCAGATCGCCGGGGTTAAAATCGGTAAAAAACGCCACCTTTTCCAGGTTAAAACGCAAAATACCGGGAGGCACGACCACCAGCGGCACCGTCTTCAACTGTTTTGCGACCTCAAACGTGCTACTTCCCAGGACATGATATTTCAATCCTGACGCTCCGGTGGTCCCCATTACGACCAGCTTTACATTCGAGCCGGACAGGAACCTGTCGATGGCGTCCGGCAAGTAGCCCTCTGTAACAACAGAGTCCGGCACTTTTGATACTCCGGTAAAGTTGGCCAGGAAACGATCCATCTCCTGGCTGGCGTTTTGTTCGGCCTCTTTACGGTTGGCTTCATTTTCGTGCTCACCCTGAAATGCAGAGCGGAGCCAGGTGAACGCATGTAGAAAACAGACTTCCGCCTGCGAGTGAGCAGCCAGGCTAATAGCAAAGCGGGCGGCCAGCAGCGCGTTTTCAGAAAAATCGGTCGGGACTAAAACAATAGGCTTCATACACAAATAGTAAGCATGTCCTTTTGAGGACATCATTCCAAAATTAATTTTCAAGGGAACGGTTACCGGTAATTGTCAATAATGCCGCGCCCAGGATACCGGATAGCAAAGAAGCGATCAACACGGCAAACTTTGCCTCCGAAGAAAAATGGGGGATATCGGCAAACGATAACATGGCGATGAAAATAGACATGGTAAAGCCTATGCCTCCCAGCATCCCGACCCCGATTATATGCACCCAGGAGGCTTTGGCGGGCAATTGGCAAAGCCCTGATCTTACGGAAATCCAGGTAGCGAGTGAAATGCCGACCGGTTTACCCAATAGTAGCCCCAGGACGATCCCCAAACCCAACGGTGTAAACAAGCCTTCTATCATACCGGCTTCCAGGGCTATGTTCGTATTAGCCAGCGCAAAAAGCGGCATGATGATAAAATTGACAGAGTTTACCAGCAGGTGTTCCAGCTTTTCCAGGGGCGATTCCGTATCGTCTGGTGTGGTAGGCAGCGTCATAGCCGTCAGCACCCCTGCTATCGTGGCATGAATGCCCGAATGATGTACAAAATACCAGGCAAAAATTCCCGGCACAAGATAGAATACCAGCTTTTTCACGCCTATCCTGTTGAATATCAGTGGGAGGGCCAATGCGCCCGCTGCATAGAGCAGGTAATTGACATGTAGCTCTGAGGTATAAAACACAGCGATGACCAGGATAGCCATCAGGTCGTCGGCTATGGCCAAGGCTGCAAGGAAAATCTTCAGCGATACAGGTACTTTCTTCCCCAGCAGCGTGATGATGGCCAGGGCAAAGGCGATATCGGTCGCCATCGGGATCCCCCAGCCGCCCGAGGTTTCCGTGCCTGAATTAAAAAAATGGTAGATCAGCGCCGGGGCGACAACACCACCCACCGCCGCTACGATCGGGAGCATCGCTTTGGCAGGGGTCGAAAGCTCTCCTTCTACCAGCTCTCTTTTAATCTCAAGCCCTACCAGCAGGAAAAAGATGGCCATCAGCCCATCGTTGATCCACAGCAAAATGGGATATCGTAGGTGAACAGACCCGAAATCCCTGCCGATTTCAGTGGCCAGCAGGTTTTCAAACGCCGGACCAAGGCTGGAATTGGCGATAGAAAGTGAGATCAGAACGCAGCACAACAGAATAATTCCGCCTACTGAACCAGACTTAAGAAATTCTTTAAAAGATTTGAGATTGATCAGATTTGCCATGCACACAAAATTAGGGATCGATTTGGTTAAACCTTGAAAAACCTGTCTATTTGACCAATCATTAGATTAAATACCGATATTCGCAGCCGCTTTGCCGGCGATTATTCAATTCTGTGAGGCATCAATAACAAACCGGCCGTTAACCAAATGATGGGGTTATGGGGGTAAATAAAAAGAAATACCTACTGAAACAACGAGTCGATAAGATACTGCTCTATTCAGGTGTGATAGTTTCAATAGCGATCCTGGTGCATAGCGGATTCAATACGGATCAGTCACAGGAACTGCTCTTTGAAAGGATTTGCGGGTACGTTTTTACAGCCTATACATTTTTATTGGGAACCAAGCTCCTGCTGTCGGTCGGGGAGAAAAATTTCACAAGGATTTCCGGTTACAGCGAGCTCTTTTTGTTCCTGTATTTCTGTACTGTATCGTTGCTGAATACGACCGACTTCTCTATCGGGGATTTTCATATTGTTCCGGCGGAATGGATGTATGTGGGCTTTTTCGGGGTAACGATCATTGAATTTTCCAAAACCACTCTTTTCTTCGATCAGTACTACTTCAACCCGACCCTGCTCTTTGTTCTCAGTTTCCTGGCCCTGATCCTGATCGGAACCATTCTTTTGCTGTTGCCCCGTTCTACTGCAGGGGCAGACCTGAGCTTCGTGGATGCATTGTTCATGTCTACCAGCGCGGTTTGCATCACCGGGCTGTCTGTAGTAGATGTCCCGACTGAGCTGACTGCTTACGGACAAACAATTTTAATATTGCTGGTACAACTGGGAGGGTTGGGTATGATGACGTTCACCGGTTTCTTCGGGTATTTTTTTTCGGGCGGGCTCTCCTATAAAAATCAATTGATGTACACCCAGCTTATCGGAGAAAATAAGGTCAGCTCTGTCATTAAAACCCTTTACAAGATTAT
>CAZLGW010000088.1:0-6960 GCA_964559125.1 uncultured Cytophagales bacterium
CTCCACCACAATCCGCCCAGACATACGATCCCACAAACCCACACCAAATTCTTCATTCTTCAGAAACTGTCTCTGTAAATCTTCCAGGCTCTTTGCGCTCTGAATACGCCATAGGCAATAATAAGCGCAGCAAAGAGTATTCTCTCCCAGGAACCTGCCCTCAAAAAGCCAAATGAATAGGAGGAGGTCATCAAAAAGACACCTCCTCCTATATAGATTACCGCCATAAAACAAGAGACTATCAGAGAAACTTGCTCCTGAACGGGCCTTTTTTTCATATTATTCCAACTGGAATGCCACAGGCAGCGTATACTTCACGCGGACAGCACGGCCGGACTGGCGTCCCGGCTTCCACTTAGGCATGCCCTTTACTACTCTCATCGCCTCTTCATCACAACCGAAACCAACTCCTTTGACAACCTCCACGTCGGTAATACTACCATCGGTATTCACAACAAACTGAAGGAACACCCTTCCCTGGATATTTGCCCTGGAGGCAGCGCCCGGATACTTGATGTTTTTCCGAAGGTAGGCATACATTTCGCTTTGCCCCCCCGGGAATTCCGGGTTCTGTTCTACCGCTGTAAATATCTTTTCCTCTACCGGAGCGGCCTCGATCACCTCTCCTTTACCGGGAGCGGAGATCGCTTCGGGAGCGATGATCAGCTCCGTTGCGTTGGGGTCACCCTCCTGCGTCTCCGAAGCGGCTACGGCAACCTCAAGCTTTTCAACTGTAGGAGGTGGCGATTCCTGCGGAACCTCCTCGTCCTTCTTCACCTCAGGAGGTAAGAATTTAACAGTTTCTACCTTCGGCTGCTCTACAGGCGGCGGAGGAGGGGGTGGCGGCTCGTTGTCGTCTATGGGAGGCGGTGGTAAATCCATCAGGTTCATCTCTACCATTACCTCCTGCTTCTCCTCTTTAAGCCCAAGCTTGTCCAGCAATTTAGGCGCAAACATGGCAAGAAGAAAAATCGATGCCCCAATTATAGTAGCCTTGGTCACTACGCCCCTATATTCCTTACGGAGGACATAGGCGCCGTATGCCTTATTGCGATTTGCAAACACTATGTCATCAAGTGTAACATCGCGGCTGATTTCTGACATGATTTCTACGTGTTAAAATTTATTATTTACACACTATCAACGAATGACTAGGGAGCTATCTTATCCCCAAGCAGCTTTTGCTCGCTTTCGGTAAGATTGTCCACCATCGCATATCGTTTGGTTTTAGTTATAGCCATCTCATCCAGCACATCTACGAGATTCTTGTACGTAGAGACCGGGGTCGGCTTAATAACTGCAACAAATGGCTCCGAGCCGTCTTCTTCGGGCGGATTACTAGAGTTTACTCTCTGCTTAGCCTTGAAGATAGCCTCCCTCAACTCAGTGCCGTAGCTTACTTTCTGCAGCGCTTCAGGAGCCTTTTCATCATCGGCCGCAACCCCGTCCAACAGGTAGACGTCATTGAACTTTCCCATAAAGATGGTAAGTACCTTTGACGCCTTCAACGGTTCCGTATCCTTACGGTTCTCGTCTTTTTCCTTATGCGGAACCGACAAGGTCATGGAGGTAGGTTTGCTCATAGTAGTCGCCAACATAAAGAAGGTGATCAACAGGAAGCCCAAATCAACCATCGGAGTCATATCGACCCGGGTGGACATTTTCTTGGCCCGGACCTTGCCGTCGCCTTTACCATGCCCACCCCCACCGGAGGTGTCTATTTCTGCCATTTTCTCTTACTTATATCAATAAACAGATTCCTAAATAATTTCTCAACCGTACTACTACTCTTCAGGAGCCGCATCTACCCTAAAGCCGGCAGGAGGTTCTTCTGATGAAGTAATCAGGTTAAAGCGGTTGATGTTTTGAGACTGGAGGTTAGCCAGGACGTCCTTAAACACCGGAAACTTAGCCGCATTGTCGCCTTTCAGCGCAATACGAAGCTTCGAGTTCGCCTTACGGGCAGCAAACACCCAATCGGCTAACTCGCTGACGCCGGTAGAATCTACCACGATACCTGGCTGTTCGACTTTCATCATCTGATCAGGAGGCATACTCAGCCAGCTTTTTAACTGGGCTACCGGAAAACCAAAGTTCGGCTGAATCGAAAACTTGTACTTTTCTTCATCAGTGAACGACAGCCCTTTGACAGACGCTATATTGTCCAGCATTGCTACTCTAGTAGGCATTGCATCCACTCCGAAAAACACCTTCCCTTCCGGATCAATACTAATGATCATGATGTCATCATCAGGGACTTTGATCTGGGAGATAGAGGACGGCGTAGTGATTTCCGCGGCATCGTTGTTCTTGAATGTTGCTGTCATGATAAAGAAGGTCAGCAACAGAAACGCCACATCTGTCATCGCGGTCATATCAACATGCGGAGAAGACTTTTTAGGCCTTACCTTTCCCATAATCTATATGGTTTACAATTAAAATATATGACTCTCCTTACGCTATTATGAGTGATGGGTCGCAAAGCTCTGCTGCAGGCTAAGACCGATCTCATCGATAGTATAGGTAAGGTCATCCACACGGCTGTTGAGATAAGCGTAGAATATGGTAGCCAAAGCAGCGGCACCGATACCCAGCGCTGTGTTGATTAGGGCTTCAGAGATACCCGTTGCAAGTGCGGCGGAGTCAGGCTGGCCTGATGTACCCAACGCTGCGAACGCACGGATCATACCCAATACCGTTCCCAAAAGCGCGAGAAGTGTGGAAGCCGATGCCAGTGTCGCAATAATCGTGAGGTTTTTCTGTAGCATCGGAAGCTCAAGTGTAGTCGCTTCTTCCACTTCTTTCTGAAGGGCTGCCAGTTTCTGCTCTTTATTCAGTGTAGAATCATCGGCCAATTGCTTGTATTTAAGCAAGCCGGTACGGATCACATTTCCAACAGAACCTTTTTGCTTATCGCATTCTTTGATCGCCTCGTCTATCTGACCTTTGTCAAGCAAAGATCGGATCTTACGTACAAAAGCGTCCGGACTACCTTTCCCGCTAGCTTTCGATAACGTGAAAAGACGCTCAATAGAAAAAACGATCACCGTAAGCAAACAGGTGATCAAAATAGGTACCACCGGTCCTCCATGGTATACCATCCCGTAGTAATTCCCCGGGAGAGGCTGCTTTGTATTATCCCCGCCTTCAAAGTTCTCAGGAGCACCCAAGACAAACAGGTAGAAACAAACTGCAATAATAAATAAAATAGGTATTACCCAAGCTGGATTCAAACCACCTGAACCCTTACTTTCAGCAGGCTTAGCCTGCGCTGGAGAAGTCGCTTTTGTCGCCATTACTTACAAATTGATTAAATTTAATTAGAGTTTTGTTTGCAAAAAATACAAAAATTTGTGTTAGCTGATAAAAATAAAATTTTCTTTTGGTTAGCGAGGTCAATTGACCCCAAAAGTATGGTTTTTAAGGTTAATAAAAAGTAACATTTAGGTTATATTATTAAAAATAGTAAAAAATCCTACTTGGATCTTATTCCATAAGGTGTCAAAAGAACGGTTTTTCAAGAAAAAAAATAAACATAGCCTCTACAAATCAATCTATTGGTAAAAAAGCCTCAACTCGCCTCCTTTTTTTGACCCTAAAAAAAATCCAAATCCAAGCTGTAAAAAGCCTTAAAATCCGGTGAAATATAGCAGGTTGAAACCGCAAAATCAAATTTTCAATCTCATCCTGCCACCTGAACAGCTCTAAAAAATCCTCCTTCGGGCCGGTTCGGAATAGCAAAAGTCAGGCACTCTCTTTTCTTACTCATTACGCTATTGCACTCCGGTATAAAAACAGCCCTCTGCATCTGCCTTTCAAAAGAACTCGAAACAACTCGGACCTGCAATCTTCCCCGAAGTGGCTTTGTAGGCCAGCGTTCCCGTCGCCGGATCCACGGTCAGTAGGGTCAGATCGTTCGTTTTCTGGTTGCCTACCACCAAAAACTCCCCGGACGGGTCAAGATTAAAATCCCTGGGGTTTGCAATTTTCTCCCGAACCTCGTTCACCTTCGTCAGCGTACCGTCGTCTCCTATCCGGAAACCGTGAATTGCGTCGTAACCGCGGTTAGAGACGTAAAGGAACTTCCCGTTCGGATGAAGCCTTATAGCTGCGCTGGTATTACCGGGCTCCTGATAATCGGCCGGAAGGGTAGGGTAGGTACCGAACTCTGTCAAAGAACCGTCGTCTGCTATGGATGCCGCTGTCACAGTAGCATCCAGCTCGTTGATAAGATACAGCCATTTACCACCGGGATGGACTGCAAGATGCCTCGGACCGGCTCCGGGCTTTACAGAAAAAAACGGCTGCGCAGAATTGGGCTCGGTTTTTTTCCCCGGGGCATCTATAACATAATTCATCACTCTATCAGTTCCAAGGTCAGCCACATATACATATTTCCCGTTGGGAGAAACGACCGCGCAATGTGCGTGAGGCGACTTCTGACGGGCCTCGTTTGGGCCGCTTCCTTCGTATTTCTCATTATAAACGGCAGGAGTAAGCCGGAACCCTTCTTCTACCCCATAGGCAGAAAAACTGCCGTCTCTATAATTGGCCAGAAAAGCCATTTCTCCCGAAGGGTGTACCGACACGTAACAGGGGTTCACACCTTCGGCCGGCTGGGAGTTAATGAATGTGAGTTGACCGTCGGCAAAACCGTAGCTGCTGATCATACTATCACGCGTCACTACAAAGAGCGCTTTCTTATCGGGCGAAAAAGCAATATAACCCGGTGACGGAGCGGTCGGTGTAAATCCTTTAATCGAAATTTCCCCTGTCTCCGGGCTCAGAACGGCGAAATGGATTCCCGAGGAATCCGACCCATCGGTGCTGCCTATCATAAACCTGATGGTACGCTCCTGGGGAGCAGCACACGACGATAACAAACCGAGTCCCATCAATATCAAAGCATATTTCATATCTATATAATGTAAAAGGCTATCAGCTGACAACAATTTCATGCTTATAAAGCGGTTTTACTGCTGCTATATACCCATCCGCGATATATAAACCTGTATACTTACCCGATACTAAATATATCCGGCATTGGGTGGCATCGAAAAAAACTTTCTGAAGTTTTGATATACCCCGGCAAAATAGCATATTTGCAGCCCAATGGGGGATTAGCTCAGTTGGCTAGAGCGCTACAATGGCATTGTAGAGGCCATCGGTTCGAATCCGATATTCTCCACCAAACCGCATTTCTGCTACAGGAATGCGGTTTTTATAACCCTGTCGATCGCTTCTCCGTACTTCGCAGTCAACTCCACCTCATCCCCGGACCTAATGCGCAACTACCAGTCATGTACAGATGAAGAGTTGTTCGATCTGCTCCCGGCAGACGATGAGAAATCCTTTGAAACCATTTACAACCGCTATTGGGCGCAGCTGTTCAGTAATGCTTTTAAAAGAATT
This sequence comes from uncultured Cytophagales bacterium, assembly GCA_964559125.1. Lineage (GTDB taxonomy): Bacteria > Bacteroidota > Bacteroidia > Cytophagales > Spirosomataceae > Ravibacter. The sequence goes on from CAZLGW010000088.1 coordinate 5,413, forward strand.
AAGAACGCTGAATCTGCCAGCGAAATTGTCCAGGATGTTTTTACCGAACTATGGATCCACAGGCACGAACGGAAAATTCATTCTTCTCCCGCAGCCTACCTTCACACAGCAGTACGCTACCGGACGCTGAACCAGATTGAGAAAGAAAGCGTCAGAGCCCGCTACCGGGCTCAAACCGAGCCGGAAAGTACCGGCAGCAGAAATACTACTGAAGAAACTATATTTCTCCGGGAACTTACAGGACGCCTCGATAAGCTTATTTCTGCTCTCCCTCCGCAGTGCCGCAAGGTGTTCATATTAAGTCGCTATGAATACAAAAACCACCGGGAAATAGCCGGGGAACTGAACATTTCGGAAAAGACTGTCGAAAATCATATCAACAGGGCGCTTCAAACTCTGCGAACACACCTGGGAGATCTGATCTCTTTTATATGGATTATGCTGCTGCGCTGATCCGGCACTCCGGGAACTGCCTGAAAATCATTTTTTTCAAAAAAAAGCCGGGCGCCTGGGGGATACGCCTATGTTACCTGACCTATAACATATAAACATCCTAAACCAGGTAAAAGGCAGGTATGGAAGAAGAAAAACTCAGGAGGCTCATTCGAAAGTATATAAATGATGAATGTACGGAGGATGAAAAACATTCGCTGGAGAAGTGGTATGCATCATTTGAGCACGAAGCAGATCTCCTGGCATTCCTGTCGGAATCGGAAAAAGAAAAACTCAGGTCGATCTTATTGAAAAAAATAAGAGAAAACATCAATGTCCATAAACAAGCCGTATCACGGCAGAAACGGTCTGTCAGCATATCGGCACGCTACGCATTGGCCGGCATTGCCGCACTTCTTGTACTCGTAGCGGGACTTTCGTGGTTCGTCTCAGATTACTTCCGCCCTGCTTCCGGGCCGGTGGTAAAAGCGGCCTCCCCTCTCATAATTGAAAACGGGGGAAAGGGTATCAGGCGGGTCATACTGCCCGACGCGAGCGTAGCGTGGCTTCATCCCGGGTCGTCTCTTACTTACCCGGAAAAGTTTACCGACCGGGAACGGCGTATTACAATGACCGGGGAAATCTTCTTCGAAGTAACACCTGACTCCCTGGTACCTTTTATTGTTTACAGCAGACACCTCCGCACAAAGGTGCTCGGCACGAGTTTCAGGATAAGGGCATACAAGGAAGACCCGTTTGCAAATGTCTCGGTTCTGACCGGCAAAGTTTCGGTAAAACGTATATCAGATACGTCAATAGGGAATGACGATACTCAGGAACCCGGAACCGAAATCGTGCTGACAGCCGACGAAAGTTTGTCCATATCTGAGCAGGACATTGAGTTAAGAAAAGAAAGGATCGCGGAAGATGACGAAATGGGCATGTGGAAAAAAACCAATCTCACATTTGTCAACATTCCCATGAAGGAGGTGCTCAGGAAACTGAATTCTGCCTACGACGTCCGGATCACCGCGGCCGACGGCAGGATAAATGATCTCCTGCTGAAAGCGGACCTGACGGGTATGAACCTGCCCGACGTACTGGAGATCCTTGCTC
>CAZLGW010000089.1:0-6944 GCA_964559125.1 uncultured Cytophagales bacterium
CTCATTTTCACAGTTGATCGCAATTTTTCTGGCCAAAGTCGTTTTCTTTATACGACCATAGCCAAGGTATCCGTTGTCGGGTTTAACGGGCAAGATTGTTCATGAAAAGTTTTATTAAGTCAAGGCTTTCTATACTTCTGTTGCTTTCGCTTACTGCATGCGAGGTTTTCAAAACCACGCCCAGGTCATCTCCTGATTACCGGGGCCCTGGCAGCGCCAATAGGAACCGGACTACTTATCAGAAGAATACGGCGCAGGCGCGCAGTAGCTCTAAAGCTGCTTCTACCCCCAAATCGGCTGCTCCTGTCAAAAAGGACCTGGCAGCCCGTCCGTCAGGAGCTTATTCAACCGCCGTACCGGAAGTAGTCCAGATCGCCCGGACCTATACCGGCACACCCTATCGTTCGGGAGGGAACGGCAAGGAAGGAATAGACTGCTCGGGATTGATCTGCCAGGTATACACTGAGCTTGGCATCAAAGTGCCCAGGATTTCGTGGCAGCAGTCGGAATTCGGCCGGGAGATCGATCAGATAAAAGATATCCGGCCGGGAGACTGGATCTTTTTTGTGCCCGAAGGAGGCAAAGAAGGTTATGTTTCGCATTCAGGAATTGTCACCGAAGTACGCGGCGAGCAGGATATCGTGTTTATTCATGCTTCTTCCTCGCGCGGCGTAGTGGAAGACAATCTCTTTTCGACTTATTTCCGGAACAGGTTTGTCAAGGCGGTGAGACCATTTTAGGGATTATGCCTCTTTTTTTGTAAACTTTGCAGGCAAATCCCGAACTTTTATCTATCAGGTATGGCTGTGCATTTCACTTCTGTCTGGGAAGATGTGGTTTTCAGGCACAGCCGGAAAACTGCGCTATCCGGCCCGGCGCTACGTTTGACATACGGGCAGCTTGATGCCTCGGCCCGGCAGGTTGCAGCCTGGCTGAACGAAAAAAAGGTAAGGGGACATTGCGTAGTTATCCTACTTGATGATCCTGCTGATAGCATTATATGTATGCTGGGCGCTCTTCTCTCAGGTAACTATTATTTCTATCCCGGGGAAGCTGCAACTGCAAAGTCACTCCGTGAGTACATGTCCTATACAGATGTAGGTGCAATAGTGAAAACGGCAGGTACGGTAACAGGCTTTTCTGTACCGGAACTCTCCTGGGGTGATCAGTACGTCATCTCCGGCAGCGCTCTTTCCGATCATACCGAAGTCTCTCCCTATTTTGCAGTGTTTTCCACCTCCGGTAGTACAGGTGTACCCAAACTGGTGCGGCATACCGTCGACTTCATTATCAGGGAAAGTCTCCAGGGAATCGATCTCATGCAGATAACGGCAGACGACCGGCGTGACTACGGTGGTTCGCTGACGTTCAGCGCCAGCCTGGGAGCAATCTATCCCACCTTTCTGGCCGGAGCTGAGCTGGTACTGCATTCCGTAACGGGAAAGGATATTTTCAATCTTCCCGGCTACTGGCGCGAAGCCGGTATAACGCTAACTTCTATTCCCGTAAGTGTGCTTCGTACGCTTGCAAGGTCCGATACGCCGCTTGACAACCTGGGAAACCTCAGGCTTATTATAGTGACGGCCGAAGCCATGTCTGCCGGAGATATGGAACTTTTTTCTACTCGTTTGCCAGCCAATGTGACCCTGATGAACGGATATGCCACAACCGAAACCCGGGGGATCAGCATCGTCGCGCATCGTCTTACAGGAGCAGATGCCGTCAGACCCGGCGCTGTCGGCTGGCCGGTAGCCGGAAAGTCTGTCTATATTCTGGGCGAACAGGGAGAAGTACTGCCCCGGGGCGAATCGGGCGAGATTGTAGTGGAAGCCGGGGGATTGCCGGACGGGTACCTGAACTATCCGGTTTCCGACTCTTTCTTTTACTCCTCCGAAGGGTTGCCGTGCTTCAGGACCGGCGATATAGGTCACATAGACGGGAGTGGCTGCCTGTTCCTGGAAGGACGCAGGGATGATGTCGTCAAAATCAACGGTATCAAAGTAAATCTCCAGGATATAGAAAAACGCCTGCTCCAGTATCCGGGCATCAGGGAGGCTGCAGTTTTTATGAACGAAGGCAGCGATCGTATACAGGCCTGTTATGCTGCAGACGGCGGTATTCATGTAACTATGCTTCGTAGCTGGCTGGCGGAGACGTTATCTCCGTTACATATCCCTACCAGGTGGACGGCAGTGAGTGTACTACCCAAAACCGTAACCGGTAAAATTGACAGGCAAAAGCTGAAAATGGAATTGGCAACGCAGAAAGACGTGGTTTCTGCCCCGGACGAAAACACCGATCCGGGAGACCTTATCCGTCTCATCATGCAGGTTTGGAAAAAAGAGCTGGAACTCAACCAGGAAATAGGTGCTCATGATGATTTTTTTACCGATCTGGGCGGGAATTCACTCCTTGCTGCAATATGCACCCATGAGATAGAGGAACGTATAGGGCTTACCCTGCCGTTGGGGGCAGGCAATACCTACAGCACACCCGCTTTAATGACGGCGTTTATAAAGGGGATATACGATCGGCCTGCTCATTGCATACCGATAGGGGATTTCGACAACGGCCGTCCTTCTTTGTACTTTATACCGCCTTACCCCGGTGACCGCCGTACGTATCGACACCTTGAAACGCGTCTGGCAGGAGCATACAACCTGTTTTTTTTATTCTATAACCCCATTGATCCGTCAGGAAACATAACCCCTTTCTCCGTACTGACAGATGCTCTGGCCGACCAGGTATCGGTTGCAGGGCATATTCATCTGTTCGGCTTTTCTTTCGGCGGAATTATGGCTTATTTTCTGGCTATGAAGCTCGAAGAGCGTAATAAAACGGTGAGTTTCCTGGAATTACTCGACACCCCGCTTTACCACAAGCTGACGGGCGCCGAAAGGGCTTACAACCTTACTGTAAGGACCATGAGGAAAGTAGGGCAGTTTGTGGAAGCCCCTGTCGCTTCCTGGAACAAGTATATCCGTCATTTCGGGAGCGCATACAAAGCCTACCGGGAGAACTTCACTAACGAGAAGCATAAGGAAGATCCGCACCATCCATCGCAGGTCATATGGCATTATACCCGGACATTCCCGCCCTATAAACCTTTAAAAGCCGCGATTGTCCTGTTTTCTGCCAGTGAACGGGGAGGGGAATACGTGTTCAGGCAGGATTTTTCCTGGCAACGCTATACGCAGAAAAATTTGCGTAAAGTGCCTCTTACCGGCTGGCATGTTGAGTTGCTGGCGAGCGAAGATAATCTCGATAGAATACAGGAGGCCATGCTGAACCTCCAGCAAGACTGAAATTACGGAAATTTCAGCTTATAGAGCCTGTGTAGCGGGGATGCTGGAAAAAAGTCTCAGCACAAGCGCGTCCCTTAATCCTTCCTCCCACTCTTTTTTCAGGATACTGAAAACATAGCAATCCCGTCTTGGAGCGCCCGGAGTCGGGCCACAGCTTCTCAAGCGCCCTTCCAGCGTACATCCTAACTGCCTAAGCGCCTTTATTCCTATTTCATTATCCACATCTGCCCGGAATTCGACACGCTCCATCTGCATGATCGTAAAGGCAAAATCAAGTAGAAGCAGTTTGCAATGCTTATTGAGGGGAGTACCCCGGAAACGTTTCCCATACCAGGTGTACCCGAGCTGCACACACTGCGTATCCCTGTTAATTTCACAAAAGCGCGTAGATCCGGCATAAGCCTGGGTGGTTTTATCAAATACAATAAAGGCATATTGCCTTTTTAAGCCGCGCTCTTTAATGGCATTATTGATATACCTGACCATATTGTCAGAACCGGCTGCGGAGATCAGCGCATAGCGCCAGAGATCGGGTTCATTACATGCGTATTCCAGGAGATTCTCTGCATCGTGGAAGGCAACCGGGCGGAGCAGAACGGAATCATTTTCCAGGATATAGTCGCGGGTAAATCTGAAGTTTCCGGACATTGTTTATAGAAGTTAAGGAACTCTAGGTCAGGGTAGTGTGCCTCTCAAGCCGGCACATCATTTTTCTACAACATTACTCGAAAATTTTCAAAGAACCTAGAGAAAAAGAACGATTACGTATAGTATTTAGTGAAAGGTGGCATGAAGACCGGGTAAGGCGTTTGCGACTTATCTGGGAGAGACCAATAAAATGAAATTGCAATATTTTTTATCTTAATAGTTAAATAAATATGCAAAAAAGTATCTTTTGGTTTGAATATTAAAAATAATTAGTCTAAATAAATTTAATATACGGAATATTCCCCTCTATCTTTGCAGCGATTAACAGCTCTTAGTTGTACGCTTATGTTTACTACCGTATCTCTCATGTATTTTAGTGCCTTTGTCCTTTGGATGAACACCTCCGAACGAATTTCCTGGCCTCAGAAGAACAGAGCGCTGGCGTACCTGGCCGGCCAGGCCAGGTATAGCCGCTTACTATCGGGTTTGCTGATAATAGCGGCCAGCTTGCTCTGTATAAAGCTCCTGGGACTGGGAAGCGGGCTGTTTGGGGGGATTGTCCTGCTAATGACAGCCGGAAGCCTCGTAGTATTACTGTTTCCTTTCCATTATTTCGGGGTGAGATCTATTCTGCTCCTTTACTGCCTTATTGCAATGTTGGAAATCATAACAAGCTGATCCCATGCCTGCTAACAAAAAATACCTTACTAAATCTCCCTGGCTGCGCCTGAGTAAAATACTGGCGGGAGCCGCAGGCGGCTATGCTGTGATGATGAGTTTTCATCTTTTGCTTGCTTCCTTTTTTCCCCGCGAAAAAGTCATGATAACCGCTTTTTTCTCCGGGTATATCCTCTGGGCGTTTTTGCTGCTCTGGGCATTTATAGCCCGGAATGTGTGGCAGGTATGGCTTACCTACATCCTGCTGACCTGCCTTTTTGCACTCCCATATTTATTGAAATAAATTATTATTACTATGGATGTCAGAAAATATAACATCTACTTCCACACGCACACGATAAGCGGGATCATTATTGCCGCATTGCTTTACGTCATATTCTTCGCGGGATCATTCTCTTTTTTCAGAGATGAAATAGTTGCCTGGCAGACGGGCGCCTCTACGGTAGCCCGGAAATCGATGCCGGAATATAATTTCGTTATTGATTCCCTTTCGCGTCACTATAACCTCAGAGGGCGGAATCTGGACTTCTACATATTCAGACAGGGCAACGGGACTTACGTCAACATGAGCGCTTCTATGGATACTACCATCAGCAAGCCCAAAAAAGAACAGGAGGGCGGCCGCAGAGGTCGCGGAAGGCGGGGCGGTGACGGAGATTCTGCCTATTTCTCTTATTCTTTCAGTGACAAAAAGACCGGTACCTATGCCGAAAATTATAATATGGGTGAGTTTCTCTACCGCCTGCATTTCCTGGCTCAGCTCAACGTGATCCGGCTTCCGGTCAATCTCGGGTCCCCTTTCGGGTACCTGCTGGCGGGAATCGTTTCATTTATTTTCCTTTTTGCCCTCATTACCGGGCTTTTGCTTCACTGGGATAAGATCGTTTCAAATTTCTTTGTTTTCCGGCCGTGGAGTAAATGGAAGACGGTCTGGACGGATATGCACACCGCTTTGGGCGTGATAGGTTTCCCGTTCCAGCTCATTTTTGCGGTGACGGGTGTTATACTGATCGTCAATTTTGTGCTTCTGCAGCCGTTCGGCAAGTTTCTTTACGAAGGTAATACCGATAAGGTATACGAGGAGCTGCAGTATAACAGGGGACTTAAGGCCGATTATACCTACTTGCCATTGGAGATATCGGAATTCGATGTGGATAAATTCGTACAGGAATGGCAGGAGAAATGGAGTTCTAATCCTGTTTCAAGAATACATATCCTCAATTATCTTGATCAGAGCATGCAGGTCGCATTGGAATCGAAAACAGACCCCAGGCTTAATTTCGCAGGTTCAGGATTTGTGCTGGTGGAAGTTGCCACCGGCAAAATCCTGCAGGAAAAATCCCCTTTCAGTGACGCTAACTATATCGACCGGGTGAAAAGCCTGGTTTACCACCTGCATTTCGGCGATTTCGGCGGGACTCCCCTGAGGATCGTATTTTTTATCTTGGGGCTGATGGGCTGTGTCGTCATCCTGTCGGGTATCATGATCTGGCTGGTGGCCAGGGACAAAGTCAGCGTACCGAAGCATAAGCGCGTGTTCAATTTCTGGGCTACCAACTTCTTTATGGCCGGGTGCCTGAGCATGCTGCCCGTTACGGCATTTACCTTTATCATGCTGAAGGTAGCTGATCATGTCGACCAGTCGCTGATATACAACGTATACTTCTACAGTTGGCTGGTACTGGGGGTTTACCTGATGTTATGGCGGAACCTCCCGCTTATGAATAAACAGGTGCTTTTGCTTTCCGTTCTCCTGTGTGCGGCAGTTCCGGTGGCTAATGGGGTTGCTACCGGTCTCTGGATGTGGAATACCTGGAAGGACGGAGCTATAGATATCTTCCTGGTAGACGCATTGTTTCTGCTCCTGGCTGTTATCAGCGCTTTTTCCTACGTTAAAGTGTCCCGGCAGGCCAAACCGTATAAAATGCTGGAGAAGGAGAATGTGAAACCTTCAGGACGCCCGGAACAACCGCGGACGGCAAGGCCCGTAAAAGCCTGACGTGCTATGGAACGAACCGGGATATAACCATATACAATACTCTGGATCAGCGCTTTCCGGCTCCGTTCATTGTACATTTCGGACTTTTTATTTGATAAAGGAAGTAATATTATATTTTTTAATATTTATTTAGTCTTATTATAAATAATGATCTAAATTTGCCATAAGCTTAAGCAGAAAGTCCGGCGGGATTCGATACCGGCGGGCCGGCGGGAGCGGACAGGGAGAAGAGGTATTCGCCTTCAAACATTCTAACATTTTTAAGAACAATGCAGAGTTATTACATTTTGCGTAACAGGATCATATTGCCCTTT
>CAZLGW010000090.1:0-6277 GCA_964559125.1 uncultured Cytophagales bacterium
CTCCGTTTACCGTTCATCCTTAGTTTTTGGCAGTTAGTCGGAATGCAGTATACAGCGTAAGCCGGAGGTAACGATCTTTGTAACCCGGTATATTTTTAAAAGACAGAAATAGTCGTCAGGTCGTTTATCAGTAATTTTTTGATTACCGGACCAGGCTGAGTATCCCCGGCTTTTTAATGGTTCTGTATAGTATAGGACTTTTAAAAAGCCTGTGTGTTCATAACAATCTCACCAGTTCAAATTTCATAGAAATGGATCATACCTGGAATATGGAAAGCAGGCGCGGATTTCTTCGGAAAATGAGCGCCATTTCGGTTTATGGAGGGTTGGTGATACCTGCTGAAACCACGGGTAATCCTGTCGACCGGTCGGAGCAAGATATACCTGTTGATCTGACTTCACTGTCGCCCGATCAGTTGTTTGAGGTGCTGGACCTCGATATGCCCGGCCTGGAGAAGGTGAAGCAGGCCCTGACCCGGAAGGGGAAGAACGAGGCCCGGGCAGAATTGCTGAAATACTACCGGGCCAGATATCCGGCTGTAAAGGAAAGCGCGAAGTCTGGCCCGGAAAGAGTACAAAGGGCACTTAAGCGGGCTGCCGACCTGGAGAAAAATACATTTCAGTGGGGGCCCTATCAGGCAGCTTCCTACGGGAAGGACATCGACTGGGCCTCAGATCCGGCCAAAGACATAGAATGGGTAGCGGCTGTTTACCGGTTTTACTGGGCGTCGGACCTGATCGAGGCTTACCGGCATACAAAAGATGACCGCTACGCAGCAACCTTCGTCAGGCTGACGGTCGACTGGATCGACAAGCATCCGCTTCCGGCAACATTGAGCGACGTACATCCCGTTTATACCTATTGGAAAGGATATGCCTGGCTGGACCTGCAGACCGGGATCCGGGCTACTAATATCTGTCTGGCCGTCAGGTCCTTTGTCGCCTCTCCTTCCTTTACGCCTGAGTTTTTGGGGAAATTGATGGCAAGCCTCTATGACCATCAGCAGAAAACACTGCAGATGCCGATGAACAAGATTCATAACAAAGCGGTTTTCGAGCAGAGAGGCTTTGTGAATGTGATCCATACCTTTCCCGAGTTCAGGGGGAAGAAGGAATGGCTGGCCAGGTCGATGGAGATTACCTACGGGAACCTGATGGCACAGGTTACTGCCGACGGCGTGCAGCGCGAATGGTGCGGCGGCTATCATCACGGCGTATACCGCGATTTTATGGAAATAGAAAGTCGCTACAGGGAGCTGGGCTTTCCGGTCCCGGAAAAGTATATGGAAAGAGTCAGGAAAATGGCCGACTATATGTTTTATCTGGCAACCCCTGAGCTGGAGTTCCCGATGTTTGGAGATACTTCCAGGCCAAAATCGGCAAAAAGGAAAAGCTCGCCTCTGTCCTCTTCATTTTTAGAAGCCAGCCGTAGGTTCGGAGATCCGAAATACCAGGCCCTTGTGGAGGAAGACTGGGGACGTTTGCCCAAAAACGGAAGCACTGCTTTTAAACAGGCGGGCTTCTATATTTTCAGGAATCACTGGAAGGAAGACCAGGTGTACTTGGCCCTTCACTGCTCACCCAGGGGGATCAGCAACCACGATCAGCCGGATAACGGCACCTTCGAGCTTTACGCGTATGGTCGTTGGCTGATGCCTGATACCGGCTATTACCTGTACGGACAGAATAAAAAGGAGCGGGAATGGCACCGGCAGACAGCCAGGCATGCCACGTTAACCGCTGACCGGAAAGATAGCGATACGGCAGGAAATCACCTGGCATGGGAATCTGGTGATGAGCAGGATATGCTCTGCGTCGAAAACCAGTGCCACTATATTTCACTGCTGCACAGGCGCACCGTATGGTTTGTGAATAAGGGATCCAAGCCCTTTTTTATACTATTGGATGAAGCCATCGGCGATGCAAAAGGCAACCTGGAGGTTCACTTTCCCCTGGCGCCCGGCGAGATCGACTTGAACAAAGCAGAAAATTCGGTCTGTACCAGGTTCAATGATGCAAATTTACTGATCAGGGTCTACGGGAAGTCCCCGGTAGAACTTACGCAGGAGATGGGCTGGACCGCCGACAAGTATGGGGAGAGAACCGAACGCCCGGCAGTGAGCGCCGGGTTCAGGGGAATAGCTCCCTTCTCTTTTGTCTCGATACTGGTCCCGTTCCAGGGAACTTCGGCTCCATCCTGCAGGCTGCTCACGGATCCCGGATCGCTGGTAGCCGGTGACAACCCCGTAGAACTCCGGGTGGAAGTAGGAGGAAAAGAGTACAGCGTTTCGAGAAAAATCGCGGATAGCTGAAATTTATACCCTATTTCGCTTCCAGTTCGTCTGTAAGACGTTTCGTTTTGTAAACGTATTTCAGGGCAGCCATTATCCCGCCTGTATGCACCGATACGGTACGGTTGCCGGTGTCGGGAGCGAAAATAAAATACCCTGTCAGGCTTTCCATATTGCCGTCGAAAGCAAGACCGACAGCTTCCAGCTTACTATTGACCAGCGGAGAACCGGAATTACCTCCAACTATATCGTTGGTGGATATAAAATTTACCGGGGCTTTCAGAAGCTCAGCCGGTGGGTTTTTCCAGCGGTCGGGCAAAGACCAGGGGTAGACGCCCTTGTGTGACAGATGGCGGTCGTACAGGCCATAGTAGGTGGTGTTGACAGGGGCTTTGGTGCCGTTGTAGTCTACCGATTTAACAACGCCGTCGCTGATCCGGAGTGACATGGTAGCGTCGGGCGGAATTGCAGTCCCGTAAGTATCGAAAATGAGGCGGCCAAGCCTTCCCTGGAGCAGTTCCAGCTTCATATAGGCATCGCGGGCCGCAAAAATAGATTTCATATAGCGGGGCTGAGCAATTAATGCAAGCTGGATGAAAGGATCTTCCGATTCTTCCAGGGCCCTTTCGCCGTTTTTGATCAGGTTTTCCACATAGGCTTTGTTCTTCAGCTTTGTATGTGAATACATCCACTCAGCTGCTTCAGCCGGCGTGCGTTCGTCGAGAGCATAGCGCAGGTAGATGTCGGTGGCTCCCAGAAGGGACAGGGCTTCTTCCAGGTGTGAGGCGAGGTAGCCGATCTCTACTTCCTCGTTTTTCGGGGTAAACGCGTTCAGCATCTCCTTCAGCATTTCGGCGCGTTCCGGGTTTGATTTGGAAATAGCGGTATAATCAACCAGTTGCTGGGCGAATGTAAGCATCTCTCCCCTGAAAAGCGGGTTGGTCTGGAATAGCATCAGGTCGTTCTGGGCGCCTCTGAGCGTTTTGACTTCCTGCGAGATCTGGTCCCACAATGAATATTCGCGTACGAGGTCCTGGTTCTCCCGTACCCTGCGTTTGAAATCCTCCTCAAAGGCTTTTTTCCGGGCCATCAGGTAGGGATCCCTCATCCCTTTCAGCTGTCCGCTGAAAGATTTTACGCTGTTTTCAAAGCTGAATATTTCATTGGTAATGCTGTCATTTTTAGCTTTTGAGTTGTAGCGTTCGAGAACTGCTTTCCTGTTCTCAAGTACCTTGATCAGGTACGGCAGTTTATAGTCCCGCTCCATTTCGAGCTCATCGACGGTCTGGAGCCTTCCGGTAGTCCCGGGATTACCGATCACGAACACAGGCTCATTTTCCTTCGCACCGTCGGGATTAAACCGGAAGTGATTCGGGCTCTTAAGCGGTTTTCCGTTTTCGTCGTATACACGGAAAAAGGTAACGTCGAGATTATACCGGGGATAGGTGAAATTATCGGGGTCGCCGCCAAAAAAGCCCAGGTCCAGCTCAGGCATGAAAACGAGCCTTACGTCGTTGTAGCGCTTAAAGCCGTAGAGAGAGAATTTTCCACCACTGTATAGGGTCACTGCCTGGATCTCGAGTCCTTTCCATTCGGGAAGATCGCCATATTCCTTTACGATATTTTCGAGGCCCTGGTCGCGTAATGTCAGTTTTTCATAGTCGTCCTCGCCCTGCTTTTCAATATCCTGTACCCGTTTGGTAATGTCTTCTATTTTCACAAGCTGGTCAACGAAGAGTTCGGGAACCTTTCTTTCGTCAGACAGCTTTGCCGCATAAAATCCGGTTGCGCTCAGGTCTTCGCCGGCCTTTTGTACAGCCACGCCCGATTCGCGGGCGCAGTGATGATTGGTCATGATGAGACCTTCAGAAGAAACAAAGGATGCGGAGCAGTATGTTGAGAATCTCAATGCGGCGAGCTGCGCCTTTTCAAACCATTCCTTCCCGGTTGCCAGGTTATAGGTCTCTTTAAAATAATCTACCGGAGGGTTTTCGAAAGTCCACATTTTCCCCATATCAAATTGCCTGGCCCGGACGGTGTCGAAAGGGGCCTGCTGGGCAGACATATGCAGAGCAGATGCAAGACAAAAAAAACCGGCTGCAAAAAACAGAATAAGAGTCTTTTTACTTAAAACCATGGAATGTGGGGCGAAATGAGGCTATTTGTCGGAACCGATGGCTATGGAATGAGTCTATACGGCATTCCCGGTGAGCCGTGAAGCGATACCGTCATGGATCTGAACCAGGGTTTCCTCGAGCCCGTACTGCCAGTTCCAGCCCGGATAGTGGCTCTTGAATTTGCTGAGATCGCTGATGTACCAGATATGATCGCCTATCCTGTTGGTTTCAGAATAGGAATAGCTCATTTTATTGCCGGTGATTTTTTCACACAATGTGATCGCTTCCAGCATAGAGCAGTTGGCAAACCTGCCGCCGCCGGCATTGTAAACTTCGCCCGGGCGGGGATTCTGGTAGAAATGCCAGAACATATTGACCAGGTCATGGCTGTGAATATTATCCCTTACCTGTTTTCCTTTATACCCGAAAATGGTATAGTGATTACCGGTGATAGCACATTTCATCAGGTAGGCAAGGAAGCCGTGAAGCTGAGCCCCCGAATGGTTGGGACCGGTGAGGCATCCGCCACGGAAAATGCCGGTCTTTAATCCGAAATACCGTCCGTATTCCTGTACCATGATATCGGCTGCTACTTTGGATGCGCCGAAAACGGAATGTTTCGTATGGTCGATGCTGTGCTGCTCGTCGATCCCGTTTTCGAAGTAGGGATGGTTCTGATCGATCTCCCAACGGGTTTCGAGCTCTACCAGCGGAAGGTAATTCGGGTTGTCACCGTATACCTTATTGGTCGAGGTGAATATGAATACTGCTTCAGGAGCATGAAGACGCGTCATTTCGAGCATGTTAAGAGTGCCGGTCGCGTTTACTCCGAAATCTGTGAAAGGCTCTTTTGCAGCCCAGTCGTGACTGGGTTGGGCGGCGGTGTGGACCACCATCCTGATGTCTGTTCCGTACTCCTTAAATATAGGCTCCAGTTGGGAAGTCTCTCTTATGTCGGCGGCGTAATGCCTGTAATTGGAGAATGTTTGCTCAATACGGTTGCGGTTCCAGTCGGTGTTCCCGTCTTTACCGAAAAAATACTGACGAAGATTATTGTCAATACCAATCACCAGGTCGAATTTATCTGATAGAAATGCAACGGATTCACTTCCTATAAGACCCGCTGACCCGGTTACCAGTGCGATATTCATAAACTTGGATTTTATTTATTTGATGGATATATAATTCCGAAATAATTGGGAGCGCAAGTTACACAAAATAGGGAAGTTTATTCAAAAGATTTCAACCTATTCTTTTGACCTGATCCTTGCTTAATTTGAATGTATACACGATCAGACAGATCGTAAGGACTATAATTGAGAGCTGCATGGAATAGTCGGTAACAGAACTGGCGTCCCGGAAAACGTCTGCCGGAGAATTGTATTTGGGCATTCCCGAACGCCACCAGAATGAAGGGTGTACCGTGCACAGGATATTATAAACAACCAGAACAGCGAACTGTCTCCGGTTGTTGAAATCGGTAAGCAGAAGGGTAAAAGGCAGGAGAAAAATAAAGATGTAGTTGCTGTATGCGCTTTGCTGGATGATCATGAGCGTAGCATACATGACGACAAAAACTTTTGACGCCGATATTGTAAACTCCTCATCCTTCCATTTAAAGGCTGCCAGGCAGCCCGTAAAGACCGTACACAACAGTCCGGCCCAGTTCCAGAAGCTTTTGCCCATACCTATGGAATTGTACAGCCACGGATTAATGACCGATACTAAATTGGGCGCTCTCAGCGTATCCGCCTCGTTCATCGGCTGCAGGAATTCCGTGCCGACCATTGTATACAACAGGGCAAGGCTGGCAGCTCCGCTCAGAAGCAGGGGCCAGGAGAACCTGACCTTCTCTTTTTCCAGCAGGAA
>CAZLGW010000091.1:0-6235 GCA_964559125.1 uncultured Cytophagales bacterium
GGTTGCGAAAATTTGACCTCCGGGGCCTACACAAAATGTATTTCCAAGGGAAGCCCAGAAATTGGTTACGCCCCCGCTAAGAGTTGCCCGGAAATATCATGTAAGGGCAGCCCCAGCGGGGCGCAATACTAAAAATGCCAGCGCACAAACGCTTCCATTGCCTGGTATTCGGCAAGTCCCAGGTCGTCATAAAGCTTTGCAGTAGCGCTGTTTCTTTCTTCGGCGCGTTGCCAGAACTCTCTGGAATCTTCGCCCTGGAACACTACTCCGTCTTTCTGAGACTGATGCTTGAAGATGCCGTGCCTTTTCTTCAGTACCTGGTCGGGGCTCATCGGGACCGCCATTTCAATTTCGTGGATTTCCCATTCAGCCCAGGCGCCGCGGTACAGCCATACCCAGCAGTCGGCCATGTAATGGTTGGGTTTCAGCAGTTGCAATGCTGCTTCAATAGCATCCCAGCAGACCTTGTGGGTTCCGTGCGGATCTGCGAAGTCACCGGCAGCATAAATCTGGTGCGGCTTTACCTGGTCGATGAGGTCGGCTACTACCTTAATATCTTCAGGACCAATTGGTTTCTTCTGAATAGTGCCGGTTTCGTAGAACGGCATGTCAAGGAAATGAACATTTTCGTCGGGTACACCGACAAACCTGGCAGTAGCTTTTGCTTCCCCTCTCCGGATCAGCCCTTTTACCATTCTCACTGCCGGGGAGTCGATTTCGCTTGATTTTTGCCTGAGGAAAGATTTGGCCTCAGCAAACAGGGAAGAGGCTTCCGGGTCGGTAATATTGAAGGCTTTATTATAGTCTACCACGAACTCCATAAAACGCGAGGCCTCGTCGTCGGCCACAGCGATATTACCGGAAGTCTGATAGGCTACATGCACGTCATGCCCCTGGTCTACCAGCCTCTGGAAAGTGCCGCCCATGGAGATGATATCGTCGTCGGGATGAGGGCTGAAAATAATGACTCTCTTCCTGGCAGGGTCTTTTCTTTCAGGCCGGTTGGTATCGTCGGCATTCGGCTTGCCTCCGGGCCAGCCTGTAATGGTATGCTGCAACTCGTTGAATACCTTTATATTGATATCGTAGGAATTGCCGTGCGAAGCCAGGAGATCGCTCATACCGTTGTCGTTATAATCTTTGTCGGTGAGCTTCAGGATTGGCTTTTTAAGCTGCAGGGACAGGAAGGTAGTGGCTTTCCTGATCATCTGGTCGTTCCATTCGATCGCATCGACCGCCCACGGAGATTTTACGCGGGTAAGCTCTACGGCGGCGTGCTGATCGATAATGAAAGTAGAGTTCCGGTGTGTCTGAAGGTAGGATGCCGGATTTTTTTCTGTTACTTCATCTTCTACCGCCCCCCTGATCACAGCCGATTTTCTTTCACCCCAGGCCAGCAGCACGATCCTTTTTGCGTTCAGAATAGTGGTTACCCCCATTGTGATGGCTTTACGGGGAACTTTATGCAGTCCTCCGAATTCTGCCGCCGCCGCCGCGCGTGTCGAATGGTCTAGTGTGATAAGGCGGGTATGTGAGTTGATAAGAGAACCCGGTTCGTTGAACCCGATATGACCGTTCCCCCCTATACCTAAAAGCTGGAAGTCAAGGCCTCCGGCTTCTTCGATCTGCTGCTCATATTCCCGGCAGAATTCCTGTATCCTGTCTGCAGGCAGGGTACCGTCGGGAAGATGGTAGTTCCCTGCCGGAATATCGACGTGATCGAAAAGCTGTTCTTTCATAAAGCGATGGTAGCTGTAGATAGAATCGGGCTCCATCGGGTAGTATTCGTCCAGGTTGTAGGAAATCACATTCTTAAAGCTCAGTCCTTCCTCCCTGTGCATTCTCACCAGTTCGGCATAAACGGTTTTGGGCGAAGAGCCTGTTGCAAGGCCCAGTATACAAGGTTTCCCTTCCGATTGCTTCTTCCTGATCAGCTCTGCTATTTCGATAGCGACCGCTTTGGAAGCATCTTTTGAATTCGCATAAATGTGGGTCGGGATTTTCTCGTAAGTAATAGGTTGCCCGATACTGACCACGTCATTGGAAGCCTGGGCGTTGTCAATCTGTTTGGATGCTACTGTCATAACCTGGTGTTATAGAAGTGTATTTACATAGAATTTTCTCGGGATACAGCCGGAGGTGCAAATTTAGGGCTTAATATTAATTATTTAAAAATTTAAAAAAGCTAATACTACTTTATCCTTCACAATTGTTTATGGCGGGGGCACGTCCCGGCATACGTCTTCACAACTTTTGAAATACTTACAAATTAAAGGTTTATTTTTGCGTATCATTTTCCGATATCAAAAAACACAATATTTCACTATGTCAACCATAACGGGCTTATCCAGAGATACCCAGATTTTCGACCTGATCCGCAAAGAGGCGCAACGCCAGGAATCGGGGATTGAGCTGATTGCTTCCGAAAACTTCACCTCCAGACAGGTGATGGAAGCGGCAGGTAGCGTATTGACCAACAAATATGCGGAGGGACTACCTGGAAAGCGCTATTATGGGGGCTGTGAAGTAGTCGACGAGATAGAACAACTGGCTATAGACAGGGCAAAGGAATTATTCGGCGCTACATGGGCCAACGTGCAGCCGCATTCGGGAGCGCAGGCCAATATGGCGGTTTTCCTGGCATTCTTAAACCCCGGCGACAAAGTGCTCGGATTTGACCTTTCGCATGGCGGGCACTTGTCCCACGGCTCTTCCGTCAATATGTCGGGCAGGTATTTCCAGCCCTCTTTCTATGGGGTGGAAAAAGAAACCGGGCTCATCGACTGGGACAAGGTAGAGGCCAAAGCGATAGCAGAGAAGCCTAAGCTTATTATCTGCGGCGCTTCCGCATATAGCCGCGACTGGGATTATGAGAGGCTAAGGGCGATTGCCGACAAGGTAGGAGCGCTGCTGCTGGCCGATATCGCTCACCCGGCAGGATTGATCGCAAAAGGGCTCCTCAACGACCCGTTTGATCATTGCCACGTCGTAACGACCACTACCCATAAAACACTCAGGGGGCCGCGTGGCGGACTGATCATGGTGCGCAACGATTTTGAGAACCCGTTCGGGATCAAAACTCAGAAAGGGAAACTGCGGACCATTACCTCCTTGCTGGATTCGGCGGTATTCCCCGGGGCACAGGGTGGTCCGCTGGAGCATATAATTGCTGCGAAAGCCGTAGCGTTCGGTGAAGCACTTTCCGAATCATATTATAATTATGCCGTACAGGTGCAGAAGAATGCCAAAGCGATGGCGAACGCTTTCCTTTCAAAAGGCTACCAGATCAGCTCCGGTGGTACAGACAACCACCTGATGCTGATAGACCTCCGTTCGAAAGGGGATGACGAACTGACAGGTAAGCTTGCCGAAAATACGCTGATTAAAGCCGATATTACCATCAACAAGAACATGGTGCCTTTCGACGACCGTCCTCCTATGATCTCTTCGGGCATCAGGGTAGGTACTGCCGCGATGACTACCAGGGGAATGGTGGAGTCGGACATGGAACACATCGTAGAGCTGATCGATACCGTATTGACCAACCACGGTAACGAGGCTAAGATAAGTGAGGTGAAGGAGGAGGTAAACCGGTGGATGAAGGACTTCCCGCTTTACGTGTAGCTTTTATTATTTTACCACGGAGGCACAGAGAGCACAGAGGATACACAGAGTTAATATCTTTGTGCGTTCTCTGTGCTTTTTGTGCCTTTGTCGTGAATATTTTTCCTCCCGGTCTCAATTACTATACGAACTGATGCCTGAAAATTATAAATTGTCCTTTCTTTTGTTAAAATTAAATACTGAGCCATTTGTCAGACGTTTACTGGAAATTGTGGATCGATACGGGCGGCACGTTCACTGACTGCATAGCCCTGGATCCGTCAGGACATACACACCGGATCAAGGTACTGAGCAAAGGGTGCCTGAGGGGCAGGATTCTCAGAAAGATTAATCCGCATGTGTATCATTTCGAGGCCAACTGGGATTACACGCCTTCTCTGCTGGAAGGCTACAAATTCAGGGTGCCCGGCAGCGCTGAAAAAAGCAGGCTGGTAGCGATCAGTTTCAAGGACCATACGCTGGTAATCGAAGACAACCGTTCCTCCTTTACCGGGAGCGATTTTGAAATAAGTACCGGTGAGGAAGCCCCGGTGCTCGCAGCAAGACTCGTAACCGGCACCCCCCTTTATGCGCCGCTTCCTCCTATGGATATAAGGCTGGGGACGACTAAAGGGACTAATGCGCTCCTGGAAAGAAAGGGCGCCAGGACAGTCTTATTTGTTACAAAAGGCTTTAAGGATTTGCTGCGCATCGGTACGCAGCAGCGGCCGGAACTGTTCCAACTGAACATACCCGAGCCGGATATGCTGTTTGAAAAAGTGGTGGAAGTGGAAGAGCGGCTCGATGCCAGGGGGATGGTAGTCAGGGAGCTGAAGAAGGCGGATGAGTGGCTTGGCGAAAAATTTGATGCTGCAGCGGTTTCCCTGCTTCATTCCTATATCAATCCCGATCATGAACAGAAGCTCGGCAAATGGCTGGAGGAAAACGGCCAGCCTTCGGTTTCGCTTTCATCTTCACTTTCTCCGGCTGTCCACTACCTGAGAAGGACTCAGACTGCTATTATCAATGCATACCTTTCCCCGGTGCTGGACCAATACCTGGCGTCGGTCAGGCGCTCGCTGGGCCCGCACAGCCAGCTCAGGATTATGACCAGCAGCGGAGGGCTAACCGGCATAGATCGTTTCAGGGCCAAGGACAGCCTGCTCAGCGGGCCTGCCGGAGGTGTCGTAGCTGCGGCCCACACCGGGAGGAAATTCGGTATCGGTAAGATCATCGCGTTCGATATGGGTGGGACCAGCACCGATGTGGCCCGGATCGATGGCCGTCCCGAGCTGAAATATATTACAGTGATCGACAATATCGAGCTTCATAACCCGGCCCTGGCAATCGAAACGGTGGCTGCGGGAGGCGGATCGATTTGCTGGTTCGACGGGTTCAACCTCCGGGTAGGGCCTGAAAGCGCAGGCGCCCATCCCGGTCCGGCGTGTTACGGCGCCGGAGGCCCCCTGACCATCACGGATGTTAACCTCCTGCTGGGCAAGCTCGAGCCCAACAGGTTCGGAATACCTATAAGACCCGATGCGGCCGAGCAAGCGCTCAACCAACTGAAGAATCTTATTTTTGAGCGTACAGGCAACTTCCTGAGTAGCAGGCAGCTGCTTAGAGGGCTTGAAGTAATTGCCAATGAAAAAATGGCGGAGGCTATCCGTCATATTTCCGTTACGAGAGGGATCGATCCGACAGCCTATACCTTGCTGGCCTACGGGGGTGCAGGAGGGCTGCACGGATGCCAGCTGGCCTCCATACTGGGTATGAAAAGCGTGCTGATTCCTTATGACGCAGGACTGTTCAGCGCCAGGGGCATGGGATTGGCAAATCCTTCATACATTGCTTCCCGGCAAATTCTGCAGTTGCTGGATAGCATAAAAGGAAATCTGGAAGCGTTTTTTTCTGCTATGGCAAACGAAGCGAGGCAGGCAATCGAAAAGGAAGGTGCTACGGCCGCAGAGATCGGGTTCCGCTCCGTATTCCTGCGTTTTGCGGGGCAGGAGAGCTCGCTGGAAATTCCGTTTACGGGCGAGGAGGCGCTTTTGCCGGACTTTACGGAGATATACCGTCATACCTTCGGGTATTTTCCTGAAAACAGGCCTGTAGAGGTAGAAAGCCTGCGATTGGGCATGATCACTACTGAAATACAGGAGCCTGTTGTAGAAATATTGGGGGACGGCCGGGCAGCTGACTCTGACAGGTCTCTTCTGGCGCGATTCCATTCCGACAACGAAAGCGAAATTCCTGTTTTTGACTGGCAGAACCTCCGGCCGGGAGATAAGCTATGCGGCGCTTCGCTGGTAGTAAATGAATCCTCGAGCACCTATATACCCGAGGGATGGTGTGCCGTTGTCCAGGAAAACATGGACCTGGTGGCTGAAGACCTGGGTATGCGCGGCTCATACGTGCAGGAGACTCCGGAGGAGGTTGCATTTGAGCTGTTTACAAACAGGTTTAAGGCAATAGCAGAGGAAATGGGCGCCCAGTTGCTGAGGACCGCTTTTTCGGTGAATGTCAAAGAGCGCCTGGATTTTTCGTGCGCACTGCTCGATCCGGGAGGCGAACTATTGGCAAACGCACCGCACATACCTGTCCACCTCGGGAGCCTGGGAGTTTGCCTGCG
>CAZLGW010000092.1:0-6203 GCA_964559125.1 uncultured Cytophagales bacterium
TTATTTCTACAAAAAACTCTATTTCAACAGGTTATTGAAAATCAGGATGGCCTATGAATGCGCTCAGCGGAGAGAAGAATGTCCCTGCGCACCGGGTAGTCAATTCTGCAGGCATCCTCAGCGGCGCCTCTGCTTTTCACCCGGCAAACCCGATGCACAAAATGCTGAAAGCGGAGGGGGTTACGGTGAAAGACAACAAAGTCCAAAACTTCAAAACCGTGTTCTGGGATCCGGCTATTGAACTATGAGCCTTCCCGGATTGCAGGATACACCCGCAATCCAGGCATACTGTTCCACCTGACTCCCTTTATACCGCTACGCTCTGATGTTCCTCCAGGTAAGCGACCAGGCTTCGGAGGTTGGTGATCCTGGCATAGTCTTCATCAGGAATGGCAATTCCGAAAACCTGCTCCAACTGCATCATCAGATCAACAAGATCAAGGCTATCCAATCCGAGATCTTTAATAAAATGGGCGTCGTCCGTCAACGCAGATGATTCTATCCCGAAGTTTTTGAAAATTTCAATAATTTTATTTTTCATGAGAATAGATGTTTTCTAAGTTGTTGATCCCCGCCCTTTCACCTTATTTTATTCAAAACCGGTATAAATAACGTGCTGAGCCAGGGCAGAATTAATTTCTTAACGCAAAGATTACAATTTTAGTGCCACAAGAAAATACAAATTTTCACAAAAGCACTAAAAAACAATCAATTGATTGATAATCAGCTACATAAGGCCGCTTACCCCACTCTCTCTGTAAACTTAAAATTCTCCCAATACTTACATATATAAACCACCGGAGCCATTTCGTTCATCTTTCCGGACACAAAAAAAGCCGATTACTATAGTGAGATTTTACGACATCAAATGGTTGCATCGGTCTAAAAAAAAGAAAGCAATAGCAGCACAATTTGGATAAGAAAAACGCAGCTATAATTTTTACAATTAAATCAAGGGCGCCTATGCTACGTTTTACATATTCTTTCGATATCAGATTGCTCGTACTGCTTTTGTCGGGCTGCATGATTGCGGCATTGTGCGAAGCTCAAACCAGAGTGCGCGATTATGAGTGGCTCCCCCTCGAAAAAAGAGCTTCTTTCGGGAAGATCCCGCCCAACTGGACCTTTGCCGACAGTGTTGCCGTTCACCCGGAGAAACCAAACCTGGTTAAAATCGCTCCCGGCAGTAAAATCCTGGTAGGAAAACCCGGTGACTCCATTGTTCCTTCTCTGAACGGCCGGAATTTCCGGCTCTACCTGGCATATTCGCTCGGTCCGGGCGCATCGGCAACTATTCTTTTGCCGGGAGGAGGCTCTGTACTGGTCAGTGAAGGCAAAACTGTTAACAGTGAAAAAATGAGCGGTTTTACAGGGCTGCCTCCCTTCCAGGATGCCGGGAAAACGGCGGGACTGCTGCAAACGCTGGAGATAGATTATGAAAGCGACATTCAGGGGCTCCGGAACAAAGCCCGGATCAACGAGGTCAGGATCAATGGTATTGTTGTACAGCAGGCACAATACCTGGATCCCCTCCCGGCCGCCCCCTCTGTCAGCATCCGTGTAGACAACGGAACTGCCTTTTTCAGTGCAATTGGATTTCAGAAATTCGAAAACCGCCATCCCGTGCTGCTGTCAGATCTTACTTATAAGGTATATAACGACGAATGGGATAGCCGGACGACCGACAAGCTGGCGCTGTCCGGAACTTCTCCGGAGCTGACATTCGAGGTTGCCGGAGACAGGACGAGCTACAACCTGGTCTACGAAGGCAACCTGGTTGTAAAAGAAAACGGCGATTACAATTTCACTACATTGTATACCGGTGCCTACTGCCAGCTTAGTATCGATGGCAATGTGATACTCGACACAGACCTTAGTACCTCGCGGGAGGCGCATGAGACTAACGTCAGGATAGAAGCAGGTACGCACAGGATCAGCTTATGGTATTCAAAGCTTCCCTGGGCACAGGCTGCTCTCGGGCTGAGAGTAAGAAAGACCGGCGTGAGAGATTACGATCTTCACGCCCTGTCATCTTTGCCCGAACCCTCCGTCAAACCTTTCTTATCGGCCCGGCCCGGCACTCAACGACCGGAAATGGTCAGGTCCTTTATCCGCTTTCCGGGCGAAACGCATAAGCGTACTCATTGCCTTTCTGTTGGATCACCTGCTCAAAGAAGCTTTTCGGTCGATCTGAACCGGGCTGCATTGCTACAGGTATGGAGCGGAGATTTTGCAAATACCTCCGATATGTGGTACGGGCGGGGAGAAGCACAGTTGCTGACGCCCCTGGGGCTAACCGAGACTATTTCGGCGCGAAGCAGTTTTGCGAGACTCCCGAGTCCTGATGCCCCATGGGTCGACTCTGCCTCGGTCAGTTTCCTGGGTTACCGCCTGGATTCGCACGGTTATCCGGTCATCCGCTATGCACTGGGGCCGTCGATCATCGAGGATGCGATCACCGCAACTGAAAAAAGTATAAACAGAACGGTTACGCCGGAACGTAATGCCTCTTCAGGCAACTATGTTCTGCTGGCTGAAGGCACGCGGATAGTACCTGTAGAAAAAGGACTTTACCGGGTCGACGGCAGGTATTATGTAAAACTGGGTAGCCCTGCCGCCCCTACCCTTCGCAGGTCGAAAGGGAAAACCGAGCTTTTGCTTCAACTGGCTCAGCCCGTCAGTTATTCGATCATATGGTAAGACACCGACAGCTGATATGAAACAGACCCTTGTCCTTTTATTGTTTATTCCCTGTACGATCTCAAACTTATTTTGCCAGTCCCTCCAAAAAACGGAAGACGATTACTACAGGATTATTACGATCCCGATCCCGGAAAATATACAACTGGAAGTTGGTGGAATGGCGGTATTGCCGGACGGTCGCCTGGCGGCTTCCACCAGGCGCGGAGAAGTATGGATAATCTCAAACCCTTATACGAAAGGTAACGAAAAGCCCGAATTCAAACGATTTGCCCACGGACTGCACGAGCCGCTGGGGCTTTTGTACCGCGGCAATGATTTTCTCGCAACCCAGAGAGGCGAAGTCACCAGGTTTGCCGATACTGACAAAGACGGGGAGGCTGACTTGTATGAATCTTTTGCCAAATGGCCTCTTTCAGGCGATTATAACCAGTATTCTTACGGGCCGGTCAGGCTACCGAACGGTGAGATGATTGTCGCCCTGAATATTGACTCAACCGGAAAAGGCGGCAGTCTCTCCAGGTGGCGGGGCTGGATGCTGAAGCTCGACGATAAGGGAAACCTTATCCCCTGGGCAGCCGGGCTCAGATCACCGGCCGGTTCGGGCAGCTTCCGGGGAGATATTTTTTATACCGACAACCGGGGAGAGTGGGTTGCTTCCGGACGGCTCACCCATCTGGAAAAAGGCGACTTCGCCGGCCATCCGGCGGGATTGCGATGGAGCGGGGGCCCCAACTCGCCGCTCAGGCTCAAACCGGAAGATGTACCCGATTCGGGTGAACCGATGCACAACGTTGCCAGGAGCATCCCTGAGCTCAAGCTCCCGGCCATCTGGTTCCCGCATACGATCATGGGTATCTCCCTTTCAGATCTCAGGGAAGATCTGACCGGAGGCGCTTTCGGCCCTTTTGAAGGCCAGCTTTTTATCGGCGACCGGGGCCACAGCAGTATGATGAGAGCCGACCTGGAAAAAGTCAACGGTAAATGGCAGGGAGCCTGCTTCAGGTTCAGGCAGGGCTTTGCTTCCGGTGTTTTCAGAATGGAGTGGGGCCTGGACGGTTCGATGTTCGTAGGACAGACGAGCAGGGGGTGGTCTGCAAAAGGCACAGCTCCGTTTGCCCTCCAAAGATTGGTATGGACGGGCGAAACTCCTTTCGAGATGAAACATCTCAGGGCAAAGGCCGATGGCTTTGAGATTACTTTTACCCTGCCCATAGATCCCGAAAGCGCCAGAAAGGCAGAATCCTGGGGAATGAACAGCTTCACCTATAAATACCAAAAAGCCTATGGCAGCCCGGTCGTTAATAACGAAGCCATCCCGGTAAAAGGCGTAATCGTGTCGGACGACAGTCTCAGTGTACGTATCGTTACAGACCGTGCCAGGCTTAAGGCCGGCTATATCCACGAAATAAAAGCCGAAGGTATCCGGTCTGCGGCAGGGTTGCCCCTGCTGCACCCGGAGGGATATTATACGCTTAACGAAATCCCGGATACGGAAAACGTCGATCCCGCGCAGCTGACAGCATTTGCTGGGTCACAGCCCCCATCCCTACCCCCATCTGCCCAAGCCGCTGCTCCCCTGGCCGGAGCAGCAACTGCGGTAAAGAGAATTACTGTACAGCCTTACGGATGGAACAAGGGGCCGGACAGGGTCATTACAATCGGTACCCGTCCCGGTCTCCAGTTCGACATTTCAGAAATCAGGGTAAAGGCCGGAAGCAAAGTGCAGCTTACCTTCAATAATAACGACGATATGCAGCATAATTTCGTGATCACACAGCCAGGAGCGGCGAATGCCGTCGGCGAAGCAGCCCTGGCGCTCGGCCTGAAAGGAATAGAAATGCATTATATCCCCGATATGGGGGAGGTACTCTTCCATTCCAACGTGCTACAACCTGAGGCTTCGGAAACTATTTATTTTACAGCCCCATCAAAACCAGGCATTTACCAGTATGTCTGTACATTCCCGGGACACCATGCGCTTATGCAGGGCAGGCTGGTTGTAATAAAATAAAGTTTGGCAAAAAGAAACCACAGCGCAACAACCGGATATTTTTTTTCGTACTTTGGCATATAATATCAAAAAACCGCATTTATGAAACAGCGTCTTTATGTACTGGCCTTTTTTGCCATCTCCCTGGCCCTTACTTCCTGTAAAAAAGATGACGACCCGGTCCCTGTTCCGGAAGTGGTTGGGAAATGGAGTTTAGACTATGGAGTACTAAGCGGATTTGCCAATTCCAATATAAACGGGGTAAAAATAGATCCTTTCTCAGAAGTCAATTGGGCTGATTATTTTTATACGTCGCAGATACATATTCTGAATAACACCAATAAGTCTTTTGTTGAAGTCATCAAATCAGAAGGATTGGCTGAAGATCTTCTGGGCACCTGGTCATACGAGGGAACGACCCTTACACTTAAATATAACGATGCCCCGGGGGACGATGGCGTATTTACTTTCCGAAACAGCAATGGTCTCGATGAGCTGCTATCGCCACTTATGGATATTCGTCTCGACGAAGACAATGCCGGTAAGATTCAGTACGTCTATCGTAAGTAGGAAACTGTCAATATTAAGTAAGAAACTATAAAAGCTTCCGGGCTGTTGCACTCTCTCAATAGCCGGAAGCTACAACCTGCTCAGTTTAAAATACCCGTTCCTGATCTCGTCTTCAGGCTGTTTGTCCTCTGCTTCAGAAATCCTGATCGCCACTTCATTTTTTAGGCCGGCCGGGAGCAAATCCCCGATTTCGTAAATATCATCGACATCAAGCGCGTATTTATCATCGATATGCGAGGACAGATGTTGGTCCCAAAAAACAGTCTTTTTGGCCTGTCCGATCGCGTTAGCAACGGAATCCGCCACTACAATCCGCTTGTAATGGTATTCCTCAAACTCATTTTCCCTGTATCCTCCCAGGTTTACGAAATATAGCTTCAGCTTCCCCCGGTCTGTGATTTCACTGCGGGGCACCACCTCCACCCGGTATTCCTCCACTTTTGTGACCGTACGATAGGCGTCGATATGTACCTTCGCGTCAGCCTCCGGCCAGAACTCCAGGATTGCGGGCACAAAATCCTTCAGCTCATTGCCCACAGCAAAAAAGATGTCGTGCTGCTCGATATGCCTCCCGGCAGGTTTACACCCCAACAGCATCATGTAAAGTTTCATACGACCGGCCTGGTTAACATTTTTGAAAAATTCATCCTGATGTGCAATTAATGAAAATCATCGGTACGGAAAAATTATATTTCTTCCAAATAACCGGACTATAGCAAAAACCCCATCTCATATACAGCAATACACAAAACCTGATTAAATTGCACGTCTTTTAATACTGAAGAACTATGGCTACGGAAGAAACCAAGGAAACGAAATCGTTAAACTTCATTGAAGAAATCATAGAAAATGACCTTTCAAGTGGGAAATACGACTCTATAATCACCCGGTTTCCGCCCGAACCCAACGGCTATCTTCACATTGGTCACGCCAGCAGCAT
>CAZLGW010000093.1:0-6151 GCA_964559125.1 uncultured Cytophagales bacterium
GGATCACCCAGTCCCGCCAGGGCCATTGGGTACGGTACCCGTCGTCCTGGTACCCGTAGGAATCCGCATAGCGGGCTATATCGAGCCAATGCACCGACATTTTTTCACCGTAGGCAGGAGAGCTCAACAACTGGTCGACCACTTTGCTATAGGAAGCTTCAGACCCGTCGAAACTCTCCATCAGCGAAAGTGAAGGCGGAAGGCCCGTCAGATCGAAACAGAGCCGTTTGAGCAACCGTTCTTTATCCGCCGGTTCGTTGGGCTCAAGCCCTGCAGCTTCTATCCTGGCCAGTATAAACCGGTCAATTTCATTGGAAGGCCATTTCTTGTTCCTTACTTCCGGGACTTCAGGTTTTCGGGGAATGCTAAATGCCCAGTGCTCTTCATATTTCGCTCCCTGCCTGATCCATTTTTCGATCAGCGCTATTTCCCCTGGCGCCAGCTTCGCCAGGTGTGAAGAGGGAGGGGGCATGAGCAGGCTCGTATCGGAGGCGGTAATGCGCAGGTAAACCTCTGATGCTTTGGGTTTTCCGGGTACCAAAGCGAATACGCCCGGATTATCCTCCAGCGCTTTAAAAGCAGATTTGGGGTCGTCCAGCCGAAGGTCGGCCTGGCGCTTGTTGGCATCAGGGCCGTGACAGGCAAAGCATTTGTCTGAGAGGATCGGCCGGATATCGAAATTATAGCTTACCAGGTCACCGGCTTTACCTCTCTCTTCCGTCCCCGCATTCTTACCCCTGCAGGCGAAAAAGAATATCCCCGTTACGATGATCCAGAAAAAATGCTTCGCCGGCATTGAACGAGCTCCTGATTAAGTGATTGCGCAGTTTTATGCAAGTTAAACTTTATGTTGTTCAATTTCAAGCGGGACTCCTGTATGAATTATATGCTGTCGGGCAGAATTTCAGAGAGGTAGAAACCCCAGCCAAGCTTCAACTGGTCCACTTTTACCAGTACGGCATTGTTGCCTTTTTTAAGCGATACTTCAACGATATCCTGGTCTACGGCCGCCCTTCTCGAAGACCGGTTGCTTAAAACAAGGCGGTTGTTGATCCAGATTTTAATACCGTCGTTGCTGCCGGCACCGATCCTGACCACCTTGTCCTCAGGTGCATATATATTGGTATAGGCGTAGGCAACCACGTTTTCGTTGGGAGTAAGCAGCGTTGAGAAGTCGACGTAAGGGACCGGACCTGTTTTGTGGCGGAACCACCCGAACTGCCCGCCGGCGCCGGTGGAAAAAAGTTGTGTCGTATCAATGTTTTTCTCCGGCTCGTAGGCCTTGTCGAAACCTGTTCGCTTTTCGTCAGATTCAAACGGTCCGGCTATCCACCATTCCTTGAAAAATTTTTCTGATACCCGGGCTCTTGTGATTAGCGCGTTGATAAGATCGGGCATCGATTCGTTTGATCCGAGCGTTTGTATTTCTTTCTCTTTTACAATTTTCCCGAACCGGTCTGCAAGCCTGATGGCCTCTCCCGGGCGGAGGTAGCTTTCGCCGCCACCAAAAGCTTTGAAGTAGAGTTTTGTAAATAATACGGGCAGATAAGCATCCTCCACTCTTTTGAGAAGTGCCTGGTCGGCGCCTGCAGCGCTTCTTGCTTCATCGAAAAGCTCATCGGCCCTTGCAATAGTGGCCGGGGTGAGATAAGACACATCGACCGGCGATGACCAGATATTAAAATAAACGGATGTGTCTTTTACTTGTTCCTGTAAGAGATCGATATACTGTGCTATGGGTTGGGAGGCATTCCCGTACACATTTCCGAGATATTCTTTAATAAGTATGTCGGCGTCCAGGCTTGCGTCCCACATCAGCTGGGCGAAAACCCAGGCCTTGAGTTCGGAAAACTCTCCGCCTCCTTTCGGCCCGATTATATTGCAGCCTTCTGCATAGAGGCCGTAGCTCCCTTTTTCCTTAAAGTATTTTACATCTTTCCGGAGGCTTTCAAAGTTAGGGAAAGGCATCAGGTAGAATCCGAAGTCGACGTAATACCCCCATACAGTTACATTTTTGGCGATCTGGAGCCATTTGTCAAGCCGCCCGGTGAATTTATTATGGTCTTTGCATCCGTTAATGCCATGTGCGGAGCAATAGTTGTAGTGACACAATTCCACGAGCACGTTACCGGCAGGTTTTACATGCAAGGGCGGGACTTCAGTATAGGTATAGGCAAACGTATGAATTTTTACATCGGGATGGGTCCGTACTACTTCTTCCGATACCTGGTTGATGAAGCGGATCAGTGTTCCGGCCGGGCTGCCTTCATTGTCGTCCACTTTTTTACACCTGTCGCACGTACAATACCGTTCATTATCGTTCTGGCTTACGGAATAGACGCTCGCGTCCGGCCTGAGCCTTTTCCATTCGAGCACCTTTTCTACGGTAAGCCGAAGCACGTCGGGATTGGTCAGGCAGAGCTGCGCATCGTCGGCGGTACGAACCCCGTCGATTTCGGAGAAATATTCCGGGTGGGTTCCGAAGTATTGTTTCGGGGGGATGATCAGGTCGAAGGTATGTCCCCGTTCGGGGAATATGACGAAGTTGCCGCCCAGCGAATCGGGAATGGGCATCCTGCTCGGAATGACGCGGTTGTGAACTGACCAACCTACTTCGTAAGCCTCTCTCCAGTTGACTTCCCGGTACTGGAAATCAGGCTTTTGACGGTCTTCCGTAGTTCGGAGCAGAATTGTCTTAAGAGAAGGGATTTTTTCGACAGTCTGTGTATACCACCGGCATCCAAGATGGTCTTTTAGGTATCCGATTACGCCATAGAGTGTGCCCCGCTGCGGTTCGCCGGCTATGAGGAGCTGCTTTCCGTCGCTGCGTATGATATACTCTTCAGGGCCGAATACTGCAGGGTCGAGTCCGTGCAAAAGGTGTTCGGGGGCTTCCTTAAAACCCACATAGATGAATCTGGAGCCGTCGCCGGCGGTGCTGACGACAGGCAGACGACATCCGCTGATCCTCTCCAGGTAGGTCTGCAGCTCGGCAGCGGCGGTCTTTTCCGAAGCAGCGGCTTTGTCTGAAACGAAGATGCTATAGTCGCTTCTGCCGTCTGAAATGAGCGGCGAATCAGGCCGGCACCCTAAGGCCAGGACGATCGCCGTCAGCAAAAGAAAGCTGCACGGGGCTTGCCATATCCCGGGATACAGAAATTGTTTGATAAGGAGAGAAGATCTGCGGCGTTTGGCAGAGGTTAAAAGGGGCATAAATCGGGTAAAGGTAGTTTGATGAATATACTGTTACTATTGTTAAATATACCTACCTTTGCGCCGGTTTTTAGAATTTATTCTTTTCAATTCAATTTTTCACTATTTATTATTTAATGTAAAATGAAAATCGCAGTAGTAGGCGCTACCGGACTGGTTGGTAGTGAGATC
Organism: uncultured Cytophagales bacterium; assembly: GCA_964559125.1. Lineage (GTDB taxonomy): Bacteria > Bacteroidota > Bacteroidia > Cytophagales > Spirosomataceae > Ravibacter. Next base: position 3,385 of record CAZLGW010000093.1, read on the forward strand.
CTCAAAGTTCTTGAAGAACGTAACTTCCCGGTGACCGAGCTGGTACCGGTTGCCTCAGAAAGGTCTGTTGGTAAGGAAGTCACATTCAAGGGCAGGCAGTATAAGGTGGTGGGATTCGAGGATGCGATAAAGGCCAAACCTGCAATTGCAATTTTTTCGGCCGGAGGAGGGACTTCGTTGGCGCTTGCTCCTAAATTTGCCGAAGCCGGTATTACGGTTATAGACAATTCTTCTGCGTGGAGGATGGATCCGACCAAAAAGCTGGTCGTACCTGAAATCAACGCCCATACACTGACTCCTGGAGACAAGATCATTGCCAATCCCAACTGCTCGACTATCCAGATGGTGCTGGTACTGAACCCGCTCCATAAAAAATACGGGGTTAAGAGAGTAGTGGTTTCCACTTATCAGTCGGTAACGGGTACAGGAAAAGCTGCCGTCGATCAGCTGTTTGCCGAGCGTGCCGGTGATCAGGATGCACCCAGGGTATACCCGCATCCTATCGATCTCAATGTGCTGCCGCATATCGATGTCTTCCTGGACAACGGTTATACCAAGGAAGAGATGAAAATGACGAACGAGACCAAGAAGATCCTGGGAGATAATACGGTGGCCGTAACGGCTACGACCGTGCGTATCCCGACGATAGGAGGACACTCCGAATCGGTAAATATAGAGCTGGCCGGCAGTTTTGACCTGGATGAAGTCCGTCAGCTGCTTGCAGAAGCAGAAGGTGTGGTGTTGCAGGACGACCCGAAAAACGCGGTTTACCCCATGCCCCTGACCGCTCATGGCAAGGACGAAACGTTTGTAGGGCGTATCCGCCGCGACGAGACCCAGCCTAATACGCTGAACCTCTGGATCGTGGCTGATAACCTGCGTAAGGGAGCTGCGACCAACGCCGTCCAGATTGCGGAGTATCTTGCCAAAAAAGAGCTGGCTGAAGCGTAGCCGTTATTTCCCTGAGAATATACGGACTAATAGTGGAAGCGTCTGTAAGCGGTTATCCCGTTTGCAGGCGCTTTTTTTAATACAGGATCGGAGGGGTCTGCCATGCAATTACAAGCATACTTTTTACTTTTGAGAGCGACACAGAGGGCCGCAGAGGAAAAATGAGGGCCACGGAGGTGTGTTTTACAGGCTGGAATTGATGATAAGATTATGAGCCGGAATATGGGAGAAACCTGGTAATACCTGTTATTTTTGCTTTTTTAAGTTATGAACCTGCGTAATGAGCGTTTTACCCTATAAAGACAAAGAGACTTCCAAACGGGAGCAGGTTGAAGAGATGTTTGATAATATCTCTCCCAAATATGACCTGCTCAACCATCTTTTAAGCGCAGGCGTCGATGTATACTGGCGGAAAAGGGCCATTTCCTGCCTGAAAGGTCGTCCGGCAAAGGTAATCCTCGATGTAGCTACGGGGACGGGCGATTTTGCGCTGGAAGCGCTGAAGCTGAAGCCGGAGAAAATAATAGGCGTCGATATTTCGGAAGGGATGCTGAAAGTGGGGGAGGAGAAAATAAAAAAAGCAGGCTATGAAAACATTATTTCCTTTCAGAAAGCCAGCTCAGAAAGTCTTCCGTTTGCAGACAATTATTTCGACGCCGTCATCGTTTCGTTTGGAGTACGCAATTTTGACAACCTGGAAAAAGGACTAAGGGAAATGCACCGTGTGATGAATGAGCAGGGAACCTGTGTGGTAATGGAGTTTTCGAAGCCCCGGTCTTTTCCGTTCAAGCAGTTGTATAATTTTTATTTCAGGAGCATACTACCCCTCATAGGGCGGCTTGTTTCAAAAGACACCTCCGCATATACTTATCTTCCCGATTCGGTCCGGGCATTTCCGGACGGAAGAGAATTCCTGGATATTTTCGAAAGATCGGGTTTTAAAAACACGAAATGCACGCAGTTAACATTTGGCATTTGTTCGATTTACATCGGGCACAAATAGTCCTTATATTGTTTTTCCTGCTTTTGGCCGGATGCTTTACGAAGGTCGCTGGACAGGGGAAAGGGTATGTCAGGAAGCACCTGGAGTTTTATGACGACCGGCCGGTCCATTTCGGGTTCCTCTTCGCAATGCCGGTTACACGTTATTCTGTCAGGACCGACGATTCTTATGTGGGCGACAGCACGCTGGCGTTGTATTCCCCGGTTACTACTGCTTTCCGGATGGGGTTTACGATCAGTAAAGTGCTTTCCCCGGAATTCGACATCCGGACCACACCTTCGGTGACGCTCTACGGGCGGACCGTTACCTACCAGTATCCTAATCTTAAACAGGACAAAATCAGGGAGTCAACCTGGATCGAAGTGCCTCTTTTGCTGAAATACAAGTCGAAGCGCCGGGCGAATACCAGGATGTATCTCCTGGCCGGTACGACATTCGGGGTTGAGACAAATGTGAAGAACAAGGTCAGGTTTGGGGCGGAGCAGCTAAATACCAAAAGAGCAGATATAACGCTGGACTACGGAGTAGGGCTGGAGCGTTTCTTTGAATTCTTCAAGTTTGCCCCGGAGCTGCGGTTTTCCCACGGCCTGGTCAATATGCTGAACACAACGGGTACAAGGACGATGCCGGGAACTGAGCGGGTCACTACCCATGCCGTTACATTATACCTCAACTTTGAATAAAGGTTTAAAAAAAAATAGTGCCGTTTGCATTAATAAAAACAAAAGTCCATATTTGCACACCGAAACGAAAAACGGTAGCGGGAGTTTAGCTCAGTTGGTTCAGAGCATCTGCCTTACAAGCAGAGGGTCG
>CAZLGW010000094.1:0-5776 GCA_964559125.1 uncultured Cytophagales bacterium
TACCTGAACATGATCAGAAAGCGGGAAAGTGTACAGATGCCCAATATTACCGAGAGCGGGACAGTGCTCCTGAAAAGACTGCAGAACGAACGCCGGATAGAACTTGCATTTGAAGAGCACCGCTGGTTTGACGTACGCAGGTGGAAAATTGCGCCTGAAAGGTTAAATGAAGATGGAAGGAAAATGACCATCACCCGGGCTGTTGACGGCAGCAAAACTTATACGGTATCGGATTTTAACCCCAGGGCATTCTACGAGCGGAACTACCTGGTACCTATCCCGCAGGCGGAGATCAACAAGAATCCTTTACTTAAGCAAAACCCGGGCTACGAATAAGTAGCCCGGAAAGGTTTTAAAACCTGAAATCCACCTGCAGGCACAAATTCCGGTTCCTGTAGGTGGTGTTGGAATAAAATGGGATATAGGCGGCTTTGCCTGGCGAGATATTTCTTAAGCCCCACTCATAGTTGAGGCTTATGATGGTCTCGCCCAGGTCCAGGCCGATGCCTGCGCCTGCTCCGTAATCCAGTTTCTGAAGGCCCCTTTCTCCGAATGTTTTTTCTTCCATAGGTGTATCGTCGATATAGTCTCCGTACAGGATGTCGGCTGCAAGGCGGGTCTTGCCGGCTACTCCATAGGCAGCGTAAGGCCCAGCCTGTATAGTGAGCTTTTTCCCGGGTGTCAACGGTATTCTATAGCCGATATGTAGAGGTATCTGTATGTACATCTGCTGACTTATCAGTTCGGGCCTGGTTGTCCGGCCGTTGACTACGATTCCTTCGAAACCCAAGGGTACATCACCCCTGATCCGGGCTCCTTTGGTGGCGAAGGTGAGCGCGGTTTGCAGGAAAAGGCTTTCACTTGTATGGTAAGTTGCACCAAGTCCCAGGTTTACCCCGGGTTTTATCCTTTTGTCTGGTACAGCATCATTGTCGAAGGAGAGGTAGGAGAGGTTCAGACCGGCTCTGAGCGTGAGGTCGAACGGAGATTGCTGCGCAAGGCTTGCAGATGGTAGTATGAATATCAGGAGGAGTAAGGGAGACAGGGACACGTGCTTCATGATTTTCTATTGCCTTAGTTAAAAACCGGATTAGTATATCAGGAGGATTAAATACCGGGACTATTGGTTGTAAGCGGCGGATAAAATATGATGAATGTCATTTTAAACTGTAACCCAGGTTACTTAAAACGGTATCCGCTGTCGTTACCTTTGTGAAAGTATGAGGAAGCTCATACCATGATAAATTCATCAATCTATTAAACTAAAACAGATATGACAAAGCTGGCAAACAAGGTAGCGGTGATTACGGGAGGTTCCGGTGCAATCGGGACTGCTACTGCAAGGTTATTCGTAGACGAAGGAGCAAAAGTAGTGCTGGTAGATATCAATGAGGAAGCCCTGAAGCAGGCAGCTTCGGAGCTGGGAAGCGATAACGTGAGTTTTGTTGCTGCCAACGTAACCAAATCGGCTGATGTACAAAAGTATGTGGAGCATACCGTCAATACCTTTGGTAAGATAGACATCTTCTTCAATAACGCCGGAGTGGAGGGGATCGTAAAGCCTGTATCCGAATATTCGGAGGAAGAATTCGACAAGGTGATCAGCGTCAACGTCAAAGGGGTATGGTTAGGCATTAAGTATGTGCTGCCGCAAATGAACGATGGCGGCAGTATTATCAATACTTCTTCGGTAGCCGGTCTGATGGGCTTTCCTTCCATGAGCGCCTATGTAACAAGCAAGCACGCGGTGATAGGGCTCACCCGCACTATCGCTCTGGAAACAGCGGCAAGAGGCATCCGCGTCAATTCAATACACCCCTCGCCGGTCGACAACCGGATGATGCGCTCCCTGGAGGAAGGCTTTGCTCCGGGACAGGGAGAGGAAGCGAAAAAAGGATTCGAAGCATCCATTCCGATGGGAAGGTATGCAACGAACGACGATATTGCTAAAGGAGCCTTGTTCCTGGCGTCTGACGACAGCCGGTTTATTACCGGTACCAAGCTGGTCATAGACGGGGGGATGACAATGGCCTGACGCCAGGATTATCATCCTAGGCCTCTTTCACTTCCTTCCAGTTTACTTCATGCGCGAGGCGGTTGGTCAGGGAAGCTTTCGCAGCTACCTTTCCGGCCGCTTCTCCCATGGCAACCGCATTGCCGGTTACGCGGTAGCTGGCGTGTGCGAAGAAGTCGCCGCTGATACAGCGCCCGGCCATCATCAGGCCGCCTACTTCAGAAGATATCAGCGAGCGGAGCGGGATGTCATAGGGTTTTACCTTTATCCCATCGTTGCTGTAGCCTTTGTCATCTTTCCCGTCCAGGGAATGGATATCTACCGCAAATTTTACAGTGCATACTGCGTCGTCGAAGCGGGCGCCACTGATCAGATCCTCTTTTGATACGGTATACAAGCCTTTTATACGCCTGCCTTCTCGCATCCCGATTTGCTCGGAAGTAGCCACAATGCGCAGATCCTTCCAGATACCTCCTTTTTTCCGGAGTTTATCTACCATGTTGTTTACTTCCTTCCGCGATTCTATGGTGGCGTTGGTGATGTCCTGGGCATTTAAGGAATCTGCATTGTACTGATGATTAGCCATCATGGCAAAAAGGTCGTCACGGATCAGGAATAAGGTTGGCATACCGTAGGAGGGGTCCATACCGATGCTCCTGATCTCATCGCGCAGGTTGATCTTGTGCTGCGAACCGGCAACGCCCGCATGTTTGATCAGGTTCTGGCGTATCATGTCATATTTCGTGATCCCGGTCAGGATAGCCATCATCGAAAACGGCTGTATCAGGCTTGTGCGCGGGTGGCCTTTGTCAAAGCTGCAGCCTGCATAGGCGGCCAGGTCGCCGTTGCCGGTAGTGTCGATAAAGGTTTTGGCCCTCCAGGCCTCCCTGCCCGACTGGCTTTCGGTCACGATGGTCTCCAGGCGTTTTTTGCCGTTGGTATAAGCGGCAACCACGCGGGTATGAAGCCTTACATCCACGCCGGCATCCTTACAGAGTTGGTCAAGCAGCACTTTCATCACTTCGGCATCGTAGTTGGTAGCCGATACCTGTGCGCCGGAGCGGTCGAGTGCATCCAGGATTTCCTGCATGATTCCGCCTTTGTTCTCATGTTCGATCAGGTTGCTCAGAAGCCCTGCCGTCCATATGCCCCCCAGGCAGCCGTGAAATTCGATCAGCCGGGTTTTGGCCCCGCTTCTGGCAGAGGCGATAGCAGCAGCGATTCCTGCCGGGCCGCCTCCGCAGACGATCACGTCTACGTCTTCTACGACGGTCAGCTTTTTGGCCGGCTCCTGGAAGACCGAGGCATTTTTTATTTCGGATTCACCCAGCCCCCATGCTTTGCCGGACGCTACCGGTAACAGCGAACCCATTACCCCGAATCGCAATAATTCTCTTCTTTTCATGATCATAAGTTATGGTTAAATGTCTGATTTAGGTTCTTCTTGTACACCGGCCCGGCCCGACGACTGTTAGCCCGGCCAGTGTATTCTCTCTCCTTTCGCTGTGGCTTCGTTGGCGAGGTCTACTGTTACAGAAGAGACATAGGCTGTTTCGGCATTCGAAACAGGCTGCTTCTCCTCTTTGATGCACGATGCAAAATGCCGTAGCGCGCTCTCTGTCGGCAGTACGTCGTCACGTGCGGGATTTTTCACTCTTACCGGCACTCCTTCGTTATTCTCCCAGGCCAGTTTCGTTGCTGCGGTCACGCCGTCTGCCTGTTTTTCGGTTTCGGTATTTTCTGCGTAGATCATGGCTGTGTGCCCGTCTTGGCCCGTTATCTCCACCGAACCCCTGTCACCGAGGATCTTAATGGAATACCCCTGCAGCGCATTGCTGGTCAGCGATGTAAAACTGGCTTTCACCCCCTTGGTGTAGCCGACGAGCAGATGTACGTTGTCGTAAGTTTCCCGTCCGTCCTTCCAGTAGTCTATGCCGCCTGTCCCCATGACCCATTCGGGACGGTCGTCCAGCAGCCAGTGCAGTATGTCCATCTGGTGAGAACATAGCTCGGCTACGAGGCCGCCGGAATATCTGCGGTACATACGCCAGTTGACCAGGTGTTCCAGGTCCGGGTAATCGTTATTCCCGGTAAACCCGGTATCGTTGGGTACAGGCCGCCGCCAGTTGCCGTTCCTGTTCCAGGTACATTCTATCCTTGTGATCTTCCCGCAATAACCCTGATCTACCAGGAATTTGATTTCGGAATAAATCGGGTTGAACCGGTGCTGGTATCCGATCTGGAATACCGTACCATTCGACGCTGCCGCCAGCTTCTTCAGCTCTGCTGCCTGTTGCCTGGTATGCGTCATTATTTTTTCGCAATAGACATGCTTTCCTGCTGCCAGCGCTTCTTTTGCCATTTCGAAATGGAGGAACAGGGGCGTGGCTATGATCACGGCTTGTATTTCCCTGGCTACTATCAGTTTCCGGTAGTCGTCATAGAAAGTGATCTTCTTCCCGATTTCGCGGCTGCATGCCTCATGCTGCTCGGGCAGAAGATCGCAGCAGGCCACTATCTCCACTTCCGGTAGGGTAGAGGCGATTTTTGCCAGCCATTTCCCTCTTGCACCGGCTCCGATCAACCCGATCTGCAGAGGCTTGTCCGCGTTTTCCGAACGTGCCCACACCGATGCCGGAAGCTGCTCCTGTGAAAGCACCAGCATTCCTGCCCCTATTTTCCTCACAAACGATCTGCGGTTGAATTTCATGTGAATAGAATTAATGAGGCAATGAGGTGATGCTGACCTTCGTTTTATTTTGCCCAGAACAGCTTCGTCGACGGATCGAAGAGCGTGGTCAGGTTCACGCCGGCCGGCACTTTGGGATTTCTGCTGATTTCCGAATCGGGATAAGGTACTCTGTTGGCTAACCCGCTGGGGTCGGTAATAGTGATAAACAGCTCGCGTCTTACGTCGTTATAAGCTTCCAGGGGCTGGTTGTAAAACAAAAATATATATTTCTGGAGTAAAATCTCCTTAACGGTCAGATTTGCTGCGCCGGGAGAAACTTTGGGCAAATCCAGGTAGGCATTTATTCTATCGTCACTCAATGCCGTAGCAGGATTAAAGATTGATGCCTGTTTCAGCGCAGTCTGTACTGCATTTTGATAGGCCTGGTAAGCCGCTTCCTTTTCGCCGAGCCTCAGCCTGGCTTCGGCCTCGATAAATTTCAGCTCGGCATAAGTGGCCAGGGGCTGCGGTGCATTCAGCGGCTTCAGGACAGCAGGCTTGGAATAAAAGCGGCCGTCGAGTCTCGGTTCGCCGAAGTCGCCGCCGGCCAGGCCATTCGGGGCCGGCGTTATTTTCCCGCCTATTCTCGAAAACCAGATCGCCGCCCTCGGATCATCCTCGATATCAGAAGCCGGGCTAAACCAGGCCAGCGCATTGTAAATCCCATTACCCATCGCGAACTCAGGCTGCGAGTGCTGGGAGCCGGAGTAAGGGTTTTCGTAATTACGGTTGTCGGCGTAGCGTCTGAAAATAAACTCCTCCGATTCGCCGGCGAATGATTTGTCGAGATGGGCTAGTACATTATTGGCGGAACCCGTCGCATCGACATTGCTCATCCTGTTGAAAAGCCTTATTTTCAATGCATAGGCAGTTTTCTTCCAAAGCTCCATATTTCCTGAAAATACCAGGTCGTCGTTTGACGGCTTCACCAGGGCGCTGCTCCCTTTCTCCAGGTTGGCTATGGCGCCGTCCAGCATTGTCTGTATGGCAGGGTATACATCCTGGGCTTTATCAAAAGCCGGCTGCCTGAT
>CAZLGW010000095.1:0-5727 GCA_964559125.1 uncultured Cytophagales bacterium
CAATGCTGGCTGTTTTCGTCTCTCTCACTTGAATAAATATCTGTTAATGTGTTTGTGGGTTCTCAAGATGTCGAGGAAGAGGGAAGAGTATTGAAGAAATTGCTTGATTCCAAAGAATCTGAGAGTGAGGAGGGAAGAGAAGGGGTTGACCTCAAGGATGCGCGATCGCGCTCATGTTTGCTCACAGTCGGGTGGGCAGATGGAGTGAGACTGTTGCGACTCTCTAATCTCGTCGGCGCCTAATTGGCTAAATCATCAAAACTTGCCGCCCTGGCAAAGCCTCCAAGAGTTCTGTGCCGTCTCCAATCCAATGGGGAAAGGGGAGTTTGGAAGAAGATAGAAAAACGCGTGCGTTTTGCTTGACTCCAAAAGCTGATGGGTGGGGTTAAAGAAAAAACACGCAAAACACCGTACGAAAAACGCGTGCGTTTTGCTTGACTCCAAAAGCTGATGGGTGGGGTTAAAGAAAAAACACGCAAAACACCGTACGACAACAGAAAGACCACAAGCAAGCATGAGGCACAATGAGTGACTCGATGCGCGACGTCACAACAAAAAACAGAACAAGAGAGAAGAAAGAATCCTGTCAGACTTCCGTTTCAAATTGAGCACCGCGAATTGTCAAATGTTCGAGCAGAACCTGAGTTCGGGTTTGTTTGCACAGCTGCGTAATTTCATCATTTCTCTATTCCTCGCTAATCCCATTAAAGGTAAACCGACAAAGGAGGCCGCCGCCCAGCTGCGCGACCTTCACGCTTACCTGTATAAAAGGGCACTGGAATTGTTGAACCGGCCATTTATTGCTTGCTGAGCACTGATCTAGTCTCCCTGTTTAGGATGAATCCATTCCTGACTGCAGCGACGGAAACGACGGACAACCGCAGCATGGGAATGAGACGCATCGTCATCAGCGGCATCACAATGCGAGACATCCAAGCCCTCTGCCCCAAGCGTCGAGTGGAGGTAATCGATGAGATGCTTGCTACTCACATCCCTCCATTTTGTCGTTATTGCCTTTCTGTGAATTACCCGAGAAGATGCAAGACATTTTATATGAATTTTTGTGATACTAAGAACGGGCAGACGATTCTGAAGCGACTTAAACATCGTGGACTCATGCCTGATGAAAAATTTGACTTGGAATTGGTTGTCATCCTTTGAGTCTGGCTATGTGGTGGAATGAATAAATAGCGTTGCATTCCAGTTTTCATTTAGTGTTTCTCTGAAGTTTCTGAGAAGAGGTTGCTCTTGGAGCTATGAAGAAATCTTCACTAAAGCCGGAACATTTTCTGCCAACAACGAAGAAGGCTGCGCTAAGCCAATCTATTGACCACGTCAACAAGGTCGTCCAATGGATTTTCGCGAATCCTAATTTGTCTGCTTATGAGAAGCTTCGCTTGCATAGTCTGCTTCTAGCTGACTATCAGCAGCTCAATCCTCCAGAACTCTCACCTTCACCGAATGTCAACTATGTTGAGCCAATTCGTCAGAATGGACAAGAGGTTATTGATACAGAGCAGTGGCAAAGCCAACTCAACAACTTTCAAGGGTCTCCAATGCACTGGCGCACGTCTGTGCAGAATGCACAAGAAATCATGAAACAAATCCAGACTCCCAAGTCTGAAGATTGGGAGAGTCCACATTCATTTGACGATTTCTCGTCAACTTCAACAACTTCAAAGCTAACGCCGAAGCCACTTCCTACAAGAAGCAGTCGAGACGAAGCTACTACGGCAGTTCGTGCAGGTCGATGGACCAATGCTCGTTCTGGCTATGGAAGAAAGATGCGTGTTCGATTTCTTTGAGAGATGTTTGGACCTTGCATTTGATTCATAGTTAAGATTGTAAGAATGGTGTGCATTTCGACCAATCAACGGCGAGCAAGCATCTTGTGAGTATAAAAAGGTCGACGAACAGCTCACTAGCTCATTCTTGACTGATCGGCACTTAGTATGTCCAATAAAATTATTTCTCGAGGAGATTTTATTCTGTTCTTTACTGGAGACTCTCAAATGGATCTATCAACGATTCTCTACTCAAGCAATTATCGCGAAGCCTTGTTTGAGTATGCCGCAGGCGGACCACTAGGACAACGTCCTTTCCGTATTGATATCTCACCATTGTTGGATGTGTCAAGTGTTTTCTCTACGACAAATTTCTTCTGCTGCAAATGCCGTCAGGGGTTCACGAATCATGATGAAAGAGGCTCTCCTTATCAACAAATGGAAGATCACATCTATACAACCCGAATACACGAAGAAGATCCCAATATCAGCTTTCGAAGGATTACTTATTATCAATGAAAGATGGAAGTCTTAGCATGTCACAGAGTAATAAAGTAATGGAATTTCATCAACCGTGATATATGAAGGGGGAAGAAGAGGGGCTGGGGTTCAATATCGTGCCTATGAAAATGAAAAAAAAAGCCATGCTATGCGAAGCATGCTATGTAAATTCAAAGTCAAGGAATGTAGGAAGAAAGTGGGTAAAGGAAGAAGTAGTGTGCTGTGTTGTCTTAAGAAGGGGGTGGTAAGAACGAAAAGGGAAGCTCAGACCGTAGGTCGAATGAAAATCCGAAGGGGGAAAAGCCGAAAAACAGGTACGACAACAGAAAGCAACAAGCAAGTGAGAGGCACTTGAGTGACTCGGAACGCGACGTCACAACAAAAAGCAAGAACAACCGTGTCTTGGAAGATAAAAACGTGTATGGATGCATGAGAATGCGTGAGAAGCATGATGAAACGATAGTGAAGCATCGCATCTTGAAAGTGGCCCGCGGGCTAGCCCGGAGGCCATTTTCCATTGGCAATTCTTGCCATTTTCTGCCAACTTTATTGGCTGCTCTGGAAATTTCCGGCTAGTGACTGGAAGCTCATTGTCATCGACAGCTAATTTCTGAATAGTGACTGGCCTTTTCTGCCGTCGAGCTGCATCTATCGTCAATTCGTATTGAAGCATTTCCCATGCATTTTGTATGGAGTTAGCAAAAATCAGGTATCACTAAGCGAAAATTAAACTACCTCTCATCAAAATTTATATTGAGTGCATGAAAAAACATTGCTCATGCAACAAAGCTGACAATCCTAAATGCATTTCGCCATTCGCATTGCAAAATCTGTTTTGTATTTCGTCCACTTCATCACATGTATAGTCAAAATCTTTACACAGATTGTGTATTGTATCATGAGCATTGTGAAAAGTGCTTTACAGTTTGTGAATATCATCACTCAATTTCTGAAAGCTGTTGCTAACTTACTGCATTTCCTCATTCACTCAGCGCAAAATGTAAATCGCTTCATGAATTTCATCGCTCAAGTAGTGAATTTCATGTAAGAGTTAGGTCATCCAACCTCATCATTCGAAGCATTCCACTTACGTCTTCAAAACGCTTTTCTTTGGTCTGTTTGGCTCGACGTCTCGACGAGTCAGGCAGCCTGCCTCGTCCTCGCTTGTATTTCCCTGTGTGTCTGTTAGTTTCTATCTCTATCTCTACCTCTACCTCAAAAACCTCAAAAAAACCTCAAAAAAAACCTCAAAACCTCAAAAAACCTCAAGTCTCCCTACCTCAAACCTTTAAAGCCTTAAGAATGGTGTTTCATCAAAAGTGCTATTTCATCAAAAGTGGAGATTCGTCAAATGTCCGGAGATTTTACTTAGGCTTACGTTGTGATTTCAAGCTATGACTAGTCAATGAAAAGTCAAGGCGACAAGATCGAAAGCATGTTAAGGCAATGGAATGTCATTTTCATGTCTGAAGTAAGAAGCTTGTCAAGGCGTCCATTATGAAAGCATGATATTTCGGAAAGAAGGAGGCCGAGTAGAAAGAGAGAACTCAAAGGCCGAAGGCCGAATGAAAAAGATCAGTGAATGAGCAAAGTGAAGAGCCTATCAAGGCGATAAATCTGGAGAGTGAGAGCCTGTATAGGCGATTGGAGAAAGAAGAAGAGGAGGTGAGGAAAAAAAACAAAACAGCACCACACCAGAATGGCACAAGCAAGCAAGAGGCACTTGAGTGACTCGACGCGCGACGTCACAACAAGAAGCAGATAAAAGAGTCAAACTTAATTCTGTCCATCAGTATTACAGCTTGCAAGAGTCGAGGATGGCGACTCGTCTCCGTTTCTTCCAAGATTTGCTGGATGATCCGTATCTCGAGGACATTGAAGATTGGCCGGACAATCATGTGTGTTGGCTGGTCGAGGCCTTTTTCAACATCTCCAAAGGTCGCATTCCAATGAGTTCTGATGCTGCCAAGTACCTGGATAAGCATATGCTCGATCTGCTAGCGATTTCTCGTCAACGTAACTACGACAAAGCTCGAAGAGTGCTGAAGCGATATGCCGGACCGTTGATCTTCGTGGCAATTCCTCCAATCATCGAACATCTTCGTTCCAAGAGAAGAGTAAAGGTTGACAAAGAAGAACTGCTAGCCTCTTGGCCCCGACGTCGCAAACCAGTCCATCTGCCAGCCTAGTCCTCGCTTGTATTTCCAATGTGTCTGTGGCTATTGCTTCCTTCCACCACTGTTTTTCTTCTCCCCCACCGCTTTCTCCCTGATTTCAATTGGTTTCAACAATATCAAAACGTCCTACTCCATCTCCCTCTACTGTAAATGCTGTCCATCATAGTGAAAATGCCTTCCTCAAAAGCTCCTAGCTTCCATTGTAAAATGCCATCTTCATTGTCAAAATTCCCTTCCTCAGGTGTAAATTCCAACTTCGTTGTCAAAAAAAACCACTTCCTTCATCCTCCTTTCACGTTCTTCTACTGTGAAATCTCCTTTCAAATAGAATAAATGCCTTCCTCCATTTCTAAAATGCATGGGATAAATGCCTGCAAGAGCTTCGTGATTGCATGAAGTCTACAAGTCCTCTTCTTCCCGCCAAGTTACGTAATCACGGCGTCTCATCGATTTATTAGCAAGAATGCCTTCTACCATAGTGTAAATAGTCAGTTAACAAGGATCCAAATGGGCAACATCAAATGAGCAAGTGAGAATGCCCAAGTTTTGTTGATCTGAAGAGAAAGTGAACGGGCTGGGCAAAATGCATGGAGCAGAAGCCAAATGGGCTTCTCTAAAGCAATTTCTTGAGCGTAGCGAATGAGCCAAAGTGATGGGGTGAGAGAAAATGTCCAAGTGGCACGAGAAAAGTGAGTGGCTGTCACTAGAGAAAAGCGAAATGATGCAAGTAAGGCTAATGCCTTTCTCAAATGGAGCATGGTAACTGAGAGTGAAAACGTCTAATTGTGAGAATTCCAAGCTTCAAAGGGAAAATTAACTGAGAGAATCATCAAAAGTGGAGATTCGTCAAAAGTGTGAAATCATCAAAAGTGCAATGAACGCAGTGAATGGCTGTCGCTAATGTCTGTAAGACCCTCAAAATGGCCATCTCTAAAGAGAGTGGCTTCCTCTTGAGCGTAGCGAGTCTCTAAAGAAAGGAGTGGGGGTGTGGGCGAAAACGGAAAAGAGACAAAAAGTAGTACGGCAACAGGAAGACCACAAGCGAAGTGTAAGGCACAAGGTGACTTGCGCGAGACGTCACAACAAAAAGCAAGAACTGAGAAATTTCATCTCGTCTTTCCTTTCTATGGCGACTACTTCGAGTCAGGACAAGCCTGCCTCTACGCTTGACGTCGCGGTCTTTTGGGTGTGTGGATGGCTTGGCTTGGCTTTTTTACCCCGAACCCCGTTCCCCCTCCTTCCTTACCGAGCAGCAGCACCTGACA
>CAZLGW010000096.1:0-5719 GCA_964559125.1 uncultured Cytophagales bacterium
TTGTCTGTATGGCAGGGTATACATCCTGGGCTTTATCAAAAGCCGGCTGCCTGATTACCCCGGCCTGGAGTGCTTCGGTAAGCGGGATATCTCCGTATAAATCGACCAGGTTGGCGTAGGAATAGGCCATGAGCACTTCCGAAATCCCGGCATATCCCCATGCTTCCGTTTCTGTGGCTTTCTCTATAAGCAGCTTCATATCATTCAGGGCTGTGTAAGCCCCCGACCAGCCTCCTGTATTGTAGGATGTCATCGTATTGTATATCCCGCCCATGCCCAGCACATTGGTATGGTGCTCGATATAATAGGATGCAAGCCTGTTGGAGGCGCTACCTGCTACCGCCTTGATAAAACCCATGGTGGCCTGCGGCAGCCTTGTATTTAAAGGCGCATCGTTGACCTGGTTGGGGTTCTGATCGATGTCGTTCATGATGCTGTCTGAGCAGGACATCTGAAAGACCAGGGTGATTACTGTTGTTATAAGTATTTTATATCGCTTCATCTGGCGCTTCTTTTAAGGTTCTACAAGGATATCCGGAGTCCTCCTCCCACGCTCCTGGTTTGCGGCGTGATGCCGCTTCGCCCGTAGCCGGTTACGTTCTGACCTCCCTCGCTGAAATTGACCTCCGGGTCGGAGAATGCATCGGAAATCAGGAACAGGTTCCTGGCCGACAGGTAGACCGAAACAGCGCTCAGCCATTTCTTTTTCATGCCCGACACCGGCAGGGAGTAGTTGAATGTAAGCTCACGCAGCCTTACAAAAGAAGCGTCCGAAAGCTGCGATTCGTAGTTGGTCCATAACTGGCTGTAATAAGGATATTCTTTTTTGATAGGGATATCATTTGTTCCTTCAATGACCAGCTGCGTGCCGTTCCAATGTCCCTGGACACCTTCCAGGACCACTTCCTGCTCCCGGTCGAGCGTACCGGCAGCCAATCCCCGCCAGTTAGCTTCCGCCAGGCCATGATTCCAGAAGACTCCACCCTTCCTCCAGTCTAGCTGAGCGGTCAGGGCGAAACGCCCGTATCGCAGCCCGTTAGTAATATTCAGCTCAAAATCGGGGACTGTAGTGCCGATTACTTTCAGGTTGTTGTCTGTCAGCGGGAAGCCATAGGTAGACGATCTCGGATCGTTGTTGATCACGTATTTACCTGTAGCAGGATCTCTCAGGTAGGATCTCCCGTAGATGGAAGGATAACCGTACCCTGCCTCAGCCACGATCGGATCAGACAATACGATGCGGTTGACTCCTTCGGCCAGGCTTTCCACCGTATTGTCGAACGAGGTAAAGTTGATACCCAGATCCCAGGTAAACTTCGAGGTAGTGACGGGCGTCAGGTTCAATACTACTTCATGGCCTTTCGAGAGCATGGATCCGGCATTCCTGATTTCAGAGGAAGCGCCGGTAGAAAGCGGTACCGGGACGCTGTAGATCTGTCCGTTCGACTGCGAGTTGAAATAGGTATATTCCAGTGAGATCCGGTCGTTGAAGAACTTCAGGTCGGCGCCGACTTCCACGGTCCTTGTATTTTCCGGGCGGAGGTTCGGATCTATTCTTGTAGAACTCTGGGTGAGTCCTGTCAATCCGTTAAAAGGGAATATGAACCCTCCCGGGCTTCCTTTCACGAACCCGGCATTGTTGACATACACAGGGCCCACCTGACCTACTTCCGCATAAGATGCGCGGAGCTTAATGAGCGAAACGGTCCTTTTCCGGATGTTCAATGCATCCGATAAAATGAAGCTTCCGCCCACAGACGGGTAGAAAAACGACCTGTTGCCCGACGGCATATTGGATGCGATATCGTTGCGGCCCGAAGCATTCAGGAAAAGGATGCGGTTCCAGCTCAGGTTGACGTTCCCGTAAAAACCTACTACCCGCTGCCTGGAGATGGAATTACTTCCGACCAGGTTGGTGGCGTTGTTGAGATTGGCCCATCCGCCGGTTACAAAGTCCGACCCGACCGTCCGGTCGGTGCTGCTCCTGATATCGTAGATCTCGTTTCCGACTATTGCGTTCAGGTTCAGCTTTTCGCCGAGATCCCGGTCAAATGTCAGGAAAAGGTTGGAGTTGACCTGGTTCTGACGGCTGTTGACCAGGCTTAGACTCCCGCCGCTGGGAGGGATCGTACGTCCCCGGCTGGCTGTCCCCAATTCCTGGAAATCGGCTTCTTTACTGTTGAAATAATCCATCCCTACCCGGTAGGTGAGTGAAAGCGCAGGGTTCATGTCGTAGCGCAGCAGTAAATTCCCGAAGGTGCGGTTGGTTTTGTTCTCGCGATAGTTATTGTTGATTACCCAATACGGATTGTTTTGCCCGCCGCGATAGTACACCTGCTGGTAAGGATTTGACGGGTCCGCATAACGCTTTCCCTTCAGGTTATAAGATGGCGGAACATCCGTAAGACCTCTGAAATAGTTGTCATTACCGCTTAGTTCGGGATAGTCATCCACGGTGAGGTCCGAATAGTTCAGGGTCAGGCCGACGGTGATGTCTTTAATCTTCGTCATTTCACCGTTGAATTTTACATTGTAGCGCTTCAGCCCGGAGCCCGCCACGATCCCTGTCTGGCTGGTCTGTCCTACCCCGATCATGTAGTTCCCGTATTCCCCTGCGTCAGACAGTGAAAGGTTGTTCGAAAAGGTGTATCCTTTCTGGAAAAACTCCTTGTCGTTGTCGTATGCGCGTGCAACTTCCTGTTCTCCGAATTCATTGGTATAGGTACCGATCCCGCTGATTTTCGCACCCCATGTCCAGATCTGGTTCAGATCGAATGCGCCGTCCAGCCCCTGGGAATATACGTCCTGCATCTTGGGGAGCCGCGCTACCTGGTCGACGTTGAAATGGCTGTCGAAGCTGATGGTAGGCTTTTCTGATCTCCTGCCACTCTTGGTTTTGATGACAATGACGCCGTTAGAGGCCCTCAGTCCATACAATGCAGAAGCAGCCGGCCCTTTCAGTACGTTCATCGATTCTATATCGTTGGGATTCAGGTCGTTGATACGGGTTCCACCTGCTACCGGCAGGCCGTCGATCACATAAAGAGGTTGGTTATTCCCTGTTATCGACCTGTTTCCCCGGATCGTGATCTGAGGCGCTTTTCCCGGCATACCGCTGTTGAGGCGGATCGAAACGCCTGCCACTTTTCCCTGCAGGCTGTTTAGCAGATTAGGGTTTCCTACGGCAGTCAGTTGCGCTCCCTTTACCTCCTGGGTTGCATAGAAAAGCGCTTTCTTTTCCCTTTCAATACCGAATGAGGTCACTACGACCTCTTCCAGGGCCTTTGTGTCGACTTCCATCTGCAGGTCGATGTTCGAGCGGTTTCCTACGGCAACCTCCCGGGTGAGGTATCCTACGAATGAAAAGATGATTGATACTTCTCCTTCAGGCACTGTGAGCCTGTAACTGCCGTCGGTCTGGGTAGTGGTGCCCACAGATGAACCTTTGACAATAATACTGACTCCCGGCAGGCCATCTCCTTTTTCATCGGTTATCCTCCCGGTAATCTGTCTGTCCGTGTGGAGCCCGGGCGCTATAACAGATGTTGCGTCTGCAAGGGAGTGGTCTGTGTCCTGCGATTGGGGATTGCCCGATGGTAGATTTTCGGGTGTTATCGCCTGGGTCTCTTCTCTCGGTAGGATCACGAACGCTTTTTTGCCTATTCTTTTAAACTTCAACCCATGCGGTTTCAGGAGAGACTCAAGTTGCGCCTCGATCCTGGAAGAACCTTTGCCGCTGGCTGCCTCCACCATACGGTCCCTAACGGTAGATTCGTCAAAGAGGATGCTTATCCCGTGCTGTTTGCCAAGGTCAACCAGGGCTTCCCTGAGCTTTTGTGGAGAGTCGGGCTGGCGGTAAAGCGAGGGAGTCTGTATCGACCTGATGGAAGCAAGCTCCTGCGACAACCCTGCCAGGTGGGTAACCAGCACAAGACAGCATATCAATGTCCTTGATAGATATTTCATCATTTTGTTGGAAAGATTAAAGGTTAGATTCGGAACGGAGTTCAATGCGGTTCTTATTCCGGGAAATCTCAATGTGGTAAAGCTCCGCCAATACCTGCAGCAGGTCGTCGGGACTCTGCGCTTCATAGATCCCGCCAAGCTCTTTTTCTTCAAGGGCGGGGTCTGTGATCCGTATGACAACCCCGAAGCGGTCTTCCATCTGGCGCGCGACTTCAGACAGCGGTGTGTTGTCAAAATAAAACTGGTGAGTTTTCCATGCCAGGTACTGCTGTGGTTTTTCGGGTACCGACAATATCCCGGGCCTGTTTTTCGTCACCTCAAAAAGGTGTCCGGGCTTCATGTAGATCTGGCGTCCTTCAGGGAGCACCATTTTTACCTTCCCTTCGGTGAGGTAAACACGTTTGTTCTTATCGCGGGACAGCGCTATAAACTTCGTTCCCAGTACTTCTATGGAATAGCCGTCGTCCATCTCCACGACAAACCTCGATGCGGGCGTATGGGCGACGTCAAATTCTGCTTCTCCTTCCAGGCTGACCCTACGTGTATCCTTATTAAACCCGAACCGGGGTACCAGGAGCCGGGAGTTGGCATTCAGCATGACCTTTGTGCCGTCTGTGAGCGTATAATGGGCGGTTTTTCCAAAAGGATTGTCATATTCCTGGTAGAGAATATCCTCTTTCCATACCCAGAAGGAAACAATCAGCAGGCAGGCGGCAATGCCGGCAAACCGGAAGAAAGCCCCGTCCAGCCAGGCTCTCCAGAAAGGGATTTTCCCAACTGCAACTGAGGGCGTAGTTTCCTGATTATTAACCATCACCAGGCGATATTTCTCGAGAGCAGCCGCCTCGTCCGGTACAAACTGGGCGTGCAGGCTTTCCCATTCATCGAGGCAACGATAGTAGAAATCGTCGTTGCCGGGCTGCAGAAGCCATTCTTCGATCATCTTTCTCTGAATCGAAGTCGTCTTCCCTTCGAAGAACTCAAAGAGTGTATTTTTATCTATCGGTCTTTTCATTGAAACTCATCTTTTCTGGCAAATATTTTACACTAGATGACAGGACCTTTTCCGGTGTGAGCCAGTACGCCTGCCAGCATCAGCAAAAACCAGTCATCCTGGAGCCCCTGGCGAAGACGTATCAACGCCCGGCTTACCAGCGCCTCGACGGCTTTGTTGCTTACCTTCATTTCTGCAGCGATCTCATCGTATTTTTTACCCTCTACCCGTTTCATCAGGTAGGCTCTCCGGCATTGCGGCGGCAGTTGCTGGATGATACGCTCTACTTTCTGGTGCAATTCGGTATAGTGCAGAACCTCATCGGGGA
Organism: uncultured Cytophagales bacterium; assembly: GCA_964559125.1. Lineage (GTDB taxonomy): Bacteria > Bacteroidota > Bacteroidia > Cytophagales > Spirosomataceae > Ravibacter. The sequence goes on from CAZLGW010000096.1 coordinate 5,289, forward strand.
GCTGCTCGCGGGAGGAGGCATGGTAGGCGTTTTCCAGCGAATCGCTCCTTTCTATCTGCATTTTTAAATGGTTGTAGGAACGGTGGCGCACCGACCGGTACAGGTAGGAGCGATAGGAAATTCTGATTTGTTCGTAGAGCTTCTTTTGCCAGAAAACAGCAAAAATCTCACCTACAATGTCTTCTGCTGCCTCTTTTGAATGGACGAACCGTATGGCATGATTACACAAATTGGTATAGTAGCGCCGGAACAGCAGTTCACAGCCCTTTTGAGGGTTGGTTTCAAATACCTTCCTGATAAACAACTCATCATCCACTTCCCTTGCGTCTTGGGATCGTTCTATCCGAATTTCAGCCTCGGATCCGGCTTTCTTGTACATTTCCATACATATCCGTATTTGGGCCGGCTTATCTTGCACCTAACACAGACAA
>CAZLGW010000097.1:0-5688 GCA_964559125.1 uncultured Cytophagales bacterium
TCGGTTACCTTCAGGCCGAGCTTTTCATATTCATCTTCATAAGCATACTCGGCGATCAGCTGCATCCATACCTGCTCACGCATCTGCGTAACTTCAGCTTCTGAGGCGCTGCGGCCGGTTTGAGCTTCATAATTCCTCCTGACGGCATCAACCCTTTCCTGGAATTCCCTGTAATCTACTTTCCTCCCCTTGATCTCGCCTATCGTGGTATTGTTGCCACCGAAGAATGAGTTGGGACCGAGTAAATCACCTCCTACAATGAAAAATATCAAGCTTATAGCGATAATAGTTACCGCAATCCCCGACTTCTCCCTGATTTTGTTAATTAAAGACATTGTTAGTTTTCAAATTTCGACCGGCAAAATAAAAGTATTTACAGGTAGAAAGCAAATTTTTTGAGGGGAGTCTGGTCTAATACATATATTTCAGATGAAGCCGGTACAGCAGAAGAAAAACCATGCTGAAGAACAGGCTTCCGAATGTCAGGATAACGCCGGTCAGCCCTCCTATTACCAGCAATGCTCCCAAAAGCCCTACCGCAATTCCCGCCATGTAGAGCCTGAGCCCCCTTTTCTGGAGCTGATACATATAATAGGCGCCGAAGAGCGTAAGCGATTCGTAGATAAGCATAATGATTGCCGCTCTCCGCAATGTTTCGGGGGTAAGCTGCTCTCCGACGGATTCGAATACAGACAAAGCGGCTTCCCTGCTCTGCTCGTCGGACAACTGGTTTTCCATCCTTTCCATGATCGTATAGAAAGTCTCCTGCAACTGGGTGGCGGCCCTTCCCGGGCTCCATAGCTGATCGGCCTGCCGCCAGAGACCGGTAAAGGCGCTCATGAAAGTGAGGAGGCATAAGATAGATAGGGAAACGGGGCGTACGGGACGGTTATCTCCGGTTTCTTGGTATGACATCGGGTAAATGATTTATTAAATTTAATAGACGGCTGTACCGGCGGACGGCCGTCCGCCGACTACGGATGACCGACAGCTATTACAACGACACGCCTCGCTTCCACGGGATGAAGTCGTCCTGCCCGAGCTGCTGCGCCTTGGTCAATACTTCGCCGCTTGCGGTTTTGATCACGAGCTCCAGGAGCTGCTCGGCGTTTTGCGCAAGGCTCTGCTCGCCTGACACGACGGGTCCGCAGTCGAAGTCGATCACGTCGGGCATTCTTTTGGCGAGGACCGAATTGGTAGCTACCTTCATGACGGGGCAGATCGGGTTGCCGGTCGGTGTTCCCAGCCCGGTTGTAAACAGGATAATATTGGCGCCCGCGGCGGTCTGGCCGGTAGTCGCTTCCACATCATTGCCGGGTGTACATACCAATTGCAGGCCGGGCTTTTCAGAGCGCTCAGTATAATTGAGCACGTCCGACACATAGGCGTTTCCTCCTTTTCTGGCAGCACCTGCCGATTTGATGGCGTCGGTGATGAGCCCGTCCTTGATATTGCCGGGAGACGGATTGAAAGCAAACGAAGAGCCGACTTCTTCTGCCTTGCCGGCATAATCGCGCATGAGCTTTTCGAACTTGGCTGCTTTTTCTTCCGAGACACACCGGTTGATCAGTTCCTGTTCAACACCATTAAGTTCAGGGAATTCGGCGAGAAGGGTCTGCCCGCCCAGTGACACCACTATATCGGAAAGATGTCCGAGCACCGGGTTGGCCGAGATTCCGGAGAACCCGTCGGAACCACCGCATTTCAGCCCTACCGCGAGCTTGGAGAGCGGCGCAGGGCTGCGTTCCAGCTTGTTGGCGTCGGTCAGGCCGATGAAGGTCTGCCGTATAGCGTTCGACATGAGCGAATATTCGGTTCCCTGCTGGTGCTCAAAGAAGTAATAAGGCTTATTGAAAGCGGGGTCGCGTTTTTTGATTTCATCCTCCAGTATCCGTGCTTCCGAATTCTGGCACCCCAGGCTGAGCACGGTAATCCCGGCCACGTTGGGGTGTACCGCATAAGCCGCAAACAGGGAGCAGAGCGTATTGGCGTCGAAGCGGGTGCCGCCGCATCCTCCCTCGTGGGTAAGGAATTTGATACCGTCTACGTTTTTAAAGACCCGGTCTCCGGACAGAGGCCTTGCAGGGGCTTCTGCAAAAAGGGGTGTTTCGGGAATGCCTGCGAGGAAATCGCTGTTCCGGTAAACCTGCAGGAGGTCTCTTACCTGGTTCCGGTATATTTCGGGCTGGGCATATCCCAGCTCTCTTTCAAAGGCATCCTTCAGGATCAGCACGTTGCGGTTTTCGCAGAATACGAGGGGGATGACCAGCCAGTAGTTGTAGGTACCTACGCGCCCGTCGGCCCGGTGATAGCCGTTAAAGGTCCGGTTCTGCCATTTTGAGACGTCCAATGGCGACCAGGAGTAGGGAGTCCGCTTTGAAGTGCTGTAGTCTTCGGAGTCGTGCTTCAGGTTAAAGGTGGTGATGGGCTCCCCGCGCCTGATAGGCTGGGAGGCTCGTCCTACCAGCACGCCGTACATATATACCCCATCACCGGGAGCCAGATCATGAGTCACAAACTTATGTTTTGCACCGACTTCATACGGAAGGAAGTAAGATTCTCCTTCCCACTCAACCGTGCTGCCTGCCGGCAAGGTACGCAACGCCACAATAGCGTTATCTTTTGCATGGATTTTTAAAACCGGTGCCCCCATTTCTTTGGTTAACTTATTTTGAGCCGTAAAATTAGTTCTTTAACTGATTTATTTAATAGTAAAGTTTTAATGTAGTATTATTCTGGTAAGATGTTTTTTAGAAAGTATTTCATAATTTACTATGCAATAGGAGTTTATGTAGTCATTTGGTTTTGTGGTATTTAGATTATTCAAAGTACCAGTCAAAAGAGCTTTTACGACGGCTTGTTTTTTTTTTCGAAAACCGCTTATTTCATGCAAAAAATTGTTTCGTTTTATCCCCCATATATAAATAACCGCACGCGATGTATGTAATTAAACGCGACGGTCGTAGAGAGTCGGTCAAATTTGACAAGATTACGGCCCGTATAGAAAAATTATATTATGGCCTGGACCCCAGGTTTATACAACCTGTCGAAGTAGCGAAGAAAGTGGTGACCGGTATCTATGACGGCGTAACGACTGCCGAACTGGATAACCTGGCTGCCGAGACGGCTGCTTCGATGACTACCCGGCACCCGGATTACGCCATACTCGCTGCGAGAATTGCCATTTCGAACCTGCATAAGAATACGCTCAAGTCGTTTTCGGCAACGATGAAACGCCTGTATACCTATGTAGATCCCAAGACGGGCGAAAATGCCTCGCTTATTTCCAGGGATGTATACGACGTTGTCAGGCGGAACGCCGCCCTGCTGGATTCTACCATTATATATGACCGCGATTACGGGTACGATTATTTCGGGTATAAGACCCTTGAGAAATCCTATCTGCTGAAAATAGACGGTAAGATTGCCGAGAGGCCCCAGCATATGCTGATGCGGGTGGCGATCGGAATCCATAAAAAGGATCTGAATGCGGCGATAGAGACCTATAACCTGCTTTCCGAGCGCTGGTTTACACATGCTACGCCTACCTTGTTCAATGCAGGTACGCCGAAGCCCCAGATGTCGTCGTGCTTCCTGCTTACTATGAAGGAGGACAGTATCGAAGGTATTTATGATACACTGAAGCAGTGCGCCCTGATATCCCAGTCTGCCGGCGGGATAGGCCTGTCTATCCACAACGTAAGAGCGACAGGCTCCTACATCAAGGGCACCAACGGCACTTCCAACGGAATTGTGCCTATGCTGAGGGTTTTCAATGACACCGCACGTTACGTGGATCAGGGAGGCGGAAAGCGCAAAGGGTCTTTCGCCATTTACCTCGAGCCCTGGCATGCCGATATTTTTGAGTTCCTCGACCTGCGTAAAAATCACGGGAAGGAGGAGCTGCGGGCGCGCGATCTGTTTTTTGCGCTCTGGATACCCGATCTGTTCATGAAGCGGGTTGAATCGGGCGATACCTGGTCGCTGTTGTGCCCGCACGAGTGCCCGGGGCTGGCCGACACTTATGGTGAGGAGTTTGAAAAGCTGTATGAGCAGTATGAGCGGGAGGGCAAAGTGAGGAAGACGATCAAAGCCCAGGATCTCTGGATGGCCATCATGGAGTCGCAGATCGAGACCGGTACGCCTTACATGCTCTTTAAGGATCATGCGAATTCGAAATCCAACCAGAAAAACCTGGGGACGATCAAGTCGTCGAATTTGTGTACCGAGATTCTGGAATATACTTCACCCGATGAGGTGGCGGTCTGTAACCTGGCCTCGATCGCATTGCCGAAATTCGTGACGGAAGGCGAAGGCGGGTTCATGAAATTTGACCACCAGAAGTTGTACGAGATCACCAAGGTGATCACGCGCAACCTCAATAAGATCATAGATCTTAATTATTACCCTGTACCGGAAGCGGAGCGCAGCAACAAGCGGCACCGTCCTATCGGGATAGGAGTTCAGGGGCTGGCCGATGCTTTCTGCCTTTTGAGGATGCCGTTTGATTCGGATGAGGCGCGCCAGCTGAACAAGGACATACACGAGACGATTTATTTTGGCGCCATGGAGGCCTCTATGGAGCTTGGCAAGGAGCACGGACCTTATGAAACCTGGGCGGGAAGCCCGGTTTCTCAGGGAATATTCCAGTTCGATATGTGGGGAGTGAAGCCTGAAAGTAACCGCTGGGATTGGGACGACCTGAGAAAGCAGGTGGTCAAATACGGTGTACGTAATTCGCTGCTGCTGGCGCCGATGCCGACTGCCTCCACCAGCCAGATATTGGGTAACAACGAGTGCTTTGAGCCGTTTACATCTAATATTTATGTGAGGAGGGTATTGTCCGGGGAATTTGTGGTGGTCAATAAGTACCTGTTGAAAGACCTGATCCAGCTCGGTCTCTGGAACGAGGAGATGAAGAATATGCTGATACTGGCTAACGGCTCTGTACAGACCATCCCTAACGTTCCCCAACATGTAAAAGACTTGTATAAGACCGCTTGGGAGATTAAGCAGCGTACCCTTCTGGATATGGCGGCCGATCGCGGCGCTTACATCTGCCAGTCGCAGTCGCTTAATATTTTCATGGAGGAGCCTAATTTTGGGAAGCTTACTTCGATGCATTTCCATGCCTGGAAGAAAGGGTTGAAAACAGGTATGTATTACCTGCGTACCCGTGCTGCGGCTGCTCCGATCCAGTTCACCGTACAACGCCAGGCGGAGCCTCAGATAGAAGCTGCTGTAGGGGCTGTACAGGAGAAAAACCTGAATTACGAGAAATATGCGGAGGAGAGGGGAAGTGCTGCTCCGAAGAGGGATAACCTTGCGGATATGCAATGTTCTCTCGATAACCCGGAAGGATGTGAGGCCTGCGGCTCGTAAGCTGCGGCCGGTATAAAGTCAAATAATAAGGCGCCGGACGTTTCGTCCGGCGCCTTATTATTTGTGACCTGTATGAAAATAAAATGAATCTTTTGTTCGTTATCAATATCCTCCGTTTCCCTAAAATGGGGGCGAACCGGGCGAAAAGAAAAACAAATAAAAAAGGATCATTTTTGTTTAAAGGCCAATTTGTTAGAAACCAGTCCCTTAAAAGCGGAGGAAGAAAAAAATGAAAATATTTCGGGAGACGGGCTTGGAAAATAAAAACTAACCCTTCATCTTTGCATCCCGGTTGAACGGATCGGT
>CAZLGW010000098.1:0-5513 GCA_964559125.1 uncultured Cytophagales bacterium
GGCATAAAGGGATTGAGATCGAACACCTTATACCGTTTTTGACTTTTTTGGATAACATTAAATTGCTGAAAATCAATCATATAACTAAATATTATTTTATAAGGAAATAAACCTTGCGAGTCTGATTTGATAATTTGTTTAACAAGTGCTCCATTATAGCTTAAGTGGGCTGAACACTTTACCCGTTCAGATTCCTCTAAATTTTGGCCCACAAGTGGCCGCCGGGATCAGAAAAGTATCCGATGTATCCGCTGGGATAACTTTTGATATTCCGGAGGCAGCTCAGAGGCGGTTTCGTATAGACCAGGTGGTTCCTCGCCTGCTTCCACAAGAAGTAAGTTATGACCCCGATCATATCATATCTTTTTCTATCTCTTTACTTTTATTCGCATGTTCTTGTGATGGGCGATCCGGCTCATCTTTAACGGCTAACCAGAATAGGTTCATATTAACAGGGCTACACGTTAAAAATTAAATATGCATGGAAAATTATGTAATCAAGAGAAACGGCGAATACGAGCCGCTTAAACCCTTTAAAATAGAAGACGCCATCAAAAAAGGCTTCGAAAGCGTAGGTGCCGGCTACGATGAAAGTATTTACCTGCATATGCTACGGGAACTGGAGCAGAAAACGATCTGGGCGGTCGAAGACATACAGGACCTCATTGAGAAGCAGCTTTATAACAAGGGATATTTCGAAGTGATGCGTTCGTTTATGCTCTACAGGCATACCCGCAAGCTGCAGCGGGAGCACGTTTCGGGCCTCAATGACGATACCACCTATGTAAACTCCACACAAACCATTGAAGAGTATATCGGCAAAACCGACTGGCGGATCAACGCCAATGCCAATACTTCTTATTCCAATGCCGGGCTGGTTAATAATGTAGCGGGAAAAATCATCGCCAATTACTGGCTCGACAAGGTTTACAGCCGGGAGGAAGGATACGCCCATCGCAATGCCGACATCCATATTCATGACCTGGATTGCCTGACCGGCTATTGTGCCGGGTGGAGCCTGAGGGTATTGCTGAACGAGGGCTTCAACGGTGTGAGGGGACGGGTGGAAAGCCGGCCACCCTCCCATTTCCGCGAAGCGCTCGGACAAATGGCCAATTTCCTGGGTGTACTGCAAAGCGAATGGGCCGGGGCGCAGGCGTTCAGCTCTTTCGATACCTACCTGGCGCCCTATGCTTTTAAAGACAAGCTCTCCTACACCGATGTTCTGAAAGCGGTCCGCAGCTTCGTATATAATGTCAATGTACCGGCCAGGTGGGGACAATCGCCCTTTACCAACATTACCATCGACTGGGTGGTGCCCGAAGATCTGAAATCCCAGATCCCCACCAGAAACAACGAGCACCTTTTTAAAAATATAAAGGATGAGGCCCTTGAGCAGGCTGCAAAAGAGAGAGGCGTACACTCTTTTGAAGAGCTTACCTACGCCCATTTCCAGCAGGAAATGAATATGATCAACAAAGCCTACTACACCGTTATGACCGAAGGGGATTCGGGAGAACAACCCTTTACATTCCCTATCCCGACCGTCAACATTACCGAGGATTTTGACTGGAAAGGAGAAAACACCGACCTGCTTTTTGAAAATACCGCCCGGATAGGTTCCTCCTATTTTCAGAACTTTATAGGCAGCCAGTATATCACCGATGCAGAGGGCAACCGGGTCGAAAATCCCAATGCCTATAAGCCCAATGCCGTCAGGAGCATGTGCTGCCGCCTGCAGCTCGACCTTCGCGAGCTGCTGAAAAGAGGCAACGGCCTGTTCGGAAGCGCCGAAATGACAGGCAGCATCGGTGTGGTGACCATCAATATGGCCCGCCTCGGCTACCTTTTCAAAGGAGACCGGGAAGGGCTTTACAAACGGCTCGACGAGCTTCTTGAAATAGCAAAATCCACCCTGGAGAAAAAACGGGTATTTATCCAGGAAATGTACGACAGGGGCCTGTATCCCTATACAAAGCGTTACCTGCCGCACTATCGGAACCATTTCTCAACCATCGGGGTGAACGGCATCAATGAAATGCTGCTCAATTTCACCGGCGGACAGGAAAACATGACAACGGACAAGGGGATTTCCTTCGCATCCGGGTTGCTGCAGTACATCCGGACAAAAATGCAGCAATTCCAGGAAAAGACCGGCAACCTTTATAACCTGGAAGCTACCCCGGCCGAGGGGACCACCTACCGCTTTGCCAAAGAAGATAAAAAGCGCTATCCCGATATCATACAGGCCGGTCAGGATGAAAACATCTATTATACCAACAGTTCGCAAATACCGGTAGACCATACCGACGACCCCTTCGAGGTGCTGCTGCTGCAGGACGATCTGCAGTGCATGTACACGGGCGGTACGGTACTCCACCTTTATATGCACGAAAAAATAAGTTCCCCCGCGGCGTGCCGCAACCTGGTCAGGAAGGTGCTGACCAACTTCAAACTGCCTTATATCACCGTTACGCCGGTTTTCAGCATCTGTCCCAAACACGGCTATCTGCCGGGAGAGCACGAATACTGCCCGAAATGCGACGAACTTTTACTTGGAACAGCTGTCAGCGATCAGCTTTCGGCCATCGGCGATTAGCATTTATTATTTTATTAAATCAAATGATCAAAAACAATGCGTATACAAACTGAACCCCTATCAGCCAGCGTGCCGGAGCAACTTGCCGGCAAAAGAACCAGGTGCCTTGTCTACACCCGCGTAATGGGATACCACAGGCCCGTGGAAAGTTTCAATATCGGTAAAAAAGGAGAGCACAGGCAGCGGCTTCATTTCAGCGAATGTGGACAGACAAACGGATAATCTACGACATTACACCGTTTTCGCTCCTTGATTACCCCGATGTTACGTCCTGCATTCTCTGGTTTGCAGGATGTAACATGAGGTGTAGCTATTGTTATAACCCGGACATTGTGTTCGGAAAAGGAAAACGCACCCTTTCCGATGCGTTGGCTTTTATCAGGTCAAGAAAAGGCCTCCTTGACGGCGTGGTACTGAGCGGAGGGGAATGCATGATGTACAAAGAGATCATTCCCCTGGCCCGCGCGGTCAAGGAAATGGGGATGCTGGTGAAAATTGATACCAACGGCTCCCACCCTGGCCGGATGAGAGAGCTTACAGAACAGCGGCTCGCAGACTACGTTTCTCTCGATTTCAAGGCGATGCCCGGTAAGTTTGAAGCAATCACGGAGTCGTCGTTTCATAAAGAATTTGAGCAGACATTCGACCTGCTTCTTCAATCGGACACCCGGTTTGAGGTAAGGACTACCGTCCACTCAGCCCTGTTTTCTGAAAATGAGCTGGCCGGGATGGTCAGCTATCTGGCCGGGCTCGGATACCGGGGAACGTACTATCTCCAGAATTTTATTGACGGCGCAAAAACCATCCGACCAATCGGGCAACAGCATAAGCGGATAGAAATGCTTCCTCACCCAGAGCACGCAATTGACGTTGTAATAAGAAATTAAGCACAGCTTAAAAAACGGGACGGACCTTCAGGTCGAATGCCCTTTCTTTCCGCCCTGGAAGGGCAAATTTCTATAAACTACTAAAAATAGTCCCTCAGAAAGAATAATCGAGCTTAAAATTCAAAATATATAGATAATTAATCTTAATTAATGCAAAATAATAGATATATAAATCAATAATTTTACCTTTGTAAGGTATTTAGTTCTCTATTAAGGGATTAAATAACTCGTTCTTATTTTTAATGACCGGATCAGGTTTCCGATGAAAATCGGGATTAAAAGGGAATCGTGTGAGAACCACGAGCTGTCGCGCAACTGTAAGTAACATCAAAAGTTTCCGCCAACCATGTCCACTGTCTGTGAAAACGGATGGGAAGGACGGCTGAAATGTTACAAGCCAGGATACCTGCCTTTTACCGGATGGACAATGTTTTCGCGGAATAAAACACGAGTCTGACTTTCAAGTCTTTTGCAACTGGTTATTGGTTGTTTTGGCCTCTGTGTGCTCTTTCCCCGAAGCGTTGTCAAGCGAAGTAGTATTAAAGTGATTTTCATTTAATAAACAACGCAAATGCTAACGCAAAACCTGGGCTACCCTCGGATCGGCAGCCAAAGACAACTAAAAAAAGCCTGCGAACAGTATTGGGCAGGCAGGATCGGCCTGGAGGAATTAAACCGGGTCGCTCAGAAGATCAAAAAGAAAAACTGGCAGATCCAGCTGGATGCCGGTCTTGACCTTATTCCCTGCAACGATTTCAGCTTCTACGACCAGACACTGGATATGAGCCTGCTGTTGGGTGCTGTACCGCAACGTTACTCCTCCCTGCTTTCAGGGGATGAGCTTAACCTTTACTTCGCCATGGCCCGCGGCTATCAGAAAGACGGACTGGATATTACAGCCATGGAAATGACCAAATGGCTGGATACCAATTATCACTACCTTGTTCCCGAATTTACAGCCGGCCAGGAATTCCGTATTTCCAATGAAAAAGCATTTGCCGAATACAATGATGCCAGGCAGATACTCGGGCAAAAAGCCAAGCCTGTCCTCGTTGGACCGGTAAGTTACCTGCTGCTGGGTAAAGAAAAGGAGGAGGGCTTCGAAAGGATCGACCTGATCGAAAAGCTTGTCCCGGTTTACGTCGATATCATCAACCGCCTCGGAGACGCCGGCGCTGAGTGGATCCAGCTCGACGAGCCTTACCTGGCCCTTGATCTTTCCAAAAAAGAGAAAGAAGCCTTTGAATTTGCCTATAACAGCATTGCCGCCCGGGTAAAGGGTGTGAAGCTGCTAGTCGCTACCTATTTTGAAGGTTTACTGGACAACACGGCGCTGGCGGTCAGTCTTCCTGTTCAGGCCCTGCACATCGACCTGGTCCGTGCACCGGAGCAGTTGGATGAAGTGCTTGCCCTGATCCCGGATACGCTTCAGCTTTCTGTAGGTGTGATCGACGGGCGCAATGTCTGGAAAAACGACTATCAAAAATCACTCGGCCTGATCAGCAAAGCGGTTGAGAAGCTGGGAAGCGAAAGGGTGATCATCGCCCCCTCCTGCTCACTACTGCACAGCCCGACCGACCTTGACCTGGAAACCACGCTGGACCCGGAAATCAAAAACTGGATGGCATTTGCCAGACAAAAGCTGAACGAGGTCCGGGAGCTCAAGCTGATTGCCGAAGGGAATAAAGATCTGTTGGAAGCCAATAAAAAGGCGATCGAAAGCAGAAGAACCTCACAGAAAGTACATAAAAAGGAAGTGAAAGACCGGATCGCCGCTATCACTGATGCGGATGCAACCCGTACCAGCGCTTTCCCTGTCCGCCAGCAGATACAGCGCGGGCGTTTCAACCTGCCTTCTTTCCCTACTACTACAATCGGTTCCTTCCCCCAGACAGATGATATCCGCCAGCTGCGCGCCAGGTTCAAAAAAGGAGACCTGACGGCAGAGCAATACGAAAAAGCCATTGAACAAGCCACTATCGATGCTATCCGGTGGCAGGAAGAGATCGGGATCGATGTGTTAGTAC
>CAZLGW010000099.1:0-4862 GCA_964559125.1 uncultured Cytophagales bacterium
AAGCCTCCATAGCTCAGCTGGTAGAGCAACTGACTTGTAATCAGTAGGTCGTTGGTTCGATCCCGACTGGGGGCTCTTGAAAATGAAGCACTTAGCAGAAATGTTAAGTGCTTTTTTGTTGGAGTTGCGAAACAAGTTGCAAAACATTTTTTCTTTGCGGATACTCAGATCCGGTAGGATCGATATCATTGTAGCCCCGGGTTTCAACCCGGGGTCTGGAGTTTGGCCTTTTATATTTTTCAGGGCTTTTTTAATAAAAAAAACAGTGATATGCTATGTTCTATCACTGTTTTTTTGCTAGCTTTGTATCTAGTCAATAAACTAGATATTTTGTTGCTATGGGCTATAAAACCAAAATCCAGCTGATCAAACGTGCCAAGAGCGAACAATGGTACGTCAACTTTCCGGCCGCTGTGGCGCAAGCCATAGAGTTTGGGCAAGGGGAAGTAGTAGAATGGCTCATCGATGATCATCAGAACCTGGTCCTGCAGCGAAGTGATGAAGCGGTAGCCGCCCTTAAAAAAAAACTCAAAACCAAGAAGCAGGGCTGATCGGCGAATTTGACCGGCTTTTTGGTCTTTGCAGCAAAGCCTTCAAACAGGTCAGCGCCAGTTTATAGACTGGTCGTCAGCCTATCGGCTCTTTGGCAAGAACCGGGTAGAGGTCAGCCAGCTTTTTAGCGTGGCCCGTCAGGGGGTGGTAACCGCCTTGCCGGCCCAGAGTATGATCGTGGTGCATATGGATGATACCCTTATCCGGAAAACAGGGACCAAAATCCCGGGCACAGCCTGGCGGAGGGACCCGTTAGGGCCTGCTTTTCATACCAATTTTGTCTGGGGGCAGCGCTTCATCCAGCTTTCGATGGCACTTCCAACTGCCGGGCTCAATAGCCCGTCCAGGGCTATCCCGATTGGTTTCCATCACAGTCCTACCCTGAAGCGGCTGGGCAAAGACGCCGACCGGCAACAGGTAGAGCACTTCAAAGAACAAAAGAAAATAGCCAGGCTGAGCAAACAGGGGGCCTTACGGATCGAATCCTTGAGAGCGGACCTGGACAGAGATGGGGCCAAAGACCGGACTTTATATGTGAGTGTGGATGGGAGTTATACCAATGCGACGGTCTTGAAGTTTTTACCACAAAATACGGTCTTGATTGGCAGGATACGAAAAGACGCCAAGCTGTATGGGTTCCCCAGCCAACAGGAGCCAACCGGGAGAAAAAAAGTGTATGGGGACCGGCTGCCCACCCCCGACCAGGTCCGGGCACAAGACCAGGCACCCTGGCAGTTGGTAAGGGCATGGGCTGCCGGAAAATCCCATGACTTTAAGGTCAAAGTGATCAGAGATGTCCGGTGGCGTGCAGCAGGAGAAAACCATGATCTCCAACTGGTGATCATCAAGCCACTGGCCTACCGGCTTACTATCAGTTCCAAGCTGTTATACCGGGAGCCGGCCTACCTGATATGTACTGACAACGACCTGTCAGCCGACAAGCTGGTACAGGCCTACTTATGGAGATGGGAAATTGAGGTCAACCTCAGGGATGAGAAAACGCTGCTGGGATGTGGACAGGCACAGGTCAGGAACCCCAATTCGGCCGAAAAAGTACCCGCCTTCACCGTGGCCACCTATGCCCTTATGCATTTGGCCGCACACAATATAGGCATCACCAGAAATGAAACCATTTTACCAAGAGCCGGTTGGGACCCGCCAAAACCAAACCAGAGGATGTCAACCTGCGAGCTGACCAACCTCTTCAGGGCACAACTATGGGCCAAATCAACAGCAGGCTCTTTCTCCGGCTTCCTAAAAAAACAACACCAGACACGAAGCCAGAGAAACCACAATCTGCCCCAATTTGCCCCGTTTTATCTCAGAAAATGAGCCAAACTCCAGGCCCCGGGTTTCAACCCGGGGTATAGATGCCCCTCAACGGCGAGGGAGTGCCGTAGGTACGACATACATAAAGAGAGCGATCGGAAACCTTCGGTGTGGCCTACCCGAAATGGGTCGTACCTACGGCACTCGGGCTGACGCACGTATCATCCGGGCCCCGGGTTGAAACCCGGGGCTACAATGAGGGCGACCCTAAGGGTCTGCTCTTTCTAGGCCGAATCCAGCTATATCAATAATACATGGCATTCCACAAGAAATAGGCTTGATCCGTTTTTACCTCGAAGTGCGCGGAGTACACAGAGACAAACGCAAAGATAGTTTCCCGGATGTTATAAACCTGTGGACAAAAGTCTGTGATCGCTATCAACAGGTCTTGTCGGTTAGAAAACAATATTCCTCCGGAATTCTCCACAAAAATGAACTTGATCCTGTATTTGTCCTGCTTCCTTTATTTAAAAAAAAGCTCGATGTTTGCCTGCACTACCGGGAAGGAAACATTCATTGATATAATCCGGGTAACGTTATGTTTCTAGAAAAGATCAGATCCGGGGAATCGGGATTATTGCTCTACGGCATCACGCCGCCCAAAGAAGGCACCACACCGGAACGCCTTGAGGAAATAGCCCAAAAGACACTTGCGCGACTTTCTCCTCTCGATATCGATGCGCTGGTGGTATATGACGTGCAGGATGAATCGGCGCGGACAAAAGAGGAAAGACCGTTCCCGTTTTTGAACGCACTCGACCCGTTCGTTTTTGCCGCAGAACATCTGTACAGCCTGAACATTCCGAAAATAATATATCGTCCTGCCGCGAAATTTTCCGCAGAGGAGCTGTCCGATTGGCTGGAAGGGCTGCACAAGCACAATTTTTATCCTGTTTTTGTAGGTGTGCCTGCACCGGGCTTTCCTGCAAAAACCAGCCTCCCGGAAGCTTACAATATTTGGAGCAAGTATCAGAAAACGTCTGTTGCAGGTGCCGTAACCATTCCTGAAAGGCATTTCATGTTGGAGGACGAGGATGTCAGGATACTTGACAAAATGCAACATGGAGTGTCATATTTCATTTCGCAGTGTATTTTCAATCTTGACTATGCAAAGCAGGTCATTAAAGATCTGTCTCAAAGCTGTATCAGCCGGCAGATAAATCCTCCCACGATCATTTTCACTCTTACCGCCTGTGGATCTGCCAAAACACTTCAGTTTATGGAATGGCTGGGTATTCATGTACCGGATGAATTGAAAGACGAGCTAAAAAAGTCGAACGATATCCTTGAAAAGTCGGTAAATATTTGTCTCGACATTGCTTCGGCGCTTACTGAATTCTGCTCAAAGCTCAACATCCCTTTCGGCTTCAATATTGAAAGTGTAGCTATACGAAAAGCAGAGATCGAAGCATCAATTCATATAACGACCTGTATCGGTCAGATGCTGAAGGAGAAAGGGATACAAAAATAGCAGTATCACATTTATCCTGAATGTTTTTCCTGAAAATATTTTTTATTTTTTAATGTTCTAACAATCAGATACTTACCTATATTTTATAGTTATTATTATAAAAAAATAAAAAAAATTTGCCCTTTTTGTTGACTTGTGGAACCTTTAAGTGAGACCAAGAAACAGACGCCGAAAAATGTACAATAGTGAAGTGACAGATGAAACGTTGATGAGCAATCTCAAGAACGACGATAGCCGTGCTTTTGAAGCTATCTATCGTCGTTACTGGCGTCGGTTGTTTGTTTTTGTCTATCACCAGATAGGTTCCAAAGAAGAAGCAAATGAGATTCTACAGGACTTGATGGAGAGTCTTTGGTTAAATAGATCAGATTCGGATATTCATAACCTGAGGTTATTTCTTTTTATAGCGGCGAGGAACCTGGTCAATAAGTATTTCAGAAGACAGATCAATCTGCGCAAGTACAGGGAATATCAATTGATGCAGGACGTCGCCGATAGCATTGAAGCAGACTACGCAGTAAATGAAAAGGAACTGATGAAGGCGATCGAGAACGCGCTTGAAGGGTTACCGGAAAAAACGGCAAACATTTTCAGGATGAATAAACTGGACAAAGTTTCGATCAACAAGATTGCTATTCAAATGGGGTTATCTGACAGGGCTGTGAAGTACCATTTAACCAAATCCATGCATATGGTAAGAGCACATCTGGAACGATATCTTTCCAACAACTAATTGTAAGCACTTAAAATGATAATATTACATGTATGACGAGGGGTGAATTTGATCGGTTGGTACAAAGGTACAGGGTAGGCAAATGTACGCCTGAAGAGATCGCTTTTTTGGAGCAGTGGATGGAGGTAAACGGGGACGATTACGACGATGAGAGTACTGTATTTGAAAATGAAGCTGAGGCCGCCGGGATAGAAGAAAAAACTTGGGCCAAAATTCATAGTAATGTGGGATTGAATAAGAAGAAATGGACTTGGTTGAGCAATAAATGGCTTTTTGGGAGCGTAGCAGCCAGTTTCCTGCTAATAGCTTCCTTCTCTCTGCTTTTTTCAGACCACGATTTTCAGACAGATTCAGAACCCATACTTACCGGACTTGAAACGATCAATACTTCGACAAATCGTCAACGTATAGTATTACCCGATAGCAGTATTGTAACGTTGGCAGAGGGGGCAAGTCTTTCGACCGGCGAAAACTACGGGTATCAGGTCAGAACGGTCCGCTTGAGGGGAGAGGCTTTCTTTGAAATACGGCCTGATCCAAAGGTTCCATTTCTCGTTTACAGCGGGGATCTGGTAGCAGAGGTATTGGGGACAAGCTTCACTATCAAACCCGAAGCGAGCTCAAAGACCATCGAGGTGTCGGTTACTACAGGCAAGGTATCGGTATACTCCAATGGGAAAGATCGCAACCAGCGAAAAAAAGGAGTGATCATTACACCTAATCAGAAAGCCGTGTACGATATGGAATCGAAACTGATCCACCAGGATTTGGTCGATA
>CAZLGW010000100.1:0-4844 GCA_964559125.1 uncultured Cytophagales bacterium
GACATGCAATCCGTTAAAAGCGTGACCCGGGGGATAAGCTCCGGGGCATATTTTAAAATCTGTGCGATACTGGTAGCGACACAGTGGGAGCGGGCTTCTCCGCAAATAAGTATATTGTCATATTCTCCAAGCTGCGCAATCAACTGGCGGTTCAGCTGTGTATCGGGATCACCTCCCATCGGGACCTGTGCTTCGAATATCCCGAAATGCTCCGTAAAAGGATTCAATCCCTTTATCACGGTCAGGTGATTTCTCCCTGTCAGCCTGGCCCGGTCGCGCAGCGCCGTAGCCAGAACCGGTTCCAGCGCATTGCCGGCAGTGCCCAGCACGCAATGTTCCGGCCAGATAAAATGGGTAAACTGGCCCTGCTTTTCAAGCCTCTCCAGGTAAGAGAGTACCCATTCCTTTTCCCATAATGGCTTCCATTGCCCGGTTTTTACATCGCTTAAAGTAACAGGAGTGAAAGGGTCCGGGTTACGGCCTTCCTTGTTTGTCCAGAATCCGGGATGAGAAATGTCGAGGACCTGGTGCGTATCGAGCGTTACGATCACATCGTCTATAGCCGGCGATTTCGTCTGCAGTAACCCGGTTATTCTCCGGACATCCTGGTCTGCGCCCGGGACAAAAAGCGCTCCGGCAGGATTGCAGAAATCGAACTGAGCGTCAACAATAAGTAGCAGCGTGCTGGCAGGCATATACGATAGTAAGTCACACGGCCTCCCGGAGGCTATTTTTTAAATAGGGAATCTACAAATTCTTCCCGGTCGAAAACCTGGAGGTCGTTCATGCCTTCTCCAACCCCGATATACTTGACGGGAATCCTGAATTCATCAGAAATCCCGATCACTACGCCCCCTTTGGCGGTGCCGTCGAGCTTGGTGATAGCCAAGGCGGTAACTTCGGTGACTCTGGTAAATTCACGGGCCTGGATCACCGCATTCTGTCCTGTGCTTCCGTCAAGTACGAGCAGCACTTCGTGCGGAGCATCGGGGAGGAATTTTTGCACAACTCTCTTGATTTTGGAGAGTTCGTTCATCAGGTTGACCTTGGTATGCAGCCGCCCGGCAGTATCGATGATGATCACATCAGCCCCGATCTCAACTCCTTTTTTTACTGCGTCGAACGCTACGGCTGACGGATCGGTATTCATCCCGTGTTCGATAACGGGTACGTCGACCCTTTTCCCCCAGAGCTTTAGCTGGTCAACCGCCGCGGCTCTGAATGTATCGGCGGCGCCGAGCACCACCTTTTTCCCCCGCTGATGAAACTGGTGCGCCAGCTTGCCGATCGTAGTGGTTTTGCCCACCCCGTTGACCCCTACTACCATCATGACGAAGGGCTTGGGAAGATGCTCGGTTTCAAAGCTGTTGGATACGCTGACCGACCTGTTTTCAGTAAGCAGGGCTGCTACTTCTTCGCGAAGAATGCGATCCAGTTCATCGGTATTGGTGTATTTATCGCGGGCTACCCGCTTTTCTATGCGGTCAATGATCTTGACTGTCGTCTCTACTCCTACGTCGGAAGAAATCAGGATCTCCTCCAACTCGTCCAGTACCTCTTCGTCTACTGTCGTCTTTCCTATTACTGCACGGGAGAGCCTGTCAAAGATACTATCCTTGGATTTCTCAAGGCCTTTGTCAAGCGTCTCCTTTTTTTCTTTCGAGAAAAAATCAAAAATACCCATGGGTGTTCGGTAAACCTGTTTGTTCAGAAGAACAAGATATCAACAAAAAAAGTCCCGGCAAAGGGACTTTTCAATAAATCGGCTAAATAAAAGATCTTCGATTAACCTTTTAATGCATCCTGAACGGCGTCCAGGGCAACGATTTCTTCTTTGAACGTATAAGCGCCTGTCTTGGGAGACTTTACGGCTCTGATCACTTTTGCATATGCCTTACCCCCTTCTTTTTTCAGGGTAGCAACTACTTTCTTTGCCATTGCGTTATATTTTTAAATTCCAGTAAAGACTATTTGATTTCCTTATGAACGGTAATTTTCCGCAGGATAGGATTGTATTTCTTGAGTTCGATCCGAGCCGGGGTGTTCTTACGGTTCTTGGTAGTGATATAACGGGATGTCCCGGGCACACCTGAAGTTTTGTGTTCAGTGCATTCCAGAATTACCTGTACCCTGTTTCCTTTCTTAGCCATTGCCTTATAAGCCTTATATAATAATTTTCAAATTTCGGACTGCAAAGATAAATGCTTGTTCTGAATAAACTTGCATTTTGATCGGAATTTTATTTGGGGGAGGAGAAAAAAATGTTGTATTACCACCCCCGACCCCTCCTTCCCAAGGAGGGGTGCCCGAAGGGCGGGGTGGTTGGGGTGGTTTAGCTATTTCACGAATTTTTATTATGTTCGTAACTCTTTTTGACAGCATTGTGCTTTTCAGTTGTATTTTTGATTTTTGTTTAAGGTTAACCATTATTTTTAATTGAAATGAATTGTTTCTTCGCTTACAGGCGTCTTTTTTCATTAGGGTTTCTTGTAGTAGCTGCAGCCGGGTGGGTTGCCTGTTCAAGTAGTGAGACCAAAGAAGCTTACGATAAGTATTATGGTAAAGGAAGTGCCGAGAGAGCGGCCGAAGCGGCGATTGCCGACAGTATTAAAAGAGCAGAGCGCAGAACTGCGCGCGAAGCGGAAGCAGCCGCAACCCCCGCATCGCCGGAAGGAGGTGCGGTTTCACTGACACCTCCGGCGGAAGTTGCTGCGTTGCTTGAGAAAAATACCTGCTCGGTTTGTCACAAGTCCGATGAGCGGCTGGTGGGTCCGCCGTGGGTGGAGATTGCTAAAAAGAATTACACTACAGACGAAATGATTTCATTGGTCTATGAGCCCAAACCCGAGCATTGGCCGGATTACCCTCCGATGGCTCCGCTGGCGTTTGTTCCCAAAGAAGATATTGTCAAAATCGGGACCTGGATCAATTCGCTCAAATAGAAATTCCGGGACTTCCAAAGCCCGGATGTGAATGTTTCCCGGGGATATCGTGTATAAAAGACGCATTAATTCGCCTAAAATACTTGATGTTTAGGATCGAAAGCTTACTTTTGTGAAAGTGTAATTAAGAAAGCGAAATTTCGCCAACGAATATGAAGCTACTTTTTTCAGAGACTCTCCTACTTAATATGCTCCTGCTAAATGGCAGACAACAGTCTGCCGGATGAGAGAGGTGAGTTAATGAACGAGTGCATTTACCCTTTCTCATCTTGTTGGAAAGGGTTTTTTTATCGGACAGTTAATACGTTAATCGAACATATTTCAAATAGTACCCATGAGCCAAAGAGTTTACATCTTTGATACGACCCTGCGGGACGGAGAGCAAGTGCCGGGCTGTCAGCTTTCTACAGATGAAAAGATAGTAGTAGCCAAACAGCTCGAAAAGCTGGGAGTAGACGTAATCGAAGCAGGCTTCCCGGTCTCGAGTCCGGGAGACTTCCGCTCTGTAGTAGAAATCTCAAAGGCAGTTTCGGAGCCGACTATCTGTGCACTTTCAAGAGCCGTGGCGGCCGATATCGAAGCGGCGGGCGAGGCTTTGAAATACGCAAGGCGCGGCAGGATACATACCGGGATAGGTTCGTCCGATATCCATATACAACATAAGTTCAAT
Source organism: uncultured Cytophagales bacterium (assembly GCA_964559125.1). Classification (GTDB taxonomy): domain Bacteria; phylum Bacteroidota; class Bacteroidia; order Cytophagales; family Spirosomataceae; genus Ravibacter. The sequence goes on from CAZLGW010000100.1 coordinate 3,613, forward strand.
ACAACGAGGGAGAAAATTATCGAGCGTGCCATAGACGCTACCAAACTGGCCCGGAGCCTGGTTGAAGACGTGGAGTTCTATTGTGAAGACGCAGGAAGGGCGGATCTTCAGTTCCTGGCTCAGCTTGTCGAAGCTGTGATAGGCGCCGGAGCCACAGTGGTCAATATTCCTGATACCACCGGCTATTGTCTCCCGGATGAGTACGCCTCCAAAATCAGGTATATTTTTGAAAATGTGAAGAACGTCCATAAAGCGACGATCTCGATACATTGCCATAACGATCTGGGACTTGCAACCGCCAATTCCCTGGCAGGGATACGGGAAGGAGCAAGACAAGTGGAAGTAACCGTCAACGGGATCGGCGAAAGAGCCGGAAATACCTCTCTCGAAGAAGTGGTGATGGCTCTTAATATTCACCCGGAGCTCGGGCTGCACACCGGTATCAACACGCAGCTGATCTACCCGACCAGCCAGCTGGTTTCAAAAATGATGCGTATGCAGGTGCAGGCCAACAAGGCGATCGTCGGGCGGAATGCATTTGCCCACTCGTCGGGCATTCACCAGGACGGATTCCTGAAGCATTCCCAGAACTACGAAATCATGAACCCGCAGGATGTGGGGGTTGAAAAATCCGATATCGTGCTTACCGCAAGAAGTGGGCGCCATGCGTTGAAGCACCGGCTTGAATTGCTCGGCTTTGTCTATGAACAATCGGTGCTGGACGTCCTTTACAGGCAGTTCCTGGATGTTGCCGACCACAAAAAGGAAGTTAACGACGGCGATCTGGTAGAGCTGGCCAAGGCGCTCGAGCGTGCCTGAGGGGTTACCGCTTTTTCAAGAGATTGTCTATTGCGCAACTGTTCGATTCTTCGAATTGGAGAAGGAGTATAAAAAATGCCGTATGCAATAGCTGTGAAGGAATAGCTCCCCAGTTTTCGATCAGGGAGGTTCCGGCGATCAGTAATACCATCAGGATTCCTCCCGCAAAAGATGCCTGACGGGTGAAAAGACCGATCAGCACCAGTAATCCTATTACAAATTCAGCGATGGCAATGAAATATCCGAAAGGTAGTACGACGGCTGCCGGAAGGATGGATTTTTCATAGCTTTCGGCGGTTCCCCGGGCAAATTCGCCCAGTTTGGGTAGTCTTACCAGTCCGTGGCCGAAAATAGTGGCTCCTATTGCAAGACGGGTGATAAGGTAAGCATTGGTTTTCATAGGTACTAAAGTA
>CAZLGW010000101.1:0-4804 GCA_964559125.1 uncultured Cytophagales bacterium
GTACGGATCTCCTCATCGGACAGGTTATCGGGTAGTTGACTATGCCACCAAGAGGAACTATATACCCGCCCCCCCTATTGACACTTCATCATCCTTTCCTAAACCCCGAGGTGGTAGTGCCTTTTGTTCTACTTTTTCCCGGCGACTTTCTTAGCTCAATACCCCCGCTGTGGAAAAGGAATATCTGCGCGGGTACATATCTTAGCTAAACCACGATCAGAAATGTCAAAGCCCTTTGCCAGCTCCCACACCGGCGTAGCCCATACGAGGCTATGAAGTTCTTGACGAGTAAAAATCCGTGCCATTCTTCATGTTGTATTTTTTGCGACCAGTCTATTTCCCTCTCTAATTTACGTTTCCAGTTTTTCCCTTAGCATATCATATTGCTGCTGGTGCTTTGAAGGATTTGCCTTTTTAAGAGTATTCAGATTCCGGAGCTTCCACTGAATCGACGGGAATTTCTCAAAATCGTAAATTATCCAGTCTGGTTCTGCGTTTTTAAAACTAAGAAGGAAAGTTTTATCGCTGTCGGTCAGATGCTTATTAACAACACGAACAAGGCGCTCTCTAACCGCTTCATATTCCTCGTAGGTGAACTCTTCATCACTCATCCCGGAAAACTGCGTCGTTAATGCGGAACGCTGATCCTGAAAATGCGGCATGATTAATTCGTGAATAGGCCGGTCGCTTCCCAATATACAGTAGATGAAGCCTTTTCGGATTTCGTCAGAAAAGCCCTCATTTTCCAAAAGATACTTTACATCAAAGAGATCGCGGGGATGTTGCCGATCCAACGCTGCACAAATCTTCCCGCCGTAGAGTTGTGCCAGCGGAACGACCGGTACCGTGACAAAGGCTTCAAAATCCGATTGTGCTTTTCCGCACAACGTCCGTTCCTGAGTCTCTGCAATTATTCCTCGTCCTACCAGGTTGACTTCAAGTTTGACTCCAATCCCTGGGACAAGATCAGGAGCTTGCCTATGTCCTGTTTGTGCTGAACGCGTATACCAGGAATCAGTGCCTCTGTCCTGGCCTTGATTGCTTCAAGCGCTTCGCCGATTTTACGCAGAGATATTTCCCGGTCTTCTATCGGAATGTAAGTAAGATCAATATCAACAGACAGGCGAGGCATATCCCTGACGAACAGGTTAACAGCTGTTCCTCCGTGTAATGCAAAGCACCCTGCTTCCTTAATAAAACCCTGCTTCCTTAATAAAAGGGATAACTTTGATCAGAAGGTCAACTTTTCTCCGCTATGTTTCAAACATAGTCTGCCAATTCTTTGGGGATGCTGATCTTAAACTTAGCATTATAAACCCCATTTTTTACGATACTCCTGTCTCCTGAACCCAGGTCTATTTTTTCCATATCGAGGTATTGCATAACGGGTAAATTGGCTTTATCCGCCATATACAAAAACAATCTTTTCACACGCACCGAGTTGCACGCAACCAGAAGGTGTTGCATTATATCGGGCCGTAGTGTCTGCCGCCCTTCCAGCATCTGATAGCACTCCAGCAAATCAAACTCTTTCGGACTTATATACAGGCACTCCAGGATCGCCCTTTCAAGGGAAGAGACTTTTAAAACTATACCGCTATCCTCATAGGTTCCCACACCCAGATCCTTTGGTAATATAGACGTTTTAACGTGGCGTACCGGATGGTCCCAATCAAAGTCGGAGAACCATTTGGGAAGCCTTTCATTCAGAGAGGAAAACAAGAATATACGTTCTTTCCCCAAACGAAGGTAGTGGGAGGCGCCTCTGAGCGAAAATGCGGTTGGACCGCCTACATGTATGTCTAATGAAAGCTGACTTTGGAGACTGGCGACAGCTCCGTACCATTGCAGGAGTTCTTTCGGTCGTTTGTAAGCACCTTTCCCTATGGCTTCTATCCAGCCACTTTGTTGATATCGCTGGGTGAGCTGCCTGGATATACCCATCTCTTTGAGCCACGCCGACGTAGCAACATAGCCCGGTTGCCAGGCTTCCAGAAGGTTCTTTATTTTTATGACATTTTGTAAACTCATGGTTTACTTAAGGGACTGTTTGTAATGAAAAGCAATACGACTAGTAATCAAAATGGATACAAACGCAAGCAAATACATTAAAAATAATCCATTTTGTAAACAAATAGATTACATTTTGTATTCTTTTTAAAGAAAGTAGTCCTGGAAACCTTTAGTCGAGGGAGGTTAAATACAACCGATGTGTATTTAACCAGGTTCACTGTATGACAGGAGCTTTAAAGAGATGAAAAGCACCGGGTCAGTTCGTACTCCACAGTGGTAGGAACGGTATCATGGACAAACTGCTAATCTTCTTTGTAGCGAACGACGCCACTCCTAAAATTTCGATCAACGCTTTCCCTTTAAGAACTAAAGTGCTAAATTGATTCCGATTTGACTTCCGAGTCAAAACAGTTCATTCAAATACATCTTTTTCGGTGGCTGTAATAGCGGATTACCGGGCAAGAAGCGAGAATAGAAATTAATTGATTGATTTTCAATTAATTATCACATACTCCATCATCCCAGCGGGATCAACAAAACGTAAAGGCCCCTTCTAAAAGCGCCGAATACGGAAAACACTAACGGGGCTTTCACATTTGTCCAATAGAAATCCATCTTTCCAGCGTAATACCCATGTTCTCAGTGTCGACACCCACTATCTGATAGGTGTCGAGGGAAGCTATTGCGCTATCGGGTGGTCTATTCCGCTGATGATCATATAACCTTGTTCGTAAAGTTCGCCGGTAAACGGAAAGCCATGTCTTGCCTACGATCTGCCAGATACTGGGATAGCTAGTCGTGGAACATGCTTTGGCCGGAAACAGGTAGGATAAATTCAATGAAGGTGCTACCATTATAAGCTTTTGGTCAGCTTTAAGGAATAACAGCCTGAAGGACTGTCAATAGATTCCAGGCGATTATTTTACTGGTGAATCAGGGGGAATCTCCAGACGGTACCTACTGCTACGCTCCCTAAGCTGGGTAAAGAAGCTTTAGATCGCCTGAAAGTGCAAACCTTCCTTACGACGGCGGAACAGGCATACCGGGACGGTCGTTCGACCCAGGTACCTATCGGACGCATGATTGGCGTAAAAGGCAAAATCTCCCGAAAGGTAGGCTACAAAGGAGCGTATATAACGTATGAACATGTCTCCGGATAGGGTTCCAAGTTATTATGAGCTATAGAAAGCCTTTCTATAACTCATAATTTGTCGTAATATTGAGGTATAGAAAATCAGCCTATAACTCATGAAGTGGATTTGGGAACAGGAAGACTGGCCGCAATTCAAATACGATGCAACAAAATTTGACAGCTTTGAGCGGGAGTTCTATAGAAATACGGGGCTGATCATCGGGGCATTGTCAGGTGCTTCTTCAGACGATGTCAATGAATTACGGGTGGCGCTGCTTAGTAATGAAGCGATAGATACCTCAAAAATCGAAGGCGAGATATTAGACCGGGATTCTATTCAATCGGCTATCCGCAAACATCTGGGGTTGCAAACCGACAACAGGCGGGCGGGGCCGAAGGAAGCAGGTGTTTCTCAAATGATGGTCGACCTTTACACCAACCACCGGAAGCCGCTTGCTGAAGAACGTCTTTTCTCGTGGCATAAAATGATCATGAATGGGCGGGTTGACCTGGAAGTTACGGGCGGCTACCGTACCCATGCCGACCCGATGCAGATAGTGTCGGGCAGGTTAGATATGCCTAAAGTATTTTACGAAGCTCCGCCTTCTTCCCGCGTTCCGGACGAAATGAAAAAATACATAGAATGGTTCAACCAGGTTACTGAAGACGGGCTGCCTACTGTTGTTCATGCCGGTATTGCACACCTGTATTTTGAGTTGATACACCCCTTTGAAGACGGGAATGGGCGGATAGGCCGTGCAATTGCTGAAAAAGCGCTGGCAATAGGTGCCCGTCAACCGCTTATAACCTCTCTGTCAAGTATTTTAGAGCAAGATAAAAAGGCGTACTACCAGGCATTGGAGCAAGCCGATACGTCCATAGATATTTCCGCGTGGCTCATCTATTTTTCGGGAAAAGTACTTGAAGCGCAGGTACATGTTCAGCAAATGGTGAGCTTTATTATAGATAAAGCGCGCTTCTTTGAGAAATACGGTAAAATATTGAATGAAAGGCAAATGAAGGTGGCCTTGCGTATGTTCAAAGAGGGGTTGAACGGGTTCAAAGGAGGATTGAGCGCGGAAAACTATATTCGCATCGCAAAAACTTCAAGAGCAACCGCCACAAGGGATCTTTCAGAGATGGTCGAAACAAGCGCATTAAGAAAGGTCGGGAAGCTAAGGCATACACGATATTACCTTGCGCTTTCAAGTGATGACTATAATGATCTTCTGGAATCCTGACCCAATACTTGCTGACGTTCCTCTGAAGAGATTGACGCATAAACACCCATCCCGTCGAAGAAACTAACACATCGCGGAAGGTGGGTAGAAGAGGTAGAGGAATTTTCTACCGTCTCAAATTAATATCCAACATAGTTTTCAAATCAACTAAGTAGCCTCCCGGATTTTTTATCGGAGTAAGAAGTACAGGTCAGGACTGCTTGGACGGCCGGAAAACAATTTTGACGGTGTGGATCTCCTAAAAATTCGGTGGCTCTCGCCAATTTAAAATTGCACCACCACAATGCCCCGTTTGCGCACGGTCAGGAACCGATCCAGAAACGAAAGTTTAGGCATGGGAAGTGTTTGTGACGTTTACGTGATCCTCAATGAATTGGCGACTATATGCCTTAATCTCGTCACGAACCTGCCGGAAGGA
>CAZLGW010000102.1:0-4657 GCA_964559125.1 uncultured Cytophagales bacterium
TTTAAGAACAATGCAGAGTTATTACATTTTGCGTAACAGGATCATATTGCCCTTTGTGGTATTCAGCTTTATACAGCTTTCCGCTTTTGCACAATCCGTTACAGGTACGGTTAAAACTGCTTCCGGTGAATTATTGCCGGGTGCAAGCGTATTGGTCAAGGGAACTTCTAAGGGAGTTTTGACCAATGCAGACGGGCGGTTTGAACTGAAAGGGGGCGCTTCCGGCAACCATATCCTCGTGGCCAGTTTCCTGGGCTATTCGTCGCAGGAAAAGGAGGTCAGGGTGTCAAACGGTAAAAACGAAGTGATTCATTTCAAGCTTGCTCCCGATGCGAAAGAGCTTGGAGAAGTGGCGGTGTTCGGACGGTCGGAAACGAAGGAAGTCAACAGGCTTGCCTATAATGTGATCGCTGTAGATGCCCGAAAGCTTCACAACTCGACCCTCGATCTTTCAAACGCGCTCGACAGGGTGTCAGGGGTCAGGGTACGGGAAAGCGGGGGAGTCGGCTCAAGAATGAGCTTTTCGCTCAATGGCTTTACCGGCCGCCAGGTAAAATTCTTTATCGACGGAGTGCCGATGGACAACTTCGGATCATCTTTTCAGCTCAATAATATCCCGATCAACCTTGCGGAACGGATCGAGGTTTATAAAGGTGTGGTTCCGATCTGGCTCGGCGCCGATGCACTGGGAGGGGCAGTCAATATCGTCACCAGCAATTCGCAGAACTCCTACCTGGATGCCTCCTATTCTTTTGGCTCCTTCAATACCCATAAAAGTGCTGTCAACGCCGGGATCACCACAAAAAACGGGTTCACAGTACAGCTCAATGCTTTTCAGAACTATTCCGATAATAACTACTGGATCACTGTAGACGTAGCCGATATTAATACGGGTCAATATTACCGCAACCAGCGACTGAGACGATTTCACGACACCTATCATAACGAAACCCTCATTGCCAATGTAGGCGTGGTAGGGAAGAAATATGCTGATAAGCTGCTCGTAGGCGTCACGCTGGGTCAGAATAAAGCTGAGATACAAACCGGTGCCAGGATGGTTAGCGTTTTCGGAGACTGGTACAGGCGGGGCAATATCGTTATGCCGAACATAAAGTACCAGAAGCGGGATCTCATCATAAAGGGACTGCATGTGAATGTTACAGGGAATTACAACCTGGGCCAGGAACAGAATGTCGACACGGTATACCGGCGGTACAACTGGTTTCAGCAGTTCAAGCAGTTTGAAGGCCCCGGGGCCGAAAGAGAAAGGTCGCTTTATAAATTCAGGAACAACAACGGATTGGTAACCGCCAACGCCAGCTACGAAATCAACGAAAGGCATTCGGTGATCCTCAACAACGTCTTCAATACATTCAACCGTAAGGGGGAGGACGAGCTTTTCCCGGGTAGTGAGAAATACGAGCAGCCCAGGATCAACAGGAAGAACGTGCTGGGACTGAGTTATAAATACACGTTCAACGAACGATGGAACTCATCGGTATTTGTCAAGCGGTTTACCCAGCATAATAAGTACGGCGTTTCCTATAACCCGTCGGGCAACTGGGGGGATGTTGCATACCTTCAGCAAAAAAACAGCTTTGAGAAATATGGCTACGGGATTGCCGGGACCTATTTTATAAGGAGAAACTTCCAGGCCAAGATCTCGTATGAAAAAAGCTACCGGCTTCCGGAAACCGAGGAGTTATATGGTGACCTGCTGAACCTGGAAGGCAATATCGAGCTTGATCCGGAGAGCAGCCAGAACTACAATCTCGGGATAAGCTACAGCACACATATCAACTCTATACACCGCTTTTCACTCGACGCCAACGCCCTGTACCGGGATGCCCGGGGCTTTATCCTGCCGAGGCTCAATGCCAACCAGACCAAGCAGGTGATGGACAACCTGGCAGATGTGACCAACCTGGGCTTCGACGGAGAAATACGGTATTCCTATAAGCAGTTTCTTACCGCCGGGGTCAACCTGACCTACCAGAACCTGCGCAACAATACCAGATTTGAAGAGAACCAGACGGTAGTGAGTGCCGTTTACCGCGACAGGATTCCCAATATGCCTTTCCTGTTCGGGAATGCAGATGCTTCGATCTTCTTCAAAAATGTAGGTTCACCCCGTAATACGCTTGCCGTCGGCTATAACCTGCTGTATGTACATGCCTACTATCTCTACTGGCCCAGCCTGGGGAACGACAAGCTCGATATTCCGAAACAACTGGCCCACGACGCCAACATCGTCTACACGCTGGCCGACGGACGGTATAATATAGCGCTCGAGTGCAAAAACCTGACAGATGCCAGGCTATATGACAATTTCAGTCTTCAGAAACCCAGCCGGGCCTTTTACATAAAGCTCCGCTATTTTTTAAGGAGCAGGCAGATATAAGCCTGTTCGAAACCCGGTGGCTGAGCCTGTCGAAGCCCCAGTCTTTACAAAAATCCAATCAAAACAAATAACAAGTATAATAATCATGGTAGCAAAAGTTAGAAATAGAATCTTAGCGCTGTTATGTTGTGCAGCTGTTTTCAGCGCATGCGACAAAAACGATCCGGATCCGGATCCGGACGGTCCGGGCGGAGGATACCAGCCGCTCGGAAAAACCACCTATGTGATCGCGGCGTCCAGCGGCGCACAGGGGGTAGCCGATTACCTGCTTACTAGTGAGCAGATCGATGGGGGAGTTTTGAGCACTGTCGGACAGGGGATCGAGCAGGATGGGAGTTATCGTTACTATATAACCCACAAGTACAGGTTTTTTAGCTTATTATATGGTCAGGGTAACCCGGGAGCTGTTACCACCTATCAACTCAATGCAGGCGGCAAGCTTGAAAAGTGGTCTGATTTTCAAACCGAAACGGTCCAGGTTTTTGCACCTGTAAAGGATGACCTGCTGCTGATCAAAGTTCCCAGGAGCGGAACTGAAACAGCTTTGGCTATCCGGATCAATGCCGATTCATCCAAAATTGTGGCCGAGAATCAAATCAACATAGTTAAACTGGCCGGTAATGGCGAGCGGGCGCATTTTACATGGGCTACCCAGGTCGGAGACAAAGTATTTGCACCCTACATGAGCATCAAGGGAGAAGCGCCCGATGTGTTCGGTACGGCCTACGGCGACAGTACCTGGATCGCTGTTTTTTCCTACCCGGATTATGATAAAAAGGATAAAGTAATCCCACCGATGCAGCTGGAGAAAGTTATAAAAGACAACAGGACCAGCTTTATCGGTGCCTATTTCAACAACGGCCTCCAGGTTGTGGAAAACGGGGATGTGTATGGGTTCTCTCCTGCGACTGCCACCAGCAGCGGAACCCCGATAAGTACCAAACCATCTGCTTTCGTGAGGATAAAAAAGGGGACTACTGAGTTTGATCAGAGCTACTTCTTCAATGTGCAGGAAAAATCGGGCGGCTACAAAATTGCGCAGCAAGCGTACTTCGGGAACGGGAAATTCCTGCTCACTATGTATGGAAACGTTAACTATACGGTTGCGGCTCCGAGGCGGCTTGCAATCGCGGATGTCTTTAACCAGACCTTTACCTGGGTGACGGGTGTTCCCGAAATCCTGTCGGTATCTTCTCCTTATAACAACAACACCGGAGAGGTCGATAAATCGATCGGCTATGTAGGTGTAAACACTGCCGCCGGCAATTATATCTATAAAATCAATACCGCCAACGGAACGGCTACCCAGGGCATGAAGGTAGAAGGAGGCAACATCACTTCGATCGTCAAGGTAGATTATTGATATACGATCAGCTTACTTTTCAACTCAAATTTAATTGATATTACGATGAAACGTATTTTAGTCATCTTGTCGGCGCTGTTTTTCCTGGGCGCAGGCAATTTGTCGGCCCATGCGCTCTGGATCGAGACCTTCGGCCCCGCACAGAAGGGACAAAAGCAGACCGTAAAAGTTTTCTGGGGCGAATTCGGGGACAATCAGCATGATCCTGCAGGCAAGTGGTTTTCTAATATGTCGGATTTTGAGCTTTTTGTAACAAGTCCCGGCGGTAAAAAAGTAAGGCTCAGCGCTACCGCGCAGGCCGATCATTACCTGGCCGAATTTACGCCGGAAGAGGAAGGCATTTATCTTTTGACCGTAAGCCATGAAGCCAAAGACCTGGGAGGAACGACCAAGCTGCAATACAATTCGGTGGCCGTAGTAAAGATCGGCAAATCGGGGAAAGGAAACCAGCCCGGTTTCAACGAGGGACAATTGAAGATATGGGCAGATGCGTCCAAATCCTATAAAGTCAATAAACCCCTGAGCCTCGATGTGCTGCTGAAAGGAGAACACGCGGAAAAAGTACATGTCGAAGTGTTTTCCCCGAGCGGATGGAAAAAAGGCCTTCAGAGCGACAGCAAAGGAAATGTTGTCTTTTCCCCGATCTGGGCAGGCCGTTACCAGGCAGAAGCGTCGCTTTATTCAGAAGAAGCCGGCGAGCATAACGGGAAACCCTACAAGGCCGTCCGCAGGGTAGGGACTTATACATTTGATGTAGCCAGATAATCTCCCGGTGTGGTCCGCATTGTGACCACAGTGTAATCAATAAAAAAGCCAGTTACTAGGGATTGTAACTGGCTTTTTTGGTGGTGATGGACGGAATCGAACCGCCGACACAAGGATTTTCAGTCCTT
>CAZLGW010000103.1:0-4644 GCA_964559125.1 uncultured Cytophagales bacterium
CCGCCACAGACATTACGACAGGGAGATCCTTATCAAAGAGGGTCTCCCTTTTTTTTGTGCCTGCCCTTCTTACTACAAAGGCACGAAGGACACAGAGGAAAAAGGGGAGAGCCACAGAAGGCACGAAGCTCTTTCCCGTCTTGAGACGGTGAAAGAGCGAAAGCCGGTCTCTGACCGGCAATAAGTCCGGCTTTTATCAGATTTCTTGTAGAGGGCCTTGTTTTATTGATATGACTGGATTCGGTATAGAAAGAGCAGGACGACCCTGACGGATCTTATCCTCATGTTACCGTTTTTGGGTTATACGACTGGGAGCCGCTAAAGGCAAGTACATCGCGAACTCCTCCGCGGTTGAACCCCCGACCGCAGGTGCAACACCTATTTTACCGCACGAATTTCTTAGTAATATTAGAAGTGTTCAATTTCTTTTTTGTAACTTTGAAAATCAAAGTACTTTTCATGAAAGAATCAGAGATTTACGATGAATTGAGTTCCATCCGGAGCCTGATGGAACGGTCGGTTAAATTTATGTCGATCAGCGGGCTTGCCGGTGTTCTGGCCGGTTGTTACGCGCTATTGGGAGCGGCTGCTGCTTACAGGACATTGTATGGTTTTGGTGCGGATTCCGGTTATCAGGGGCATTTCTTTGCTTCCAGGGATATAGTCGCACAATTGTCTGCAATTGCTGTTACGGTGCTTCTCCTATCGGTGGCTACCGGTATTCTGATGTCGGTACGCAAAGCGAAGAGATTGCAGCAGAGTATATGGAATCCTGCCAGCCGGTCACTTCTGTTTATGGTGGCCGTACCTTTGGTGGCAGGTGGTCTGCTTGTGCTGATTTTCCTCTGGAGAGAGCTTTATACAATTATAGCGCCGGCTTTCCTCATCTTTTATGGTCTCGCACTGGTAGCCGGAAGTCCCTATACTTTTCATGAAATCCGCTGGCTTGGTGTATTTGAGATAGCTTTGGGTCTTTGGGCTGCTCTCATTCCCGGCTCGGGTTTGCTGCTTTGGGCAATTGGTTTTGGTGTGCTCCATATCTTATACGGAGGCATAATGTATTACAGATACGAACGGTGAACCTGGATAAATTCGACAGAGCTTTTGAAAACCGTATCAGGCTGCAGATCATGAGCGTGCTGTCGGCAAACGCTTTTTACGACTTCAATTCACTCAAAGAGCTGCTGAACGTGACGGACGGAAACCTGGCCTCACATCTGAAAGCGCTGGAGAAAGAGGAATATATTACAGTAGAAAAATCATTTGTAGGCCGGAAACCGAATACACGCTACAGCGCCACAACTCTCGGAAAAAGAGCATTCCGGAGCCATCTTCAGGCGCTCGAAGACCTCATCAGGAATCAGAAGCATTAAGCATACCTTTATTTTTTATCTATAAACTTTGAAATACAAAGTACTTTTAATTCTAGAAAAATGGAAAATCTGCAAGACAATCAAAACAAAGGCTTCGGAGGGTGGCTTTCGCAGTCAGTAACCGCCAAACTCATTTTTATCGGATTCCTCCTGATCATCCTGCTTATTCCCCAGATCTGGGTATCGGGTCTGATCGGGGAGCGGCAGCGGATGCAGCAGGAGACGGTCAGCGAAATAACCCGGAACTGGGGGGCCGGCCAGGAATTCGGCGGGCCGGTTTTGGTTGTGCCTTATACATACTACGAAAAGCACAAAGCAGATAATAAGGAGACGATACGCGAGGTGTCTACCAATCTTTACCTGCTGCCGGAAGCGCTGGAAATAACCGGGGAGGTTCACCCCGAAGTCCGTTACCGGAACATCTACGAGGCGGTAGTGTATCAATCAAATCTGCAGGTGAGAGGCCGCTTTGGCGAAATAGAGCTGAAGAAATCCGGTATCATACCGGATAACCTGCAATGGGAGCGGGCCAGGGTTATATTGGGCATTTCTGATCTGAAAGGGCTCAGGAATACCCCGGAATTCATCCTGGATAACGAAAAATACCCTGTGGAGATGGACGCCTACAATACTTCCCTGTTTACGAACAACCTGATGGCTATTCCCGATTTCTCTAAACTGACAAGCGGCAAACACGAATTCTCTTTCGGGCTTGAGCTACGCGGCAGCGACGTCATACGCATCAAACCTCTGGGGAAGGATAATAAGGTTACCATCAGGGGTGAGTGGTCGGATCCCAAATTTGAGGGGGATTTTCTTCCGGAAAAAAGGGAAGTAACTGAAGAAGCATTTGAAGCAAGCTGGTCGGTGCCCTATTTTAACAGGAATGCTCCCCAGCAATGGCTGGCGGAAAATACTGTGTTTGAAAGTTCTATTCAGTCGTATTTGATCGAGTCCTATAAGATAGAGCCTACTAAGAGTGAACCTGGTTTCCTGGGCGTCAAATTCCTGCTGCCTGTGGACAATTACCAGAAAACAACCCGGACCGTCAAGTATGCGATTCTGATCATCAGCCTGACTTTCGTTTCTCTTTTCTTCACAGAAATACTGACCAGGCGGCGGATCCACCCTATCCAGTACATGCTGATCGGCGCGGCTATGACTATATATTATACTTTGCTGCTGTCAATGAGCGAATACCTTGGATTTTCCACTGCCTATGGTATCGCATCGGTGTCGACCATTTTATTGATAGCCGCTTTTATAAAAGCCATATTAAAAAGCTTACGGACAGCCGTTTTGTTTTCCGTGATCCTGTCGGTTTTCTACCTCTTCATTTTTGTGATCATGCAGCTTCAAACCCTTTCCCTGCTGATGGGCAGCATAGGGTTGTTTGTGATCATTGCGGCGCTTATGTACTTTTCAAGTAAAGTCAACTGGGAAAGGCACTGACGGCCGGAAGCCGGGAGAGAGCTACCTGTCAAACCACTTTTTGAAGACAGGGGCTTTCTCCCGGCTGACATCCACTTCCATTTTCAGCGGGGGCCTGAGGGTGAGCGTGAGCTTTTGGTTTTCGTGGAGCCTGACGCTCTGGATGGCGTCTATATGGACTATATATTGCCGGTTTGCCCGGTAAAACTGCTTAGGGTCGAGGAGTAGCTCTATTTCCTCCAGCGTGGCGTAGTCAACCACATAGCGTTCGCCGGATTTTGTATACAGGAAATGAATTCCGTCTTTGGAAAAGCATGCGATGTCGGACGTATTCACCGGTATCCACTGGTTTCTGATACTTACAATAAATTTTTCCTTGTAGGCAGCCGGTTCAGGCATCACTTTCAGGGAGCTGAAAATTTCCCGGAAATCGTGGGCAGGGGCCTTTACACGGCTATTGAATTGCCTGCATTTGTCGATGGCTTTCTTCAGACTTTTTTCGTCGACAGGTTTCAGCAGGTAGTCGATGCCGTTTACTTTAAAAGCCTGTATGGCGTATTCGTCGTATGCGGTGGTAAAGACAATGGGGCAGGAGAGGTCATAATAATCGAACAGTTCGAAGCTTACGCCGTCGCTTAGTTGTATGTCCATAAAAAGGAGATCGGGCTCAGAATTGCTCATAAACCATTTCCGGGCCGTTTTGAGGCTGGGAAGTATGCTGATCACCTCCAGGTCGTCGGCTACGACGGCAATTTTTGCCTGTAGTTCGCGGGCCACCAGGGGTTCGTCTTCAATAATGAGTGCCTTCATAATATGGAATCTGGTCAGTAAACTTCGTAAAAAGCAAAGTCATTGCAAGGGATAATTTTTAAAAGCAATATTCATACGTTACCGCCAAAACCGCAATTATTAGGAGTCGAAGCGTATCCGAAACGGATTAAAGCGGAAAGATCTACGGGTTTTGTCGTTTCGATCATGTTTTCCCATGGTTCAGGCCCACGTTTACACCGTGTCGGTCTCTAAAATTTTACTGCCGGCCCAAACCGAAGATAGTTTTGCACATGGCTTCCGGGAAATCCTTGTCTGTTCCGGGCCGCGATATCTAAACAAAAAATAAAAAGAGCGATGATGAACACGAATCGGAAAATTAAGCAAGCCGGCAAATTGCTGTGTATTGTATTGTTTGTTCAGGGGCTGTTCCTGGCCTGTAAGAAAGAGGATGAGCCTAAGCCGGAAGGGCGCCTTATTTTCTACACCCAGCTTGACAGCAAGGAATTTGATGCGATCGATATCTATGTCGATAAAAAGTTTGTGGGCAAGCTGATTTCGCCCAACTCCAAGAGACCGGGCTGTAACCAGGCTACGATCGGGGATATGGTTAAAATAGACGTGCCTGCCGGTGATCACCTGTGGTCGGCCAAGCAGTATTTAGGTGGAAAGGAAATTGACGGATGGGATGAGCGTACTGAAAAAGTGACCGCCGATGAATGCGAGTACGTGAAGCTCACAGAGTAGCATAAACAGTATTTCAAAAGGGTGAATGCCGTTATGAAGTGGTTTTGGTTGATTTGGGGTTTTGATGCATGCTGTGCTTTTGTTGCGCTCTGGTTTTTTGGCAGCGGGATGAAAACCGCTGCCAACCCCGGGGACTATTTTACGAGTTGGCTGCCCGTGCTGGGTTTTGCAGCTGCGATCCTGGTCGGGAGCCTGGAGCTGAAAGGTGCGGGTTACCTGTTCTGGGCTAAGCTATGCCTTGTAGCAGGCGCCGTTCCGGGGCTGCTCTGGGGAGGGCTGTTTGCGGTAATGATGTTGTTTGGCAATAATAAATGGAACTGAATAA
>CAZLGW010000104.1:0-4120 GCA_964559125.1 uncultured Cytophagales bacterium
ACAATTCGTGCATTCGTGGCAACTTTACGACCATGATCAAAAGACGTCATTTAATAAAATCCTCGTTGTTAGGACTCGCCGGTATCTCCTTTATCCAACGTCCGGCAGACGATACGCGGGACTACAACATTCTTTCACAGGGAGGTGTGCCTGACGGGAAGACCCTGAATACCAAAGTCATCCAGAAAGCAATCGACTCCTGCTCGGCGGCAGGCGGCGGCACAGTGCACTTCCCGCCCGGGAAATACCTCACCGGGGCCCTGCTCCTGAAAAACGGCGTGGAATTGTACGTAGCAAAAGGCGCTCAGATACTCGGAAGTACCAACGAAGACGACTACTTCCTTGACCCCGAAGAAATGAATACCCCGACCGCTGCAGGTAAACGCAGGTTCGGCCTGCTCAATGCTCTTGACCAGAAGGATATCTCCATCAACGGCGAAGGTACTATCGACGGACAAGGCGGCGCCTTTCCTCACCGTACGAGCGATAATCAATCTAAATTCCGGCCTAACCTCATCCATTTCAGAAAGTGTGAAAATGTAAAGATCCGGGGTGTTTTCCTGACCAGCTCGGGTTCCTGGATGCAGCATTATTATGCATGCAGAAACCTGCAGATCAACGGAATACGTGTATTCAATCACTGCAATTACAACAACGACGGCATTGATATCAACGGTTGCCGCGACGTGACGATCAGCGATTGCATCGTAGACAGCGACGACGACGCTATTTGCCTGAAAAGCACAGGCTACGAAATGTGCGAAAATGTGGTGATAAACAACTGTATAGCCCGTTCTTTCTGCAACGCGATCAAGCTGGGCACCGAGTCTATAGGCGGCTTCCGGAATATTGTTATCTCCAATTGCACCGTGACGCCCTGTGAGCCTCAGAAAAAGTACTATGGTTATGAGTTGGGCGAGTCGGCTATTTCGGTGGAAATGGTAGACGGGGGGATCCTGGAGCATGTGACCATAAGCCACATTACCATCCGGGATACAGGCTGCCCGATTTTTATCCGGCTGGGCAACCGCGGACGTAAACCGGCGGCAGACGCCCCCGATCCGGGTATCGGAACCCTCCGGAATGTCCGGATCAGTCATATCACCGCCACCACAACCTCCCCTATCGCTTCCAGTATCACCGGCATTAAAGGTCATGCCCCGGAAGGCATCTACCTGGATAACATTACCCTCAGGATTGAAAACCAGGGTAAAAAGGAATTTGCCGCCATGGAAGTGCCTGAAAACGACGCCGGCTACCCGACTGCCAGGATGTTTGGCAAACAACTACCCGCAGCAGCATTCTTTGTGCGGCATGTCCGGAACCTCTTCTTCTCCAACCTGCATATCACCGTCGGCAAAGACAATTTCCTGCCCGCCTTTATTCTTGACGACGTAAAGAATGCCCGGTTTCTGTATCCGGAACTGGAGACGGCCAATTCCAATACGCTGCTGGTGGAACGGGATTGCAGCCAGGTACAGGTAATAGGAAATGGTTATAAAGAATAACTATATCTCAGTCAGCAGTTTATTCACAGCTTCATCTCCCAGCAGGTAGTTGGAAGGCCTTTGCACCCGGTCGGTAAACACGCGGAGTTCGGCTTCGGGCAAAACCGTGACCGGACTCTCATCGATCTTGCCGTCTTTTCCTTTCAATTTGTTCAGGTCTATACCCAGGTGCTCCGCCATGAAAACATACATGGCCTGGCGTTTGGACGGGCCATAATCATGCTCTTCATCCGCTAAATGCACGTTACTTACCAGTTGCTTTTTGCCATAAAGCCCATAGATCTTCTGCATAAACGGATATTCCGACTCCGGCGTATGCTTTGTCCAGTCATTGCCGATCGAGATCATCAGCATGGGACGGGGAGCGGTGAGCGCTGTTATTTCGGCATTGGTGGTCTGATAGCTGCCTTTTTTGTGAACGGGCATCCCGCTTTCACAAATACAACCGCCAAAGAAATAAGCCGATACCATCACGCAGGGGGCGGTCACCTTTACCCGGTCATCGAGCGCAGCCAGCATAAAAGTCTGGGTACCCCCTCCCGATTCACCCGTCATAGCCACCCTGTTCCGGTCGATCCCGGGTAGCTCAAGCAGGAAATCGAGCGCCCGGATACTGTTGATCGTTTGCAGCTTAAGCGCTTTGGGTATACGATGGTTGCAATGTTTTGAATCACCATGGCCTACCATATCGTACGTCAGCACTACCGCTCCCGCCCGGGCCAGCATGGCGGCCCTTATCTGGTTCTGATCGACAAACCTGCCTTCAGGATCAGGAGCCGCCCAATGCCCGTGCGGAGCCAGGACGACGGGCCTTCCCTTCTTTTTACCGATAGGCTCATAGAGATTACCGGTAACATATATACCCGGAAGCGATTCAAACGCCACATTTTCAACCGTATAACCATCAAACTTCCTCTTACTGTGACGGATCACCCTCGACTTCGGCCTGGCCGGAAGCTCGCCAAGTTCCATTCCTTCCCTGATTCTGGCAAGCACTACCTGCCTTCTCTTTTCCCACTGCTCCAGATTTTCGGGAGTATTTTCCTTTAAAAAACGGGCTCCCTGTTCAGGCGTAAAATAGCGGCCCACACATAGTTCATCCTGCGCGGATACCGGCGACGGTATAAAAGCGCCTGCCATTATAATACTCAAAAACAGGCTTAGACAGCCTGCAAGCCTGCTCTTTTTCTCGTTAACCCTCATTATGAAAAATCTAATTATAATTAGTTTAAATAACCTTGCTCTATATCACTTTGTAGTTTACCTTTGCAGTGCTAAAAATACTCATGCGAGGGTAATTAAAAAATTATGTTCGAGTAATAATGCTGAGCGACTGTCCCAAAGCTGTTTCCGAAGAGCTCTTCCAGACTTCAAAAGGTGTTTCTTATCAATGTGATACGACCAACAGGATCATCCTGAAATTCGACAGTTTTGAATTAAGCCTCAGGATACAGCAATTTCAGTGCATCCGCCGGTCGCTGAACCAGATCGATATTAAAGGAAGGCTTTTTGATTTGTCTGACGAAAGCGATCATTTTTTTGTGGAAGCCCCTATGACAAACTTCCGGAAAAAGCTTACCCTCTGCGAAATCATCCAGCTCAGGGAACTTGTCAACGGCACCTACTTCGCGCTCGAACTGAATTCCATGCTTTGCAAACTCCTGGGGCCTGCTCCCGCACTTATTTATAAACCTTCCAATTAAATCGGTCTAACCATCTCATTATTAGACTTATTACAAATTCATTTCATTCGTACATTCGTTGAACCAGTTTAAGCAGAACGGGTTTATCTTTGTATTGTTAAGTTAGTACAACAAACAAAGATATCTCATGAAAGATTTGCTCAGACAAAGGACATCACTCAAAGAACAGATAGAAATATTGCTTAATAACCAGGTTAAAATGGAAGCAGAGGCTTCCGCCAAATACCTGGCAATGGCTTCCTGGTGCGACAGGAACGGTTACAAGCACAGTTCAGCTTATTTTTTACGCCAGTCGGATGAAGAGCGTAAGCATATGCTCAAAATCTTCAACTACCTGCTGACCGTCGGCGGAACGGCCGTATCGCCTGCTATCTCTGAAGTGCAGCAGGAGTACCCTTCTTTCCGGTCTGTTTTCGAAACAGCGCTGCAAAGCGAAATAAACGTTACGACATCTATCAACCGGATTGTAACCGCAAGCCGTGCTGAAGAAGATTACGCTACTGAAAATTTCCTGCAGTGGTTTGTGAACGAGCAGATAGAAGAGGAAGACAATGCCCGCAGGGCGCTGGAGCTTTTCGACGTAATAGGCGAAGAAGGCACAGGCCGTTACCAGATCGACAAAGCCGTCGGGAAGTTGAATTCCGATACAGAATAATTACTCAGAGGTCTTTCACCTCATTGTTAACCCCCGGCCGCATCTGCTTTGATGCGGCCTTTTTGCTGAAAAGTCCCTCTATTTCAAAATGATGCCCTAAAACCCGAAAAGTTTTTAAGTTTTTTCCGCGAAAATCTTGCGCTGTAATCTCAAACCCCCTACATTTGCCCCACGATTTCGGAAACGAAATTAAAAATAGAAGCCTCCATAGCTCAGCTGGTAGAGCAACTGACTTGTAATCAGTAGGTCGTTGG
>CAZLGW010000105.1:0-3502 GCA_964559125.1 uncultured Cytophagales bacterium
ATAGCTCAATATAGATCGCATTCTTTACATAATATTCCCCTTTACATAAGCATTTTTATGTAAACCTTTACATACGATCGAATTCAATACCGCTTCTCGTAATGCAGCTTCCGGATATTCCAATGGCTCCATCCGCTCAAGTCCCTGATAGGAAATAGGCCGAATAAGATAGCGATCGTTTAATTTATCCATTACCTTTTCCACCATGGTCAGGAGATTGGTTTCTATAATATCCTGAAACAATAAGTCGCTCGCTCGTTTTCCGAATCTGCCTATCTTAAAGCTGGTAGTCGGCGAAATAGAATAAGGCTGTTTGCCGAAAAGCAGGATGGCCGCATTTGTCAACTCGCCATCCTTTGACAGCAAGTTCAGGCGTTTCATAAGAAGTGAGATATCTTCTTCAGCAGCGGAAGCAGGGATGCGTTCTTTACTTATGGCTTTTTTCAGGAAGCTCTGAATAGTTTCATTGTCCAGGTCGTCGACTGTAGCACCGGGAACAGGTATATCTTCCCAGTTCTTGCCGCTTTTTTTCAATAACCAATTGTGTAAGGCCGCCCCCTTCAGTTCCTGCTTGGTACTACCGCTGCGGTAATGATAGACGCCATGATAGGAAATCGGTACGGTGCTTACCGGGACAACGATCTCGATATAGTATTTCCCTGCCTTTTCATATAGGTTTACATCTGCGACTATTCCCAAATAGTTAACGATCTTGTTCGGCAGATCGTCCATCAGTTTTTTGTGATCGGCGACTCCAGTTACTTTACCTTTATCGTCTATACCGATATAGATCCGGCCTCCCTGCGCGTTGGCAAAGCCACAGACCCATTTCAAGTATTCATCTCTCCAGGATTGTTTATATTCTGTATTTTGGGTTTCTCCGGTAGCCATTCAATAAGCCCTATTCGTCCAAAACAAAAATAGACATAATATCTTTGTGAATCCTACGCAAAACTTATGCTGGAAGCTGACAAATCACATATCGTGCTATTCAGGTCTCTTTTCAAAGGACGGGAAGATGTGTTTGCTATGCGCTGGGAAAAAGGGAATAAAAGCGGCTATACGCCTGGGTATTCATTTGATCCCTATCAGTATCGTATACATAAGATGAAAGGAGGGTCGCTCAGGGATTTTCCTGATAAACAACTCTTGCCTTTATCTGACGAACAGATCGCGCAGCATATTGAGGGAAGACAACACATCGGACTATATCCACTCTTACCAGATAATACTTCCTGGTTTATCGCAGCGGATTTTGATGAAGGAGAATGGTTGTCTTCTGCTGGCCGGTTCATCAAAGTTTGCATAGAAAAAGGAATCCCTGCCTACCTGGAGCGATCCAGATCGGGAAACGGCGGACACGTCTGGATATTTTTTGATAGGCCCTATCCTGCTTACAAAAGCCGGAAAATAGTAATGTTATTACTCCTTGAAGCCGGAGTCGTTTCAGCTTATGATAAGAATACCGGCTTTGACCGGCTGTTCCCTAACCAGGATCAACATTCAGGGCAAGGCTTCGGTAACCTGATAGCGTTGCCATTAAATGGATTGTGCCTGAAGGAGCAGAATAGCTGCTTCCTGGATCCGGAAACAGGAGTGCCTTACCACGATCAATGGTTGTTTCTTGCTCAGGTCGAACGGGTAGAGCAGCAGTTACTGGAACAGTTATATAGCAGCCTTAGTACAGAAATCCGGAAAGAAGTCACTACCGGGGAAAAGCTTACCATTACACTCTGTGAAAAAATACGCTTAAATAAAGACAGCATTCCGCCTATCCTCTTCAGTTTTATTAAAAATGAGCTCAACTTTCTGAATCAGGACTTTATTGTCAAAAAGAAAACCGGGCGAAATACGTTTGGTACGGAGCGCTATTTTCGTTTGATTGACGAAGCTGATCATAATATTTTCCTTCCGAGAGGATTTATTGGGAGCCTGATCCGGTTTTGTCGTGAACAAAGCATAGTCTATACTTTTTATGATGAAAGAGTGAAGTTACCTCATGTCTCTTTTTCTTTTCAGGCAGTGTTACGTCCTTACCAGGAGGAAAGCCTGGAAATTACGAGGAAAAAGGAAATGGGTGTGATCGTATCCCCTCCCGGTTCAGGTAAGACGGTTATGGCTTTAAAAATCATTGCAGAGAAAGAACAGCCTGCTTTGATTATCGTCCATCGCAAGGAACTGGTTCGCCAATGGTCTGAACGGATAGAGTCTTTTTTAGGGGTTCCATTAAAAGATATCGGAAAAATCGGACAAGGGAAACTAGAGCCAGGCAGACAAATCACAGTGGCAACTATACAGAGTCTTGCGAAAATGGAAATGCCGGAGCTGTACAGCGCTTTCGGGGTGGTTATCGTAGATGAATGCCATCACATCCCGGCTGAAACTTTCCGGAATACAATTGCCAGGTTTAATTCCCGGTATTTATATGGATTAACTGCTACACCTTTTCGAAAATACAACGATGGCAAATTGATATTTACCTATTTGGGGGAACTGCTTACTGAAATTCGTACAGAAGCGATATCGGGCACAAATCATCCGGTCATCGTCATCCGAAATACAGACTTGGAAGTACCATTTGATCCGAAGACAGATCGCTTTGAAACGCTTTCCAAAATATTGGTTCATGATTCGGAACGGAACAAATTGATAATAAAGGATATACTGGATGAAGCAGGCAACGGCAAAAAGGCAGTGGTGTTAACCGAACGGAAAGAGCATATCGAGAGCCTGGCCCAGCTACTGAAACGTTCTTGCGAAATAGTTACGCTCAGTGGTGAAGATGTAGAAAGTAGCCGGCAAGCTAAGTGGAAGCTATTGAAAGAAGGAAACTACCAGGTATTGATTACGACTGGTCAGTTTTTCGGGGAAGGAACAGATCTTCAAAATGCGAACTGTTTATTTCTTGTTTATCCTTTTTCGTTTGAAGGCAAGTTAGTCCAGTATATGGGCAGGGTACAGCGATCGGAGGTTTCCCCAACTATTTATGACTACAGGGATATTAAGATAGGGTACCTGAACAGGATGTTCCTGAAACGGAACGTATACTATCGCAAACTCGAAAAGCAGAGATCCCTATTTGATCTCCCGGAGACCGACGAAAATCAAGTCAGGAGTCCAGGCAGTTCCGAGGAAATTCTTGAAAGAAATATCAGGGTAAAAATTGAAGAACTGGAGTTTCTATATGGCGGCTTCCGGTTTACTTATAAGATCCCCGAATGTGCAGAAGAGATTCTATTTGAAGTAGAGAACCTGAATATCCGACCGGAGTTTGAAGTATTAAAACCTTATTTTGAAAAGCTGCTGAAGGCTAAGTCGATAGACGTTAAGGTGGAGGTCGTTTTAGATGGCGGGAAAAGCCCCATTGCAATATCAGCACAGTCGGATCAGTTGTCAAAAATAAACCGGGAGGTCATCGATGGGGTTCGTTTCCGGTTTATAGAAAATTTGTTTCAGGGAAAGCGACAGGCACCTGTCACAGGTGAGCTACAACAGAACATAC
>CAZLGW010000106.1:0-3333 GCA_964559125.1 uncultured Cytophagales bacterium
TGATAAAATCATAAAAGAAGGGCAATCCGTAAATACCAAATCCCACAACCGCAAAAAGCGCCAGGAAGGCGGTGACAACAATGTAAGTCTGCGAACTTCTGGGAGCCGGCTGAAGGGTGGCGGTTTCTTTATTGGAATTCATCTTAAGGGTTTATTGGTATCCGATTCGGTATAAATCGTTTACAGTCTTTGAATATTCATACCCCCGTCCACCAGAATAACCTGGCCGGTGGAATAAGGGAAGGAGCCTGTGACCACTGCCGCTACTGCCTTGCCTACGTCTTCGGGAGTACCCCACCTGCGCTGGAGGGCCATCCCTCCTTCAAACAGCTCATCGTATTTAGACTGTACTTTGGCCGTCATATCGGTGGCTATCACACCCGGCCTTATCTCGTACACAGGGATTTCGTATTCTGCCATCCTGACCGCAAAAAGGCTGGATGCCATAGAAAGCCCTGCTTTTGACAGACAATATTCTCCCCGGTTAATGGATGCTACGGTAGACGAAATCGAAGTTACAAAAACTATCGACGCTACGAACTCCGGATCGACAGCTTTCTTCCCGGCCATATGACGGGCGATCGCCTGGGTCAGGAAAAAGGGTCCCTCAAGGTTTGTTTCCATTACATGCCGGTAGCTTTCAGGAGTAGTTTCGAGAAGGTCCAGCCGCTGCTTTGGCGCCACACCCGCATTGTTGACAAGCACGTTGATGCTTCCGAAAGTTTCTGTAGCAACTGCGATAATCCTTTCGCGGTCTTCCTCCGAAGAAACGCTGCCCCGGGCGTAAACCACCTTTACACCGTGCAGCCTGAGTTCCTCCAGCGTCTCCCTTACGTCGGTTTCAGGCCTCACGCCATTAATGATCAGATTATAACCGGCTTTGGCCAGTTCATGGGCGATGCCGAGGCCAATGCCCCGGCTTCCCCCTGTTATTAGTGCACACGGATTACTCATATCTGCCTATCTTTTAAAGAGTCTCTACATCGACCCAGGCTCTTTTTCCCCAGCTTTCGAGCCCTTTCTCAGCAAGCTGTACCCCCTTGGCGCCTGCTTTCAGGTCCCAGGGGAAAGGCGTATCGAGAACGATATGCTTCAGGAACAGTTCCCACTGCACCTTGAAGGCATTGTCGTAAGCTTCCTGCTCCGGAACCAGCGACCAGCCTCCGAAAAAGTCGATAGGTTGCTTGATATCGGGGTTCCATACCGGCTTGGGCGTATTTCCGTAGTGCTGGATGTAACACTCTCTGAGGCCTGCCACCGCAGAACCTTTCGTGCCGTCGATCTGCAGCGTCAGCAGGTCGTCGCGGCGGACACGTACGGTCCAGGAAGAGTTGAAGTGAGCAATCACACCGCCTTCCAGCTCGAATGTAGCGTAACATGCGTCGTCTGCGGTGCATTTGTACGGGTTGCCATTTTCGTCAATCCGCTCCGGAATGTGGGTTGCTCCAAGACAGGACACCGCTTTCACTTCGCCGAACAGATTGTCCAGAACGTAGCGCCAGTGGCAGAGCATATCCACTATAATTCCTCCGTCATCTTCTTTGCGGTAGTTCCACGAAGGGCGTTGCGCAGGTATGGAAGTACCCTCGAATACCCAGTAACCGAATTCTCCTCTTACAGAAAGGATTTCTCCGAAAAACCCGCTTTCGATCAGGCGTTTTACTTTCAGAAGGCCGGGTAGCCACAGTTTATCCTGGACTACACCATTTTTGATACCGGCTTTTTTAGCCAACTCATACAGCTCTAGCGCTTCTTCTGTCGTTGTACCGGTCGGTTTTTCGCAATACACATGCTTACCGGCCTCTATCGCCTTCTTTACCGCAGCCGCCCGTCTTCCGGTTACCTGTGCATCAAAATAGACCTGGTAGCCGGGATCCGACATGACCGAATCCAGATCGGTTGTATATTTTTTCACTCCCGACAATTTGCTCAGCGACTGGAGCTTTGACTCACTGCGGCCGACCAGGACCGGGTCTACTTCTATTACATCTCCATTCGGCAATTTTACGCCGCCCTGCTCGATGATCGGCTTAATAGAGCGCAACAGGTGCTGGTTAGTTCCCATACGGCCCGTAACGCCGTTCATGATAATCCCAATTTTATGAACCATCGTAATATTTGTTAGTTTGATTTTCTTGATAAATCCGGGTCAGCACTTTTCGGTAAAGGCAGTTGTGATTTTCTTCAGATACTCGTCCTGGTCCATTTGCCAGTAGATATTGGAAAAAATTTCCACTTCATGGTAGCCGTGAAAACCTGCTTCCTCTACCCACGAACGTATTCTCTTCAGGTCAATACACCCTTCCCCCATCAGTCCCCGGTCGTTAAGCATATCGAGCGTATTGGTTTTCCAATCGCATACGTGATAAGCCAGGAGATTGCCATTGGCACCGCAGCGCAGGATTTCCTTTTCCAGGTCGCCGTCCCACCAGAGATGGTACACATCAACCGCCACGCCGACGAAACCCGACTTAATGGCCTCAGCCATATCGTTGGCCTGCCCGAGCGTATTGATAGCCGACCGGTCGGCGGCATACATGGGGTGAAGCGGCTCTATAGCCAGCTTGATGTTCAATTCCTCCACCATCGGCAGCAGCGCTTCTATGCCCTCCCTGATCTGCAGGCGCGAAACCTGCAGCGACTGCGCAGGCGAAGCCCCGCATACGAGTACGATCAACGGCGCACCAAGCTCCGCCGCCTCTTCCAACTGCCTTTTGTTATTGTCTATCGCCTTTTTTCTTTCCTCTCCGCTGGGATGGGCAAAAAAGCCGCCTCTCACGTACGAAACTACTTCCAGACCCGACGCCTTTATATGATCAGCAGCCTTCTTCGCCCCTATTCCTTCCAGGCTACTCTGCCAGACACTTATTCCACCGATACCGGCTTCCGCATACTTATCGACAGCCTGTTCCAGCTTCCAGGGTTTGTTGGTAATGCTGTGAATGCAGCAACGTTTTAGTTCCATCTGAAGTCTATTTTACGCTACCGGTATACCGGTAGTAGGGAGCATTGCCGATCAATCTCTGAAGATAGAGCACTACCTCCCGTATGTGGTAGTCTCCCCACATGCAGGACTCTCCGCTCGGAATCTTGCCTCCTGCAGGAATATTGTCCCACCCGTTCGGATGATGGTAAATCGTATGCAGCAATAGCCCCTGGTGAGCAGGATCAACCGAAAGATAAGGCTCTTCCAAAAGTGTTTTTACAACGGTAAGTCCCGCCTGGAAATATTTGTCACCGTTTTCGGCATCCCCTCTTTCGGAAAGGTAACGCCCCAACCGGAGGAGCCCCTGGGCGCCTATGGCGGAAGCAGAGCTGTCGATCGGCTCGAAG
>CAZLGW010000107.1:0-3235 GCA_964559125.1 uncultured Cytophagales bacterium
GAAGGGATTTTTATACGACCACCAACTATATCCACGAAACGGACATGTTCCTGCTCAACCTCAGCTACACGCTCAACCAGCGCCATAAGAAAAGTCGGTTACCGAAAAGCGAGTTTGGGGAAAGGGAGTTTTAGCAGTGAATGCGATTTGTAATTCCCGGTGATACTGTCGGCTGGTTAACCGCTGGCTTTTCTCTAACCCCTGGCGCCCTTATTGGTGTTTCCGGATGAATTGAAATTGGGGTAATAAATTCATTTAATTCTAATACTTCGCCGGTTGTCATTTGTTCATCGCATAGTATAACGCTTCTCACATTATTCCTTTTGATGGCTTCAAGACATTTTTCAGGTGGCAAGAGATTTTACTTTCAATAAACTCCCTTTTAAAATTAGCTTATAATCGGGTGTATCAATAAAGCAACCGTAAACTACAGTCCTACCTATGCCCCGCAGCCTGTTGTACCGAAGCGCGAAGCGAGGGATGAGCCGGGAGAGCTGTTCGGTACAAGTGGCTGCACCGCTTTTTCGCCAAAAGGCTGCCCCGACTATAAGGAGGGAGTGCCTTTTGGCCGCCCGAGCTTTTTTAGCTTAGTCTTTCGGGAGCGGTATATCTGACCACCCCCGAAAGGCTCGGGGGCCCGCCCATTTAATAATCGTCATCATCCCAATCCGGGTTTCTAAGCTTATGCGCCAATACATCCGGGTTGTCCATTACATAGGTGAGGATCTGGCGGATTTCATGTTCTGTGAGTTTTCGCAGGATCAGCGCATGATGGTACTGCTCATGCATGACGATTTTACCTTTTGGGAAATATCCGGTGGCAATCCGAAGCGCGCTTTGCCCCGCTCTTGCGCAAATATGAAAGTGAGCGTCATAACTATTTTCCCGTCCAAGTAAAAGGGTCTCCTCTAATGGGACTCCGCCGTATAGTACCCTGTTGATTGAAGGGTCGCGAAAGGTTATGCGCGCCAGACAGTTGCTATAACGGATTTTCTCCTGTTTGGCTACCTTTTCGGCAAACAGTCCCTGAACTATCGGGCTTTTGGGGTACTCCGTTCCATAAACAATGCTGTCGATTTCGAAAAAAGTTTGATTTTCCATGTCCTCCATATATTTATATTACAATCTATACCTGTAATCTGTTGTTCTTATTCTGTAGTCCTTTTTGTTTAAAACCTGTACAGCCCCGTACCGTTTATAGTCCGTGCTGTCCTATCTGAAAATCCATCCCAATAGCCCTGAAAGCATCAGGGCCAGCGCAATCCAGTTCAGTAGCCATTCGAATGCAAGGGTAATCAGCCCTATGAAATAATTGCTGAAGTGCTGTAATCCTCCTGCTCCCCGCCGGTTGAATTGTTTCATGCCAACATAGAGCCTTATGGCCAGTCCGATAAAAAACAGGGCGGGAAAAGACAGGTTTTTAAGTAGATTTATTAGCGTTTCCATATTCGATAAGGATGTTTTTGGCAGGGCAACCACTGTGAAAGCGATTGCCCCGAGCGCTGTTAAATATCAGTTCAGATTAAAGATTGCTGCCCCATCCTGGGCAAACGCATTGCACAGGTCAAAGGCCTTTTGTGCTTTAAGCTGGGCCGTTCCTCCCATGACGATGGATTGCAATTTGGCTTCATCATCCCGGTAGTTCTTCACATTTTGATAATAGCCGGTCACCGCGTTATATGCCCCGAATACGGTCCCTTTGGTCGTTTCCATTTGCTGGGTGTCGGCCATCATCGCATAGGCAAAGGCATCTTCTACCGTGTTTTTAAACACGGTGGACAGCTCGCTTTCCTCGCCTTTCTTAATGGCCTCTAACGCCTCCTTATTGGGAGAGAGGGCTATTTGGATCAGTTTTTTTACTTCCGGGTCGGTCATGCGAACCTTTGTCCATTGGTTGAAAACCCCTTCAAGCTCTTCGCTTAGCCGATTGGACAGCCCCATTACCCGGTGTGCTTCCCCCAGCCGCTGCTTTGCCCCGGAGGTATGGCGGATACGGATAACATTAGACATATTACCAAAAGCGGCGTTGAGGGTATTCTGGCATACGATACGTATCGGCGTAAACGCTGCGGTAATACTGCCGCTACCGTCGTGGGAGGTTGTCAGGAAAATGTACTTTTCCGTTACATCGTCACCGCTTCCCACCCTGATATAATCCGGCAGCTTTGCGGTAATGAAAATTCTTTCCCCGTTGCCCAATGCCCCGGCCGTTTCGTAGAATATCCCGTCCCCGCCGACGATAGCGTCAAAAAAGGCGAAGGCTTCCGCGTTCTGTACTACCTGGTAGTCCCTGCCTACTACCCCGAATGCCTCGTTGGTATTGGTTCTAAGGGTAGCGAAATGATCGGGCAGGAGGATATTTTCCGGTTCTACAATTTCCCCGCTGTCGGCAATGGTTACCGCGTTCCCTTTAGTGAAGAGTGGGGTTTTGATTACTTCAAAATCTAACCCGGCGTGCTGTATCGCTTCCGCGCTGGTAGGGTATTGGTCTACGATTTGCCCCAGGTCATGCCATGCTTTTTCCTTGACGCTAAAGAAGCTGTACCGTCCTGTACGTTGGTTGAAATTCAGATTGTGAGCCATGATTTTAGTATTTAAAAGGTTAAAAAATGATGAATTAGAAAGGCAGGTCGTCTTTTTTGGCCTTCCTGCTCTGAGGTGCTGAACCGGCAAGGTTGTTTTCCTCAGGTTTCCTACCACCCCCGTGCAATTTGATCCCGGAGGTATGGAAATTAAGGGCGGCTTTTGGATGCCCGTCTGAGGATGTCCATGCCCTTGCGCTTACGCGGCCGGTGAGTTCTACCAATGTGCCTTTGGTGAGGACGGCAGCCACACCCGGCGAAAGCCAATAGGCACAGTCAAAGTATTCGGTGAGTTCCACCCGCTCGCCCTGCTTGTTGCGGTACTGCTCGTTGACCGCTACCGAGAAGTTGACTACCTGTTTTCCGCTCTCCAGGGTGCTCACTTTGGCGTCCCTGGTCAATCGTCCGACGATGTTCATGATGTTTTTTGCTTTTTGGTTTAACTTTTATTGACTCTGCCTGCTCTCCGCATTTTTTTTCCCGAAAGAAAAAACGGGGGAAAAGACAGCAGATAAATAGGACGGGCGTATGAGCGAAAGCCAAAAGGAAACGGAATAAGTCCCATTAGGGTGGGTTTAGCGAGGAACGAGCAAAGCCATTATGCCGTAGTATATATATTTGTCCACCAATGTTCCCATAATAATAACCTAAGG
>CAZLGW010000108.1:0-3207 GCA_964559125.1 uncultured Cytophagales bacterium
AACCGCCCTGACTGCACCTTTAATTCTGCCCGCTCCAACGGGCTTAGCTCATCTGGCCCATTCCGCTTTTTAGCGATCTGGTTAAGGTTGGCGCCCATGTGGTTGAGTGTGGCGGTAAGGCTTAAGACTTCTTTGGGCAATGCCTTATCCCGTCTGTCGATTTTTCCGGTCTGTCCGATCTCCCGTAGGTATTCCGAAATGGAGAGGTTAACGCTTTTAGCCCTGGCCTCAATTACCGTGCGCTCATAGAGCGTACACTTCACTGCCATGAGCTGATCTCTTTTGATCGTTTTCCTAGGTCTGCCGCCTTTGTTCCTTGTAATTACATTCTGCTCCTCCATATTCTTTCCCCTCTTTATTTTTTGAATGCGATAGCATGAAAAACTCCCCACTGAATGCGGTAGCATGAGGTGGGCCGGCGTTTTGGTAAAACCAAAACATAGCTGGCTCTTTTACCGCTGACATCCAACGTTTCAACCGGGATCAAACCGGTTCATACGGTGCTATCTGGTTCGAATGGGGATCAATACCCGATTTTTCCTCTTGTCGTACAGGTAGTTACGTGCAAGCTGGGCCTCTCCCTCTTTCATTGGTTCCACGACAAGAAACTCGTAGCCGTTCTGCACGATCGTTTTGCCGTCCTGGTAAATACTCTCGAATTTTTCGACGGAAGCATACTGGTTGACAAATACCCTTTTTTCAGCAAACCCGGTTTGAATGCTGTAAAACCAAATGATTGAGCAAACCCCGATAAGGCACGTCAACCCATATAACAGGTGATTTCCAATACCATAAAACAAAGCCTGCCTGGGTGAGTCAAAACGTACCTGCCGGAGCTGGCCTTTTATTTGGCCTGCTGCGGCGTCGATGTGCCGGATGCTGTTGGTAAGCGACTGATTGTTTTCTGTCCTCAGTTTTGAAACCCCTTCGCTTAGCTCGTTGAGGATCACTGCTGTCCAGTCATCCATCTGGATGGCATACTTTTCAGTGAATCTTCCTTTCAATCGTATGATGAACTCCTTATCTACCTGGTTCATGGCTTTTAAATGGTTATGTTTTCGGATAGCTCTTTTCTCATCCTGAGCAGCGCGCCGGGGTAATAGTCATCCAGCGGCGTACCCAGCCGGATCAAATCCAGGATCACCCCGCCCAGATGGCTTTGCGGGTCAAAGTCCCCGAAAGCTTTAAGGTCAAGGCCCAGCTTTTGACAGTTTTGGGTCAATTCTTCCAGTAGTTTGGGGTGTTGATTGAAAGAAGTCATCGAGGCCCATACGGTAATAGAAGTTGCATCCGGTACGATACGGACAATCTGCTGCAAGTAGTTCACTGATGGGATATAGGCGCTACCTCCGCCGATCACTACATGGTAGCAGGCTTTCATACCCAGCATACCTAAAAACTCATCGAACGGCAGGTCTTGCCCGATCAAGGCGGGGAACTGTTCGGATTCCGGCGCCCCGAAATCAAAGAAGAACTCTTCAAACGGCGCATCGGCCAGGCTCTCCAGGTAGGCGACCAGGTTATCCCTGACCAGCACTTGTTTTTGATTGAGAAGCGAGACGGTTTCTAATCTCTGGCTCCCTAAAAAAGCGAGTTGTCGCATGGAAGATTGTGTGCTGCTGTCCAGGTCAACGAAAGCGGTGGTTTCGGAATCCATTCGTTTCAGGCCCATCAAGGCGGCCAAAAGGCTTTTGCCTACGCCTCCTTTGCTTTGAAGAATAAAATGTATCTGTTTCATTAGCTGCTGAATTTTGATTTGATGTTGGGTGATGTTTTGGTTAGTTCTTCCGGATCAGTCCAGGTCACTCTGCTCGTTCCGGTTGAAATCTTTACCGGGCTGGCTATGGCAGGCGGCAGGCTGAGATCGGGTTTCCTCCTCTCCGGCTGGAAATGGTGCCGGATGTATTTGATGTCGTTTTCGGTAACCAGGTCAAAACCCAGGTCCCGGTTGATCCGCTCGCAGATAAACTTTAGGGATACATCCATAAAGAGTAGCTCAGGATACGCCCTGGCAAGTGCCATTTTCCTTTTCCGGTCGCCCCGCTCATACAGCTCTCTGGCCAGCTTTTTGTTCATGGTGAAGATGTTTTTTAATTAGCCCGCCCGGAAACCAGGAATTCATTCAGGTCTTTGTAATCCCGGTACCAAAACCGTTGATCCGATGCCTGCCCATAAGCTTGAAGCATAAGACCGGTAGCCCGGTCTCCGGCCGGATCATTGTCCAGGTATAGCTGGATATGCTCGTAATGCCGGCATGTGTCCAGTATCCGGTTTACCAGGGAAACCGAGTTAAGGACGATCGTGTCGTTAGGATCAAGATCCAGTACTTTAGTGAGCACCTGATAGGATAGATAATCCGACCATCCTTCAAAAACGCATAAGGTAGGATTGCCGGAAGAGAAGGTGGTGATGTTCTTTGCACCCAGGCAGCGTTTGAACCCGATACTATTTGAAAACTCATACCCACCCGTATCGTTTTTAAAACCGACACCAAAATAAGTTTTGCTCCCACTCCTGTAATGAACTTCACTAAGAGCTGAGCTGACCGGATCAAGTTTTCGGGCTTTCAGGTAGGCTACTAACGACGGGTGTTCGAGCGGCTTGACGGTAGTGATGGTATAATCGTCGCCAGCCTCCTGGCCGGAACGCTTGACGGGTATAGCCGGAAACTCAAATCCGGACAGGAAATCCAGCGCCTCGCTCACCGAACAGCGCCGGATCATTTGTACGATGTTGACCACGTCATACTTTCGCCCCGTTCCAAAATCAAAAGCGGTATTTCTTGAAAAATCAACATGCAAGCTGGGCGTTTTCTCTTTTCGATCCAGGGCATAGTAAAACCCGGCATGAGAGTTTTCTTTGCTGGGGAAAAGAGAAAAGTGCGCTAAAACCTGGCGTATGGGAATGTTATTGGCTTGCTTACAGTTCATGGGAAATGTACGGTTGGGTTGTAAGGATGTTTTTGATGAAATGATGAAAAATGGCTTTAACTTTCTCTAAAACAGATAATTATGCGCTCATCAAATTCTCATCATTTCATCAAATCAGTCTTTGATTGCTCATCAATCGCTCATAAAAATGAGGTGTTTTTCTAATTTGATGAGAAAATGATGAGGGATAGAAAATTGAAAATCAGTAGATTAGCTACCTTCTCATCAATTCATCAAATTTTGAGAGGATAAAATCCCTGCGGATCGTAAAAAAGCG
>CAZLGW010000109.1:0-3160 GCA_964559125.1 uncultured Cytophagales bacterium
GCGTCAATTTTTATTTTACTTACAGTTGTGTTAAGTTTTTTCCTCTGTTCATTTTTAGAATGTCAGTTAGAAACATATTCATTGACTGTCAAATTGGAGAAACTACAAAACTCAAAAGGCGTTGTACAACTCGCCCTTTACAGCAAAGACGGTTCAATTCCTGAAGAAGATTACAAGAATTATTATCGATTATAAAAAGTAAAAATTGTAAATGGCAAATCCGAAATTACTTTTAAAAACCTGCCCAAAGGAAAATATGCAGTAAATATTTTACACTACGAAAATTATAACGGTAAGGTTGATAAAGGGTTGCTTTTACCAAAAGAAGGCATTAGGTTTTCTAACTATCAATCAATAGGTTGAAGAAACAGCCCCAATTTTTCCAAAGCAAGTTTTGAACTAAAAGCAGATAAAATGATTAACGTAAAAGTAATTTATATGTGAGCCGATAGACCACGAAAATCATTTTATTACTTTTATAAATTTCAAACTTTTAAAAAGGAGTTCAAATTATAACATATAGCAGACAGGATTTATGTATGGAAAATTTTTATAACAAAATGTTAAGCAAATTGGAAAACGCAATCAAAGAATTAGAAATTGATGACAATAATCCTTTACAACTGATTGAAACCATAATATCTGAAGTAGTTGACTGCTTGTCCGAAGTTAAAAAACAAGTGCTAAAATCCGGATTTAAAGATTTGGAAGAAGAAATTTATTTTTTCAAGTATCAGAAGCCTGTTATTGTTGCAAAACTCATTTATTATAATACTATGTATAAGATAGAAGCCAAGAAACCTTTTGGCGGAAAATTGGTTATGGAAGCCTGTTTCAATGAAAAATTAATAATCCTAAAAATGTTCAATGATGATAATATTGAATTTCTTAAATATTACTGGACAAACAGCACTTATCTTGACCACAAATATTTTGTACGTGGGCAACATGACATCAAATTGAGTTTGGACACCGTTTATTTTGAAACCGACCATAGGTTTTCTACTTCCCACGATTATAAGGCGGCAAAGATTATTGCCAATGACCTGATACAACGCTATCTTGAAGACCAGCTAAACAACAATAATCAGCAAAAATCTAACAGTTCCCCTCTTTGCCCGGCGAGATTCGACTGATCCATTTTGGAAAATCAGACGAACGTCCGGCAAAGGAAGCAAGGCTTGCCAACTGGGCGCAAACCTTGAAAACCGAAGCGGAAATACCGCACCTTTCCTGGTCGTGGGTGGAAGGCGAAGAAGGTATTGAGGCCATCCAAAAGCTGGATGAAGATTTTGACCTGCTGATGCTGACGCAGGTTGAACGCGGTTTTTTCGAAAAGCTGTTTTCTAAGAGCATGGCCAAAGAGCTGATCCACCAGTCCCAAACCCCGGTGTTCCTGACCAGTACCGGAGGTTGACTCCAGCAGGCCCTGATAAACGCTCCGTATTTTGAAGTCTTTGCTCTACGCCTGATCAAGAAAATAGCAAATTAAATTTTGTTATATCCGGAAATTGATTGATGTTTTCAAGGAAGAAGGCGGCTTATCCCGTTTTTTTGTTTGATTTGGAAAATCAAAGCCGTTTTGCCGGGATTCCCGAAACCTTCCTGTTTTATGCACGATATTGCTACCGCCCTGAATGACCTGATCTGGAGCAATGCGCTGATTGCGCTCTGCCTGGGCGCCGGGATTTATTTTTCAGTAACCACCCGTTTCCTGCAGGTGCGTTATCTGAAGGATATGATCCGCCTTCTGTTTACCGACTCGGCCTCCAGCAAGGGAGTTTCTTCTTTCCAGGCATTCTCCATTGCAATTTCCGGCAGGGTGGGAACCGGAAATATCGCCGGCGTGGCCACCGCCATCGCGATGGGAGGGCCCGGCGCAGTATTCTGGATGTGGGTAATTGCGTTCCTGGGAGCGGCGTCGGCCTTTGTGGAAGCGACCCTGGGCCAGATCTATAAGACTGTCAGGGACGGCCAATACCGGGGCGGTCCGGCTTTCTATATCGAAAAGGGGCTTGGAATGAAGTGGTACGCCACCCTGTTTGCCGTAGCAACGGTATTCAGTACTGCCTTTTTTCTTCCCGGTGTGCAGAGCAACAGCATCGCCTCAAGCATGCAGCATGCCTTCGACATCCCGGTGGAAGTAACCGGGGCCGTCGTTTCGGTTTTGCTGGCATCGATTATATTCGGCGGGGTACGGAGGATCGGACGGGCGGCAGAATTGATCGTGCCTTTTATGGCAGGCGCATATATATTGATGGCGTTGGTTATCGTAGCGCTCAATTTCAGGCAGATCCCCGATGTTTTCGCGCTCATTTTCCGGTCCGCTTTC
Source organism: uncultured Cytophagales bacterium (assembly GCA_964559125.1). GTDB lineage: Bacteria > Bacteroidota > Bacteroidia > Cytophagales > Spirosomataceae > Ravibacter. Next base: position 2,333 of record CAZLGW010000109.1, read on the forward strand.
GGGCAGGAGCCGGCCCTGGCCGGGATTTTCGGGTCGGCCGTTACCTGGGGCATAAAACGGGGAATATACAGCAACGAAGCGGGACAGGGAACCGCCCCGCATGCGGCAGCGGCAGCGGAGGTAAGCCATCCCGCCAAGCAGGGGCTGGTACAGGCCTTTTCGGTTTATGTGGACACATGGTTCGTTTGTACGGCAACCGCCTTGATTATACTTTTTACAGGGCAGTTCAATGTCGTCAATCCGGCCGGCGGTCTTTATATAGCGAATGTCCCCGACCTGGCGGCCGGATCAGGCTTTACCCAGGCGGCAGTCAGTCGGCATTTCCCCGCCATCGGCGACGGTTTTGTGGCTTGTGCGCTGCTGCTCTTTGCCTTTACGACCATCATGGCCTATTACTACATCGCAGAAACCAATCTGAGCTACCTGTTGAAAGACAGGAAGAACAGGGCTTTCCTATGGATTCTAAGGGGGCTGATCCTGTTCGCTACCTTCTATGGAACCGTTAAAACGGCAGACCTCGCCTGGACGCTCGGAGACATAGGGGTAGGCTTGATGGCCTGGCTCAATATCATCGCGATCATCCTGCTCCGGAAACCAGCTTTGAAGGCGCTGAAGGATTATCACCTGCAGCAGAAAGAAGGTAAAAACCCGGTTTTCGATCCGAAAGATCTGGAGATTCCGGACACAGAAGTCTGGACAAGGAGCAAGTAATTGATATAAAACTGGCAATACACAGAAATTACAGCCGAAGGAAAGGATAACAACTCATCCTGCCACAAATAAGGATGGAAATATTTTGCTACGAAAATTATATATTGTAATATTGCG
>CAZLGW010000110.1:0-2736 GCA_964559125.1 uncultured Cytophagales bacterium
CATACATGTGCGACAACTGTACTGCTTACCAATGACGTGCCATTGGAAACAGCGATGGAGTTCCTGGGCCACAGGAGTATAAGAACTACTCAGATATATGCAAAGGTCGTTCAAAAGAAGCTGAGTAAGGATCTGATTCAGTTGAGGAATAGAATGGTAAAGGGTTGAGAAGTTTTTTTCACGGCTTGTGTGATGCATGGAGCAGAATCTACAACAGGGAATCGACGGATCTGTTAAAGATGCTAACAAAGGGCAAACGAATATCTCGATTTTCTAAACGTTCACGGAAGTTTTTGAAAAGATTAAGAGTGTCAAGTATTCCGTATTTGCCAATCAAACCGGTAGTGCAAAAAGTAGGTAAAATCGATGGTCCCGAATCGATGCTATGGACGGTGTACTAAACTGAACATTTGACTCACGATCCCTAATTTCCGTAGCCTCAGCCTCAAAGGCGATCAAGGGAGAAGCTTTTTACACCTTCAGTCGGCCCGAAATCTATTGACCAAGAATTTGAGTGTAAGGGATTGAGGTACTGAGAGGAGCAAACGCCAAAAAGAGAAGAATATCCTTGTGTTAGGTGTTGGTTACCATCGGACCTGAATTCGGGTTTTCGGTGCTCTTTGCTTTACTATGGAAGGAATATTTCAAAATGATGCCCCATTAGTCTTTTGGCATTCGTCAATCCCTCATTCACGCCATTGTTTCGTAAGGCCGATCGCTGATATCGGCGCGCTGCCTCGCATTCCCTACATATAGTAGTAGTACTTGCTTGGCGGGGTAAAACCTTCCGGCAAATACTGGATGATTTCGCCCACTTTTTGTGCAAATCGTAAGGTAATGGGCAGCCCGTCATAGTAATTGCAGTTGTTGAAATTCACTTTGGTTAGTGCCATGATCTCACTGCACACGTTGCGCAATGTGGTTTCCCCTTCAAAAATTTGCACTGATTTTCCTAGCGGCATATGCATCCCCGGAAATGTCTCGTAGTATGGGATGTAGCCGGTCGTGTAAAGCACTCCTTCAGTCTTGTCAATTTCAAACATCGTTCCTCGTATTACGGGGTATTTGCCAGCCGTTCTGAATATCTTCACGGAAGAATCCTTAATAGTTACTAGGTCAATTTCTACGTCCTCGCCTAATGCCTGCCGAATGCCGTCTTTGAGGCCTTCAACTTCAGCGTAGTCTTTATGGATGGCCGAATTCCAAAAGTCCGTGGTTTTATGAATTACTACCCGCCTTGGCTTTAAATTACGGTTTTGCGTGACGTAAGTATCAATAACTGCGTGAATTAGATTTTTGGCATAACCATATGTCAAGTGTGGTGCTCGAACCTTTGTTTTTTTATCATCCCACTCAAATTGCTTTCCGACATAAATCAGGCCCTTCCCTTCACGGTTAAATGCTTGCGCTATGCTTGATCGCTTTAAATTATTTTCTTTACCGAGCAGACTATGAAAGCTGATGCCCACAAAGCAAGAGTCCTTGTCAATATCGGTCAAGGCCCAGGGTATTGAATCAGATTTGTAATACTGCGCAACAACGAAATTCCAGGCAATCATGGATCCATCCTGGGTCCTTTTCTTTCCTAAAATCGTATCCTCAAGAACCAGTTGCACGGGGATTTCGCTTTCACATTGTAATATTTCAGCTTTCAGTTTCCTTCGAAAATTCAATTTTGCTCCCTCAAATGGAATGCTTGCAAGTTTTTTGAAAACTACTGAAGGGATGATGATGATACAAACATCCGGTTTGGTATGCAAGTTTTCCTTATGTCTTAGAAAAGCTGCCTTGTAAACCTCAATAACTTTAGTACACTTATCGACAAGGTTCATGTCTGATGCAATGATTGCGTCAACGTCGACACCCCTCACTTCAACGTTATTCAGCTCATCGTTTAGAAACTCGCACTTAAAGCTGCTTTCCTTACTAAAACCTATAAAATCAGGATTGAGTTTCTTGTTTATGGCGAACTCGGGCTCCTCCTCATTGATCGCCGTATCCCCAAACAACTCGGCGATTGCGTTAACATCATCGTCCTCATCATTTGAAATCACTTCACCTTCCTGAATCGATGCTTCATTGTCAAGTTTTAGGTCCTTAGCGGTGGCCTCAATATATCCTCCCATCTTATCAATCCAGTCCCGGCAGTCCTGAATGTTGTTTTTCGTCCCTACTATTGACAGTCGAATTTCTGAGCGATGCGTCTGGTTTGTCAGTGAAAAGAATCCACCAACCGAAATTCCTTTTTTCGGATCATCACAAATGAAATCGTCACCGAATTCAAGTCTTGGCTCAGGCAGAAGTTCAAATTTCATTACTCGAAAATGCTTTGTTGATTGCTACCGTTGTAATGGGATACTGGCTTGAAAGCACTTTTGTTATCCACAGGGATACCAAATGGAACGATAAAGTAGTTGTAAGACGAAATTTCAATTTCTGAGGATTCAATTACACTCAAAGTAAGCTTCTGTTGTCCCTTAGACAAAAAGGAAAAAATGAAATGCACGTGGTTCAGTACCTGCTGGTTCCATTCCCGAGAAGTCACTTTGTTTGTGAGCTTTGTAATTTCCTTTTTGTCCGCTAGTGGCGTTTTGCCGTCGCTTGTAAACAAGTATTGGGGATTGAAAATAATAAAAAGACCATCATCATTAAAGATGTATTTGCTTTCAAAAGCAAAGTGCTTGTAAAAGCTTCGATTCTTATACTCTTTGTATGAAACAACCTTTCTGTCCGTGT